>JAFDXN010000009.1 GCA_018267915.1 Bacteroidota bacterium | reverse complement strand
TTAAAATAAGGGCGGTACGGCAGTACCACCCTTTAAACACATAAACTAAACCACATTCAATCAATATTATGTCAGCGCAAGAATAGCAGAGTCAAATGCCGCTGTTCCTGCCTGAGCAGTACGTGCATACACATAAAATGCTATTCTCGACTCAGGAACTACACTTGAGTTACCACCCATAGAAGCATCTTCCGCAACAGTTATCTTATACAGATAATACTGCGAACCCGCAACAGGAACTTCACCAAAGGCAGCAAAGCCATACAGCCCTGAAACAAGGTTGTCGGTGAATCTGTCTGCTATATGAACATCATCAAGCATACGTGTTCCTTGAAGCACACCCTTAACACCTGCGATAACAACAGTTACGGCACTTGCAGGGATACCTGCACCTGCACCTACAAACGGCACAAACACTCTTTGACGCTTGTGGTCTGCTGAACAGTACCCTGCTGCATCAAGAAGCCCTAAGTTGCCTGTAAAGGTAGTAGTTGCAAGAGTAGCGGTGGTGGCAGTAACACCATCAGAAGCAGCAGTGCCTGAAAGAGTCTCTGTGCCTGCTGAAATAATGCCGTTAACAAATACCACAGTTGCTGTCGTAGCTGTCGTAGCAACAACATAACCTATTGCACCTGACGTTCCGCCTGTAATCTTAGAGTACAGAGCAAAACCACCAGCAGTGGCTGTTGCGCCATGTGTAATAGTACAAGCAAGACCTGCATATACGGCATAGCCATATTTGCGGTTGATGCGTGAAGCGAGAGCAGCAGCAATGTTCTGTCTGTCTGTCAACGCTGTTCCTGTCAACACAGAAGGTGTGGTGATAGCGATATTCGTAACGCTGTTGCCTACACTTCCGCTCTCTGAATCAGGATAGCCGAAAGAGATACCATACTTGGTAGATGCCAGTGGAGTAGTCGGCATAGCTACTGTCTTGTAACCTTGCACCTCCACCACCGGAGTTTGTTTTGAAATAGACAAGATTGAACCTTGTCGAATTGGACGTAATCCCTTGATGCGGTGATAACCGTTAGCTGTGGCTATATCACCGGCAACAGGAAGGTTTAAGAGGACGCTTTGCGTAACCTTCTCAACATCATTGGTTGCTAAATTTCCCATTGTTATATGATTTTAATTGTTATTTATCTTACAAATATACTATTACACTTCTTTTCTTTCCATCATTTTCATTTGCTGTCTGTTAAAGTTTTCAACAGTTTCAGCCAATAACTCTGATGCCCACAACACTATCTCATCATGTGCCTGAAACGGCAATAAGCAGTTTACTACAAGACGTACCGTTCCTGTTCCTGTGAAAGATGTTAACGCCCCTGTCTGAAAGGAATCTCCCTCTACATACGTTGTTCCTCCATATACAACGCTTCCGCTATCAACAGCATACATCTTACCCACTAAAAGGGTGTCGGCATTGGTGAGTGATATTTCACTGACGTATATATCAGGGGGTGCAAATAAATACCAAAACTCAGTTAGTGAGCCAAGAGTAATCAACTCACCGCCCCACTTTACCTCTACCTCACCCTGATAAATAATATGTCTTGGGTGTTCTATGGTAGGTCTTTGATAGACGTTGCGTTCACTGTTAGTCCATTCACCTACGTCCGTAGGGGTGCTGTTGCGCCATACACCGTTAATCTGAACCCTCAACCCCACTTCATAGTAGTACGAAGGAGGCAGTAGGATTTTGCCATCAGGGTCAATAGGTACAGAGCCTTTAAGCACAAGAGACTGCAACTCGTCTTTTACACGCTGCACCATCTCAAAAGAATATGTTTTCTCTCTTACGGACTTTTTAATATTGTCAACCCTGTCGTTGATATAACGCCACATGGCTGTCGTTAAAGCCCACGATATACGCTCCTCGCTCTGTCGTGGAGACCTTGTTCGGTTAAGATGATTCTTAACCCTATTAAGCATTATCCAAGCGTTCATGCAACAAAATTAATAAAGCACCCCTATATTACAAAGGATGCTTTACTTTTTAATGATAAGTTATTAACTTTTTTTGCCGCCCTTTTTTGCGACAACAGCAGTCTGTATCTTATCTGAATTAAATATTTCCTCCTCAGTGATAGGGGTAGGCATCATATCGAACTCTATTGGAGCAGCCTCTTTTTCTGAAACCACCTCAGCATCTTCAACAAACACCTTTTCCGCAACAGGACTTGGAGACTTTTTCACCGTAGTAGTGAATGTAGGCATGATACCCAACTCTACCTCAGGCAGTAAAGGAACTTCTACCCTTCCTGTCTTGACAAGACTATCCTTGTTGATGTTTTGCAACAAGTCAACATCTTGCGCCAACTTACTGATAGCCTCTTCTTCATTCTGTCCTAAAACAACAGTGTCGTTATACACATAACCTGAAATAGCATCATTCACGATAACGCCAACAGACATAGCTCTTCTTATAACTATTGTTATCTGCGTCTTGCTTCTGTTCTGTATGATTTCACGCATACGCTCAGGGTCTTTAACGGCTTTCTCAAGCAATATACCCTTAACTACGACAACAGGATTTTTGTCAGGGTTAATGTTGAACACCAATCCAAAATCCTTAATCTCAGAATCGCTAAGAGCCATAATCCAGTTTTTCGTCATCAGTTCTATCTCTGCCTTTCTTATCTGTTTCACAGCTTCAAGGACTGCATCTTTAACCTTAAACAAAGGGCGCACATGTGATGCGTACTTCGCCAAAGGAGAACCCTCTACAAGCGGAGATTTGATAACACAAAGAAACTCCATCGCTTCGGCACGATTGTTAAGTCTGTAAACACGATTTTTACCAAAGATAATACGCCTGAACTTATACGTCTTTGTATTGCTATCATACCCCCCTTGAAGTGGAACGCCCCAAGTAAGCCCTGTGGTAGGGTCGGTAAAACTAACAAAAGAAGAACCACCGTTCTTCATCTTGCTGTAATTGCCATCATTAATCATAACAAGTTCTACCTCGTTATACCCTTGCATACGTTCCTGTAACGCCTTTATCTCGGCATCCCAATTAGGCAGTCTTATCGTAGCACTGCCAAAATCATTAATTTCACTCATTTTTTTTAAGTATTAAATTGTTCAAAATATTACTACTAAAGTATAGAGGGGCGGAGTTCAACCAACCCCTCTATTATAAACTTACTTAGAACGGCAAGATACGTCCGCTACTCTGTGTAGAGTAACATACAATCATCTCTTGTTTAAGCATAGCCATTCTCAAAGCATCTACCTCGTCAACAGGAGTAGCACCGCTACCTGTAATGCCATTAAGTGTGATGCTCACAAAGGAGCGGTCAACGCCATTGGCGTTCTTTTTCAGGATTTCGATGTTGCTCATACCCCCTGCATCTATAACAGAAGCATCAAAGTAGTGGTAAGTGCGAGAAGAAGCCAGGCGACCATCGGTGGTACGTGCAGGGAACTTCTTGTCATCATCCTTCTGTGGGTCTAAGATAAAGGTTATCTTCTGACCTGCAAAGTTGAAAGTGTTGAAGTTATGACCTACCTCTATTTCCACATCGGAAGCGTTAGCGTTAGACTGTCCGCCAAGACTATTACGCCAAAAGTCACGCAACTCTTGCTGTGCGTCAACATAGCCATCTGTGCCGCATGTAACATACCAATGACCACCCATGATTTTGTTGCTGCGCTTAGAAAGCGTAGTCATCATATCCATGTGGTCATTAATGGTAGCACGACCATCAGCACCGCTTGCGAAAGAGTCATTCTCCCCTTCAATCTGTTGGTCAAGACCCATACCTGTCATAATATCCTCTCCTGTGGAGCGTGATTTCTGAAATGGCGCAGGGCGTAAGTTGCCGTTAGCGTCAATCATGTTAGAGCGACCATACATTTTCTGAAAGTCATCCTCTAAGTTAAACTGCGCACGTGCTTGGCTTGTAGCCACATAATCCCAATAAGCATCACCTTTCTTTCCGTTAGGGACATACTTCAACACAGTAGTAAGGGCATCGCCACTGAAAGCAACTGTCTTACGTTGAATATTCATGTGCTGAATGTACTCATCAGGGTAGTGTGAACGAGAGTAGCCACGCAAAGAACGCTCCTCGTATGATGTGTACCCGCCAAAGCAAGTCTTAGTACCTGCCTGTGGTGCTACGTGTGTGTTCCAATCGAACAGAGAACCATCTTGTGACTGAAACTGAACCACAAAGTTTCCTGGAACTCCCGTAGGGTTGCTCATAGCACGTGCTTGGAAATAAGGAGCGTAGAAGGTAACGACATTTCCCTCATAAAGATAGTCGTCATTCATCTGTAAGGCAAAAGAGCCATCGCTTGCCGTAGTTCCCACCTGTGCAATAATCTCCGAAGCCATCTGAATACGTCCCATCTTGCGGAAACGATAAGCATTTGCCCCGATAGACTTTGTTTCATCAACAATTTTAATTTTCGGTTTCATGGAAGGCACTTGTCTTCCATCGGTAATCGAACTTGTGATAAGGGTAGTTAAACTTCTCCCTTCTGTCATTTCGATAATTTCACGACAAACTTCTTTAGTCATATAGTTTGCCGACAGGCTGCTTGATGTAGTACATGTTCCATCAAAGCCCCCTCTTGATATTTGTATTTGAGCCATAATAAATTTTACATTTTAAAGGTTTACAATAATTAATTACATTGTTCGCCCTTGCCACGTACACGTCAACTTCCTCTGACTATCTTCACAGGTTCGCCACCTCGCAGTAGCCCTTCCCATTCAGAGAAATCATCGTTGTTGTTGCCACTTACCCTACCCCCTTTATTGCCAGAAGTATCACTTAGATTGTGAAGTTTTTCTTTGAGTTTGCTTTTTGTTTCTCTTTCAACCTCTTTCTTTATATTCACAATCGAGCCTTCAACAAACCGCTTACCAAATTCGGCATGAAGAATTGCTTTTGCGGTGAAATCAAAATCGTTGGCAAATCTCTCACGATAAAACCCACTATTCCATCTTTCAACCAGCTTCTTTTTAGCGTCACCGCTAATTTTTACTCCATTATATTCAGTCACCCCTTCAAGGATGTCGGAAACTTTTTTCATATCAGCAGCATCTTTCTCCTGTATAGCCTTCTTATGAGCTATACTCATATTGGCTTTGTCGGTGATATATTGCTGTTTTGCTTGTTCTTTATTTGCGTTCAACGTAGAGCGCAACTGTGCCGCCTCAAAGCGTACACGCCCATCTTCTTCAGCATACGCCACCATTTCTTCGACAATATCTTTGCTGATACCTTGCGAAAGCAACGACTGACGATACAGTTCTGAATCGTCAAGGTTGATAAACCTATCCCATTTCGCCCCTATGTTTGCAATCTCGTCTATTGTAGCCCCTCCATCTTGGTCGAAAGCGTTTATGAGTATCTGTTGGTCGGGGGTAAGCCCTTCCATCACAGAACGTCTGCCCTCGTCCCAAGCCTCAGACTTGTCTTTGTTTCTTAGCTCACTAAGACCTCTCTTAAAAGATGTGATGTCGTCATTTTCTAACTCAATACCCAAGTCAAGGTCTTTGATTGCGTTTTTCCATGAAAACGTCTTTACTTCTTCCTCTTTTTGTACAGGGGCTGGAGTATCTACATCGTCTATATTTAACTCCTCTGCGCTTTCGGCTTCACCTTCGTCTTTAGAAGATTCTTTCTGAGCATCATCACTTGCGCTGTCGCCTTCGGCATCAGATTCATTGTCTTTTACTTGCTGCTTATCGCCTTCATTATTTTCGGGGGTATCAGCATTTTCGGGAGCATCAACTTCAATTGATGTATCCTCTTGTTCTTTTTTTTCTAATTCGTCCATTTGTTCAAAAATATTAAATTATACTTGTTGCCCTTCCTGCATCTGCATTTGAGCCATGTTGTTTTGTTCGTTCAAGATAAACTGCTCTCTTGCCTTCTGCGCATCTTCGCCACGCTGTAACTGAGAGCCGAGAATGAGTAAGTCCGCATCATTACGGGCTTTCATATCGCCAAGTTCTTTCTGCATCGCCAACGCTTGCTGCACCTTCTGACTTTCCATTTCAGAGGCGGACTGCTGGCTTTGCATCTGTAAATCTTTTAATTTATCACTATTTTTCTGTAATATAAGACGTGCCTCCGCTAATGAATCCGCCATCTCTGCCGCCATCGCTGCATCAGCATCGAGCGTTCTTGCGTTGATAGACTGAGGGATATACATTCTCATTATCTGCCTTAACACCTCTTCTTTACGTGAATCGCCTATTGAAAAAGCATAATCATCATCAGATATATCGTTGTCAGCAAAATAAGCAGAGTAGTCTATACCTACAATGTTCTCTCCAATATCTCTATGGAGTATGCCGTAGCATATCTTAGACCTCGAAAGGTATTTATTAAGTACGTTCTCAACGTAGCGGTCAAAGAAATAATCAAAAGGTGCTGTCACCGAGCGTGAAGCTATAAGATTTTGGTTGGAGTTAGTAACCGTACTTGATGCAGGGATAAGACCGCTTCTCTCGGAGTTTGACCCTATAAGCCTGTCAACGGTTTGCTCAATATCCAATGCCATCTGCAACAACATAGGCATAGACCTTGAAAAGCCCAAGTCTTTTACATCTATACCCGTCCTGTCGGCATTAGGGCTACGATACAGTCCACCATCAGAGCCACTTGAATAGTCAATGATACCGTCATTAATCATCTTAATGATAACCTCGTCAACGGTGGTAGTCTTGTTTCCTGTCTTGGGGAGCATCAGCCTGTCATAAGTCAACTGCATCCCTTTGAACTTAAACAACTCCCTGTTAATCATCATGCGAACAACGTTGTACTGCACTTTGAGGTCTTCCATGCTTTGATAGATAGACACCCTTTCGCCATCTACGCTGCCAAACAGCAATATAGAATAATCATACTCTGTCTGAAAAGGGTTTTCTAAAGAGCCTGTGATGTTTTTACACTTCTCGAAGCCGCAATAAATGTCATTGCCTACACGTGCAATCTTATACTTTACCTCTTTCTCTTTAATATCAATCTTCCACCCTTCTTTATTTATGCCCCTGTTTACCTTTGCCTTGTTTTGGTTGTAATAACTTTCCGACAATTCAGAGGATATATATTCTCCGTTTTTATTCTTAGAGGTTTTTGAGATAAACCACTTATCATAAGCCTTGTATTCAACAAAGAAAACGTCTATAAGCAAGTTTTTCTTTTTGTCAAGTACAAAATTATCGGTATTAGAATTAAGCACATAAGTATTTTCACGCATAGCCCCTTCTATCGCCTTTAGCTCTTTTATCTTGTCGCTCGGGAAGTCAGGAATCTCATTTACTATCTCCGATATATACATTCGCCTGTACTCACCCATATAAGGGCTGCGTAAACAATAAGGGTCATTTTCCGTTTCTTCAAATAAAGCATTTCTTATGTCTATGCTTCTGTATTTAACGAAGCCATCGGTATCAATAAACACTTTGCCAAAGCACTCACTACCTAATATTGAATCTAATCGGTTGTAATAAAGCTGGTCTTTAAGCCCCTTCTTCTTAATAAAGTCATTGATAATCCTTTGCATGATTATCTCTTTGGCAAGCCTCACCTCATCTTTCATCACGCCATTTTCGTCAACATCAACAGGGGGCATCCCTCTCCATGTATCTGAAATACTGTTCTCTCTAAGTTTCTGTAAAGGTGCTTGCATAGCACGGTAAGCGGTGTTAAAGTCAACAATATCCTTCTTTTCTTTTATGCTTATAGAGTTTACGGCATATACCGTACCGTTAATAGGTCGTTCAATAAACTCCCCTATAAGCCTGTCGGTCTTTGACTTGGTAAGCCTATAATCCACATAACGAACCTTAGACTTGCTTGTCCCCTTAATATTCTCAATGGCATCTCTTTCTTCTTTATTGGACTTTCCGAGATAAGACTTTTTCAGTTTATTGATTTTCTTTATACGTGTTGAGTCGTTCCTGAAATTAGCAATAGCATATTCAATAACAGCTATTGCATGTTTCATCGTTTGAGGCTCATGTACATTAGGAAATTCGCTATCCATCAAAAATATCAATAAAATTACTGCAAATATAATGTTAATGGGTCTGTTATAACAATACCATTTTTTGTTATAACCGACTTATTGTTAACAACTTTATTAGCAATGATTAATCTATTACTTCCATCGCCATCAGGTGTTGTGGCGAATACCTCAACAGGGTAAGGGTCGTAAGCAGACAGGTCTTCTTCACTCTGTGGAAGTTTAGCCATATCATAGTGCCGTATGAGTGCAAGCCCGAGTGCATCAGCGCAGTCGTTGTCGCTATCTCTTGCCTTAACGTCAAAGTCCATAAGCTCTCTTGTTAAGAAGTCGAACTTAATATTCATGTGATAATCCTCCACATACGACTGCATATAGCTTATCATCGTATTCCTTGCTCTTGGCACAAGGTTACATCCGAACTCATGCACCTGCTCTGAGTGTTCTGTTTCAAGACTCTGCGGTCTGATGGCCAGGTACTGCCTTCCGCCCATACGCTTGAAATAATCTATGATGCCGGGCTTTGCCACGTCAACCATAAAGTTCCCACTGCGCCCATCGGATTTAAGGTCGTACAATACACATAATTTAAGACAGTTCTCCCAAAAGATTTCCTTCCTTGAAGGGCGTTGTCTTATAGCGGCGTGTGGCGACATTCTGTGTTCGGCAGGGAGGGCAAAGGAATCCCTTGCCAGCATCACCATACCGCCAAGTGACTTTGATGTTACAGACTTGTCTATATCATAGCTGTCACCCCCTGCTACATAAAGGTCTCTAACCCCACGCTTAGGGAAAACAGATATATAGATAGACTCTCTTATCTCGGCTTCTGTTTCTGCAACCCTGACCTTAGACATATCTATTTCAAGGGGTATCAGAGGCTCTCCACTGTCTTTTCTCTTCCAATCTAAAATATATGGCTTGTAAAAGTCGGACTTATTGATAATGTTAACATTATGCTGAACAGACAGTTTCTCGGGGTTAAAAGGGTTTCCTGAAAACTTCAGAAACGCCTCGTTGTCATTAAGGGGGTTGTCCCTAAGTTCGTCAAAGAGTTTCTGTGGGTCGTTGGATTTGCGCAAGTCCTCCCTTACTTGCAGCCTTGTGTCAATAGCGCACTTTACATCTTCAACGCCAAGCAACTGCTCTCTTGAAAGCCCCTTGTACCTTTCATCATTAATGACATTTGGAATATTCTCCTCAATAATGCCTTTCGTATTACGGCTGCCGACAAACATTCCTATCACCATTCTATCTGCGTGCATACGAAACCTTACAAGTTTATACTTATCTGCTTCCGCCCACATTGCCTGAAAGTCCTTTGCCGAAGCCGACACATCGCCCCCTGTGCCAAAGACAAGAGGTAGCCCCACCATCTCGTTACCAACCATAAAACAAGGCTTGGTGGCGTTGTACCCTTTCTCTAACACATCATTTTCTCCCGACTCTTCAAAAGCCACGAGGTTAAACAAGTTCCCCACAAGCACACGAGGGTTGGTGTTCATGGTCTTGCTGAT
>JAFDXN010000008.1 GCA_018267915.1 Bacteroidota bacterium | reverse complement strand
GTTCCTCATTTGTCATAACACTAAATGTACCCACTTCTGAACCTCGTCCCATATCCTGCTCATAACTTTTTATCCAGTCGCAGATGGTTTGATTAGGAATATTGTACTGTGCCGATAACTCCCTAAGCGTTTTGGAACCCCCCAGGTACTCTTTTACTACTTGCCGGCGTAAAAGCCAGCTGCGTCTTTGATGGTTTCTTGCCATATATTACACTTTTTTAGTGTCAACCTATGGCAGGACTAGACAATCTGACCAGGCAATGCCCGATGCTGTGCCCGATGTTTTGAAGCCTGAAAAACAGCGTAAACAATCGGTTTCGCACCCTTAGCAAGTTACGAAATTCGGGACGCTGTTCCCAAAAATGATATCCACATTTTTGCAGTAAGTGACGATGAGACATTCAGCTTTTTAGGGTTCGTTATTCTTTTACCAGCTTGCTCGTGCCCGTATGTCCCTTGCTATCCGTCAGCGTTATCAAATATGTGCCCTGCTTTAATGCGCTAATATTTATGGCTTCGTTTTTGCCTTGTATCATGCCTTCATACACCATTTGTCCCATCACATTAAACAGTCGCACTTTGGTACCTTGCGCCGCATTATCGATATGCAGCTCGTCGCTCGATGGATTAGGGTAGATAATGATGTGCTCCATGCCGGCAATATTCGATACGCCAACGGCCACCTGGACGGTATGACAATAGGTATTGCTATCGCAAGTGGTGTACGCCGTTACACAAACATTATAAGTACCCGGCACTGCATAAGTGTGTGATGTCGTAGTGCCGGTTGTGTAGGTTTGCTGCGCATCGCCAAAGGTCCATTTCAGGCTGTCGTAAGGTACGCTGCCATTGTATGTGAAATCCGCAGAGTGTGCAGCGTTGTTGACGGTCGATGCATAACTGGCCGCTATTGGCGCGCAGTTGCAGCCGTATTTAGCCACAAAAAAATCTGACTGTCCCCCAATGCTTTCTAAGGTATCATGCGCTACACGCAAATCCGCTGCAAATTCGCCGCCTATATAAATCTGTCCCTTGCCATTGCCAACTGCAACGCTTGGGTTTTCGTCAAAGCCCCATGAACTGGCTAATGTGTCGACATTGATAACTTCCCCTGTATGCAAATTGAATCTTGTGACAAATATATCGAGTCCCCCATTAGGTTGTTTATGTGGGATTGTCGGCGATCCTTTCCAGATCATTCTTCCGGCATAACTGCCAGTCGCCACAACTTCATCGGCGGTTCTTAAAGCAATGCCATATCCGTATCCGCCGCCATAAGCAACATCAGTTGAATCATTCTGCGCCCATTTATTGGTGCCATTGCTGTCAACTTTTACAACTAACGGGACCGTATTCATTGCTCCTGCATGAACCACATAACTGTTAAAAGTGTCAATATACCATGCGTCACCTATCAGAACAATCGAGCCCGAATCATCGATAGCAGGTCTTGTGTTAAAGCCTCTATTTTGAGATGTGTTCTCGCGTTTCCAAAGAAATTGTCCCTGACTATTATAAGCGCCTACATACATGCTGTGGGTAATTTTATTTGTACCCATGCTGTCGGGGCCGCCCATGTTTGTGCCGGCAAAATAATATCTGCCACCGTGTTTATGATCGCGGCTCATATGGAGATAACCAACGTCTCTTATATTCATTTCCAGTTTAAAGCCACCTGTGCAAGCGCCAGTAGCATTATATTTCAGGATATAATCTCCTTTTACTGGTGCAATAAAGGCACCACCACCGTATGATCCCTGCTGCAACTGGCAAAACATGAAAATATTACCCGTGCCATCTACATCCATGTCAAGTGGGGCGGTGATTGAAAATGCCTGCGCTGTAACCGTATCGGCCTGTGGCAAGCGAAGCCATTTATAGATGCCTGCCGTATCAAACTTGACCAGGAACATTGATTTGTAGGTAGTGGCTATTGTCGTGTCTGTATCGATATGGCCGTGATAGCCTAAGTTCCCCATAAACATATAGCCCGTCACATATACGCCACCAAGTGTGTCGGTTTTGACAGCCATCCCCGCATCACTGCCCACATCAGCACCGATCATTTTACTCCAGCGGTAATTGCCATCACAACTAAAGCTGGACAACATTATATCCCAGTCACCAAAACCAGTTTTAGGATGTCCATCGACTTGCAGATTACTTTGCAAAACTTTACTCAACACATAGACATTGCCGCCTTTATCTGTGGCCATGTCGGTTACCGTTTCATCGAAATTATTAATGTCAACATCGCTACTCCCACCGCTGATACCCCATTGCCAAGACTGGCCATAAATGAAGGTTGAAAAAAATAGCGATAAGCACGTCAAGGTTGCCGCGTAAATCTTTCTAGTCATGGATTTGGTATATTTTATACAAATTACAAAAATCATTTAATAAAAAGCAGGGACGGCAATTTATGCCATCCCTGCTCTCAATAAAACTATCTCACTACACTAAGTTTGCTTTGCAGCAAAACTTTACCATTCTCCCGCAGCACGACGACATACATGCCTGCCGCGTAGCTGCTCAAATTGATTTCCCAGCTACCGCTATTCTCATACACCGCATGTCTTGCCATCAACCGGCCTGTGACATCGTACATTTCGAGGTAACGGTTACTGCCGGCTTCACTATACACATAGTCAACCCTTGTCTGGTCTTGCGCCGGGTTAGGCACTACTGCCATCTGTGCAAGGCGGCTCTTCAGCGTCACCTTGTCCACGTCATGGATCACCGTATCGTTGCCATTGTTGCTCTGTTTGGGCGCATACTTATTATCGCATGGCTTTATCTTGAGTGGCAGCAGGTAAACGCACATATGGCCCTGGTAATTGATCGTTATGACGAGAGTATCCTGCGGCCCGGTAAAGCCTACGTCTGCTACATAGCGCAGGGTGACGTTTCCTGTGGACCCCCGAATGAATTAACAATTTTAATTTTATTTCTTCTTATCCACATTTTTTGGAACTCCGCCTGGCAGCTTCGTACCTTCACAAAGCACCGGAAATTTTACTCCGGGCGATGGGAAATATTACCCCGACCGCGGGAAATAAATGGGGCATTTTTGGGGCATTTTTTAAACCTAAACCTTTGACTATCAATGAAAAGCTATGAAAAAAATATTATTCGGGAAAATCCAGATCCATTCTTACTCCATGCTTTTGGCCACACCTGTCAACTTATAAACCAATCAACTTATCAACCAACTTCAACCCAACCACTGGCACAGAATTGTTAACCCCTCGGTACCACCCAGGTGGTGCGCAACAATGAGCTACCAACCAATTGAAAATTACGGCGTTATAGGTGACCTGAATACAGTGGCCCTCTGCGGGCTTAACGGTTCTATCGACTTTATGTGCTTTCCCAATTTCGACTCGCCCAGTATTTTCGCGGCCCTGCTCGACGACAAAAAGGGCGGACGCTTTTCGATACAGCCGGAGTTTGAAGAGATGAAATGTAAACAGCTCTACCTCCCCGATACCAATGTGCTGGTGAGCCGCTTCCTGTCGCCGGAGGGTGTGGGGGAGATCATCGATTTCATGCCGGTGGAAGAACTGCACAATGCCAATGAACTCATACGCAGGGTAACGAGTGTGCGGGGCGAGGTAAAGTACCGGATGGTTTGCGATCCGAGGTTTAACTACGGTACCGATAAGCACAGCATCGAACGCATTTCGGATAATGAGGTCATTTTCGTGAGCAAGGGAAAAGAAAAGCTGTCACTGAGCCTGGTGAGCAGTGTGCCGCTTAAGATGCATAAAGGCGCCGTCGTGGCAGACTTTATATTGAAGGCGGGTGAAAGCGCTGCATTCCTGCTGAGCGAGGCCGGCCAAAAGCAGAACAGGAACGAAGACCTCCATGCATATGTAACCGACAATCTTTTTGCAACCGTCAACTTCTGGAAAGACTGGGTATCTCAGTCGAACTACGAAGGGCGCTGGCGCGAAATGGTGAACCGGTCGGCACTGGTGCTGAAGCTGCTGACATCGGCTAAGAACGGATCGATGGTGGCGGCCGCCACCTTTGGCTTGCCGGAGAATGTGGGTGGCACGCGCAACTGGGACTACCGCTACACGTGGATACGCGACGCCTCCTTTACAGTATATGCACTCATCAAGCTAGGCTACACCCGTGAGGCCAGGGCGTTTGTGCAATGGATAGAAAAACGATGCGAAGCGATAAAAGGACAGAACCGGCTGGGCATCATGTACAGCCTGGATGGAGAACCCCAACTGAAGGAGTGGGAGCTGAAACATTTTGAAGGCTACAAAGGGTCGCGCCCTGTGAGGATAGGCAATGATGCCTACCGCCAGTTGCAACTGGACATATACGGCGAGCTGATGGACGCACTATACCTGTACAATAAACACGCAGAACCCATCTCGTACGACCTCTGGAAAAATATAGAGCAACAGGTAGACTGGCTGTATGAAAACTGGCAACATCCGGATGAAGGCATTTGGGAGATGCGCAATAAAAAACAGCACTTCCTGTACTCACGGCTGCAAAGCTGGGTATGCTTTGACCGGGCCATGAAGCTGGCAAAAGCAAGATCGATGCCCTACCCCAGGCATTGGGAGGAGGCGCGGAACAAGATATTCGGCAGTATTCACAAAGACTACTGGAGTGAGCGTCACAAGGCCTTTGTTACCTACCCGGGATCGGCGGCCGTGGACGCATCCAGCCTGCTAATGCCGCTGATCCGCTTCATTAGCCCCAAAGACCCCAGGTGGCTATCGACGCTTAAAAAAATAGAGGAAGACCTTGTGGCCGATTCATTGGTGTACCGGCACAAACCCTCAAAAAAAGAGGCCGATGGTTTTGCAGGTCACGAAGGCACTTTCTCGATGTGCAGCTTCTGGTATGTGGAGTGCCTGTCGAAGTCGGGACAATTGCAGAAAGCGAGATTCTATTTTGAGAAGATGCTGGGCTATGCGAACCACCTTGGTTTATATGCCGAGCAACTGGGTTTTGAGGGAGAGCATCTCGGTAACTTCCCGCAGGCCTTCACCCACATGGGGCTGATCAGCGCGGCCATCAACCTCGATAAGCAACTGGACGACAGCAGGAATAAGAACACCAATCATTTTTCAATTTGATGACAGGATGGACGCAAATAACTGGATAGATATATCCGCTACCATATCCGATGGAATGACCCGCTGGCCAGACGACCCGCCTGTGCAGGTATCAAGGGCTGAAACTATAGCGGCAGGCGCGGAGGCCAATGTGACACAGATCTCAACCACGGCACACGTGGGCACGCATATCGATGCGCCTTTGCATTTTATTGAAGGCGGCATGGATGCGGCATCAGTACCTTTAGAAAAACTGGTGGGCAAAGCGAAAGTATTTCATATTCATAACCCGAAAGAAATTGGCCTTGCTGAGATCAGAAACTTCGATATAGAGGCTGGCGACCGTATACTGTTCCGCACAGCCAATTCTGAAATGGAATGGGAGCATTTGCCTTTTGTTGAAGACTATGTGTACCTCGCTACCGATGTCGCAAAGTATCTCGCCGAAAAGAAGATCAACTGCGTTGGCATCGACTACCTGTCGCTCGGCAATAAAGCTAACGACGGCGAAGTGCACCGGCTAATTCTGGGAGCAGGCATCATCATCATAGAAGGATTGAAGCTGAAGGACATTGAAGCCGGCGACTATGAAATGGTTTGCCTGCCGCTGAAAATTAAGGATTCAGACGGCGGCCCATGCCGCGTGATGATCAAAAGCCATCATCGATCTTAATAAGTGGTATGCCGAAATCCCTATTCATTTCCCGGTGCAGGTATGCCGGCAGTTCAGTGATCACCACCTCCAGTGTTGGCTTTACGATGGCAGAGAGCAAATGGCCGCCGCAAGTGCTGCCATCGGAGCGGCCTAGCACCACGTGCGCATGCAGCCTGGGCTGGTCTTTGTACAGCGTGACATCGCCTATCAGGGAGAGCACCTCCACTTGTTCGTTGACGGGTATATCCTTGTACTTTTTTGTTGCGAGCTCGAAGTACCCTACGACCGCGCGGCTAAACGCGCCAATGGCTTTAAAGGCTGCAGCGCCCACACTTTCGTCTATGCAAAATTCCTCCAGGGTCTTCACCACCTCCTCGCCCACGTCGAAAACTATTACAAAGGTGCGGGGCTCATGGTTAACTAATTTAAAATGCATAATCTTGTTTTATTTTTTTGAAAGTGCCAACTGTAATAGCTCCGCCAGGTGCAGCGCTTTTTTTCCTGTCTGTTGGCGTACCTGCTCCCGGCAGCTAAATCCGTCGGCAACAATGATAGTATTTTCATCCGCCTGCCTGACAGCGGGTAACAAAACCAGTTCGCCGGCCTTTACCGAAACGTCGTAATGTTCCCCTTTTTCATAACCAAAATATCCTGCCATGCCGCAACAGCCCGAATCTATGATCGTTGCATCGAGCTTCATCTTTTTGAAAAGCTCTTGCTCGGCGGTCATTTTCATAATTGCCTTATGATGACAATGGCCATGCACCATCACCTTTTGCGAAACGGCGGGAATGTTGAAGCCGGGCGCTTTCTTCTGCAGAAACTCAGCCAGGGTGAACGTCTGCACCTTCAGGCGTTGCGCATTCTCGTCGTTGGGGTACAAGTTACAGAGCTCGTCCCGAAAGACCGCAACACAGCTGGGCTCAAGACCAACTACAGGAGTTCCATTTTCAATCTCGTCATTCAATGCAGCGAGTATATCGCGCAGGAGCTGTTTGGCTTCTTTCAGCAATCCAAAATCGTAAAGCGGCCGCCCACAGCAAAGTGCGCGTTCGGGAACAATAACATTGTAGCCTGCAGCTTCCAGCACTTCCTTACCGGCTATGAGTGTATGCGGAAGAAAATAGTTATTAAACGTATCTGCCCAGAGTATTACCGAAGGGCGGCCGGGCACCGGCTTGGTAGTATTCTTTTTTAACCAATTCCGGAAGGTAGTAGCAGCGAACTTTGGGATCTCCCTTTTTGGTGCTATCCCGCCGATAGCCTTAAACAAGTTACTAATGATGGGCGCCTGGGTGAAAAAGTTGGCGATACGGGGCGCCAGAGAAGCCAGGCGCGACCAACGGTGGATGTAACCGAAGGCGTAAGCTGTGACCGGGCGTAATTTGCTTTTGTAATAGTGCGAAAGGAACTCGGCTTTGTAGGTAGCCATGTCCACATTCACCGGACAATCACCTTTGCACCCTTTACATGCAAGGCAAAGATCGAGCGAGTCCTTTACGTTCTTATCGCTCCAGCCGTGGGCTACATCATCCATCAGCATTTCGAAAAGCATCCGCGCGCGGCCGCGGGTAGAGTGCTTCTCTTCTTTTGTGACACGGTAGCTAGGGCACATGGTGCCGACATCCATGCGGCGGCATTCGCCGACGCCTACGCAACGTGTCATCGCAAAAGGGAAACTGCCTTTCTCGTCAGGGTATTGAAAGTGCGTATCGGTATGGTGCGGGTGATAGTGCACGCCGGTTCTGAGATTGGTCAGCTGGCCGTAGGGCTCTATCATTTTTCCAGGGTTCATTTTCCATTGCGGGTCCCATATCTCCTTGAACTCGCGGAAAGCCTGCACCAGTTCTTTGCCGTACATTATCTCAAGCAGGTCGGCTTTCGACTGGCCGTCACCATGCTCACCGGAGATAGACCCGCCATAGCTCACCACAAGCTTTGCCGCTTCAACCGTAAAACGCTTGTACTTCTCCAGGCCCTCTTCAGTCAACAGGTCGAAAGGAACGCGGCAATGGACACAACCTTGCCCAAAGTGGCCATAGAGCGAAGGGTTCCAGCCATACTTGTTAAAGAGCTTCCTGAGATCGACAAGATATTCACCAACACGCTCCGGTGGAACTGCCGAGTCTTCCCACCCTTCTTCTGTTGTAGGTTCGCCCGGCACCCAGGCTGTGGCGCCAAGGCCGGCTTTGCGCACCTCCCATATTTTAGCCGCCTGCTCCCGGTCGTCGAAAAGATTCATTTCAGGCGAATTGCCTTCTGCGCGCAGCGCATTCATCATTCTGTTGGCCTTTGCATCTGCGTCCTGCACCGAATCGCCGCCAAATTCAACCAACAACCATGCATTACCTTTGGGCAACAACGGAAGATCTTCTACATCAAGACCCTTCCTTTTCATGTATTGCACCAGGATATCATCAAGCCCCTCCAGGCCTATCGGTTTGAATTCCAGTATCTTCATTACATCCTTACCTGCAGTGTAGAGATCGGGATAACCCAAAACCGCCAGAGAGCGAGCACCGGGGTCGGGCATCAGTTTCAGGGTGGCTTCTACTATCGTTACACAAGTGCTTTCGGTGCCCACCAGGGCGGCAGCAACGTTAAAGCCGTTTTCGGGCAGGAGGGCAGGTAAATTGAAACCGGATACGCGGCGAGGGATGTTCGGGAATTTAGTACGGATAAGGTGTTCATACTTTTGCACAAGCTGTTTCATTCCCTGATAGATCTCAGCTTTACGGCCACCCTCGCGAACGATCTTTTCAAACGCTTCGTCGGAAGTGCAACCGACCTCCATGCGGATGCCATCGTAAGTTACCACCGTCATCCTTTCTACATTGTCGCTCATCCTTGCGCCATAACCATAGAACGCAGACATGACCGAGTGTGTGCCACACGAGTTATTACCGAGCATGCCTCCAATGGCACAGTGATTGTGCGTAGACGGGTCGGGGCCGAAGGTGAGCCCGCGGGCCTCGGTTTCGTTTTTCATATGATCCAACACGATACCGGGTTGCACACTTACTGTTTTCTTCGCCTCATCGATATGCAGCACTTTATTGTAGTACTTCGACATGTCCATTACCACTGCGACGTTGCATGTCTGTCCCGCCAGGCTGGTACCGCCGCCGCGCGACAATACGGGCGCCTTGTATTTACGGCAAAGCGAGATGGTATTGAGAATATCTTCTTCATTTTTCGGCAATACTACTCCGATAGGAATTTGCCTATAATTAGAACTATCCGTTGAATACAGAGCGCGGCTGCCTTCGTCAAAGCGAACTTCACCGCTTATCGCCTTTTTTAGTTCAGCTTCCAGCGCACTGACGTCTATCCCGGTCGCAAAGGGAGAAGACATGTAGTAATTAGTAGCGGGCGACCTGCTGCCATCGCCTTTGTTGTTGCTTACTTCCTGTATCTTTTTCGCAATGTTCTCGTCTGTCATGGTGGTGATGCTTAGGATATTTAAATCAAATATTTTCTGACGTCGGCCTCTTTCAAAGTGAGCCCGAGGCCCGGCTTATCACTGTCGGTTTTTAACCTTCCGCCTGCGGGAATAGAAACGCCATCGAAAAATAGCTCCTCTATCCGCGCATGATCGTAGAAATACTCAGCGATATAAAAAGAAGGCAATGCAAGTGCTGCATGGAGATGCAGGGCCGGCGCGCAATGGGATGAATAGGGCAATTGCCATGCCTCGCAAAGGTGGCCTGCCTTTAGGAATCCTGTAATACCGCCACACCGGGTGGCATCGCCCTGCAAGATGTCTACAGCGCCTGCCTGCAGCATCTTTTTAAAATAGGGAAGCGAATAACCATATTCACCCGCAACAATATTGACGGCGCTACCCACATGCTGCCTGATGAAGCGCAACCCGGCCAGGTCATCAGAAGGTACCGGTTCCTCGAACCATCGAATATCGTAGCGTTCGAGGTGGGCGGCTATCGCTATTGCCTGCCTTGCGGCGTAGGCACCATTGGCATCGATGAACAACTGTGCATCGCCAATCGCCTCCCTTGCTGCCCTGACACGAGCGGGGTCCTCGTCCGGATGCGTACCCACTTTCATTTTAACAGCTGTAATACCTATGTTAACCCAACCAGCCAATTGTTGTTGTAATTGAGGCAGCGTATAGGAGGTAAAGCCACCGCTGCCATAGATCAACATGCTGTCGCTTTGCTTCCCCAACAGATCAGCCAATGGCAAGTCGAATATTTTCGCTTTCAGGTCCCAAAGCGCTACGTCGACAGCCGAGACGGCCATCATCGCAATGCCGAAGGCCCCGATGTTGCGAATGGCCCTGATCATTTCAGCATTGATAGCGGGGATGGACATGGCATCTTTCCCGATAACGATGGGTTTGAGCAACTGGCCGATCACCTGAGATGCTGTAGCATGAGCGTAAGTGTAGCCAATGCCTTCTTTGCCTCCCGCGCGCAACTTAACAATGACAATAGTGGTACTATTCCATGCAATAGTACCGTCCGCTTCGGGACCGTCGGTCGGCACTGTGTATGCCGATACTGAAAGATCTTGTATTAGAATGACTTCGCTCAACTTTGATTACATATCTATATGGTTACTAGTGGTAAACATTCACCTGAAAAAAATCACACCATAAGCGCTAGCCGCCAGATGCGAAAGACGGGTACAGTGTCATGCCTCCGTCCACATATATTGTGGCCCCAGTGATATAGTCAGCTTCATCTGAAGCAAGCCAGACCGCTGCCTTGCCTATATCTTCAGGTTCCCCTATCCTGCCATAGGGTATGAGCTCCATCAGCTTTTTTCGTTGCACAGGATCGGACCAGACACTTTTATTGATATCGGTCTTTATAGCTCCGGGCGCAATGCTATTTACACGTATACCCTGTGGCGCCAGTTCCTGTGCTATCGACTCCATGAGCATTGTCTCGCCGCCTTTTGACGCGGCATAGTTGACATGGCCCGCCCAAGGAATGATATTGTGCACTGAGCTGATAAACAGGATCTTACCAAGTGCTTTTGAGTATTCAGTTTTTCCCCGCGACGAAAATTCTTTAGCCGCCTCCCGGGCGCAAAGAAACTGGCCGGTGAGGTTTGTGTTAATGACGGCCATCCAGTCTTCGAGCGATAGCTCAGAAAATTTACCATCGCGCTGGATACCTGCATTATTGACCAAAATATCTAAAGTTCCAAACTCCCTTGTGGCTGCAGCGAACATGGCTAAAACCTCCTCCTCCTGCCCTATGTCTGCTTTATAAATAATACCTTTTTTTCCGGCTTGCGTTACTGCGTTCAGGGTGGCGGCAGCGCCTTCTTCATCGCTGTGATAATTGACCACTATATTGGCGCCTGCATTGGCAAGCGCTATGGCCACAGCCTGACCGATGCCCGAACTAGCACCTGTGACTAGGGCAGTTTGCCGGGCGAGCGAGATATTCATGAAGTAATTTTTGCCCGAAAGGCGTAACAAACCATGCCATCAAGGCTGCATTCCGCCAATAAAAAAAGAGTCCCACGAAACGCGGGACTCTTTCAATTAATTATTAGTGACTTAGCTATTTCCCTTTGCCTTTGGTGGCCGGCTTTGCCCCTCCTTTCTCAGCGTCTTCGATCTGCTTCAGCAGGTCGTCGTTGGGATCAACCGCCCTGAGCAGTTCTTTGTACTTGTCTTCCTCAGCTTTGTTCTTACTGTTGTAATTGCAAAGTACCAGGTATTCGTAAGCCAACTTCGTATCGTTCTTTTTCTCTGCTTTGTCACTGTCGCTCAACACACCCAGCCATTTTTGGAAGAAGGGACCTGCAAGGCATTCCTTAGCCTCCGGATCTTTCGCAGCAGCTACACGGCCGCGCCAGTAAGTAGCCGATGGCTGTGTAGGATACTTTAACTCATAGCGTTCCGATTCCTTTGCTGCATTCTCGTAGTCTTTAGCATAGTAGAACATTACGGCATCCCAGAAGTAATCCAGCGGCTGTGTATCAGGATAGTCTGTAGTAAGCTTTTGATACCATTGTGCTGCTTTCAAGTATTCCTTTTTGCTTTTGAATGCCTCGGCGATTGAACGATAGGTATCAGACTTATTTTTTGACGTATCGATCTGTATTGCCTTGTTGAAATAATAGTTGGCCGAATCGTATTGACTATTGGCAAGGAATGCACGGCCGTAGTTGATATAATCTATCGGTGTTATCTTTTTAGGCGGGCAATTGAAATACATTTTCAAGTCCTTCAATGCATTGACAGTATCGTTTAATTCCAACTCGCTAAAGCCTTTTATACCATAAAGGCGACAGTCCGCCGATCCATGTTGTAATATCTCAGCGACTTTTTGAACGGTGTTCTGATAGTCTTTAGACAGAAATAAGATGTCCATATACTGATCTTCAACTTCAGGAGATGGGTCTGACAGCTCTCTGTATTTTTCAATATTTTCCTTAGCCTTTTGGTAGTTACCGGATCTTTCAAAGGCATTGGCTAAGTCGCGATATGGCAAAGGATTCTGTGGATCAGCATCTTTTGCCTTGCCATAATTCTCAAGAGCCAGCGGATAATTCTTCGCATCGTACCAAAGCTTGCCTATTCTCGAATAGGCCAATGAACTCTTCGGATCGATGGAAGTAGCCTTCTCATAGGAATTCATGGCCTCACCGCCACCACCTTGTATGTGTTGATAAGCATCACCCAAAGCAATAAAAATGTAGATATTGTTGGATATCTGCTCGAGCGATTTCTTGTACCAATCTATCGCTTCCTGGTAGCTACCGCTTTCATCCGAATAGGTAATTGCGTCGGCTGCATATTCGAATGTCTGCCAATCCTTTTTCTTTGCTTTGCCCGTGAGCGCATGCAATATTTGCATAGCCTGAGTGGGGTTTTTCTTCGCGAAGGCCACACGCGCAGTGCCTGAGATGTTGGCCGGGTCTTCGGGATATTTAGCGAAAGTGGCTTGCGCCGCTTCTATTTTACCCTGCTCGAGTTGAGCAAGACCTAAAAAATAATTGGCCTTCATATCGGTTGTAGCTAAAGGTGCCAGAATTTTTTCAGCCGATATGTATTTCTCGTAACGGTACATTTTGATGCCCTCGTCGAGCGATTGTGCTTTAAGTACTGCAGCAAAGCATATTGCTGCTATAAGCGTGATTACTTTTTTCATTGTGTACTAAAAATTTAGCGTAGCGCTTTTCTCTATTTTTTAAAACGATTGACGGTTTTTAATATTATCAGTGCTTTGTCACAGAATTATCATTGGTTGATAGTGGCATCCCTTATCACAATATTCATCTGAAGCGGGAAAAGGTGAGCGTGCGCAAATATACGCTGTCCACGGCCTCCATAAAGGAAATTTGCAAATCCCGTGCCGAGTCCGGGATAGGTTTCACTATTGATATAATACAGGGTGCGGGTAAAGGGATACAACTTGAGCGCGACGAAGGCCTGGTAAGGCTTATAAGAGATACCTGCACTGTCGTTAAGCATGCCCATGACCCTGACATTATTTATGAATTCATTAACGCCTGAGCTATCGCTATGAGTGATAGCGTAGCTTTGGCCTATAAAACCGATGGCGTCGGGATTCTTAGCCACGTAGGCTATTACTTCTTCATTGGTCTTAGCTGCAAAGACATTCGCGCCCAGTTTATCCCCTTTCAAGACAGAATCCTGAATGTAGCGCAGTGTGCTGGAACCCTGGTTGTCGAAAACGACGGTGTATTTCTTTTTGTAGGCACCCGTGAGTATGCCCTTTATAGTGTTCAGGTTCAGCACAGTATCTTCAGCGGCATTGTTCAATATCACTGACACGGCATCTTTTGCCAGTGGTATCACCGACGGAACGATCTGGTTTTGTTCGCAGTAGGTTTTTTCGTCTTTAGAAAGGGAACGGGTTACAAGCACCAGTCGAGCCTTTTTGCCAAAAAAATCCTTCAGGCACTCAGCCTCAGGCTTGTAATGTGCATTTATGTGTGCTTCAGGGAAGCTGCTGTCAAATACTTTTAGCTGCTCTTCGATCACGGGGCGAAAGGTCTCATCGACAGATATGTCGATAGTGCCGGTTGCCAGGGTGTCGGGATGTTTGGGGGCGTCATTTCCGCAAGACGCCAGGAGCGAAGATGCTAAAATGGCAAAGAACAGATTTCCGAAACGTGACATACCGACAATTTTAGCCTTTATCTGCATAACATATACTGCTATTGCAATTGTTGTAACAATAATTTAACGCAGTTTGGAAAAATCAATTTTCCCCTGCCCTTAGCGCTTTCAGATCTTTTGCACCCCGCCAAATCCTGAATACCCCGTAAAGCAGCAATAAAGACCCCAGCGCATAAGCCGTGCCGCGAGATAATTCTATGCTTCCGAAGGTTTTGATCCAAAACAACAGACCGGATATTATTACATATACCACACCCATGCCAATATGCTGCATGGCGCGCAAGCGAAGCCATCTGTCATTATTGCGGTTGGGCCCTTCTGTCTGCATTGTTATTTTTTTGAGGTGCAAACATAAACTTTTAATGCTTAATACCTATAAACACAACGGACGGGCATTTCCACACTACTTTTTTGCAGCTACCATACTTTGCAGGAGTTTTTAACTGTCTTTAGCTGAGAAGTATGCATAAATTGATAAAATTTTAATTAAAATTTTTATTTAAGATTGCTTGAACACATAATCAGAAAGTCTTATTTTCGTAAAAAAGCCATATTCCTCTGTAAAAACCAAAATTTATGAAGCCTCGATTTACACATTCCCCTCTGCGATCATTGTTAGTAATAGCCTGCTTTGCTCTGGCACAATTCAAAGCTGAAGCGCAATGCGCGTGGTACATACAAGACGTCAACCCGTGGGGCCAGGTTTATAATATCACGGCTATGAACAATGTTTATGGCGCGGGCAACTGGCAACAGGGCACTTACAGTACCAACCCAGCTACGATCTTCTCACCCACCACCTGTATGGTGTTCCTTGAGGGTAGTGACGTCAATGCTTTAGCAATGAATACCTTCCTGACCGCCAATATTACCACTATAGAAAACTGGGTAAATGGCGGCGGCAGGCTCTTCATGAATGCCGCTCCAAACCAGGGCGGTAACATCAATTATGGTTTTAGTGGTACAACGCTGCAGTATCCTCCTTCTTATTATACAACAGCGGACGCGGTAAACCCTACTAATCCCATTTTCCTGGGCCCATACCTTCCCACCACCACCACTTATACCGGTACTGCTTTCGCGCATGCCTATATCGCCGGTACCGGCCTGACAGACCTTATTAATGGCACTGTGGGCTATCCCGTTCACCCGGTATGCTCTCAAAAGCTATGGGGCACCGGCATCGCCTTTTTTGGCGGCATGACGCAGCCTTACTTTTGGTCGCCCCAGCCCCAAGGCAATAACCTCTGGTACAACATCATCTACTATGTAGCCAACATACAGCTCACGAGCCTTACCAGCACTATACCGCTGAATTCGTATTGCGGTGGCCAAAGCTTTACTATGAGCTATGCTTCGAACGGGCTGACATTTAATGCAGGCAACCAGTTCAACGTGGAACTGAGTGATGCAGCCGGCTCCTTCGCGACTCCTACGGTAATAGGTAATATCACTTCTGCAAACGTGAATGGTACAATTACCTGCACCATTCCTGTCGCTACCCCAACAGGTACAGGCTACAGGATCAGGAC
>JAFDXN010000007.1 GCA_018267915.1 Bacteroidota bacterium | reverse complement strand
TCCTTCAGGAGGTTTTTCCAGAAAGAGCTCATGAACAAAATCTATCGCGTTGGCCATCAGGCGTCAGCGACGCTGTCGTCAAAGTCTATCATGTTTTTCTTTGCAGGCAAGACTCTTCCTCGGCTATTGCGTTATATACCGATGAACATCCTGAAGGACTGTAAGGTGTTTAACGCTACTGTTGCATTTGCGAGTCGTAAAACAGTCAAAAACGACTTTGAAGACATCGAACGAGCATTCAAAACGGATCCGATCAGTTTTGCGTTTCCTGATACATACAGGAGCTGTATTCCTACATGGAGTTTGCTGGAAAATCCCCCCAACAATCGCATGTGTCTCCCGCTCGATGTTTTGATAGAGACTGTCGTGGATTACGAGTTATGTGGGGAGATGGTAGCTCCCAACTATAAGTTGCTGGCGGTTTTGATTTACTGGATCGTGCGATACCTGTACGAACGTCAGAGCAATATCGTTTGTACGTACGATGTGCTGGTCAATTACGTCGATAAATGGATGAATAGCAGACACATGACACCGAGAACAGCGGCCTTGCCATTCTGGTACGGTGAATTGCATAATAAGAAGCGAGTGTCCATCTCAGGACTGGACAGCACCGAATGGCCGCTGAAGAAGAATTGGTTTCAGAAGAATCCTCGAGAATTTATGTTGCAGGCTCTGAGGTTCGGATGCACAGAGGCTGCAGGCAGAAGTTTGGTTGTCGTGTACGATAACGTTATCACCGATCTCATGAAAGAAGACATTACGATCGATGTTAAAAACCTAAGGATTTACTGGAATCATGTTCATCAATTGGAAGCGATGCTCTTCATAGCCATAAACATCATGTACAGACGTCTGATCAAGAGGAAGGAACAGAAGCGCCCATTACCCTTGCGTAAGATTGGCATCTCGACCATGTGCTCCGAGCAGCTGTGTTTGTTGTCTGCTGCGCTTGGGTACAAGGCTTTGGGAGAAACGCACGGATTTCCAGCGGCTCCTGTTATCCTGCATGCGGGAGACGCGGGAACTGGAAAGACGCAGGCAGTTTCGTTTTTTGTGGATTGTATGCATCGAGACAATCTATACATTTTCTCGCAGCAGAATAACCACAAAAGCAACACGAGAACACGCATTGCCGCAGAAAAGAACCACATGGGAATTCCAAGGATCGTCCCCCGCTGTTCTACAATCTTGAAAACCATCTTTGATCACGCATCGACCTGTGGGAATATGCTGATGGGGTTGGAAGATTACGGTGCAACTAACGCAATAGGCCTTTCTGGAATCAATGATAATGCGATGACATTCATCGATAGCACTCGTTCGAAATTACTCGATGTCGCGGAGGAGTGTAAGGACAAAGAAATTTCCATTTTCCCGACTATTGTTGGAGAGTACAATTGGCCGTGGTCTGGGATAACTGCTGTTGGAGAATCTCAGGGGCGGTGTTTTCTGAAGGATGTGATGGTAGCGTTTATTGAAGAATCCAAGCTGACCAACATGGATTCGATTGTGCCTTTGATTTGGGATCTTGTCATGTGCTCGGAAGTTTGCGTCATGATATTCAGCGGAGACGAGAAGCAGCAGCCTGCTATTGGATGTGGCGATATCTATCGCAGCATGTCGAAAGCGTTTCCGATCGTTCGCTTTCATCATCCGCACCGCAGCGGCGTTTCAGAATTGACTACGATGTGCCAGCAGATAGCGAGAGGTGATACCGCGATGCGATTCGAAAACAAGTTCGTGCGAGTGATGGACTACTGTAGAGGAAATGAATTTCCGAACAGAGAAACGTACTTGAACGGGATGAAATCCTTGCTGCTGAAACTGCACATAGAAAACCGACTTACGATGATGAATACTCAGATCATTACGTTCTCCAACGCGCTTTGCCGAGATCTTGGTCTGCATCTTGGAAGATCCATCCGCAAACAGAGCCCCATCATGCTGACTACTGGTCCTGTTTACGAAATCGGACAGAAGGTGGAGACGAAGAAAACCATCGTCCGTATGGATCTTTACAAGGGAACCACCTATGTAGTGCGTTCCGTGCTTCACGTAACCTACAATATTTCTCGAGCATCCCAGAAGACGGAGAATCCAACAGAGGGGCAACTACGTTACGAAGCCGCTGTGCAGTACGTTAAACAATGCAGAGAAGCACTGAACAAGCAGTATCTGGCGGCAATGATGCCCGACGAAAAGCAGCGCGCTAGAACGATGCTGAACACAGAACCTGGAGGGTTTAGCGCAGAATTCCGTCCAGGAGACAACGACCGCATTGCTGTGTCGAGTACAGAACGGGCAGGACCTCCTGAGTTGAAACCCAGAGACAAGCTCTCGACTTTGCCAAGAGAGTGTTTTTGTGAGAATCCACGAAAGAAGTGGGACAAGGACCGTCTGGAAATACGTCTCAGTTACGAGTCTGTCAGAGAGATAATTACTCACTTGGACAAACCACTCAATCCATCGCAACTGTCGTTTTTCCTGCATTCTATTGTGCCCGACACCCATGCCTCTTCAGGAGGCGGTAATAATATCATCAAGATCCTAGTATTGAGCGTCTTCCACACAGGTGATGATCTGAGCACAGTGCCCAAGTCAGAGGATGTGGTTTTGGTTCCCTTTTTGGCACACTGGCAGATCCTGAAGGACGCAACTACCATCAGCATCAACTCCGGACAGGGCAAGGAGTACGAAAAAGTCATTGTGGTCATCCCTCCTGGTTCCAAAATGACCGTGAACGCAATGTATGCAGCTTCGACTCGCGTGGTGAATGATGAGGCTCTGTCATCCGATAAGGATCCATTGGCCAAACAACAGCCTGTGCTGTTCTTTGTGGCAAAGGACAGAACCCTTCGAGAAATTTTGCGAAACAAACCCCCCGAACCACTTTCGATGATCGGCAGCGGAATACGCCAACTTCAACAGCTGCCGTACATCAAGGTATACAACGGATCGATCGATTATACAGAGGCGGCTTTATTGGAGATTTTGGAAGCGGGGAAATACGGCAAAAAACCAGAAAGCTACAAGGAACTCATGAAAAAGAAGTTAAAAGAGACGTACGATCTGGAAATCTCCAAGAACAAGAACCCTGACCTGGAAGAGAAAAAATCAGAAGAGCAAAAGAAAAACGACAAAGAAGAAGAAAATAGACGCTTTGAACAACTTTTTGAACAGCAGTTGGAAGACCAGTTGGAAGAAATGAGGAGCATGATGAAACGCAAGAGAACAATAACAACTTCTGGCGAGAAAAGACATTCTAGCAGTTCCAGTAGCAGTTGTTGCTGAGATAGAGTTTACACAGAATAAATACGTATCTTTTAAAACTTTTGACTTCATAATAGTCCGTATCTTTATGGATTTTGTACCAGCCTCGGCCTTCTTGAAGATCATACGATAAAAATATAGACAGAAATATATACACTTACCGTAGGATTGCAGGGGTAAAAATTTATCACTGATATCCTTCCATTGTAGGATACGATTTTTACAGTTTCGCAATTGAACGATTCGACCCAATGGCTCTTTTTGGATTGCATCAGTATGAAAATAACCGTCTTCTGCAACTCTATAGAAATGCGAAGACATGTAGCAAAAACTGCAATATCGTTGCCTGGAATGTAGTAAGCGCAGCAGATGACGTAGTAGGCTATGAAGAAGGTCTTTCCCATACGACGCGCTGCGGAAAACAGCATGAATGGGTTGTTTTCTGTGATGTTGTAACAGCGGTTGATGTATGTGCCCGCCACCTCCCATTTGTCACCCACCAGCGGCGGTAGGATGGCCTGGAAGGCGACGTTGAACATGTTGGTCTGCAGGAAGTTCATGTTCTTGAAGAATCCACTGTGCATCGTAACCATGAACGCGCGAACCTTTTCTTCGGGCGTCATGTCGTCCTGGTTCTTGCGTTTGTTTATGTATGCTGATGTGTCCAGCCTGCGCGGTGGTGTTACGGTCTTGATGTACTTCAGGACGCTTTGGCGCACGGCATCCTTGCACGCGGCCAGGGAATCCCTGCAGTTCACCAGTCGTACCGGCATTTTTTTGCCAATGGCTGGACGGGGGTCGTATCTCACATACTGTGTAACGTGTATAGAAAAAACAATTTTCACGGACAGTTTTTACGTTTTATTATCCTTCGTCCATCAAATACAACAACAGCTCTGCCATGTGAGTCACATATTGTTCTTTGTCGACCAAAATATCGTCCACGAAACTCAGCGCAGGCAGTCGCTCATGCACGTTTTTACTCACCATACGCTTGTCTGTAACTCTAAATATAGTACGGCAGAAGGCGACAATAGGGGTTTGGTATCTCACCAAAACCATATCTATCAGTGCTATGTATAGAACACACACTACGATTCCCACCAAGCCGCCGACCAAGATCTGATTCGGCGTGTTCCTGTGATAGTGTATGCGCTGGAATATACAAACCACTCCGAATATGTACGTAAAGACCATGTAAAACATGGACAGCGGCTTCTGGTGGTACAGAATGGTGAATAGCACTAAAAATCCGAATAAAAATACAATGTACTGACTGGCAAATGCGGGCATTCCGTATTTACTCGCGTACTGAAATTCGTTCAGCTTCGACATCGGAGCAGGTTGTCTGATAATGTACAGCAAGGCATAGTGAACCAGAAAGTTCACTGTGAGTCCCAGTGACGTCATGATCATCATAAATGAAATGGTTGCGTACGTCATACCAGCCATAAAGACTGTCGCAAACATAGGAAAATAGTCTACAATTTCGAAGAAGCATTCGGCGTTCGTCGAATTAACTGAACATACGTTGATAAAAGTCGACATTACTGTCCTTGCTTTAATGTGTGATTTTGAGAAAAACGAGCAAAAAATTAAACTTAAAATACTCAAATCATATCATCAAATCGCGAAGATATCTTTATTGTGTGTGGGAGAATTGTAGTGGTCCATAGATGTCCTCCAGTTCATACAACGCTATAGAAGTGTTCTGTGTATCATGTCAACAGGCCGTGTTGCCCACCGATGACGTGATGACTTTTTCCCGCTGCAATCATCACATACACTGTATATGTTTTTCGTCGATTACGCGTACCTATTCTGTAAGTACATGCCCCGAGTGTACCAAAATCGTAGGTCGGTTGAGAGCGGTCCACAAGCTACCGGCCGATCTAGGATGTGATTCGAATCTACAGCAAATCTACAAGCAAACACCTCTCAGCGACGTGGCGGCCCTCACCGGAACTTTCAGGGTTAATGAATCCACGTCGATCCTGAAAACCGATGTAGCAACGGAATTCACGACCATGGGACAATTTATTCCTTCGAGCATGAGCATGATCAGAAGAAGAAACGACCAAGAAGCTCGTTACCATGATACGTCGGCAAAAGTAGCAAACATCGGTATGACTTTGACGTCTCAGGGCGTAGGCCTGATGGATATTCTGGATGCTGGTTATACATTCCAACAGTTCATAGACAGTGGCAGAACATTGGATGAACTCGTCGAACTCGGCATCGACAAAGAAACCCTGATTACCCGAATGCTTTTCGGTACATCGTGGCCACAGACAGATTACTCCAAAATCACCAAATTGAACATTGCCTTCAGCGACGTATTACATAAGTGTCACGAAGGCGATATGTCCCGTGCACTGAAAACCAAAATCCCTCCAGAAGTTTTTGTGTTGTGGAAAGTTACAATGAGAGAGTTGATGAGCTTTTTGGGCAATGATATCAGCAAATGGATGTTGTTGAATTACATACCATTTTCATCGCTTGTGAAAGAGCTCAAATTCAGCTCATCTCAATTCTCTAGACTCTTTTTGACTGAAGATCTCATGGATGCCATGAACTGGACCACGGAAGATATCAACAACGCCGTTTTTGCAAGCTAATAGGGACTGATCTAAAAATACATTTTTTTTACTTAATGTTTCTTTTGAATGTTCAATGAAAAACAATAAGAGATGGTATTTTACAATCTATTTTACGAACTTTCTAGTTTCATAGAAGAAAATCGAAACCTCTTAGATCCAGACAGTGTATTATTCTGTGAATCATCCGCGTTGTCCATGCATTACCAGTGTATGCCTTTTTGGCAATTTGCATTGATTCAGGTCGTGACCTTGGCGCTTCTGATCGATTTGACCTTGTGTACCGATGACTGGCGCGATGCGGTCCGCTGAACTTTAGACAGTTCTTGTTCGGCGTCAGACTCGAGGCCGCGCTTTCCCAGTTCGCTTGCGCGTATTTTTCCAGTCCATTGCTCGTACTGATGCTGCAGATGATCCATCACCTGCATGTCTTCTCCAGAAACTCGTATATCCTTCTTGCGCTTCTCTTCCGCACGATGTACCACTACGGAGTCCACAAAACTGTGTATCAC
>JAFDXN010000006.1 GCA_018267915.1 Bacteroidota bacterium | reverse complement strand
TATGGATTATAGGGACGGACGAACTTTTTGACCAACTTTTTTGGCCCAACTTTTCCTTTTTAGGAAGGTGATGACGTCAGCAAAAATACCTATCTCAAAAATGCATATGCTCGAAAAAGAAGACCTATATTTTTGCTGACGTCATCACCTTCCTAAAAAGGAAAAGTTGGGCCAAAAAAGTTGGTCAAAAAGTTCGTCCGTCCCTATAACACGCAAGAAACATACAAAACTGAACATTACTACCAAGTGAAATTATACATATGAGTTCTAGGATTCCGACAGTATAATACACATATACAGCCTGTAATTCCACGCATAATCAAAACCGAGCCGATATTCAGCAACTGAGTGTTTCGCATACTCGAACGAACAAGCACGTTCCGCACATCTCATGGATGATCCAGTGGAGCCATTGGAAGTGAAACTTCCAACCGACGGAGAAAACGGTAATTTTACCTACGGACTGCAGCCGATCACTGGCGAGCTGGTGGAATTCGACCGAACATGGCAGCACCCCGTGGCTGAGGGAAAGAAAGTAGAACTCAGAATAGCAGCGGAGCTCGAACCTGACGTGCACCATCCGGTTAAGATATTCGGACGACCGAATCGTCTTGTATACTGTCCTCACGCACAGGGTGTGTACGACGCCAAAGAAGACGCCCGCAATGGTATTAGACTTTTACGTTTCCATTACATCGGAAATACCAAAGAGATCAAAGAACTGCTAAGCGCCGATCACATACGTGCGTCGAGAGGCGTGTTGCATGTTCAAACCGGGCTGTATTCGGTGTCGGTCGATGTGTTCACGATGCCCGGTATTTCGCAGCACAGACATCGACTGTTTAGAATCGCCGGCAAGCCGTGGATAGCTGTCGCATGTCCTCACAAACGAGCGTTGTTTCTGTACAAGATGGAAGACGAGTCCGACAGTGACAGTGAAAGTGCAAGTGATTCTGAATGAAGTGTGTCTTTTAACAATCGCTTTACTGAAATAAACGTAAAAAGAAAAGCCATAGCTAATGTAATAAAGAGATAGAAGAATAGGCAAGATCAACCCTTCTGATCCGGAGCCCCCGAAGCATGAATAGATCTCGTGTCCGGGAATCAAGTTTTTTCAGCATGCTGCATCCGAATCTCTGCGTTCAACTGCTTGTAAACCCATTCGTGAACAGAGCGGAGTTCCTCCTTACTGATTTCAAAATCTCCTGTCTCAGCCTCATGTTCTGTGACCGAATGGCAGATGATAGATTGAAACTGACTCCTATATTGTAAAGGTGTCGATAGCTTCTGCTGTGAGTCCATAGCTGTATGTTCAGGATTGATAAGCGCGGGTTGTTGATCGGAACTCGTTACATCGACCATAGCAGAAGAACACCACTGTGATGCTACTAACGACTGGAACAAAAATTAGAGGTTTGGTTACGAATCTATAGTCGGATAGTTTTATTCTACCGAACAAATATAGAAATTCCTTTAAATATTTCCATAACAGGATATTTTCCTTTTATGTAAATTATTTCAGGAAAATGTCTACATAAATCAACTATAAAGCACGAGAATACGACACTTTTTATGTAAGTGACTTTAACTGTTAGTTTGAGAGATGAGTTCAAAAAAGACCCTGATTTCTGCGAAGAGTACGGAGAAGATCATCGTTGTGTTGTCCGACAATCCAGTGGGTTGTTTTGCACTGTTGCAGCAATTTGGTCCGGCGCTCTTGATGGTCATCCCCGTGTTGGTTGACTGGGAAGACGCTTTTCGTAATGACGAATTTGAGGAGACTACTGCACAGGTCCTCCTGTACACCGATCTATCTGGAGATCAGTTGGGTCGCGTTCTGTATTCTCTTGGTCATTCCATGTATAGAATGGTTTCTGAGCGTATTGTATGCAACGAAGAAGGCCATTTCGTCACGGAACCGTTTGCGGTCAACAGAATTCCGTACCACAACTTACCGGTTAGACAGTGTGATGCCCCAAGAAAGTACATCGGACTCGTAGGAGGCGTGGCAACCGAACCACTGCACGAAAATCTACCAGAGGATCGGGACAACTTGATAACACTGTACAACCTACATCTGTCCATGAATGGAACGCCGCTGTGCCAGGATGTATGGAAGGAGATCGGAGTGGCATTTGAAGGAAGCAATACGGCCAGCATGGGGTGTCCTGTCTTGGTTCGTGCTCATACCCGGTTCGCGACCGTCCCCATTGCCAGTCCCCAGAGCGATGAACAGTTTTTGGAGATGTTTATCGAGATGTATTCGATCCTGGCCGATCTGAAGCGATCCGTCAACTTGACTGCTGGAGGCGCCGGCGTTTTGGTAGTCACCATCGAGGAGTCGCTGCCGTTGACAGCGGCTTGGATGTTCAATGCTGCACTCACCCGCGCCTTCGTTGGCGTGCATGATGATTGTTACAAACTTCCAGTGAACCATGTTCGAGGATCGTTGTTCTCCATGAAAATTATTTTTTGTCACCAAGGACAGTATGCCGCGATTGATTCTGGGTCTTTTGAGTTGTCTGGTTGTCCTGAATCATTTTAGTTTTAGTTGTTTTGTTACGTTTTCTTGTCTTCTTTACCGTAAAGAATTTGTTACACCTCTCAAACTACAGAAAATCCAAAAACACTGAACTACATTCATAAAAATGGGACAGTGCTTAATATGTATCGAATGATTGGGTTAATTTCTCATGGAAGGATTGGTGTCTGATGTACCGCGCCGCGGAAGCGGTTCTTCGCGTTCAGCGTCGTCCACCGCTTCTTTTTTCGGTATATCACTCAGTACCATCTTGCTCGGTTTTGCTCTGGCGGTGGCCATCTACACCCTGGTCATTCTGAACGGCAACACAGAAGGCTACAGCAATCATCAGCTGGAATCGAAATTGAACGATCTTCGTCGTGATTTCAACCGTGAAATCCGTCGTGCGATTCACAACATCACGGAACTCCAGACTCTGCTGAATTGTACACAGTGCATCGACGGCATTCTGTACATTACAAACATCCACACGAACGGTACTATAGTTGTGTACAACAGTTCCAGCGGTACTTACTTCAACATCGTGAACTACACCATAGATCTTGGTGTGACGGTCGATGAACAAGGAGCCGAGATCACAGATATCAACAACACCGTAACGATGATCCTGACAGACGGCGTACCGACGGATGAATTCCGATTGGAAATCTCTGATTTCATTCTCATCGACGGACTGTATCCGAATGTCACCTTTGTACCATTCAGGGACGCCGGCATATTCTCGTACATCATCAACGGTTCTGACGTATTCGATACTTCAAACAATACTTACGCTCTGGTAAACAAGGAGGCCTTGGTATCAGGATCGTTTGGTATTTATTACGCGGCAAATGGAACGGATCCCAACCTGTTGTGCATGCTGTTTCCGTACCTAAACAGCAGCATCTTCATGAATCCTCCTCTAATCGGAGCTGGAAATCAGGCTGGAAATCTCACAGCTCTCGGATTCCCGTTCGATCACGCAGGCACCGTCAACGGTGCAGGTCAGTTCAAAGCTACGGTCGGTATGGAATTGAACATCCAATGTACCGCAGTGGAACCACAACCTTTTGCCATTACTCCTTCTAGTTTTTTCTCTCTGAAAGTGAATTACATTGTGCCTTGAAGCGTACTGGAAAATAAAATGTATTGCGTATATTTACCGAAACAATCTTCACTCGTCAATTCTCTTTGGTAACGTCAGAAGTGTTTTCTCCCGGGATCTTCGGCGACATCGAAATGGCTAACTGTTCCATTCTATGGAAGATAAACACATCCACTGCCGATATCACCATCGAAATCATTCCGCTGTACACGGAATATACGTATATTCGCCACAAAATCATCTCCAAGTTTCGGTTGGAATCGTGTATAATATCATGATGCATCGATCGAATACGAATATCGAATAACCAATCACAAACACAAGCGACTACAACTGTCAGTGTAGCGCAAATACAAAAAAGTATAAGCAGCACACACCCCTGTGATGCATACAGCCGACAATCCATCTTTGGGACGACAAAATACAAAAATAACGCTACTGCGACCCCAAGAGATACGAACATGATGATCAGAAGCGTGCGATACGTCAGAAAAGCTGACTCAATAGGATCCATGGCGCATGAAGCAGCAGTGGTCGTAATGCCCGCTGCGGCGAACATAAATGAAGACAGTATGAAGACGTCTTGATTCATTTTTGTACCACGTCTAAGCATGGTATTCGATCAGCAGCGCTGGTACTGTTTTCCGTTAGTTACAATTTTATATTAAAATACTAGTGCTAATATAACATTAGAGAAAATTTCCTTTTTTACAAAAAGGGAAACTATCGTAAGAATTATTTTCCTAATATGTAATTTATTCCAGGATTTGAAAATATCAAAGATATAAAAAGCAGGACCGATACCAACAAATATATTTTAGTGATTTTCGGCATGTCGGACGTTATCCACAAATTCGTACGCGAACAGAAAATACAGCTCGTTTACAATTCAGGCATCGAAATGTTCTCCAATGCTAAGAAATATGGCGATGAGGTCGGTATATTTAGTCTATTATATTTTCATTAGACCCTAACCAATTGTATGTGATATTGCCAACAGCTGCCATTTTCCGGTTCATTTTACGAGGCATTCGAAAAACTAGCTGATTACGTATGTTGTTTTGCATGACATCGTTCTTTACGTAATTTTTAATATATTGTACAGCGTCAACAAATTTTCAGAAGTTTGTTGGATCCGACGTGGGATTTGCGGGAGTCGTATTGGGATGTGAACCATGACGAGGGTTCGCATTTTTTTCTACCTACACGCTTGAAAAACGCTGTACATCGTTTGACGGCGAAGTTCTCGATGAGTCTGCCCGATCCTTTGTACACAGACAAATCTGAACTTCCGACAATGATCCGTATTTTGAAAACATGTTCGTGCGGTTTGTCTGTTTTACCGGACAGTACGCTGTTTGAACGTTTCTGGTCGTCTTTCAACGCCTATTGTATTCTCCACGGATTTAATGGTTTTTCGTTGGTTTATATTCAAAAGCTGTGGGCTGTGGTACGTATTTGTGCAGTGGTTTTGCTATATTACATTCACTCATAGTTTTGCGAAATTATTTGTAATTTCTTCTAGATCTCAAGCATTCCTGATGTAGCTCACAGAGTTGTAAAATTCTATGCTTTTCATCAAGGAGGTGAGAAACCCCTTTCGTCTGACTTCGCCACCGAGTTCGGCAAGAAATATGAAGAGATTCTCGCGTCTAGCAACCGTATTGGATTGTGGCATCCCAGATATGTCTTGACGGACCAGTTGGCCAGCAGCTCAATTCCAGTTTTTAGTCGTGACTGCTCCAGCACTTATTGGCTCAGATCGGAGGCTGATGTTCTTGATTTCAACGATGGTAGCTATACTGGTCCTATACGCAATTCTCGTAACTTTTGGAAGAAAAACCGGACTGCCATTGGTACGGTTGTGGACGAACCAGACCTTCCCTGGCACTTGGACAGAACACACAGGACCTGTGCCGGTTTGTCGACGAGAAAAAGTTTCTTGACGATTCATGCCACCCACGATCTTTCCACTACACACAGTTCTGAGAAGAAAACTCTGAAATTGTTGAAGATGGAATTGGCCGATCTTGGACTTGCTGACCAGGAATCCTTTTCCAGTGATCCAAAGACACGGATCATGGATCTACGTTGTACAAGAGACATGTTTAAGTGTTTGGTTCCGTTGCTCTTTTCTATCAGTGCTTGTTTTGTGGTGGTTGAAGAGATTCTGATGCGATTGGATAAGTCGCACGCTGTATGTTCTTCGGATAAGCCGGACAGTCCAGACGAACTCGATGAGCCGGTTCAATTGGAAGACCCGGATGAATCGAATTCGTCGGTCGGTTTACCCAGTGATTGGGATGATTTATAGCGAAGATGATGGTTCTGATTGATTTTATTGATTTTTTTATTGATGTTTTGTATTGACTTCTACTAAATGTAATACACATTTTCCAAAGTAAACCCAGTGTTATCTGGAGTTTGATTGAGATGTCTCACCTCGCGACCAAGAGAGTCTTTGTCTCTTGGAACACCTTCCTTCGAATATATTCCGAGAAGCGTGTCGAATGACACACAGGCGGAACACCCATAATTGTAACCGTACCCACCTGGTCCAGGAATCTTGTAAACTTTGCATGTTTTCTTCAAACACAAACAGCATACCTGACCGTCCATGGGTGAATTACAGGCATCGGGTGAGCTTGGATCGAATGTAAAACATTCAACAGATATCGTATGCATCGGCAGCTCGATTTTGCTGTTTTCCGTTTCCAGTACGTGCGTTCTGTTTTTCACCTTGATCAATATATATCCATAGGTGACGGAAATTCGGGTTTCTAGACACTCAGTCCCGGCCTGGATGTGTCCTATGTCTCTGTTGGTCACCAATGGACCAAAAGCCTGATACGATATGCATGGCTTATCGAATTCGGTTCTCATTATGTTCACGGTACCATGTCGTGAAAAGAACAACGATAACACGCGTCGCGCCTCTTCCATTTCCGCCAGTCGTTGCTGGCGTTTTTCTTCTGAATCCATAGGAGGATGTCCTTGTACGTAACCGCCGCTCATTTTGGACAACCTCGTGTTATTTCGAAACGATCTGGAACGGTATCGTGAGTGCCTTGGATACTGATAGTCTTTTACATAAGCATCAGCTTTTTATTATTTACAAATAAACGATTTCAATTCACGTCGCAACTTATGAACTTCCGAAACGGAACAGTTACCGGTTATGAGGCGGGTCTCTGCCAATTCAGCGGAGTATACAATGGTTTTTTCTTTGAATATGTAACAGAGTTGTAGCCTTGCACCTGGCCACACTGCATCGATCTGAACATCGGGGGTCATTGTTATTCGCGAAGGGGAGGGCAGTCCAACAAATTGGATGAACCACCAAAAATCCGATGTAGATTTTATTTCCGGCTGGTTTTGTTCATCGGACATGAAGCTTTCATCACAAAAAACAACGTCTGTAGCAGAGATTGCATGTAAAATAGATTTGTTAAAAATCATATTTCTAAAATGGGAATGAACGTACAATAAAATTGTTACCAGCGCATAATTTTTTTGTTATGTCGAAAAGAAGAGTAATACCCAGATATACCGAAAGAAACAGCGGTATCAGGTCGGTTTTTGCTGCGGCGAAATCCCTCAAATTCCCAGACTTTACATTGGAGGAACCAGAAGAAATACAGCGTTATGTTAAGGAAAACGCAAAAAGACTACACGACAAGATTATGTTATTCGCCGGAGCGAGACTTCTCCTTCGAAAACAGGAGCTCGATGAGCACTGCTTACCTGAACCGCTGCACAAAATCTTGGTAGAAACCATAGAGTCTGAGGAAAAGTTCAGACTCGAATGTACTATGAGACACGTTGCGGATCGATTGCAGCTGAGTATGTATATAGTAAGGCCTAAAGCCCTGGATCCCAGTTACAGCATTTTCGATTCGCTGCTCTTTGAATGTATGACCAATATCGCTGCGGATAGAACAGTTTGGACGTCTGTAGAGCGCTACATGACCGTTCGACGAAGTCCTCCGCAGAACACACACGAGCTGTTCGAGGTGCTTCTGGACGTAGCCAAGACCATGAAACACGACCCGAGGATGAATATCGTCGATCTGATCGAGGACTTCATCAAAGATCCGAAGCTGTGTACACAGCGTATAGCAGAGGCGTTCCACACGGACGTGGCGGATTTCCCGCTTTTTCTGGCCGAGCCCGAACTGAAGCACGCATCAGCACTCATTGCCTGTCATTTCCTTTTGGGTGGTGGTTAATAAATAACGTAGTCTGGTTTTTATGAAGTTTTCCGGTCGCAGTTAGATGGCTATCATTTTCACGTTTTCATGTTCCAGTATTTGTGTGGTGCAGGAACCGCTACGGTTCTGGTCGGTTGCATGTGGATGCTCAACGCGATCGAACCCACAAGACGTGACATAATCGCCGCGAATGAGATTTACGACAAATACCGAAAAATCGTGCTCAATTCCCATTTGCGGAACGAACAAAGACCGGAAGAAAAAGGGATTATTTTGGGCAGTAACAATTTCATTGTTCCATTGAAATTTTCTTTTTGGTCTATCAGTTTCGGCGATTTGCTGGACCCATTCGACCGTCTGAGAATCGAAACAGCACTGGCAGAAAAAGGTCTTCGGATGTGGACTTTCGGTGATTTGGACAATTTCAAGGTCGGAGACAATTGCAAAGTCGTGGGCGTCTCGGAACCGACAGCTGTAACTGGCTGTGTAGTGTTCAAGAATACATATACAGGAGATTCGGAGTTCATCGTTTCTGGCGTTTCCGACGCTCCTGGATCTGAACCGGAACACTTGAGCAATTTCTTGCTCATTGGAGAAATAGACCCACTGCACTACAAACTGCTACCAGAATCACCAAAAACTATGTTGGTGGAGAATATGATCAAGTATTACGTCAAAAGACCGTTCATGGATGCAAGACAGGCTATGATGCATTGGAGTGTGTTCGTGCGACCTTTTTCGTACCGGTTAGTGCGATGAGATGATAGTATTTTGTTTTGTATTCAGAAATGACATAAAAACGTGTATTGCTTAGTTAAATACAAAATACACTCAATGATTCAAGCACCCAAAATAAGCAACTTCCCATGCAGAGCGTATCTATGAGTTGCTATTTGAGCCAGTATCGATTCACAATATGCACGAATCCTATTTATAAACGCAGCATCTGTAACCGAGTATAGACTGGGATCGCGATAGTCCGGTATCTCGAAACCGCCTGTCAGGGCCAGCGGTCCGCCGGTCAAGGCCTGGCGGGACAAAAACGGTTCTGTTGGATGACTTCTTCCTTTCATGCGTCTGGCAAGACCATGCACGTCAAGACCAACTAAACGCAAAAGGAAAAAGCTATCTAAACTACGAACCGTTTCGATGATGGCTTCGTTGATAAAATACGTGAATAGTACTCGGTCGTTAAGATTTTCCAGAAAACGTCGCCTGTAATCCTCCTCGACTTCTATCCACGGTATGAGTTTGTTAACCCAAAAACAGTCATGATGTCTCAACAGATCATGCGCGTTGAGGCCCAGTTCATTCTCGCATAGTAACATTCTCAGACCGTGTGTTAGCGATCGAATGCAAGCACTCACCAAATTACCTGTGTATCGTGAAAGCTCAGATTGCCTGAAAAGGTTACCCGCGGCCGACTGTTGTGTCATCGTTTCGCGTCTCAAGAAAAACTCGGTCATTACAAATACCGTAGAGAATAACTCAGTCAGCATATCGTTCTTCTCGGATAGTCGATCGTACAGTCTGGAAAGGTACGGTATTTTTGGCGTGTCATAAATGAACAACTCTCTCAGTACATCGATGGGATGGTCGATAACATCAGATACAACCCTCAAAAAAATCAGCATCAGGTGATCCAGTCCTAATTTTACCAAACGCGCGTGACCTGGAAACACTGCTCTGCCATTTACCCATCTACTTGCCCAAAAAGTGTTTGCCATTTGACTATTCAATACAGCGTGGACAGGCCAGTTAACGCTGTTTGTGTATCTAGAAAAAGTCGGAAGTCCTGGATCCACTAACAGCATGAAATCCGCTGCGCTCATGTCATGAGTCCAGCGGTATCTTGTAGATTCATGATGTTCTGGAGCATATAAGCCTATGATGTATGTCGCATACAGGTAATCCTTCAACACCTTTCTGTGATCTAGAGATGTCGTCATGGAATACCGCTCCAAAATGACACGATGACCTTCTGTTTTTTCATTTCGATTTCTAAATGCATGACACAACATACCATTGTACAGCATAAAATGCGCTGCCAATATCACCATTTGTTTTTCCGATCCAATTTCTGGACGGTTGAATTTTCTGGTGAAATAGGCATATGCGTTTGACGTTGGATCCGCGCGGCTGTTCCATAACTCCTGGAGATATGGGACTGTTTTTGTAGCGTAAGTGGACATGGGCAGTTCGTACTTGGCGTTAAAATCATACCAAATAATCATTCAATACATTTATTCGAGATATTTACGATGATTTTGCGTATTCACATACCAATCATATATCGCCTTAAACGTATGTATTTTACAAATAAGGTACGCACTGCATATGTAAAGTCGTTGTGTAAAAATGTATACATTCAGTGAAAAAAACGGTGTGTTTCATGGCACAAGAATTGATCGTTACAGGTCTCCATCCGTACAAACCCAAAAGCTGGAGGTTTAAAGGATGGGGAACCAGGTGTTTGTTGTGGGGAATCGAGCGTCAGTATTCATCCACGTCATGTATGGTGCATTACGCTCCTACGATTTCTTTCGGGCTCAAGAAGATGCCCAGAACAAAAAACCAGGTGATTGACTTTCTGAAGAATTACTTTCCGACTTGCACAGTATTCGACTTTGCGATAGATTCTGATTATGCGCACGCCGTACCATTGCATACCTACACCAATTCCATATTCCTGGGTCCAAAGAAAGATGTGGGGCGGGATGGATGCATATGGCCTTTGTCAACTCCGTGGGGCGGTATCAATCTACAGCTGTATTTTGGAGATTGCGTCGTCCGTCGGTGTCAGTCGCATGCAACCGCCGCGTTTCATTTCATGGACATTGGAGTTCCATCTTTAGACACCATCGAAACCGCCACCGACGTTCTGAGAAAACTCATGCCTTTCATGACCGTTTCGATGGATGCATCCCAGAATGAGTACCCCGATCCGCAACTGACGGAATTTTCGCGGTGTGCCGCTTGATTTATTGTATTTTATAAAATGGTTTCAGTATATAGGATATTCTCTTAATCGTATCAAAGCTAACGTGACGCCGAAAATCATAGATATGAGCAGAGAACTCATAATCACTGGCGAGCATCCAGAACTTCCAGGGATGTGGCGCTTCAAAGGTTGGGACACCAGATGTCTGTTGTGGACAGCTGAACACAACTGCAACAGTTGTGACTTTTCCGGAACTCGCGATCCGGTAATAACTTTAGCGCCGATGAAAAACCCAAGAACAGTGCAGCAGATTGTCGTGTTTTTGCAAAAGTATTTCATCGACTGTACAATAGTCGATTGCACCAACTGCACCCCATTCAGACCGCCGTTGTCGTACGGAGAACATGGCACTCTTATGTTCTTGGGACCCAAGAAACGTCTTGAAGATAACGACATCGTATGGCCCCTGGCAAGCAAATTTGGTATCATTAACATCAACTTTACATTCACGGACTGTACTGCAAGAAATTGCAAATCACATCCAAGCGTTACTTTTCACTTCAAGGATCTCTCCACAGAGTCTCTACAGACCACAGAACAAGTGGTGGAATTACTGTCGTTCCTCATGCCATCGATGCACGTAACGTGTGATCTGACACAAAATCAATACCCAGATCCTGAGATGATGCAGAAGTTTTCATGTTCTGTATAGTCTGATAGCATGTAGTATAAATTCATCAAACGTAATTATATTTTTAATCGATAATTGAAATAGATTAATCTATGCATTATAATTCGATGAGGTTTTGAAGATTGCATTGTTCGTAAAGTCAAAAATGACCGACACTGTTATCTCAGGAAGCGATTTGATTGAATACCTCGAATCAGACGATCCGGATTCTGAAGTAGTACAGCGCATTGATATGACCGTGTACGGTACTGAGACTGCGAGAGAACGTATGCCTGATGTATACAAAAAACTCATCACACTTTTCATTCAATTTCTCGTACGTCATAATATGCTATGGTTTCCATCCATAGCAGTACAAACCACTGCAGTCGGAACGACGTTCTCGAAAAGTATCGCGCTGAGATGTCGAGATATGAGAGATAAGTATGATATCCATGGTAATGACACCGATCCTTTACAGGAAGTACGATTGATTGTTCATGATAATTTCAGTTTATTCAGAAAAAGATTTCAAAACATACTTCCTTCAGGAAGTGAAATTGAAATCCAATATCCAACGAAGTCGATAATACATCCTTTTGGAGTCAAGGGAGCTGTTATTGATTACGGAAACCGTGGAATTACAAACAAAGTGATTTTGGCTCATCATGGCAGTATTAGGCAACATGCAGGAGCAGAACATTATGTGTCTTTACCTTTTCACGTATCGGATATCTTCACCCTTCTCATATGGGTATTACGGTCGGTAATACAACATCCGATGGGAGTTATCACACTTCTGACTGATGGATCTATAAACCCCAGAATCTACCTGCGCCGGATGCTAACATTACAGAATCATGAAGATCCAGATTTTTTGGAAGAAAAGAAAGAGTTCTTCGGGCTAGTCAATCTTGCTAGGAAATTCATAACAAATGATGAATTGGTGGCTATGGTTAATCGTACTTTAAATGCCAGATTGGTCGCTGGTCTTTTGTATCTCCTTGTTCCAAACTACAATTACATAGAAATTCATGATATTGTTCGAATCCACAAGAGTTTTTGGATAGAAAATCTTCAAGAATGGTTGAATGTAGAAGATCAGCTTGGTCTGTTCCCAAATATCAATGATGTGATTTCTGCGCTTTTTGATACTGAAAGAAAACGCTACTATGGATTAGTATTGCCTGATTTCAATGTATTTTCATTTTTATGCGGCATCAAAGTCAGGAGCTTAGGCGAGAATGAATATATGTTTTCCGATGAAGAAAAAGGCTGGATTATTCATTCTTTCGCTTTGGGTTTGGAAGTTCCTCATTTCACTGGAGATAGGTACAGAAGAACTACCTACAAAGAATGGAAAAAAATTACCGATCTTTGCCAACTTTTTTACAAACGTCTTTCTAAACTTGGTATTGGTCAATTTCGTGCACCTTTACATGTTAAAGGTTCCAGTAGCCCATCCTATATCAACATTTAAAAAACGTCTGTAAAATCAATTCTGAATCAGAATTCGGAATAAAATGTTGTTATGCATAATAAAGAAAAACGAACAAAATCGTCCAACTTACAATAATCATGGATATTATCAAACAGATGTTCTAAACAAAGCAGACATGGAACCTGTGCTTGTCGAGGCCGAACGTCTCCAAGAGATCCTGTTCAGCGAGCGAGAAATGCTCCGACTGCTGGATACTATGAACCATATGTGGTTTGCGACAGAAAGTATACTGGCATCGGTTGCTAACATGAGCGATTTTACGCGACAAGAAACTCTAACCAAACAAATAGAAAACTCCGACCCTGAAAACCTGACTCCAGTAGCAACAATGAATAACATTTTGATGACAGTGATTACGTACTTGATTCAAAACGGTCATTTAATGGTGTGTTGTACCGTGGAGTCAGAAGAAGGTTATCATGTACGTTTCGTAAAATTGGTCATGAGCGACTCCACGACTATAGCGATCTACAACGACGACAACAACGGCCTGGATATCGAAGCAGATGTAAAGAAATTACACATAGACAGGACAGTGGAAGTCGTTGATATTTTGAAATTCAACGACGGCGAGGGTGTGTACGCTCCTGAAGAGACACCAACTTTGGTATTCCTCGGCATCCCGGATCCTACGGAAGTTTTGACTAAACGAAACAAGATGTTACAGCACAACAGAGTTATGCTGCAGACTTACATGGGCGCTGCTTCTGCTTCTGAAGAGGATTCTATTAATCATATGGAATTCAGGGTGAAATTTTCGTTGAATCTGATACTATCTCTTTTATGGAGTGCTACACTGTATTTTGATCTTCCACTGACGTCTAGAACGTTTCTTGATATGGATCAGCACGCGGCACTGAACGCTGTTTTTATTAGATACGACAGTCGTCGATCTGTTAATCATATGGCGTATTACGACAGCGTATTGAACCAGAATGTATCGTCGTCTTCTACCATGAATCCGCTAGAAACTCGATTTCGGAAGGACATGGCGTTCCAACGTGATGTATTTCGATTCAACAGCGTCGCGTTGTTTGCCGGTTTGGTCTTGTATCATTACTGCTATCCTTTTCTATACGAAGAAGAGTCGGTTGAAGAGCAAATTATCCGAGGAATTCCGGGACCTCAGAATGACGAAGAATCCACAGAAGAAGAATCTTCAGAAGACGAATATGATCAAACTACGATGAACGAAGAAATGGATACGGCATCCGAAATGTTGACGGCTGTCGCTGCGATGGATGTGGATCACGAATCCGTTGTGCCACAGATGAACGTAGAGTTGACTCATTTTCACAGAATGCTCATGGCCGTCTACACGAAGATGGTGACAGCAACGCTGTGTTCCAACGGAGCAGGAACCTGGCTTTTTGACTACATCAACAACAAGAATGCCAGGGAGTTCCATATGCTCTCTTTGATGGTTGAGAAGGAACAGAATGCCCTCCAATACATTCCTGACGATCCGACAGTTAAACACTTGTCCACTGTCATTACAAACAAAGCGGACCCAGCAAGGCTGTTTTTCGGTCTGTTGGTTCAGAAAGGCGCCCGTCGCACTGAACGCGGTCGAGCAAGCCTGAGCATGATGAATTACTCGGACCTTGTGAAAAATGCCAATCGCAATGTCGATCAAACATCTCTTCCACTTTGGGATGGGTTGTTACAGCGAGACGAGAACTGGACGTATAGTATTGAGGTGTCGTCTGAGATCACTGGAATTGAAATGGGAACGCTCAAAAGGATCTGTGATTATAAGTATGCCACACTAGAGGCGCTCAATTAGATTTCGTAATCACGAATTTATTGGTTTTCGTCAGTTGAAAACCGGTACAAAATAAAAATGAACCTCCCAAATACTTCAAGTCCACAAAAGAACTAATCCACTTTGGATTTGCTTTTGTACCACATAACGGCCAAAATGACGAATCCAAGAGCAACCAGAGCTATTATACCGATCATGACAGCAATAAACACCCAGAACGCCCATTGTGGTATACCATCGTCTGGAACAGGTACGCTGCTGATGTTCAATGCCGACTGTGCCAGAACAACGGCTGTATTCAGTCGTACACATTGCATCGTATTGGTGTTTCCATACGGCTGACCTATTTCATCGACCAGAATCACAGAACAGGTAATGTACGGTGTGTAAATGGCGCTTGTGTTATGCGAAAAAGAAAGATTGTATGGTCCGAAAGAAATGGTTTCTCCTAATCCAGGAGGTGGTGCGTATACAATACCAGATCCTATGAACGAAGAACCAGCAGAATCTGTGACATTCACACCTACTCCGGTATCGATCACTGTGCAGGTTATCAAGGCTCTGGCCAGATCTTCTGTGTCTGCTATTTGCGTAACCGAAAACGCCAGCATTCCGGTTCCGTTGGGTGCGTTCGCAAAACACTGGCTCATGCCTGTCAGACTGTATAGAAATTGGTTATTCGCGTCTTCATGATACTCGCTATCCGCTAGATCAATGAACAGCTCCATGGCCTTGACCTGGCCAGCGATAAGACCCACGTCGGTGATAAGATTGTTTCCGGAGATCCACGACCCAGGGCGGGAAATATGCCACCAGGGTAACAAGAAATCCGGGAAACCCGGGTCTTCGTTGGCCATTTGCTCGGCCAGTGCGGCATCTCCAGTGTTGTTGTAGTACAGACTATACTTGTATGCATAGTAATTGATCTGATTCGACATTTGACACACTGTGGTGATCATTGGTTCCAGGGTGCTTGGATCCAATTGCCATCCCGGAACACCAACGTACTGACTGAAGTACGTAGAAGCTGTGCCAGGACATGTGCTGCTGGAAGTAGCAGGATCTACGGCATCCGCACCGTTAAATAGCTGTGCCAGATAATCTCTCAGGAACATTCCAGCAATGCTGGGGTATGCGCTCAAAAGATCCGTCACGCGTTCTTCTGACACGAAGAAGAAACTCACGCGAGCCCCAGGGCCCTGTCCTATGGCCGTGGGGACGGTTCCTGCTCCAAGAACACTTGGATCTGCGTTTGGAGGGGCCACTAGCGGAGCGTTATCCACGACAGAAGGTGCTATTTCCTGCAAGCAAGGAGACGGAACCTTGCTGGTGATGTATGGATTGCCAGGTCCTTGATCGTCCGGTTCTGCAGGATCCAGATCGCAGATGATCAGATAGCCTGGACTGAATATTCTGGCGGAATTCACAGCTCCAACAGAGACTCTCATGTGTTTCGAGTTGTTGATGAATACCGGTGTTGTTGTCGTCAATCCACCCACAAAATATGGCTGACCATCAGCTGTCATCAACCTTTGTTGGAACCTGACCGAATCCTTTCCTGGAGGTTCGTTCGCAAACCCACTTCTGGCACCACCGTACACCAGATACTTGGGCGGGCCCAGTAGATTGAACGTACAGACTGGTTTGCTCAACGGTCGTATAAATGAACTGTTGGTAGTTGCACTGCCACAAGGAGAGCAGCAGGCCATCTGACACGACGTGGTTTCTATGAAATCGCCAGGAGGGTCGCTGTAATTTCCGCAATGATCCATGATCTCCGTGGCATTCGGAAACACTCCAAAATCGGCTGTCACGTCTGCTGAAGTGCAGCTGAGCGTGCTCTGCGGTGCACTTTCTATGGTCGCCAGGCTGCATGGGTCCGTGTTGTTCACACACCACTGCAGAGGATCGCTGGTCTTGAACTGCGAGAAAGTGAACGGTAAAGTAGCAGACGGATTGATGGGTGTATAAGGCATTGCAGCATACACTCGTGTCGTTGCGATTGCAAACGACACCGTCCTAATGAACGTAGTTGGCTGATTCGGAGGTTCTTGGTAGTATTGTCGACAATCAACACCCACAGGAGCCACCTCGTTCACCTGTCCCTGATAGCACACCCCAGTGACGTTGTCTGGACCAGCAGCAGCAATGGCAAATGCATATCTGGTGTAGAACGGATTGGAAGCAGGACATTGCAGCTTGAACCTGCTGTCCAAAGTTGGTTCGTCACATCGACGACGCCCCTGACTATACAACAGAATGGCGCTAGAATCGGAAGGAAATGACGTTATGGAATTGAACAGCGACGAATCGCACGTTGCTGCATCGACAGCAGTGTAGGTAATGATAACCAACAAAACCAAACACGCATAATACAACATTGGATTTCGTATCAGCGAATTACGTCAAGTCGTGCTATATTATTCTGCATTAAACCGTTAAGTTTTATTATCTTTAAACCCACATCGTAAATCACATCATTCATCGTCTTCATTCGTGCCCTGCAACAGACCTCTTGTTGCATGATCCATGGTCTTCTTCGCTTTTTGGTTGTTGACGTAAACCGCTATGACGACACTACTGAATGCCAGCATGAGGAACAGAACAACAATGATGACCGCAAACAACACCCACCACCACACACTGATGGTGTTGTTCGGAGGATCGATGTTGAAATTCGGAGGTGGTAAAATGTCCGTTATGGAGCAGGTGATAGACCCATAGGTGTAGAACTCCACATCCTCCTCCTGATCAGTGCCGAGAGCTCTGGCTGAAATTTTACAATCTCCCGGCAGAAGGACGAACGGTCTCGTTTCTGCTATCGTTGCTGCATCATCGACGTAAAACGTCAAGAACGTCGTGTTGAAACACGCTGTACTTGCATCCAGAGCAACGTAGGTTTCGAACGAAGCTACCGTATCGTTCGAACTGAACGTCCATCCGGGTTCCGTTTCATTCGGCAGAAACCGCACCCCGTTGTTGCAATCATACACAGTCAACTGCACCGAACTGGGAAATAAATCAGTCAGGATGCAGACTGACTGTTGCAGAAATCCTCTGGATATATTTTGGTTGAATCGGCAAAGATTATTTTCAGCCGGAGGGGCGCCAAACGCAACCTGAATGGCACCTTCTACAGTGTAGGGGACTACATCGGTGGAGATATCAACAACAATATGAGCCTGCATCATAACCTGGTCTGTGATGCTTGGAGCAGTCTGCATGAGATACAACGTCCCTGCACCGTCGGTGTCCGTTTCTTCAAAGTTGTCATCGTCGTCGTGCTGAAACAGGAAAAACTGGAAGTTCCTGATGTTGTTCCCCTGAGGCAAGTCTTCCGACGGAGGATAGTCGACGGGATATCCGAGGTTGATGAAAGTCTGGCTGTAGTTGGTCATTCTTGCAAATCTTTGACACACCGTGAGTCCGTACTCTGGCCAATAGCCAGGCACGCACCTGCCTTGGGCCAAAGAGCTGTTCGCTCCGTCGGTGTAGATGGACTCGTTTACAGCACATGCCTGATCTACCATGCTCTGTGATGTGTAGAATGAATACGTTGGGCCATACGCAACGGGTGATATCTGAGACTTCCCACAGGGAAAGAGGTCTTGCGTGGTCTGTGAGAAACTGGTTTCGAATTCCGAAGAAGACATCGATATCCAGCCGCCGTTCATCGTCTGGTTGCTGAAAGGAATCGGATGGATGAAATCCGACCATTGTGGATTCGGAACATAACCGCTGGTATTGAATGCGAGGTTGACAGGACCCATCACCCCGGCAGGCTGTGTGCTGTTGGGATTGTGTCCGTCGCAGGTGATGATGTAATCCGCTGTCTGACTGGCAAATCCGTCGGGTATGGTAATGAGAATGGATGCTCGCAGAGTAGGAGATAGTCTAGAGAGCTTCATTACGTTCTGTCGTGATGTGTCGTACATTCCACCTACGTACATGAATCTAGAGACCGATCCAATGGTTACGTTCACCAACAAATCCACGTAAACCTGCGTGATAGAGCTGACTCTGTACACACTGCATTGTCCGAACGCCAGAGTAGAGTACATCACAGTATTGTTCTGCCTCAACGTGGAATTTGCAGCGGGACATGGGTAACACGCTGCTCCGTTCAGACACTGAATGTACGAACTTGCTCCGTTGTTCGCAGCAGAAACGCTGGATCCCAGCAGTGCTTCGTCGATCATGGGCTGATAGGCGTCATTTCCGCAAAGGTTTGTAGCGGTCAAGTATTCGTAATTCAGATAGTCGGGTACCATGTTTGCACACGACGAGAACGGGGGCTCAAACGCCGCAGACGCCTGGCCACTGCATGTCGCACTTGAATTGTACCAACTGGCATTCACAGGAAATTGGCTACTGTTTGATGTATAATTGAGCAGGATATATCCCAACGGGGTATATCCAACCAGCTCTAGTTTGTTGGCGATTCTTGGTCTAACGAGCAGCAGATCGATGCTCGCATTCTGCGCTACAGGAATACACAGCTTGCCCTGAACACATTCGGTGAACGATTCTGTCGATGATATGGGCGAACCATCGGCGTTGACGATGGTCCAGTTGATGGTCTTGAGCCGATCGGTGAAGTCCGAGAATTTCACTTGGGTGTCCAATTCCAGTCTGGAATAAAAACCCTGAGTCAGGCATTGCAGCGCTGGGTTGGACGTGATAGAACATGTCTGATATCCTTTCATGGACATGGAAAGAATTTCAGCTCCGAGACACACTTCCGAAGACATCAAGACTGTACAGACGATCGCACAGCACATCACGACCGCGCTGATTGACGAGACGACTGAAAGCCGCAATACCCGATTCCTATCCATAGAGCAACAGACAACAATATCAATAAAATCAAGATCAGCGGCGATAGAATGATTGCGAGTGTTTTAAGTATGTTCACCATGAATTATTTTTACAGACAAACTGTAAAAATGATCTGTACAGTACAAAACGCAGCGAAATACACAGATGATTTTGATTTATTTTCGCCAAATTTCTAAACACATCATAACCGCTGCAGCAAATTTGCATGTTGCGCCGAGATCCATTCCCCGTCTTTGATTATGGTGGGAGGCACCATTCCCGTGAATGCCATCAACTCGATCGACGCTTTGCTTTTGGCAACATGAACAATTCTGATAGCGGCGTATTTCGTAACATCAATGAGCATGTCCTGAAAGTTCATGTAATTCGCGAAATTCAGGAGTTTGCTGATCGTCACGAGCGCCGGATCCGGAATAGTCTCGAACAGGTCAAACAATCTCGGCTCCAGTGGTCGTACTCGCTTCTCCACGGTATTTAACAAATACCATTTCTCTGGCTTTACAACTGGATACAAGTCCATATACGCAGTGATCATAGAACATGTTCTGTCGTCAACTTCAATTCCCACGGGAATAACAGGCAAACAGGTCCCTTCATCGTTACCGAAAATTTCCAGCATATCATACACGGTTTTGAATTTTGGTAGCAAAACGCCTGGAATAGTCAGTTGCAGTGATGATCCACCTGAGAAGCTGATCGCAACCGACGTATGCAGCGGTTCTCTGTCGCCGCAGGAATTTTCTGCTTTTCGTTTCATGCTTAGCGAACAGAACTTGGTAATTTTCGTTTTTATACGACATGGTTTAAAAATACATTATCCAAATAAATCGGGGAGTGTGACAGTGAACCACTGGGATTCCGCGAATTTGTTCACAGAACAGCTGGTTCCGTTGTATGTCGCGCCACAGAAAAAGTCAGTTGCGTCTGCTGTGATGTTGGGATCCGCAACATTTCTCATACAACAGTCCAGTGCTGTAGGACAGCATCCGAGGTAGTTTGTTTCGTTGTAGAATCCTAAAGTAGTACAACACTTTGTGAATGGAGGGCAAATAAACGGACCGCAACAATTATAGCCCAGCACAGTATCTGCACAACCAATCTGATTGAAAAATACAGGGTCTACGCAGATGGTCAAATTACCAGGACAACATCCTGATGTTATGTTAACGGCCGTGACGCCTGTTGCGTTGGCTTGCTCTTCATCCAGTATATATACGCTAGTTCTGCAGTCAGTCAAGTTGGCGCATTTGATAGGATTGCTAACGCTGCAGTTGGCGGTGTTGTTTCCACAAGCTTGACATACAGTGGAATTGGCTCCGTCGGTCGTGAGAGAAACGTTACAATTCACAGTTTCTACGGGACAGTAGTCCAGTAGAATTTCATACGAGTGCAAACAGCCTGCTGGGTATGATCGTGGAAAAGAGGCTGGATTCGATGGATCGGAATTGACCGTCATCACTTCACAATACAAATCCTTGGCGTCTGCATCCCCAGAAGCCGGATCTGTGGGGCAGCATACCGTTCCAGTTCGATTGTCAATGTAGTAATCGGGGTATTGTTGAACAGGAGAGAAATTGCAGCAACCATAACCAACAGGACATACACTGTCTCCACAGCATTGACCCAGCTGCACGGCGCATGCTACAAACTGTCCAGCTGAACCTATGCAGCAGATGGATGCATCTGCTGGACAACACCCAATCAACTGATTTACATCCTCGTCCCAACATCCGACGTAATCAGACGGACAACATCCCATGTCTCTGGTAATCGGAGGACCGTTGCCGGCAAACGATTCCACTTTGAACAATACATGACCGGTGCCAGCGGGACACTGCTGCTGCTCCGGAAGATTGGCCTCTTCCGTGGAATTGTACGTCACGGCAAGAGCGTATCGCAGTTCGTTGTACGCCCCATTGCTGATGGCCTGTGAATTCGAAAGAGACGCCACACACAACAACACGACCAGCACTCCCGGCAACATCGTCATACATCAATAAAACAAACGTGTCGAACTACTATGAGCATGTTATTTATTTTTCCACATTCTATTCGATCGTTGCCAGAGGAATCTCGTAAGACAAGCATTGGTATGCGTTGAAGATCGGCTTTTTGTCGTCGTTTGCTGTGTGCTCTCTCAGGTGCATAATGCTCTTGGGAGCCTTTCTGAAAATATCGACAATAGACGCAGAATACTTGCACAGCGTGGGGCGGTTCTGGAAGAATTGGCTCATTACAACGAAACTAGCAATACAATTGAATACATACTCCCAGGTTTCCAAGTCTATTCTACAGAAGTTCTCCTGTGTTCTTACATTGATGATAATCTTTCTACTGTTTGACTTCTGCAGCAATTCGCCAATTTCCGACGACGTAAATGGAACGTCCTTGCAGTATACGGTCATCATCAGCGTTTTTGGCATTAATACACTCAGACTGTAGCTCTTCTCTGCTACGACGTGACAGCCGTTCATGTAGTTCGACATGATTTCCTCGATTTTCATGTTATATACCCTCTCTGCTACGGCGGGATCGCTGATTACGCTTCCAAGGGGTACCACAGACGAAAAACACGTGCTGCAGTTGTATCGATGCGTTCGCTTCGTAGTGGCTATTTTCATTTTGATGTACAACCGTATGTTTTGTAATAGAAACTACACTATAAACAGCTGTACAAACAATACCTCACACAGAGTCACTCCGTTACTCTAGCTTTCTTTACTCATTCACTAGCTTCAACATATATATTGGTTGACAATGGAGCATCCGTCGAAAATGTTATTTTTACATTTTGGTTTGTTTCGCACCATACTTCCTAAAAAGGAAATGTTGGGCCAAAAAAGTTGGTCAAAAAGTTCGTCCGTCCATATAATCAACAAGTTCAGTCAGCAAACCTCAATCTTGTGAACACTTTTATATTAATATATCATCACAGGACGGTGTTGGTTAAAACGGTCTTGTGTATTATAGGGACGGACGAACTTTTTGACCAACTTTTTTGGCCCAACTTTTCCTTTTTAGGAAGGTGATGACGTCAGCAAAAAAACCTCTCTCAAAAATGCATATGCTCGAAAATGAAGACCTATATTTGCTGACGTCATCACCTTCCTAAAAAGGAAAAGTTGGGCCAAAAAAGTTGGTCAAAAAGTTCGTCCGTCCCTATAATCCTTTACAGCAACTTTTACTGGATTTTTCTACATCCGAGAAAAATTCCCAAAGATTCTTACCAGAACATACGCATGAATTGATCGAACATACTGTATTATTGTATTGTATTGTATAACAGCAAAATTACATGTAAAGATGGTAATCGGATTCTGAAATGAAGTTTGCTTCCAGAATGCGGTCGTAACATCTGTCATAGTATGTATGGTCTCCTGGAGAATTAATACAGAACGGGTTTTCTTCGATTGAATAATCGTCCTCCTCCAGAACACAGTACTCGTCTGTTTTGGAATAGTAAAAATTTCCAGGTTTGGCACTGACGGTTACAAGCTCCGCATTTTGTTGTCTGGCATACGAGCTAGCATAGAATATATGACAAGCACCATCATAATCAAACCAACAAATGGCCAATATTTGGTTCACATCATGCACATTTAATGTTACCCATAATTTATGTTTCCTCCCGGATATCAACAGACCAAAACTGATGTATAGCGTAGAACGGACCTTACTGATATTCTGCGTTCTTTCTATGTAACTATCAATAAATCCATAACTATTACCAGTATCATACGACATTTTTCTGCCAAAACTGGTCAAGACCGTACTGTCCAGCCTACGATATATAATACAGTTCAATTCAATATAATCGGTTTCGATCTCACGGAACACCTTTCTGGCACGGATTTCAAAAGGATTCGACTTCAATTCCAATTCAACAACCGAACATAAACAATTATCTACAGAAAAGACTTCCTCATTGAAAAGGTAGCTTATTTTACATTGCAAGCTATGATACGAATGGTATGGTATACCTGTCTTATTTTCACGTCGAAATCTAATCATTTCTTCCAGCATATACATGTTGGGCAAAAACATCTTTTCTAGCATACATGTGTTGGAAGTAATCAATCTCCGAGATGCTCCTCCATCATCCGTCAGCAAAGTACATAAATCGATAAATCCGCGAGTGGTGAATAACAATTCACATTGGTAACTATTCTCTGGTATATTATCGTATGTTCTCGTGATAACAGATATTTCATCTGGCTTCAGTTCACGCAATAACGGGTATTCCAAACGGAATATGTACCTATTTTTGTATGCTAAACTATCTTCAAATCTTGCTATAATAGTTTCATCATACTTATCGCGGATTAAGACGTCCTTAGATACCCAATACCTCCGAATGAAAAATTCTTTTGAACAATGAAAATCCATCGCACTCATCAAATCAACAATACAGTCCAAGATTTCCCGTGGTATGCGTATATTCTTGACAAGCATAATCGCGAACAAAATCGTGTACATTTGTATAGCCAAAGGAGCTATATGAGTTTCCAGGAATTGTGATGTGGTTTGTGGATCATCGTACATTCTAGTATGAACCACCTCATGACCATCTGACATGTTCATTTCCAATGTCTTATGGACCACCTCATAACCCTCTACTACGTCCATGCCTAACGTCCTGTACTCTACAACAACAGAAAATTTTGGATCGTATATTTTATAAACATGTAAAATTTACCAAAAAATGAAACATTAGTTGCAAAAGGAAATATATATACTATCGCTTACATTTTAGGAAATTATATTTAACGTCATCACCTTCCTAAAAAGGAAAAGTTGGGCCAAAAAAGTTGGTCAAAAAGTTCGTCCGTCCCTATAATCTATAATGCCTATGTAAAATGAAGCCATCCTGTGATGAAAATTTGTCATAAAAGTGTTCTCAAAATCAACGCCAGCCAACCTATCTGCGTATTATAGGGACGGACGAACTTTTTGACCAACTTTTTTGGCCCAACTTTTCCTTTTTAGGAAGGTGATGACGTCAGCAAAATATACCTCTCTCAAAAATGCAAATCCTCGAAAATGACGATATATATT
>JAFDXN010000062.1 GCA_018267915.1 Bacteroidota bacterium | reverse complement strand
GACTTACGACTTACGACTTACGACTTACGACTTACGACTTACGACTTACGACTTACGACTTACGACTTACGACTTACGACTTACGACTTAAAATGAGAGACCAACGCATCGACGCCTACATCGCCAAAGCCCAGCCCTTTGCGCAGCCCATCCTTAGCCACCTGCGCGAGTTGATACACGCCGCCTGTCCCCGTGTTGAGGAAACCATCAAATGGAGTTTCCCCAACTTCATATACAAAGGAGCTATCCTCTGCAATATGGCTGCATTCAAGGAGCATATGGCCTTCGGTTTCTGGAAAGCTTCCATCATGGACGACCCCCATGGCATCCTGACCATTACCGAACGTGAGGCAATGGGCCACATGGGCCAAATACGCAGCCTCAAAGACCTTCCTAAAGACAAAATTCTAAAAGAATACATTAAGCAGGCCGCCAGGCTAAACGAACACGGCGTCAAGGCGGAGAAAAAAATCAAAAGCGCACCGAAGGAGCTCGAGGTACCCGATTATCTCCTCAAAGCTATTAAGAAGAACAAGGCTGCGTTCAAAACCTTCGAAGGCTTCAGTACTACCAACAAACGCGAGTATGTAGACTGGATAACAGAAGCGAAAACAGATGCGACCCGCGATAAGCGGATGGCACAGGCCATAGAATGGATGGCCGAAGGCAAGATCAGGAACTGGAAATATCTCAAAAAGTAACCTTGCTGTCTGGTGGCCCCGGCGTATATTTGAAAACAACGGGTTCTTATGGCAAAGCAGCATCACTATACACTCCACGTTGAGTGGACCGGCAACAAGGGCACCGGCACCTCCGGCTACCGCGACTATGATCGCAACCACACTATTAGCGCTGATGGCAAACCCGACATAGCGGGCTCGTCCGACCCTGCATTTCGCGGCGATAAAACCAGGCACAACCCCGAAGACATGCTGGTTGCATCCCTTTCCACATGTCATATGCTTTGGTACCTGCATCTCTGTGCCGACTCGGGCGTAATCGTGCTGGCTTACGAGGACAATCCATCGGGTACAATGGTAGAAACGGAAACGCCGGGTGGCCACTTTACCGAGGTAACACTAAACCCCGCTGTAACGGTAAAGGACCACAGCATGGTCGAAAAAGCAGCCTACCTGCATCACAAAGCACGCGAAGCCTGCTTTATCGCAAACTCCGTCAATTTCCCTGTTAATCACATGGCTACTATAAAAGTGGCTGATTAACTATTCGCTCGTCTGCCCGTCAAACTCCGCTTCCCTGGCCATTGCATCGGCCTTGGTCATCCTCACGATACCATCTTTATGATGCGCCGGTGAATAGATCGTGTACATTTTCAGCGCATCCTTGCTGCTGGTGTTGATAACATTGTGCTCCGCTCCTGCAGGAATTACAACGGCATCACCCGCTTCTACAGCATATACACTCCCGTCAATAATACACTCGCCCTGCCCTTCTTCAAAACGGAAGAACTGATCATTATCCGGGTGCACCTCCATGCCAATGTCTTCTCCGGGTCGCAGGGTCATCAATACCAGTTGGCTGTGTTTCGAAGTATAAAGCACTTTCCGGAAACTGTTGTTGTCAAGCGTTGCCCTCTCAATGCAGATCTTATAACCTTTCATGCATGTTTGTTTAATGGCAATATTATTTCCTTCTTTATTTGGCGGGGATGACAATGGTCACACGCATCGGCTGACTGCTATCAGCAAATGAAAAGGCCGCTTCAAAAAGCAGCCTCACTATTTTATATTTTGTCTGTCAATAATTACGGAATGTTGAAGACGTGTACCGATTGGTCCTTATACTGCTGGTAGCTTGGCTGGTCATTTTTGGCTTTGTCCGATACCACCACTATCTGATTATCATTTAGGAACGATACCCCCTCTATATTGCCGTACAACACATAGTTACCTGCACCCACAACGCCATCGATACTCCCCTTGGGAAATTCATACGCCGTTCCGCCGGTAATGCTCCATGAGGTAGTGCTTAGCGTTCCTATCCAGAGTTGTGAGTCCTCTTGCGAGGTGATAGCTACCTTATTCCCGTATACACATATATCCGAGTAATCGTTAAATGTAACCGAAGCAGGCAGGGTTATTTCCTGGATAAATTCCCATTTGCTGTTGGTCTTGTGCAGCACCACCACCTTACCCGTTCCCTCCACAAGGCCCAATATGTAATCCTCCCCCCCTCTGTACACCCATGCTACGCCTTCAAAGGCTTTGTTCTTATTAGCATCAGTGAACGTGTAGTCGGCCCACATACTCTCCTGGTAGTTCATGTTGGCATCATATTGGCGTATTCGCGGCTGGTAAGCACCGTTATGCGCCACTGCCTCTTCTACAACGAAGTAGTGCGGTGTATTCTCGCTATCATAAGTGATGCCCTCAAAGCCGGAATCACCCGAGCCTGAACTCAGCAGGCTGTTTTGATTGCTGTTTTCCGGCAGCGTGCTCTTGATCTTGGCTATTTTATACCTGTTGTCGAAAACCACATAGAAGTAACCGTTCAGGTACTGGACACCGCTCGCTTCAAAATCGTCGGTATGGTCGTAACCCTGCAATAATTTGTACACTTTGTCCTCTGCCACGGGGGCGCCAAGCACTGTTGCACCATTAATTTTTGCAGCATGCTTTACTTTAGTGTTGTCCGCTGTCGTCAGTGCTGTTGTGTTCTGGAGGCTGGCAACCTCCTTTTTGCTGCATGATGCCAGCAGTACCGCAGCAGATAATGTAGTGATAACAATTTTGTTGTGCATAGAATGGTTTTAACCATAAATAGACAACATCAGCATTAACCAAATATTTAATTCCTGTTAAGTAATTATAACCACCGTGCGGAAACCGCTAACGACCTCTTTCCGTACCTTTATAAGATGAAACAGTGTTTGAGATTGATCTGTCCATTCTTGCTGACAGCACTTGCCGCCTCCGCACAAAATGCGCAAAGCACAACTGCCCGCAAAGTAAACGATAGTCTCACACCTTCTCTGGTTCTCATACGCCACCCTTTCGCCACACCATCACCTGCCGTCAGCCCCGACTTTTATTCCAGCAACCTCGGGTTCTTCTGTAAGAAAGAGATCCAGGTCGAACAAAAAACAAAACTCCCGCTCCGCATACGCCTTGGTAGTCCACAGTACACTGATTGGCTCGAGAGCAAGGCAAAAACACCAGTGCCTTTCAGGTAAAACATGGAATCCTCCCCGGTTTGCTTGGCCGTTTTCCGCGACTTGCATACCTGTGCCGCCAAAGGTCCGTTGCATATGTACTTCGTTGCCTGATATCTGACAAACATCATATTTCTGTATGACCCGCGTCATATAGGTCCTGCTGCGCTCGCTCTAAGTTTACGTACTCAAAAAGTTACTTATGAAAGAGCAGATCAGGAGAAATGCCTCACGTCCGCCCTCAGCTGTTTATGGCTTAGGCTTCATTGGCGCAGTCATTTATTTTATACAAACAGCCACAGGTTTCTGGATGGGCGTGACAGGCTTCTTCAAGGCCATTATCTGGCCGGTCATTCTTGTCTATAAGGTTTTGCAATACCTCAAAGTTTAACCGCCTTGGTAGCGCTCAGGAAAATTTCTGCCTTGATCTCAATACTGGCCATTGTATCGGGTGCTTACCTTTTTATAGCCCGCCCCTATCAGCTGCACTGGGGTGCAACAACGCAAGAGATCAACCAGCCCATGCCCGGCGACGAGCTCGATCCACATCCCACATTTCTTGCTACCCGTGCCATAACCGTCAATGCGCCCGCTGCTAAAATTTGGCCCTGGCTGGTCCAGATGGGCTTCAACCGGGCAGGTTTTTATGGTTATGATATCATCGAAGGCATCGGTAGTAAAGCTGGTATACGCAGCGCCGATACCATCGTACCTGCATTGCAACATCCTCAAATAGGTGACGTCATCCCCATTAGCCTCGCCGCACAAACAAAGCTCTTCGCACTGGAACCCTGCAAATATCTCATCTGGTCCGAAACTGTGCAAGAAAAACGAAATGGCGGCTTCACCTGGGCACTCTATCCCATCGACAGCACCCACACCCGCCTGGTCAGCCGCATCCGCTGGAGCCATCATTGGAACAAACCGGCAATGCTTCCACTCGATCTCTTCACCGAGTTTACCGATCATTTAGCCGTGCGTAAGATCCTGAAAGGAATTAAAGTTCGCGCTGAACGCGGCAAAGTCCCGTCGATGGCCTTACCGACTATCGAATTTTTCGCCCTGCTTGTGTTCGTCATTGCATTCCTGGTCACTATGGTCCGGCTGCTTATTCGGCCTCTGACCTGGAAAACATATCTACACTGCCTCGTCGCGGGTGCTCTTTGGCTCATTGGTTGGTACACCCCTATTTCGTTTTAGATCAAAACTACCAATCCGATTTGCCCTTGGTAGCCTCTTCTATCGATGCGATGATCTTGCCGAAGTTTTCATCCACATCATCCATTACTTTTTTACGTACACCTTTCGGAGCATAGAGCCCTTTATAATCGCCAAGTTTCTTCTGTATACCCTGTGGGTTTACAAAGATGAACGAGGTGGCACTTAATCTGTACTTACCGTCTTTGATATCAATGTTCAATTTGAATTCAACAGAGCCCATGCCGGAAACAACAAAAGCAGGAGTGGTACTCACGGTACCTTTATCGGTCTCATCAAAATAATTGGTATTCGACTGCGTCTTAATATTTTTGATCACCCAGCTTTTTATAGCTGCAAAAAGGTCTGCCTTTGCCTTCCCCGGCACCTCGTATATTTTCTCATAGCTATACGTTTCGTCCGCTGCTTTCGTCAATATCTTGGAATCCTGTCCATAGGCGGATTGAGTAAATAATAAACCAAGCAGCAACCCGGCTGTGTAAATGATTTTATGCATGTTCATAAGTTTTGTTGCCGGGCAAGATAAAGAGAAGGGGCAAAAAAATAAAATCCACTCGTGTCGGCGCAAGTTTGCCGCATAGCCGTGCGTAAAGCGAACTTGTGCCCCTGGTGCTGGTGAGCCCCCACTGGTGTAAGCGTCTCGCTTAGACCTAAAATTACGCAAGCGTCCCGCTTGCGTTACAAGATACCCGCACCCTCATCTAACTCTCCGCTACCTTCACTATCTTGCACCCTGTTTAACCACCCATGCAAAAAAATGGGCATTTTTGAATTTTGAATTTTGAATTTTGAATTATAAAAGACATTTAGTTACAGCCGCCCTGCCCTATGCCAATGGCCCCGTGCACATCGGCCACCTGGCGGGCTGCTACCTGCCTGCCGATATCTATGTGCGCTACCTCCGCGCCCAAAAACGCGATGTTAAGTTCGTCTGCGGCAGCGACGAGCATGGCGTCCCTATAACTATCCGTGCCCTGAAAGAAGGCATCACGCCCCAGCAGGTGGTCGACAAATACCATGCGATCATCAAGGATAGCTTTGAGCAGATGGGCATTAGCTTCGATATCTATAGCCGCACCAGCAATCAGGTGCATCACGAAACCAGTCAGGCATTCTTCAAAAAGCTATACGACGATGGCCTGTTCGAGGAGCGCGAAAGTGAACAGTATTACGACGAGGAAAAAGACATGTTCCTTGCCGACCGCTATATCGTCGGCACCTGCCCTGTATGCGGCAATCCCAATGCCTATGGCGATCAGTGCGAGCGTTGCGGCAGCAGCCTTTCTCCCGAGATGCTGATAGAGCCGCGTTCTGCGCTCAGTAACGCAAAGCCTGTTAAACGCAAAACCAAACATTGGTATTTCCCGCTCAACAAATATGAAGGTTTCCTCAATGATTGGATCGTAAAAGGCAAAAAGGATGAATGGAAGCCTAATGTTTACGGTCAGTGCAAAAGCTGGCTCGACAATGGTCTGCAGCCCCGCGCCATGACCCGCGACAGCAACTGGGGCGTACCTGTCCCCCTGCCCGATGCAAAGGGCAAGGTACTGTATGTATGGTTCGATGCGCCCATAGGCTATATCAGCGCCACGAAGGAGCTCACCAACCAGTGGGCCGACTACTGGCAGCAGGAGGATACAAAGCTTGTACACTTCATCGGCAAGGATAATATCGTGTTCCATTGCATCATATTTCCGGCTATGCTCAAGGCACACGGCAAATTCGTGTTACCGGATAATGTGCCTGCCAATGAGTTCCTCAATATCGAGGGCGACAAGGTATCCACCTCCCGCAACTGGGCCGTATGGGTCGATGAATACATTAAAGACTTTCCCGATCAGCAGGATGTGCTGCGCTATGTGCTCTGCGCCAACGCGCCCGAAACAAAAGACAATGACTTCACCTGGAAAGACTTTCAGGACCGGACCAATAGCGAATTGGTAAGCATCTTTGGCAACTTTGTCAATCGTGCCTTCGTACTCATGCATAAGCTCTGCGGCGGCCGTATGCCTAAGCTACATAAGGAGATCATGGACGATGCCGACCATGCACTGATCGAGGCAATTAAGAATGCCAAAACACTCGTCGAAAGCTACATCGAGAACTACAAGTTCCGCGACGGACTCTTCGAGGTGATCGACTTGGCCCGCAAGGCAAATAAATACATGCAGGACAAAGAGCCATGGAAACTGGCTAAAACCCCTGAACTGCAGGCCGAAAACCAGCAGAAGATCGATAACTGCCTGCACCTTTGTCTGCAGCTAACTGCCAATCTTGCCATCCTGGCCAATCCATTCCTGCCTTTCGCGGTAAAGAAGATGTGCCACATGATGAAGGTGGTCGACAAAATGCTTGACTGGGAGAATGCCGGCCGCATCGATCTGCTGAAAGAGAACTATCCGCTCCGTGCGCCCGAACTGCTCTTCCGTAAGATAGAGGATGCCGAGATCGCCGCACAGGTTGAAAAGCTGCATGCCAACCTGAAGCAAAGTACGGCTGCAAACGCAGCCTTGCAGAAGGCTGAAGAAAAGAAAGAAGAAGCCCCGGCCTTCCCAACCCCGCAAAAGCCCGAGATCACCGTCGACGACTTTGCAAAGCTGGATCTGCGCGTGGGCACCATCCTTAGCGCCGAAAAAGTGGAAAAGGCCGACAAACTGCTGAAACTCGAAATAGACCTGGGCTACGAGAAGCGCACGGTGCTTTCCGGCATAGCTATGCATTTTAAACCGGAAGAAATAGTGGGTAAGCAGGTAACAGTAGTGGCCAACCTCGCCCCCCGCAAAATGAGGGGAATAGAGAGCAAAGGCATGATACTAATGGCACAAAATGCCGATGGAAGGCTTATTTTTGCATCGCCCCTAGACACCGCCGATAATGGCGCCGAGGTTAAGTAAGTCTTTGCGACCATCTTTGCGCCTTCGCGGTTAGTTACATAGTAGCTTTGCGAGAACTTTGCGTCTTCGCGCCTTTGCGGTAAACCAATTTGAACTGACTAGATACTAATTACTATCTACTCTGGACTAAACACGAAAGAATGAAGAAAAAGACTTTATGGTGGATCATCGGGGGTGGAATTGTGCTATTGATACTCATCATCGTCATTGCAAAATCGGGCGGTGACGATGGCGTGCAGGTGGCGGTAGAGAAAGCTGCACCACATACCATTACTGAAACGGTAACAGCCAGCGGCAAGATATATCCCGAGACTGAGGTAAAGATCGCCCCCGAGGTAAGCGGTGAAATAATCCAGCTAAATATAGAAGAAGGCGATAGCGTAAAGCAGGGCCAGGTACTCGTAAAGATCAACCCTGCTATATACAGCTCTATGGTCAACCAGGCCGAGGCTTCTGTACAGCAGTCCCGTGCCGGCACCATGAACTCTCGCGAGATGATGGCACAGGCACAGTCTCAGTACGACCTCGCAAAGTCCACCTTCGATCGCAACCAGAAACTCTTTAAAGACCATGTCATCTCTGAGCTTGAGTTCGAACAGGCACAGGCAAGCTTCAAGAGTGCAAAGGCGACCTATGATGCCGCTAAAGCTAGCCTCAGCGGCGGACAGTATGGCGTGCAGGCTGCAGAGGCTGGTTTATCGCAATCCCGTGAGAACCTCCGCAAAACGACCATCGTTGCCCCTACCTCGGGTGTTATTTCTGCGCTTAATGTAAAGAAGGGCGAGCGCGTGGTAGGTACCGCACAGATGGCCGGTACGGAAATGCTCACCATCGCCGATATGAGCCGCATCGAGGTGCGCGTTGACGTCAGCGAGACAGACATTGCCAAGGTAAAGCTCGGCGATACCACGGTTATAGAGGCGGATGCCTACCGCAACCGCAAGTTCACAGGCATTGTCTCAAAAGTGGCTGTTTCAAGCAAGTCAACAGGCCTTGCACAGACCAGCACCGACCAGGTGACCAACTATACCGTACATATCCTCATCCTTCCCTCCAGCTACGCCGACCTCGCGGCGGGCTTAGCCAAGGGCAAGTTTCCCTTCAAGCCCGGCATGTCGGCCTCTGTGGAGATACAGACCAACAAAGCATTCAATATCCTCTCAGTTCCCGTCAACGCAGTCACCACCCGCGACTGGCCTGATAGCGTGAAGAACAAGATGCGCAACTCATCAGATGCGGGGATGAATGAGATCCGCCAGGTGGTCTTCATTTACGACGACAAGAAGAAGCAGGTCTTCATCCGCGATGTAAAAACCGGCCTGCAGGACAATGAATACCTACAGGTAACTGAAGGCCTTAAAGATGGCGAGCAAGTAGTAATAGCCCCCTATGGAGCGATCGCCCGCACCCTGAAAGACAAAATGATGGTCAAGACCGTGTCCAAAGACAAGCTCTTCACCGCGAAGGACGAGAAGTAACCAATAAAGCAGCCAGAGAATTGAACGATACAAAGCCCCGGAAATTCGGACTCACCGGTAACGGTAGCTGGGCTACAGCCATAGCTAAGATCCTCACCGACAATGGCCATACGGTCAACTGGTGGGTGCGCAACTCGGCCAGCATGTCGCACATGAAGAGCCGCCACCACAACCCTAATTATCTTACCTCCGTTCGCTTCCTGCCCGAGATGATCCACCTCACAGACAACCTTGAGGAGGTGGTCCGCAACTGCGACGACATTATTGTGTGCGTACCCTCAGCTTATGTGCAGGGCGTCATAGAGAGCATCGACCTGGAACTATGGAAAGGCAAGAACGTCATCTCTGCCATCAAGGGCATCCTCCCCGATTGCAACCTCCTCCTAAGCGACTACTTAGTGGCCCACCGCGGCTGCGATCTGCAGCATTATGTGGCCATCACAGGTCCATGCCACGCTGAGGAAGTGGCACAGGAGCGCCTCTCTTATCTTACCTTTTCCGGCCTCAACGACGCGCTGACGTCTGGCATAGCCAAAGCTTTCCGCAACGACTATATATACACCACACACAACCACGACATCTGGGGCGCACAGTTCGCTGCGGTGCTGAAGAACATCTATGCCATAGGCGCCGGTATGGCTCATGCTATGGACTATGGCGATAACTTCCTCAGCGTCTACGTTACCAACTGCTACCGCGAGATGTTCCGCTTCCTTGAAGCCCACTTCGAGCAAGTGCATCCCTCCAACGAATATCCGGACTTCCACACCAGCGCCTACCTTGGTGACCTGCTGGTTACCTGCTACTCGCTGCACAGCCGCAACCGGACTTTAGGTACTATGCTCGGCAAGGGGTACTCCGTTAAAGCAGCTATCCTTGAGATGAGTATGGTGGCCGAGGGTTACTATGCAGCCCGCGGCATGCAGACCATCTCAAAATCCTTCGACATCGCGATACCTATTGCTGGCAGCATATACAAAGTGCTCTGGGAAAATATGCCCGCCGCCGACATGTTCGCCGAGCTCGAAAAGACCTTCTCCTAACCCTTCGCGCCTTCTTTGCGTCTTTGCGCCTTTGCGGTTAATAAAACCTCGCGGACTTACGACCATCTACTTACGACTTACGACTTTATACAGCACCAACCTGTCCGCATACAGCACATAGAGCACGTCCCTGCTGATGGCAGCATTGACGATCTTACTGCCCGGCAGTTGCAACTCTTTCGTCTTCACCGTCTGCATGTCGTAGGAGATGAGGTGGTCGCCATTGCGGTATACCAGCTGACTGCCTACCACCTGCAGGTATTGCACGCCATAGATACTCAGCGTGTTAATATAAGACCCATACTGATCGAAAGTATAGATACCCTCAGCCGTATCGCAGACATACACTTTACGGTTGCGCTCTACTATGAACGATGGGCCTGGCACCTTGTCCACCTGCTGGCGCAGGTCATTGCTCTGGGTGCTGATCTGCAACTGGTCGTTCACCTTTATAAGCCGCGCATTGAACAAGTCATAAACCCACAAGTCGCCATCAGAGGCAGCGGCTACGAATGCCGTGGTGTAGATGTTCAGCTTCTTGAGGTCCAGTTCGTTTTTAGGGCTTAGCATTTTGTCCAGCAATACCACCCTTGAGTACGAGGGATAGTACACCACCACTCTCAATGGGTTGCTTGCGTCCACCTGGCCTATGTCGCCGTTCTGTATGCTGCGGTAGAATGCACTGCTATCCCCCTGCTCTGTGAAGCGCACCAGGCTGTTGTCATTGCGCACAACATACACATTGCCCAGCTCATCCACCGTCATCATGCGGCTCTGCATGGGGATGCTTTTGATCACATGCAGCGAGTCGCCCGCCTGCACGGCGGTGCTTAATAGCAGCAATATGATCGTCCTCAGCAGCATTTTCAAATATATCAAATATTCTTTAAGTAAAACGGCAGGCTTTGCGCCCGCCATTTTACTGTTTTATTTTTCCTGTGTTTTGACGAGATTGCTTCGTCACCCCACGCACTTATCCACGCGTTGCTCCTCGCCCGCCTGAACGGACGGGCAGGCAATGACGCGAGTAACTACCTTCACCCATTCAACCTATTCAACTCAGTCAACCTATCAACCTACCTACGAATATCCATTTCATCGATCAGGTTCTTCGCGTGGCCCATTTTGTCGACCAGGAAGAGGATGAAGCGGATGTCGCATACTATGGTGCGCTTATAGTTCTTGTCGAAGGCGATGTCGCCGCTCATAGCTTCCCAGTTGCCGTCGAAGGCTGCGCCTATCAGCTCGCCTTTGTCGTTCATTACCGGGCTGCCCGAGTTGCCGCCTGTTATGTCGTCATTGGTGAGGAAGCAGGTATGGAGGCTGCCGTCAGCATCTGCATATACGCCATAGTCCTTCTTTTTATACAGGGCTATCAGTTCCTTCGGCACGTCGAATTCTTCGCTCTTCGGCTTGTACTTTTTCATCAGCCCGTCGAGCGTGGTGAAGTAGTCGTAGTGCTTGCCTTCAATGTTGTTGTAGCTCTGCACCTTGCCGTAAGTGATCCTCATGGTCGAGTTAGCATCGGGGTAGTACAGTTTGTCGCGGTTCATGCGCATCAGGCCGTGTATGTACACTTTGGCCAGGTCGTGCTTGCGGTTCATGTACTTCTCTACTTTCGGCTGGTAGTTCTTCGTGTAGTTGTCGGTAAAGTTGAACGCATATTGCGCGGCCATATCCTTCTCTATCGCCCTCACCGTTGGCTTTTTGCAAAATGCCTCAAACTTAACACTGTCTATCAGGAATGTGCTGCTGTGCATCATCTCCGAGTAGGTCTTATACGCATTCGCGCTCCTGCCATAGTGCGGGAAGATGGTCTTCTCGTAGATATCCGGCAGTTGCTCCTTCGGCACATTCTCGTAATATAGCTGTGTCATAGCAGCCAACAGATCTACTTCGGTAGCGCTGTCGAAGCTCTTCATTATGCCTTTGCGTGCTTCCTTCAGTGCGGTTACATATTTCTTCAGCGAGTCGGCATTATTGTTCTTATCCTGCAGGGCTTTGTAGAGCGGCTCCAGTGCGCTGCCCAGTTTGGCCAGTCCACTGGCGCGGAAGGCCTCGTTATAGTACACCGCATGTTTGGCATAAGGTGCATAGTCGTCGAACACCTGCTTGTATTCATCCAGCAGGTCCATATAGTAGTTCTGCCTTGCATTGGCCCAGTCGTTGAACTTACGCTCCTGCGCCTCTTTCTCCCCTACTATGTTCAGTCGCTTCAGTTGTTCGCTCTGCCCTATGTAGTACTTCCAGTAGTTCGATACGCCCGAGTAGAGCGATGTCAGCTTCAGGTACACCTTCTTGTTCTTCACCATGTGCGCGTGCATGATCTTCAGGCGCTTATCGCGTATGCTTACGATACTTGGGTTCACGTCGCTCAGGGCCAGCTTCACACCATAGCTCACCTCGTAGCGGTTGGTGCGGCCGGGGTAACCGAAGATCATGGCATAGTCGCCCTCCTGCTCGCCCTTCAGCGATATAGGCAGGTGCCACTTAGGCTGGTAAGGCACATTGTCTTTCGAGTATTCGGCAGGCTCATTGTCCTTATTGGCATATACGCGGAACATCGAGAAGTCGGCGGTGTGGCGGGGCCACATCCAGTTGTCGGTATCGCCGCCAAACTTGCCCAGGCTCTTAGGCGCAGTGCCCACCAGGCGCACGTCCTTATAGCGCTTGTATATCAGCAGCAGGTACTGGTTGCCCCCGAAGAACTCCTTTACATTGGCCACATACTTGCCGCCCTGGCTGGCTTCCTTCTCTATCTTAGCCGCTATGGCCTGGAAAGCCTTGTTGTAGCGCTTGCCCGCAGTGTTTGCCGTAGCCTCCTTCACCTCGTCGCTCACGTCCACTATCTTTTGCAGAAAGAGCACGGTGAGGCCCTCTGCGGGCAACTCCTCGGCCATGCTATGCGCCCAGAAACCATTGTCCAGGTAGTTGTGCTGCACGGTGCTGAGGGTTGCAATGGCATCGTAGCCGCAATGGTGATTGGTGAGCAGCAGGCCCTGGCTGGAGATCATCTCGGCCGTGCAGCCGCCGCCAAACTGCACGATGGCGTCCTTCAGGCTGCTGTGGTTGATGCTGTAGAGGTCCTGCTTGCTCAGCTTCAGGCCCATACGCTGCATGTCTTCGTAGTTCTTGCCGATGAGCATGGGTATCCACATCCCCTCGTCGGCCCTTGCGCCCAGCATCGTTACCAGCGCAAATATTGATAACAGTAATTTCTTCATTCTTTTATATAGTATTAAAAGTGGCGCAAAGGTAGTTTTTTAGTTGGTTAGGTTGAATAGGTTGATCGAGTTGAATGGGTTGATTTGTGGGGTATTTACAGTAGCTACCGTCCTTGCCTGCCCGTCCTACCGTCTTTGCGAGGAGCCTGCATAGCTTTTGTCCGCCGGGGCGACGTGGCAACCTCGTAATAACACCTACTTGCCCCGTCCTACCGTCTTTGCGAGGAGCCTGCATAGCTTTTGTGCGTTGGGGCGACGTGGCAATCTTGTAATAACACATTTTGCCTCGCGCCGGGCAATGCTTCTACCCTCAGTTTGACGAGATTGCCACGTCATAGCGCTGCACGGAGCCACCCGTTATTCCTCGCCCGCCTGAACGGACGGGCAGGCAAGGACGGTGTGGGGACTGCGCTCAGTTTGACGAGATTGCTACGTCGCCCCACACACAAAGGGGGAAAACCCTGATCAACTTAGTCAACCCAATCAACCCAATCAACCCTTCTTCACCACCAGGTCCCTTATCTGCTCGGTCATTTCGTTGTTGATCTTTATCAGGCGGTGCACCTCGTCCTGCAGCTTTAGGAGGGCTTCGGCGTCTTTGTAGGTTTGCAGGGCCTGCTTGTCCGACGCGGCGGCGGCTACCTTCTGGCCCACCATGATGACGGAGAGCAGCACCAGTTGCAGGAAGGTTTGCGCGATCCATGATATGAGGGCCGATGTGCCTGCCTGTATGGCTGCCGGCAGACTGATGAGCGCTATACCGGCAAATACATAAGCGCACCACATGGTGCCCACCATATTGGTGATAACGACGGCTATGCGGCCATTGATGCTTTCGCTCTCGTCTTTGGTGACGTGGGGGCCATATTTTTCCCGCTCTGCGATGCGGGGATGCGGTGTGTGGTGTGATGCCATGTTATGTGTGTTTGAACTAAGATACTCATTTCGTAGTAGCCCTACCCGGGCGGGGGTTCTTTTGTCTTGATACAAAAGAACCAAAAGATCAAGGCTGTTGGAAAGAAAGCTAAAAATTGTCACTCAGGCCTGAAAAGAGTGAAGTTCGAACTTCGGATAATCCCGCAGTTCAGCAGGACTTTTATACGTCCTTCTTTCTTTAAGCTTCAGTAGACGGAACTCTTTTTTAACCGGCCTTCCTGCCAATTTTCTTAACGCTTTCTTTCCAAAGGCCGGATTACTTGCCTTAACGGGACGGCCACGCTTCCGACATCCCCCCTGCCTGCCGGTAGGCAAGCTGGCCCCGTCCCTACGCTCCCGACCTATTCACAAATAGGGAATTCTGTCACCTTATCAACCTATCAACCCCAATCCCCAATTTTTCCCTAACTTCACAGTACTGAATCACATAATGGCCCGGACCTGCCTTCCTACCTCTCTTTTGGGCTTCACGCTTTTTAATACTACATATAGAGTTTGTTTGACTTTGCGAAGATTGAGCAATCGAACGATTGCATAAGCGGTTTTGATGAAAACCTGAACCTGGTGATCTGGAACGGGGCCGTGGAACGGAAATACCAAATGCCTAAGGCAGATGTGCTGGGGCGCAACCTGCTGGAGCTCTTCCCGCAGATAGTGAACGACTTCAGGGTCACCTGCTTCCGCGAGAGCATTGCCGACCGCAAGAGTTTCTTTTTCTCCAGCCTGCCTTACCAGTACGACCATTGGGGTATTTATACCCAGCTGATCATACCTGCCAAACATCCCTTGCCCGGCAATATCAAGGTGCTGAGCATAGTGCGCGACCACAGCGAGCACGAGCGCTACATGCGCAACGACCTGCTGCAGCCGCTGATGGGGGAATAGATTCCACTTCTTAGTGCATTAGCAAAATCGGAAGTTGGCTTTGGAGCGTTTCTTGTCCTTATGATTGATTATTAGCTGGTTGTGGTGGTTAGCTGATGTGGTTAGCACCTGCCTGACCGGCAGGCAGGCTTCCGATTTACTTCTTGTTTCTGCAATTTACTTCCGGTTTTCTGCTGGTTTGGTGCTTGTCGTCCTGCTGAATTTATTTCAGCATCTTGGTCGCGTCGGGAGCAGCTTAATCACCCCTGCTTGCCTCAAATAATTGGAAACGCATATTTGTCTAAGGCAATCCACCCCTCTTTGGTCAAGGCACCAGGCTATACAAAGAGGGGAGCTTTTTAATTATTTCCGGTTTCCGATCGGTTTATAATTTCCGATTCGGAAATGGGAAAATTGCTAAGTAGCTGATTTTCAAACCATATTACTAAAATCATAATTTCCGATAATTACCGTTTAAGTTGGACAGCGGCCATTCCCAGTAATTTCCGATAATTACCGATTCGGAAATTATGGTTAGTAGCGAGGACAGGGGTCGAACCTGGCCAGTGAATGGATTTACAGTGATGTCAAAGAACTTGGTGTACTGCACTAAAACGGTACAGCACCTCGCAAGATACACCGGTTAACAAGCGAAATCAAAATAGATATCCACATTTTCAAAAAATCATACGTTACACACAAGGATAGCTAAGGGTGTTCCATTTTTTTTCTAACTGCGCAACAATTCGTCGGACAAGGTAATTTTGCTGCTCATTCCTTTAGTATGGAGCAATTTATTGTTAAACGCACAACAATCGATCAAATACAATTACCGAGCGTACTCTATAAGTATAGGCAAGCGGATAATGATTTTCATATTAATATATTGAAGACAGGAAAAGTTTACTATTCGCCGCCAAGTGGATTTGAAGATAAGCTTGACTGCAAAATACCCGTGCGTTATGACCTCTTAACAGATGAAGAAATAATACGGAAGTATTATAATGAACTAAAAATACAGGACCCTTGGGCTGGGCACTTTCTTTTATTGGAAAGAGCCCAAAAATGGGCTGACCTCGGAAACTTTCGAAATCCAGACTTAATCGCCGAAGCCGAAAGTGAATATTGGGATGAACTAAATAGAAGATTCGGTGTGCTAAGTCTAACAGAAGATAATTCAAATCCCGCTATGTGGGAGAAGTATGCAGACTCGCTCAATGGCTTTTGCATTGGCTTTACCGGCAGGACTATGCTTGAAGAAATTGGAGGTGGTGGCGGAGATGTTACTTATGTTGATGAATTACCAGTGATAAAGCCGTTTATGGACCCACTATATCAAAATCAACTCCAAGCATTCAGCAAAGAGAAGAAATGGTCTTTCGAAAAAGAATATCGTTCCCATAAAACATGGTTTGTCGATGTCGACAATAACACTAGGAATATGAAAGTGCCTAATGAGGCGTTTGTTGAGCTAATTATAGGAACCAAGGTCGATGGAAAACGAAAGAACGAATTAATAGAATATGCAAAAGCATTAAATCCAGAGATTAATGTGCTCAGTGCCAGATTGGAAAATGATGTAATTATAATTGAATAAGTTGACTATCTAAAACAAGAAAATAGACCCATAAAACAAATTACTCGGGAAAATCCAATTTTCCTGTGAACAAATTAAAATCGAGATCAGGAAATTTATCATCATGTAATTTATCAATCGATGCATCTGTCCTAACTTTTTTCTCATCTCCACCATGAAATCTCTTCACCAAGGAACCCTCAAAACCGTCTTTTTGAATATTATAAATCTGGTCCCTCCGAATTTTTTTACTTTTTAGTAAATGATGGTTGTGGGAGGTAAAAATTAATTGTGCCCCTTTGAAATTCACCTCACGTTTATTAAAGAAAGCAAAGATAGTTTCAAAAATTGCAGGATGAAACTGAGCATCAAGCTCGTCAATTAACAATAAGCGGCTTTCTATTACGGCCTCGAGCAATACACCAATTAAGCCGAAAAATTTCCTGGTGCCTGTCGATTCGTGCCTTTGCAAATCGAAATTTATCTTACCAACCTTTTCGTGACTCTGATTTTGCACAATGTGTTCAGTTGCGACCGCATACTGATTTTTGCTAATTATTTCGTTCTCAATCATGAACGAGATAAAACTTCTATCCAATTTATCAACTTTGGTAGTCGTATGATCGACAACCTTCTCGGTTACTGAATCGAAACCGAGTTTTGCTTGGCGAATAATCGAAAGGAGATTATGTTTGTATGTATCATCTTTTAATTTTTCCGCAGTGTAATTCTGAAAAACCCTATCGTTGAAGGATTCAATAATTTTAATTTTTTCAAACCATTTTATCACGTCTGATGTATACGGAAAATCGAAACCTGCGATTGCTGAAAGAAAAAGAACATTTTCCTTTACAAAGTTCTTGTTCTCGGTTAAGGACTGTGGGATATTGTTTGTTTCCTTATTCCATTTTTTACTTAAAACAAAATTGTTCTTCTGTCTGATATACAGATTGTTTTCTCGAATCTTGGGTTCCGAATAAAATAGGGCTTCAGATATCACGGTGCCGTTTAAAATTTCGAAATTATATCTATATTTTTTTCCGTGTGTAAAAAATACAACTTCAAACTTACTGGACAACTTGGAATTGTCGTTTCTTAGTAAAAAGGGTTCGATACTTTGCTTAAATAAATTTGGGTTGGAATATGAATACAAAACGCCAAATTTCATCAAAGCAATAGCAGTCAATAAATTACTTTTCCCGGATGAGTTGTAGCCATAAAGAACTACTGATTTTAGCAGTTTATAGCTCCATTCAAAGCTATTGGGTGTTATCAAATAATCATTCCTATCTCTAACAGATGTCGCTTCCATAGTAAGAGTTTGACGACTTTGAAACGACAAAAAATTCTCGACTGTGAAGTTTAGCAGCATCAGGCCGCAATTTTAGCGATAAAATCGTTTATTTTTTCACATAATGTGGATAAATATATTTTTTCAGGTGTCAGTTTTGACGATTTTTACGTCGAAAATTAATTTTGATAATCTTTAAGGAACTTGACTATGTATGATCTGAGCAAACAAAAAACGACTGTAGCATGTCCGAAATGTAAACGTGTACATAGCGCTACCTTTCAGGATGTCATTATTAGGAAAACCTTTAAATGCCAATGTGGAGCTACATTAAACCTTGAAGACAAAAATGGTTCGGTTAAAAAGGCAGTAAATGATATCAATAAGGAATTTAAAAATCTCGAAAATACATTGAAAAAATTCTTAAAATAAAAATAAGTTATGGAAACAACGAAATGTAACAATTGTAATGGGGAAAATGTTAGCACCTCGATTTTTTGCAAAAATTGTGGGTCGCAATTACGATGCAAGCAATGCAATGAAATAATCGATACTGCAGCAAATTTCTGCAATAGCTGCGGCGCAACTGTAATTGCACATAACAATGTCATGAACCGAGCGATTAACAAACTTGAGTTTGAACAAAAAGGAAACTCGAAGTCCTTTACCGCTGCCTTTACCGACGAAGTTGGGATATATTTTGCTGGAGCTTTTAATGCTCTGATATCAGGTCACCCACTCCCTCCTAAAAATCCATTTCAGCGAAGTCTTAACCCTATTGGCAATAAACGAATTGATTCCCCTACTTCAAATGGAAAGGAACATAACAACCATATTCAGGACGCGGAGATAGTCACAGATGATTACGCCGCAGTCATTGCCAAAATTTTCAAACAAGACGAAAATGGGAAATTGGAGGTTATTGACAACCGCTTAAAGGAAAAATCAGAATATGACAAAATCAAGAGATTGACCATTCTCTTTGTCTACGCAAAAAAACTAACTGGGGTTGAGATCGTGACAAGAGAAGAATTAAATGATATTATCACACAACAAAAATTAACAGGGGCCACTTTTCGGAAGTTTTTGTCTGCAGATGCTTCGAAATTTGTATCTCAAAAAGAAACTGGCTATTCCCTACTTGCCGGTGGAGAAGAAGCTGCAGAGCAGTTTTTAAAAGAAATTGCCAATCCTGACCATAAAGCTATCCCTTCTAAAGCTGGGAGAAGAACTACAAAAAAATCCGGTAAAGAAGGGGACCCAGCAGCTAAGGATGCAAAAGGCAATTCATCATCGAAACCATCGGCACTCGAAATGTGCAATATCTTAATATCAGATGGATTCTTTAATCAAAAAAGGAAGTTGAATGACATAGTAAGCTATTGTGAGGAAAAGCGTGCAACAAAATATTCACCGCAAAACCTTCAATACGCTCTAAATCGATTGGTAAAAGATCAAGTATTACAAAGAGGGAAAAATGCAGATGGACAATATGAGTACTATAAATGATACTTTATCGACTTACCTACAGGACATACCTGAAAAATTTCGTGCTAGAATTATCAATGAGTATACGAAAATCAAGTTAAGGTATCGAAAAGCTGATTTTGATGCATCAGGTTTAAGCTGCGGTAAGTTTTGTGAAGAATGTTTACGATTCCTTCAACATTACCTAACCGGTGTCCATACGGGGTTTAGAGATGAACTAAAAAATTTTCATCTTGAAGTTGCAAAATTGGAAAAGGTAGACAAAAGCACTGGCAATGACTCTTTACGAATTATCATTCCCCGAGCACTAGCATTTCTTTATACACTTAGAAATAAGAGAAATATCGGGCATTCAGGAGGTGATGTGGAAGCGAACCAAATTGACAGTTTGACTATTAATAGAGTATCCGATTGGATAATGTGTGAGTTGATCAGAATTTTTCATAAGAAGAGCTTAGAGGAAGCGCAACAGATTATAGATTTGATTTCCTCTAGGAATATTCCCGATGTATGGGAGGTAAACGGTAAGAAGAGAGTACTGCTTTCCAATTTAAGCGCAAAAGAAAAAACGCTTTTGTTATGTTATTCGCATAATGAACAAGGAGTATTTTTTGAAGAGCTAATTGAATGGATCGAATATCGGAACACGTCAGATTTTCGCAGTAAAGTTTTAAAGCCGCTTCATAAGGAAGGTCTAATTGAATTTGACACTGAGTTGAATTTGATTTTGCTGTCCCCCAAAGGAGACAAAGAAGTTGAAGATAGAATTTTACAAAATCGAAATTAATATCGATAATCCTATCATTATTGTTTGCTACTTTATATTATTCGTGAGCTATAAGATTAATTCTATCTTTAAACCATGACACTCAACGAAACACTCCAACAGCTCCAGGGCCTGGGCTCGGAGAGCATCAAGAAGGTGCTGCTGAAGCATGGCATACCTGAGCCGCTGTATGGGGTGAAGGTGGAGGAACTGAAGAAGATCAACAAGCAAGTAAAAACGGGCAAGCATGAACTGAGCCTGCAGCTATATGATACTGGCATCTATGATGCCATGTACCTGGCGGGCCTGGTGGCCGAGCCGGAGAAGCTGAGCAAAAAAGAACTGGAGGGCTGGGCCAAAAAAGCTACGTCGCCGGCCATACGGGAGTACACCGTGGCCTGGTGCGCGGCGGAGAGCCGCTATGGCATGGAGCTGGCCCTGAAATGGATAGACAGCAAGGACGATGGCATAGCCAGCACAGGCTGGAGCACGCTGAGCAATATCCTGTCCATCACCCCGGATGAGGAGCTTGATGTGGCGCTGCTGAAGCAACTGCTGGACCGCGTGGTGAAAACGATACACAGCAGCGGCAACCGTACGCGGCATGTGATGAACGTTTTCGTGATATCGGCAGGCAGCTATGTAAAGGAGCTGAACGCGGCTGCGAAGGCTGCGGCCAAAAAAATAGGTGTGGTGACGGTGGATATGGGCGGTACGGCCTGCAAGGTACCGGATGCGATAGCTTATATAGAGAAGGTGGAGGCGAAAGGGTACCTGGGGCGGAAGAAGAAGAGCGCGAGATGCATGTAAGGTGAGTGTGAGTGTGGGAGTGAGTGTGGAGAGCGGGTTCTTTTTCGTCTTTGCGAGGAGCACGGGTGGGTTTTGTGCGGTGGGGCGACGTGGCAATCTTGTTATGATACGGGTTGCCTGGTGTTGTGACGAGGTTGCCACATCGTAGCTGGCGCATAGGGGGCTGGGCTTTACTCCTCGCAATGACGGGATTTTTTTTGGTGTTTTGACGAGGTTGCCACGTCGTAGCTGGCGCACAGGGGGCTGGGCTTTACTCCTCGCAATGACGCTTTTTTGTTGTGACGAGGTTGCCACGTCGTAGCTGGTCGCACAGGGGCTGGGCTTTACTCCTCGCAATGACGTGAGAAAGCAATGACGGATTTTTTTAGCGAACTATTATTCAGTTTATGCAAAGGGGAGGTTCTGTTTATATTCTTACTAACGCTAATCGCCGGATGTTGTATACGGGCGTTACCTCTGATCTTATCAAGCGCATTTCTGAACATAGGCTTAAGATCCATCCCGACAGCTTTACGGCCAGGTATAATTGCACGATGCTTATTTATTATGCCAACTTTGAACGTATTGAAGAGGCTATCGCTGAAGAGAAGCGGATTAAGGCTACTAACCGGCGGAAGAAGGAGGCTTTGGTGGATGGGATGAACCCTGGATGGAAGGACCTGTATGAGGAGTTGATGAAGGGTTGGTGATTGTTTTTTCGGTGTTATGACGAGGTTGCCACGTCGTAGCTGGCGCACAGGGGGCTGGGCTTTACTCCTCGCAATGACGGGATTTTTTTTGGTGTTTTGACGAGGTTGCCACGTCGTAGCTGGCGCACAGGGGGCTGGGCTTTACTCCTCGCAATGACGGGTGTGGGGCAATGACGCGAGTGTGTTGTGTTGTGACGAGGTTGCCACGTCGTAGCTGGCGCACAGGGGCTGGGCTTTACTCCTCGCAATGACGGGATTTTTTTTGGTGTTTTGACGAGGTTGCCACGTCGTAGCTGGCGCACAGGGGCTGGGCTTTACTCCTCGCAATGACGGGTGTGTTTGGGTTTTTTTTGTGTTTTGACGAGGTTGCCACGTCGTAGCTGGCGCACAGGGGCTTGGCGATACTCCTCGCAATGACGTGAGGGGAGCTTTTGGCCCACGCGCTTGTCGCCCTTCGACACGGCTCAGGGTGACAGCTATGCTTCTTCTGTTAATTGCTGCTGCACACTGCCACTGCCAACTGCCACTAGTTCCCGGAGGGGACTTCGGATTTGTTGACGAGCATGGTGCCCTTCTGGTTGGTGATGCGGTACCAGGTGAAGTCCTGGTTGGCTTCGAGGCCGTCGCCGTACATGACGAGGGTGGGTGTGCTGATCTTAACGAACTTTTCGGTGTAGAACTTCTGCACCTGCTGGTTCCAGACCAGCTCTTCGGTATTGAGGGTCTCCCCTTTCTTGTTCACCACTACAATGTTATCGCGGATGAGGAAGTTGCCCTGCTTCACGTAGTAGCGGGCATAGTTGGCGGTGAGGGTGCTTTCGACGTGCATGCTGTCGTCGTACACCTCGGCCTTGATGCCGTTCTTCATGTCCATATAGGGCGGTTTGGCGGCGTCGTTGCTGATGTATTGTTTGGCGAAGACCTTTGCCTTTACGTGGCCATGCTCGCTGTATATGAGGGTGACATCGTCGGCCTTATCGAGTTGGTAGGCGGTGCGGGCCTCGGTGAGGGAGGCGATCTCTTTGGGGTCGTTGTGGCAGGCAGCTATACCTAACAAAAGGCCCGGAATGAGTATCCGGGCATGATGCAAAATATGGTATGTGCCATGCCGCTTATTCATAATGGCGCTTGATGAACCAGCGGTCGTTGAGCGATATGCCGAGGGAGAGCTTGAAGAAGTTTTCCTTCACGAGGCCGTTGGCCTCGGTGCCGCGCTTGCCTATCTCGAAGGCTGTGTGCACGCGATCGCTAAAGCGCTTGAACGGCATGCTGAAGCCAAAGGTGAGCGCATAGTAGTTGAGATCTGTGTTCTTAAGATACACGCGGTCTTTGCCGTAGTAAAAGCCTAAACGGTAGGTGAGGCGCTGCAGGTAGTTGTGTATCGCCTGGGGGTTGGGCGTGTATTCGCCGCCGGCTGCGATCTTCCAGGTATTCTGTACCGAATCGGGCTGGCCGAAGTTGCGGAAGCCACTCCACTGCACGGAAGAGAAGTCGAGGCCTACGCTCCACTTGTCCCTGCCTGTGAGGATGGCGCCTGCGCTGTATGCCATGGGCAGCTTGTAAGAGCCGCGGGTGTTGAGCGAAGAATAGGCAGTGTCTTCCAGCAGCGAGCCGCCGAGGCTCATGTAGAGTACATCGTACTCGTCGCGGAAGGCGCGGAGGTTCTGGCTGAGGGTGAAGGTAGCACCAACCCTGAGGTAGAGGTTGCTATCGAGCTTACCGCCCCACTGCGCACCTGCCTTCCAGTAGATGCCGCCAACGCGGGTGAAGTGGGAGAAGTCGGAGTTGATGGTATGTGTGGTGTCGATGCCCGCGAACACGCTGGTGTTGCGAATGGTACCGAAGGTATAGCCGATATTGGCGCCGATGCTGAAGCCGCTTACCTTGCCCGATACACCAACGAAGGCGTTGTTGAGCGCGCCATCGCCATAGTAGGTATGCACGCTCTTGCCGATGTCGGGGGTGCCTACGGTATCGTTGAGGTGGTAATACACATGCGACATGGGACGCATACCTAAGGCAAAGCCGAGGTGCTTACCCGCGGGTATACCAATGGTGAGGTAAGACAAGGTGGCCATACCTGTGCGGTTGGATGTGCCGTTGGCGGAAACCGAAGATGTCTGCCCTGTCATGCCGCCCTCGTAGGTAGTGAGCAACAGGTTGGCGTATGATGCCGGGTTGTCGGCATTGACCATAAAGGCGTTAGAGAAGGCCGAACTGATATTACCCTCCGCTTTGATGGGGGTATTATTGGCGTTCATTTCTTCACCTATGCCATAGCGCGAGTAGGGCTCGTTCTTGCGGTTGGATGTAGGGTTGCTTACCGAACTGGTTTGAGCGAAGAGCTCAGCAGTAGAAAAAACAAATAATATGGGTAGTAAAAAGTGCTTAGCGTGTAGTTGGCACATTATGTTTTAAAATTAGATTTAGACCCCTCAGCGACAGATAAGGGTCCGCAAATATCCTTGTTTTGAGCCTGCTTTCAAAATAGGCTGCATCACCCCCGGTTAAAATGGCGTTAAAATCGGGGTATTGATCGGAGAAATTAGCTACCATGCCATCGATCTCGGAGGCCATTCCGTAAACGGCGCCTGAGCGCATACAAGTGGCTGTATCGTAGCCCAGGAGCAGGAGATCGCCCTCCATCTTTACCTGTGGCAGCTTCTCGGTGAACTGGTGCATGGCCTGCAGGCGCATGTGCAAACCGGGAGATATGGCACCGCCGCGGAAGGTGCGGTTTTTCTGTATAAAATTATATGTTATACATGTGCCGCAGCTGATAACGAGGTTGTTTTTGTCGGGATTCATCATGTGGGCTGCTACTGCCAGTGGCAGGCGGTCCATGCCCAGTGTGTCGGGCGATGTGTATGCATTGATGATGGGAAGGCGGGTATTCATGTCCAGCTTCACGAAATGTCGAAGGTTGGTCTGCAACATTGATTCGAGGCCGGGCGGATGCATGGCCACGGAAGCGAGGATGCCATTGGTGATCTTATGATCCTGTATGTAAAAGGAGAGCGAGGTGATGATATCCTCTTCTGGGAATATTTTGGTCTCGATCAATTTATCGTCACTAAAAACGGCAGCCTTCACGCGGCTATTGCCCCAGTCGATAACAATGTTCATTGACATATACGGGTAATTTTTTTGGTAAGGACTGCCAATATAATAAAAATGGGGAATAGTAGTTAGTTGCGGGGTTGATTAAGTTGAATAAGTTGATTGGGTTAATTGGGTAATTGTTGGCTGTCAATGGTTAGGAGCTGCCCCTAAATGAGTAATAGGTCCGATGTTATGACGAGATTGCTTCGTCGTGGCCGCCCACAAGGCTGTACACTCCTCGCAAGGACGGAGAGACTATAGTTCGAGGCCTTCGATGGAGAGGTCGCGGAAGTGGCCGTTGCGCTGTACGCGGGCTTTGATCTCTTCCAGCTCCTGCACTACCGGGAGGATGGTGTTGAGGTGGCGGCGCAGGTATTCGAGGCGCTGTATCTCTGTGAAGATGCCCAGCATCTCGTACTCCTGCTCTTTGGTGAGGCCTACAAAATGGCCTATGCTGTAAGAGATGACGGCATCGGGCCCTTCGGGGAATTTGCCCTGTACGTTTAGAAGGTTATACATGCGTTTCACCTCTGAGAGAATCAGGTTGGAGATATTGGTATCGCCGGGCTCCATGGTGTTTTCAGGATAGTTGACAATGGCACCATGGTACAGCTTGTCGGGGATCTCTTTGATAACCTCGAGAATGCGGAAGACACTGAGACCACGGGTGCGGATATCGAGCTCACCTGTTTCGTATTCTTTTACCACTTCCACTATTTCCATGAGTGTGCCCAACTCGCCGATCTTTTTGTCGAATACGGAGGGTATGCCGAAGGGCTTTTTGCTCTCGATACACTCGCGGATAAGCTGTTTGTATTGGGGCTCAAAGATGTGGAGGTTAAGGGGTTCGCCGGGGAACACCACTATCTCGAGGGGAAATATGGGAACAAAGTTGGTCATTACAGTCTTGAATATTTACGTTGCCTTAAGGGCTGGTCGTTCAATATAATCGTGCCCCTGCCAGAGCAGGAAGAACAAATATACGAACACGCCGTATTGCACCTCTAAAACCGGGTCGACAAGGGACTGGACAAAAAGGATGAGCCAGGCCATGAAGAAAAAGAAACTGCCCCGGTGGCGCCGGAGCCATGTGAGTGGGGTAAAGACCCAAAGCGCAAACAAAAAGGCAACAGGAATGCCGCAAGCGAGGGAAACGGTGAGAAATTGGTTATGTGGGAGGAGCACCTGCTCCTCTTTGGTACCGGGATAGTAGCGCGCGTAGCCGGCCCGCATGGTATCCATCATATCGCCGGCCCCTACCCCCGCCCATGGGTGCTGCCTGATGGCCTTGATAGCGAGGTCGTATGATATCCAGCGGCCCATGTCGCTGTAGTCAGCAGACATTTCGCCCTGTTTGTAGACGACCATCATATAGCTCATATAGCCTATACGCATCCTGAAAGTTGGGATATAGGTGATAGCCAGTGCGCAGAATACTATAAGTGCTGTTATGATGCCGATACCTACCCATTTATTTTTACGAACGGCCATATAAACCGCCCAGAACAGCACAAAAACATACCAGAGAAAGAGGCCGGTACGGGCTGCAAGTATGTGTAGATAGACACTTAAGAGGGCAGCGGTGATGCCAACAAACCAGCGAGCGAAGCCTTTGCTCAAATAGGGAAAGATGTAAACACACCAGACGATAAAAAGCGTAACTGAGAGACTAAACAGTATGTGGTCGTCCTCGGCGGGAGTTGGCAGCAGGTGGGAGACTGCATATTGATCGACATAGTGACCGACGTGACCTATGAGGGGGTAAACGCTGTAGCAGGCACCACCGAGGAACAAAGCAGCCGTGGCAACAGTAAACCATTGCAATTGCTTACTGCTGAGTTTTGGCATAAAGGCGAATGCGAAGGGGAACAGGAGGATTGGCAGTTTAACCTGGAACCGCTCGGACCACGCTATCTTATCGTGACTCCAAAAGTAGGACAAGCCGTATGCAGCTACCCAGAGCAAACCCAGCCACCACCATTTTTGCCTGAACCAGTAGCGCGGATGCACGTCGCGGACGGCATTGACCACAAATGCGATCATGGCCATTGAAAGGATGGCACGGGACAAAAGAAAGCCGACCAGCATGGCAAAAGCGAGGAAAACCGCAATATTTGATTTGGAGAAGACTTTATTATTTAGAACACTATTTTTGTTCACGCGCAGCGGGGAGTTACAATTCAATAACGAACATAAACATTTTTTAGTGCAGGACAACATTAATCAGCTAATGGAGGGAGTAAAGACCGGCGACTATCGTTCGCTGGCAAAAGCTATAACCCTAGTTGAGAACAACCTGCCGGGATATGAGAAGCTGCTGATGCTGCTGGAGCACACGCAAAAGGCACAGGTGGTGGGCATTACGGGTCCGCCGGGGGCTGGTAAGAGCACATTGGTAAATGCACTGCTGCACCACTGGGTAAGGGCCAACAAAAAAGTTGCGGTAATAGCTGTAGATCCTTCATCGCCATTTAATTATGGCGCGATACTCGGCGACAGGATACGCATGAGCGATTTTTACAATCATCCAAATGTGTTCATCCGATCGCTGGCTACCCGGGGTGCACTGGGGGGGCTGAATCCGAAGATCATCGAGATCACCGACCTGGTGAAGAATGCGCGATTTGACTATATTTTAATAGAAACAGTAGGTGTGGGCCAAAGCGAAGTAGAGATAGCCGGGCTGGCCGACTGCACTGTAGTTGCATTAGTGCCGGAGGCAGGCGATGCTGTACAGGCAATGAAGGCAGGCATTATGGAGATCGCCAACATCTTCGTAGTGAACAAGGCGGACAGGGAGGCCGCTGAAACTATGTACCGCAACCTGAAGATACTGGTGCATGAACGGGCAGATGGCGCTGAAGAGACTGCCGTAGTAAAAACAGTGGCCACCGAGCAAAAAGGCATCGACGAGCTGGCAGCGGCTATAGATACCTTCTTAGCAGGGCAAAATAATAGTCCGGAGAAAAGGCTGCATTTGCTGGTTGATAAAAGCTGGCAGTTAATGCAGGCGAGCAGGATGAAAAGCACTGACAAGACCAAACTGAAGGAAACGCTTGCAGCGGCGATGAATGAGCCGGACTTTAACCTCTACACCTTTACCAAAGCATTTGAAGAACAAAATCGCTAATGGATATTTTGCGCCTGTACCATACTGTGAAGTACCTGCGCTTTGAGCAGGTGTACTACAGGCTTTATTATAAGCTGAAAGCAAAATTCTATAAGTACCCGGGCGTACCTAAGGCAGCCTTGGAAGCCGCCGGGAAGTTTCCTGAAATACCATTTCCAACGAGGTTAGCAAATCATAAATACCGGGAAGCAGGCAATATGTTCAGTCTCCTTAACATCGAACATTCCTTCGGTGATAGGATCGATTGGAACTATGCAGCATACGGTAAACTGTGGACATACAACCTAAACTACTTCGAGTGGCTGGAGGATGAAAGCCTGACAGTGGAAAGCAGATTGAGTACGATGCTGGATTACGCCGAAAATTTTGACCGGCTGCAGGATGGAGCGGAGCCCTACCCTATTTCGCTGCGGGGTATGGCATGGATCAAATTCATGAGCCAACATGGTATCCAGGAAAGTATATTGAACAATTGCCTGTATAAACATTACCATCACCTTGCTGCTTTTCCTGAATATCAATTGCAAGCCAACCACTTGCTGGAGAACGGCCTATCGCTATTATTTGCTGGGCATTATTTTGAGGAAGACCGGTTTTACAAAACAGGATATTCGATCGTGATGAAGCAGTTGGAGGAGCAGATATTGCCTGACGGCGGATATTGCGAACAAAGCCCTATGTATCAATGCATTTTGCTGCAGCACCTAATGGATTGTATTATGCTGGCGGAAAATTCAGACCGGTATCGCAACGACGGTTTGCCGCAAGTGATGCGCAAGAAGGCCGCGCTGATGTGCGGGTGGCTGAATGCGTTTTGCTATAAGGACGGCAGTTATGCGATGTTTGGCGATTCGGCTAATGATGTAGCCCCCAATGTGCCTTTTTTATTTGATTATGCCGCTAAACTCGGCTTAACAATTCCAAAAGTTAAGCTGCGGGAAAGTGGATATCGCAAACTTGAAGCAGGCGCTTTCGAAATGGTAGCGGACGTGGGGAACCTGCTGCCTAGCTACCAGGCTGGCCACGCCCATGCTGACACACTGAGCTTCTGTCTTCAAGTGGATGGACAACCTTTCATCGTAGATACCGGGATATCAACCTATGAGCGCGGCAAACGAAGATCTGAAGAACGTGGAACGGGGGCACACAATACCATAACCATTAATGGGCAAAACTCATCGGATGTGTGGGCCGCATTTCGGACGGGTGAACGCGCCTGGGCGCGGATATTGTCGGAGAGTGATCATCAAATCAAGGCTGAACATGACGGCTACAGGAACATGGGCATCAGGCACCAGCGTAATATGCGCTGTGATAACCAAAAAATAATAATAGAAGATCACTTGTTGAATTATAAAGGACAAGATGCCATACTGTCGTTACACTTTCATCCGGGCATATACCTAAAGGCAGTGGGCGGAAATCAGTTTACAGCAGGTAATATACGTATCACAATAGATGGGGGCTATAGTATGGGTTTGCATAATTACCTATATTGCGAAGGTTACAACCGGCTTGCAGATGCGCAATGCCTGCGGGCGCATGTAAAAGAACATGTGAAGGTGGTAATAGAACAGATAATCTATGCTGGTTGATATCATTGCCGGTGCGAGACCGAATTTCATGAAAATAGCCCCTATCATCGAGGCTATACAAAAAGAGCAAAGGAGAGGGACCAATATCAAGTACCGGCTCGTGCACACCGGTCAGCATTACGACAGGAATATGAGCGACTCGTTCTTCGAGCAACTCGGCATTCCCAAACCATCCATTAACCTCGAGGCAGGCAGCGGCACACAGGCGGAACAGACAGCCACCATCATGATGCGTTATGAGAAAGTGCTTCTTTCGGCCAAACCCGACCTGGTGATCGTGGTAGGTGATGTGACATCGACCATGGCCTGTGCTATCACCGCCAAAAAAATGGGGAATATCAAAGTAGCACATGTGGAAGCGGGCATACGGAGTAATGATATGAATATGCCGGAGGAGATCAACCGCATCGTTACCGACTCGATAACCGACTACTTTTTTACTACTACACACACAGCCAACGATAACCTACGGGCAACAGGCATACCCGATGAGCGCATCTTTTTCGTAGGTAACACGATGATAGACACACTGCTGAAGCAGGCCCCACTGTTTCACCAGCCACCTTTCTGGAACAAGCTGAAATTGCAATCGGGCGAATATATCGTGCTCACGCTGCACCGGCCTAACAATGTGGACAATGTGAGCGACCTGAAGAGCATATTAGTGGCCATAATCAAGGCGTCGAGGGGTCTGCCGATCATTTTTCCCGTGCATCCCAGGACAGCAAAGACCCTTGAGGGCATCGGTATACGGGCGAACAACCTGCATGTAAGCGAACCATTGAGCTACCTGCAATTCAACTACCTGGTGCAACACTCGAAGGTGGTGATCACCGACTCGGGCGGCATACAGGAAGAAACGACTGTAATGCACGTACCCTGCATCACCCTAAGGGACAACACTGAAAGACCCGAGACCTGCAGTATGGGAACCAATGAATTAATAGGCACTAACCCAGATGCAATCTTTCCTGCCCTGGAGAAGCTATTTGCCGGCAACTGGAAAAAGGGCAACATTCCCTATATGTGGGACGGCAAGGCGGCAGAGCGCATTGTAAGCGTACTCAAGAACATGGTATAGTTATTGTGTGCTGTTTCTCATGCTTAGCCTCAGCCAGCTGATTACATTACTATTTCCAATAATTATTTATTGACTTGTTATTGAAGTAAACTCTTGGAACAATAGTGTATTTTTGCTTAAAGTATTGTTACAGGGTAAGGGAAAAGCATGGTAAAAACCCCTTTTTAATCAGCAATAAAAACGAGTGCTTAGCCCGGATATCATCTTATGATCGAATTGCCAGCTTATATCATTTATTTGGCCACATTTGCAACCGCCCTTGTAATCAGCCTTGTGTCCATACCGCGTATCATCTACGTTTCAAAAAGGAAACGCCTTTTCGATATGCCTGACAATCACAGAAAGGTACACATCAAGATCGTTCCCAACCTGGGGGGTATCGGCATCTTTTTCGCCTATATCATCGTCACGTCGCTTTTTATCAGGACCTCGTCAATGGATAAATGGAACTATATAAGCGCTTCGTCACTGCTGCTTTTCCTTACCGGGCTGAACGACGACCTGATCACCATAAGTCCAAAGCAAAAGTTCGTGGCGCAATTCGTGGCGGCTATCATCACCGTTTACTTTGCCGATATGCGTATCAATTCGCTGCATGGCTTCTTCGGCATCTACCAGTTGCCTTTATGGGCAAGCCTCGGCTTCACGGTTATCGGTTGCATGTTTGTGACCAATGCATTTAACCTGATAGACGGCATAGACGGCTTAGCGGCATCGATAGGGGTATTATCCTCACTGACATTGGGTATATGCCTTGCCCTGCTCGACAATATGGGCGGGGCCTGTATTGCTTTTGCTCTTACCGGGGCTATTATCGGCTTCCTTAGGTATAATATTTCACCGGCCCGGATATTTATGGGCGACACAGGAGCATTGCTCATAGGCTTTACGGTCTCGATACTTTGCATCATGTTCATCCACTCCTTTGGGCCGGGTAAGCCTTTGCTGGCAATTGTCCATAACCCGAGGGGCGGCATGGTGATCGCATTATCTGTGCTGTTTGTGCCGGTGTTCGACTCCTTCCGTGTATTCATTGCGCGTATACTGAAGGGGGGCTCACCGTTCCGGGCGGATAAGACACACCTTCACCATTACCTGATGGATATCGGCTTTGGCCACAGCAATATCGTTGCCATCCTGGTCACCTCTAATATCCTTATCATTATTGTTTCGCTGTTGGTGCAGGATTATGATCCCAATGTCGCTTTGCTGAGCATCTGCGGGCTTACCCTGGGCTTATATGCCATTCTTCATTTCATGAGGAAGAGACGCCTCAGTAAAGAACTGCGTATAAAGCAAACGCCTGCCGACAGCGGCACAGCGATCAAGAACGGAACACCCGCATCTCTCGCCACAAACGGCATCTACACTATTCAGGAAACGATGGCAAATACGGTCAACACCGTGCAGGAAAAATAAGCTAGTCGATCATAAAAGAGCCATCCTGGTAGCGATACCAGTACACATGCTCATTCTCGTTGTACAATATTTCGCCATTCTCATCACGTTGCTGCTTTATTTCGTAATGGCTGAACGGTAACATGCTGTTGTCGGAAATATCTTCGTTGAATATCGGTCCGTACTTTCTAAGTAGATATGCATACCAGAAAAGCGTTTCGTAACCGCGGCACACAGTTTCGTTAGCCCTGGCACCATAGCTTTTCAAACTTACATCGGACAAGTACTTGCCCTGTGCGGTAGTCAGGTCGAAATGCGAAGCAGTGGTGAGAAATATTACCGTATTCGGATAAGCGTCTGCTTTTTTCAAGCCCTGCAGGCTACGCCATGAAGGCATGCCAAATACATCGAACTTATAATCGGGGAACAAGTCGTGCAGTTGCTTTAGCAGCACTTCTGCATAGCCAACGTCCATGACAGCCATCACAACCAGGTTAACCTTATCGGGGGAAAATGCTTCTGCAAGCGTTGCCTTTTCAGGAAGCTTAGTGCAGGAGACCTTCACAATATCGTTGTTACGCTGCGCGTCCTCATCGATCATAAAGTTATACGCACTTTCATCGAGCGGCACAGAGCTGCGGCGGTATACTACCACCCGCTCGTGCTTGTGCTGCTTCTCAAGGCGCCTCATGATCGCTTCACAGTGTTTTTGTAAAGTTGGCTGCAGGATGGTGAAATAAGGATTGTTCGTAACACCACCGTCGGCCGGCGACACTGCTGAGACAAAATTGATCTCGTGCTTTTTGGCATACTGTGCAATGGCAGGTATCTGTGCCGACTGTACCGCACCGATAATCAGGTCGGAGCCATCCAGCATTTTTCCGTGCGTGAGCGCCTCGGGCGTTTCCTGCGGATCAGTAATGTCGTGTATATATACATCGACCTGGAAATTCAGCTTATTAAGGGTATCTGCCGCGATCTTTATACCCTCACAGAAGTCGGCACCGGCGGCGGCCTTTTCAGGTATCCTGCCCTTATACGTGGGCTTGCCGCCCTTTACCAGTTCATCCAGGTACAGAGGTGCCAGCACATCAACACGGTAACGTGCTTTCTTTTCTGAAAAAGGATATTCGAACTGTTGTTTGCGGCGAGGCCTTGCTGGTTCGGGTTTAGGTGCGGCCGCCGGTTCTATACGCTTCTTTTCCTGCACCACTGGTTTCTTCCGCACCGGCTCTTCCTTTTTGAACCAGTGTTTCCAAAACTGTGCATCTGCCCTGACGGCGTAAGAGGTCGACAAGGCGATAAAAAGTGCTATTAAAGAGATCCGGGCTTTCATGCGTATTTTCTTATTCCCACTCGATAGTGGCGGGGGGCTTCGAACTGATGTCGTACACCACCCTATTGATACCTTTTACGTGATTGATAATATCATTAGACACCTTCGCAAGGAATGCATGTGGCAGATGTGCCCAATCGGCGGTCATGCCGTCTACAGATGTGACAGCCCTTAGCGCGATCGTATACTCATAGGTGCGCTCATCGCCCATTACGCCCACGCTCTGCACCGGCAGCAATATGGTGCCCGCCTGCCATACCTGGCTATACAGGCCACTATCGCGCAGGTGCTGCACATAGATAGCGTCAGCCTCCTGCAGGAGCTTTACCTTGTCTTCGGAAACTGCACCGAGTATGCGTATGCCCAGGCCGGGGCCGGGGAATGGATGCCTGCTAAGGAAAATATCGTCGATGCCCAACTCGCGACCGATCTTGCGGACCTCATCTTTGAAAAGAAAACGGAGGGGCTCCACGAGCGACATGTGCATTTTCTCCGGCAGGCCACCAACGTTGTGGTGCGACTTAATAGTAGCTGAGGGGCCATGCACGGAAAGCGATTCGATCACATCCGGATATATAGTACCCTGTCCGAGAAAGGAAACATCTTTGAGGTGCGTAGCCTCTTCCTGAAAGACGTCGATAAACAAGCGACCAATGATCTTGCGCTTTTGCTCGGGATCGGTAACACCGTCAAGTTCGCTATAAAAGCGCTGTTTAGCATCGACACCTTTGGTGTTGAGGCCAAGGTGTTTGTAGCCTTCCATTACCTGCTCGAACTCGTTCTTACGCAGCAAGCCATTATCAACAAATATGCAGTATAGATTGTCGCCAATGGCATGGTGTATCAGCGTGGCGGCTACGGTGGAGTCTACCCCGCCGCTGAGCGCCATCACAACTTTATTATTACCTACCTGGTTCTTGATACGTGCCACGGTTTCCTGTACAAATGAAGCCGGGGTCCAATCCTGCTTGCAGCCAACGACATTGACAACAAAATTTTTCAAGAGTTGCCGCCCGTCGGTGCTGTGTGTTACTTCGGGGTGGAACTGGATGGCGTAAACGGGATTAGGCGCATATGCCGGCCCCGCTTTAAAGGCAGCAACAGGTATGCTTTCTGTACGGGAAATCAAGGTAAACCCTTCGGGCAACTTTTTGATGGTGTCGCTATGGCTCATCCATACCTGCGAATTTGGCGCTATTGTAGCCATCAGTTCATCGTGAATAAGGTGCTCCAGGTGGGCACGGCCATATTCGCGATGGGTTGATTTACCAACTTCTCCCCCAGCCTGCTGCGCTAACAACTGGGCGCCGTAACAAATGCATAGCACCGGTAGGCGCTGCGCCATCGCCTGTATATCCGGCTTCGGCGCCACGGGGTCGTTAACTGAAAAAGGACTACCCGAAAGGATGATGCCTTTCAGGTTGTCTTCGTACTGCACCGGTTTAGTGCAGGGTTGTATTTCGCAATAAACATTGAGCTCACGTACGGCACGTGCTATGAGCTGTGTGAACTGCGAACCAAAATCAAGTATAAGTATCTTATCGTTCATCAATCTTATTAAGCAAACTAGGCCTGGCCTGCAGGGCCGCTAAAGTTGAAAGGCAGTGGCACCTGGTCCTGGTCTTTGATAACGCCATACTGTGCCTCAAAACGCTTCACATTCTCTATCAGGGCCTTCATCAGGCGCTTGGCATGTTGGGGTGTCATCACAACGCGGGCCTTTACCTTAGCCTTTGGCATATTGGGCATTACATTCACATAATCCATTACAAATTCGGCAAATGAGTGTGTAATGATCGCCAGGTTGGCGTAAGTGCCGTCGGCTATCTCTTCAGTCAGTTCTATGTTTAGTTGCTGTTGCGGTTCTACGGGAATCTGTTGGTCTGCCATAAATATTGGTTTGAATCAGGCTGCGAAAATAACAAAAGATAAGGCATTGCCCTAATGCCCGCATAAAGCCTGCGTTAATAGTGCATTTATAACTTCGGCAAGGCAGTAAAATGGCATTTTTATTTTAGTTTTGGCACCATGCGATACATTCCGCTTTTTTTATTGTGTTTGCTGGTATGCTCGTGCCAGCCCGACACTTATACACCTAAACCAAGGGGTTATTACGCTGTTGATTTTCCACAGCATAGCTACAAGGTGTTCGATCAGCCCGGCTATCCCTATACCTTTGAATATCCCACCTATGCCAACGTGATAAAAGACACCGAGTTTTTTGGCAAAACGCCGGAAAACCCCTGGTGGATCAATATTGACTTTCCAAGCATTGGCGGGCGTATCTACATCAGCTACAAGGAAATATCGCAAAAGCAAAGCATGGAAAAACTGCTGGAGGATGCGCATAAGCTGAGCTTCTACCATGATAAAAAGGCCAGTTCCATTGAATCGCAGACATTTACCAACAAGAACGGGGTGATGTGCCTGCAGTTCAATGTGGGCGGTGATGCCGCATCGGCCTACCAGTTTGTAGCTACCGACTCAGTGAAGCACTATATGCGGGGCGCCCTATACTTCGATGTGACGCCCAATGCAGACTCGCTGAAGCCTATGAATGAATTTTTGGTACAGGACGTGCATCACCTGTTGTCGACGCTAAAGTGGCGGTGAGTTAATGTGAAAATGTACCAATGTGAAAATGTGCAAATTCAGATTTGATCATGAAAACGAAATAAAACGCGATGGCAAAAGGGACCAAAGCAGATCCATGGAAGCTGCAAACACCGCCGGGCACATCGGAATATGAGATGTACCTGGACGAAAAAGATGGTAAGAAAATAATTGTGTGCACAGTAGGAAAAACAGTGCTGCACTACGATGCCCGGGCAATAGACGACCTGCACGCAATGCTAAAAAAACACGGCGACTGGATGGACCTGGGCGGAGCCGACGAGCAAAAGCCGGCAAAGGAAGGCACGGTAGAAGCCTGGGGCCGCTCGGAAAGCAATCCTGTTGGCGGATGGTACGGATTGAAAAAAGGACTTCGCGGAAGGTTTGGTGTATACATGCCGCCACTGCTGGAAGCCATGGGGCTGGCAGAGCTGGAACACAGCCCGAAGAATAACAGGATGAAGGCAAAGTAATGAGCAAAATTTGCAAATGTGAGAATGTGCAAATGATGCCTTATTTTTGCAGCCTCCAAATAAGAACTGGTCCTGTAGTTCAATGCCCGCCCGCCTGAGCGGCGTTCGGGCGGGGATAGAATAGAAGTTTCCTAAACTTTAGATACAAATTCGATTTTGCTACAATGCCTTTTTATACGTACGTAGTCCAAAGCTTGACCGATTCTTCATATTTCTATAAAGGACACTGTGAATATCTTAATAAGAGGTTGAGCCAACATAACGCTGGTCAAACAAAATCGATAAAACATAAAATTCCTTTCAAGATTGTTCATTTTGAGCTGTCGAAGACAAGAGAAGAAGCAATTATTAAGGAGAAATATTGGAAAACTGCTGCAGGAAGAAGATATTTGCACAAAATTTTGGTCCTGTAGTTCAATGGATAGAATAGAAGTTTCCTAAACTTTAGATACAAGTTCGATTCTTGTCAGGACTACAAAAGCCCGTAAATGCAGTTAGTGCTTTTTTACGGGCTTTTTCATTTTTACCTTTGTTGTCATGGAAGGCTTTTCAATACACGGTGTTGCTGGCTGTATCAGTTTTTTTCTTGCGGAAGTCTACAGATTCCCGGAATCAACTGGTTATTGGGGAGGATATGATCTTAAGGCGCGCCTTAAGATTAGGGCCGGCAACTTTTCCGTTGAGTCAAGTCTATACTCGTCAACTGGCGAATTGTATGAGCTGTTTCAAAGCCTTAAGAGGTGTAATCAAGACTTACGAGGAACTGTAAAATTTAGCAATTACGAACACAACCTGACCTTGGTCATGGTATACGACCAATTAGGCCATGTAGACGTAAGTGGTAGTTTCTCAGAAACGAATGAATATGCGAACGAGTTGATATTTGTTTTCAAGTCAGACCAAACATTTATTGCAAATACGCTTCGTGAGCTATCGGCTATTGTAGATAAATATGGAGATATGAAGGGGGTAAAGGCCCACTAAAAAGCAATCTAATTACTACCCTTATTGCGCGATAAGCGTTTGGGACGTTGACGATTTCATCCGGGTCTTCCGCCACGAAAGTTCTATTTCTTATATTATCTTTAATTTAGCATATTCATTTTCCGAAACAGATGACCGCATTCCGTTTCAACCCGGTAACACCACATCCCCTGCTGCGCCCATACGTTGCAAAAATGTCCGTGTTCGAGAGCAGCGGCCGCCTGCCGGAAATGGATAAGAAACTGATCGTACCCAATGCCAATTTCAAGTTAACCGTCACCTGCCGCAACGGCATCATAGCAAAACTTGATGGTAAGACCTTTGTGCAAAATGAAGATAAGATAACCCTAAGCGGCCTGATCGACGCGCCGGTCAATCTTAATCCCCTGGACGATGCACAGACAAGCACGATAGTTATTGAATTCAATTTGCCGGGTGCTTACCGTCTGTTTCACCTGGCTTTTGCCGAAATCAAAAATCAGATAATAGCGCTGCCGGACCTGGCCGGCAGAAATGCAACAGTTCTTCAGCGGCGACTTGCCGAGGCAGACATACTGGAAGAGAAAGTGCAAATCTTGGAGCAGTTCCTGATCAGACAATTAGAAAAAGCAGTCCCCGACCCTATCTATGACTATTGTATCAACCGGATATCCGTTACTAAAGGGCTCATTAAAGTGGCCCAGCTTGAAAAAGAAACGGGCTATACCTCGCGGTGGCTTAACAGGAAGTTTTCAGAGCACCTGGGTACAAGCCCTAAAAATCTCGCTGAGATCATAAAATTCAAACAGTTTTACGAAGCGTATTCGGCCACAGGCAAATTACAAGGACTTAAAGACCATATTTATGATCACTACCACGACCAATCCCACTTCCTAAGGGCATTTAAACGGTTCACCGGCTTTACCCCAACCGAGTTACAAAACAGCATGAACGAGCTTGCCACCAGGCACTATACCAGCTAGTTCCGATTTGTACAATGCACAGGTGATCAGCCGTTCTATTTTTGCTAAAAACATACGATATGAGCAACCAAAGTTTTAGTACATCCATCCTCGTGGAGCAGCCGGCGTCATTAGTTTATAAGGCATAAATGATCCACGCGCGTGGTGGAGCGAGGACATCGCCGGACAACCTGGCCAACTCAACGGCGAATGGACCTACCATTTCGGTGACAATCACCGCAGCAAAATGAAAACTATCGAGATGGTGCCCGACAAAAAGGTGGTTTGGCTGGTGGAGGATAACTATTTCAAGTTTACTAAAGACCCGAAAGAATGGACAGGCAATAAGATCGTGTTTGAGATAGCTGAGCAGGGTGACAAAACGAAACTGGTCTTTACGCAGGTGGGATTAACGCCCGATTACGAATGCTATGAAGTGTGCCGTGATGCATGGACAGGTTTTGTTCAAAAAAGTCTGCAAAGCCTTATAAATACAGGTAAAGGACAACTTCATTGGTATAAATAGTAAAAGCGAAAGTGCTACATGAAAACCGGCAACTACCTTAACACACAATATTCTGTAACAGTGGAATTTGGCAAATCTGCTGACTATGTGTTTAGCCATCTCATCAACCTTTCCGGGTGGTGGCCGGAAGAGTTTTTAAGTGAAGGCCTCGGACCGGGGGTTGAGTTCATTCTCCGGACGGGCGATTCGCACTATTCAAAAAACAAAGTGCTTGAATTGGTACCTGACGAAAGGCTTGTATGGCTCACAACGGAAAGTATTCGCAAGCCTGACAACTATGATTGGTCGGGTACAAAAATGATCTTTGAATTAAGCCCTAAAGGGAACGATACGCTGCTCAAATTCACCTACGATGGTGTGGTGCCGGAACATGAACTGAGCAGGTTGAAGGATATATGCGATTACTGTATCAAGATAAGCCTATACAATTTTGTAGAGAGTATCAATGTGACTACTGAAGTCGCAATATCCCGAAAGGAGGTTTTTGAAATTATTACGCGAGAAGTGTCCAAATGGTGGGGAGGCAAGGATCTGGCTGGCAATACAAGCAGGCTCAACGACGAATTTATAGTGAACCATCCAGGTGCTCATTATTCAAAGCAAAAACTGGTTGAACTGATCCCTGAACAAAAGGTTGTATGGCTCGTTACCGAAAGCCGGCTCGACTGGCTAGAAAACGATAAAGCCGAGTGGACGGGCACAAAGATGATCTTTGAACTGACGGGTGATGGCGACAAAACCGAAATAAATTTCAGACACGACGGCCTAGTGCCTGCAAAAGAGTGCTATGAAAGGGTGAATGCAGGTTGGAATATGATAATCACAGATTTTCTGTATAACTACATTATGGAAGGTAAAGTGGCAGAGCAACTGTTCGGTTAGTATTCGGATAATATTTTTGTTTTTTACTATCATTGATCTATAAACCGGAAAAATGAAGCAACGCTCTGCGCTCAACCTTATAATATCGGCCACTTGTTTTTTGGCAGCCTGTAACAACAAAGGGTCGACCCCGAATATCATAGGCCACTGGCAAATGACCGGCTATGCAGTGGATGCAAACAGCAATAAAGTTATGGATGCCCCCGAGCTGCATAGGCCGGAAATGCAGCTTTCGTTCAGCTTTTTAAAAAACGGGCACGGTGCGATACTTGACAGGGGCCGGTTGGTGGATAGCATCAGATGGTCGTTGCACGAGGGGGACTGGATGGGGCAAGTGGACGGCAGCGGTAAAGCCTGGTATTACCATATAGACAGCGTTTCGGATAAAAGAATCGTCCTTCGCGATACAATTGAGGGCACTATTTGGGAAGTGCTTGAGAAAGGGTAAGTTTTGTCCTAAGGCGGCAGGTCTTTATTTTCAGGGCAAGGCTTATGAGTTGATATTCTTCGTCGCTTAGCTGCCCCCGGCGGTGGAGCTGCTGTATATTGGCCGGTACTGATTTCGCATCCATAGGACCACCAAAGTTATAGCAGCCCCATACAGGAGCAGCCGGGAGGATTCAAAATGTGGATATCTTACCTGCCTTTCGCAACAGTGCTAAAGGGGAGGAACAGAATGCGTTCAGGTTCAAGCACTAATAATAAAGACCACCTATTAGGTGGTCTCTAAACAAAAACTAAAAACAAAAACTTAGTTGAGCGAGCAGCTACCGCTATTGGTGGCAGTATAGGCCGTACCCAGTGTGTTACAATCGGCAGTTGCCTTTTTCTTCGTCATCTTGCCCAGTGGGTTGCTGGTTATTACTGTTCCCGAATTGTCTTTACAGGTACAGGTGTAATCTTTCTTGCAAGAAGTAAGGAGTGCGGTGCTGATAAGTGCGGCGATGCAAATAGTGGTTATTTTTTTCATGTTTTTTATTTGGCATCAAAAATAAAAAACAAATCAAAATTTCGAAATTTAAGGGCACATGTGCACTATATTTTTGTTTCTACCATGCGGTCCAGACGCCCGCCTTCTGTCCCGTGTACCGTAGGCCCGGAAATAAATCCGGGAAGACAGTGTATAAGAGCAGATGATGTTGCTATAAGGCAGGTGGTTTATAAACTCTTTAATTTTACCTCCATGGCAACAAAAAAGATACAGCAGGTATTGGCTCCCCCCCCGCCCCATATGGTGGGCGATGGCTTCAGGGTACATAACTTCTTCCCGAGCGGCTATACCATGAGCCAGGAGCGCATGAGCCCCTTCTTCCTGCTCGACTATAACTCGAAAATAGACTTTGCACCCCGAGATAACCCCAGGGGGGTAGGTGTACATCCCCATCGCGGCTTTGAGACGGTGACGATAGCTTACCATGGGAAGGTAGCCCACCACGATAGCTGGGGCAACAGCGGCGTGATAGGCGAAGGCGATGTGCAGTGGATGACCGCGGCCAGCGGCGTGCTGCACAAAGAGTATCACGACGAGGCCTACAGCAAAGCCGGCGGCCCGTTCCAGATGGTGCAGCTGTGGGTGAACCTGCCCGCAAAGGACAAGATGAGCCAGCCCAAGTACCAGGCCATCACCAAAGCGCAACTGGGCCGCTACGAAGTGCCCAATGACGGCGGTGTGGTAGAAATAATCGCAGGCAGTTTTGAAGGCGTGAAGGGCCCGGCCAGCACTTTCACCCCAATAGAGCTATACAACATCCGCCTGAAGAAAGGCGCAAAACTAAGCCTCGACCTGCCGGCAAGCTATAATACGGGCATACTGGTGATAGAAGGCGCGGCCCTCTTTTCCGACACCGAGACTGCGCCTACGGATAGTTTTGTACTCTTTGCCAATGAGGGCGAGACCATTGACCTGGAAGCCACCGAAGACTGTGTATTATTACTACTCAGCGGTCAGCCGATAGATGAACCGATCTTTGCCTACGGCCCCTTCCTGATGAACAGTAAAGAGGAGGTGCAGCAGGCTTATGATGACTTCAGGCAAGGAAAGTTCGGGCAACTGGATGAGTAGTAAGAGCAGTGCGGGTGTGAGTGCGGAGTGTGGTTAATCATGTTGTGCAAAGGCTGGGCCTCTGTAGGGTGTTACGCGAGGTCCTGAAACAAGTTCAGGATGACGTGTGTGGGAGTGGCACAGTGTGCGAGCGGGGTGCGGTTAATCACCCCGGCCGCTCTTTTTAATGGAATCAGGTCTGTATGAGCGTCCACCCCTCTTTGAAATAAAGAGGGGAGCTTTGGCGGCGCGAAGGCCGGGCTTCTTTACGGTGTCGCGCGAGGTCCTGAAACAAGTTCAGGATGACGTGCGGGGATTAGGGACAATAAAAAATGGCGCGGGAGGCGCGCCATTTTTGGAGTTATTATGTAAAAAACGAATGACCTTGAATTAGTTGGTAAGGTTAAAGGCTTTCTGTACCTGCAGGCTTACGATGCGGCTACCCCCACCTGTGCTGTCGCTCTGCTGGATGTTCAGCGTGCGCTGACGCTTGATCTGCACATTGAGCGAGCCATTCTTAAAACGCGACAGGTCGTCGCGGGTAAGGCTCACAGCATTGTTGTAAAAGTTCTTGCTTTCGGTAGCATAGTTGCCCAGTTGATCTTTGCCTACCAGTGTCACCAGCAGGTCCTCACTTGCCGACAGCGGGTAGCCTGTTGCTGTGAAGTTTAGGCCGGTATTCTTAGACACGTCCTGGCTGAGCCCGGCGGGGAAATAAGAACCGATAGTATCACCAATATTTACCGAATTGGTAATGGTTTTACCAGAGGGCTTGGTGAGCACGAAGTTCACAGTCTGGTAACCATTCTCATTCCATGAGTAGGTATAGGTAAGCGGGGCGTAGTTAGGCACATCACCGTTGATGGTAAGGCTGTTGCCACCCGTAAGCTGGATCATGCTGCCGGTCACGTCGCCATTGCGGAACACAGCTGTGGCAGCAGTGCTCATTGTAGGCACATCGTACACTACCTCAAAGTCCTGGCGGATAGGCGTGGTCTGTATAAGGTTGTTGATATGCTTATTGTGACAGCTACTGAGCGCAGCCAATGCCAATACAAATCCTGAAACGGGTAGTAATGCTTTCCTCATCATTTAAGACGCTTTGAATACAAATATTTGAAAATTATCGAAGATGCACAATATTAATGAAAAAATCGCGGAGAAAAGAATAGGGACTGCCTAAAAGGTAGAGGGATCGACTATCAGATAGCGCCTAGCCGTATCGTCGTAAGAGGAGATGGAAAAAGCATAGGTGTGAGCAGTGATGACATGGTTTTTATCGCACTTGATACAGAGACGATAAACGCTATCCTTATAGAAACTTAGCGGTTCGCCAAGTGTATCGGAGCCAAAGTTAGCTTCGAACCAATAACCTGAAGTGTCATTGTTGTAGAAATAGAGCCAGCAACTGTCCCGGTGCTGGAATTGCAGATTTGCCCAGACTGTCACTCTCTTATAAAGGTTTAGGGACATCCATGTGCTATCACCGGCGGGGAAAGCCAGCGATGTATCGGCGATGCCTTCCGTGCAGCTGAGGGTGTAGGTACAATCCAAAGAGTCGCGGTTGAAGGTCATGGAGAAATTGCCATTGCTGTCTGTGTAGACGCTGTCCATCACAAAACTCGTATACCCATGCTGATTATTGGAATAATAAATACGTTTTGTTGCGATGGCCGATACTTTTGCTTGCCTCACCGGCTGTGAAAAAAGCGGATACTGCACATGACCGGAGACTGTAGTAGTGACGTTAACCTCCCGGACCTGCGGCGGTTGTTCTTCGGTCTTTTTGCAGGCAGCAAAGCAAAGAACAAGAGCTGATAAGATGGGCAGGTAGCGGACGTTCATAAAGGAAGATTATTCAACAGATATTTATCAATTATTATGCCTGTTTTTGGCAGAAAATGAGACAAATAGTATTAATTTCAGGAATTGCTAGCTATATTAGTGTGGTTTTTTCATTCAACCTTTACAATAGTATGAAACGATACTTAGCTTTATTTGCTGCTGTACTTGCCATATCCCTTAGCTCTTGCAAGAAAGACTACAATTGCCAGTGTTTAGGATATTCGGGTACGAAGGACGTGATCAACATCCACAATACTAAAAGCAAAGCAAAGAAAGAATGTGAATCGTGGAGTGTGGGCATAAAGGGCAAGCCGGGCAATATCACCTGCACGTTGAAATAGCAGCCCTACCCTATAACATCCGGAATTGAGGCGCCCCAGCTAAACAACCAATAAGAACAAATGAAAAGGCAGATAGTGATCTTGTGTGCATGCCTGCTGGGCTATGCGAGTGCATTAAAGGCGCAGCCAAATGACGTGTTCGAAAATCTTACTGGCCGCTACTGGGTATATGATAACAGTGTGTGGGACAACCAGGGCAAATCCGTACATACCTTCCTGGAGCGTGTAAATGAGGGGCAGGTACTGGCTAAGGGAACGGGGTTTTACCTTGACGACAGGGGCACCTTCCAGGAGGTAGCTGATGAAAAAAAGATAGGCGGCAAACCCTGCAGCGGAACGTGGACCAAAGAGAATGCCAACACTATGAAGGTAATATGCGGCGGCAAAGTATGGCACTACAAGATAGTGCAGCACAAAGAGGGTACCCTGCTGTTGATGATAGACGGGGAATTCAACAAAGCAAAGCCAAAGGCCCCAGCTAAGAAGCCAAAGAAAAAGTAAAGCATCACCGCCAATAAATACATGAGCCTATGCCGCTCAACTTTTCCGGAACGGATATTGAAGCCCTTTACCGGCAGCTGCAGAGCAGTGCGCAGGGCTTAGATAGCAACCTGGCAGCCAGCAAGCTGGCTGAGCAAAAAAGCAAGCTTAAGACACCCAGCAGGGCCAGCCGCGAGCTGAAGTTGCTTATAAGGCAGTTCACTAACCCGTTGGTGCTGCTGCTAGTGGTGGCTGTTATCCTCTCGGCTATCCTGGGTGAAGTATCTGATACGCTTATTATCCTTTTTATATTGCTGGCTACGGGATTGCTAAGTTTCTGGCAGGAACTGAACGCCGGGCGCGCAGTGGAGCGGCTACAGCAAATGATAAAGCTGAAATGCAATGTGCTACGCGATGGAACGGACACAGAAGTGGATGCAGACGCGATAGTGCCGGGCGATATACTGCTGCTGAATGCAGGCGGCGTAATACCCGCTGACTGCAGGCTGATAGAACATAACGAGCTGCATGTGAATGAAAGCAGCATAACAGGCGAATCGTACCCGGTAGAGAAAGCGCCCGGCATTGTGGCCGACAGTGAACCGATAAGCGCCAAAACCAACTGCCTGTGGCAGGGAACGAATGTGGTGAGCGGTACGGGTAAAGCGCTGGTAGTGAACACAGGTGGCGATACGGTATTCGGGCAGATGGCGCACAGCCTGGTGACCGTACAGGAGACAGCCTTTGAAAAAGGCATTAAACACTTTGGCTACTTCCTGATGCAGATCACCATTGTGCTATCGATCGTGATCCTTTCGGTGAACCTCTACTTCAAGAAGCCACTTTTTGACTCAATACTCTTTGCGCTGGCGATCGCAGTGGGAATGGCCCCGGAACTACTGCCGGCCATTATGACCTTTGCCATGTCGGCAGGAGCCAAGCGGATGCTTAAGAAGAAAGTGATCGTGAAGAAGCTGTCGTCGATATTCAACTTTGGGGAGGTGGAGATATTATGTACCGACAAGACCGGAACAATAACCGAGGGTGTCATTAAGGTGAAGGATGTAATAGACATCGGCGGCAAAAGCAGCGAACAGGCAAAGCAGCTGGTGTTTCTCAATTCTGTATTCCAGAATGGCTTTAGCAACCCGATAGACGATGCCATCAAATCGCTGGGGCTCGGTACCGAAGGTTACAGCAAGATCAACGAGATACCTTACGACTTCATCAGGCGTCGATTGAGCATCGGGGTTACAAAAGATGGTAAGCAATACCTGATCAGCAAGGGCGCGGTGGACAATATCCTCGAGGTGTGTACCCAAATGGTTGATGAGAAGGGAACGATAAGTGCAATAGATAAAGGTCGGATAACAGCATTGTACAAAGACTATTGTTCGGATGGTTTCAGGTTGATAGGTATATGCTACAAAGAAATGAATACGGAAAAGGTGAGCAAGGAAGATGAGCGTGATATGATATTTATGGGCTTCGTTGTGCTGGAAGACCCCCTTAAGGCGGATACGATAGCAACACTGGACCGCCTGAAACAATTGAACGTAAAGGTTAAGATCATCACCGGTGACAACCAATATGTTGCCGGCTATGCGGCAAAGAAGATAGGCATTGCGGAGCCTGTGGTACTTAGCGGCGGAGACATTGCCAGGCTGACGCCGGAAGCACTGGTAGTAAAGGCAGCCAATACGGATGTATTTGCCGAAGTGGAGCCGCAGCAGAAAGAACATATCATTAAAGCACTGCAAAAGTCGAAATACACGATAGCCTATATGGGCGATGGCATCAATGATGTGGCGGCGATACATGCGGCGGATACAGGGATATCGACCAACAACGCGACAGATGTTGCAAAAGAGGCCGCCGATTTTGTATTGCTCGAAAAAGACCTTTCGGTGCTGGCCGACGGGATAGAAGAAGGCAGAAAAACATTCATTAACTCCCTGAAATATATTTTTATTAATACCGGGGCGACGTTCGGTAATATGTTCAGCGTGGCGGGCGCTTCGCTGCTGCTTCCTTTTCTACCCATGCTGCCCAAGCAGATACTGCTCACTAACTTCATTACCGATCTACCCTATATTACAATTGCATCGGACAATGTTGACGAAGAACAACTGAAAAAACCACGAAAGTGGAATATGCGTGTGATCAGGAATTTCATGATCGTTTTCGGGTTGCACAGCTCGATATTCGATTTCCTAACCTTCTATGTATTATACCAGGTATTTAAGTTGAGGGACAGTCCTTTCCAGACGGGCTGGTTCGTAGAATCGGTAGTGACGGAACTCTGCATTCTCTTCATCATCCGCACACGCAAGTCCTTTATTGCAAGCAGGCCGGGTAAGTTCCTGATGATCTCGAGCTTTATAGCGCTAGTGATCACCCTCGCATTACCATTTTCTCCTTTTGCTGCGGAGCTTGGGCTGAGTGTTGCGAGTATAAGCGAAGTAATGGCAATAGGCCTGATCATATTGGCCTATGTGATCACTGCCGACCTATTGAAGCTGGCATTTTTCCGGATATATAAGAATGATTAGTCGGTACTTTCCAGTTCGAATATATCATTAACGCTTGTCTTGAATACTGCAGCCATCTTCAAGGCCAGCACTGTGGATGGCACATACTTGCCCGACTCTATGGCATTGATAGTCTGGCGCGACACGGCTATCCTCTCCGCCAATTCCGCCTGGGTGATGTTCAGCTTAGCACGTTCTACTTTAATGCTGTTCTTCATGCCGTTGCCGATTTAGTGAACCTGGGCCTGATGTGAAGGTTAAAATTGAAGACCAGAATAAAAAGGACCAGTATGGTGAAGAGGTTTAGTTCCATTACCATCAAAAAACTTAGTCCATAAATGAGAATACTCGATATAGCCAAGACAAAATAATTGAAGTACACGCTAACCTGCAGCGCATGCAGCCGGACAGCACTGACATATTCATCTTCATTTTTTTCGGCAGAAAAAGCGATGATAAAAAGGCTGACAAATGTACACAGGAGCGCGGCTTCACCACTTAGATCTGCACTAAAATCCTTTTGAAAAAGAAAATCGCCTTTACCCAAAAAGAAATCATTCTTTCTCTCAGGATGGTATTGTAAAAAGGGCACAGAGAAATTATATGAATAGACCGCAACAAGGAATGTAATGGCAAATGGCAACAGTATCCAGCCGAAAGCCTTAAAGGGATGTGGCAAAAGCAGTTTTCTTTTCATGACAAGTAATTTTTACCAAAAGTAAACTTTATTTTACATTTTGACAAATAAACTGGGATTTATATACCAAAGGACACTAAGGGGAAATTGAATATGATTGAGCGGGGTAAAAATCTATTCGGGATTGTTACGCTTCTTTTTCTTGTCGAGATACTTGTTTGCGCTGTACGCGAACAATAGGCCAAACCCTAGCATGATAAGAGTAAAGAATCCTGACGGGGAGCCAACGTGCATAGCGTCAGACATGGGGACACCGCCAATCAGAAAAATATTAAGCGTTATCATCTTTCCCTTTCTTAGTGGTCTCCTATTTGTTTTTCTATCTGGTGCCAAAAATCCAGCATCGTTTCATTATCTAGATGCAAATCATGGTTTCTTACGGGGCCAAGCGGAGTAAAGGTGAGAACGCCAGCCACACTTATTTCTACATGAAAGCCCTTCACGCCGTAGGAATTAATAAAGTCTCCTTCGTGGGCATTTTGACGCTGTGGGTGAGGCATCGTAAACATACATTGATATTCATGGTCTGAAATCTTGTAAACGGCAGCATCATTATAGAAGCCGTTTGCCTCAATCCTATAAGTTTGCGGCGCATTAGGTTTCATTTTTTGCTCTTTGTTTTCTCTTACCACCTTAAACACGTCCAGAAACTCCCCATCAATCTTAACGGGGTCTTCGTAGCCGGATGGTCGTTTCTTCTCTGCTTTCTTGTTTTCAGCTTTTGCCATGTAGTAAAGTTAGGCATCTATACGCAATATTTTTGTAATGGCAAAACATTGTGGGAAACACGTATTAATAACCTGTGGATAACTCCCCACACGTTTGCATCGGTGTTTTCATACATTTGTAGTGGGTTTAGTAATTAATAGTAAGTGCAAATGCCAATCCCACCTGAAGTAATATCGCAACTTGAGGCCGAAAGGCGACTGCTGGAGGATGAAGTCTTCCGCAAGCAATCGCGTATTAAGGAAATCACAGAGTTTATTAATCACTCCAAGAAGCTTAACATTAACTGGAGCGAAAAGGCCATGAATTGCCTAAGGGGTGCAGATGAGCCACTTAGCACCGATGAGATATTGAGATGTGTCATGAGGGGCGACTTGGCGGAACTGGAAGATTATGGCCGCCGAAGAAACTACGTGATGAAGTTGTCATTGGTTTTAAATAGACTCTTCACGAAAAACATAGTAGTTAGAAAAAGTATTGAGGGATATAAAGGCTTTATCTATTATCTAGCAGAGTGGGAAAATGAGGATGGAACGTTAAAGCCCGAAAAGCTTTACTACTATAACCTGAAAGTTGAAAAATTGAAGATTGAAAAACAAAGGACTGAATATGCATAAACACGAAGCCGTCCAAACTTGGCGGAGCGGACGGCTTCAGAAAGATTAGGGATAAATAATGTGTTGGGTCAACAACACAGGCAAAGCAGAAGGGCATCAATGTATGTGTCCTGTACCTCGCATAGCGGCCACCTCATAAGTGGTCTCTCATTAGGCGCAAGCGTCTATGCGGGGATGCTTTTGCTTTTACAAAGATAACACAAATAGACGAAATGGAATACTACTTATTTATTGACGAGTGCGGGGACGCTAATATCGATAAAGTCGAGGCTCATTTCCCATACTTTGCGACTTGTGGCATACTGGTTTCGAAATACAATTACCAGGAAATTGATAATAGACTTAGGGCAGTCAAATATAAATTTTGGGGTGACAAGACGGTCATATTTAGGTCGTATTACATCCGCAAAGACATGTATGAATTTTCTATTTTTAAGGGGAGGCTTGCATACAAACAGGAACTTGTCGAATGCATAAATTCGTTAGTTGTTGAAAGTCGATATAAAATAATTTGTCCAGTAATACACAAGCCCGAATACAGAGAAAAATATACATACAATGCATTTGGGGCATATGAAACTGCCTTAACTTTTCTCTTGCAAAAAAGTATTTACTGCCTTAACAGGCAGCCCACAGCAACCCCTAAGACGTTAGATATAATATTAGAAAAGCGAGGTGAGCCGCTAGACACCCAAATCAAACAATATATAATGCGCCTTATGGCTTACGGTTTCCCTCCTTACAATACACCCGCTGACTTTAGTAAATATATTAGAAGTATAGACTTTCAGCCTAAATACGCAGACATTAGCGGGTTACAACTGGCCGATCTCATGGCGTATCCGATAGTCACAAAGGTACAACACCCTGACAGGCCAAATTTATCATATAACTATTTATCGGGCAAGCTAGACCACAAAGACGGGATAGTAGATGGGTACGGGATTATTAGATTCCCTAAAATAGAAAAACCCGAAATAATCGGGCTTTCTACCCCCAGTAAAGCCTAGGGCAAAAACGTTTTCTAGCGCAAAGATAAGACAAGTCTCAAAATTAAGCAAGTTTCCAATCAATTACTTGCCAATCAATGACTTATAAGTTATCCTTGCATTTGCCACAGTCTGTATAGCCCTTGCAAATTTCTCTACACTAGAGCCGTCGCGGTTATTAAACCTGTAAGAATATTCATCGCAATAGCGGTGCAGGTGCTTAGGGCTGGTCTGATGATATACGCCGATAATACCGCGCTTAAAGATGCTCCAAAAGCCTTCGATATTGTTAGTAGAGTATTCTCCGTTAACCCATTCGTCTTTTGCATGGTTTACTACCACATGCAACTTGTAAGTATTACCTAAGCCCTTGTAAGAAGGTAAGCCATCGGTTACGATCGTTGCATCCTTGCTGATGTTCTTTTCAAGCAATGGCAGCAATATTTCGCGCTTAGGTGCTACCATAGGCTGAATACGCAGCTTACCGCCACGCTGATAGATGCCCAACACAGGTATCTTCGTATCTATTGGATTAGCTTGTTTCTTGCCACCGGATGCGATACGGCCTGCCTCGCGGTTTGCAGCGCGTACCTTCTTGCTTTTATTCTTTTCCTTGCCGCCTACATACGTTTCATCCACCTCTACCATACCAGTTAACAGCATATCGGGGCAAGTCTCTTTGAACATTTCACGGATACGGGATAAAACGAACCAAGCGCTTTTCTGTGTGATCGAAAGTTGTTTAGCGAGGTTTGCAGAGCTAATACCTTTGCTTGAGGTAGTGCATAACCAAATGGCAGCAAACCATGTTTGCAGGGGTAATTTAGAGCCTTCAAATATTGTTCCGACAGTAGAGGTAAAGTTCTTATTGCAGCCCTTTTCAGCACACTTGTATTCGCGTATTCCTTGCTCTGCTTTTGCTTTGTTCCTGTGTGTACGGGTATAGACATGGAGGCTGCCACAATGAGGACAAGCGGGCTGTCCTTCATGCCAGATTTGAGCCTCTAAGAAGTCATAACAAGTCTTTTCATCCTTAAAATATCTTACTAATTCGATTAGGCTTTTGAACTTGAAATCCATTTTGTTACCCTTTATACCTCAAAGATAAAAAAGGTAATCCACATTACAAAATATTTTCGTGTCTTTTTGTATATAATTACCAATAAACTTCTCCTAATGAAATGTTAGAATATCTTATCTGCTGGTAAGGTAATTGTAGTCGCGGAGGAGTTGCATAAGAAATTCGGAGGACTCGAGGTCGCTTTGAACCCCAAGCACTTCCTTTACCCGGCTTGCTACCTGCACGAGGTAGGTATAATTGTCTTTGCTGGAATTCTTCACATCGAGCAGGTTGCGGATGCCGTTGATATCCCTGTCGGTAAGGCGCATTACCTGGGGATAAACGGGCGTGTAATTTTCTTCTTTTACATCGAGGTAAATAGTTTCGCTAATGGAGGTATCGTAATTATTGTCGATCACCACAGTACCTGCGGCCAGGTCGCCAAGGCGTTGCGACCTGGCGCTGATGCCGAAGGCGAGCAGGTCGGGGATATAAAAGAACATAGGCACAATGAGGAAAAAAAGGTATACCGGGTTCTTTATCGCAGCCTCTACGATAAAAGGAAGCGAGATCATAATGTAATTGCCAAAGCCCAGCAACCAGCGAATGAGATACTGGCTAAAGGTGGCTTCGTCGCCATTTACGGAAAGCACTTTGACCCCCGCCGCCCTTTTGCCGATGCTTTGTCCGTTAAAAAAAGTTTCGAAAAGCAGGTTGTAAAAAAAAGTGGGAAGCGCAGTAAAAAGGATGAATACAATGACCGAAGCTTCACTGTCAACACCAAGAGGATTAAGCACAAAATACTCTAGGATATAGTTGTATGCACAGAGCACTCCAAGATCAACAAGCCATGCAAGGAAGCGCCTGCCGAATGCGGCGGTCTTAAACTCAAGGTCTATATTAAAGGGGGTAGCGATCGTTATCAGGCTCATCCAAACCGATGTATATACGGGCAATAAATTTAGCGATAGCGGCTGAAAAAATAGCCGGAATAAGGGTTTTTCTTTAAATTACCTTCAGTTATGCGGGAGGGATATTTTATCAAGAAGAATAAGGAGCGATGGCAGCGTTATGCCGAGAGCACCGAAGATCCTGATGAGGTTGCCAAACGCTTCACTTACCTTGTGGACGACCTATCATATGCCAAAACCTTTTACCCTTCCAGCAACACCGTAAAATACATTAATAGCCTTGCGGCAAAGATCTTTCTTTCGATATACAAGAATAAAAAAGAAAGCAGGAACAGGCTTATAACCTTCTGGACCGCGGAGTTACCGCTCATCATAAGGCGGCATCATAAGGTCTTGCTGTACACTTTCATTTTCTTTGCGGTGTTCGTCGCGATAGGCGTTTTCTCGGCATGGCAGGACCAGACATTCATACGCGCGATACTGGGAGACAGATATGTGGATATGACCGAACAGAATATAGCCCGGGGTGAACCTTTCGGAGTCTACAATAGTGAGAATGAATTGATCATGTTCGTGGAGATCGCGTTTAACAATATCCTGGTGTCATTCATATGCTTTGCGAGCGGGATATTTATTTCCATTGGTACCATTTACTTCCTTTTTCGAAACAGCCTTATGCTGGGGGTGTTTGAATATATGTTCTTTCAGAAAGGCATGGGTTTCAAATCGATACTAGTGGTATCCACCCATGGGACCCTGGAAATATCAGCATTAGTGATAGCCTGCACAGCGGGGCTTATTATGGGCAACTCGATATTATTCCCTAAGTCGTACACAAGAATGCAATCGCTGATGGCTGCCACAAAGGATGCGGTGAAAATCGTGATCAGCCTTGTACCGATATTTATCACGGCGGCTTTCTTTGAAGGTTTCGTGACGCGGCACACGGGTATGCCTGTATGGCTGAACCTGATCGTACTCGGGGGCTCACTGTTATTCGTAGTATGGTACTATATTATTTACCCTATCAAAGTAAGCAAGCGGCAGCATGCGCCTGAAATTGAATAAATACCTGCTACTCTGCTGCCTGTTTCTTGTTGCACTGATGCCAATGCCCGCAAGCGCTGAGGATGGCCAATATGCTGGTATAAGCGACAGCAGCTGGAGTCAGCTGACCGAACAAAAGGCTTTCTACTATAAAAATGAAAGGGAATACCGGCCAGGGCAAGAGACTGAAGATAAAGACCCTCGAGACATGAGCGAATCGTGGTGGGCAAAGATGATACGGTTTTTCGAAGGCGATGGAAAGGTGCTGATTTATTTGGGATTGCTTGTAGCTGCAGGGTTTATTCTGTACTACGTGGTGCTGAGCAAGAACATGAGTTCGGTCTTTGGCCGGAAAACGAAACCAGCAGCAAGCAGCGACCCAACGGTGGAGAACATAGAGGATATCGCAGAGACCAACTGGGAAAGACTGATGCAGGAAGCTGCACAGCAGGGCAATTACCGCAACGCCATACGATATAGCTACCTGCAGCTTTTGCAGCTATTGCAAGCGCAGCAGCTGATCAAATACCGCATAGATAAAACAAACTACGAATACTATCACGAGCTGAGCGACAGCCAATATAAAGTTCCCTTCAAGCAGCTATCCCGACAATATGAGTATGCCTGGTATGGCCGCCTAGCGATAGACGAGCCTGCTTACCATCAGTATTTACAGGAATTTAATCAGCTAAAAAGGCAACTAGGCCAATGAGGAGGATGGGAAAACACATACTGTACCTGCTGATGATGAGCTGCCTGCTACAGAGTTGCACGCATAAACCGATCAACTGGGAAGTGAACCTGGAACATGATAATAAAGACCCTTATGGAACTTACCTGGCGTTTACCTCTTTGAGCTATTGCTTTCCCGGAGTGGATACTAAAACACTGTCGAGGGGGTTCCGTTACGACCATATAGACGACAAGATGAAGTATGGAAGTAACTCGCTCCTCATACTAGCCGGACTGACGTTTGACGTGTCGGAAGAAGAGATAGACAGGCTGATGGAATACGCGTCAACCGGCAATGAATTGCTGATCTTCTCCAGCACGCTGGATAAGGAGTTCAGCAAGCGCCTGGGCATCCGCAAGCTACCCTACGGAACCAGGACCGCTTATGAAGATATTCCGCTAAGCAGGAATTATGATGGCAGTAAGAACAGCTCTATACTGAAACTGAAAGCACACCCCGGTAGACTGTATGGCTACTTCGGGCGTTACCTGACGAGTTATTTTGTCAAGGACAGGGACAGCCAGGACAGCAACACAGACACGAGCGGAGATGCGAAAAGAATATACATCTCACCAAACCCAGATACGCTGGGCACAACAGATGAAGGGCCCGATTTCATCCGCATCAAAGTTGGTGAAGGCCACATTACCCTGCACGCTGCTCCACTGGTGCTGAGCAATTACTTTCTGCTGCAGGAGGGCAATAAGCAATACATCGAAACGCTCTGGCAATCGTTTCCCAAAAACATCAGCCGCATCTACTGGAACGATTATTACAAACGTAGCACTGACCGCTCGGACGTTAGCGCCCTGATGCGCCACCCCGCCACACGCATGGCTGTGTGGCTGGCCGTACTAGGGCTGATCATTTACATCCTTTTTGAAGGTAAACGCAGGCAGCGCATAATACCAATTATGGAAGCACCGCAAAACAGCTCTGTCTCGTTCGTAGAAACAGTAGGCAGATTATACTACAACAAAGGCGACCACAGGAACCTTGCGGAGAAGATGATACAGCACTTCCTGGAGTGGGTGCGCAACCACTACCATATCAATACCAATCACCTGAACGAAGACTTCGTAAAGCAACTGGTCACCAGATCGGGGCAGGACGAAGCAATGGTGCGGAATATGATGGAAATGATACACGAGATACGCAACGGTCATCGACCCGATGACGCTTATCTTTATCAATTATACAATAGCATTGAACAATTTTATAAAAATAAAAGCTGATGGACGCAACTGAAACAGGCAATGACCAACACATTGCCACCGACCCCCTGGCGCAGCTGGCAGAGCAGATACAGGAGCAGATAAGCAAAGTAATAGTGGGACAGCACAGCATGACCGAACTGCTGCTGGCAGGCCTGCTGGCCGATGGCCATATTTTGATAGAAGGGGTGCCCGGCGTGGCCAAGACCCTGGCTGCCAAGCTGATGGCCAAATTGATACAAGCGAACTTTTCGCGCATACAGTTCACTCCCGACCTGATGCCAAGCGATGTATTGGGGACAAACGTTTTTAATCCCCAGAGCGCGAGCTTCCAGTTCAAGCCCGGGCCCGTCTTCAGCAACATCGTACTGATAGACGAGATCAACCGCGCACCGGCTAAGACACAGGCAGCACTCTTCGAAGTAATGGAGGAAAGGCAGGTGACCGTGGACGGGCAAACACACAAGCTGCCACCGCCCTTTATGGTAATAGCCACGCAAAACCCAATAGAGCATGAAGGCACCTACCGCCTGCCCGAAGCACAACTGGACCGCTTCCTGATGAAGATCAACGTGGGGTATCCCGGACTGGAAGACGAGATAACCATACTGCAAAGACAAAACCAGCAGCCAATCGTAAAATCGCTGGAGGAGATTAAGCCTATCGTGAGTCCGGAAGTGCTGGAGAATGCCCGGCAAATGGTACGCATGGTGCATGTGGAGCCCAAGCTGCTGGAATTTATAGCGAAGATCGTGTGGGAAACACGTAACGACCGTGCGCTGTACATTGGCGCTTCTCCCCGTGCTTCCATCGCATTGCTCAATGTGGCAAAGGCCCTGAGTGTGCTGCATGGGCGCAACTTCGTGATCCCGGAAGATATACTCCAGGCAACGCCGCCGGTATTGCGTCACCGTATCAGTCTTACACCTGAAAAAGAAATGGAAGGCCTTACATCGGACGATGTACTAAAAGAGATCATCGCAAGAATAGAGATACCAAGGTAGATGAAGAACAGCTATATACGCGCCCTGTTCCTGACAAAGGAATGGTACACAATGCTGATAAGCGCCATTGTGCTCTTCGTGCTGGCCTTTTTCTTTAACATACTCTTTATCGCGGCGGTGCTATTCCTTCTTTTCTTTGCGGGAATTACACTTTTAGATTACTGCCTGCTCTTCTTCGTTAGAGGCGATGTAAGTGCTGCACGCAATGCAGCGAACCGCTTTAGCCTGGGCGACGTTAATGAAGTAACGCTGGAACTGGAGAATAGCTACCCCTTCAAAGTGAGTGTAGAAATCATTGATGAGCTGCCCGTTCAGTTCCAGGAGCGGAATTTTCACAGGAAAATACAGATCAATTATTCCGGGAGAGCAAGCATCAGCTACCAGCTCAGGCCTTTATCAAGAGGCGTTTACGAGTTTGGCCATGTCATCTGTTTTGTAAGGACACCTCTGAGACTGTTGCAAAGACAAATACATGCGGCGGTGCCCCAGGAAATTAAAGTGTACCCGTCTTTTCACCAGTTGAAGAAGTACCAGCTGCTGGCCGTGAGCGATATAGCTACTACCGGCATCAGGAAAATACGCCGGCTGGGCCATAGCCTGGAATTTGAAAAGATAAAAGATTATGTGCCCGGCGACGATATGCGTACCATTAACTGGAAGGCGACCGCGCGTACAGGCAATATGATGGTAAACACGTATACCGATGCAAGACAGCAGCAGGTATATTGCATTATTGACAAGGGCCGCAGCATGAAGATGCCCTTCGAGGGTATTACCCTACTCGATTATTCCATCAGCTCAAGCCTGGCACTGATGAATGTGGCGTTATTGAAACAGGACAAAGCGGGCCTGATTACTTTCTCGAACAAGATAAATGACATAGTGCCTGCAGAACGCCGCAGCGGCCAGATCAACCACCTGCTGGAGGCACTTTATAACCAGAAGACCGATTATAAAGAAAGCGACTATGAAAGTCTATGGGCAACCGTACATAAACGCATTACTCAGCGTAGCTTCATATTGCTATTCACCAATTTCGAGACCTACTCTTCGCTGGAGCGGCAGCTACCCTATCTGAAGCAAATGGCTTCGTATCACCTGGTGTGCGTGGTATTCTTCCGTAATACCTTGTTGAAGGAAATACAGGAGAGCCAGCCCGATACTGTGGAAGGCATCTATATCAAAACCATTGCTGAGCGTTTTGACTTCGAAAAGCGGCAGATCGTAAAAGAATTGCGCAGGCATGGCATCCTGTCAATTCTAAGCACACCGCAGGACCTTAGCATAGATGTGATCAATAAATACCTGGAGCTGAAAGCAAGGCAAATGATATAGGCAATCGGAAGGATTTTGTTATCTTGCCTAATCCGTATGAAGAAAAGTTCCCCTATTTATTCCATACTTGCATTTACAGCACTTGCATGTCTATCACCATCCTGCAAAAAAGACCTGCTGCATTACCAAAGCGCGCAGAAAATAGAGAGCGGCACGACAGACCGGCTTAACGATATTCTATTCATTAATGATTCAACCGGGTTTATTGTGGGCGGACAGCGCTTTGCAAGCGCCACCATATTAACTACACATGATGGGGGCTACACCTGGAGCGATACCAGTTTTCCTGAAGCAGGTAAGGAACTATTCGGCATCAGCCAATCGCCTAACGGAAATATCTATACTTGTGGCTATGACGGCAAACTGCTCTACTCTGCTGACACGGGACGGGGATGGACTTTTAGACAGCTTTTCTATAATCCATACAAGAGAGTTTTATTCCCTACTAGCGACAAAGGTATTGTGATCGGCGGCATCAGCTTCGAATCGGGTTTTATCGAGTATATAGACGCGCAAGGCAATACAATATACCGTGACTCCATGAAATATGAGATCAACGATATAGTGATGCTTAACAGCCACACCGGTTATATGTGCGGATATGGGGTGATACTAAAAACCGATGATGGCGGTGAAAGCTGGGAACTGTTAAATGTGAAAGGCGATAATTTCAATTGTATTTCTGTTTACAATGGTGAATTGTGGGTGAGCGGCTATAACGGCAGCGTATACCATAGTAGTGACAATGGCACGACCTGGCAAAAGCTGCGCAATGGCAATGACATATCGCAGACGACCTACCACCTGACGGGGATATTATTTAAAGATGCTCAAAACGGCTGGGCCGTGGGAGAACAGGGGGCAGTATTGCACAGCGATGATGGTGGCAAGCATTGGTCGCAGTACGATAAATTCACATCCGAAGACCTGGAACGCGTTAAAGCAACGCCGAATGGTGATATCATGGTGGTAGGTACGAACGGTACAATTTACCGCCTGAAGGTCTGACAAAAACTCATTAGGCAATTGCCGCGTCACTTATTATTTTTGCAGCACTTTTGATCAAGAAATAAATTCCTCCGTAATATAAGATTATGCAAGCCACACTTAGCGAACAGGAACTGGTGCGCCGTGATAAACTGAAAGAACTACAGGCCCTGGGCATTGACCCCTACCCTGCACCGCTTTATGAAGTAACGCACACTGCAAAACAAATAAAAGAACAGTTCAGCGAAGAGAAACAGGAGGAATTCAAGGCTGTATCGATAGCCGGCCGTATCATGAGCGTACGCGATATGGGCAAGGCCAACTTTGCGGTATTGCAGGATAGCACTGCGCGTATACAGATATACATACGCCGCGACGACATATGCCCCGGTGAAGACAAAACACTATATAACACCGTCTGGAAAAAGCTGCTTGATATCGGCGACATCGTAGGCGTGAAGGGTTTTGCCTTTATTACTAAAACCGGAGAACTCTCCATACACGTAGAGCAGTTCACGCTGCTGTCGAAGTCGCTGCACCCGATGCCGATTGTGAAGGAAAAAGACGGCGAGGTGTTTGACGCGGTGACAGATGCGGAGTTCAAGTACCGTCAGCGATATGCTGACCTTATCGTGAACCCCGGCGTGCGCGATACCTTCATCAAGATCACGAAAATGAAGAACGCGATACGGAGCTTCCTTAACGAGCGTGGCGCCCTGGAAGTGGACACACCTGTGTTGCAAAATATACCCGGTGGCGCTATCGCACGTCCTTTCATTACGCATCACAATGCACTCGACATAAAATTATACCTGCGTATAGCTAATGAACTGTACCTGAAGCGGCTGATAGTGGGCGGATTTGACTGGGTATATGAGTTCAGCCGCAACTTCAGGAATGAGGGTATGGACAGGACACACAACCCGGAGTTTACCATTCTCGAGTTTTACGTGGCGTACAAAGACTATCTATGGATGATGGACACCACAGAACAAATGCTGGAGCAAACAGCGGTCGCCACCAACGGCAGCAGCAAAACGGTAGTGGATGGCGTGGAAATAGACTTCAAAGCCCCATACAAACGCATCAGCATATTTGATGCGATCAAAGAGCACACCGGTATCGACATTAGCGAAATGGATGAGGAAGGCCTGAGGAATGTATGCAAGCAACTCAGGATAGAGACAGATGCATCGATGGGTAAAGGCAAGCTGATAGATGAGATATTCGGGGGCAAATGCGAGAAGCATTATATACAGCCCACTTTCATTACCGACTACCCCATCGAGATGAGCCCACTCACCAAAAAGCATCGCAACAAGCCAGGGCTGGTAGAACGGTTTGAACTGATCGTGAATGGTAAGGAAATAGCCAATGCCTATAGTGAGCTGAATGACCCGATAGACCAGCGTGAGCGTTTCGAAGACCAGGTGAAATTGATGGAACGAGGGGATGAAGAGGCTATGTATATCGACTACGACTTCCTGCGAGCGCTGGAATACGGTATGCCGCCAACGGCGGGTATTGGTTTCGGGATCGAGCGCCTTGCCATGCTGCTGACAGGCCAGGTATCTATACAAGACGTGCTGCTTTTCCCGCAAATGAGGCCCGAAAAAACTGTTGAGTAATGTTATGCGTCCAGTAAAGACTTTATGCTGTATTCTTTTGTTTGGCAGCTTATGCGCCAGGCTCAATGCACAGAGCTATAAAGACAGTATTGCCGAATATCGCAAACACTACAAACAAGATTTCCTAACTGACGCCCGCAGCCCATTAAAAGCTGCTGATACAGGTTACCTGCGATTTTACAATATTGACCCGTCGTACCGGGTTATTGCATCTTTGGAAGTTACGAGAGATTCAAAGCCCTTTATGATACCTACGCACAGCGGAAAGCTGAAGCCTTACCGTGGCTATGGCATACTTCGCTTTAAGCTGCACGGCAAGAGCTATATACTGCATGCCTATCAAAGCGCAGACAGTACTAAAAAACAATTAGCAGCGTACCTGTTCATCCCGTTCACAGATAAGACAAACACAAAGGAGACCTATGGCGCCGGCAGGTACATAGATATCGATACCAGCGAGATAAAAGGCGATAAAGTGGCACTCGATTTCAATAAGTGCTACAACCCTTATTGTGCCTTTGCCGATGGCTACTCATGTCCTTTTCCACCGAAAGAGAATGACTTGCAGACAGAAATAAAAGCGGGTGAGAAGCTCTTCGGGAAAGAGCGGGACAAATAAAAATCCCCCGCGGTTGCGAGGGATCTTCGAATGTATTAGCGACGATTTATTTTATACCCAGCTTCGCCTTTACCAAAGCAAGAATATTGTCACCATCTTTTGCATACAACAACATACCTGCGCTTGCGTCGAAGATATAATCGTAACCTTTTTCTTTGGCCACCTCTTTTATGGCCTTATCTGCTTTGTCCAGTATGGGGCTGTACAGTTCTTCTTTCTTCTTAGCTACCTTGTCCTGCGCGCTCTGGTTGGTGCTTTCGATGCGGTTCTGAAGGTCCTGCAATTCCTTCATTTTCACTTCCTTCACGGCATCGGTCATTGTCTTTTCCTGTGCCTGGTAATCCTGGCCTTTCTTTTCAAATTCTTTGCTCATGGACTGCAGTTGGTCCTGGAAAGACTTAGCGTATATCTGGAGATTGCTGTCCGCTTTTTTGATCTCGGGCATCATCTCCAGCAGTTCACGTGAGTTGATGTAACCGAGTTTAGGTGATTGGGCAAAAGCAAGGCTTGAGATCATCAGGCCGGCAGCAAGAAACACTATCTTTTTCATTATGTTTTTTTATTATTTTTTTATTTTAAGTCGTGCAAAGTAAAAACCATTATTTGTTTATTCCAAGTATTTTTAGAACATCGTCACTTTTGTCGAGCACAGGGTTGGCATAGAAGAGTGTAACCCCACCCGCTTTGTCGAGCACGAAATCGTAACCCTTATTGGCTGCCAGCTTTTGGACTGCATTATATACCCTATCCTGAATTGGTTTTACCAGCTCCTGGCGCTTTTTAAATAGGTCTCCTTCATAGCCAAAGCGCTGTTTCTGAAGATCTTTGGCAGTCTTTTCTTTCTGCACGATATCATCCTCGCGTTTTTTGCGCATGTCATCCGACAGCATTGCACGCTCAGCCTGGTACGACTTGTACATCTTGTCTACTTCCGCCATCTTCCCGTCGATCTCAGATTGCCAGGTTTTGGATATAGCATCCAGCTTGGCCTGTGCATCTTTGTAATCGGTTATCTTTTCCAGTATATACTTAGAGTCGATCATGCAATACTTCTGTGCATTTGCGGCGAAGCTTGTGAGCATTACCACTGCAACTGTGAGCAATGCTGTGCTGATCTTATTCCCGATATTAAGTTTCATAATCGTTACAGATTTAATTATGCGAATTTATAAGGTTTAGCATCAATCCGGTTCGAAGCCCAACATAAAGGTGAACTTGGACAGGTCTTTGAACTTGGTGATTCCATTCGCCGGATCATATCTATCAAAACCTATACCATAATCAAGACCCAGCAGGCCGAACATAGGCAGGTAGACCCTCACACCAATACCAGCATCCCTGTTCAGTTTAATTGGGTTGAAATCCTTAAAGCTGCCCCATGCGTTTGCTGCATCCACAAAAGCCAGACCGTATATAGTAGCTGTAGGGCTCAACGAGAATGGATAACGCACCTCTGCAGTGTATTTGTTAAAAATCACAGCTTCCTGCGCGTATACGTCGTAACCACGTTGTGATATGATATCCTTTCCTACGAAATAAGAATAGCCCGACAGACCGTCGCCGCCCAGCTGGAAGCGCTCGAATGGCGAATAGCCTATTTCCTTATTATAGTAACCCATGAAACCATACTTAGTGCTGAACTTGAACACCAGGTTACCTGCAATACGCTGATACCAGTCGGCTGTGAAGCGGTATTTATGATACTCGATCCATTTGTACTTCTGCGAAGAAGACTCAGTGCTGTAATCCGTGCTGCCGAACGCGCTGTAAGGCGGTGTCAATTGGAAGGTAAGGCTGATATTAGAACCACTGCGAGGGTACAAAGGCTGATCAATAGAATAACGGGCCAGTACCAGTTTTAAGTATAGGTTGTTGCTGAAACCATTGTTAAAGTCCGTAACGAGCGCGTAATTCTTCAGGCGATAATTATTGTAGTTGACACCGTAAGTGAAAACAAAGTTGTCGTCAGGCCACTTAAGCCTGCGACTAAGCGACACACCGCCGCCCACCATGCGCAGAAACGATGTATTTGGGTCTGAGCCGTAAGCAGCACCTGAGTATTTACTGTACACAAAGCTGGTAGTAAGCGCATTTGGCTTTTTACCGCCTAACCATGGCTCTGTAAACGAAGTACTGAATGAGTTATAATAGGCGCCGTTGGACTGATAGTTGACGGAGAACTTTTGACCGTCACCTACCGGCAGGGGGTTCCAATATTTTGGCTTAAATATATTGCGGAGCGAGAAGTTGCTAAACGCAACGCCTATGTTACCATAGAACTTCACACCACCGCCAAAACCTGCTGATAACTGAAGCTGATCGCTAGACTTTTCAACCACGGTATATTCGATATCCACCGTACCATCTTCAGGGTGCGGCTTAGGCTGTATACCGATCTTTTCCTGGTCGAAGAAGCCAAGGTTAGCAATCTGGCGCTGTGAGCGTATCAGGTCGGCACGGCTGAATTTATTGCCGGGATATGTGAACAATTCGCGGCGTATCACGTGCTCGTTGGTGCGGTCATTGCCTGCTATAGTTATGTCTTTAATGGTAGCCTGCGGGCCTTCGGTGATGCGCATCTCATAGTTGATGGTATCGCCGATTATCGAGGTTTCCACGGGGTCTATATTAAAGAATAGGTAACCATCGTCCATGTAAAGACTGCTGATGTCCTCGCCGCCTTCAGCGCTCAATATGTGGCCCACTCTCTTTTCAAGGAGCTCCTGGTTGTATACGTCGCCCTTTTTAATACCCAGCACTTTTGCAAGTTCCTGGTTCGAATACTTTGTGTTGCCCCTCCATGCGATATCTCCAAAGTAATACTTACGGCCTTCTTTTACTTTGATGTCGACATTGATATTACCGTTCTTTACGCGATAGGTAGTATCGCTTACGATCTGCGCATCGCGGTAACCGAGGGAGTTATAATAACTCACAAGTGTGATCTTATCTTCATCATACTTCTGCCTGTTAAACTTGGAGGATGAAAAGAAGTTAGGCCTGAAATACGGATTGAGCGCATCCAACGTCTTCGATACCGACAAGAAATTAAATTGCCTCAGGTAATTGCCAAAGGTTTTCTTCTCACCTTCATATACAGTCTCCTTATCGCTAGCATGCAGCGTGATCTGGGCAACCTCTTTGGTAGATTTAAGCGTCCGTTTCAGCCGCGATTCAGAAGCATTTTCATTACCTGAAATAGTCACCTGGTTGATGTGTGTCTTGCTTCCTTTATCAATGGTAAAGGTCAGCACTACAGAGTTTACCGCAGTAGTGTCCTTGCGTTCGCGGACGGAGACCGTTACATCGCCATAGCCCTTGTCGACAAAGAACTTCTCGATGCGCACCATTGCTTCCTTCTTCGTAGCTTCCGTTACCACCCTCGACCTAACAAGATTCACCTTGTCCTTCAACTCCTGTGCTTCACTTTTTTTGATGCCTTTAAAACGATACCGGCTCATGCGCGGGCGCTCTTCAACTGTAATGTCGAGAAACACCTTATCGCCGATGGTCTTGGCTACTGCAATATTTACATCAGCGAATAACTCCTGTTTCCAAAGGTTGCGGATGGCTTTTGCAATATTTTCGTCATTGGGGAGATACACCTTTTGCCCAACTGTAAGCCCGGTCACAGCTATCAGCAGGTCTTCGTCAAGGTACTTTACCCCCTTTACCGTGATGCCGCCGATCTCGTAAACCGAGCGGGCTGTTTCATTAGTCTGGCTCTGCCTGTTGCCAAGCCCGGTGCCTTTATTGCCACCAAGCTTATTTATTTGGGCAGCCAGGGGGCCGGCAGTTAATAGGATACAAAATATGAGTAAGCTGTGACGCAAAATGGTTTTATGCATGCTGGGCGGTCTTCGTTTGGATTTGTTCACTGGTCTTGCCAAAGCGCCTTTCGCGCGCCTGGTAGTTCAATAAGGCTTCGTATAAATTTTGCTTCCTGAATTCGGGCCAATGTACATTGGTAAAGTACAGTTCGGCATAAGCCAGCTGGTATAGCAGGAAGTTACTGATCCTATGCTCGCCGCTGGTGCGTATCATCAGTTCCGGGTCCGGAAACTTTGCAGTATTGAGATATTGATGAAACAAGGTATCGTTAATGTCTTCGGTCTTTAATTTACCCGCTGCCACATCTTCTGCTATTTTCTTTGTCGCCTCAGTGATCTCCCAGCGTGAGCTGTAGCTAAGCGCCAGTATGAGATTCAGACCGGTATTAGCTGCTGTAAGTTCAATCGCCTCATTCAATTCCTTTTGGCATATCGCAGGAAGAGTCTCAAAATCACCGATCACGTGCATCTTCACATTGTTCTTATTCAGCTCATCGGCTTCTTTTCTTATGGTGTTCACCAGCAATTCCATCAGGGCATTCACCTCTTCCTGCGGACGGTTCCAGTTCTCGGTCGAGAAAGCATACAGGGTAAGATATTGTATGCCTGCCTCGGCACATCCGTTCACTATTTCACGAACACTTATTACTCCTTCGTGATGACCATATACACGGTCTTCGCCGCGTTCTTTCGCCCAACGTCCGTTACCGTCCATAATAATGGCAACGTGTTTCGGCAACTTTTCACGGTCGAGCGATTGTAAAGCGTTCATACTAAAAAATGGATCCCTCTTAAAAACGAGGTGCGAAGGTACAAAAATAGATGGTTGTCCCTTTAATAAAATATGGCCCCTTCAGTTTAACTCGACTTTAACTGCCTGTATACTGACGCAAGAAACATAATAAATATACACATGCAATAAATTTTCCGTTTTGAAATAGCTGATGAACATCACCATTTATTCACTTTCAATTCTTTTTTTTATCAACTTTTTCAAATTATTTCGCGGCATGATCACTAACCTTAGTAGTAAACACTCCCTGCTATCGACATGGGTACGCGAAATACGGGATACAAGTGTACAGGAAGACCGCATGCGTTTTCGCCGGAACATGGAAAGAATCGGTGAAATAGCGGCATACGAGATCAGTAAGCTGCTTCCCTACCGCGAAATATCGGTGCAGACGCCAATGGGAGAGGCCTTGTGCCCAGAACTGGAAGCGCAGCCCGTGCTGGCGACAATATTGCGCGCCGGCATACCATTGCACCAGGGACTTCTTAACTACTTTGACCGTGCTGACAATGCTTTCGTAGCGGCCTACCGCAAGCACCACCGCGACGGGAGCTTTGAAATAGAACAGCACTATTTGACCTCACCGAACCTGGACGGCAGGCCACTAATAATTGCCGACCCAATGCTGGCCACAGGCGCCTCGCTGGTACTGGCCCTGGAAACACTCACGGAAGACCAGAACCCCTCACAGATACATATTGTAACGGCCATATCCTGCACGGTGGGTATAGAGTATGTGGAACGTAAATTTCCGCAAGCCCATATCTGGACGGCTGCCATAGACGACGAGCTTACCGCGAGGGGCTATATCGTGCCCGGGCTGGGTGATGCCGGCGACCTGGCCTACGGCAGTAAAAAGCAAGGCTAGCCCAACCAAAATATTCCGGGCAATGTCTTGTTTAATAGAATAATTTGACTTATTTTGCTTTCAGAAATCCAATTATAACGTAGTCATAAACATTTTCCCAGATGAAGAAAATAATACTCGGAGTAGGCGCAGCGATGATAATGTCGGGTTCAGCGATGGCTCAAGACCCTCACTTTACCCAATATTTCTCATCCCCCCTTACGCTAAACCCGGCACTCACCGGCCTTACCAAATGTGATCTCCGCCTTGCGGCTAACTATCGCTCACAGTGGTCTTCGGTATCCAGCAATCCTTATGTTACAGGTACCATTTCTTACGATATGGCCACTATGAAGGGCAAGCTGAATGGCGATGCACTTGGCATAGGCGTTATGGGTTTATATGACAAATCGGGTTCAGGTGGTCTGCAAAACACTACTATTGGCCTGTCATTGGCTTATCATAAGTCTTTCGGCGCTGAAAAGCAGAACACCCTGTCTTTAGGCGTTCAGGGTTTCCTGGTTCAGAAAAGTATCGACTTCCAGAAGCTGAAATTCGAAGACCAGTTTGATGCTGCTACAGGCGGCACTCCATACAATACGTCTGAAACATTCGGCAACGCGGACCTTAGTTATCCAGACTTCAATGCCGGTTTGATGTACTCAGGCCGTATCAATGAGCATGGTACTGCTTATGCGGGTTTCTCTTACTACCACCTCACCACTCCAACTGAAACATTCCTGAGCGGAACTCACAAGATCCACTCACGCTATACTGCCTACCTCGGTGGTTCTTTCGACCTAAACGAATATGTAGTACTGTATGCTAGCGGTATGTGGCAGCGCCAGGCAGCAGCTACCGAAGTACTGGGCGGTGCAGCTGTAGGTTTCATCCTTAACCCCGGCCACGATGAAGAGTTCCACAGGAACACTATCTTCTACCTGGGCGGTTGGTACCGTGCCGGTGATGCGATATCTCCTTACATCGGTTTCGAATGGTCAAAAATGCAACTGGGTGTTAGCTACGACGTGAACGTTTCTTCTTTCACTCCGGCTACAAAAGGCAATGGTGCTTATGAAATATCCCTGATATTCAACGGTTGCATCAACCGCCGCGAACCGGGCGCACACTACAACTTCTCTTGTCCTAAATTCTAATTCAAAGAACCTGATATAGAAAACGTCCCGCAATAGCGGGACGTTTTTATTTATAGTCCTTTTCCCTTACTGACATATTTGTTGTCCCTGACATAAAATCGATAAGGCAATAAGGCATCCTCCTGAGCATAGGCTACCCCTACCCTTGTGACTGCTGCAATTTCTTTAGGCTTTATTTTGATGCCCCTGTCCTCAATATAAATATCGGGGCCCAGGAGCGAATAGCCGGTATGTTTCGTATAAATGCCCAAGGCCTGGCTCAGAGCACCCGGGCCGGAAGTTAAGTTGGGCTTTAATACTTCCATCCTCCTGCGCTGCATCATAATATCGATGCCTTCCAGAGGTTCTACTGCTCTTACCAGGACGGCGTGCGGCACCTCGGCAAGATGCGTTACCACATTGAACAGGTGATGAATGCCATAGATCAGGTACACGTACGCCGCGCCCCCTTCCCGGTACATTACCTCCGTGCGGCGGGTACGCCGGTTGCCAAAAGCATGCGAGGCTTTATCCGAAGCACCGGCGTAAGCCTCGGTCTCAACGATCATCCCGGCAGTATACTGTCCCTCAAAATTAGTCACGAGCACCTTGCCAAGCAGATCCTTAGCCACACGCACCACATCCTTACGGGTATAAAAAGAAGCAGGCAATATCATGTTGCTAAGATAAAGGTTCGCAAACAAAGAGTATTTTTAGGGCATGGCCACAGGCAAGGTTTATATGATACCCATCCCGATAGCAGAGGGAACTTTGCATACCCTGGCCCCGGAGATCCCACAGTGTACATTGGAGCTTCGTCATTACTTCGTAGAGAACTTACGCACGGCGCGGCGATTTTTAAAGTCTTTACACCCCAGCCTTGTTATCGATAACATCAGCTTTTCAGAGATAGACAAACACAATGGCGCCGACCTGGCCACATTTAGAACCTGGCTAAAAGAAGGCTACGATATCGGCATCATGAGCGAAGCCGGTTGTCCCGGGATAGCCGACCCCGGAGCGGAACTGGCTGCTATTGCCCAGCAAATGGGCGCAACCATAGTACCCCTTACAGGTCCCAGCTCGATAATACTCGCATTGATGGCCTCCGGTCTCAACGGTCAGAGCTTTTGCTTTAACGGCTACCTGCCGGTGAAAGAGCCTGCGCGCAGCCAGCGCATCAAGGCCCTGGAGCAAATCTCGAAAAAAGAAAACCAGACACAGCTCTTTATCGAAACACCTTACCGGAACAATGTGATACTGGAGGACCTGCTGAAAAACTGCATGCCATCTACGAGGTTGTGTATTGCCGTGAATATAACGGCAGCAGATGCCTATATAAAAACAAAAAAGGTGGCTGACTGGAAAACAAATAAACCTGTATTGGAAAAACTGCCTGCTGTTTTCCTTTTATTGGCATAGCCCTTACCTAAGGGCACGCACTTCATCCACAATATCCTGGCCGCGCCCCAGCCTTGCAGACGCATAATTGTCGCCTCGCCATGGAAGACTGCGCCGATACCTTACATAATGCAGCCTGACGGGCTTAGCTACATAGCGCGACAGGGAATCCGCGATCTCCTTATCGGCTACGCTGAAATAAAATGGTTTCCCATCCGTACAATTCAATACTCCTTCAAAGGTTTCGAACGGTTGGTATTTACGGGCCAGTTGCTCCAGCCTGCCCTCTTTAAAGCCTTCACTTACCGGGCTGTAATAATTCCAATACACATAAATAATACCTGCAACAATTCCTGCAGAAACCACGAAGAAGAAAATTCTACGCATTGAGAAGGCTACACTTTATATCACCGTACCCGCCTGCCTTTCCATTTATAAATACCTATGAGGCCAAGAAATCCCGCCGATATGATATAAATGATATGCAAGGGCTGTAACACCGTGAAAATAAACAGCTGCTTTCGTTTATTGAAAAAGCCGGACACCGGGAAAAGGAAAATTAACTCAGATATAATTTTCCAGCAGAGCATGCCTCCACCTATTAAAAAACAGGAAAAGTTGAATAGTCCCGCGATCAGCAAAACAGCGATCGCGAAATTGAAAAAGTACACCAGGCCTAATATCGCAGTAAGCCTGTTGTCTTTATACTTCCCGGACTTGGAAGCCCAACGAATACGCTGCTGCAGAAAACCCGCCCAACTATACTGCGGAGCAGTACGCATAATGGCATCTTTGCTTTTAAGGTACGCGAGCTTACCGGGGTATTTTTCCTGCATCTTCACCATTAGCAGGTAATCATCGCCCGATGCGAGATGCTCGGTGCCTGAGTAGCCGTCTACCGATTCAAAAGCCGCTTTGCTGAACGCGAGGTTTGCGCCATTGGCCATATTGCCCAGCTTCAGCCGCTGTGCCGCTGCTGTAATGCCTTGCATGCCCATAAAGTCGATGGACTGAAAACGTTGCAATATGGAATTGTTACAATCTATGCTCACAGGTGCGATGATCATTACCGGGCGGTATTTTTCATAATAGGCTACGATTGTTGCTAGCCAATCTCTTGCCGCCAGGCAATCAGCATCAGTAGTAACGATCAACTCTCCGGTACTCTGCGAAACACCAGTGCTTAGCGCTCGCTTCTTATACGCATTGACGATTTCATCGGCTTTCAGGTAGTCCGACAGTTGTAGGCACTTTACGTTAGGGGCAATAAACGATTTGACAACATCGACTGTTGCATCTTCCGAAAAATCATCGACCACAATTATCTCATATAGTCCCGTTAGATAGCTCTGTGATAAGAGCGAACGAATGCATCGTTCTATATTCCCAGCCTCATTGCGTGCCGGGATAACGATACTAACGCGAGTTAAAGGTTTTAAGTCACCTACTTTAAAGTAAGCTTGCCGGTCCCAGCCATGGCGATACACCAGCATCAACGCCGTGTAGGCCAATGTGAGCAAAAAGCAAATGAAAAATATCGCCGGCATCGGATATTAAGCTAATAAACATTTCGCCATCTGCGGCATGGTATCCTGGTCGAAAACACGGTGTCCTTTCTGCATTACATGAACTGAAACAGTTGAAAGGCCTTTTCTGAATTGCTCCGCATGCTTCACAGGTATCACTTTGTCGTACTCACCCATGAAAATATCTATCGGTATCTTATGCTTTATTATTGCGGCTCTCAAGGCCCTGCTACTGGGAACAATTGTGCTGAGATCGGGCCAGACCTTCAACAAAAATTCCCGGTCCCCCGCAGAACCAAGATAGTTCATTCCAAAATTGTATCGCGACACGGTGATATAGTTCTTGTCCCTTAACCAATTAATATATTTCAAATAGCGTTTTGGATCCGTCAGGAAGTTTCGGAATAACCGCTTTCCCGCGAAATTTTTTGTCACAAAATAATATAGAGGATTAAAAACCAATCCGTCTGGCGCCAACAGCAATACCCTTTCGATCTTATCCGGCATTTGCTCGACAATGCTGAGGGATACCCTACCTCCGATGCTATAACCCATGAGCGAACAGCGATCCGTATCCATTTCATTCATCAGGTTGTTCGTGAGTGTTACCAGTTCAGCCTTTTCCAGCATGATGCCTGCCTCCCACTTGCTCCGGCCATGATGCGGCAGGTCTATACTATACATGCGGTATTCCTTGCCAATAAATGATGCAAATGGTGCAAAAAGCGATGCGCTATTGCTATAGCCATGAAAGGCGATGAGCAGTTTTCTGCCTGTGCCATAACACATATAGTGCAATTGCCTGCTGCCTGTCGATACATATCCGGCCTTCGCCTCGTTCATAATTCTTCTGTGGTTCTTCAAAAATACTTAATCTGCACTGACGCCAGTCAGCCTATTTTTAACGGTGCGGAGCATTTTTTTTGCTTAGCTTTATATAAAAGCAAGGCATATGGAAACTCAGGCAATATCTAAAATTAAAGGCGGTGGCTTTCTTATCCAGCCATCAACACCGGAAGAAACTTTTACCCCGGAAGATTTTACTGAAGAACAATTGTTGATAGGCCAGACCTGCAGGGAATTCCTCGAAAAAGAAGTATGGCCAAAACTACTGGATATAGACCAGCAGGAACCCGGTTTGATGCCCTCGCTGTTGGATAAGGCAGGCGCGCTGGGCTTCCTTGGCGCGGCTTTTCCTGAAAAGTATGGCGGCCTCGGCGAAGACTTTGTAACGGCTACGATCATCAACGAAAATCTCGGCCCCGGCCACTCATTTTCCGTAGCCGTATCGGCACATAATGGCATCGGCTCCCTGCCTATACTCTACTTCGGTACAGAAGAGCAGAAACAGAAGTACATGCCCAAACTGGCTTCGGGCGAGATGAAGGGCGCTTATGCCCTCACTGAGCCCGGATCAGGATCGGACGCACTGGGCGCAAAGACCACTGCGACCCTTAGCGCCGACGGAAAGCAATACATCCTTAACGGACAAAAGATATGGATCACTAACGCCGGCTTTGCAGACGTGTTTACAGTGTTTGCCAAGGTAGATGGTGATAAGTTCAGCGCATTCATTGTAGAGAAAGGAACGCCTGGACTATCGATGGGTGAAGAAGAACATAAGATGGGTATCAAAGGATCGAGCACACGCCAACTGTTCTTTGAAAACTGCGCAATACCGGTTGAGAACCTGCTGGGCGAAATAGGCAAAGGCCACATCATTGCCTTCAACATATTGAACATAGGCAGGCTGAAACTATGTGCTGCCACCACAGGCGGGGCCAAACGCGGTGTTACAGTGGCGCTGGAATATGCCATGACCCGTGAACAGTTCAAAACGCCTATTGCTAAATTTGGCGCCATACAGCATAAGCTGGCTGAAATGTGCATCCGGGCTTTCGCAGCCGATAGCGCACTATACCGCACCGCCAAATGGATAGACGAAAAAGAACAAAGCCTGCTGGCGGAAGGCAAGCCCGAAAGTGAGACACTGCTGGGGGCTGCGGAAGAATACGCTATTGAGTGCGCGATGCTGAAAGTGATCGGCTCGGAAGCGCTGGACTACATAGTAGATGAGGGCGTACAGATATTCGGCGGCAATGGCTTCTCCGAGGATTATAATGTATCGCGCGCTTATCGCGACAGTCGCATTAACCGCATCTTTGAAGGCACTAATGAGATCAACAGGCTGCTGACGCTGGATATGTACCTGAAGCGCGCCATGAAGGGCCGTATCGACCTGATGACACCCGCGATGGGTGTGCAGAAGGAACTTACCAGCATACCGGACTTTGGCGAAGACGACGCCCCATTTGCAGCCGAGTTAAAGGCAATAGCCAATTTCAAGAAGGCTATATTGATGTGCGCAGGCGGCGCCGTGCAAAAGCTGATGATGCAGATAGAGCACGAGCAGGAAATATTAATGAACATTGCCGACATGGCCATCGACACCTTCCAGGCGGAGAGTACACTACTAAGAGCCATGAAGATGCAGCAGAACGATCATGAATTTGCCTCACTTGCTGTCGATGTGGCCCACACATATATCAGCGATGCCGCCGACAGGATCAATCACTCAGGCAAGTGCGCCATTAACGCTTTTGCCGAAGGGGACGAGCAACGCATGATGCTGATGGGGCTGAAGCGTTTCACAAAAACCAACAGCTTCAACACTAAAGAGGCCCGCAGGCGGATAACTGCTAAACTGTTGGAAACCAAGCATTATTTCTTCAAATAATTACGAAATACTTTTGAATTATTCCAGCAAAAGCGTTGCCCCAGGTAATGCTTTTGTTAATATTGGAAAGAATTTTTACAAGGATTGCATTTATAGATATACTTTTGCGAACGTTTGCATAGGTATGCTGCATCACCTGCCAAAATATTTTTTCCCATTATTTGCATGTTGCTTTTTCTCAATAGCGAGCAACTGCAAAGGTGTTGCGATATCTCATTCGATAACCGAATACTTCACGACCAAAAAAGGTAGCACAGACTATCAATATTTAGGTATCCATAAAATACCTGTCAAGTCAAAGCTGAAGCTTCGCACGAAATCGCTTAACGATTGCTCGCAGTTCATCATGAATGATATTTCATTCAAACTGTCGCAGCAGTTCCTTGCCGTAGCAGCGCATAATTACATGCGCGCTACCATTTACTTCTCGCACAAATGCAGTAAGAACCAACTGCGCGGGCCTCCCCAGGCGTAATCCATCCCGCTCCAATCTCTTATTTATTAACTGCAGTCATCTACTGCTAAAACTTTACTACATGTATCGCATCTTGTATCGTATATACAAGTATTTATGCAATCTGCTGATTGCATGCATTTTTCTTTTGCCATCCGCTCAGTTGCAAGCACAACCACTAGACCTGTACACCGCAGTAAACAGTGCTATAACTAATTATCCCCTGATCCAGGAACGAACGGCAGAGGTTGAGGCAGGTCTGGCCCATGTGTCGACCATGAAGGGCTACAGGCTCCCTGCATTGAGGGCCTATGACCAGGTGAACGTCGGTACTTCCAACGGCATACCCGGCTCTTACTTCTCCTATGGCGTATCAACTTCGGGTAGCATCCGCGCTGCGAACAACGGCGACCTTGCGACCGGCAATATTGCCGCATCGGAGTTCGATTGGGACATTTACAACTTCGGCTATCATAATTCTGAGGTAAGGAGTGCAGAGGCAGCCCTGGACGTAAAGAAGGCTCTACTTAAGAATAATCAATACGTCGTTGCAGAAAAAATAGCTGGACTGTATTTCGATTTTCATAAACAGTATCGTCTCATGTCAATACAAATGGAGAATGAAAAACGGGTGGGCACCGTGCTAACTTCTATCCGCGCCAGTGTCAGGAGCGGCCTGAAGCCGGGTGTGGACAGTGCTATGGCAAATGCCGAATACTCAACTGCCCGGCTTGCCTACCTTGCCGCGTTAAACAACTACACCCGGGATAGGATCGCTTTATCGGTTTATACAGGGCTAGACACTTCTAGGATCGTTCCGGATACCAGCCTGTTCTCCGGTGACTATCGCGATAAGATACTTAAGCTCCAGCCTGAGGACAGCATCACCAATGAGAATCCGCTCGTCAATGTTTTTCAGAAGCAATACGAACTGCAACTACAGGAAAACAAAACGATATCACGCAAGTTTATGCCTAAACTGTCATTTGAAGGGGCCGGGTGGATGCGTGGATCTGGTATCTCGTCAAAAGACGTGTATGCGGATAACCTTTCCGACGGGTTTGGCTATAGCCGTTACAATTACTTGTTCGGGCTAGTGCTGTCTTACAACTTATTCGATCTGAAACACAGGCACGACCTGCTAAGGGAAGGGTCACGTTATGCAGAAGCCAGGCAGCAGGAACTAAGAACACAGAAGAGCTACTTTTCACAGGCCCTGCAGCAAGCCAATGCATCGTTTGCCATTCAATTGCAGCAAATGGAAGAATTGCCGAAGCAGCTAAGTGCTGCACAGCAGGCTTACACACAGCAACTGGCACTATACAATGCCGGGCTCAATACAATTATCGATCTGACAAATGCGCTGTACCTGTTAAGTACCGCGGAAACGAACTATACCCTGGCACAAGACGATCTGTACCAGGTATTGTTTACACGCGCGGAACTAAGCAACCAGCTCGATTCATTTCTTCAACTTTTTAAAAAATAAATAATAACATGAGCCTGGTATCGGCATCATTAAAAAAACCAATATCGGTGGTAGTGCTGGTGGCGGCGGTCTTTTTTGCCGCGCTGTTTGCCATCCGCTCGATACCGGTTGACATCTTTCCCAAACTCAATGCGCCGGTCATCTACGTAATAGAACCTTATGGAGGAATGACCCCACAGCAGATGGAAGGATTTTTTGCAACACGTTTGCAAGACCAGTTTCTTTATATAAATGGTATCAAGACCATTACCAGTAAGAACATACAGGGGCTTACTATGCTTAAGCTCACCTTCTTCGAAAATACAGATATGGCCGAGGCCTCATCAGAGGTGGCCTTGCAGGTGAACAGGGCCATGAAGTTTTTCCCGCCAGGTGCGCTGCCACCGCAGGTGATTCGCTTCGATGCCTCTTCCCTGCCGGTTGGCGAGCTGGTATTCAGCAGCGATACCCGCACACTCGACGAGATACATGATCTCGCTGTTACACGTGTGCGTCCCCTGTTTGCTACAGTACCGGGCCTTTCTGCTCCACCCCCTGTAGGTTCTAACTCGCGTACAGTGATCATCAATATCCAGCCTGAGAAGTTGCGCAGCTATAACCTGACACCCGACGAAGTGGTAAATGCGATAGCGAAGAACAACGTGATGACACCATCAGGCAATTTGCGCATAGGTAATACCATTTACCTGACGACGCTCAATTCCTTGGAAAAGGAGGTGGAAGACTTCAATGATATTCCAGTGAAGACAGATGAACAGAATGCGGTGTTCATGAAAGATATCGGCACAATACAGGATGCAGCTGACGTAACGGTGGGATATGCGCTGGTGAATGGCAAGCGCTCTGTGTATATCCCCGTTGTTAAAACGGCTGATGCATCGACATGGGACGTAGTGAAAGGCTTGAAGAGCAAACTGCCTGAAATGCAGAACCTCCTACCCGACGACATCCATATCAGCTACGATTTTGATCAGTCGGTATTCGTGATCAACTCGGTGAAGAGCCTGTTGTCCGAAGGTGTGATAGGTGCTATTCTTACAGGTCTGATGGTATTATTATTCCTGCGCGACTGGCGCAGTTGCCTGGTGGTGGTTATCACGATACCACTGTCTGTTATCAGTGCCGTATTATGCCTTAAGCTCGCAGGACAGAGTATCAACCTGATGACGCTCAGCGGCCTCGCGCTGGCAATCGGTATCCTTGTTGACCAGGCGACGGTAACCATCGAGAACATACACCAGCACCTGGAAATGGGAAAGGATAAGCGAACGGCCATATACGATGCCTGCACCGAAATTGCCTTCCCCCTGTTGCTGATATTGCTCTGTATCATTGCAGTGTTTGCACCGTCCTTTATCATGACAGGTATTCCAAAGGCATTGTTCTTACCACTGTCGTTATCCATAGGCTTCGCCATGATCGTTTCCTACTTCCTTGCTCAAAGCCTGGTGCCGATCATCTCGAACTGGCTGCTGAAAGAGGAATTGTATAAATACCACCATGGTAAGCACCATGCTCATGCCGGGCTGGCACTGAACCAGCAAGAGGTCGCAGAAATAGGCAGCCATTTGCAACACGAGCAGCAGGACAAGGAGAAGAACGATTATTTCGAAAGGGTCAAACTTCGCTTCCTAAGCCGGCTTGAGAAAATGATGCCAAGGCGTAAGACCAATGTGATCCTTTACCTGCTTGTGATCTTTGCGCTCACAGGCACCTGCTTCTTCATTATTGGTAAAGACCTGTTACCGAAAACGAACAATGGCCAGTACCAGTTAAGGCTTCATTTACCCGACGGTACAAGATTGGAACGTACGGAAGCAATGGTGCATGATGTATTGAGCACACTCGATAGCATTACCAGCAATCACGTAGCCATCAGCTCGGCCTATGTAGGCCTGGTGCCAAGTTCTTATGGTACTAGTAACCTGTATGTATTCAATAGTGGCATGCACGAAGCTACCCTGCAAATACAGCTGGACGAAGGTTATAAAATAGGAAAAGACAAATTCCAGGACATTGTACGCAATGTGCTTCACGACAAATTCCCTGCGCTTGGTATCTCCTTTGAACCGATCGACCTCACCGAGAAGATCATGAGCCAGGGCGCCCTGACACCGATCGAAGTGAGGATCGCCGGTAAGGATATGCCCTTGATTGCGAAAAAAGCGAACGAGCTTGTAGGCCTTTTGAAAAAGGTGTCGTTCCTGCGTGATGTGCATATACAACAGCCGCTCAAATTCCCGGTTATCAATATCCGGATCGACAGGCTGAAAGCTTCACAAATAGGACTTACCATGCAGGAGATAGCCCGCTCGGTTACAGCCGTTACCTCTTCAAGCCGCTTTACTGAGAAGAACCAATGGCTCGATGAAAAGAGTGCCTATACATTCCAGGTGCAGGCCGAGATACCGGAGTACATTATGAACAATCTCGAAAGCCTGAAGGAAACACCACTGCAGCCCGGCAAATCCGACCTCGTGCTGCAGGACGTTGCCACATTCAGGGTCGACACCATGCCGGGCGAATACGATCGCAGCGGTCCGCGAAGGTTTGTCACAGTTGGGGCCAATATTTACAAGAAAGACCTGCAAAGCGCCACCGACGCGGTGAATAAAGCGATCACCTCAATGGGCGCAATGCCGAAGGGAATGAAAGCGGAGGTAAAAGGTATGTCGTCCCTGCTGACGGAAACACTTGACAGCCTGCAAACGGGCCTGCTTTTTGCCATCATTGTGATCTTCCTGATATTGGCGGCCAACTACCAATCGTTCAAACTGTCGCTGGTGGTGCTTAGTACCATCCCTGCGGTACTTTTGGGCTCCCTAACTATATTGCTGCTAACAGGAGCCACACTTAACCTCCAGTCGTACATGGGCATCATTATGTCGACAGGCGTTTCAGTGGCTAACGCGATCCTGATCGTTACCAACGCTGAGAAGTTGCGCTTCGGATACAACAACGATGTCATCAAGGCTGCAACCGTGGCAGCGTCAGTCAGGCTAAGACCAATTTTGATGACCAGCATTGCAATGATCGCGGGCATGATACCCATGGCCAGCGGCCTGGGCGAAGCCGGCGATCAGACTGCGCCGCTGGGAAGGGCGGTTATCGGGGGGCTTATCGCCTCTACTATTGCCGCGCTTTTCATAGTACCACAATGCTATGCCTGGATACAGAAAAAATCGACTTTAAAAGACATCTCACTCTTACCGGTTAAACAAAATGATAATGCAAACACAATCTAAAATAATATTTGTACTCCTTGCTTCAGCCAGCCTCGCCGCCTGTAGTAATGAAGAAGGAAAAAAGGAAAGGCAAGCCGGGCATACGGCATCAACGCAATACAAAACAATGACGCTGGAGCAAAAGCAATTGGAAAAAGAGATCAGCCTGCCGGGCGTCTTACAACCTTTTGAGTTTGTAAAAATATTCCCGAAAGTAAATGGCTTCGTGAAAGATATCTATGTAGATCGGGGATCGAAAGTGCATAAAGGCCAGGTACTGCTTCGCCTTGAGGCGCCCGAAGTGGAAGAACATCTGTCGGCGGCTAAGCTGAAATACTCGGAAGCAAAATCGGTATTCCTCGCAAGCGAAGACAAGTATGAACGGCTGCTGCAAACAAGCGCCACACCCGGCACGGTTTCAGCTTATGATCTCAATACCGCCAAGGCTAAAATGATGGCCGATAGCGCCACAGTACAAGGTGAATGGGCAAACTTTAAGGCACAGGAAGACCTGTATAATTACTTAACGGTAACTGCACCTTTCGATGGTATTATTACCGAGCGCAATATCCATCCCGGCGCACTGGTAGGTCCCGGCACACAATCTATTCCCCTGCCGATGCTGGTATTACAGCAACAATCAAAGCTGAGACTATCGGTAAGCGTTCCGGAAGAGTATAGCATGCAGATACACGATGGCAGCACGGTACATTATCACTTGAATGCCGTCCCGGGACAGGACTTTACTGCTACAATATCGCGGCGCTCAGGCAGTCTGAGTGATAAATTCCGTTCCGAAAATATCGAGATTGATGTAGACAACAAGTCCGGCAAGTTCATATCAGGCATGTATGCTGAAGTATTGCTGCCTGCATCAGGTACGGCCACGGCTTTTTTAGTCCCCAATACAGCCGTTGTTACCACCACGGAAAGAAAATATGTGGTCTCTGTAAAGAATGATAAAGCAAAATGGGTGGATATTACCCAGGGCAACCAGAGCGGCGACTCAACTGAAGTATTCGGCACACTGGATGTGGGCGACAAGATAATTACCAACGCCACTTACGAGATAAAAGACGATCAGCCCGTTAATAGTGCTAACGCGCAGAGTAAAACACTTGCTGCAAAGCAGGTACACTAGGGGTCAAAGGGGGATGAGTATTCTTACTCGTCCCTCCATTCCCTTCCCGTCATATTCAGGAATACATCTTCCAGGTTGGCCGCCTTCACTTCCTTCTTGCGCTGGAAACCAGTAGCCAGCAAGCTGTCTATCAATTGAGAAGGTGTGCTTAATGCGATCATTTCACCGCTGTCAATGATACCTACGCGCTCACAGAGTTCTTCAGCTTCGTCCATGTAGTGTGTAGTCAGCACCACAGTTGCGCCGCGTTCCTGCAGTTGCTTGATGAGTTCCCAAAGATTACGGCGCGCCTGGGGATCAAGGCCTGTTGTTGGCTCATCAAGGAATATGATCTTAGGCTCATTGATGAGCGTGGTGGCAATGGAAAAGCGCTGCTTCTGCCCGCCAGATAGTTCTTTGAATTTAGCTTTTGCCTTTTCGCGCAGGTTCACAGTGTCGAGCAAAGCCATCGGATCTACATGGCGGTTATATAAACCTGCGAACAGCTCAATGATTTGTTTCAGGTTCAGGTTAGGGTAATAACCTGCCGCCTGCAGCTGAACGCCAATGATGTTTTTTATACCCTGGGGGTCTTTGTCCAGGTCCTTGCCATCAACGGTTACCGATCCCGATGTCTTGTCGCGCAATGTTTCTATGATCTCTAGCGTCGTGGTCTTCCCCGCCCCGTTAGGGCCCAACAGACCAAATATTTCGCCTTCCTTTACTTCGAAACTGATACCTTTTACCGCAGTAAAATCACCGTATTTCTTTACCAGGTTGTCAACCTTGATGATGGCGTTTTCCATAATGCTGCAAGTTATTTCATTTTAGGTTTACTTCTCTATCAAAAAACAGCTCCTGTGCAGCCTGCCATGGAAGTCGAAGGGCGTAGTGGCGCCGGTAATGTCCTTAATGCTGTGTGTGGGTATGTGTTCCCTGTCCATTACAAAACCGCGGTAGTTATTGCTGAAATAGATTCTTCCTCCTTCATCGCAGCCTTTCAATAGTTTCTTTACCAGGGCAACATGGTCGCGCTGCACATCAAAGTTCTCTTCCATTCTCTTACTGTTGGAAAATGTCGGTGGGTCGCAGACGATCAGGTCGAAACTGTTCGCGGGGATATTGTTGATCCACTCCATTACGTCGTCATGGATGAAATAGTGCTTTGCATCATCATAAAGTTTATTGTACTGCATATTGCGCTTGGCCCAGTTCAGGTAGGTCTTCGATAAGTCCACCGATACCACTTCCCTGGCCCCGCCCGCCGCAGCATATATGCTGAAGGAACCGGTATAGCAAAAGAGGTTCAGCACACGTTTGCCTTTAGCCTCGTCGCGCACCATGCTACGGGTGATTCTATGATCGAGAAACAAACCCGTATCGAGGTAGTCGGTAAGATTGATAATGAAATTCAATCCACCTTCGGGCACTATGCGTTCCACCTTCTGTTCTGCGAACTTCTCATATTGTCCTTGCCGGCCTGCCTTGCGCTGCCGAACCTTCATAAATATATTGGTCGGATCGATCTGCAGCACTTTTGCCAGCACGCCTTTACAAGCTCCAAGCCAGTCTTCATGCTCATCATCTTCCATGCCATGCCTGCGCTTATATTCCGCGGCATGCACCACTCCATCATACCATTCTATCGCGAAGGGAAATTCAGACAGGTCGTGATCGTAAAAACGATAGCAGGCCACCTCCTGCCTTCGCGCCAGCTTGCTGTAGTGTTTATACACCTTCAGCAACCTGTTCTCAAACATTTGCAGTTTACCCTGTGATATCAATTACCTGTATAGTTTATTTCTTTGCCGGCAGGTGGCTTGTATTGTTTACCAGCGGCATGCGGCAGCTTCTTCGCCTGGTTCTCTGAGGCAATACTGTCGGCCTTGGTGAGATTAAAATGGCGGGTATATACCAGGTCGTCCACCTGGTATTCTTCTTCCTTTATCAACTTCCCCGTCTGCGGATCGAAGAATTGCCACAAGCCATGGCGGGTCGTTCCTCTGTCCGATTGAACCGCCTTTAACGACTCTTCCCCGGTTACAGGATGTATCACCATTACTGTGTCATACTTGGTTTCGGGGTTCAGGCCGCGGTAGTGGCCGATGCATGTCAGCATGCCTTTAGCATAATATTTAACTTCGCCGTCCAGTACATCATTCTTAAACATTTCTACAGATACAAGGTCACCTTCGCCATCTATCTTGTACCACTTGCCGCTTTTAAAACCATGGTCGTAATTACCAAATTCCGTAAAGCCCTCCTCGCCCATGCGCTCCGGCTGCGACACCAGCCACATGCCTTGCCGCTTGCCACCTTCGTCCATCTTGTTCACATCCTTTGGAATGGTGCCCATATACTTCGCCTGGGCCATCGCGGCTACACTACAGCACATCCACACACACATCACTATCAAACCGCGTAACTTCATCAAACTTATACCGCGAATGAACTGCCGCAACCGCAGGTGCTGCTGGCATTGGGGTTATTAAATACAAAACCACGGGCGTTCAGGCCGTCCTGGAAATCGACCTGCATACCGAACAGATAGATACCATGCGCTGATTTCATCACCACTGGTATACCTTCGATCTCATAGACCTCATCATCGGCTTCTTTAGCATCAAAGCCCAGTACGTAACTAAGTCCCGAACAGCCGCCGCCCTTTACGCCTACGCGCAGATAACTGTTGCTGTCGAAGCCCGGTTCGCTCATCAGTCTTTTTACTTCTTCTATCGCACCCGCAGTAAGTTTTACGGGGCTACCTGTCATTGTTTCCATACTGTCTTCAGATATCCTACAAAGTTACCATTATTGAGACCCCTGTCCAAAACGACACTTCTATACTATCGTTAAAGTCTATAAATATATAGACAATATTTGGTATAAAATATGTTAAGGAACATTTTTTACATTTGCTGTCTCGCAAATAAAAACGAACAATGACCGAGGCATTAGACAAAATAATAGACGAGACCGGATCGCATATGAGAAAAGCGATAGGGCACCTGGAAACAGAACTGAGCAAGATACGTGCAGGGAAGGCAACACCAGCTATAGTCGATGGCATTCATGTGGAATATTATGGCAACCCTACTCCGCTAAACCAAGTAGCTAACGTCACTGTCGCTGATGCCCGCACCCTGGCCATACAACCATGGGAAAAGCAAATGCTAGGCGCTATTGAGAAAGCTATTATTGCCTCCAACATAGGCCTGAACCCACAAAACGATGGAAATATCATCCGCCTCTTTCTGCCACCCCTTACCGAGGAGCGCCGTAAAGAACTTGTAAAACGTGTAAATGGTGAGGGTGAGCACGCCAAAGTAGCCATCAGGAATATACGCCGCGATGCCATAGAACACGTTAAAAAACTGCAAAAAGATGGCCTGAGCGAAGACGCCGCAAAGGACGCCGAAGGCCGCATACAGGGTGTAACCGACAGGCACATCGAATTGGTGGATCAACACTGCAGGGATAAGGACAAGGAAATAATGACCATTTAGCATAACTTTGAAAAGCTCATTATCGTGAGCTTTTTTTATTTGAACAGGTGCTGCTGTTATGAGTGAATTGCATAAGCAAATATTACTGCTGCTTTCCATCCCGATCTATGCCATCCTGATCCCGCTGGAGCTAGTGCTGAGTCATTTTAACCGCTGGCGATTCTATAGCTGGAAGGAAACGCTGATGAACATTTACCTAAACCTGGTGAATGCAGGATTGGACTTATTGCTTCGTGGCCTGGCACTGGTGGTACTTATTTTTTTCTCGAAATACAGCATTATAACAAACTGGAATCCAGTAGCGTATTGGGTTTTACTTTTTCTATCGGAAGACCTGTTGTTTTGGCTGGAGCATTATGTGGACCACAACTGCAGGCTTTTCTGGGCAGTGCATGTCACCCACCATTCTTCCGAAGAATACAACCTGACCACGGGCTTCAGGTCTTCAGTGTTTATGCCCTTTTACCGTTACCTGTATTTTATTCCGCTAGCCCTTATCGGCTTTCACCCTATCGATATCATTTTCATGTATGCCCTCACGCAGACCTATGGCATACTAGTGCATACACAAGCCGTTAAAAAACTGCCGCCATGGGTGGAATATATTTTCGTCACCCCATCGCACCACCGTGTGCATCATGCCAGCAACGTCCCCTACCTGGATAAAAACATGGGAATGGTGCTCATTATCTGGGATAAGCTGTTCGGCACCTTTGTGCCTGAACTGCCGGATGAAAAACCGGTTTATGGGCTGACCAAACCGCTTGAAAAACCTTTCCACCCGGTCAATATAATCTTCCATGAATGGCGAGCGATCGGTGAGGTACTGAGGAAGAACATCCCGCCGGGTGATAAGCTGCGCTACCTTTTTAAAGCGCCGGGCTGGAGCCACGACGGCAGCACACAGACAGCTAAAGAAATGCAGGCTGACTGGAATAAAGAACGTGGGATTTGATCACTTCACGCCACCCATCTTCATTATCTTCTTGTACTCGGCCGATTTTACAGTGCCTACAGACAGGCGGCCTAAACGCACCAGGTCCATATCGGCGAAAGAGGGGTCGGCTTTCAGTTGCTCCAATGTTACAGGGTTGGGTATGGCTTTCTTTGGCTTGAGATCCACTACTACCCAGTTGGCATCATCGGTGGTGGGATCCTGGTAAGCTTCCTTCACCACTTCGGCAATGCCTACTATCGCGAGCCCTTCGTTACTATGGTAGAACAGCACCTCATCGCCTTTTTTCATAGCACGGAGGTTATTACGGGCGGCATAGTTACGCACGCCATCCCACATAGTTTTACCGTCTTCTACCAATTGATCCCAACTGTATTTGAATGGTTCGGATTTTACAAGCCAGTAGTTCATTTCTAAGTCAAAAGTTAAAAGTCAAAACCAAAAATAAACGATTATTTATCTCGTTGCAATAAGTAGGCGGCCAGCTCATTCAGTGGCGCTTTGCGCTTGCTTACTACAGCCACTTCTTCCAGGCAATTAAATGCCATCTCCGAATAACGCTCTACTGCTTCACGGCATGCTTTGTCGGCGCCCGTGTCTTTGAATAGTTGCAACATAGCCGATACTTTTTCTTCGCCATCATGGCATAGCCAGTCTTTTATCAGTTGCTGTTGTGCAACATTTGCACCTTCCCGGGCTTTGAGCAACAGGTAGGTTTTCTTATTGGCCTTAATATCACCACCGTTCTGTTTGCCCAATTTTTCTGTTGCGCCAAATGCATCGAGGTAATCGTCCTGTAGCTGAAATGCGATGCCCATGTTCTTGCCAAATTCGTAAAGCTTATTGGCATTGCCATCGGTGGCACCGCCAAGTAAGGCGCCCATCTTAAGGCTACAGGCCAATAGTACAGACGTTTTATTGGTGATCATGTGTATATAGTCGGCAATGCTTACATCGTCGCGCTGTTCGAAATCCATATCCAATTGCTGACCTTCACAAACTTCTATCGCGGTTTTATTAAAGAGATGCAATATCTGCGGCAGTGAAGTTTTGATATTCGCCAGCCTGTCGTAGGAATAGATGCTCATCACATCGCCGCACAATATCCCAGCCGTCAGGCCATTCCTTTCGTGTATGGTAGCTTTGCCGCGGCGCAGCGGCGCCTTGTCCATAATATCGTCGTGGATGAGCGTAAAGTTGTGAAACAACTCTATGCCGGTTGCAGCATGCCAGGCATCTTCGCCTATTTCACCAAACAACTCGTTGCCCATCAGGCAGAGCACAGGTCTTATTCGTTTACCACCTATCTGCAAAAAATACCGGCATGGCTCATACAGGCTATCCGGCACCTGCGGGAAAGGTAATATTGCAGCAAATTTTTCTTCGAATAATTGAATGAGTTCCTTGAATGAGTGCATGAATTACCTTTTATATTTCCTGTTTTGCTTTGAGGGATGTGGAGCACTCCTTTGCTGTTTCGGGCCTTTGGGCTTCTTTGGCGAATGATCGGCAGTAACAAGCGAGTAGTCGATCTGCCGCTTTTCAAGATTAGCGGACACTACCCTAACAGTCACTTTATCGCCCATGCCGAAGCGCATTTTTGTATGGCGGCCTACCAGTGCGTATTCGCCTTCTTTCAGTTCAAAATCATCAATGTCGTGCAAGTCGGCCATAGATACCATGCCTTCGCACTTATGCTCTACCGTTTCTGCCCAGAAACCAAAATTGGACACCCCACTGATAACGGCTTCAAATTCCTCACCTACGAAGTCCTGCATATACTCCACCTGCTTGTATTTATTGGCGGCACGCTCTGCTTCCATGGCTCTGCGCTCCTGGTCGGAGCAGTGACGGCATTGTGTTTCGAGGTGCTTAATAGGCTGAGGATCACCTTCAAGGCAGTCGAATAAGATTCTGTGCACGAGCACGTCGGGGTAACGACGGATAGGTGAGGTAAAGTGACAATAGTTCTCGAAGCCCAGCCCATAGTGACCGATGTTATCTGTAGTGTAAACGGCTTTTGCCATGGTACGGATGCCCAGGGTTTCGAGCACATGCTGTTCCGGTTTGCCTTCAACCATTTTCAGCATTTCATTGAAAGACTTCGCGATCTCTTCGGGGGAGCCGAGGTTAAAGCGCACACCAAAGCGCGAAGCAAATGAGGTGAACATTTTAAGTTTATCCTCATCAGGTGTATCATGCACGCGGTAGGGAAAAGGAATAGGCTTGCCCTTTATTTCTATTTCCGACACGTATTCAGCCACGGTCCTATTGGCTAACAGCATAAATTCTTCCACCAGTTGATGAGCTTCCTTACTCTCCTTCACTACAATGCCAACAGGCCTTCCGGTCTCATCGAGTTGGAAGCGCACCTCCTGCGATGAAAAGTTGATAGCGCCTTTTTTAAACCGCTGTTTGCGCAGGGTTTGCGCCATTGTGTTGAGCAGGTGCACTTCCTCTTCATGGTCGCCGCTGGCGCCTTCAATTATTTCCTGCACTTCTTCGTAGGTAAATCGTCTGTCGGAGTTGATGACCGTTTTGCCGAGCCAGTAGTCTTTGACCTTGCCCGCCTTATTCATCGTGAACATGGCCGAGAAAGTGTATTTCTCTTCGCGAGGCCGGAGTGAACACAATCCGTTGGACAATCTCTCCGGCAACATTGGCAATACCCTATCCGGCAGGTACACACTTGTAGCCCTGCGGAAAGCTTCTTTATCTAAGGCAGAATCCACCTCTATGTAGTGGCTTACATCGGCTATGTGCACCCCTATTTCAAACCATTCGCCTTTCAACTTCTTTACCGAAATAGCATCGTCAAAATCTTTTGCATCCACGGGGTCAATGGTAAAAGTCAAGGTATCACGAAGATCTCTTCGCTTCTTAATATCCTGCTTGCTGACACCCTCCGGGTAGCGGGCAGCCTCTTCCATTACATCATCCGGAAAAGTGAGGGGGAAGCCATTTTCAGCAAGGATGCCTTGCATAGCTACTTCGTTGACGCTCTCATTGGTGAGCACGCTCACTATTTCGCCTACAGGGTTCTTGGTCTTGCCTGTCCATTCCACGATACGGCCCATAACATGATCGCCGTGTTTGGCGCCATGCAGCAGATGCAGGGGGATATATATATCCACGGGCATTTTTTCGCTATCAGTAATCAGGAATGCAAAGTGCGGATGCACTTCCAGCCTGCCGCTGAACTCGCTTTGCTTCCTGTTCAGCACCTCCACAATAATACCCTCCGGGCGGGCACCGAACTTTTTGCCCCTGTCCGTCAACTCTACCCGCACCTCATCGCCGTTCAAGGCATTGCGTATGAAATCTCTACGGACCAATATATCCTGTTCCTGTCCCTCCACGATCACGAAGCCCATACCATTGCGCGTGATCTCGAGGCGGCCCTTATACTGCTTTTTGCCGCCACCGTCTACCTTCTTTTTATGCGATGCTTTGTGTTTTTTGGCCATGATAAATTGTCGGTTATAAAGATAAGTCGTCTAAACCGCGATTTAAATGATTTAATGATTAAGCGGGAATTCAGGGATTTAAGATAAAAAATGTACCAGCCAACGCATAGGAATTATTCATTATTTCCTCGATGGGGCCTTAAGGAGTTATTTCCTGTTTTGCCCGGCAACATCCCCGGAAAGCTTTGATACACAGGCCATATTGCATTTTCCAGTTATTTCCTGCTCTTTCCTGTTACCTTTGCAGGCCGGAATAAACATTTCCTCTTTTTTTACTATTTTTAGGATATAACAGAAATAAAATAAGAGTACCTCCGTTAGACAAATAAGAATACCCCCCATCTGCTGCAAGTTACGATAAGCGGCATAGCGCCTCCAAAAAAGGATATCCACATTTTTGCCAGCCAACATAATCTATTTGTTAATCCATCTGCATGCTGAAATGGCTATTTGCAAAGACACAAGGCCAAACATCTACAAAAAAGGAATTTTGATAAATTAGCGCTTATGAAACAGAAATTGCTGACGATACTGCTTATATCGTTCCCTTTAATACTATCTGCACAGAAATACAAAACCCGGACCTTTTCGCAATTCAGATACGAAGACAGCACTAACATGCTGACGATAGCTACGGAACACTATGACGACAAAGGGAGGGTCTTGACAAAAGCGTATTTGAAAACAAACAACAGCATAGACCCGGAGGAAGAAGGAGATGAGCAGGGAACAAGGGTATTCTATACCTACAGCGACAGCCTATTGAAAAAAGAGGAGCGCTTCAGGGGACACGAATTTGAGGACACGGCGATCACTGAGCATGGCTATAACAAAAAAGGGCAACGGATAATGACCGTCATCAAGAGGCACGAACGCTTTGGCAGTCCTGCGGCAGATGGCGGTGAACCTTCTGTTACCTGGAAATGGCTGCACGACACTATTAGCTACAAATACGATAATGTCGGCAGGCTTATATCCCAAACAGGTGGAGAACAATGGCACATGATCTCTTATCCTGACCAGTTAGGGTCGACAAGGGATATTGTATACACCGATGCCGGAAGGCTGAAGGAAAAGAGCTATATCGTGATCAACAGCCAATACTCAAAAGATAAACTACTAATAAAAAAGACAAGGGATTACTATAACAAAGGTGTTAAATACCTGACCCGTACAATAGAATATAATTATGACAACGGCAAGATGACAAAGATGCATAGCACCGCCACCAGCTATAGCAAAAAGAAAAGCGATGATGCGAAATTCGAGAACCTTCGCTTTGACAAAAAGTATTATTACGACAAAGGGGGCAGGCTGATACGAGAAGAGACCTGGGACCCCGAAGGCTTTAAGCTCGTGACCAACCTGTATAGCTATAAATGATGATCGTCGGGGGCACCCGGCGGCATATTTTCAGCGATGGTCTTTTCGACATAAGTATTGATCAATGCATCAAATAAGGCAGCCTGTCCCAACAGAACTGATACCTTTATGGGCAGTACTGCAATGCTTATGCCCCACTCCCTCATCTTGTCTGCATGAACCAGCAAGCGGGCCGCGTCTTTTTCGGTAGTGACTATTATTTTATCCGGCACTTGCCAGTTATTAACGGCCTCCTTCATCTCCTCCAGGTCGCGCTGCAGAAAATAGTGGTGGTCCGCGTAAGACAGGGTATGCACATTAGCGCTTATTCCCTCCAGGTGCTTTATCAAAGGCTCCGGCTTTGCGATGCCACAAACCAATACTGCATTGGCATTATTGAGCAGCAATTTTTCCTTTGTGAAGAAATCGTAAGGCACATCGTACTGAATGGCTGTAAAGAATACTTGCTGACCGGGTAGTGGCTTTATTTTTTGCCGGATGTCTTCGGCTTCCGCCAGCGACAGGTCGGGCGGGCATTTTGAAACGACGATCATGTTGGCCCGTTGGTAGGAGCTCCGACCCTCACGTAAAGTTCCGAAGGGCATTACATGGTCTTTGTAAAAGGGTTTTGAATAATCGGTGACGAGTATATTGAGTCCCGCCTTAACAGAGCGATGCTGGTAAGCATCGTCGAGTATCACCACCTCTATATCGGGCCGGAGACCAAGCAGTTGTGGGATACCGGTCATCCGCTCCTCAGCCACACTGACAGCCAGATCGGGAAACTTCATATGGTACTGCATGGGCTCGTCGCCTATCTTCACAGCATTGGTGTTCGCGTCGGCCAGCAGGAAGCCCTGTGTACGGCGCTTATAGCCCCTGCTCTGTGTGGCCACCCGATACCTGTATTGCAGCAAGCGGATGATATACTCCACATGCGGGGTTTTGCCTGTGCCGCCCACCGATAGATTACCAACTGTAATGACCGGGACACTGAACTCTATAGAAGAAAAGAACTTGCTGTCGTAAAGCTTGTTACGCATCCAAACCACAGCCCCATAAACCAAGGCTAAAGGATAAAGAAGCACACGAATGACCGAGAAAAGATAATATAACACATTGCGCTGACCCATGCCTTGTTCGATTGTATCCTTAAGAAATGCTTCTGAAGCGTAAATGTAGGAAATGTAAAGGATTAGGGGCAGATACAAGCGAATGGCCAAAATATCAGGAAATTGATAAAAAATTAATTGTAAATGGTATATATTTACAAAAATTTATCCTTATGAAGAAACATTACCTTGCTTTATTAGCTTTTGCATTGCCTTTGTTAACAATCGCTCAGCCGACCATCAACAACGCTGAAAATTATTCAGTTGGCGAGGAGATACATTATCAGCTTACCACGGCCACAGCTCCCGGACCAGGCGGACACCAAACCTGGGACTTTTCCTCTTTGCCCGATACCGGCGCCGGCACTGTTGATATTGTTCAGACCGACTCGAATGGTGGCGTAATTGTCGGAGGCATCGATTTCATGATGACCTCGACCACCTCGTACATGATAAGCAATGGTCTCGCCAACTATACCCCCGGAGCGCTATATGCAAAACGACCGATAGCTTACAACGATGTAGCGAATAACTCTTTTGTGGACACAACTCTGGTGGGACATGGATCGGGCACATGCGACCTGGTTGTTGACGGTTGGGGCACATTAAAGACGCCCGCAGCAACCTATACTGAAAATGTACTGAGGGTTCGACTGGCAATGCACCAGGTGGATTCGGGAATCATTAACCTAACCACTGATCATGTCTATTACCTGTGGTATGTGGACAACCATCACGCACCTGTATTCAGGGTCGATTCGATAACAACCGCATTCGGTTCCCAATCGACAACACAGTTCCTGACCGCAGATTTCCCGACTGCCGTACCGAGCGTTAATTATGCCGCACGGAATACAACGGTTAATATGTCAGGAAATAAGGTGACCTTGAATGCTGCTCTTGAACTCGATAAGAGCTATGAAATGAGCATCTTTAATATTTCAGGTCAAAAGGTGTATCAGAATAGTTTTACTGCAACAACCAGCACCCAGACCTTTAACCTCAACCAGGATTTACCTGCCGGCACTTACATCCTGAGCTTTGTAAAGAAGAATAGCATCAATGCGCCGATCGTACTGAAAACAATCAAACAGTAATCATCATCTTATATTTGGAAAGCTACCTCGCCACAAAGCGCGGTAGCTTTTTTGTTTTTTAAAAAGGGCGTTCGCCGTGCGTTCAAATAACGTACTTTTACATAAAATGACTCTATGAAAAAATACTACTACTTCTTGCTGCTGTTATTGCTAACGCCTGCCTTCTCGAAGGCGCAAGTGCATAACGCAGAAAACTTCAACGTGGGAGATGAAATACACTATATGGTATGCACACCGCCTGACAGTTTTGCCTACGGGGGAATGGCCGTGATCTGGGATTTTCATGCTGTGCAAGACTCAGGTAACGGGCAACACACCACATGGGTATTGGCCGATACCACGCCTGCCTCGGGCAACATCATACTCTCGCCCACTCCCGTGCTTAATGCTGCCGGCAGCAAAGTGCATAAAACATCGACCCAAAGCACACTAGTTATGGCGGCCGCACCCCCCGCAATATCTACCTATAACGCAGGTGTGCTATTGATAGACCGCAACTTAACCTACGGGCTTATGGATAGCAACAGCTATACAAGCACCGTGACAGCCCTGACCAATACCCTGACGGGCGCCGGCACCTCTAAGATCGAGGTAGACGGATCGGGCACCTTAAAAACCCCTGCAGGCACTTTTAATAACGTGCTGAGGGTGAAGAGGACCAGCGACAATATAGATTCGATACCCGGAAATACGATCAGGAACTATCAGGTTTCGTACCTCTGGTACGATAGCAGCCATACAGCCCCGCTTTTTCGTGTGGATTCGCTGTACAGGGTGGGCACCGGGTTCCTGGCAAATGTCTCAGACACCTCCTCAACAAGTCAATATTTGCAGGCTTTGTTTCCTGCCGGGCTCAATAACTTGAACAATAATAGCATCCAGGCCGCTACTGCCCACCTTGATGACAAGGGTATTGTGCTGAATGCAAAGCTTGAAACCGGCGCGGCATATGTAATAAGCGTTTTTACTATTAACGGGCAGGCTGTTTATAGTAACACCTTTACCGCCCAGGCCGGGCTGCAGCACATTAACCTAAACAGAGTCTTACCCGCCGGAAACTATGTGATCACTGTTTCGGGCATTAATAAGCAAGATGCTCCAACCGTTATAAGAGTAGCTAAGGAGTAACTTCAAAAAAGCAACAGCAGATAAAAGGACACCCAGGTGTCCTTTTTTTGGTGAGTATCAGGATCTAAACTGCTGTAGTAAAGAGATTTGTAAGCGGAAAACGCAGTATATTTACCAAAATTTACCTTATGAAAAAACTAGTTTACGCACTTTTAACTTTAGCCTTGCCGATGAGCGCAATGGCGCAACCCGTGATAGATAGCGCCGAGTACTATCATGTGGGTGAAATGTTCAATTACAGGCATTGCAGCGGTGTAACTCCGGGCCCTGCAGGCGCAAATCAGACATGGAATTTTGCTTCGGTAACCGATAGCCTGGTCGAGACGGATACAATCTTGGCTGCTACCAATCCAGCTAATGCGATGATGACCTTTAATAGTATTACGACATACATGGCTATTTCGGACACAGAGACCGCTGTAACCGGCATAGATGTAGGTGCGACTGCTTCAGTAAGCTATAATTCAAACATCACTTCAGTGTTACACCCTATAAGCTATCTCGACACTGCGTCGAGCAGCTTTAATGAAACGCTTAGCGCTGCGGTAACGGGCACAGGAGCAGGCACGAGCATAATGAAGGTGGATGGCTACGGCACCTTGATCACACCGCAAGGCACGTTCCCCAACGTATTGCGCGTAAAATTCACTCAAACCGAGATCGACACCACTGGCTTCGGTAATGAAACTATTAGTTTCGTATCTTATCGCTGGTATGACAGCACACATCATTACCCTCTTATGAGGATAGATTCGACTTTGGGCACTGGCCTCGCTCCGATACTGATCGCGAGTTGGGCATACTATACTACCGATACCCCGACGGCAGTTAAAAACATTTCCACCAAAGCAAACATTACCAATGCGCACCTGGACAACAATGGCCTTACCATAAAAGCGAATCTGACACAAGGCCATCAATATACCGTTGGCCTCGTGGATGGTAATGGTCATTTAGTATTCGTAAACACATTCGTTGCTTCGGGAAGGGAGTCGGAACATTTCAACATCCCTGTTGCACTGCCTGCCGGCACATATTTTGGCTCTGTTTCCGAACTTAATACCAGGAAACAGGTACTTACGATAAAAGTATTGAAACAATAGCTTCCTTTGAAGAGTGAAATAAAAAGGCTGTGGTTGTACTGCAGCCTTTTTTATTTCCGTTAAAAGTTTAATTACCTTGTAACAAGTAATCGGAAAAGATTGTAACATTCCGTTCATTTAACCGATAAAAGATCATATGCAATTGCAGGGAAAGACCTTTTTTATCACCGGCGCCAGCAGGGGCATTGGCAAAGCCATCGCGTTGAAGCTAGCGGCAGATGGCGCGAACATTGCTATAGTAGCTAAATCGGTAACAGAAAACCCTAAACTGGGCGGCACTATCTACTCCGCGGCCGAAGAGGTACAGCAGGCCGGCGGTAAAGCCCTCGCCATACAATGCGATATACGCGACGAAGAGCAGATACTCAACGCGGTTCAGCAAACGGTCGCTATTTTCGGGGGCATCGATGGCGTAGTAAATAATGCATCGGCCATATCGCTCAGCGGCACCGAACAAACGGAGACCAAACGCTTCGACCTGATGCAGGCCATCAATGTGCGTGGCACTTTCCTTGTTACGCGGCATTGCATTCCTTTCCTCCGGAAATCACCTAATGCGCACATCCTGACGCTATCGCCCCCGCTTGATATGAAGCCGCAATGGTTTGCCTTCTCCCCTGCTTACACCATCACCAAGTATAGCATGAGTATGCTGACACTGGGCTGGGCAGCGGAACTGAAGAAGGACAAAATCGCGGCAAATGCGCTGTGGCCTGTTACCACTATTGCGACAGCAGCGGTGCAAAACATCCTTGGAGGTGATATGCTGGTACAGCGCAGTCGCAAGCCTGCGATACTGGCTGATACAGCACATTATATTCTCACTCAACTATCAGCCGAATGCACCGGCAATACGTTTCTCGATGAGGAAATATTAGCTAAAATGGGCATCACTGACCTGGATAGTTATGCGGTGAATCCCGGCGGCAGCTTACAAAAAGACTTATTCGTATCCTAAAATAGCGGGCTTTGCAAACAATATTATCCATCAACAATCTTACAAAATCTTACGGCCCCGTACAGGCGCTGAAGAACGTTTCCTTCGAAGTGCCTGAAGGTTGCGTATTCGGCATACTGGGACCTAACGGCAGCGGCAAAACTACCCTGCTGGGCACCATACTGAATGTGCTGAACGCAGACGCCGGCAGCTTTCAATGGTTCGGGGGCATGCAACAGGATGCAGCCCGCCGACAGATAGGCTCGCTGCTGGAGACACCCAACTTTTACCACTACCTGAGCGCTATGGGCAACCTGGAGGTAAATGCCGCAATCAAACAGCGCGGCAAAGACGATAAATTAAGAGTGTTGGAAAAAATGGGCCTGTTGCAGCGTAAGGACAGCAAATTCCAAACATATTCGCTGGGTATGAAACAGCGGCTGGCAATTGCTGCCGCATTGCTTGGCAATCCAAAAGTCCTTGTGTTCGACGAGCCTACCAATGGCCTGGACCCGGCAGGCATTGCAGAAGTGCGCGAAATGATACGCATGCTGAACAAAGAAGGGATCACGATCATTATGGCCAGCCACCTGCTGGATGAGGTGGAGAAAGTATGCACTCACGTTGCCATCCTGAAAAAAGGCGACTTGCTGCTAAGCGGCCCCGTGGATGAAGTGCTGCGTAGCGAAGACCAGGTAGAGGTAAAAGCTGCCGATATGCAGCTATTAGAGGGCGTACTTGCAACCATGCCGGGCATAACAAAGGTTCAGGTGGCTAATGACCTGATACAGGTTACATGCAGCGAGAATGTGACCACACAAGGTATCAATGAATACTGCGTTAGCAAAGGGATCATCCTTAGCCACCTGCTGCTGAAGAAGAAGAGCCTCGAAACAAAATTCATGGAATTGACAAACAACTAAAGCATGAGATCATTACTAGCCATTGAGTGGCTTAAAATAAAACGTTACCGCACCTTCTGGATCTTGATTGGTTTCTTCATAGTGCTTTTACCATTGTGGAACTATGAGATATCCTCAGGAATGATATCGATGGGCAATAGTTCTATCAATTTGTTGAGCCAGGCTTATGCCTTCCCGGAGGTATGGGGCAACCTGGGCTTTTGGGCTAGTATCTTCGTAGTGTTTCTCTCGATACTGGTCATCATACTCACAACCAACGAATATAACTTCCGCACGAACAGGCAAAACGTTATCGACGGCTGGAGCAGGATGCAGTTCTATCACGCTAAAGTGGGCATGGTAATAGCGCTCAGCCTGGCAGCAACCTTATTTCTTTTCCTTGTCGGGCTCATCTTCGGATTAGCTAACGGAGGTTCGATCACCGATGTTGTTGATAAGTTCGAGCAGGTGGGCTATTTTTTCCTTTTGTCTGTCGATTACCTGGGCTTTGCGCTTTTCCTCAGCCTTTGGATCAAGCGCAGCGGGCTAGCTATCGGCCTCTTTTTCCTGTATAGTATAATCATAGAAAGTATACTTAAGGGTTTAATCAACTGGAAAATGGATATGAAGTTGGGCAATTACCTGCCCCTTCAATCAAGCGACGAGTTGCTGCCCTTTCCACTTGTAAGTTTGATGAAACACATAGCTAAGCAGCCGGATGCATCCATGGGCCCTTACGTAATTGTAACAATAGCTTGGATTTTGATTTATTATTTTGCAGGCCGGATGATGCTGCAGCGCAGCGACTGGTAAACGGCAAAACATGGATAATAGCAGACCTGTTATTTTAATTACGAACGACGATGGCATAACCGCTCCGGGTATATGCGCGTTGGTTGAGGCAGTAAAAGACCTCGGGCAGGTAATAGTAGTAGCGCCCGATAGCCCGCAGTCAGGAATGGGACATGCCATTACGATAGGCACTCCTTTAAGGCTTGATAAGGTTGACGAATTTGAAGGCATTGAATCATGGCAATGCAGCGGCACGCCGGTAGATTGTGTGAAGCTTGCCCGCGACAAAATATTACACCGTAAACCGGATATCTGCCTGAGTGGGATCAATCATGGCGCCAACCACTCGATCAATCTTATTTATTCCGGAACCATGAGCGCGGCTATGGAAGCTGCCATTGAAGGCATACCCTCGGCCGGTTTCTCATTACTCGACTTCAGCTTTCATGCTGATTTTACTGTTGCCCAAAAAGTAGTCAGAAGTATAGCTAACCGTATGCTCAATGAAAAGATGCCGGAACATTTGCTGCTGAATGTCAATATCCCCAAATTGACCGAAGCAGACTTTAAGGGGATGAAGCTGTGCCGCCAGGCATATGCCAAATGGGAGGAGAATTTCGACCATCGTGTAGACCCACGGGGAAAGGCATACTACTGGATGGTGGGGCGTTTCGTGAATATGGACGAAGGTACAGACACCGATGTGCAGGCACTGGAAGAAGGCTACGCCTCGGTAGTGCCGGTAAAATTTGATCTTACCGATCACCAAATAAAGAACTGGATGCACGAAACGTGGAAGGAGCTGGTTTAAAACCAACCCCTTCCACACCTGCGTTCGTGGTAATATTTAATCGTTGAGGGCTAGCTGGTTCGCAGGCTGCTGCTCTTTATAGTTTTCCAGATAGTTAAGGTTAGCCTTTTCGACGCTGGTTAACCTGGCCTGTACGTTAGTGGCCGCAGGGTGATACCAGGATTGCTTTGCAAAGTGGTCTCTCAGCATACCGGGTTTGAATATCATTCCGTGACGGGCATAGATCTCGTTCTTCATTACAGCCATTCCCCAGTTCGTAAGGTATTTAACGTCGTTTTCATTAAGCAACCTGTCCGACGCCTGGGGAAACCAGCCTTTCGTGGTCGCCAGATGGCGTTCTGTACCCGTGCGGTACACGGTCTTTCTGCTTTTTTGATTGATATTCTGCATGGCGCCCGCGCCGCTTCCGTTGTTACGGTTTTCATTTGCAGACGTGTTTTCACCCATTGCGGTTGCCGCGTTTGTTGTGGCAGCCGTTGTGGTATTCGTACCATTGGTTGTATTGCATTCCATGCCGTTTTTTGCTGTCGTCTTCGTGCCGTTTTCATCCCCACTACGGCAAGATGCCATGGCTGTTATCACAAGGCACGGTATTAAGATGTATTTCAACATAAAATAGAATTTAAAAAATTTCAAATCACTAAACACACTCACAAACACATGTTTTAAATTACCGTGCCAAGGCATAACAATAGAACGAGCGCAAAGGGTTGCCCTCCGCAATGCAGTGAAATTCAATAAGAAATGAAAATATTAAGGCTGAGGTTTAGCCTCGAGCAAAAAGATAAGCCGCTCTTTCAGTTCATCCTTTCCTGCCTTTTTCGCCTCTATATCGTGATGCAGCACGAAACCATTCCTGCTTAACAGGTTAACAGAGCCTTGATTATTCATATGGGTATAAGCCTCTATCATTTTAAGCTTCATCTCACTGAAGCCGTACTGCAATACACATTGCAGCGCTTCATTCATGATGCCCCTTTTCATGTAGCCATGCAGTAGCCCATAGCCGAGTTCAGCCTTATCCTGTTCACGTTCTATATTCCAGTAGCATATAGTTCCCGCCAGTTGCTTTTCATCTTTCAGGCAGATGCCCCACAATATCACATCGTTGTTCCATATACTATTGTCTATCCTATTGATGTGTGCAATAGCATCATCCAGGCTGTGTGCGGTCACCCAGGTATATTGTGTCAGTACCGGATCATTTCTCATAGCGAAGATCTCCCGTGCATCGGAAGGCAATACGCGCCTGAGCAGGAGCCGCTCGGTCTCCAGTGTTGGGAATGGCGTAAAATTGACTTGCAGCATTATGCTTTCTTTTTCGGTTATATTCCTTTCTTCTATACTAATTTAATATCTTTCTGTATCTAAACACAATCAATGGATAAGCGCACGTTTCTGAAGAACACGTCCATACTTGGACTTAGCCTTGCAGCATTGCCGGCATTTGGCAGAATGGCCCGCAGGATCGAAGAGTTATCGCCTACCATTCGGGGTGTTGACGAGGATTTCTGGGGGCAGGTGCGTGGCGAATACAAGATCAATCCTGATTTTATTAACCTGGAGAATGGCTATTACTGCATTACGCCAAAACCTGTTTTAAGCCGTTATCTCGACCACATCAAATATGTCAACCTCGAGGGTGCACACTATATGCGTACTGTACAGTTCGATAATAAGAACCGCATAGCGCACCGGCTGGCCAGGCTGGCAGGCTGCGGCGAAGATGAACTCGTCATAACCAGGAATACGACCGAGTCGCTGGATATGATCATCAATGGCCAGCATTGGAAGCGGGGCGACGAGGCTATTATGGCTGAGCAGGATTATGGCGCCATGCTGGATATGTTCAAACAGGTATCTAAACGCTTCGGGACGATAAATAAGATCGTTTCCATTCCGCTAGACCCTAAAAGCGACGAAGAGATCGTAGAACTCTATGAACGGGCTATCACCCCGCGCACCAAGTTGCTCATGGTGTGCCACATGATCAACATCACAGGCCATATATTGCCGGTGCGCAAAATATGCGACATGGCGCACAGGCACGGTGTGCAGGTAATGGTAGATGGCGCTCATGCCTTTGCACATCTTCACTTCCGCATAGACGAGTTGAATTGCGATTACTATGGCAGCAGCCTGCATAAATGGCTTAGTGCGCCGCTTGGGGCAGGTATGTTGTACGTTAAAAGAGAGCACATCTCCAAAATATGGCCGGTGTTTGCCGACAGCAGTAAGAAAGACGGTGATATAATGCGGCTTAATCACACCGGTACCAATCCTGTAACAGTCGATCTGGCAGTCAACGATGCTATTGACTATTACCTAAGTATCGGTCCCGAGCGCAAGGAGTCGCGACTACGGTACCTGCAAAACTATTGGGTAAACCAGGTAAGGCACTTGCCCGGCATCCATATGAATACACCGGCAGACCCCGCACGCTCCTGCGGCATTGCGAATGTGGGGATAAAAGGCATGAAGCCAGCCGATATGGCTGATACGCTCATGAAGAAATATGGCATCTACACCGTAGCTATCGACAATGCAGGTGTACGAGGCTGCCGTATCACACCCAATATATTTACGACTACTGCAGAACTGAATGCATTGGTTGATGCGTTGACCGACTTACAAGACGCACACGGCCACAATAGCTAGGGTGCTTTGCTAATAAACGTACCCCCTGCAAACTTCGATGAATCGGTAGTTGTAAATGAGAAACTACCTTGAAGCACTGGTGACACGCTGGTAATATTTATGTTTCCATACGCATCCCCTACCGCGGTACTGGGTGCAGTATAACCCGCCGCGCCATTGAATTCACTGGCATCGGCAATATTGAAGGAGGCGTTAATAGGGGCGTGTGCGTAATTATTCACTCTTAAAGATACCGTTCTCAAAGCCGGCTCCCATTCTGTGCCTGTTATCACAAGCATATTCCCTGACAATGAAGCCTCAACGTCTGTTGCCCTGAATGGATTGCCATTGATCGTGCAAGTAAGCAGACCGGTAGAATCAAAAAAGCTTGAAGTATTATGCGAGGTGATATTAGTCGTATTCCCGGTAGAGCTGGTGATGGAATTGATGGTGATGCTTGTGTTACCCCCATTATTTAATATTTCCGTATTAAAGCTCCCCTGCCCGCCACTAAAATGCATACTGGCAGTGCCTGTATAGCTGTTAGAGCCGGTGAGGGTATAATTCACTGTATAGTTATCGTCCACCAGTGATGTAGAGGCAATATTGATAAGCGTGGCTGCGCCCTTAATGAAGGTGGCAGCAGCCGCAATTTCAAAACTTGCTATATTGGGGATAATACCGGATATGGTGTTTCCGGGATCAGTGGGGTCGCTGCCTTTTACGCAACCGCTTGTTGACAGATAGATGACTGATAGTGTAATAGCCAGTATGGCAAAGGTCCGTTTCATAAGTATATTTTTTTCGAAAATACTAATTTCCGTAAAAAATACAAATCTGTTGACCCTTGCCACACAATAGCTTAACCATTACTAATAACCGCGATGATGCCGATAATGGGGATGATGGTTGGGAACAACTACCAGGCACGATGCCATGCCGATGGTAAGCATCAGGGCAACAACCGGCAAAACTAGCTTTCTCATGATCTTATCTTTTTATTTTGATCCATAGTACACAACACGGTTTAAGCCCGCTCGCCCCGGTGAATATTATTTAGCCTTGTTTTAATCCTGCTGCACGAGATTTAATTTACTAATCATACTGTTTTTCAACGTCGGCTAATATTTTGCCACGCTATATGGAGGTGGTGTCAATGTTTGAGGAATTGCATCATGAGTTGCCCGTCTTTCATCAGGCTGAGGCTGCTGTCATTTAATATATAGCTGTTTACGTCGTGCAGGCTATGCAGAAAGATACTTTCTCCTTCCATGCCACCCTGGCACGCCATCTTGGTCATAATTATCGGCTCTTTGAACTGTATCTTAAGCGCACTGATGTCCAACGGTCCACTTATCGAATTGCAGCCTGTGTTGCCGGCAAATCGCTGACCTGCACTGTCGATAGTAATATAGGGGCGCCTCGCAGGAAATAGCTTCAACCCGTCTGTACTGGTAAGTAGCTGATTTAGCTCCCACCGGCCAGTGATCGTGGCGGCCCTCAACCTGATGTAACGTGATGGCCTTTCACTTTTGCAGGAATAGAATCCAATTATACAGATCATCACAAGACGGATGCAGTGCTTCATAAATTCCTGGGAACAATATTCATTCCAGCGGTTTCAATATTTTGATAAAATGGCTTGCACAAAAAAAGCATCCGGCTGAGCCGGATGCTTAAAATCAAATAATATCAAAAATTAGCCTACGCGGCGAACATTGATCGCATTTAATCCTTTTTTACCATTTTGGACTTCGTAGGAAACCCTGTCATTTTCCCTGATCTCATCGGCGAGACCTGAAACATGCACAAAAATGTCTTGACCGCCACTTGCAGGTGTAATGAAACCAAAGCCTTTGGTATCATTGAAAAATTTTACTGTACCTTCTTGCATTATATTTATTATAAAATGAATAATCCAACAAAGTTACAAAGAAACATTAAGATAAAAAATAAAACATTCTCCCCCCTGCCGGCCCTAAAATATTCAGTTATTTTTTTTGTTCTGATTAAGAAAATATTTACCTTTGCACTCCATTTTAATTTTATACCAACGGTAAGAAATGCCTACAATACAGCAATTAGTTCGTAAAGGTCGTCAGCAAATCCGCGCCAAGTCAAAGTCTCGAGCTTTGGATGCTTGTCCGCAACGCCGTGGAGTTTGTACCCGTGTGTACACTACCACGCCTAAGAAGCCAAACTCAGCCCTCCGCAAGGTAGCTAAGGTTCGTCTCACTAATAAAGTGGAGGTTATCGCCTACATCCCCGGTGAAGGCCACAACCTGCAGGAGCACAGTATCGTGCTTATCCGTGGTGGTCGTGTTAAGGATCTTCCTGGTGTTCGTTACCATATCGTTCGTGGGGCATTGGATACTGCCGGCGTAAAAGACCGTAAGCAGAGCCGCTCTAAATACGGTACTAAGAAAGAAAAAGCAAAGAAAAAATAATTTTTTATACTAATAAGTAATTAAAGCCAACAATCATTTAGCATGAGAAAGGCACAAGCCAAAAAGATTCCTTTAGCACCGGATCCGAAATTCAACGATAAAAACGTAACCCGCTTTGTAAACTGCCTGATGTGGGGCGGCAATAAAACCGTGGTGCTGAGCGCCTTTTACGATGCGCTGGATAAGGTTGAGAAAATGACCAGTGAGAACGGCTATGAAGTGTGGAAACGCGCTTTGGTAAATGTAACTCCTGCCGTTGAGGTTCGTAGCCGCCGTATAGGGGGTGCTACTTTCCAGATACCTACTGAGGTTCGTCCTGACCGTAAGATATCGCTGAGCATGAAGTGGCTCATCCGCTACAGCCGCGAGCGTAACGGTAAAACTATCGCGGACAAGCTCGCTAATGAAATAGTGGCTGCTGCAAAAGGCGAAGGTGCTGCTGTAAAGAAGAAAGAAGATACGCACCGTATGGCCGAAGCCAACAAGGCATTCAGCCACTTCAAAGTTTAATTTTTGTGAGTTTAATATATTGTGAAGTCCTGCGTTTTCGCGGGACTTTTTCATTTTTGCTATCGTTTGGATGCTGTTTCATATCGGCGGGTTTCATGTTTTTTGCTTTTGGAGTTGCTTAAAAATGTGGATATCTTCTCCCCTGCTTTTGGACCTACTGATGCATTTGTCAGTATTTTTGGAAAAATATTAATCGTTATTAAAAGGAAATTTTATGGCAGCAGATGAAAAATTGAAGGTATTAAAACTGGCACTAGACAAGATAGAAAAGGACTATGGCAAAGGCTCGGTAATGATGCTGGGCGAAAAACAACATGAAAAAACGGATACAATCAGCACGGGCTCCCTGGGTCTCGATGTGGCTTTGGGCGTAGGTGGTTTCCCCCGTGGGCGTATCATTGAAATATATGGCCCTGAATCTTCAGGTAAAACTACTATAGCAATACACACCATCGCCGAAGCGCAAAAGAAAGGTGGTATATGCGCCATTATAGACGCAGAACACGCTTTTGATGCCGGCTATGCGCGTAAGTTGGGTGTGGATGTGGATAACCTTATTATCTCCCAGCCCGACTATGGAGAGCAGGGCCTGGAAATAGCCGACAGGCTAATATCATCGGGTGCGGTAGACGTGGTGGTCATCGACTCGGTAGCGGCACTGGTGCCTAAGGGCGAACTGGAAGGGGAAATGGGCGAAAGCAAAATGGGCCTGCAGGCCAGGCTTATGAGTCAGGCATTGCGTAAGCTTACTGCTACTATCAGCCGCACCGGCTGCTGTTGCATTTTCATCAATCAGCTTCGCGAAAAGATCGGCGTGATGTTCGGCAATCCTGAAACCACTACCGGCGGTAATGCCCTGAAGTTCTACGCTTCAGTGCGTCTTGATATCCGTCGTGTAAGCCAGATAAAGGACGGCGACGTTGCCAGCGGTAACCGTACCAGGGTGAAGGTGGTGAAGAACAAGGTTGCTCCCCCATTCCGCCAGGTAGAGTTTGATATCATTTTCGGTGAAGGTATCAGTAAGATCGGCGAAATTATAGATATGGGTGTAGAACTGGGCATATTGAATAAAAGCGGTAGCTGGTTCAGCTACAACGATAGCAAAATAGGTCAGGGCCGCGATGCGGTGAAGCAATTCCTCACAGATAACCCCGAGGTTGCCGAAGAAGTGGAAGGCAAGATAAGGGCCGCGCTACAGCCTTCGGAAAGCAATTAACAAGGTTTTTAGTAAGTATCAATAGAAACAAAGGGCTCCTGCGGGAGCCCTTGTTTATTTCTGATGCAAAGTTGCAGAAGCCCACCGGACGCACGTCGTTGGCACGATTTTTTAGCAATTACACGTTTGCTTTTATTTTATCAAAATGATGTAACTTAAGGGAATCCCCTCTGCGGGGGCATTAACCAAGTAGCATCACCCATATAAAATCAATGCCCTTGAAAGAAGCGATAGTTACGGAGGCTCCGCTTAGCCAGGTCAAAGACAAGCTCCACTTTAAATGGCTGCCGGGCTTTGCAAAATACCTGCGGGTAAACCACCTTGAAGCATATGTGCAAGACCTGATAAGGGAATGCAGAGCGCTGGACGTGCCGTTGATGCGCGTGCTTAAGGATATGCCGGAAGAGCAATTGATAGCACTGTCCTTACAATCGCACGGTGATTTTTTACAAGCAGCCGAAGAGAACAGGCTCCGCGAAAAATTGGAAGAAAGTCTGCAGAAATGGGAGAGCAATGACATCGACATCATTGCGCGCGACGACATAGCTACCGAGGACCTCACCTTAGGTACCTATGTGCGAAAGACGGTAATGCTCAAATACCTGCCGGGCTATACCAGCGATGCATTTGAATTGCTGGAAATCATAAAAGAGATAGACATTTACGACGAACAGAGTGTTACTTCGTCACTTGTTATATATAAAAATATCCTCAGAGAGAAAATTGCCAAACAGGAGCAACAATTGCTCGAAGCACAGGCACTGGGGCAACTGGGTAGCTTTGAATGGGACCTTGTAAGTAAAAAGACAACGGCAACCCCCCAGCTACTAAAAATACTGGACCTTGACGAAACAGGCGACTTGCAGAGCTTCATGGAAAAGGTACACCGTAACGATAAGGAACGAGTACTGAATGCAATGAAGGAAGCCATGAGCCTGGGCGGCAGTTACGAATGTGAATACCGCCTCCTGACAAGAAACGGCGAAGAAAGAGTAGTTGCTTCTAAAGGCATCGTAACGTTCAGGGACGGCAAGCCGTATCGTTTTAACGGCACGGTGGCTGATATTACCGAGAAACAAAAAATGATCGACCGGTTGAGCGACAGCGACAGGCTTTTTAAGCAGGCACAGGCAATGTCGCACATCGGCAGCTGGACGTGGGAGTTTGAAACCAACAAAATAGAATGGTCGGATGAGCTATACAGGATATACAACTTTGTCGAAGGAACGGAGTTGACGTTCGACCGTATCACAGACCTTACTCATCCGGATGATAAAGAGCGCATGACCGCGCGGCTAAGAGCTACCCTTGAAGAAGGCCACGCCAGCGAGACTATTTACAGAATATGCACTGAGGATGGCCATGTAAAGATATTACACGCAAAATCAGAGGTACTTTGGGCACATGGCAAGCCTTACAAGCTTATCGGCACCATACAGGACGTAACCGAAAGGCAAACAATGCTGGAAGAACTGCAGCGAAGCGATGTAATGTTTAAACAAGCACAGGCTCAGACCCATATCGGCAACTGGAGCTGGGATGTGCTGGCCAACAAGGTAACATGGAGCGACGAAATGTTCCGCATATACGGAATGGAGCCACAATCCACTCCCGTAAGTTTTGAGACTTATATCTCACATGTGCATCCCGACTACAGGGACAAAAGATTGCAACAAGTACAGCATGTATTTGAAACAGGCGAGCCGGAAGACCATATCTATAAGATAATCGCGAAAGATGGCAAGATAAAAATACTGCATAGTAAAAGTGAAGTACAAACGGATGCAAATGGTAAAGTGATCAGTATGACCGGCACCTGCCAGGATGTGACCGAGCGACAAACACTCATCGACAAACTGCAGGATAGCGAGAGCCTTTACAAACAAGCGCAGGAAATGGCGCAAATGGGTAGCTGGACCTGGGACTTGAAAACCGACCATGTTACCTGGACGGACGAGATGTATGACATCTATGAACTTGACAAAAATGTAGAATTAACAAGAAAATTCATGGTTTCTTTCCAACACGAGGAGGACAGGCGCACCGTAGAGGAAGGCTTGCAGGCACTGATGGAGACCAATGTCATACAGGACTTTAACTACCGCATCGTTACCGGCAAGGGAAAAACAAAAATACTACACGCCATCAAGGAACTGGTAAGAGATGGTGAGGGAAGACCGGTGAAAGTCATTGGCACTACGCAGGATGTAACGAGACAAAAGGAGGCGGAGAAGGAGCTTAGGGACAGTAAAGAGTTCATTCAAAAAATAGCGGACACTACCCCATCTATTATCGCGTCCTACAATATCAATACGGGGCAATATTTATACATCAGCGGTGGGCTAACTAAGCTTTTGGGCTACGAACCTGAAGAAGGCGTACGCGGGGGTGTAGCATTTTTCAGCAGCATTGTGCATCCGGAAGACCTGGAGCGCATTACACAGCAGAATGCTGAAGCGCTAATGCTGGCCAACAACCCGGCAAACAGGGCACAAAACTTTGTCGCCGAGTTCAAATACCGTATGCGGCACAAGAACGGCGAGTATAGGTGGTTCCATACCTTCGGCACGGTGTTCGAAAGGGACGCCAACGGAATGGTGCAAACGGTTTTGAACATTTCGATAGACATAACTATGCAGGAAGAGGCAGAACGTGTGCTGCACCAGAAGAACCTGGAGTTGCAACAATCGAATGCAAGCTTGCAAGAGTATGCTTATGTAGCCAGCCACGACCTTAAGGAACCATTGCGGAAAATTTGCACTTTCGGCGACAGACTGACCAGTACACAGTACGAAAATCTGGATGAGAAGGGGAAGGTTTACCTACAGAAGATCATCGATTCATCGCTTCGCATGCAACTCATGATCAACGACCTGCTTTCCATATCCGTAGTTTCAGGCAATAAAAACTTTGAATCTGCCAGCCTGCAAAAGATCGTACAGGACGCCCTACAATTTGCAGAACTGAAGATCGAAGCCGCTAATGCTAAGATCACTGTTTCAGATCTGCCGGAAGCTAAGGTGGTGCCTTCGCAAATGCGGCAGTTATTCCAAAATCTCATTAATAACTCACTTAAATTTACGCGGGAAGGAGTACAACCCGAGATAAAAATAGAACACCGGTATCTTAGCCCTAAAGAAGTGGTGGGGCATAACCTGGCGAAAGCGCGTAAATATCTCGAAATTACCGTTAGCGACAATGGCATCGGTTTTGAAAACGAGTTTGCCAATAAAATATTCACTATCTTTCAAAGACTCCATGGCCGAAACGAATACGAAGGCACGGGCATAGGCCTGGCTATTTGTAAGAAAGTAGTTGAAAACCACGGAGGAACCATTTTCGCCAACGCTATTAAAAACGAAGGCGCCACCTTTACCATTATACTACCATCCTGATGAGATTATTAAAACACAATGTTTTCATTGTTGACGACGATCCCGATGACCGAGAATCGATACGCGACGCTTTTCTTGAGAATAAGCATAACCACGAGTATATCTTCATGAAAGATGGGGTCCAGCTACTGAACCATCTTGAAACAGAAAACGATCCTGACGATCTTAAGATCATATTGCTGGACCTGAACATGCCCGGAAAAGACGGAAAGGAGGTGCTGAAGGAGATAAAAACCAACAAGACATGGCAGCCCATACCCGTGATCGTGTTGACAACTTCCTCTTCCGAAAAAGACCGGGATATATCGTATGAACTAGGGGCAAATTGCTTTTTGACAAAACCCTCGTCCTACAAAGAACTGGTAGACGTTACAGATTCGATAGCCCGGCTGTGGATGCCTGAAGGTATGATCAGCTGAGAACGTCTAACTCTATAAAATAATAAAGGGCTCATACGAGCCCTTTACTATTTTTATTTAAAGCAATTTTACGATTCAGGGAAAAGTATCGAAGTGAACTCGTTCTTACCGTCGAACAGCATCTTCGCGGTCTTTTGTATATCAGCCGGTGTTAGCTTATCGATCCAAACTTCATACTGCACGATGTGTTCCTGGTCACGACCCCAAAAGAGGATATCTTCCAGCTTCTCACTCCAGAATTTGTTTTCCTTAAGGCTGGTACGGTATTTCTCGCGCCATTGACTCTTTACCTTATCCAGGTCAGCAGCTTCGGGGCCTTTTTCCTTCAGGCTCTTGATCTCTTCCTTGGAGGCAGCAAGCAGCTTGTCGACATTTTCAGGACCGCAAGGCAGCTGCATCATTACAGCATAACGGCTATACGGCTCCTTCCTTACATCGGCATAGAAACCTCCGGTATAGATACCACCCATCTTTTCACGCAGGTCCTGTATCACTTTAATGTTCAGGATTTCAGCAACAGCTTTAGCCTGCAGCGAAAGATCTTCTGAATATTTAGCATCGCCGTAGTAACCGGCAAATATCATACTCTGCTTTTCCTTACCTTTCTTAACGCGGATAGTATGCTCGCCTGTTACCATGCGCACACCATTGTCTTTAAAATTAGGTTCTTTCTTAGCAGCAGGTATACCGCCAAGGTACTTTTCGATCAGCGGAATAGCTGTAGCGGGATCAACATTGCCCACGATGAAGAAATTGTAGCCGTCAGCCGTACCGAATTCGTTCTTATATATCTCCAATGAACGGTCGAGGTTGATCTTTTCAAAGTCTTCTGCATGTGGGAAGATCATCCTTGCCAGCGGGTTGCCACCGTAGAGCGACTTGATCGTTGTATCGAAAAACGAAACCTGCGGATTGGCCGACATAAATTGAAGCATTGTCTTTTGCTTTGTTTTGTAAGCAGCGAACAGTGCATCGTCTTTGCGGGGCTGAGTAGCGTTGAGGTAAATGAGCTTCATCAGTGTCTCAAAATCCTTCACACTACTATTACCGGTGATATCATCGTTGATATCGCTGATGTCGAAGCTAACCTTGGCAGTTTTGCCCGAGGTGATCTTGTCGAGCTCAGTAGGATCATATTTACCAACGCCCATTGCGTCAACCAGGTCTGTAGCGAAATTAACGTTGTATTTATCGGCAACAGTGTAGTTGCTGGTACCACCCTTCTTCACACCTTTAAGCAAAATTTCATCGCTCTTAAAGTCAGTAGGCTTGATTGTTACTTTCACACCATTGCTAAGTGTGTACGTAGTAGCGTTGAGGCCGTTAACTACGGTCTGCGACACTATATGGCCCTGGTTAATATCGCCGGTTTCCAGGTCGCTGGCAACCGCTTTCTCCTCCATTGGTTTAACCTGCTGCTGAAAAGCCTTATTTGTCATAGCAAGTAGCTCGGCATCAGTAGGCAGCTTCACATCCGATTTTTCAGGAGCCATGATAAGGCTGAATACGTTCATGTTTGACATGATGTCTTTTGCTGTAGCATTAAGCTCATTTAGAGAAATACCGGGCAGCATGCTCTTATAATAACTGTACTCATTTTCGATGCCGGGAATAGGCTCATTGTTGAGGAAGTTGCGGATATATTCTTCGACATAGTCCGAGCTCTCAGTGGTGTTACGCTCGTTATATGATTTTTCCATACTGGCCATCATATTCTTGCGGGCAATTTCAAGTTCGCTGTTCGTGAAGCCATATTGCTTTGCACGCAGTAATTCTGCCGCAACGGCATCGAGCGCCTTTTGGGGACCATCATTGCTGAAAGCAGCCTGCACTTCAAACGCTTCGTAGCCCTGGATCAGGTTGTCGAAATCTGCACCCGCAAACGGGAAAGGAGGATTGCTGCTTTTAGACAGATCTTCGAACCGGCGGTTGATCATCTGGGTAACCAGTGAACGAACCAGATCGGTACGGTAGTCGCCGATCAGTTTCTCGTCATGCTTTTTGTTATAAGAGAAGAATATTGAAAGACTTGAGCTGGTAGCTTCCTTATCAGTCAACACCATAGCTTCTGATTTGGTGCGCGGACCCACCTGCTCGTACTTGCGTGGCTTTTCATTGGCCGGATTGCTAAGGCTGGCAAAGTGCTTATTCAGCATTTTCATAGCAGTCGCTGAATCGATAGCACCTACCACTGCTACAGCCTGCAGATCGGGTCGGTACCAGTCTTTATAGAAACTACGGATCTTATCATACTTAAACGTCTTCAGGATCTCGTCCTTACCGATCGGAAGGCGCTCGGCATATTTAGTTCCGGAGGCCAACTTAGGGAAGAATTTATCCAGCATACGCATCTGCGCACCTTTGCCAAGACGGCTTTCTTCCAGCACAACGCCACGCTCGTCATCGATGTCTTTGTCGGTAAGCAGTGCATTATGCGCCCAGTCTTCAATGATCTGGAAGCCTTTCTCGAGGTTATCTGCGTTGTCCGTAGGGATCGGCAGTATGTAGACTGTCTGATCGAATGCTGTGTAAGCATTCAGGTCAGCGCCGAACTGTACGCCTATCGACTGCAGGTAGCTTACGAGGTCATTCTTCTGAAAATTCTTGGTGCCGTTAAAGTTCATGTGCTCCATGAAGTGTGCAAGACCTCTCTGATCGTCATTCTCCAGGATGGAACCAGCCTTTACAATGAGGCGGAGTTCTACCTTCTTCTCCGGCTTGCCGTTAGGGCGAATGTAATAGGTAAGACCGTTGGAAAATTTGCCTTTGATGATGTGCGGATCAACAGGCAGCGGTGCCTTAAGGTCTTGTGCTGTGGCCGGCGCAAGCGAAGCCATCAGCAATGCGCCGCTAAATGCATAGCGCAGGAAATACTTAATAGAAAAATGCATATTGGGAAAACTTTGTGCGAAATTAAGAAATATACAAATACTAAATAGTTAAAAAACTGAATCGTTCCAGAGGAAAAAAAGTTACAAGGTCAAGCAATTAAATTCATAAAAAAGATTCTCATATTCTTAATTTCCTGCAAGCCTATAAATTTTGGCCTATGCACATATCAACAGACTATCAAACGCTTATCTTCGTGGCAACTGGACACTATGGCACTCATAAAATCTATATCCGGCATTCGAGGTACAATAGGCGGTAAACCCGGCAATAGCCTCACGCCCATCGATATTGTAAAATTCACCACTGCTTACGGTGCCTGGGTGACGAACCAGGGAAGCAATAAAAAGATCGTTATCGGTCGCGACGGGCGCATATCAGGCCCGATGGTCCATAATCTTGTATCGGCGACACTACAGGGCATGGGATTCCAGGTGGTGGACCTGGGGCTAAGCACTACCCCAACTGTAGAAATGGCGGTGAAGATGGAGGAAGCCGGCGGCGGTATCATATTAACAGCCAGCCATAACCCCAAAGAGTGGAATGCCCTGAAATTGCTCAATAAAGACGGTGAATTTCTTAACGCAGCTGAAGGCCAGTGGATACTGGACCATGCAGAGAAGAATGAGGCTGATTATGCCGACGTGAACAAACTGGGGAGCATCACGACCGACGGTACCTACATACAAAAACATATTGACTCCATACTGAAGCACCCGCTTGTAGATGTGGCTATTATCAAAAAACAAGGGTATAAAATAATAGTTGACCCTGTCAACTCGACGGGTGCGATCGCTGTGCCGGAACTGTTGAAAGCACTGGGCGTTACGGACGTAACGGTGATCAATGAAGAGGTGACCGGCAAATTCGCTCATAACCCTGAGCCACTACCGGAAAACCTGACCGAACTATGCCATGCCGTAGAAAAGAAAAAAGCAACAATGGGCATAGCGGTGGACCCCGATGTAGACAGGCTTTGCTTCGTATGTGACGACGGCAGCCTTTTTGGGGAAGAATATACATTGGTAGCTATAGCCGATTATGTGCTGAGCAATAAAAAAGGAAACACCGTATCGAATTTATCATCGACCCGTGCGCTGAAAGATGTAACTGAAAAGCATGGCGGGCAGTACTTTCCCAGCGCCGTTGGCGAGGTGAACGTGGTAAAGAAGATGAAGGAAGTAAACGCCGTGATAGGCGGCGAGGGCAACGGCGGGGTGATCGTACCGGAACTGCATTACGGAAGGGACGCACTCATTGGCATAGCGCTGTTCCTTACACACCTGGCCAAATCGGGCAAGTCGGTCAGGGCACTACGCAATACATACCCTGACTATATTATCTCGAAAAACAAAATAGAGCTGGACGAGGACGTAGACGTGAAAAAGATATTTGCCCAGATAAAAGATAAGTATAAAAAACAACCAATCAATACCGAAGACGGGCTGCGCATAGACTTCGACAACGACTGGGTACACCTGCGTACATCAAACACCGAGCCTATCATACGGATCTATGCCGAAAGCAGTTCTGAGACCACTGCTAACAACATTGCCAAGCGCATTATGGCCGATATCAAGGAGATGATGCAGGCAGTGGGTTAACCCTCCCGGCCTCCCTGAAGGGAGGGGACATACGTAAATACATAAACTCTTTAATAAATAACATTGTCTTCAACCCATACATACGACGTAGTAATTGTGGGCGGCGGTCTTGGTGGCATGCTCTGCGCCGTGATACTGGCCAAAGAAGGCATGAAGGTGTGCGTGCTGGAGCGCGACAAACAAATAGGCGGTTGCCTGCAAACATTTTCGCTGCAAAAGAAGGTTTTTGATAGTTGCGTACACTACGTAGGAGGTCTCGGAGAAGGACATACCCTCTGGCAGATACTTAAATACGCAGGTATCCTCGACAAGTTATCCTTAAGTGCCTACGATGCAGATGGCTTTGACAGGATAGCCTTTGGCGATGACCCAACACTTTATCCACATGCCATTGGCGAAGAAAACTTCGTGGAGCAATTGCTACCCTATTTCCCCGGTGAAGGGGCTGCACTGGAGCATTACATAAAAGCGCTTAAAAAAGTTGGCGATCATTTTCCGTTGTACAGGCTGCGCAATGGTAGTGCCGACGAAAAATTAGCCGTAAGCGGATGGGGATTGACGGAGACACTGGAAAAAATTACCGCCAACAAAAAACTGCAAAACGTTCTGGCAGGCAACAACCTGCTGTATGCGGGCGAATTCGGTAAAACGCCCTTTTACCTGCATGCCCTGGTATTGGAGAGCTATATACACAGCGCCCATAAAGTACTGCCAGGCAGTTCGCAGATAGCTAAGTTTTTGTGGAAGGAACTGCAGTCGCATGGCGGCGAGGTGTATAGGAATACAGAAGTAAGTAAACTGGTTGAGGAGAATGGGCAGATTAGCTACGCTGAAACCAAACAGGGCCAACGCTTTTATGCAAAACAATTTATCGCGGCCGTCCATCCCGAGCGGGTACTCGACATGGTGGATAGTGATATGTTACGTGGCGCCTACAGGAAGCGAATCAGGGGGCTGAAACAAACAATATCGACATACATGCTAAACCTGGTACTAAGACCGGGGGCTGTACCGATGCGGCGATACAACATTTATTGGAATGCCAATGAGGATGCATGGAGTGCAGTCAATTATAAAGCCAATGAATGGCCGGCCAACTATGCAGCATTTTTTGTGGAAGACCAAGCCACCCCCGGCTATGCAGAAAGCCTGTCGATACTGAGCTACATGCATTACGAAGAAGTAGCTAAATGGGCGGATACAATCAACAGGACGGGAGAAGAAAATGAGCGTGGAAGCGACTACGAAATATTCAAAGAACAAAAAGCAGCACTACTACTCGACAGGATGTATGAACGCATTCCCGAACTGAAAGGAAATATCATAACCCAAAGCAGCGCCACTCCCCTCACCTACCGCGACTATACCAATTCACCGGGCGGCTCACTCTACGGTATACTTAAAGACATTAATAAACCTGCCGAAACTACCATCGCCACACGAACTAAGATACCAAACCTGCTACTTACTGGGCAAAATGTAAATCTGCATGGGGTACTGGGAGTGAGTATTACGGCTATTGCAACTTGTGCAGAGTTAGTGGGGATGGACTATTTGTTGGGAAGAATAAAACAGCCTTAAATGAAATACAGTTTTGCAATCTTAACGGCGATATTGCTCAGCATGGTGTCGCGTGCCCAGTTACCACTGGAAACTTTTAATAAACAATATAAAGGCAGTATTGGCCCCTACAATATCTCCGCGTATATAATTGGCCGTTTTGGCTCGCTATCTGGTCACTACTCTTACGACAGCCAGAAAGGAGCTGATAATACAATTAGTCTTTTTGGCAAAAAGAATGGGAAGAATATCGTTTTACAGGACGAGGACCCAACAGGAACCATACATGAAACTTTTGCGGGGCGATTCATTAATGATTCGACAATTCACGGTGAGTGGAAGATGAAGGCGAGAAAGTACCCATTTACTTTACGCGAAATCAAAAGCGGCCAATACCCCAAAACCATAGGAGGGGGTAAGTACAAGGTGTTCGTTGGATTGGATCCATGGGAAAGTAAGTTTTTCGAACAACTGACTACTGTAAAAAAGCTAAAGCAGATCCTAGGCACTGAATACGTTGAGTATCTACAATTCTTGACAGGCTCTGGATTTATGCCAACTTTTAAGCTGGAGGATGGCTTGTTGATTGAAGACTTTTCCTACCTGCATATAGGTTGCATGAACCAATCAATCCTTGTGATTGACTTAAATACTAACCAATTTTATTTATGCTGGATAAAAGACAACGCAGATGACATTGGTTTATATTATGATAAGTCGAATAATATTCCTACAAAGGTGCTTTCTTACTTCGCCAATGCTCTAAACACAGGATGGGGGTATACTTACAATTTTTCTATTGCGGGAAACCGGGTTGTAGCACAAAGGAGATAATTATCGTTTCTCGAACTGCTTAGTCACCATCCCACTCTTCGTTGTTATGACAACAAAATAATCGCCGGCTTTCAAATGTGATACATTGAACGTCGTTTTGTCTTTAGCGGTAATCTGTCGTAATACCGGCCTGCCTGCTGCATCATACACCGACAACTGTTGCAGGTCCTCGCCCTTTATTGTAACCGTGTTGCCCGAAGGATTGGGATACAATTCAACCTCAGGTGCTTTTTCACTCACTAGTTTCCTGATGCCCGTAGCCGGTCCGTTCACAGCCATGCGGTTGAACCAGATGTTCAGGACACCGGTGCGCACGTCGCCCCACACTGCACTAAGTGTATCCTGAGCCATCACCACGTTCATAAAATCATTACCGCTGCCGGAGAGGTAAGTACTGTCATAAGCCACAATGGTATCCGATATCCTGAAGTTAGCCGAAAAGCTGGCAGAGTCTTTCCATTTTACTGCGCCCCATATTTCTGAAGGTTGTGCGTAGCCCGTATCCGGCGCATTGCGCCTGTCGCGCCATGCGGCGATGATATCGCCATGCTCATCGAAGTTGGCCCAAACGAGATCCTGCATACGGCCGTTATTAACCGGGTCGTCGTTTATTCTTGCTAATGGGCTCCATGTATTTCCATTATCCAGCGACTCGATACAGAATACGTCCATATCGCTGTTATAGTAGAAAGGCCAGAGAAAGGCCATATGATCGGGATTCGTCGGGTCTGATATCAACCGCTGCCCTCCTTTCGATAAAGTATCATTGGCCGCCGCGGCCGCCGTGAATATGTAAGTGCTGGTATAGCTGAATGAATTCGCTGTCCCGGGTATCAAAGAAGCCATGATCTCACGTGCATGTATATTGTCAACCGCATTATAGGCCGGATACACACAATGAAACCTACCTGCAGCATCCACTGCGGGTGCCGCCATAGGCTGCTTCACAAAGCTGCCCACCAGCCAGCCGGTGCTATCAATATACTTCCAGTTGGTCCAGGTCTGACCCTCGTCGTACGATTTCATGAAGTAAGGCCTGTTGGGCGGTGCTATCCATGGTGCCGGCTTGGTAGTGACATACAGTGTATCTACGCTAGCAGCGGGTGCCTTACCAATCGCCAGCCATGGGCGGTCCAGCGGCCTTTTACCTGCATCGGCATAGCCGTCTATCACCTGTTGCGGCGCACCCCATGTGAGGCCGCCATCTGTGGATTTTACCACGTATACACCACCTGAGTCAGGGGACTGCCTGTAATCAATGAAGCATAGAAATAAATTACCGGTATGATCGAAAGCAAGCGAGGGGTCAGCCGACTTGTAGGTAGACGCAATGTGGGGAACGGCAACTGCAGTACTCCATGTTTGTCCGCCATCAAATGTTGCCTTCGTTTTGATATGCAAAGGCTGCAATGGCACATAACCCATCCATGCCACAACCATGTGCTGCGGATTGGTGGGATCGAGTGCGAGATATGGTTCACCTTCGAAGAAGTTGCCACCCGAGATGTCATCGTTTTGTGCCAACCCTGCATATGTACGGAATAAACCAAAGAGCAGGAGAATGATGCGGTGTTTCATCTTTCAATACATGAACTTTAAAGATAATTAAAAAAGCCGTCTGGCTATTCGGCAGACGGCTTCGACTGATATTATTGTTTGATTACCAACCCAACAAGTAAGCAAATATCAACGGTGCCACAATGGTGGCATCGCTCTCTACAATATACTTGGGTGTATTAATATCCAGTTTACCCCAAGTTATTTTCTCGTTAGGCACCGCACCGCTGTATGAGCCATACGATGTCGTAGAATCACTTATCTGGCAGAAATAGCTCCAGAAAGGTACGTCGTGCCACTCAAGATCCTGGTACATCATCGGAACCACGCATATGGGGAAGTCGCCGGCAATACCCCCACCTATCTGGAAGAAGCCCACGCCTTTACCGCCAGAATTGGCGCGGTACCATTCGCTGAGCCATATCATGTATTCGATACCGCTCTTCATGGTCGAAGGCTTCAATTCACCCTTTATGCAATAGGATGCAAAAATGTTGCCCATCGTGCTGTCTTCCCAACCCGGAACGATGATAGGCAGGTTCTTCTCTGCCGCAGCTATCATCCAGCTATGTTTGGGGTCTATCTCGTAGTCAGGCTTCATCACTTCGCTCAGCAGTAGTTTGTACATATACTCGTGTGGAAAGTAGCGCTCACCTTTCTCTTCCGCATCCTTCCATATCTTAAAGATGTGGCGCTGTATACGGCGGAATGCTTCTTCCTCAGGTATGCACGTATCGGTAACGCGGTTAAAACCTTGTTCCAGCAGCTCCCACTCTTCTTTCGGGCTCAGGTCGCGGTAGTTAGGCACGCGTTTATAGTGCGTATGTGCTACGAGGTTCATGATATCCTCTTCCAGGTTGGCACCGGTGCAGCTGATGATCTGTATCTTATCCTGGCGAATCATTTCTGCAAGTGAAATACCAAGCTCGGCGGTACTCATAGCGCCCGCCAATGATACCAGCATTTTACCATTTTCAAGCAGGTGTGTTTCATAGCCTTTAGCTGCATCAACAAGCGCTGCTGCGTTGAAGTGGCGATAATGGTGCTGGATAAATTGCGAAATAGGACCCTTGTTCATTTTCAATCCGTCGATTTATGATTTGTAATTTGATTTTGATTAAACTAAAAAGCAAGCAGTATCGCTGCATGCTTTTTATGATATCGAAAAACAGCTTTCACTGTTATCTGTTCGCTGTTACCTGTTCACTATCCTGCTACCGCCTCACCCTTGGCTACAAACTTCTGTATCCATTCGGTGGTCATTGACTTCGGACGCTCTATGGCAAAACCAAGGGCGCGGTCCCAGCAAAGGCTGGCCAATACACCCAGTGCGCGAGATACGCCGAAGAGCACTGTGTAGAAATCTTCTTCCACCAGGCCATAATGCTTCAGCAATGCGCCTGAATGCGCATCCACGTTAGGCCATGGGTTCTTTATCTTGCCGGTGCTTTCCAGTATCGGGGGTGCCACTTCATACACATTCCACACTGTCTTCACCACGGGGTCATCAGGGCAATGCGTTTTAGCAAATTCCATCTGCGCAGTAAAGCGTGGATCGGTCTTGCGCAGCACAGCGTGGCCATAGCCCGGTACCACTTTGCCTTCGCTCAGTGTCTTCTTTATGTAATCAGCTATCTGCTCTTTTGTGGGGCAGTCGCTGCCTATTTCCCTTTGCAGTTCTTCTATCCAGCGTATCACTTCCTGGTTGGCCAGGCCGTGCAGCGGACCTGCAAGGCCGGTCATACCTGCGGTGAACGAGAGATAAGCATCGCTCAGTGCCGAACCCACCAGGTGGGTAGCATGTGCCGATACGTTGCCACCTTCATGGTCGGCATGTATGGTAAGATACAGCCGCATCAGTTCTTTGAAGCCTTCATCGTTATAACCCATCATATGGGCAAAGTTGGCCGACCAGTCAAGCATGCCATCGGGCTGTATGTGGTCGCCGTTCTTGTACTTGCGGCGATAGATATATGCGGCTACACGTGGGAGGCGTGCGATCAGGGTCATGGTATCCTCGTACATGTACGACCAGTACTCCTTCTTACTGATGCCTTCTTCGTAAGCCTTTGCGAATTTCGATTCGGTCTGGAGCGCCAATACTGCAGTGCAGAATTGGGTCATGGGGTGTGTGCTCACCGGCAATGCCTCGATAGTATCGAACACATAGTTGGGCACATGTGAGCGGCGGGCCCATGTAGCGGAGATATGGTCTACATCTTCCTGGCTGGGTATCTCACCTACCAGCATCAGGTAAAAGAGTCCTTCGGGCAAAGGTTCGTTACCACCTTCCACTTTCGGCAGTTTCTCTCTTAGTTCGGGAATAGAAAAACCACGGAAACGGATGCCTTCGTTGGAATCCAGCAGGGAAGTTTCGGTGATCAGCCCCGGGATACCGCGCATACCCTGGTAGGCCTGCGCGATCGTCACTTTGTCAAGTACTTTGTCGCCATGTTCAGCTATAATGCTTTTGATAACGCCGGCCTGAGTATCAGCTACTGCCTTAAACCTTTCTTTTACGTAACCCATATTTTATCGAGAATTTGAGGAAGGGTATTTTTTAATGCCCACAAAGGTAAGTGAAAAGGGAAAAATCAAAAGCCAAAATCGAAAAAAAGCGTAATTGATAATAAATAGGATAAATGCGTGTATTTATCGCATTGATAACGTCGGTCAAAATTATTGAAGATGGATAAATCCAATATCAGCACTACTACCAAAGGCTTCTCTTACACGTTCAGCATGGGTATCTGTTAATATCACCTGCCCGAACTCCGGGCCCTTAATGATGTTCAGCAAGGCCTCCATACGTTGCTGGTCCAGTTTTTCGAAAATATCGTCGAGCAGCAGTATCGGCAGATGGCCTTGTTCCATACTCAGATAGGCATATTGCGCCAGCTTCAGCGCAAATAAAAAGCTCTTTTTCTGCCCCTGAGAGCCATACTGTTTTAAGGGCAATCCATTGAGCACAAAATCCCAGTCGTCCTTGTGCACTCCACGTAAAGTGCGCTGCAGACGAAGGTCATGCTCTAGCCCTTGTTTCAATAGCTTCTCAAGGGAGCCTTTTGCCAGATCACTTTCGTAAATCGCGGTCACCTGCTCCCTCCCACCCGATAAGCGCTGGTAAAATGACTGTAGAATAGGTACGAACTGATTTATAAAGATTCTACGCTTGTCGTAGATATAAGTGCCGTCCGATGCCAGCTTTTCATTGTAATACTCTAACTCAACGCTATCCGGAGAGGGTTTAAGCGCCTGCATTTTCAACCACGCATTGCGCTGCAGTAACACTCGTTGGTACTGCATCAGTCGCTCCAGATACTCTCTGTCCACCTGTCCCAAGATGCTATCCACCCAGCGGCGGCGCCCCTCGCTGCCCTCGTTCACCAGCTCCATATCGTCGGGGGCTATCATCACGGCAGCGTATTTGCCTATATGGTCCGTCGGTCGCTCATACTCCACCCCATCGGCCGTTATGTCCTTTTTGCCCTGCTTCCATTTGCAGCTGATGGTCTCCGTCCGATCGTCCTTCGTAAACAGCCCCTCTACCCTAAAGCCATCCACGCCGTGCTGCACGCTGTTTTGCTGGTAGGCCGAGAAGTAGCTTTTGGTATAGCAGAGGTAATAAACTGCATCCAGCAGGTTGGTCTTACCGCTCCCGTTAAGGCCTGTGATGCAGGTCACGGGTGCATTAAATTCAAAACCGGCCGTACTGTAGTTACGGAACTGGAATAATGTTATTTTTCTTAAAGTGTTCAAGCAGGGAGAAGGGAACGAAAGTTTTTATATTTTCGCACAAATTTAGAAAATCAGTGCAGACTCCATTCGGAAAGGAAACATATTTATACTGGTATGAGATCATGCTGCTGCTGCGCCGTTTTGAAGAAAAAGCGGGTCAGCTCTACGGCATGCAAAAGATACGCGGTTTCTGCCATTTATATATCGGGCAAGAGGCAGTTGCAGCAGGCGCCATGACAGCCCTGCGCGACGATGATAACATTATCACGGCCTACCGCGATCATGGTTTGGCCATCGCCAAGGGCATACCCGCCAAAGAATGCATGGCCGAGCTATATGGCAAAGCCACCGGCTGTACTAAGGGCAAGGGCGGCAGTATGCACTTTTTCTCTAAGGAAAAACGCTTTTTCGGCGGTCACGGCATCGTCGGTGGGCAGATAGGGCTCGGCGCAGGCATTGCATTTGCCGAGCAATACCAGGGTACCGACAGGGCTACGCTTTGCTTCTTTGGCGATGGCGCTGCCCGCCAGGGCCTGCTGCACGAAACCTTCAATATGGCCGTGCTTTGGCAGCTGCCCGTTGTGTTCATCTGCGAGAATAACTATTACGCAATGGGCACCTCTGTGGAGCGTACTTCTAAAGTGTTGGATATATACCGCCTGGCCGATGCATATGATATGCCCGGCGACAGTGTCGACGGCATGAGCTGCGAAGATGTGCATAAAGCCATCGACCGCGCCGTGCGTCGCGCCCGCGAAGGTGGGGGCCCTACCTTCCTCGAAATAAAAACTTACCGCTACCGCGGCCACTCTATGAGTGACCCGGCCAAATACCGCACTAAGGAAGAACTGGAGGAATACAAGGAAAAGGACCCCCTAAATACCGTGCTTAAGACCATTATGGACAACAAATGGGCTACAGAGGCACAGATAGAGCAGATAAACGAAAAAGTGCGTCACGAAGTGGAGGAAGCAGTACAGTTTGCAGAGGAAAGCCCCTGGCCAAATGACGACGAATTGTATAAGGACATCTATGCAGAAGCAGATTATCCCTTTATCACCGACTAACATAACAATCACAAAAACAAATCATAAATCACACATAATTAAATGGCAAACAGAGCAAGAACCCAACCCGGAGCCACTAAGGCCGCAGAAGTGGAGGAAAGCAAAGCCCTGGAAAATATCGAGGTCTTTTACGAAAGAAATAAAAAGCGTATCAATTCTATTACCACGATCGTGCTGGTAGTGGTTGTCGGCTTGTTTGCATACTTCAAATTGTATAAAGCTCCCCAGGAGGAGAAAGCTGCTACTGCTATGCACTTTGCGCAAACCTATTTCCAGGCCGACTCGTCGGATAAGGCGCTCAACGGTGACGGCCAGCACATGGGCTTCCTGAAAATAGCGAAGAAATACAGCGGCACCCGCCAGGCGAACCTTTGTCACTATTATGCCGGAGTTTGCTACCTGCATAAAGGGGAATTCAAAAAGGCCATAAGCGAACTCGAAGATTTCGATGGAAAAGGCACTCCCGTTCAATATGCGGCTTATGGTCTGCTGGGCGACGCTTACATCGAAACCGGCAATATGAACAAGGGTATAGAATATTATAATAAAGCGGCTGGCGACAAGGATAACACAGCGCTAACGCCAATGTACTTACTGCGTGCAGGCCTCGCGTACGAAAAAGATAACAAGGTTGACGATGCCAAAAAAGCATACTTACGCATACGCGACGAATATCCTAACAGCGACCAGGCACGCGAGATAGATAAAAACCTTGCACGCCTCGGTGTGCTGAATTAATACTTTTACAATTTTATTTGCGATCCCTTTATACCTTTGGCATAAAGGGATCATTCTTTTATGGCACAATCGAAGAATAGCGCGTCATTGCTGAATACGGATATGCTCAGCGAACTAAAACTCGCCAGGGTTGCTATTGTTTACACGGAATGGAATGAAAAGATAGTAAAGGAACTGGTGAATGGCTGCGAGAGCATGATACACCGCTTTGGGGGCGATATAGTTACCAAACAGGTTGTACCGGGCAGTTTTGAATTACCCTTCGGTTGCAGGCAGCTTTTTGAACACCTGCAAGCTAAAAAAGAACTGCCCGAAGCCATCATCGCGTTTGGTGCTGTGATACGCGGCGGTACACCACACTTCGAATATGTATCCCAGGCAGTAACCAATGGCATCACCCAGCTCAATCTTAGTTTGCCCGTTCCTGTGATCTTCGGTGTGCTCACACTGGATAACGAAGAACAGGCATGGGAAAGGCTGGGCGGCGAACATGGCCACAAAGGTGAAGAAGCCGCCATAACGGCGCTCAAAATGATACACAATAGCAGGAAACTTACTGGTCTATGAGGGTACAGCTCTTCATACCTTGTTTCATAGACCAGTTGTACCCACAAACGGGAATGAACATGGCAAAGGTACTCGAAAGCCTCGGCTGTGAACTATACTACAATGCCAGACAAACATGCTGTGGCCAACCGGCATTCAATGCGGGATATTGGAAAGAAGCCAAAGCAGTTGGTCACAAGTTTCTAAATGATTTCGATAGCGACAGCTATATAGTTACTCCGGGAGGCTCCTGTGCAGGCTTCATACGAAACCATTATGAAAAGCTCTTCGAAAATAGTTCGGAGCACAATAAGTGTACAGAAATAAAAGGAAAACTATACGAATTCACAGAATTCATCGTAGATGTATTAGGCAAAGAAGACCTTGGCGCCTCACTCAATGCCAGGGCCACTTATCACGATGCCTGTGCCGCACTGCGCGAGTGTAACATTAAGTCTGCTCCCCGGAAACTGCTCAGCAAAGTGAAGGGTCTGGAACTTACCGAAATGAAGGAAGCCGAAACTTGCTGTGGTTTCGGTGGCACCTTCGCCGTAAAGTTCAGCGATATCTCCGCTGGCATGGCACAGGTAAAGACGCAAAGTGCCATCGATGCCGGAGCGAAATACATCATATCTACCGATGCTTCCTGCCTTATGCACCTTCAGGGCTACATAGATAAACACGGCTTACCCTTAAAAGCTATTCATATAGCCGACGTGTTGGCAAGCGAACAATAAGGTGATTAATCCCTAAACAGCTTAAAAGAAATATTCTGTCCCAGCTTCTGTGTGATGGCCAGGTTATACCAGCATTTGGCGAGGTCTTCCAGCAAGGGTACTGAGTCATTGTCTCCAAAGTCGTAGCAATTGGCAAAGCCCATGTCCTTCGCAAGCAATTTGACCATTTCCTTCGCCTTCTTGCTATCACCGGCAACGAACATATCCGCACCCCGTTTTGCAAATGAATCTGAGAACAGGTTTTCATACCCTGCGCAGTTAAAGCTTTTTACCACGTGCGGGCAGCCGGTGATGGAACGCATAACATTAACAGCATGTACAAATTCTGCCGGCTTGGGATACACGTTGCCGGTAGCGCCGATTATAACCTTCTTTCTTACATCGCCCAGCAAATAAGACACATCGCGCACCTCTTCTACTGGTATCGCCATAATAATGATGTCAGCCTCGCATGCCGCATTCCCAACGGTGCAGGCTTCGATATTTTCGAATTCTCCCAGCAGCGAATTGGTAACCAACTGCTCGTCACGCAAACCCATGAAAATGTAATGTCCCGCCATTGCAAGACTCCGCGCGATGTTCTCACTTACGACACCTTCGCCTATTACGGCAATGTTCAAACTAACAAAAGATTTGTACCCCATTTTACACAATTAATGGTTGTTAAAAAATCAGCAATATGTGGGTGAGGATAAAAACTTGAGTACACGACAACCTGCACTGGCATACATGGTTCTTGCTCTTCTAGTCTTATTTCAGTTTCTTGGTAAATCAAGTATTAAGCCAAATATCAAAGCCTTTTCATAAAAAAACAATAACCTACATAGGCATTCGAGTGTCATTAACCAGTCGTTAACAAACGTATTTATTAGCTTTTTGTTAAATAAATGAAGGACCAATCAATATATATATAATTAAATTACAAAGCGAAATGCCCTAACTAAAATGTGGATAAAAAAAGTCCCGCAAGGAGCGGGACTTTTTCAATTTATAAATTAGAAATTTACACCAATGCAGCATCGAGCGTTATTTCAAAAGCGCCGTATGCTTTCGATACCGGGCAATTTGCCTTCGCATCCTCGGCGCACTCCTTAAATTTTGCCGCATCTATACCTGGCACTTTCGCGCGCGTGGTTAGTTCACTCTTGGTGATAGCACCATTCTCCAGTGTGATCACGCAATCCGTCTTTATCTCATCAGGTGTAAAACCTGCTGCACCCAATACGAAGGATAATTTCATGCTGAAGCAACCCGCATGTGCAGCAGCCATCAACTCTTCGGGATTGGTTCCTACACCTTCCTCAAAGCGGCTTTTGTAAGAGTATTGCGCGTTACTCAGCGTGGTGCTTTGTGTGCTCAGCGTTCCAGTGCCTTCTTTTCCTGAGCCATTCCATATGGCGGTAGCGTTACGTTTCATGTATAATATTTTAGTTAAAAGAAACACCCAAAGATAACCATGCGGCGGATAGCGCCAAGCAAAGCTGTAATTATTCCGGGTATATGCCCCCGATAAATTGTTGAAAGAGGTTTATCTGCATAGTAAAACAGATGGTGATAAGTAGCAATAGGGGCCATGCATTTTTTTTAGTTCCGTAGGTCATTACCAGCAGGATACAAAGAGTATTAAAGCTAAAGAACAAGGTATTTTGAATGTGCAGATAAGACCCTGATAACAGCCAAACGGCGTTGGCAAATAGCGTAACACCCAGGTAATGCTTCCAGGTGAAACGTACGTTGTTGAAGCAATGATGCAGGAACACAAAGAAAAAGGGAGTGGCGAAAACATACCTGTGCAACGCAGCAATAACCGTGTGGCCATCGGCCCACTGGGGATTAAAAAATATAGCGTAGAGAGTGGTAAAGCTCATATAGCAAAGCGACAATACTAAAAGGCTGTTATCGTATGCCTTTCCACCTAGCCAGCGGATGAATTTTACGGATACTATTATCAACGCAGTTAACCCTGTGAACACCGCAAGAGAATTGATCCACAGAGTGCGCGGGCCTTCCAGACTGCCGAATGGAAGTACAGGCACCGAAAACTTATGACCCCAATTTCTAGCCTGCTGATCAAAATAGACAAACCAGATGCCCGTACAATGATGTTCATACCATATGAATACGCTAAGGCCGGCAACTATCGGCATCACGAAATAACGAGCGGCCTTGTACAAAGAAGATAGCCATGACCTATTGGCATTTGCCACCAGTTCCATGATTATGAAGCCAGGGATAAGAAAGATAGTTGTGGCCCGCGTTAGCCCTGCCAAGAAAAGGAATAACCAAACCAGGTAATGTTTCTTATGGACGATGCCCCAGAACACCACAGCTATCTCAAGAAAACTGATCGCTTCCGAGTAGGGTACGAAACAAAAAAAAATGGAGGGCAGCGATAATAAAAGAAGCCTTTCCGTCTCGCTGAATGGTAAAACCGCGCAAAGCAGGGCAAAACCGAATGAGAACAATAATACATTGACGAGGGCCATACCAATGCCCCCAACGTGCAATATCTTCCAGATGAACGGGAAGAAGATAAAAAAGCCTGTATTGCTGCCGGCATCACCATTTACATACCCGTTTATCACAATGCTATGATACCAATCGGCATCGAACACTATGATATTCTTTTCATCTGGCATATGGCCGATATAATCCAGGCGATGAAGAAATAACTGAAAAACATATAAAAAACACGCATATGATATTGCGGTAAGGAAATTAATCAATATTATTCTGGAGGGCTTCATGTTTTTTATGAAAATTAGTTGCTTGCTGCAAGGTAGTAATTGTAATAATGTTTTTCATTACTATCATATCCTCTTCTCCGTCGGCGTTAGACGCATTGTGTCCTTCTCGTACAGATCTTTCGCGTTCCTCACCATGATAAGGACGATCTCCCTGCAGAATACTTAAATATCCGCCGGCAATACGCCCATGTGTGTCTCGGGAGCATATAGATCGGATGCCCCGACGACTATTACGAGCCAGGCTCCCGACCAATTACATCTCAACCATTATTCCGATAGCTACGTCCAATATATTGGAGATCAATATTTTTTTCGTTTTCGCATTGTCGCGTGCCCTGTCTGCTAACCGGTAAGCTTATGTACTGCCTCACATCCGGTTAGCGGCCCTACATTTTTAGATATGCATAGTCTTTCCCATGTATCTCCTTTTTAGGTAAAGCATCGGTGCACGATAATTTTCAACAGTGTGCATAATTCGGTTTTGCCACAAGAACTGTTTGGCTAATTTTGCAGTCCATTCATTTTTATGCTGCAACCTTCAGTTAAAATATTCTCCGGCACAGGCTCACATTACCTCGCCGAGAAAATAGCAAAACACTTTGGTAAGCCTCTTGGGCAAGTAGATATCCAGAAATTCAGCGATGGCGAGTTCCAGCCAGAATTTAAGGAATCGATCCGTGGCGACTATGTTTTCCTGGTCCAGTCCACCTTTGCCCCTTCCGATAACCTTATGGAATTGCTGATGATGATCGATGCCGCCCGCAGGGCTTCAGCTGGCTACATCACTGCGGTTATCCCCTACTTCGGCTTCGCCCGCCAGGACCGTAAGGATAAGCCACGTGTGGCGATAGCATCCAAACTGGTAGCCAACCTGCTCACTACGGCTGGCGCCAACCGTGTCATGACCATGGACCTGCATGCACCACAAATTCAAGGTTTTTTTGATATACCTGTGGATCACCTCGATAGCTCGGCAGTTTTCATCCCTTATATTGAGAATCTTAAGATGAAAAACCTTATCTTTGCGTCCCCCGACGTAGGTAGTACCAACAGGGTGCGCGAAGTTGCCAAATATTTTGAAGTGGATATGGTTATCTGCGACAAGCAACGTAAGCGTGCCAACGAGGTGGCAGCTATGACGGTGATAGGCGATGTGAGCGGCAGGGACGTGATATTGATCGACGATATCTGCGATACTGCCGGCACACTAAGCAAGTCAGCAGCGATTTTGAAAGAACGTGGAGCGCTTTCGGTACGTGCATTTTGTACACACCCGGTGCTAAGCGGCAAAGCTTACGAGAATATACAAAACTCCGAGCTGGAAGAACTGGTGGTTTGCGATACTATACCCTTGAAGCAGGACTGTTCTAAAATAAAAGTATTATCGACAGCCGAACTCTTTGCAGTGGCTATCCGCAATACCTTCGAAAACAAGTCCATAAGTTCTTTGTTTATTCATAGCAACAGGAAGTAACCCCAACCCCTAAAGGGGCTAAGGTCTTTCAATAAAATATTCTTTCCTCCCTTCAGGGAGGTTAGGAGAGTCTGTTTAAGCAACAAAATCCGTCCCCCTAAGGGGTACCTTTTTTTAAAATTAAAAACGTTTTCAACGTCCGGATGTTAGACGGGTATTTCGCTCGGCGCTGAAAAGAAAAAGTAAAATGAAAAGCATCAAAATCGAAGGAAAGAAAAGAAGCGAAATTGGCAAAAAAGCAACACGCCAGCTTCGTTCTGAAGGCATGGTGCCGGGCGTGATCTACGGCGGCAAAGAAACCATCCATTTCGCAGCACCGGTAATGGACTATCGTCAACTGGTGTACACTCCTAACTTCCAGTTGGCAGAGATCACTGTGGACGGCACTACTTACCGTACCATCATGAAGGATCTCCAGTTCGACGTGGTTACAGACGAGCTGGCCCACATCGACTTCCTGGAACTGGTGGAAGACCGTAAAGTAATTGCCGACCTACCTTTGAAGTTCACAGGTCAGCCCCAGGGCGTTAAAGACGGTGGCCGTCTTGTGGTAAAAGCGAAAACACTTAAAGTTCGCACTTATCCTAAATACCTCGCTGAGAACATCGAGGTAAACATCGACGACCTGCTAATAGGCGGTAACGTGCGCGTGGAAGACGTGAAAGCCGACAACATGGAGATCATGAACTCGCCACGTATACCCATCGCTTCTGTTGTTACAACCCGTGCCCTGCGCCAGGCTGAAACTGAAGAAGCTAAGGCTGCTGCGGGCGGTGCAAAAGCTGCTCCTGCAAAGAAGTGATCATTCGAACCACTTTCTATACGAAGCCCCGCCATTGGCGGGGCTTTTATTTTACCCTGTTCTTTACCCGCATCACAAATTTCATCGCCGACCACACATCATTAACGGCGCATACCTTATATCTACAAGACCTATACTCAAGGCATGTTTCCTGATAATAGCTTCATTTACGTTACTCACCACCTTCGACGCTTTCTTTGGCCACGACACCCATATCATCCCATCCTGCGCCATTTGCCTCCTTTTCGTTCTTTGGAAAGAAGTGAATGAAATCTTTCAGCTTCTTTTCGTCCAATTCCAATTTCATTTTGGGCATGCCGCCGAGTAAGCTGAAGTAATGCCGGGGGCATTTACTGTCATTATCGTAAACTCCTTTTTTATGCCCAACTTTTCACCAGTGGTGTTCCGGAGTAGCCTGCCGTAACCATATTAAATGTTCCTTAAAAATAAAACTATAAATCCCCCCATACAAGGTAGCAATGCCACAACCGGCACAGCTAATTTTAGTGTTGCTAACATACGGCTTATGCAAAAACTCATTACACTGGTGTTATTAATTACATTGAATATTACTACGCACGCCCAGGAAATGAAACGCCGGCCCTTCCTTGGCATATCCATGCGTGATATAACCGACGACATGGTACGTATAATGCAACTACCGGGCCGGCAGGGCGTTTTGTTGGATAAGATCATTCCCGGATCGACTGCCGAAGCGGCCGGCTTCAAAAAAGGCGACGTTCTGCTCTTTATTAACGGCACCCCAACGAACAAGGCAGCAGCAACATCGAGCTACGTAGCCGCGCAAAAAACTGACGCATTTACTTACGAATTGTTACGCAATGGTAAGACCATTAAAGGCAAAGCCACATTTATGCGCTTCCCGCAAGAGAAGTACCCCGACCTGGTAGTGGACTACACCTATGCAAAAACGAACAGCGGCCTGCAACGCATCATCATTACAAAGCCCAAAACAAACCCCAACGGATCTGCACTTGTGTTCATCGGTGGCATCGGCTGCTACTCTATGGATTTTGCTTTCGACACGGCAGCTAACGAGTTACAGATGCTCAACTACCTTGCAAGGGCAGGCTTCACCACCGTACGGATCGAGAAACCCGGCATGGGTGATAACAAAGGCTACAGTAAAGACTGTGATAAGATCAGCTTTAAAGAGGAGGTAAATGGCTACGTCGAAGCAATTAAGCAACTTGAGCAAAACAAGCAGTTCTCCACAGATAAACTCTTCCTCTTCGGGCATAGCATGGGTGGTGTGATGGCACCAATGGTGGCCGCACAGGTACCCGTTAAAGGTATTATCGCGTACGGAACTATTGGTTCTAATTTTATCGAATACCTGCTAAAAAGCAGGCGGACCATTGCAGAGGCGGAGGGATGGGAGCCGGACTCGACGGACGACTATATAAAAGACTGTTGTGAATGTGCAGCTTATTACTTTTCCGAGAGGATGAGCAAAGAACAGGCTGCTACAAAAAAACCGGCCTGTCTCGAGCACCTTTCCGTATTTGATCTTCGGTCGCGTCAATACAATGATGAGCTGTATTCGCTCAATATACCGGCACTATGGCACTCCTTCAAAGGAAAGGCATTGCTGATATGGGGTGAAGGCGATTTTATTTCGTGTAAAGACGATCATGAGATCATCACCAATGCGGTAAACCATTACAATAGCGGTGCAGCCACATTTGCTACTATAGCTGCAACCCACGGAATGGAGTATGCCTCCGATTTTCAGCAGGGATTGCGAAACCCGGGACCATACAATGCAGATTTAAGGAAAATTGTGATGAATTGGCTGCGCAAAAGTTAAACTGGATGTATCGCCGCTTTTTGTCCATCGCCGTTTGCCTTCTCGCCGCACTGCGGGTGCATGCAGGCAACTTCAAACAATTTCTGTCGGGGTTTGAATCAGGGTACACCGCATTGCATATTCCCGAACTGGTCTTCGACTACCACGACTATTTTAACAGTATCCCCCAGCTTAATGATCTCGACAAACAGGAAGCATTTTTCAGGAAGGAACAACGAGAACTGCGCAGTTATACAAAAGGTAATTTAGATAGTGCAGATCAACTTTACTATACCCACCTGGCTTATGAGATTGATCTGAACCTTCAGCGTGTCCTGCTGGAGCAGCAATGGGTAAAGCAGGGGAAGAAGATGCCGCAGAACGGTCTGTATGCCTTGGCCAACCACAAACAATACTACGCACTCTTCGTAAAGCGTTACACAAGTTCCGCTTTCACACCAGAGCAAGTGTTCGAGTTGGGTATAAGCGAAACCAAACGTGTGCAACAACAGATCGAATCGATCCAAAACCGGCTTGGATTCACAGACAAAGCAGCCTTTTACAAACATCTGCAAAACGACAGCTTTTATCTGCATGATAAAGATGCGATCGCAAAGGTATATGAAGAGATAGACAAAGAGGTAAGAGAACACTTAAGCCGCTTTGTTGACTTGCAAACGGTGCCACCGGTTTCAGTAATGGAGTGGCCAAATGCCGGGCCTAATACCCCACCCGGCATCTATTTAAGCAAAGACGACAATCCTTATGATAAGGACGTGTTCCAATACAATTTCTACGGCGGAAGGCACAATAAACGAGCTATGGAATGGCTGTATATGCACGAGGCAATACCGGGCCACCACTTGCAGTCGAGCATACGCAGAAGTCTCAGCGGTGAACCGGGCTTTCAGCACCTGTTTTACTACCCCGGCAATTTCGAGGGATGGGGGTGCTATGTAGAATACTATGGCAAGGAGATAGGACTATACACAGATCCTTACAAAGAACTCGGCAAATGGGAATGGGACCTGGTACGTTCCGTCCGCCTGGTGCTCGATGCCGGTATTCACTACTACGGCTGGGACCACGATAAGGCGGCGAAATTCTGGAAAGAGAATGTGCCTGGCCAGGACGATATAATGGAAAGAGAAATAACCCGCGTCACCAACTGGCCGGCACAAGCCCTAAGCTATAAAGTAGGTGCTCATGAAATGGAAGCTATGAAACAAGACGCAATGCAACACAACAGGGAATTTGACCTTAAGGAATTTCATAAGCGATATCTGCTGATGAGTTACTACCCACTTGAAATTGTAAAACAGAAACTGCATAGCGACTACTTTAACAACAGATAACAGTTCAGCCTTTATTTATTTGCCTCCAACAATTTAATGGTACTTCAAATAGTTTACGTGCCTGTTCTTTACATTGATCGCAATTTGCCTGTAAATAGTCAAATATACATTTGCCATCTTCGTATACATAAAAATAATAGCCGACCTCCGGCAAATCTTGCTCTATCCTAAAAACTTTACCGTCGTATTGCGCTTCAAGTATTTTTAAATGCATTCTCCAGTGTTTACAAAGGCCGCTAATTGCAACCCTTGATTTTTTGTTTGTTTAAGTCATTAGCTCAGATAGCTGAGAATACGAAAAATTTTAAGTGATATTGTGCATTTACACAAAGCGCTTAATGAAATAAGCTAACAGTTCAGCGTCCACCTGTTCTATAGGATGCTGGGTATTGGGTAGCATACCCATCTGTGCATTTGGCAATGCCTTATATACCGCAACCGTTTCCTCAAGGCCTATCATTTTATCTCTGTCGCCGAGCAGCAAGAGTGCCGGTGTTTGTATTGTTGCATAATCGGCCAATTTAAGTGCATTGTCTTCTCCTAATCTGCGCAACATATCGGCTGTTTTCGCCAGCACTTCTTTCCATTCATTAGGTGCATGCCGCTCTTTCAGCGCCTTGGCGAATGCCGGCACTTTTGCTTCTATTTTGTCCACATCCAGCATCTGCACTTCCTTTGCGGTCACTTCTGTATCCCAATGAAATTTTGTTGCCAGCGTCACTATCTTTTGCAAAAGTTTCGGCTGCTTAATCGCCATATACATCGCTACATAGCCGCCCATGCTATAGCCAAACACCGATACATCCTCCAGCTTCCGGGCTTCAATAAATTGCAGTGCCTCCTCTGCAAAAAGGGGAATAGAAAAATCGCCAGCATAAGGCATGCCCCCATGTCCCGAAAAGTTAAGTGTATGTACTTTGTACTTATCGCCCAGTGCATCGGCCAATGGCTTCATATGGTCGGCAGCTCCTATGGCGCCATGTAATACCAGGAGGTTTTGCATGGCATGAAGGTAGCAAAAAGAAAAATCCCGCGCGACCGCGGGACTTCGAGTTCTGGTTAAATGAACACTATGAAAAATTTTCTCTGAGCAATACAAACATCGTCATATCACATCGCTCCGGAAAACTTTTTGCTGCAATTAACGCTCGCTTTTCATCTGGTTAACAAGCGTTTAGCATGGTATATGGTTGTTGATGCCGGTTTTTGATGGAATATGTATATTTATTCCATGAAACAAGCGCTCACAAAAGCAGCTTTCCTCCTCTCGCTCTTGTGCATGGTCTCATGTAGCAATAAGGCCCAGACTACTGACGACCTTGCCAAGGTCAAATTGCCCCCCGGCTTTCACATCAGTTACTTCGCAAAGAACATAACAGGTGCCCGCTCGTTAGCCATAGGCGCAAAGGGGACGATATTCGTCGGCACAAAGGACTTTGATAAAGTTTATGCTTTGGTCGACGCTAACAACGATGGTGTTGCCGATAAGCAATACGTAGTAGCGAAGGGCATGAACACCCCAAATGGTGTTGCCTTCCATAATGGTAGCCTGTATATAGCCGAGATCAGTAAGGTCTGGCGTATTGACAATATTGAACAAAACCTGGCTAACCCGCCAAAGCCCGTGTTGGTTTACGACAAGTTCCCTACCGATGCACACCACGGCTGGAAGTATATCGCCTTCGGGCCTGACGGTAAATTGTATGTCCCTGTAGGAGCGCCATGCAATATCTGCGATGAATCGGGCAAAGACCCGCGCTATGCCAGTATCACCCGGATGAACCCGGATGGGACAGGACAGGAAGTATATGCGAAAGGCATTCGTAATACTGTCGGTTTCGACTGGCATCCTCTTACAAAAGAGCTCTGGTTCACTGATAACGGCCGCGATCTGATGGGGGACGACTTCCCTCCGGATGAGCTGAATTGCGCGCCTGCAAAAGGCATGCATTTCGGCTATCCATACCGCCACGGCGATAACGTTCCAGACCCTGAGTATGGACGCAAATACGCCTGTTCCGAATGCATGCCGCCTGTTGCCAAACTGCAAGCACACGTAGCTGCACTCGGGATGAAATTCTATACCGGCAACATGTTCCCGCAAGAGTATAAAAACCAGGTATTCATACCCGAACATGGCTCATGGAACCGCACAGACCCCGATGGTTACAGGATCACTCTTGTACGTCTTAACGGCAATAAAGAGAAAAGCTACGAGATCTTTGCCGACGGTTGGCTGCAGGGTCGCACACCTTGGGGACGGCCGGTTGATCTCCTTGTCTTAAAGGATGGCTCTATGCTCGTATCTGATGATATGAATCATGCAGTTTACAGGATTACATACACTAAGAAATAACGTTTATAACAATAATATTGTAAAGCTGGCATCATTATTGGATAACCTTGCATGACTGAGATTAACATTCTCTTGGCTAAAACAGGAACCGCTTTTGGAATACATAAGACAGACAAAGCTTGGTCACACAAAACAGAACATTAAAACAAGGAACAATGAAAAGCTTACTTAAATGGATACTAATGGTCACTGTGCTGACGGTGGGCTTCGTAGCAGCAACCCCTGCTATCAAGGCCAGCGCACAAGACGACTATGTGTCTTATCAAACGTTTTACGACGACCTCTCACCTTACGGTGAATGGGTCTCCGATCCGCAATACGGATATGTATGGGTGCCCGACGTCGGGTCAGACTTCCGCCCCTACTATACCAGGGGTTATTGGGCAGCAACCGAATATGGTAACATGTGGGTGTCAGACTATCCATGGGGATGGGCGACCTTCCACTACGGCCGCTGGACATACGATCCATATTATGGCTGGGTATGGATACCCGGCGACGAATGGGGTCCTGCATGGGTTAGCTGGCGTTCAGGCGGTGGCTACTATGGTTGGGCGCCTATGGGCCCCGGTGTAAGCCTCTCGGTGTCTTTCGGCAGCTATTATTGCCCCGATAACTGGTGGGTATTCGTAGGCCCTCAATACCTTTACAGGCACGATTTCCATCGCTATTGGAGGGGTGCAGGGTATAATACCACCATTATACACAACACCTATTTCATCAACAATAACTATCATAACCGCTACGTGTACGGTCCACGCCCTGACGAAATACAACGTGTTACGCACCAACGTGTTAACGTTTACAACGTAAACACTGGTCGCAGGCCCGGCCCTGCACAAATTAGCGGCAACAGTCTCAATGTGTTTCGTCCGCAGGTACGTAACGCAACCGGTAACGGTGGCCGTCCGGCTCCGGCCCGCGCACTGCAGGCCCCAAGGGCTATAAGCACCAGGCCGCAGGCTGTTACTAACACCCGCCCTGAATTCAGGACAGCAGTCCAAAACCGCCAGGTGCAACCGGTCCAGCGTAATGTTACGCCCGCGATCAGACCGCAGAATACAAGGCAGCAGCCAGTCCAACAGCTACAGCCGCAAAGGACTCAGCCGCAGCAACTGCAACCCGAGCGCAGGTTTGATAACAGGCCGCAACAACTGCAACCGCAAAGGCAACCTGTTCAGCAGCAGCCGGATCGTAGGTTCGACAATAGGCCTCAACAGGTGCAACCGCAAAGGCAACCGGTTCAGCAGCAGCCCGATCGCAGGTTTGACAACAGGCCGCAGCAGCTAGAGCCTCAAAGGCAGCCCGTGCAACAGCAACGTTTCGAGAACAGGCCACAGCCTGCACCACAACAGCAGCGTTTCGAGAACAGACCGCAGCCTGCACCACAACAGCAGCGCTTCGAGAACAGGCCACAGCCTGCACCACAACAGCAGCGCTTCGAGAACAGGCCACAGCCTGCACCACAACAGCAGCGTTTCGAGAACAGGCCACAGCCTATGCCGCAACAGCAGCATTTTGAAAGCAGGCCGCAGCCGCAACAGCAGCACTTTGAGAACAGGCCTCAGCCTATGCCGCAGCCAAGGCCTCAGCCTACACCCGCACCCCGCCAGGAGAATAATGAGCTTCGCGGTGGAAGACGATAGAAAAAACGAACACCTTTATAAATAGAAGGGCCGTCCGAAAGGGCGGCCTTTTCTTTTGTACTTTTCTTTTATAACTTGCTATTGCTAAACCGTTTATTATGAAAGCAATCATTTGCTGCGGGCTTGCGGCAATACTTTTCTCCTCCTGCCATAATGCCGGTAAAAAAGTTGGTGAAGCCGGTACCGAGATCGTAACCAGTATCAAAGAAGGGATCGACAAGAACCTGGAGTGCAGCCTGCAACTCTCGCCTGTCCTGCAGGCCAAAGGGCTGAAGACAGGCAAGTTCGTGATGAACGAAGATACCGTAAGTATTTACCTCATCTTCGAAAATGATTTCAACGCCGTTATTACGGCAAGGGTAGTCGATAAGTCTGACAAAGAATATGGTCGCGCCGTGCAGAGGATCGATGCAAAAAAGGGCGAGGCGCATTTTGTCGATTTCGCCTTTGGCCGCCGGACGATCATCGAGAACAAAAGCAAGATCATGCTGGAGTAAAAAACGATCGGGACCGCTGATGCGACCCCGATCCATAGTGGTAGGTGGCTGTTGCCAGCCTAAAAAAGCAAAGGGTTCTTTCCCCACTGCGAAGCTAGAGATTATATATTAAATAAAACACCGTGAAAACACGGTATTTTGCGCAATTTCCTGTCTATACCCCGGCGCATCGACTTATATAAAAAGATAAAGGCTGCCCTTGGCAGCCTTTATTATTATCATTTAGTCTGAACTATTCTTCTTCGTCAAACTGCAGCACGTCCCTGTTCGCCATCAGCAGTTCAAATTCTTCTTTCGAACCTACTACCATGTCGTCGAAGTCGCGCATACCGGTACCGGCTGGTATCAGGTTGCCCGTGATAACGTTCTCTTTCAGGCCCATCAGCATATCGCTCTTACCGTTGATCGATGCCTGCGACAGTACTTTGGTTGTTTCCTGAAACGATGCAGCAGATATCCAGCTCTGCGTACCCAGCGAAGCCTTCGTGATACCCAGCAGCATCGGCGCCGATGTAGCCGGTGCAGCATCGCGGAATTCGATCAGCTTTTTGTCTGCGCGGCGCAGTTGGCTGTTTTCTTCGCGTATCTCGCGCAGCGTAACGATCTGGCCCGGGTGCATGTTCTCAGAATCGCCGGCTTCAGTAACTACCTTCTTGTCAAAGATCCAGTCGTTCTCTTCCATGAATTCGAACTTGTCAACTGTATCTTCTTCCAGGAACTTGGTATCTCCCGGATCTACGATAGAAACCTTACGCATCATCTGGCGCACGATAACTTCAATGTGCTTATCATTGATCTTCACACCCTGTAAGCGATATACTTCCTGTATTTCGTTCACCAGGTATTCCTGTACTGCAAAAGGTCCTTTGATCGCCAGGATGTCGCCCGGAGTAGTAGCACCATCCGATAGCGATGTACCTGCCTTCACGAAGTCACCATCCTGCACCATGATGTGGCGTGTCAGCGGCACCAGGTATTTCTTCACCAGTCCCTCGCGCGATTCTACGATGATCTCGCGGTTACCACGCTTCACATTACCAAAGGCTACCACACCGTCTATCTCGGCTACCACAGCAGGGTTGCTCGGGTTACGTGCTTCGAAAAGTTCCGTTACGCGCGGCAGACCACCCGTGATGTCTCGGCTACGGCCAAGGATACGTGGTATTTTCACCAGCACCTGCCCGTTCGTTACGGCATCGCCTGTGCTCACAATGATGTGCGAACCCACCGGCAGGTTGTATGATTTTTCCTCCTTACCTTCAACAATGATCGCAGGTATCTTGGTTTTATCTTTTGTTTCGATAACCACTTTTTCGCGGTGGCCTGTTTGCTCGTCCGCTTCTTCACGGTAAGTAACACCTTCGATGACGTTCTCCAGCTTCACTTTACCGCTCACTTCCGATATGATTACGGCGTTGAACGGATCCCATGTGCAGATCACATCACCTTTATGCACCTTCTGGCCATTGGTCACTTTCAGTATCGAGCCGTAAGGTATGTTGTTAGTGATCAGCAGGCGGTCATTAGCCACGTCCACTATACGCACCTCACCGGTACGGCCTATTACCACGATCTGTGTTTCACCTTCGGCATCTGTATACTTCGTAGTACGCAGACCATCGAACTGTACAGTACCGTCAAACCTCGCAGCCAATTGCGACTCGATCGCAGAAGAACCCGCAACACCACCCACGTGGAACGTACGCAGCGTAAGCTGTGTACCCGGCTCACCGATCGACTGTGCAGCTATGATACCTACTGCATCGCCTTTCTGTGTCATGTAGCCGGTTGCCAGGTTTTTACCATAGCATTTGGCACACACACCACGACGGCTTTCGCAGGTCAGTACGGAGCGTATCTCTACAGAATCTATGGCGCTCTCTTCTATTTCCCTGGCTACGTCTTCAGTTATTTCATCACCTGCGTGTACAATGAGCTTCTCCGTTATCGGGTCAAACACATCATGCAGCGACGTACGTCCAAGGATACGGTCGTACAGCGGCTCTACTATTTCCTCATTGTCCTTCAGTGCCGAGGTTGCTATACCGCGCAGTGTACCGCAGTCCTCTTCGTTGATAACAACGTCCTGGGCCACGTCCACAAGGCGGCGTGTCAGGTAACCGGCATCCGCTGTCTTAAGGGCGGTATCCGCAAGACCTTTACGCGCACCGTGCGTAGAGATAAAGTATTCCAATACGCTCAAACCTACCTTGAAGTTCGAAAGGATCGGGTTTTCGATGATCTCCGAACCTGTAGAACCACTACGGCGGGGCTTAGCCATCAGGCCCCTGAGGCCTGCAAGCTGCTTAACCTGCTGTTTAGAACCACGCGCACCCGAGTCAAGCATCATGTACACAGAGTTAAAGCCCTGCTTATCTGTTGCCATCTCGCGGATCAGCGTTTCAGTTACACGGGTATCCACGCGCGACCAGATATCGATTATCTGGTTATAGCGTTCGTTGTTCGTGATAAGACCCATGTTATAGTTTTCCCATACCTCGTCTACCTCGTTATGGGCATTGTTGATCAGCTCTTCTTTTACTTCAGGCACCGTAAGGTCCTTGATGTTGAACGACAAACCACCACGGAAGGCTGTACGGAAACCGAGCGTCTTAATATCATCAAGGAATTGTACCGTCTTAGGAATAGTTGTGTTCTTTAGTATCTGGCCGATGATCTCACGAAGCGACTTCTTGGTAAGCAGTGCATTCACGAAACCATTTTCCTTCGGTACGAACTGGTTGAATATCACGCGGCCCACTGTTGTTTCAATCAGCTGCCTTTCCAGTGTGCCGTCGGCTGTGCGCACATCGGCTTTCACCTTTATCCATGCATGCAGGTCCACACGGCCTTCGTTATAAGCGATATTCACTTCGTCGGCGCTGTAGAATGCCTTGCCTTCGCCTTTCACCACATCATCACCCATGGTCTTCTTGCCTTTGGTGATATAGTACAGGCCAAGCACCATGTCCTGCGAAGGCAGGGTGATCGGCGTACCGTTCTGCGGGTTCAGGATGTTATGCGAAGCCAGCATCAGCAACTGTGCTTCCAATATAGCAGCATGGCTCAACGGCACGTGTACCGCCATCTGGTCACCGTCAAAGTCGGCGTTGAAGGCAGAACATACCAGTGGGTGCAGTTGGATAGCCTTACCTTCTATCAACTTAGGCTGGAAGGCTTGAATAGAAAGCCTGTGCAGCGTAGGGGCACGGTTAAGCAGTACAGGGTGCCCTTTCAGTACGTTTTCCAGGATATCCCATACCACCGCTTCCTTGCGCTCCACCAACTTCTTGGCGCTCTTTACAGTCTTCACTATACCCCTTTCTATCAGCTTGCGGATGATAAAGGGTTTAAAGAGTTCAGCCGCCATGTCTTTCGGCAGACCGCACTCATGCAGTTTCATTTCAGGTCCTACTACGATCACCGAACGACCCGAGTAGTCAACACGTTTACCCAGCAGGTTCTGACGGAAACGGCCTTGCTTACCCTTCAGTACATCGGAAAGCGATTTCAGCGCGCGGCCACCTTCAGCTTTCACGGCGTTCGATTTACGGCTGTTATCAAACAGCGAGTCAACCGCTTCCTGCAGCATACGTTTTTCGTTACGCAGGATCACTTCCGGAGCTTTGATCTCTATGAGGCGCTTCAAACGGTTGTTACGGATGATCACGCGGCGGTACAGGTCATTCAGGTCCGATGACGCAAAACGGCCACCATCCAGCGGCACCAGCGGGCGCAGTTCCGGTGGTATTACCGGTATGTACTGCATCACGGTCCACTCAAGCCTGTTCTCTACCCTTGTGTTCGCATCACGGAAGGCTTCAACAACGCTCAGGCGCTTCAGGGCTTCCTGCTTACGCTGCTGTGATGTTTCGTTGGCAGCAGCATTACGCAGATCATACGACAGCTGGTCAAGATCAGTGCGCGCCAGCAGGCTATGCACTGCTTCAGCACCCATCTTGGCTATGAACTTGTTCGGATCTTCATCAGGCAGGTATTGGTTTTCCTTCGAGATGCTATCCAGTATTTCCAGGTACTCATCTTCGGTCAGCAGTGCCTGATGCGTGCTTTCGCTGTCCTTTAGGTTCAGCTTCTGGCGTATCAGGTCATCTGCTTCACCTGCCTGCACTACTACATAACGCTCATAGTACACGATGCTTTCCAGCTTCTTGGAACTTACGCCCAACAGGTAACCTATTTTATTAGGCAGGCTCTTGAAGTACCAGATATGCACTATCGGTACCACAAGCTTTATATGCCCCATGCGCTCACGGCGCACTTTCTTTTCCGTTACTTCTACACCGCAGCGGTCGCACACGATACCCTTGTAGCGTATACGCTTATACTTACCGCAGTAGCATTCATAGTCTTTTACCGGTCCGAAGATCTTTTCGCAAAACAGGCCGTCACGTTCAGGCTTGTAGGTACGATAGTTGATCGTTTCGGGCTTCAGCACTTCACCGTACGAACGGTCCAGTATAGTGTCAGGCGACGCTAAACTGATTGTGATCTTGCCAAACCCGGCTTTAGGACGATTTTCTTTCTTTATTGCCATCTTAAAAAGAAATGTTTTAAAAATGTTGTTGTTTAATCTTGTTCTACGCAAACCAAAGTCCTATTCAAACTTCAGTTCGAGACCCAGGCCGCGAAGCTCATTCACCAATACATTGAATGATTCAGGGATACCTGCTTTCGGAACGTTGTCGCCTTTCACGATCGCTTCATAGGTCTTCGCACGACCAACTATGTCATCCGATTTCAGTGTCAGCAGTTCCTGCAGGATGTTTGCAGCACCATATGCTTCAAGTGCCCAAACTTCCATTTCACCGAAACGCTGGCCACCGAACTGAGCTTTACCACCCAGCGGCTGCTGTGTAATGAGGCTGTATGGGCCAATAGAACGCGCGTGCATCTTATCGTCCACCATGTGGTGCAGTTTGATCATGTAGATGATACCAACTGTGGCCTTCTGGTGGAAGCGTTCGCCTGTTTCGCCGTCATACAGGTAGGTGTGACCAAAATCTGGCAATTCCGCTTTATTTATCAGGCCTTCAATTTCTTCTACGGTAGCGCCATCGAAGATCGGCGTAGCGAATTTCACACCCAGCTTCTCCCCTGCCCATCCGAGGATGGTTTCATAAATCTGCCCCAGGTTCATACGCGAAGGCACGCCCAGCGGGTTCAGTACTATATCTACAGGTGTTCCATCTTCCAGGAAGGGCATATCTTCTTCACGAACGATCTTGGCAACGATACCCTTGTTACCGTGGCGTCCCGCCATCTTATCACCCACCTTCAGCTTACGCTTGCTGGCCAGGTATACTTTCGCAAGTTTCAACACACCTGCAGGCAGTTCGTCGCCTATGCTCAGGTTGAATTTCTCACGCTTGTAGCGGCCAACTTCTTCGTTGAATTTGATGTTGAAGTTGTGCAGCAGTTGGTTGATCGCATCGTCGGTCTCCTTATCACCTGTCCAGCCCAGCGGGTTCACGTTCTGGTAGTCTATCGAGCCCAGTGTCTTCGAGTTGAACTTACCGCCCTTTGCAAGTACCGGCTCACCGAAGTTGTTAGTGATACCGGCGGAAGTCTTATCCTTCAGCAGCACCTGCAGTTTTTCCAGCAGCAGGCTCTGTATATCGCTTACATTCTTCTCGTGCACCTTTTCTATTTTCTCCAGTGCAGCCTTTTCACGCACTTTTGAGTTCTTGTCTTTCTTAGCGCGCTGGAACAGCTGCCTTGAGATCACGATACCTTCAGTACCGCTTGGTGCCTTCAGCGATGCGTCTTTCGCATCACCTGCTTTATCACCAAAGATGGCCCGCAGCAGTTTTTCTTCCGGCGTAGGATCAGTTTCACCCTTCGGAGTTATCTTACCAATCAGGATATCGCCCTCACCCACGTGTGCACCTATACGGATGATACCGTTCTCATCCAGGTCTTTCGTAGCTTCTTCCGATACGTTTGGTATATCTGGTGTCAGCTCTTCTTCACCCAGTTTGGTATCACGCACTTCCAGTTCATACTCATCGATGTGTACCGACGTGAACAGGTCGTCACGCACCACTTTTTCATTGATCACTATCGCATCCTCAAAGTTGTATCCCTTCCATGGCATAAAGGCCACTTTCAGGTTACGGCCCAGTGCCAGTTCACCATCTTTGGTAGCATAGCCTTCTGTCAGGAAGTCGCCATTCTTCACCTTCTGTCCTTTGGTTACGCAAGGGCGGAGAGTTATGCTGGTGCTCTGGTTGGTCTTTTTATATTTCGTCAGCGAATACACTTTCAGGTCGTCCTCAAACGAAACCAGCCTGTCTTTATCATTACGGTCGTAGCGCACGTGTATTTCGTTTGCATCCACATACTCCACCACACCTGTGCCTTCAGCATGTATCTGTATACGTGCATCGCGGGCAGCTTTCGCCTCCAGGCCCGTACCTACTATTGGCACTTGCGGGCGTATCAGCGGCACAGCCTGGCGTTGCATGTTCGATCCCATCAGCGCGCGGTTGGCGTCATCATGCTCAAGGAACGGAATGAGCGACGCACTCAAACCAACGATCTGGTTAGGCGCCACGTCCATGTATTCTACTTCTTCGCGGTCCAGTATCGGGAAGTCACCAGTCTGACGCGATTTGATCTTTTCTTCTACGAAATGGCCTTTGTCATCCAGTGGCACATTTGCCTGGGCTATCTTGGCGAGGTCTTCCTCTTCAGCGCTCAGGTAGTGCTGGTGCTTCAGGTCCACTTTACCCTCCTTCACCTTGCGGTATGGAGTTTCGATAAAGCCCATGTCATTGATCTTCGCATGTACGCAAAGCGTGGAGATAAGACCGATGTTCGGACCTTCTGGTGTTTCAATGGTACACAGGCGGCCGTAGTGGCTGTAGTGTACGTCACGTACTTCGAAGCCCGCACGCTCACGGCTCAATCCGCCTGGGCCGAGTGCCGAGATACGGCGTTTGTGTGTTATTTCCGATAGCGGGTTGGTCTGATCAAGGAACTGCGATAATTGCGATGTACCGAAGAATGAATTGATAACCGATGACAGTGTACGTGCATTGATCAGGTCGATCGGCGTGAACACTTCATTATCACGCACGTTCATACGCTCGCGGATGGTACGCGCCATACGTGCCAGACCAACGCCGAACTGTGCGAAGAGCTGCTCGCCCACAGTACGCACACGGCGGTTGCTCAGGTGATCAATATCGTCTATTTCCGCTTTACCGTTAGTAAGGCGAACGAGATATTTAATGATCGAGATGATGTCTTCCTTGCTCAGCACTTTGGTATCGAGGTCGATATCCAGGCCAAGCTTACGGTTGATCTTGTATCGGCCCACTTCACCAAGGTCATAACGCTTATCGCTGAAGAACAGCTTTTCGATGATGCCACGGGCTGTTTCATCATCCGGTGCGTCACTGCCGCGCAGCTGGCGATAGATGTGTTGTACCGCTTCCAGTTCTGAGTTCGATGTATCCTTGTTCAGCGTGTTGTAGATGATCGAGAAGTCACCGCTCACCTCTTCCTTCTGCAGGAACACGGTCGGTATACCCATTTCCTGTATCATAGCGGCATTGTCCTCGTCCAGCACGCTGTCACGGTCCAGCACCACTTCATTACGTTCGATGGTCACCACTTCACCGGTGTCCTCATCCACAAAGTCTTCCGTCCAGCTGCGCAGCACGCGTGCTGCCAGGCGGCGGCCTATGTGGTTGGCAAGGCTCTTTTTGTCGGTCTTCACCTCATCAGCCATGCCAAACAGTTCCAGGATGTCCTTATCTGTTTCGTAACCTATAGCGCGCAGCAGCGTAGTAACCGGGAATTTCTTCTTGCGGTCGATGTACGCATACATCACGTTGTTGATATCCGTAGCGAATTCCATCCATGCACCCTTGAAAGGTATCACGCGGGCGCTGTAGATCTTCGTGCCGTTGGGGTGAACGCTCTGTCCGAAGAATACGCCCGGCGAACGGTGCAGTTGCGATACCACAACGCGTTCAGCGCCGTTGATCACGAACGTACCGCGCGGTGTCATGTACGGTATATTGCCCAGGAACACGTCCTGTACTATTGTTTCGAAATCTACGTGCTCTTCATCATTACAGCTCAGGCGCAGTTTCGCCTTCAGCGGCACCGAATAGGTTAGCCCGCGCTCCATACACTCATCTATCGTGTAGCGTGGCGGGTCGATGAAGTAGTCAAGAAATTCCAGCACGAAGATGTTCCTCGTGTCTGTAATGGGGAAATTCTCATTGAACACATTGAACAGCCCCTCGTTGTTACGCTTATCGGGCGTTGTCTCGAGTTGGAAGAAATCTTTAAAAGATTGGAGCTGGATGCCAAGCAGGTCAGGTGTATCTGCTACGTCGTGTATCTTCCCGAAATTTACACGTCCTGATCCGGTTCGTTTTTGAGGTATAGCCATAGTATTAAAAAACTCCTTTTTTGAAAACAAAAAACCCCATACCGAAGGCTTTACCTCCTGGTACAGGTTTAATTCTGCTCCTAATAAATGTCAATCAAATTGTTATTGTGCACAGCTAGCTTCCCGGCAAAGGGATTGCAAATATAAGGCAAGTCACTTTAATAAGCAAAAAATATTCCAATTTCATAAAAAAAATCGCATTTCCGGCTAATGTGGAAAAGTTATTTCGAAGATTAGAATTATTAAATTGATAATTTATACAATTCTACCAACGCTATGAACCAGTATCGGCAGGCGTGGAACGATTTTTTAAGCCTGCTGTCGGAAACATCTGTTGGCTAAAAATACGAATTATGAAAAAGATATCCATCGTTACCGCGATCCTGTTGTCAGGCGCTCTTACGTTTTCCTCCTGCAAGCACGACTACATCTGTAAATGCACCAACACCGTTGGCCCGGTGGAGACAACCGTAGATCACGACCTTGAAAACCAATATCATCACGATGCCGAGCAGGCTTGCCAAAGGTTTGAAGATGATGCAAATGCTACTACTCCCGGCACCACAAACTGCAACTTATAATATATAAACAAACATACCATGAAAAAACTAACCGTTTTAATGCTGATCGCTTCAGCTTCGATCTTTTCTTTTACCTCATGTAAAAAGGATTACCACTGCACTTGTACTTACAATGGCACCGTGGTGTACGACCAGGACTTGGGAAAAATGAAACATTCAGATGCTGAAAATCAGTGCAATCAGCAATCTACAAGTGTTTTGGGTCAAACATGGGCTTGCGGCCTTAAGTAACTTTTTCTGAAACTATACAGACCACCTGCAGGGCTAACCCTTGCAGGTTTTTTGTAATTGGCTAAAGCTTTTTAATGCCCTGTTGCATCTGTTAGGGCAAAGCCTTAAATTTACCATGTCCAACGCTTCTTTATGAAAAAAGTCTTCTTTTTTACCGCTTTGGTTTTTGTCATCTTTTCTCTAACTTCCTGCAAGAAGGATTGGCTTTGCACCTGTTCAAATGCCACCACAGGCATCGGCGCAGCCACCTACCAGGTCAAGAATGCCGCAAAAAAAGACGCTCAAAGCACATGCGACAATTACGACAATTACTGGAAAGTTTACGGCACCAGCTGCAGCCTTAACTAAACCGCATCCGTACTACCACTTATTAAAAATACCACTAAAATGGTATTGAACCCGCTTTGGGAGCATTCTACTTTTGTCCTGTCAGGTACAACATGGTTTTTGTTTTGTTTGACACATTAGGCAATATTATTCGTCACAATTTAAAAAGCAATAATTATGAAAAAAGTAGCCCCAATTGCGATTATCGCCCTCATCGGCGCATTGTCATTAACGTCTTGCAAGAAAGTCTACACTTGTGCTTGCACTTATAATGGCGTAACCACCGAAGTTAGCTCCGGCGTGAAGATCAGCCACAAAGATGCCAAAACATGGTGCACCACTTACAATAACACAGCTGGCGCTTCCTGCTCACTTAAGTAATGGTAAACCGATTACATAAAAGAGCGCTCCTAACGGGTGCGCTTTTTTATTCATTGTATAAGACTGATTATCAATAACTCCGCGATGCGCGGATAATATTTTGTGATACTATTGCTTATACCGTAAGGCCTTTATACTTTTGTCCCACAAAAAAACTACAATTATGAAAAAATTTGCCCCAATCGCACTGGTTGCCCTGTTCGGCGCACTGTCTTTGACTTCTTGCAAGAAAGAGTATACTTGCTCTTGCAGCTACACAGTTAACGGCGTGACTCAAACTACCGAAGTTAAGTCTGGCACCAAACTGTCTAAGAAAGACGCTAAAACATGGTGTACTGCCTACACTAGCGCCGCTTGGACTGGTGTTAGCTGTTCACTGAAATAGTTCATTGTATGTTGAAAAGGGCATCTTCACAGATGCCCTTTTTTTTGCATAATGGTAGGATTGTTTTTGTTACGTATTGCTTTTTACGCTACACCTTAATAGATTTGCCTTAACAAAAACCAACTTTATGAAAAAAATCATCCCCATCGCACTGGTTGCCCTGTTCGGCGCACTGTCTTTGACTTCTTGCAAGAAAGAGTATACTTGCTCTTGCAGTTACACAGTTAACGGCGTGACTCAAACTACCGAAGTTAAGTCTGGTACTAAGCTCTCTAAGAAAGACGCTAAAGCATGGTGTACGACCTACACTAGCACCACTGCTTGGTCAGGAGTTAGCTGTTCCCTGAAATAGTTCTTTTTTTTCTCGTGGAAGAAGGGCATCTTTCACAGATGCCCTTCTTTTATGCCTTGTAATACATCCCTCCCCCTCATACATAACTTTATGCTGGCGGCGAACGTAATCTGCAGTAAAACAGGGGCGCTGAGCGCCTCCCTTATTTCACCGTTGTTGTTTTAATATACTGCTTATACCGTTTATGGTTATCGGTTATTACTTTTGCCGTAATGAAAAAACTTCTGGTTGTCTTATATATCCTGGTCTCTGTTGCCCTCGGAGCCACTTTTTTATACTCTGCTTACAGCAAAACCCTCCCTATCCAGGCCTTCGAGTTTAATATAGTCGACTCTGTTCACCTGCCCTGGATGCTTGCTTCTTTCCTAGCCCGGTTCTTCGTAGGCCTTGAGGCAGCACTCGGTGTGTTGATGATCATTCATTTTTATGGTAACCGCAAGTGGGTGCTCAAGATCGCCCTTGCCCTACTGGCCGTCTTCAGCATTTATCTCGTGTATCTTTGGGCCACACAGGGCAATAATGTCAACTGCGGCTGCTTTGGCGACCAGGTGCTGATGAGCCCCTCAGCTTCTCTTATCAAGAACCTTATCATGATCGGGCTGCTCGTCGTTTTGATACGTTTCCACAAAGGCATTTCCTTCCAGTGGTCCTGGCTGCTTGAGCCTTTGCTGTTCATAGGCATCATCGCCGGCGCATTTATTTACCAGCCAATGGTTTTCGAAAAGCAGACATGGCTGGGAAAAGACAGTTATAAGCTAGACCTTGCCCCCCTCTATCAGCCCGGCGGCAAAGATATTCCCGCCATCGATCTCGATCATGGCAAGCACATCATCTGCTTTTTCAGCCTGGGTTGCCCGCACTGCCGGAAGGCAGCCCTTAAGATACACATCATGAAAGAACAGAACCCTAATCTGCCCTTTTATATGGTCCTGGTAGGCGCCGATAAGAATTTCAAAGCATTCTTCGACGAGACGCGCGCTACCAATATCCCTTATACCCGCCTCGAAGAGGAGCCTTTTAAGCGCATCGTTCAGAAGGTAGAGAATGGACAGGTGATCATCGCCATACCCCAGATCGACTGGGTTAATAATGGTGTGGTCGAGGCCCAGGCCAGCTACATCACCCTCGACAAGGGCGAGATCGAAAAATGGCTCGCTAAATAAATTTCGGTTTTTTTTTAAAATTAGTACCGAAAATCAAGTTTGGCTTAGAATTTGTGGCTGTTACCCTCGAATGATATTGAGGCTCGTGCCCCTTTTCCGAACTTGAAAACGAGAGAAACAATGGCTTATCAATTACCCCCGCGCCAGCACATAGCATCCCGCCGGCTCACCGCCACACTTATCGGCATTTATGCGCTTATTATATTATTGATTTTGCTCCTGAGCACCGAAAGCAACGGCAATATCAGTACCGACCGCAAATCCTTTTCGCGATCCACCAGTATTCATAGCACCGGCAACACATCTGCCCAAAGCACTTATAGCAACTAATTAGAAGATATCTACCTGATTGTGTGTTTTATGGTTAAATTAAAGAGAACGGGGCCGCTGGCCCCATTCTCTTTTTATCGTATGGTCAATGCCACCACCACTTTTCACCATTCACAGCCCCTCCTACTCTTTACTCACCATCTTCACCACGCTCATACCTTCGCCCACTATCCTTAGCATATACGTTCCGCTGGCCAGTCCCTTCATATCCAGGCTGTGGCCCAGCGGCTGCTGTATCAGCACCCTTCCTGCCATATCGCAGAGCTCCAGCTCCGCATTGCTAATGTTGCTGTAGTCTATCTGCAAAATATCCTTCACCGGGTTCGGATACACATTCACCCACATTGTCGCATTTTCCACATTTGCCACATTTACCGGCCATACCGTCATCGTCACACCACTGGCTGCCGTGTCGCATATGCTCAGGCCGCGCACCCTGCAGCTTATCACATCGCCCATCTGCAGCGTGTTGGTCGTGTAGGTCTGCTGCGTG
>JAFDXN010000061.1 GCA_018267915.1 Bacteroidota bacterium | reverse complement strand
GTTCCTCATTTGTCATAACACTAAATGTACCCACTTCTGAACCTCGTCCCATATCCTGCTCATAACTTTTTATCCAGTCGCAGATGGTTTGATTAGGAATATTGTACTGTGCCGATAACTCCCTATGTCTCGTCCTGTCTCGTCCTGATTTTGGTTGACAGTTTAGGCTTGATAATCCTGGTTTTGGTTTACATGCCAGGCTCTATGTCGCTCTTCTGCTTGTTACTTTCTTTTGTCTTGACATATGACGAAAGCAACCAAAAGCTATCTTCTTTGGCTTCAAACCTCTCTTCTACTTGTTACTTTCTTTGTCTTGATACAAAGAAAGTAACCAAAGAAAAGTTATTCGCGATTTCGATGATTTTTCAATGGTGCTCATGAGACCGCTACGCTAAGTTCAAGGCTGTTGAAAGAAAAGCTAAAAATGCTCGCTTCGGGCTGAAAAGAGCTATGAGTTCCAGCCCAAAGCAAATCCCGATGGGAGGAGGACTTTTGTACTTCAACTGTTTCTAATCTTCAGTAGACGGAGCTCTTTTTTAACCGCCCTACACTCCCATTTTTTAACGCTTTTCTTTCAAAGGCCGGATTCTGTTATTGTTAATTAGGTATAAGGCCGGTTCAATTTTTTGTTTTTGGCGTAAAGTTCTGATGCGGTTTTGGGATGGGGAAATTGGATTTTTATGGTACCCTTAAATAGAGGGTATGATACCCTTTATTTGGGGGTATCATACCGCTATTTTAAATCAAAATTCAAAAGCCAAAATTCAAAAGTGATTGAGTTGATTGGGGTTGTGGATGGATTTGGGGTGTTGTTATGTGTGAATGTTTTTTTGAATAAAATTTAGCTTTTGAATTGGTGTTGCCAGACGGGGTTTTTCGTTTGATTAGTATGATTTAGTCGCGCTAGCGAAAGACTTAAATCAGGGGGCTACGTGGTTTTGTTTTCGCAAGCGTGACGCTTGCTGTAATTTGGGTCTAAGCGAGACGCTTAGACCAGAGGGGAAGAGAAGGTTTGGGGGACTTAAATGAGGTTGTGGATGGATTTGGAGTGTTGTTATAGTTGAATGTTTTTTTCTTGTTTTGCAAACAATAATTACTGCATGAACATAGCCACGTTAAGAGAAAAGTTGGAGATGCTAGGTATAACGCCTAATGAATATTCTTTAAATGAGGGTCTATATCCTGACAGGGTGATCCTACACGATGACTATGTCAAATGGGAAGTCTTTTATTTTAGCGAAAGAGGCACGCGGCATAACGAAAGAATATTCGCGTCGGAGCGCGAGGCTTGTGAGTATATGTATAGCATCTTTGATCCCGTTAAACCTTGAACGAGAGCAGTTGCAAACTGTCATTATTTATAATCACAAGTCACAGACTTGCGGGAGCGGGGAATTAAATAGTTTAGTAATAAACAGAATGGACGCTGATAACTTTCAACTTGCCTTTTATCTTTCCCAAGCTTATTGTGAACAAATGATTAGCGGGTTTAAAGAACAATGTGAGTACTGTATAGTTACGTTTCTTTTCGATAGCCCGGAATTCAATATTTAGATATTTGCTCTTACTTTTGGACCTATCATTTACAATGATGGCTTTTTTACCGCGTACGATTGGGGCAGTGCAACTTGCGAAATAATTATTAGTGTCAATAATTGTCACTAAAGAATCCGGTAAGCGTTCGATCAAAAAGTTGCGAACAATTTTGTCATTTGTTAGTACAGCGTTTAGCAGATAGCAGTTATCGCCATTGAAACCCTTACCTGCAAGCATACCCGGGGACAAAAGGATACTCAAAAAAAAAGATGATAGTTTCATTGCTTGCGCGTAAAATCTCTTGATTGCGGTCACGGTCATTTGTTCAGGCTTTGCCGAATTGCTGTTTATAAAGTTAATCTTTCATGGGAATATTTAATGCTATCCAGAGAGGCTTAGACCAGATAAAGGGAATATTTTTTGTTCAAATTTTCTTTACGGTAGTTGCAAACTACAGTTATTCATAACCACAAGTCGCAGACTTGCGGGAGCGGGGACTTGCGGGAGCGGGGGGAACGGGGCAATATCGGCTATTGCTGCAAGTAGCAGACTTGCGGGGATAGAAACTCAAGTCGAAAAGACTGGAACCATCCTAAGACACAAGTGGAAAACACTTGCGCCAATCAGAGAACCTTTTCTCAGATAATGGGACTAAATTCATTTTCAGTATTCAGAATACCGACTTTAAATTCGATGCTATCAGCATCTAGCCCCGTGGTAATGCTATTGAGAGTGTTCAAAAGTTCGATGACATTATAAGTCTCGTCATCGACAAAGAAAATGAATATTATTCTATTGTATTGTCTTGATTTCGCTTCCTGATAACCCTCAAAAATTTTATTGTAAAGTCTCCTCGAAAGCAATTTGGGACTATATAGGTCATCATTTATGATAAATACGTTAACCCCAGCCCTTTTGTCGCCATCGTAGAGTATAGCAAAGTCGAGTTTGCCATTAAAAATTTGAGTTATTGGTATTCCGTTATTTGTATACCAATTAAAAACTGCACGTTCGGCTTTCAACGCATAAACTCGCCTTTGTGCTGCAACGCCCGAAAAAGTTCTTTCGCGAATTTCAATTTCTTTTATCGCATCTTCATCTGCCCCCAACAAATTCAAAAATTCTGATAATTTTATTATTTGGAATGTTTTCCCTTTTGATACGTTTTTAAATTCAGCAATTAATTCAAATCTCGGATATAATGCTTGCCCTTCACTGATGTGATACCAATCATTTTTTTCGTCTGCGGAGATGAATATCACGTGTTTTTCGGCTTTCGCGAGTTCAAGAATTGTAAACCAGATCAGCAAGTCTCCGATACCGTCATCGGGTTTGCTATCATCTTTATATCCAGGAGGTATTTTATGGTTGTGCCGGTAAGTTAATTCGGACAGTGTTTTTTCGCGGTCAAATTCTGTATCAACTATTGTTTCCTTAGTGAATATCTCCCTGTAAATAAGGCTAACGGGATCGTCCCAATTCCACATTTTAACCACTTTGAGTACCGAAGAGATTGCCTTTCTGTACTCTTTTAGTTTTTCATTAATGGCTTTCTCAATTTCTAATGCGTTTTGATAACTCTCAATCTCTTCCAAAAGGGGGTAGTTTCCAATGTCTAAATTGCTGACCGACGATTGCTTCCTATTGAGCTGTTGAAAAATCTGTTTTAGCTTGTTTGGACGATTATTTGCGAATTCCCTTGCTACCTGTCCAGGAATAAATATCCTTTTTTGAAGCTTTAGTTTAGTAAATACTTTGTTTATTTCTTTTAAACTGTGTGATCCAGTCGAATAAGGAACAAGTAGCGCATTAGTGTCAATTACGAAAATACAATCATTCTTAATTTTTTCGATTGACTCCAATGATAGATCGAAAACGTCCGTAGCATTTGGATAAACCTTATAGTTAACAAAATTGTCGAGTTTTTCTTTATCCACTATAGCGACTTGTTTACATTTTACAAATTCTAAGATAGTGAATATTCATTAAATCCCGTCCGCGAGCGCCTCTACGACATGTCCGGCAATCCCATCAAAGACCGCATTGCCAGTCGCCACTTCTAACTTATTTATACCTCTATTAACTAATATCATTATCCCCTCCGCCTCAAAATGCCTACCTTTGCGCAGCAAAGAAGGGCAGTCTGTCAAGGATTTGTCAACTTTTAGCTTTTGACTTTTGAATTTTGACTTAGAATGGTATCAACCAAGGTAGTAGAAGACGTAGTGATAAAATTTGCCGGCGATAGCGGTGACGGTATGCAGTTGACCGGCAGCCAGTTCACCAACAACACGGCGCTGATAGGTAATGACCTTTCCACCTTCCCGGATTTCCCGGCCGAGATACGCGCCCCCTTAGGCACGGTGCCGGGCGTGAGCGGCTACCAGCTGCACTTCTCCAGCAACCATATATACACACCCGGCGACGCCTGCGATGTGCTGGTGGCCATGAACGCCGCCGCCCTGAAGGTGAACCTGCGCAGCCTGAAGCCGGGCGGCATCATCATAGCCAATACCGATGGCTTCGACGCGAAGAACCTGCGCCTGGCCAACTATGCCGAGGGCGTGAACCCGCTGGAAGACGGCAGCCTGCAGGGCTACGAACTGCACAAGATAGACGTGACCAAGCTGACCCGCGAGGCACTGAAAGATATAACACTGGGCACCAAGGAGAAGGACAGGGCCAAGAACATGTTCGTACTAGGCTTCCTGTACTGGCTCTACAACCGCGACCTGCAAAGCACCCTCAGCTTCCTGCACGAGAAGTTCGGCAAGCGGGCGGAGATACTGGAGAGCAATATAAAAGCGCTGCAGGCGGGCTACAACTATGCCGACACCATCGAGGCCTTCAGCAGCCGCTACAAGGTGGAGAAGGCAAAGCTGCCGGGCGGCGAATACAGGGGCATAACGGGCAATACCGCCCTGGCATATGGCCTGATAGCGGCCGGGCAAAAGTCGGGACTGCCGATATTTTTAGGCACTTATCCCATCACACCGGCATCGGATATACTGCACGAGCTGGCACGATACAAGAACTTCAACATACGCACCTTTCAGGCCGAGGACGAGATAGCGGGCATCACCGCAGCTATCGGCGCGGCCTACGGCGGCAGCCTGGGCGTGACCACCACATCGGGCCCCGGCATGGCGCTGAAGACAGAGGCTATGGGCCTGGCAGTGATGCTGGAGATACCCTTGCTGATAGTGGACATACAACGCGGCGGCCCATCTACAGGCCTGCCTACGAAAACCGAGCAGAGCGACCTGCTGCAGGCCTACTACGGCCGCAATGGCGAGTGCCCCATGCCGGTGATCAGCGCATCGATGCCGGCCGACTGTTTTGAAGCGGTGTATGAGGCAGTGCGCATAGCGGTGCAGCACATGACGCCGGTGATCTTCCTGAGCGATGGCTACATAGCCAATGGCGCCGAGCCATGGAAGTTCCCCAAAAGCAGCGAGTTGCAACCGATAGAAGTGAAATTCAAACGCGGGCTGGATGAGGATGAAGCGCAGTTCATGCCCTACAAGCGCGATGAAAAGCTGGTGCGCCCATGGGCAGTACCGGGCACGGCAGGGCTGGAGCACCGCATCGGCGGGTTGGAAAAAGAAGACATAACAGGCAATGTATCGTATGACCCTGAGAACCACGAGCACATGGTGAAGACACGCCAGGCCAAGGTGGACAAGATAGCCGACTACATACCCCTGCAAACGCTGGACAGCGGCCCCGAAAGCGGCGATGTGCTGGTGCTGGGCTGGGGCAGTACTTACGGCGCCATCAAGAGCGCCTGCATGGAGCTGCAAAACCAGGGCAAGAGTGTGGCACATGCACACCTGCGGTACCTGAGGCCCTTCCCCCGCAACCTGGGCGAAATGCTGCAACGCTACAAGCACGTGCTGATACCCGAGCTGAACAACGGCCAACTGATAAAGATCATCCGCAGCGAGTTTATGGTGGATGCGAAGGGCTACAACAAGATCAAAGGTGTACCGATAACGAGGACAGAGCTGGTGAGCGCCATCTCGGAATTGTTGTAAACTTTGCTTTGCGGACCTTTGCGACTTAGCGCCTTTGCGGTAAAAATTCCAGCGGGGAGAAAAAGGAGCGTTGACAGAGATCATCGAATTGGTTAAAGTTTTGCGTATGATTATTCCCTAACTTTACAAGATGTTGTTTATAATTTCGTTTGCTGTATGTGGCACGCTGGTTTACATCCTGGTTCATCAACTGGGCAGGAGAAAGGAGCAGCAACTAAACAAAGTGGAACTGAATCGCAGGGCGTCGCTTGATGATATCCTGAAGAATAATAAGGACAGGTTCCAGGGCTAAGCGCCTGCCTGTTCGGTTTCCCCACCGTTTTCCGCATAAATTGAACCCCCGACGCACCGGCGTGGGGATGGCTATTATTTTATTCCTATTTTACCCTGCGATCTGATGAAGACCCCCGTATCTATATGCTGGCTGCGCCGCGACCTGCGGCTGGACGATAATGCCGCACTGTACTATGCGCTGTGCGCAGGCGTACCTGTGCTGCCCCTGTTCATCTTCGACACGGAGATACTGGATGACCTGAAGGATAGGCAAGACAGGCGTGTGAGTTTCATTTATGACACGATAGCGCAGCTGCACGAAGAACTCAAGGGTATGGGCAGCGGAATGCGAGCAATGCACGGCAAGCCGCTGGATTGCTTTAAGCAACTGGCAAGCGAGTACGACATCGCGGCGGTGTACACCAACAACGATTACGAGCCGTATGCAATGGCGCGCGATAAAACGGTGGCGGAATTTTTGCACGAACAGAATATTGCATTCCGCAGTTACAAAGACCAGGTGATCTTCGAGAAAGATGAAGTGGTGAAAGACAATGGCGAGCCATATAATGTGTACACCCCTTACAGCAGGAAGTGGAAAGAGAAGCTGAATGATTTCTACCTTAAATCGTACCCAACGGAGAAATACTTTCAGCATTTTTTGCAGCATAGGGCGATGGCGATACCAACGCTGAAGGATATTGGTTTTGAGCGCGCCGAGTATGATGTGGGGGAGCCTAAGCTGAATAAAGAGATAGCTAAAGATTATGGGGAGACAAGAAATTTTCCTGCCATAAATGGCACTACGAGGTTGGGAGTGCACCTGCGCTTCGGGACGGTGAGCGTTCGGCAACTGGCAAGGGAAGTGCAGGCGCTGAACCCGCAGTTGCTCAATGAATTGATATGGCGGGAGTTCTTTCAGATGATCCTCTGGCATTATCCGCAGGTAGTGACGCAATCGTTCCGGAAAGAGTATGACAAGATCGTGTGGCGCAATAACGAGCAGGAGTTTGAAAAATGGTGCAAAGGCGAGACAGGCTTCCCGATAGTGGATGCGGGCATGCGTGAGCTGAATGCGACCGGCTTTATGCACAACAGGGTGCGCATGGTCGTAGCTAGCTTCCTTACCAAAGACCTGTTGATAGACTGGCGATGGGGTGAAGCTTACTTTGCAGAGAAACTGATGGACTACGACTTGGCATCGAACAACGGCAACTGGCAATGGGCGGCAGGCACGGGTTGCGATGCTGCGCCATATTTCAGGGTGTTCAATCCGCAACTGCAGGCGGAGAAGTTTGACCCTAATGCGGAGTACATAAGAAAATGGGTACCGGAGTATGAATCGCTTGAATACATACCACCTATTGTGGACCATAAAGCTGCAAAAGACCGCTGCATAGCTGCCTATAAAAGGGCGCTGGCGGAGAAGGGTTAGGCAGGGGGTGAATTTTCCGACCGACAAGACCGGAATGCTGGAAAATGAAGTTTCCGTACTTATTATTGTCAGAGGCAAACAATCGACATGATAAACATCCTTCACGAAACATCTGAAAAACTGCTGCAAACGATCAATGATGCGAGGCAAAGATTCATGAATATTCCGCCGGAACTGTGGGATGCGAAGCCCGCAGCCAATGTGTGGAGCAAGAAGGAGATACTGGGTCACCTGGTGGATAGTGCTGCAAATAATCACCTGCGCTTTGTGCGCGGGCAGCAGGCCGACACCACATTTGTGACACATGGCTATGACCAGGATTTTTTTGTGAACAGTCAGAAGTACCAGGATACACCTGCAGCAGAACTGATTGAACTTTGGTACGCTTATAACAGGCAGTTGGCGCAGGTGATCAAGAATGTCAATCCTAATAAGCTAAAGGTGATGTGCGTGATAGGTACCCATGAGCCCATGACACTGTCTTTCGTCATTACTGACTATGTGACGCATATGCAGCACCACCTGGAAGAGATATTTAAGACAAACTGAAATGCTCGCTCGCCATCCGCTGCACTTCATTGCCTATCGCCAGGGAGGCGGTTGCAGCGGGCGATGGCGCATTGAGTATGTGCAGGGCATTGCCGCTATGTTCTATCTTGAAATCATCGATCATCTCTCCCTCGGCAGCCAATAGCATGGCACGCACGCCGGCACGGCCGGGCACGAGGTCGTCCATCTCGAGGCTGGGTATGAGTGCGCGCAGGCGCTGGAGGAATAATTTTTTGGAGAACGCGCGGCGATATTCATCGAGGCCAAAGCGCCAGTGCTTTGCGAAGAATTTCCAGGTGCCGCCGAATGAGAAAGCCTCGGCCGTGTCGCGCAGGGAAAAGTCTGTTTTGCCATAGCCCTCGCGCTTGAAAACGAATACGGCGTTAGGTCCACATTCAGTACCGCCCTGTATCATGCGGGTGAAGTGGACACCGAGGAAGGGGAACTTAGGATTGGGTACCGGGTAGATGAGGTTCTTTACTTTGTGCAGTCCTTTTTCACTAAGATCGTAGTAGTCGCCACGGAAGCCGACGATGGTGGTGTTGCTTTTAGCGCCGTCTTTACGTGCCACGCGGTCGGACTGGAGGCCTGCGCAGGTGATGATGTAAGTGCCGCGGAATGTTCCCTTTTGTGTTACAACGTCTGTATAGTCGCTATGCTTTTCGAAGGCTGTTGCTTCATGTTCGGTCAGCACTTTGCTGCCGGGGAATTTTGCATGGATGAGTTCTACATATTTTCGGGCAACGTCTGCATAGTCGATAATGCCGGTACAGGGTACCCATATGCCTGAAATGCCGGTGCAGTAGGGCTCTATTTCTTTGATCTTCTTTTCATCGATCATCTCGATGCCTTCCACACCATTTGCGAGGCCGTTGTTGAAGACCTTGTTCATATGCGCCAGCTCCGACTCTTTGGTGGCTACGATGATCTTGCCGCAGATGTCGTGTTTGATATTGTGTTCTTTGGCGAATGAGACGAGTTCGCGGCGGCCGTCCACGCAATTCTTTGCTTTGTAGGAGCCGGGCTTGTAATAAATGCCTGAATGAATAACGCCCGAATTGTGTCCTGTCTGGTGGGCGGCCACTTCTTTTTCCTTTTCGAGGACGAGAATTTTTTTGTCCGGGTATTTAAGGTTGATCTTATAAGCTGAGGCGAGGCCAACAATACCACCACCCACAATGATAATATCGTAATTATTAGTATCTGCCAAGGTGCAAGCGTTTGGGACGGCGCAAAGATACCGGGAATACGTTCAGTTAACAAGTCTGTATTACATTTGCGGCATTATGACAGCATTTGAACAAGTAGCACAAGTAATTAAGAGCAGGCGCACCGGCAAGCCCGGGGCAATGAATGGACAGAAGATACCTGACGAGCAGATAAACGAACTATTGGAACTGGCACACTGGGCGCCTACGCACGGACGCACAGAACCCTGGTATTTTTATGTCTATACAGGCGATGCACTGACCAACTTCGGGAAGAAGCATGCAGAACTCTACTGGAACAACACACCTGAAGAAACACGCAAAGAGGAAACAAGAGAGAAGCTGGAGCATAATGTTGACAAATGCTCACATCTTATTATAGCTGCGATGAAGCGCGGTGAGAACCCGAAGATACCCGTGTTCGAAGAATTGGCGGCTACAGCGGCGGCTATCGAAAATATATTGATCGGTGCTGAGGCACTGGGTATATCTGTGATGTGGAACACCGGCGGTATGGCGTTGAAACAGCCAATGAAAGATTACATGGGCCTGGGTGAAGATGACCATGTGATGGGTGTGTTTTACATGGGGTATACGGATGAGGAGAAGCGCGAAGGGAAACGCAATAGGACTGCCGAAGAGAGGGTGGAGTGGTTTAGGTAGCAGCCAGTCTTAGTGCATTTGGACAAAGCTATATACTTGAGTCGACACAAACTGTAAGCAATGCATTATTTAGTTGAACAGCTCAAAGAAAGATTTGAATTAGAAGTTGTAGGTAAAGAAGATGCAAATGATCGTTCTTTTGGAAATTGGTTCGTTACTTTGGTTGGTGGATATATTCTAATTCGATATGTCCAGGATCGTTCGATCATTAGTATTGAGGTTGCGAGCAAGCAGGATCCGAAGGAGTGGTTTGAGGTAAGTTTGGTGAAGGACTATATCCTTGGAGAAGCTGATCGACCAGGCATTGAAAAATTAGAGGTTTTACAGGAATTTTTAGCAAACAACTTTGAGAGAGTTCAGAGCATATTTGCTCCAGATAGTTATGGCCAAACTAAGGCCGCGATTTCACGCACTAGAAACGAGCGGTTCAAACGAATGTTCCCGGGTTGGGCATAGCTTTCTAAAAGCCATAGCATTATTTTCTTTTGGCCCGTTCGTATTGGACGGGCCATTTTATGTCGTAGCCCAGTTCCTTTGCGGCTCTTAAAGGGAAATAAGGATCGCGGAGCATTTCCCGGGCCATGAAGATCATGTCTGCTTTTCCTTCGGCTAAGATCGCCTCTGCCTGGTCGGGCTTTACGATGATGCCCACGGCACCTGTGAGCATGCCTGATCGGCTACGGACAGCTTCTGCAAATGGTACCTGGTAGTTTGGTGCTGCCGGTATTTTCACGCCGGGTATAACACCGCCTGATGAGCAATCCATCAAGTCCACGCCTTTATCTTTTACGACGTTTGCAAGTTTGACGGAATCTTCGATTGTCCAGCCGCCTTCTGTCCAATCGGTGGCGGAAATGCGGAGGAAGAGGGGGAGGTCTTCCGGCCAAACGCTGCGTACAGCAGCAATGATCTCCAGCAGGAAGCGGATACGGTTTTCGAAGCTGCCGCCATATTCATCCGTTCTTTTATTGCTGAGCGGCGAAAGGAACTCGTTGATAAGGTAGCCGTGGGCGCCGTGTATCTCTATCACTTTAAAGCCTGCTTTTAATACTCGCTGTGCTGCCGAGCGGAAGTCGGCGATGATTTTCTGAATCTCTTCTTTAGTCAGTTCATGTGGCAGGTCGCTGGCATCGGAAAATGCTATGGCACTTGGCGCTACTGTTTTCCAGCCGCCTTCATTTATTGGTACCAGTTTATCATCGTTCCATGGTTCTGTTTTGCTGGCCTTCCGCCCGGCGTGTGCCAGTTGCATACCCGCTATCGCGCCGTTGTCGTGTATGAAGCCGACGATCTTTTGCAGCATAGGCAGGTGTGCCTCTTTCCATATGCCGAGGTCGTGTGGGGATATGCGGCCCTCGGGTGACACAGCCGTAGCCTCGGTAAATACCAGTGCCGAACCACCTACAGCCCTGCTGCCAAGATGCACGAAATGCCAGTCGTTAGCAAAGCCATCGGTGCTGGAGTACTGGCACATGGGCGACACTACGAGGCGGTTCTTAAATTCTATTCCTCTTATTTTGAGCGGCTCGAAGAGCTTAGGCATCTTGGTTGTTTGTACGAAGTTAAGTAATCGCTCATTGCCTGCTTAATTTCTGTGCCAGGGCTTGCTGCAGCTTTTCTTTTTTCTCCGGCCACTCCTCGGTGAGTATGCTGAAATATGCGGAACTGCGGAAAGTGCCATCGTCCTTAAGCATATGCTGGCGCAATGTGCCTTCATAGACACCACCTATCTTTTCAATAGCTGTCCTCGACCGGATATTGTTATGCTGCGTTTTGAGTTGTACCCTGTTTGTGCCGAGTACTTCAAAACAGTGCGTTAACAAGGCCAGTTTACAGTCGAAGTTGATGGCAGTACCCCAGTACTCCGGCATCAGCCATGTGCCGCCTATCTCAAGGCGCTTGTCATAAGGCGCTATATCCAGGAATCTTGTTGAGCCGATAATTCTTTGCTTCTCCCTGTGATAAATAACAAACGGGTATTCTTTTCCTTCTTCCCGCGACTTTAAGGTGCCATTGTATATTTCCTGAAACCGTTTGGGTTGCGACCAGTCGCCGGTGTAGAACTCCCATATCCTTTTGTCGGATGCAGCAGTAAGCAGTTCGCTGAAGTGGCACGCTTCCAGCGGCAGGAGGTCGATAATTTTTCCGTGTAAGCTTGTGGGATGGGATATCCAGTGGTTATTCATATAGCAGGTATTGACTGCAAATTTTGGATAAATGTTCAAGCGGAAACAGATACAATTCTTCTATTTTGGATAAGTACAGTTGCCTGCATATTGTGTCCTCGACAGGGTGACGCATGTCATATATTTTGCTTCAATACTTCTGTATTTTTGATATTTAGGTTAGCCACAACGAAGAAAAATGAATCCAAGTATTTTCAGAGACCCTGCCTTGCTGGCGGAAATTGAGAAGTATGCAAGGCACAAACACGTTGAGAAAGATGCCGTCTTGATAAAGCCGGGTTCGGATATAGTATTCGTGCCTATCGTAGAGCAGGGTGTGCTGCGCATAGTGCGTGAAGATGAGGAGGGCAGGGAGCTATTCCTGTATCACCTTTACCCGGGACAGACCTGTGCAATGGCCATCAATTGCTGCCAGGCAGGCGAGAAAAGTATGGTAAAGGCTATAGCTGAGGACGATAGCGAGATACTGCAGGTACCCGTTAAGAAGGTAGATGAGTGGCTGAAATACGGTGAATGGAAAACCTTCATCAACAGCACCTACGGTGTTCGCTTTGCGGAGTTGATCAATGTCATCGACCTGATCGCCTTCAGCAAGATGGATGAACAGGTGTTACATTACCTGCGGGAGCGGACAAAAGCGACGGGAAACAAAACCCTGTTCATCACCCACCAACAAATAGCCGATGAACTCCATACCAGTCGGGAAGTGATCAGCCGGCTGCTACGCAGTATGGAAAATAAAGGGCTTGTGCGTATAGGCCGCAGCAGTATCGAATTGCTCAACGGCAAAAGAAACCACAACCACACAGTAGCGTGATATATATCACCGAATAACTCTTAAAGACGGTCTAGTTTTGCGGCATAAATATGTTTTTATGAAAAGAAACATGAGCACAACAGACCGCAGTATCCGCATTATAATAGCAGTGGTACTGATCGGTCTCTACGCAGCGGGTATTGTTACAGGAACGATGGCGATAGTATCATTAGTGGTCGCAAGTATTTTCCTGGTGACAAGTTTTATCAATTTCTGCCCACTCTACCGCCTGCTAGGCATCAGCACGCTTAAAAAAGAGGAGCGCCTGAAAAGCTAACCAGTATCATCGGTTTTAAGAGCCCGATATCCAAGCTTTGCATCTGTAAAAACACATCCGTATGAAAGTAGAACAGATCTATACCGGCTGCCTGGCACATGGCGCCTATTATATAACATCCAAAGGGGAAGCGGCGATCGTTGACCCGTTGCGCGAAGTACAGCCGTATATTGACCGTGCTGAGAAAGACGGCGTCAAGATCAAATATATCTTCGAGACACATTTCCACGCCGACTTCGTATCCGGCCACCTGGACCTGGCGAAGGCTACAGGTGCTAAAATTGTCTACGGGCCGACTGCAAAGCCCTCTTTTGCGGCGCATGTGGCAAAGGACAATGAGATATTTAAGCTGGGCGACATCACCATAAAGGTTTTACATACGCCAGGCCATACATTGGAATCATCTTGCTTCCTGCTGCAGGACGAGCATGGCATGGACGATGCTGTCTTTACAGGCGACACACTTTTTGTAGGCGATGTGGGCCGACCCGACCTGGCGCAGAAGGCGGCTAACATGACGAAGGAAGAACTGGCAGGTTTGCTATATGAGTCGCTGAGAAACAAGATAATGCCGCTGGCCGACGAAGTGATCGTGTACCCTGCACACGGGCAAGGCTCGGCATGCGGCAAAAATATGTCGAAGGAAACGGTGTCGACCATCGGCATACAAAAGCAGATGAACTATGCCCTGCGGGCAGACATGAGTAAGGAGGAATTCATTAACGAGGCAACAGCAGGTTTACTTCCGCCACCCGTTTACTTCCCCATGAATGTAAAGATGAACAAAGAGGGGTATGACAGCATTAACGATATACTAAAACGTGCTACAGTGCCATTGAGCGTAACGGCATTTGAAACGGCAGCTAATGAGACAGGGGCCCTTGTGCTGGACACCCGCGATCCTAATGTTTTTGTTAAGGGTTTTATCCCAAATAGCATCAACATCGGGCTCGATGGCACCTTTGCGCCATGGGTGGGTGCACTGATACGGGATATAAAGCAACCTATATTGCTGGTGACAGACGAGGGCAGGGAATCTGAAGCAGTTATCCGAATGGCGCGGGTGGGGTATGATCACGTGATCGGCTACCTGGAAGGAGGCTATGAAGCATGGGTGAATAAGGGAAAGGAGACTGACACGATAGAGACAATGAGCGCAGAAGAATTTGCACAGTTGTACGGCAGCAAGGCGGGGTTGAATATCCTGGATGTGCGCAGGTACAGCGAATATGATAACGGGCATGTTGTGAGCGCACAATACCAGGCGCTCGACTACCTGAACGATAATATGGCTGCTATACCTAAAGACAAAACCTGCTATCTCTACTGCGCGGGTGGATACCGCTCGGTGATCGCCGCATCGATACTCAAGTCGCGCGGGTATAGCAAACTGGTAAATATAAACGGCGGTTATTCGGCACTAAGGACTACCGGCATAGCTACGGAACAATATATGAATGACGCAGCGATGAATTCAAAACGATAATAAGGTGAAAGAAGGACTGTTGAAATATAAACTGGAACTCGTAGGTGTAGCCATAGGGGCGGTGGCCGGGTGGTGTTATTGGTATTATGTGGGATGTGCATCCGGCACCTGCCCCATTACTTCAAAACCCTTGAACAGTGGTTTGTATGGCGCGATGATGGGTGGCTTGTTGTTCAGTATGTTTGAAAAAGATAGAAAACCAAAAAGAAAATAGCATGAATCCATTGATCGACGCATTACGCAGTGGTAATGCAACTGTAGTAGACGTAAGAACGCCGGGCGAATATGCCGGGGGCCATGTAGCCGGAAGCATCAATATCCCACTCAACGAGTTGCCGCAACGTATGGACGAATTGAAAGGGAAGAAGAATATTGTGCTATGCTGTGCGTCGGGTGCCAGGAGCAACAGTGCAACGACCTTATTGCAGCGGCAAGGTATCGAGTGTAGTAACGGCGGCGCATGGACGGATGTAAACTATTATTGCAACAATTAAAAAAGATAAAACAAAATGTTACAATTATTTAAAAAGCTCTTCAGCAGCGGCCCTAAAGCAGATCTTGGTGCGCTTATAGCCAACGGCGCCATAATACTGGACGTGCGTACGCCCGGTGAATATTCGTCGGGCCACATAAAGGGTTCGATCAACATGCCTTTGAACACATTGCCGATGCAGATGGCGAAACTGAAGAAGGACAAACCTGTGATCACCTGTTGCGCCTCGGGTATGCGAAGCGGAGCTGCCAGATCGACCTTGCTGGCGAACGGTTTCAGCGAAGTGTACAATGCCGGTAGCTGGTTCAACCTTAAAAAGTATGAGCAATGAGATCGCTAAAAGAAATGCTGCTGAGCGACTGGGACCTAATGCGTGTGCTCAGGCTGGTCATCGGGATATGGCTGGCGGTACAGGCTATTATGATGGTGGAACTATTTACAGGTTTAATTGGCCTCTTTTTTCTCTACCAGGCAGTAACGGGCACCGGCTGCGGAGTGAATGGCTGTTATACAGCACCGCGCAGAAGTGCCGGGCAGGTGAAGACAGAAGATGTAGACTACGAGGAGGTAGCATAAAACGGAACCATGGGAACAAGAACTTTTTCAGAACTCATAAAAGATACAAAGCCTGTGCTGGTCGATTTCTCGGCCGAGTGGTGCGGGCCCTGCAAAATGATGGCGCCTATACTCTCCGAGTTAAAGAAAGCAGTGGGTGACAAAGCTTCCATCATCAAAGTGGATGTAGATAAAAACCCGCTTGCCGCCAGTGCCTACCACATATCCGGTGTGCCAACGCTGATATTATTTAAGGAAGGCAACGTGCTCTGGCGGCAATCGGGCGTGGTGCCGGCCAATCATTTAAAGCAGATCATAGAACAACACCTAAATCAATAAAGATGAACGTAACACATGATTATGAAGTGTCGGTAAGCTGGACGGCTGATAGAAAAGGTGACCTTGTTGCACCAGGTATCAGGGAAGACATCGAAGTGGCCACGCCCCCCGAGTTTCCTAAAGGTATGGAAGGGGTATGGTCGCCGGAGCATTTGTTTACCGCAGCCGTAAATAGCTGCCTGATGACCACCTTCCTGGCGATAGCCGACAACTCGAAGCTGAACTTCCGCGATTTTGATTCAAAAGCCCTGGGCAAACTCGAAATGGTAGATGGCAAATACCTCATGAGCGAGGTGACCTTGCTGCCCGTGGTAACTGTAAACGGCGAGGCTGAGATACAGCGTGCCGAAAAGGTGCTGCAAAAAGCTGAGGCGAACTGCCTGATCTCAAATTCAATAACCTCGAAGATCATTTTTAAACCGCTTGTAAAGGTCGCAGGCACAACAGAAACGATATGAAAGCGATTTATGCAACACTGATCGCGGGCTTGGTGAGCCTTGCAGCCTGCCAGGGAGTTTCGGCACAGCGCGGCATCAATAAAGAACTGCAAGTGGCAGAATATGAGAAGAGGCTGGCGGCAAGTCCCGGCGCACAACTCGTTGATGTGCGCACGCCCGGTGAATACGCCGAGGGCCACCTGGAAAACGCAAAAAATATTGACTACAATTCAGACGCCTTTGCCAATAAGATCGCGAAGCTGGACAAGGCAAAGCCGGTATTTGTTTATTGCCTGTCGGGTGGCAGGAGTGGCATGGCTGCGGAGCAAATGCACAATATGGGGTTTGCGGAGGTTTACAATATGAAGGGCGGGATCATGAAGTGGAACGCCGAAGGCAAAAAGATAGTTACAGGCAAAGGAGGCAAGCCGGATGCGGGGATGACTGCCGCGGACTTTAAGCACCTTACAAATAAGCCCGGCTATGTGTTAGTGGATTACCACGCCGAATGGTGCGGCCCCTGCAAAAGGATGGCGCCTTACCTGGAATCGCTGGCTGAAAGGAAGAAGGATAAATTGAGTCTTGTTAAAATAGATGCGGACAAGAATAAGTCGTTATTGAAAGAGAACGGCATAGATGCCTTGCCCTACCTGGAGCTTTATCAAAACGGTAAGTTGACCTGGAAGCATAAGGGATTTATCGACGAGAAGCAATTCTTAAAGGAGACGAAACTATAGGGCATGACTGTACAAACTATCATCATACTTGTTTTGATCGGGCTGCTTGCGGGTACACTTGGCGGCATGGTGGGCCTGGGCGGAGGAATCATCATTATTCCCGCGCTGGTGATGTTCCTTTCGATGGACCAGCGTATGGCGCAGGGTACCACAGTGGCCGTTATGTTGCCTCCTATCGGGCTACTGGCTGCATATAACTACTATAAGGCCGGCTATGTTGATATTAAGTATGCGCTGATCATCGCAGCGGCTTTCATAATTGGCGGTTACCTAGGCTCCAAATTTGCCTTAAGCATTCCGCAGACAGCTATGAGGAAAGGTTTTGCCGTCTTATTGCTGCTGATAGCTGCAAAGATGTTTTTTCAGAAATAAAAAACCTGAAAAATAAATAGGGCCACCCGTGGGGCGGCCTTATTTATTCCATGTATGGTCAATTAGTTGAATGATACCATCTCCACATTGAACATCAACACGGAGTTGGCGGGAATGCGGCCATTGCCGGCGCTGCCATAGGCAAGTGCAGACGGCAAATACAAAGTGGCCCTGCAGCCCTTGTTAAGCAACAGCAAACCTTCTTCCCATCCCGCAATGACACGACCTGTGCCAACAGTGAAGCTCAATACCGACCTGCCTGCTACGGGTGCATATTTTTCATCCACGTTGCCATCGAATTTGTTACCGTCCAGGAACCTGCCGAGGTAATTTACATTCACTTGCTGGCCTGGCTTAACATTGGGGCCTTCGCCTTTCTTATCAATGGTGTAGTACAGGCCGGATGCTGTGCGGGTGGCCTTGATGTGATTTTTGGCGAAATACTCTTTTAATATTTGTTCATCTTTTGCAGCCTGGTCTTGTGCTGAGGCGGTGGTGAACAAAACAGTGAATAGCAATAAAGTGCAGACTAAACTTTTGAACATGTTGATTTGTTTTTAATAAAAATATGGAATTCTTTTTCATGGGCTATAATTTGCCCTATGTCATGCGTGCGAAAATAAGTTAGTTTATATGTTTTTTGTATCTTTAGTAAGAGAAATACCCCCAACCATCCATGTTTCAACGTCTACCTAAGCTTACATTTGGTTTTATAGCCGCCGTGATTGCCGGTTTCTTTGCCGCTAACAAAGCATATGCGCAGTTGCCTGATTGCAACAGCGGTAACATTTACTATATAAGTGGCAACAACATTTATATTTACGACCCTTTGCAACCCATGGGGCCCGGTAATCCTTCGGTCAACACGATCGTTCCACCAGCCGGGTCCGGAGGCCTGGCCATCAACGATAATATCAACGGTCCCGGCCCTTCCCCGACATTTTATGTAGTTGGCAATAACAACATTTATCAGTACTGGGATGGCGCTACCTGGGTGAATACGGGTCATAACGCAGGCGCTATTAATCCCGGTGGCGCGGGGCCGTATATATTCAGTCTCGAAGGTTCCTCGGGCCAGGTGTATAAATATGATGGCACCGGAAATGCAACCTTACTGATGACATTGCCCGGGTTCAATGGCGGTGGGCCTTATGACCTGGTGGGGGGATGTAACGGCCACTTTTTTGCCTTGAAAACGACTACGCCCCAGTGGATGAATGAATACGACGCTAACGGAAATCTTGTGAACACCTGGACGCTGACCGGCGCTCCTGTGGCCAGCTCGGGCGGCGGCTTTTCTATTATCGGCGATAAGGTTTATTATACCAACAACGGCCCGCTTAACGTAGGCACCATTAATGGCACTAACATAGATGTAGTTGTGGGCCCGGCCAGTTTAAATCCCAGTCCATCAGATTTTGGAACCTGTCCTTCTTACGTTGGTGGCATATATGCCAGTATCGATACAGGATACTATTGCGATAGTGCTGTAAACGTGCCGGTAACCGTGGATGGCAGCGGGCCTTTTACTTGGGCGGTATTGAATGGTCCGGCGGTAATAACCGGCAGTGGTGCGGCCATAACAGTAAGCACAACGTCTTTTTCGCAAATAACGGTGACAGGAACAGGCGGCGGATGCGGAACAGGTACCGATACAGTGACATTGATCGTGCCTAAAGCAACGGTAGATGCAGGCCCGCGGGACACCATCTACGCAGGATGCCAGACGACATTACACGGTGCCCTCACCAACACTACACCGGGACTAATCTATACTATCAACTGGACACCAACAGCGAGCATAGTGACAGGTGGCAATACATTAACCCCTGTTGTGGACCCGACGGTAAGCACTACTTATACAATGACGGTGACAACAGATGCTAACCACGGCGGCTGCAGCTGGACAGACACAGTTCGCGTTACGGTACTGCAAGCGTCGAGCATACAAGCCAGCATCGACACGGGTTACTATTGCGGGTCCGGCACGGGCGTGCCCGTTAGTGTTACGGGTACTGCGCCATATACATGGTCGGTGCTGAGCGGGCCGGGCGTGATAACCGGGTCAGGCTCTTCGGTAACGATAACATCAACCGCTACTACACGAATAAGAGTAGCTAACCCGGCGCTATGCGGCAATAATGCGGATACAGTAACCATTGTGGTGCCTACGGGTACACTGGACGCGGGATTGGCCGATACGATATTTACAGGCTGCGGCACAACTACTGATACGCTTAACGCCACGCTTACCAATACACTTGCCTGGCTCACCTATAACATCAGCTGGACACCGGCAAGCTGGGTAGCTGCCAATGGCAATACAACACATCCTATCGTGAACCCGCCATCGGGCACCACATTCTATGTGAACGTATCGACCGATGCCAACCATGGCGGCTGCCAGTGGAAAGATTCTGTTGACATAGCAGTGGTGAACGTGCCCGCACATGCTGATTTTACGAAGGATCTGAGGCTGGGGTGCGCAGGTGATACGGTCATATTGACTAACAACTCAACAGGCTACGCAACGATCACCTGGGATTTTGGCGATAGCACTGCGATATCGCACGATGTAAATCCCGTGCATGTTTATGAGCACCAAGGCTTGCACATCATTAAGCTCGTAGTTACAAACGGGCATTGTGCCGACTCGATGATTGCCACGATCAATGTCAATCACTCTGTGAAGGCAGATTTCAGTTATGCGGTGGACCTGGATAGCATATGCCAGGGAGCAGCCATCGTCCTGGTAAACGGATCGAGTGCGGTGAATGACAATAATATTCCACCCACCTACGAGTGGATATTTGGCGATGGCGATACATCGAGTGAAACAAACCCGACACACCTCTACCTGAATGCGGGAGTTTACCGCCTGGCGTTGGTGGCAACGGATCTTATTCCATGTCATGATACCATGTTCAAAACAGTAGAGATCGATTCGCTGGTGTACAATAGCTCGATCTATGTCAGGGATACGGAAATATGCCTGGGACAGCCCCTCGATTTCGCCGGCGACTATGCTACCTATACGCTGAAGGCCGTGCATTGGGATATGGGCGATGGGCATTTGTATGAAAACACCAACCTTGTGAAGCAGGTGTATGATGTGCCGGGCATTTATACCGTCACGCTGATAGCCGATTACAGGGTTTGCCCTGACGATACGGTTACCAGGACCATCAAAGTGTATCCATATCCTAACGTGTACCTGGGGCCTGATACTGCGATATGCCCTAATGCGGGATCACTGGTATTGAAGGACGCACTGAATGAAAATCATCCGGCTGCAAGCTGGTTATGGAATACCGGAGCGAAGACATCTCATATCACAGTTAGCGCGCCCGGAACTTATGTGACCACAGTGACGGAAAATAACTGCAGTGCATCGGACACGATCGAAGTGCTGAAGAACTGCTATATCGATATACCGAACACCTTTACGCCGAATGGCGATGGAGTAAACGATTATTTCTTCCCGCGCAATATGTTGTCGAAAGGATTGACGTCCTTTAAGCTTAACATCTTCAACCGCTGGGGTGAGCTGATCTACGAAACGCATGCCTTGGACGGTCGTGGCTGGGATGGCAAATACAACGATGTGCCCCAGCCCGAAGGGGTGTTCATCTATGTGATCGAGGCCTCCTTCACAGACGGCAGGACGGAGAAGTACCAGGGGAATGTGACGCTATTGCGATAGCGTAGTGAACTGGAAAAGCGATACACAGGAGTGCTGGGTGGCATTTCGCTTTTTACGGCGACAGAGTAGAAATTGTCTCTACACACAGTAAAGGAGACGTGGTCGAGTTAGAAACAGATAATAACAGCTTAGCAACATAAGCAGAAAGTCAATCATATTGGATCTCTCGGGTAAATAAAATCCAGCCGCTAGGAGCTGTTTTCTTAATAATATTTCCGTGGTCGTCGTATTCAACTTTCTCTTTTTTTTCTCGATCGATCCTTTCAGAGCTTTTCTTCATTTCAGACTTGTCACCTTGCCGATATAAATCGAAATACCGGGCTTCAATGTTATCAAGGCTGTCGTACGAATAGTCCCATCCATAGCCAATCAAATCGGAATGGCGCTCAGCTAGGAAGAGGTTGTAAATCTTTTTTTCAATAAGCGTATTGTGGCTGTTATAGGTGAAGAAGGTAACAGAAGAGTCGTTCCCATTATTGCCAAAATCTTTTCTGACTATAGATTCAAAAATTTTATTGCCTCTTTCATCATATTTAAAGTCGGTTGTTTCAAGAGATGTATCCAAATGGGCAAAATTGTATTCAATAATTGTGTCTTTTTTCTGCACAATAGAATCCCTATTATTATACAGATAACTGGTTTTTATAACTACAGTATCTGTACAAATTTTACAGATTGTAAAACTTTTCTCCGAAACTTTCTGCAAACGCTTTTTCACATCGTACTTATATGTCGATATTACAATCGACGAATCTATTCCTGTTAGCCAATGTGACATTGCACCGCTAAGCCGATCGATCAATGCATTACATTCGGTAGCGTTCTCAACGTGAACCTCGCGTTGAAGAACTTTTTCCCCTAGGCGGTTGTAACTATATTCGGACCTAAAGCACGGTGAGCCATCGGCGCAATACAGAGCTGTTTGACGTATATTTCCAGAATTATCGTATTCGATCTTTTTTTCTCCAATTAGCAGCTTGCGATTATCTAAATCATAGAAAAAGATAGCTTCCGACGTTTTAGATGGGTAATAAATATAAACGCTTTCTATGTTGCTCCCACCATAATGACTTCGTTGTACTATTTTTTTTGGATTTCCTTTTATCGAATCTCCTTCCTCAAAAAAGCGAGTTTGGGCATTAGAGGATAAGAAGCTGGCCGTTAAACACAAACTTATCACTGATGGTCGAATTCTTAACAATATATCGTCTATCTTTTTACGGTATAATGCTCTTACAGAACGTGTTGACTTAGTTTGATTATGATAGACTAACAGCATACACTTCCAAATTAGCACTTATATTTTACAAGCACTTACCCGATTGGCGCGAGTGTCTTCCACTTGTGTCATAAAAATGTTCAAGTCTTTTCGATTTGAATATTATATGGTTTTGACGGCAACAGGTTCTAGTAATTTAATCGCAACTGGTCCCGCTTTACCTATATAAGCCTTGGCGCTGCTCCTTGGGTATAGTTCAGGTTCTTCCGTCCAACCGGCTTTGAACGGGTTTTGATGAAGATACTGCAATATCTGGTAACAATGCTCATCTATATGTATTAGCACGGGGGATTGTCCTATTGCCAAAACTGGAAATTAGTATTGTTGCTGTTATATTTCCCCTCTCTGCCGAATATATATAGCATCCATTCTTTCCTGCTCTCCTGTTGGTTTTCTTTGATAGCCTTTATCAAATGAGTAGCTGTATATTTTTTCATATCACGCATGATATCGGACAATGAATTTTTGCTGCCTTTTTCCAAAGAGATCAACAAATGGACATGATTACTCATTATTACCCAGGCATGTACAATGAGGCCTTTATTTTTGATGCAATAGTTTGTACTATCTATTATGATCTCCCTGTATTCATTTCGTGTAAAAACATCTATCCAATTCACCACAGTGAATGTGATGAAATAGGCAGCATGTGTATCACGAAATTTGTAACGGGTGCTCATATGTTTTTTGTTGTATCGCAAGTCGAAAAGACTTGCATACTGTTTAGACACAAGTCAAAAAGACTTGCGCCATTCTTTCACTATTCTACCCACCCCATCCCTCTCTATCCAAGCTCCGGTACTGTATCGCCTCCGCCAGGTGCTGCGGCTTTATATCTTCGCTGGCCTCAAGGTCGGCAATGGTGCGGCTTACTTTCAATATGCGATCGTAAGCGCGGGCTGATAAATTAAGTTTATCCATTGCAGCTTTCAGCAGGTTTTGCCCTACATTGTTGATCACGCAGATTTCCTTCAGCAGCTTGCTGCTCATCTGTGCATTACTGTAAGTGCCCTCATTCCCTTCGAAGCGTTTGCTTTGTATATCGCGCGCTTTTACCACACGCTCACGTATGTCGGTACTGGGCTCTGACTTTTTTTCATTCGACAGTTCGCTGAAGGCTACAGGCGTCACCTCCACATGCAGGTCGATACGGTCGAGTAAGGGACCGCTGATCTTGTTCAGGTAGCGCTGCACCATGATCGGCGAACAGGTACACTCCTTCTCAGGATGGTTAAAATATCCGCAAGGGCAAGGGTTCATCGAAGCAATAAGCATGAAGCTCGCCGGAAAGTCGATGCTCACCTTAGCGCGAGATATGGTCACACGCCTTTCTTCCATTGGCTGCCGCATCACTTCAAGAACGGTGCGCTTGAACTCAGGCAACTCATCCAGGAAGAGGACGCCATTGTGCGCAAGTGATATTTCACCCGGCTGCGGCACACCGCCGCCGCCTACTAAGGCAGCATCACTTACCGTATGGTGCGGCGAGCGGAACGGTCGCTGTGCAATGAGTGACGTATTTACAGGCAGCTTACCTGCTACGGAGTGTATCTTGGTCGTCTCCAGGGCTTCGTGCAAGCTGAGTGGTGGTAGAATGGTAGGCAGCCTTTTAGCCAGCATTGTTTTGCCCGCACCCGGCGGACCGATCATAATGGCATTGTGTCCGCCTGCTGCGGCTATTTCCAGGGCGCGCTTCACATTTTCCTGTCCCTTTACGTCATTGAAGTCGATATCGAAGTAGTTCTGCGCATCGAAAAATTCTTCCCTTGTGTTCACCTTAATTGGCTGTATGCAGCCTGTGCCATTGAAGAAGCCGATCACCTCGCTGATGTGCTCGATGCCGTAAACGTCGATATTGTTCACCAGTGCTGCTTCCCTGGCATTTTGCTTGGGCAACAGAATGCCTTTGAACTTTTCGGCACGCGCCTGTATAGCTATAGGGAGCGCACCCTTGATAGGCTGAAGCGTACCATCGAGCGACAGTTCGCCCATTATAATATAATCTTTCAGTTCCTCGTGTGGTAGTTGTCCCGTGGCAGCCATCATCCCGATTGCTATGGGCAGGTCATAAGCGCTGCCCGCCTTTTTGATATCGGCGGGCGCCATATTGACCAATATTTTTGTGCGAGGCCGCTCATAGCCAATATTTTTCATGGCGCTGAGGATGCGCTCTATACTTTCCTTTACTGCATTGTCGGGGAGGCCAACTATGAAATAGGCAGTTTGCCCGCCGGGAGTATCTACTTCTATTGTGATAGTAATAGCATCCACGCCATATACCGCGCTACCGAAAACCTTAACCAACATCTTGCGTCCTGTTTAAATCCAAATCTAAAATACCTTAAAATCACCCGATGCAAAATTAATATGATGGATAAGCGCTATCCAAATGAAGATATCCACATTTTTACCGGTCCGTCGCTTAAGCCACAGGTGCTTTTCTCCCCAGTTCCTTCAATCGCTTTACATGAGATTGAAGAGCACTGGCAAAGCTGGGTTTCAGGTTGTAGTTCAGCCCGAATTCACTGGCGGTACGCTCCACTATCGGCGCTATTTTGCGGTAGTGTACATGGCTGATATTTGGAAACAGGTGATGCTCTATCTGGAAGTTTAGTCCGCCGACGTACCAGTTGAGAAAAAGATTATTCCTGCCAAAGTCTGATGTTGTGCGTAACTCGTGCACAGCCCAGTCGTGGTGTATCATGCCGCTGGCGTCGGGCATTGGTTGTTCCGCGCCCTCCACCACGTGGGCCATCTGGAAGATAGTGCTCAAAATGCAGCCTGCTACCCAATGCATAATGAAGAAACCCAACAACACCTGCCACCAGCTAAATTCTGTAAGCCAGATAGGCAGGCCAATGATCACGAAGAGGTAGATGGCTTTCACGATCGCCATCTTCAAATATTCCCTTGTGGGATTCATTTTGTATTTGGCGGTTATGCCCTCCCTGTTGTATCGTGCCAGTTGGGTAAAGTCTTTCACCAGTTTCGAGAGGGTAAGCAGCCCATAGAAGAAGAAGGCATGTATGTACTGGTAGCGATGTATCCTTTTTAGCGGCGCATGGTCGGCAAGCCTGATCGGGCCCTTCGATTCAATGTCTTCGTCAATACCGTTTATATTGGTATAGGCATGGTGAAATACATTGTGCTGCAGCTTCCAGTTGAATACATTACTGCCTAACAGGTACATAGTGCCCCCGAAGAGCTTATTGATCCATTCTTTTTCTGAAAAGGATCCATGCACTGCGTCGTGCATCACGCACATACCTACCCCTGCTATGCCGATGCCCATGATCACCATAAATACCAGCGCAAGCCATGTGCTAACGGGAAAAGAAAGTATAAGAATGAATGGAACGACATACAGCGATAACATCACAAGCGTTTGCACCGCAAGGGTCAGATTTCCCTTTATGGATATCCCGTTTTCCCTGAAATAACTGTTGACATTTTTTCGAAGCAGTACGGAGAATTGATGTTCGGATTCGAGGCCTTTTTCAAACTTAACGTGTACCATTATCGCAATTTTTTTTCGCAATAAAAGTACACGGCTGCACCTTGTGTAATGGTGACCAGTATCATTGCAGACGTAAAAGCCCGCTAGCTTGCAGGTCTTGTTACTTCCTTTCTCTGTTAATGAACTCGTCCATGATGCCATCATAATGCATACCTGACAACATGTGTTTACGGTGCCGTTTTCTTTTCATGGACTGTATCAAGACCCGGCCACCTTTGAGCACGATGGCCAGTGCCACCATAAGCAGCACAATTGCCAGCCAGTTATTTCCTCCTCCCTCTAGTAGTATTGTTATCATGTAGTGTGTGGTTTAATAAAACAAAGGTATTGCAAGCTATTCAGTTTAATATTTTCTCTAACATTATTAACAAATATTTCATAGCCTTAGCTCCCGGTAGCCGGTGTCTATCCATTTGCCGAACTTATAGCCCACCTCAGTAAATGAGCCTACATAACGAAAACCTAATGTTTCGTGCAGCTTCACGCTGGCATCATTAGGCAAGGCTGCCCCGCCGATCACTGTATGGATGCCCTGCGCCTTTAGCCTGTGCAACAAAGCGGCATATAGTTTCTTCGATGCCTATGCCTATGTACGCTTCACCCACATAGATGCTCGACTCTGCGGCATACCTGTATGCAGCACGCTGTTTCCATTGTGTGGCATAAGCATAGCCGGCTATTTTACCCTCCTGCTCATATACCAGCCAGGGATGCTTTGAGGTGATCGTGGCTATCCTGTTCTGCATTTCTTCAATGCTTACAGGTTCTTCTTCAAAGGTTACCACCGTGTTCAGCACATGGAGGTTATAAATGCTGCATATGGCAGCGGCATCGTCTGCCGTAACGTGTCGTATCATATAACAAAGAAGGGCTGCCTTGTGAGCAGCCCTGTATAGTTTACAATATTGTAAGCTGCTATTGCCCCTGTGCCTGTTGCACCAGTCCAATGAGTTCCTTCGGCGTCTGGTAGCCCATTTCATACATCATTACCTTGCCGTTCTCATCCAGCAATATCAATGTAGGGTAGCCTTGTATCTGGAATTTCTCCGCCAGCTTTGTCCCTTCACCCACCTCGCCGTCAAAGGACGTATTGATGAAATGCGAATTAAAATAATCCGCTACCTTACCATTGGTAAATGTTTTGCGTTTCAGCATCTTGCAAGGGCCGCACCAGGAGGCGTAGATGTCGACAAATACGGGTTTGTGCTCGGCTTTTGCCTTTTGCAATGCAGCTTCCCAGCCCCCTTTAAAGAACTGAATGCCCTCGCCACCGTCATTATCGCCACCGGCAAATACCTTGAAACCCACAAAGGCTACAATGGCTATTACCGGTATGATGATCCACAATTTCTTCATGCCCGCAAGTTAAGATAAATTATCGCTATTTGTGGACTTGAAATGTTTCCAGGACCATCGATTTGTCAGGACGCATCATTTGCACGTTGGCGCATTTTCATATTTCCACATTAGAAAAAGCTACCTTTGCCATCCTTAAATACCATACATGAGCGAAGAAAGATCACTCAATTTTTTAGAAGAAATCATAGAGAACGATATTGCCGAGGGCAAGAACGGGGGCCGTATACATACTCGCTTCCCGCCCGAGCCGAACGGCTACTTACATATAGGCCACGCATCGAGCATCTGCCTCAACTTCGGTCTTGCACAGAAATATAACGGCAAGTGTAACCTGCGCTTCGACGATACTAATCCCGTAACGGAGGACACTGAGTATGTAGAGAGCATCAAGAACGATATCAAGTGGCTTGGCTTCCAGTGGGATAATGAGCTATACGCTTCTGACTATTTCGAACAGCTGTACCAATTTGCAGTAACACTGATCAAAAAGGGACTGGCTTATGTGGACGATAGCACAGCCGAAGAGATAGCGGCAACAAAGGGCTCAACAGTAGAGCCTGGTAAGAACAGCCCCTATCGCGATAGGACAGTGGAAGAGAACCTGCAGCTCTTCGAAGAGATGCGTGCCGGAAAGTACCAGGATGGTGAAAAAACACTGCGCGCCAAAATAGATATGGCGCACCCTAACCTGCTGCTGCGCGACCCTATCATGTACCGTATCAAGCATGCACACCACCACCGCACGGGCGACAAGTGGTGCATATACCCTATGTACGATTTTGCCCATGGCCAGAGCGATAGCATAGAGCATATCACACACTCTATCTGCACGCTCGAGTTCATACACCACCGCCCGCTTTACGATTGGTTCATCGAGAAGCTGGAAATATTCCCATCGCATCAGTACGAGTTTGCACGCCGCAATCTTTCATATACCGTAATGAGCAAGCGCAAGCTGCTGCAACTCGTAAACGAAAATCACGTGGCAGGCTGGGACGATCCCCGTATGCCAACGGTGAGCGGCATGCGCCGCCGTGGCTATACTGCTAAAGCCATTCGCGAATTCTGCGACACCATTGGTGTGGCCAAGCGCGAGAATGTGGTTGATCTTAGCCTGCTGGAGTTTTGCGTACGTGAAGACCTCAACAAAACAGCCAACCGTGTGATGGCAGTGCTCGACCCGGTGAAACTGGTCATCACCAATTATCCTGAAGGACAAGAAGAATATTTCGAGACTGATAATAACCCCGAAGATGAAAGCGCGGGCAAACGCTCCGTGCCTTTTAGCAGGGAACTTTGGATAGAGCGCGAAGACTTTATGGAAGAGCCTGCCAAGAAATTCTTTCGTCTCGGCCCTGGACTGATGGTGCGCCTGAAAAGCGCTTATATAGTGAAGTGCGACGGCTTTAAAAAAGATGAAGCAGGTAATATTACTGAGGTGCATTGCAGCTACCTGCCCGAGAGCAAGAGTGGAAACGATACCAGCGGCCTGACGGTAAAAGGAACTATTCACTGGGTAAGTGTAAAGCATGCAAAAACTGCTGAAGTTCGGCTTTACGATCGTCTGTTCAAGGTCGATGATCCATCGAGCGAAGAAGGTGATTTCAAGAGCTATATCAATCCCGATTCAATGCAGGTGTTACCTGGCGTGTATATCGAGCCGGAATTAGCGAAGGCAAAGGATGGAGAGCACTACCAGTTCATGCGCAAGGGCTATTTCTGTGTAGATAAAGATAGCACTGCAGATAAATTGGTATTCAATCGCACCGTAACGCTGAAAGACACCTGGGCTAAAGAAGCTAAGAAAGCTTAGCCGCTCGTTAAAATAAGAATGTGCAAATTGGTAATTGGACTATTACACAATTTGCACATTTTCACATTAGCTAATTGGCACATTAGCACGCTATCATGCTGATCTCTACATTCACGCCCTTAGGTAGTGCCGAAACCTCAACTGTTTCGCGTGCAGGCGGGTTTTCTGTAAAGTAGCTACCATATACTTCGTTCACTTGCGCAAAGTCGCCCATACTCTTCAGGAAGATGCTTGTCTTCACAATATTGGCAAAGCTCATACCGGCTTCTGTCAGTATTGCCTGCAGGTTTTCCATCACCTTTTGTGTTTCTGATTTTACATCGCCCTGCACCAGTTCGCCTGTCGCAGCATCCAGTGCTATCTGGCCTGATATAAAAAGCATATTACCCGCCATCACCGCCTGGTTGTAAGGGCCTATCGGTGCCGGGGCTTTATCTGTACGTATGATCTTCTTTTCCATGCTGCAAATGTAATATGCTGCTTACATTTGCACACTATTCATGGCTTTTATATTACACATAGATACGTCGGGCGATGTAGGCACGGTGGCAGTAGCTGCCGATGGAAAAATGCTGCATACAAGGCAGAATGCCGACACCCGCAACCAGGCTGCGAGCATTAACGTTATGATCGATGAGGTCCTAAATAATACTGGTATTCGCTTGCGGGATATCGATGCCATATGTGTATGCGCCGGTCCCGGATCTTATACCGGTCTCCGTATCGGCATGGCCACGGCCAAAGCGCTATGTTATGTGCTGGATAAGCCTTTGCTGCTCGATAACAAGCTGACATTGATGGCTTTCGGACAATACCATAAGCATTTGTCGGAATATGACCTTTACGTTTCAATTTTAAAAGCCCGCGATAAAGAATATTTCATTTGCTCGCATAACGATAAATTTGATGCGGTAATAACACCAAGGCATATTTTTGAGGCTGATATAGCTTCCCTGGATACATGGAAAGGGCGGATTTTGGTAGCCGGAAATGTGGAAGAAAAAATATTTAATTCTATAGAAGTCAATCGATTAGAAATTATGAACATCAATTCTATTGACCTTGCCACATGGGCCTTATACGCGGCGGACGCTCTGAAATGTAATAGAACTGTAAATTTATCCACAGCCGAGCCATTTTATTTAAAACAAGTTTTCACTCATAATACTAATAAAATCAGTTAGTTACAAAGACATAAGGCAAACATTCATTCCTCTTTTAAAGTTTTTTTAACAAACATTACGATTTTTTCCTTGTTTCATATGTTCAGATTAAGTATGTTTGCAAACTCAAGCGCGGGGTATCTATCCGTAGCGTTTGTGAAAAGGTAATTTTTATTATTTCACCTCCGTAAAATTGATAAAGTAAATGGAAACGACTATGTCAGCTAACACGCTGGTTATTCGCAAAGATGAAGGTTCGAACGAACAGATCAAATTAGATTACATGGCAGTGAAAAGTGCGGCAATGACACTGAGGGCCATCAACCACAAGCTTCGCCAGCAGATCGTAAAGCTGCTCGAAGAGAACAAACGTATGAACGTTACGGACATCTACGTGAAATTACGCTTAGAGCAGTCTGTAGCTTCTCAGCACCTGGCTATACTTCGCCGTGCTAACATCGTTATTACAGAGCGTGATGGTAAATTCATCCACTACGCACTGAATCATGCCCGTATTGCAGCAGTTGCTAAGTTCGTTAACGAACTGGTTAACTCTGATGAAGCTTAATTTTTAAGCTTATAACGGATTACCCAAAAAAGATTAAAGGCCGCATCAGCGGCCTTATCTTTTTACAGAAACTCATACCAATAAGTCTATAAACTGTATTTCGAAACATGTCTCTCCCTTCAGGGAGCCGGAGGGTTTTTATCCCTTCTTTATCTGCTCCCATGTCTCGTAAAGCGCCTCTTGCTTCGGTCGGTCCTTCGGCATTTCATAAAGCGGCATACAGGCCTTCAGGCTGTCGTAGCAGTCTTTAGGCAGCATCTGGTATAGTTTGGTCCCTTTTGTTTTCCACTCCAGCATTTCATCGCTCACTTCTTTTATCAGCTTCCCGGGGTTTCCCGCATATACCGAGCGCGGCGGGATGACCGTGTTGGCATTGATGAAGGTGAGCGCGCCTATGATGCTGCCATCGCCTATATCCACTTCGTCCATTATTACCGAGTTCATACCCACCAGCACGTTGCGGCCTATAGTGGCGCCGTGTATGATAGCCCCGTGACCGATGTGCGCACCTTCTTTAAGCCGCACCGTCACCCCCGGGAACATATGGATGGTGCAGTTTTCCTGCACATTGCAGCCATCTTCTATCACTATGCCGCCCCAGTCGCCGCGCAGCGCCGCACCCGGACCGATGTAAACATCCTTGCCAATCACCACATTGCCCGTCACCACTGCCTGCGGGTGAACAAAAGCACTTGGGTCAACAACCGGTATGAATCCTTTAAATGAGTAGAACATTGTTAAGTCAAAAATCAAAGGTCAAAAACAAAAAGTGAAGGTCCGTTCCGGCAAAGTTAGCTTAATAAAATACTGCGCACCTCCACTCTTTCTGCCCTCCTGCCACTGTTCCCTCGCACTCCGCACTCGCACTGCCTACGGCACGGGGTCATAACCGCTTCCGCCCCAGGGGTGGCAACGGCCTATGCGCTTCAATGCCATCCACCCGCCTTTGAAGGGGCCATATTTTTTAATAGCCTCCATGCCATAGGCGCTGCAGGTGGGCGTATAGCGGCATTTGGCGCCGAAGAGGGGCGATATAAAAGCCTGGTAAAACCGTATGAAGCCCGTGAACAGTATCGTGAAAAAACGGCGCATTTTAAGCCTCCTGCTGCACTTTGATTAGTTTGTCTATTGCCTCGCTCACAGCCTTTTCTACCAGGCTGTACTCGGGCATTGCTGCGTCTGTAAAGATAAGGAACACCTGCAACTGCTTGCCGGCGGGTACGGCCGTATAAAGGGCCTGTTTTTGCAGCCGCCAGGCCTCGGCCATCAGCCTGCGCACGCGGTGGCGCTGCACCGACAGCCGGAATTTCTTTTTGGGGATGGAAAAGCCCACCCGCACCGGCGATAGCTCGGCGCCGCGGGCAATGGAGTGGTATATTACCCTTAAAGGAAAAACAGAAAACGCTTTCCCGGTCCGGAAAAGCGTATCAATATGCTGCTCGCGCTTGAGCCGCTCGTATGCCCTAAAAGTATTACGAATGGCTTTGAGTTTTAATGGTTTATTTCAGGCGGCTTTCGTCCGACACAGTCAGTTTCTTACGTCCCTTCTTGCGGCGCGCAGCCAGCACCTTACGGCCATTAGCAGTTTGCATACGCTGGCGGAAGCCATGTACTGACTTACGGCGGCGACGGTGTGGTTGAAATGTACGTTTCATATCTTTATTCTTTTAAATTCCCGCCGGTGGCAGGATGATTATCATTTAAGGGAGTGCAAAGGTACGGCATAGGTTTTAGTTAAACAAATTGTTTTATGCCTCCGGAATGACAAATTTAAGCCGTTTTACAGGCATATCATGGACTTATATTAGACATTTAAGCAAAAGTCCCCTGGGGACTAAATAATGGTAGAAATAAAGAATTAATTAGTAAAGTCCCTCGGGGACGAGATATCTTCAGCATGGCAAAAAAAAGTGCCGGCATACTGGTTTACAGGTTCAGAGAGGGGCAGCCACAGATACTCCTGGTGCACCCCGGCGGCCCGTTCTGGGCAAAAAAGGACGCCGGCGCCTGGTCTGTTCCCAAAGGCGAGTATGAGGAAGATGAAAACCCGCTAGATGCTGCAAAACGGGAATTTAAAGAAGAACTGGGCATCTATATCAGCGGGGATTTCATAGAGCTATCACCTGTTAAGCAGAAAAGTGGCAAAGTTGTGCAGGCCTGGGCAATAGAGAAGAGCCTGGATATTGGGGATTTTCGGTCTAATACATTCTCCGTCGAATGGCCTCCACGCTCAGGCAAGTTTAAAGAATTTCCCGAGGTTGATAAAGCCCAATGGTTCGCCGCCGACGAAGCAAAGCAAAAGATCAACCCTGCCCAGGTCGCATTTATTGATGAGCTAATGCAGAAGCTGCCGCTAACTTAGTTCGTCATAGATAACAGGTACTCAATTGACGACCTTAGATGTTTGATTCCCCTTATGGCTCGATTTTTCTGCAAAAAGCCGCATGGCCACTGCGAACGAGGTATTGCTGAAGATACAGGACATCAGCCGTTTATATTCCGACAAACATCCGCTTTTACATATAGAAAACATCATTGGTCAGCTCCGCATGTCGGGCAAAGACATCCGGCCGCTGCTCGACGAACTGGCCGAACGCCAACTCATCAAATTCCACCAGTCCACCCGCGATCTGTTTATGCTTACGGAGGAAGGCAAGAAATATATTGCAAATGAAAAATAGTTAGTTTGTTTCAATTACAAACTGCTGGTCATTACTGCATTAGTTCGCTGCGTGATAATTGTTACATGAACCAAATACTTAAGCCCTATATTTGTTCAAAAGGCATTTTCAAGGTTATTAAAAAGTATCTATAGTTTATGGTGGAAGCTGCCCCGGCAAAGGACATATTGCTTGCTGAAGATGACAATGATGATGTAGTGATATTTGAACTGGCAATGAATCAAATGAATTTCCCCTATCTGCTGCGCAACGCTACCGATGGAGATATGCTCTTTGTAATGCTCAAAAACAAGGTGCCATACATCCTTTTTCTCGACATTCACATGCCTTGTAAGGACGGCATTGCCTGCATAGTAGAGATACGTAAAAACAAGGAGTACGATAACCTTCCGGTTATTATGTACACATCGAACCTTGCCGCTAAAATGATAGAGGATAGCTTCAGGAGTGGCGCCAACTTTTATATTACCAAGACAAACACCATTAATGCCCTGGTCGAAAAACTGAAAAAGATCTTTGCTGTCGACTGGAACTCATATATGCATTATCCACCCCAGGGCCAGTTCGTATTGAGTTAACAGCGCTAATCCTGCGACACCCCCCATATCTTCTTTACCACCCTGTCGGCCACCGTGATCGCCTCGTCTTCGCTATCGCAATGGATGATGTACCAAAGTACATGGCGCGCATCCTCCACACCGTCAAATTTGACGATACTCCTGTATAGCGCCGGGTTGACCTCCTCCGCGCCCGACGCATTGCCATTTTCGAATCTCACCTTGTATGCGGTCACGAATACAAAAATCCCGAATTGCAATTCGGTAAGACATGACCATCGTCGGGAAAAATGGTGATTAAAAGCAGCAGGCGGACACATCTCGCCTTTGGCAAATTCGAATTTTATTGCTTGCTGATCAACTTTGTGAGGTGTGCAGTGTTAGATCTTATGCGCAGCATATACACCCCGCTAGCCAGGCCCTTCATATCCAGGCTATGGCCCAGCGGACGGCGCAGCAGTACCCTGCCTGCCATATCGCAAAGCACCATCTCCGCGTTCATGCTCTTATCGTAGTCTATGGAAAGGACATCCTTCACCGGGTTGGGGTACACATTGATCTGTTCACTGTTCCCTGTTAACTGTTGCACTGACAAAGGCCACACCGCCATCACCAGCGGCGCGCTCGTAGCCGTGTCGCACAGGTTCAGGCCATGCACCCTGCAGGCTATCACATCGCCGTTCTGCAGCGTGTTGCTGGTGTAGCTCTGTTGCGTGGCACCCGCTATGTTCACCGCGTTCTTCAGCCATTGGTAAGCCGGGCTCGGCCCCGCATTCGTAGCCATGGCCGTGAAGGTCACACCCTGGTTCTGCGTTATGGCCGTTCCCGGGTTAGCGCTTATGCTCACCTGCGGGTGCACCACCGGCACCACCACCATGTGTATCACATTGCTG
>JAFDXN010000060.1 GCA_018267915.1 Bacteroidota bacterium | reverse complement strand
TGCATATCCGGATCAAAGCGAGCAAGGTTATAGTTTTCAGTGATAGGGATTTTATTTAATTTTAAACTGTCAACTTCAGACAGGATTATCTAACCTAAACTGTCAACCAAAATCAGGACGAGACAAAATGCCCAATGAAAGCCACCAGGCGGGCGCAAATCGGGCATTAAATAACTACGCCTAACCTGCTGATTTTCAATACCAAACGAGAAATACCATGCCCGATTTTGTTTCAATGCCTGAATCGGGCATCCGGGCATTCAGCCACCAAAAACACACAACCGCGATCACTGCTTTCTACTTGGCGCGTTCTACTAAAACTTTTGGCTTTTGACTTTTGAATTTTGACTTATCACGCCATCCTGTAATGTTTCCCGGGAAGTGTTTTGATGATCCCCTGCATCTCGAGCTGTAACAAGGTTGCAGCCAGTTGCGAGCCGCCAAGGCCGGTCTGGTAATACAGGTCGTCGGCATGCACCGAATCTTTCGTTTGCAGTATATCCACGATCTTTTGCTCATCCGGCCCCAGGTTCAGGAACAGCTGCTTCTGCACGGCTTTCGGTTTAGCGCCCTTGTTCCAGTTCATCAGTTCCAGCAGGTCGTCGGGGCCGGTTATCATGGCCGCGATGTTGCTTCGTATCAGGTCGTTGCATCCGGCAGATCTTGAGTCCGTCACCCGGCCCGGGTATGCAGCTACCTCACGGTTGTAACCACTGGCCATGTAGGCAGTTATCAGCGAGCCTCCAGCTTTATCGCTCTCCACTATTACGGTCACATCGCTCACGCCAGCCACAATACGGTTGCGCATCGGGAAGTTGGTGCGGTCGGGCATGGTGCCTGAAGGAAACTCGGTAAGCAAGCCGCCATTGAGCAATATATCTTTAGCCAGGTTGCGGTGCCCGGCGGGGTAAACCCGGTCGAGACCATGTCCTAACCCAGCTATCGTAGGTATGCCTTGCTCCAGGCTCTTCTTATGCGCTATGCCATCAATGCCATGCGCCAGTCCGCTCACTACCACGATATCCTCCTGCATTTGCAGCCCTTCGATGAGCGTTTCGCAAAGCTTAGTGCCGTATTCCGTATTCTTGCGGGTACCCACCACTGCCACCATCTTAGCAGCGTTCAGGTTGGCCGTGCCCTTGTAGAAAAGCAGCAGCGGCGCATCGTTGCATTGTAGCAGCCGCTGGGGGTAGCGGCTGTCGTTTATCAGCAGCACGTCTATATTGTTCTTCTGCACAAAATGCAGCTCTTCTTCCGTGCGCTTAAAGATGTCCTCGTTCTTGAACGCCCTTGCCCGCTCTTCGGTTATGCCATCTATCTTTTTAAGCTCTTTTAGCGGCGCTTTGAAGATGTCCTTAGCGGTTCCAAAGCGCTCCAATAATGCCATTCCTCTTTTAATGCCCACATCGGGCACGAATGATAAAGCCAGCCTGTAGTATAGTTCCTCTTCGTTTGGCAGCATATTTGCACTGGTATTTTATAATCTTTCTTAAAAGCTATCTTTGGTTTGTAAAATAAATAAAATGAAGAAAAGTATTTTAACGGTTTTTGCGCTGTGCAGCCTGTTCACCATTGCGGACGCGAAAATGAAAAAGCAGGTAAAAAGCAACGAGATCGTAGCACTGGAAATATCACATGGCGCCTGCTTTGGCAAGTGTCCGGTTCATACCATTAAGATCTACAATACGGGACTGGTGCGCTACAGCGGCATCAGCTTTGTACAATATAAAGGCATCTATGAAAAAAAGCTGAGCAAGCCCGAAATGCAGAAGCTATTGAAAGAAGCCGAAGAATATCGCATCGATACCTGCAAGGCGCAGTATCCATATGTGCCGGACATGCCGGGGATAGACTATACCATCACTTATAAGAACAAAACGCAAAAGATCCACAACGCCCACCGTGGACCAGAGTTCCTGCGGGAACTGTCTGACGACATTGAAAATGCCGTAAAGGTGGATAATAGTTGGAAAAAGATCGCGGCAAACGCTACCGAACCTCGCAATCCCTAAAAACGTATACAATAAAGAAAAAAATAAGGGCCCTGGAAAGGGCCCTACTGTTACATATAGAGGATAAGAGAGAGCGTGTTATTGCTGCGTGGCCGTATATACAACCGTAGTTGCGTATGTGCCTGCAGGATAAGCAAAACCAGGTGTGGCCTTGTACTGCACGGAAAAGGTCTGGTTACCACCATTGTTACCGGCTGTGATCAGGTTTTGATTGGTACTGGTAACAGAGGCATAGGAGGTAAAAGGTGCGGCAATGGTGCCGCCGGTAGCATTGGCGCTTACCATCAGGTTCAGTATTCCGCTGACGGGCATTACAGGGGCTGGCGTTGTAGCACCGGTATAACTAAAACTGGTGCTGCTTGATTTTACGGTGACGTTGAAGTCGCGGTTCGACATTACCTTTATTTGCTGTGCACTGCTGGTAACGCCATTGGCATAATCGTCTGTAGTGTTAAAGTTCATGGTAACGGTAGGGCCTGTAGCGGTGCCGGTGGCGGTGAAGTCCATCTCGATAAAGTCGGTAAGGCTTAAAGAAACAGTCTGCGTGCTTGACACCTGCGCCTTGGTGGCGGCAGCTGCAAAAAACATACACAAAACTGTTACTACGATCTTTTTCATCTCTCTTAAAAAATGTTGGCGATTTGCTCGAGGTCTTTTGTCCTTTCGCAACACAAAGATGGATCGAATTATATGGCTGAGGAAATTTAGCGGGCTGCTTAACCCCCCATTTGTAAGCGCTTAACGAGCTATTAGGAATTTAAATCCCGGGCTGGTCAGCCTCCAGCAGGCCCCATTTAGCAGACAATTCTGCCCTTTGCGCCGCCCCCAGGCGGGAATTACCGCTGTAAAAACCGGCTTTTTCGCGCTGGCGGTAGGCCTCATAAAGCGTTACGGCGCAGGCTACTGATATATTTAAAGATTTCACCATTCCAACCTGCGGAATGATGAAGTTACCGTCGCAATAGCGCAGGCACTCCTCGGTAACACCCGAGTGCTCATTGCCGAATACCAGGGCTACAGGTTCAGCAAGGTTCAACTCGTAAAGGCTGTGTGCCTGCTCGCCCAGGTGCGTCGCATATATCTTGCTGTACTTCGCCCTGACAGCTTTTATACAGGCCGCTGTATCCTCGAAATGGTGGATAGTAAGCCAGCCTGCGGCACTCGCCGAGCTCTTCTTGCCAAACTTCTCGTGGCGCGAAATGGTGGTGTTCAGGATGTATAATTCCTGTATGCCGACTGCATCGCAGGTGCGCATCACGGCGCTTATGTTGTGCGGGTCGTGCACATTCTCCATTATCACCGTCAGGTCGGGCTGGCGGTTATTCAATACACTTTCGATCCTGGCTTTGCGTTCGGGCGTCATCGGTGACAAAAATAATAGCCATTGACAAAAAAACACGGGCCTCCTGTAAAAACAGGCGGCCCGCTTAGCTCCATGTCCATTGCCCCTAATTGTGAACTACCAGGGCTGTAGTTTCCCTGAACCTGAAATACTGGTGGTAATGAGCGGATGACCTTTGTAGAATACATCGCCGCTACCGCTTATGTGTACATCAAGAGTTTCGCTGAGGTTAACCTTTGTAGTGCCTGATCCGCTGGTATGCGTTTCTCCTGCCCGGCCTTCCACATTGAGCATATCGGCATTGCCGCTGCCGCTTATCTCCAGCTTTTCCCTGTCGACTGTACCACCGTTTACAAACATATCCCCCGAGCCGCTGATCTTAGCATGCAGGTAAGACGCCTGTATAGCCGGTAGAGAGATGGTACCCGAACCACTTATCTTCAAGTCCATATTTCCAGTGCTGATTGCGTTAGTCCCTTTAATATCGCCTGAGCCGCTTAATGCAAGGGATGTGATGTCAGGCGAGGTGATGTATATCTCAACAGGATCGTGTCTGCCCAGAACCTTGTGGTAGTTGATATCAATTTTCAGTTCGCCGTTTGATACGTGCGTTTCTAAAATGTTTATGATATTTTTCTGCCCATGTATCTCCACATTGTAAGACGGACCCTGCGTATAGTAGATAGTACCGTCGATACCGGCATTGATGGCGTTGAAGCCTGATATATTACGTGATTCTGTAACTATGGGTCCACTACCGTCTATCTTGCGGCAAGACTGGATGCTCAATGCAGACAATGCTGCTACAAGTATTAAAATACTCTTTCTCATTCTTAAACTTTTTGATTGGTTAATGATTGATGCGATTTTTCGATTTACAACAGGGAGACAGGATGATGCTGTTATACCCCTATGCATCCAGGAGAATTTTTTAGAAAAGAATGTTTACCCCGGCAGTGCCGCCTATATACATGCCATAGTGATCGCCGTACCATTCGTATTGCCACAGGTAATTATCCACGAGCTGCTCGCCTACCCCGCTTGAATAGTTAGTATAGTTAAGCGTGGGACCGAGATATAATTCTAGATTGCGGCCTGCCCGCATTGACAAAAAGGTCCTGAGCGCATAGCGGGAATCGAAGCCATTATAAAAATCGGTGAGGCCGACAGACACTGCCTCAAGGTTAACACGGAAATACCTTGACAAAGGAATATGGTAGCCCATACCAGCTTCGATAGCATATAGTGGCTCATTGTCTTTAAAGTTGTAGCCTGTACCTATTATACCATACAATCTTTTGCCGCCGGAGCGGAAAGAAACGAGACTCGTCAGCGTTTCGTCGATAGAGATACCGATTGACTTCTCTCCTTTCTTTACAATATTGATAATACCGATGGGGTAATCGCTGCTATCGGCAATATTGATAAAGCCAGCCAGTTGAACCCCTTTTACTTTGTGCGCTTTATTGATAAATCCGGCAACCTGTACACCCTTAACATCGTGGGCAACATTTACAAAGCCACCAGCTTGTGTATGCACGTTCTTCGCCACATTAACGAAACCTGCCGCCTGGACGCCATTGACGTTACCGCTACTGATATTTGCAAAACCTGCCGCCTGGCAGCCCTTTCCACTACCTGTAATGTTTGCAAATCCCGCAGCCTGCAAACCGGTGGCCTTCTTACTGATCGTATTGAGGAAGCCTGCCAGTTGTACTCCGTTCGCATCATGCAATATGTGGTTTGAAAAGCCTGACGCAATAAATCCATTTGCAGTGTCCTTTACGATAGCAGTAAAGCCCGAAACACATGCGCCCTCTTCGGACCCTGAAACGCCTACCAACGCATGTACGGAAAATGTATTGGTGTATGATGCAGCCTTCACACCGTTAGTGCTTAAGGGGTATACAAAACCAATGTGTACGTTGCTATGGTGTCTTTCTTGTGCCTTAAGGATAGTGCACAAACCCATGATCATGAAACCTGTCAGTGCTAATCTTACTGTCATAATTGTCCTTTTGTTAGTATGACAGCAACCTGCAATAATTCCCCTATGGACCGAGAAAAAATTTTAGAAGATATCTATGCCGGCTTGCCAACCTATCCAGGCAGCGGCTGAACCCATCCTGAACATATCATAGCCGGGGATAGAAGCTTTGTAGCCCGCTACATGCTCGCTTGAGTTTTGGTAGTACAATGAAAATGCCGGGCCGGCATGAAAGGCGATATAGTCGGTTAATTTAAAATTCAACGCGGGTACAAAACGCAAGATCGTTGCAGTCTCCTGCCATTCGCCGAGGTATAATATGCCCGCGGTGGCATCGGTATTGAGACCAAAGCGTTTAGCTATGAACGTCTCTTGCCCAAGACCTATCGCCAAGGCGTAGGCTTTTTTGTCTTTTTCAATATTCGCTCCGGCGGTCAAAATGCTGTACAGCTTTCTAGTACCCATCTTCACGGCAAGGTTTGTATTGGTGACTTCGTTGGTATATAAAGACAGCTTGTGGTAACCATTCTTAAATACCACGTTGATAAGCCCCACACTGTAGCCCGATGAAGTATCGGCAATATTCACAAGTCCCACTTGCGTACCCTTCAATTTACCTGCATAGTTAAAAATACCGCTCACCTGCACGCCGTCTATCTCGTCCGTTGCAATATTACCTGTGCCCGACACCTGGGTACCTGAGATATTTTCCGCATAGGTAAAGACACCTCCTATCTGTGTACCATTCATCCTGTCAGCGTTTATACTACCTATGCCCGCCACCTGCGCCCCGGCCATTTTCGAAGACACCATATTTACAAGGCCGGCGATCTGCAAGCCCTTTGTTGCACCTGTAACATGACTATACAGACCACTCACTTGCACTCCTTTCAGACCGCCATTGGTAAAAGAACTAAGACCTGATAATTGCACACCGTTCAAAGAATCGAGTGTGCTGTTATATAGACCGGCCACCTGTACCCCACTCGTCTTTCCACCTACCACGTTAAAGAGTCCTCCTATTTGTACATAACCAACGTTACCTTTATCTATATTGAACAGTCCGCCAACTTCAACGCCCTTTGCACCGGCAGTATAACCGCCCAATACATTCAGTGAAAACTTATTGACCACTTGTGCGCCCAGCCTGCCATGCGTACCCACGCCAGGCACAAAGGAGGTTTGAACCGGCCTGCCGGCTATATATCCGCCGATATTAGCAGCTTGAAAACGTTGTTTTGAAGAAAGAAAGATACCCGCGAGCCAGTTTCGCTCCACCATCGGCTTTACAACAATAGAATCGAGCTGGTAATCTTTGGGGGTGATGGAAACCGTAAGCACCTGGTCGAAACCCGGTTTTAATTGCATAAAAGTGTCTTCATACATCCCTTTACTCACTGCAATATCTGCCACAGGATACTTATCCTTGTCCTTAAGCTTCAATTTAAAGTAGCCCTGCTCATTGGTTATTGCCGACACCAACTGCTGCTTTTCATAGACACTTGCATAGCTGATCTTTTCCCCTGTTTTTTTATCCACCACATAGCCGCTCACCACATAGCCGTCCCCATCCTGTATAATAATGTAATTATCGCGCTCCCGATACTGATATTTACCGCCCAGCAAGGCGTCCAGCACTTGCCTGACAGGTTTGTTGGTCATGCTGAGTGAAATGGCCTTTGTTTCCGGCACAACATCGCCGCTGTAGGAAAAATAAAAGGCTCCCTGCCTGGCTACGGATTTCAAGACATCGGACAATGGCGCATTGTGTACGTTGACAGAGACTGTTTTATTCAGCAAATACTGCGCGTAGAGGTTCTGTCCGCAAAAGGCGAATAATATAAAAGCTAATAGTAAACACTTCCTGTAAAATTTACCCATTGGGCTACCAAGCTATTTTATCAGTATCTCGTTTCCGTTTTTCTCGATCCTCACTTTAAGGGTCTCCGCTACTATGGTCAGTATTTCGTCGAGCGATTTATTTTTGAATGTGGTCGTTATCTGCCTGCTGCCTGCATCGCCCGTCACCACAATACGCACGCCATAGGCATCATTCAGGGCATCTACCAGGCGCGACAGCGGCGTGTGTTCACATATGAACTCATTGTTTTTGTAATAACTGTATAATTCATCGTCGTTTGCTTCTTTTATTGGTCCATCGCCTGATACCGTTGCCCTTTCGTGGGGATTGAGTTTTACCGCCTTCTTCTTTTTGCTTACCTCAACTACGCCCGTCTCTACGATGACCTCGGTCTTTTGGCTATTCGTCTTCACATTAAAGGAAGTACCTACAACTTTTACTTGTGTACCATTCGCATCGATGATGAACGGTTTGCTCTTGTCGGGTGCGACATTGAAGAATGCCTCACCTTCCAGGCGCACTCGACGTGTATCGCCTTTGAAAGATTCGGGATAACTAAAAATGGCGTGCTTATTTATTGTCACTACAGATCCATCCGACAAGGTATCGATCAGTACATGGTCGCCGGACTGCAACGCTATCATTTTGGGTCCGCCCGCATTTTTGAAATAATAGATCAGCCCACCACACATTACCAATACCAACAGTATCGCCGCCACCCGTACCCAGCTTAAAGGCTTCCTTCGAACGGGTATTACTGCAGTAGCGGTATCTGCTGCCGGTTCTGCTTTTTGCAGAAAGCGTTCCCAGGCCTCGTTCTCATCCACCATATTCGCTTCGGCCAGCTTGCGGCTGCGCTCGAGCATTAGTTTGAAATGTTCGTAGTAACGCTTGTTCTCCTCCCCCGTCGCTATCCATTGCTCTACCTCTGCCTGTTCAGCGCCCGTAGCTTCATTCAGCAAGTACTTTGCCAGCAGCTCATCCATCATATTTTGCATATCTCCGTTCACGCTTTCATTTTTAGAGGTTAAGCAATAGTGTTAACAATATAGCCGGCAAAAGGTCAGCCAGTTCGCTGCGCAATAACCGCAGTGCTTTGCCCATCTGGTTCTCGACTGTCTTTATCGATATCTCCAGTTTTGATGCTATTTCATGGTACTTCAGGTTCTCAAACCTGCTCATCAGGAACACGTTGCGACAACCTTCAGGCAGTGTTTGTAAGGCCTTTTCCAGTTTCCGGTCCAGCTCCTCGTATGACATATTTTCCGCACCATTGTTGCTATTGTTTACATTTCGCCCCTGGTAGGCAAGGTGCGCTTCTTTCACTTTTTGATGTTGCAGGTAGTTGATACTATCGTTGTGCACCGCCCTGTACAGGTAAGAAGCCATTGACTTTTCGACCTGGATGCTGTCTTTTTTCTCCCAAAGCTTCAGGAAAATATTTTGCACAATGTCTTCGGCCGCCTGGCTGTCTTTGAGCATGGTATAGGCATAGGCGTGGAGGCCTTTAAAGTGCTCTTTAAAGATCTTCTCAAAAATAGCCCTGTTCGAGACCGTCAATGGAATGGTATTACCTGTAGCATTTGCCATGCTTCTAAACCTGGAATCGCGCTCAAAGATACTCGCTTCGCTCAATGCCTGCATAAGAGGATGACAAGTTGCAGCCCATGTACCCCTATGCGCTCCTAAAAAATAATTTCTTACTCCAGGGCAAGTATTTTGTTCATGGTATTCCAGTTGCGGGTAGTGGAACTGACCTTTAGCTTGCGTTCCAGGTTCACCTTACCAAGCTTCGAGTTGCCGAATGACTTAGAAGGTACCAGGATGTATGCCTCCGTACCCGAAATACGGATTTGCTCGAGAGGCGCTATGACATCCTGTACAAAAGCAAGGCCCTCCTTATCTGGTTTTCCCGAGAGCATACTTAAATGCAGGTCGTGTCCATCAAGCTCCCTTTCACTGTAGGGGTTGCGTTTTATGATATCCCGTATATCATCAAAACTCTTCAGGAACACTATCACCTCGTAGCCAAGCTCTTTGAGCAACTTGTTTTCAATCTTTGTTTTCAAGGTGTCCTTTTCCGCATTTGAGTCAAATACGACATTGCCGCTTTGTATATAAGTACTGATGTTTTTGATGCCCGGCATGGCGAAGAGGCCCTTCAGTTCGTCCATCTTTACAACCCGGCCGCCCACATTTACTGCGCGTAGAAATGCAACATATCTCATAATCCGCTAATTAATCGCCGGTTGGAACAATAGCTGCAGTCTCTACCATCAGCATAACTGTCTTTTTCGGCGCACGCGGACGGTGCATAATGCCTTTGGTAACAGTCGTCCCCTGGTTGGGGTTCAGCTCTATTGTTCGGTCTTCGAGATCTATGAGCAATTGACCCGATATAACATAGAAAAACTCATCGTCATTATCGTGCTTATGCCAATGGAACTCGCCTTCTACTATGCCGATGCGCACCACGCTATCATTTACCTGCGTTAGCGTCTGGTTAAACCATTGCTCTTTATTGGCATCAACTACCGATTGAATATCGATCAGTTCAAGGTGCTGAAACTTTGTATCAAGATGAATTTTGTAGTCGACCGCGTTTTCCATGGCTATTATTTTTTGATAACTGTTTTAAAATTACTTCATTTTTAGCATAGCTTTATAAGTATGTCACCAGGAACCAAAACACCAGGCAGTATCTCGCTGATTCCTATACTGATGGTCAATTTCATAGGGACCTTCGGGTATAGTATAGTTTTACCGTTCCTGATCGTTTTGGTTTTGAGCCTCGGTGGCAATGAACTGAGTTATGGGGTATTAGGGGCCACTTATTCTTTATTTCAGTTCATAGGCGCGCCGATACTCGGCAACTGGTCGGATAAGTATGGTCGTAAAAAAATATTATTGCTTAGTGAGGCGGGCACTTTTATTGGCTGGGGTATTTTTCTGATCGCGCTACTGTTACCCAATCATATCATTACAGGCAGCAGCAAGGGTTTTGTGTTGACAATTCCGCTGGTTTTGTTGTTTATCGCACGAGCAGTAGATGGTATAACAGGCGGTAATATATCGGTAGCCAACGCCTACCTGGCCGACATATCCGCCACACACGAAAGAAAAAAGAACTACGGCAGGATGGCGGCGACTGCCAATGCAGGATTGATCTTCGGCCCGGCACTGGCCGGCATGCTGGGCAATACCAGTCTCGGCAATATGCTGCCTGTATTGCTTGCCATGGCTGTATCATTGGTATCCTTGTTCGTGATAGCCAACAAACTGGTGGATGTAAAGCCACAACCGGTAAGCGAACAAATTACACCGGGCGACCCGCACAAAATACTGGGACAGGAACATAAAGAATGTTATACGGTTGGCGAAAAAGACAAACACAGTTTCTCGCGGATCGTCAAGCTGCCCAATGTGCTGTTTATCCTGTCGTTGTATTTCCTGATATACCTCGCATTTAATTTCTTTTACGTCGCGTTCCCGGTATATGTGGCCGGAAAATTGAAGTGGTCCGTCTTTGAGATAGGGCTTTTCTTCGCCATTCTCAGCGCTGTGCTAGTGGTGGTGCAGGGCCCGGTGTTAAGTTATGTATCACGTTACTTTTCCGGTACGATCCTTATTATTGGCGGCTGCCTGATGCTGGCGGTTGGCTTCTTCCTGTTCCGCTATTCTTCGCTCGTACCTATCTATGGTGGCTTATTGTTGTTCTCATTGGGCAATGGCATTATGTGGCCTTCATTCCTTGCCATAGTATCCAATGTGGGCGAAGGACCTTACCAGGGCACAATACAGGGGTTTGCTGGTAGTGCAGGCAGTCTTGCAAGCATTATCGGGCTGCTGTCCGGCGCATTCATCTATAAGTTTATCGGCGTGAATACTTTCTTATTGGCTACCGGGTTCATGATATTAATAGCGACGGCAGCAGTGCAATTAAAGCGGATAGAAAAATAAAGAAGCGGTTCAAAACAGTTTTATTGCGATTAGGCTGCGCGATACTCAAACGAAATAATACCTTAGCTGTATGAAGGAGGCGATCAACATTACCCCACAACAGGCGGTGGCCAAAATGCTGGCGAATGACAAATTCACTGCGTGGTTGGGCATAGAAATAGAAAAGGTGGATTTGGGCTACTGTAAGCTACGCTACGCCGTAAAGGGCGATATGCTGAATGGCTTCGGCATTATACATGGAGGGGTGCTTTTCGCAGCATCCGACTCTGCATTTGCCTTCGCTTGTAATACACACGGCTATGTCACTGTAGCACTTGAGGTCTCAATATCTTTTACCCGCCCGGCTACTGCCGGAGAAGTATTGACAGTGGAGGCTAAGGAGATCCATATGGGCAATAAGACGGGCGTTTATGAGATACGCACCACCAATGAAAAAGGCGAATTACTGTCCTTGTTTAAAGGCACAGCTTACCGCACCTCGAAACAAATCGAACCACTGCTGTAAAATGGGAGTTGCAAACCGGCACTAGGGGCCCTGTTGCTAAGGTTGGAAAAATATATTATGTGCTAACAAGGGACAAAGTACCGGCGACCTGATGTTCAATCTGAAAATATAAATTATTAAACCAATGTGTCTTCGTAGTTAAAGCAAAATCGTGCATTGTACGCAAAATCGAATTTTCGATGTAAATTTGCAGCCAATAAAGTTCGATTGTGTAACGGTAGCACAACAGACTCTGACTCTGTTTGTCTAGGTTCGAATCCTAGTCGAACTACGAAATGAAAGGGATGCTTGCGCGTCCCTTATCGTTTTTATACATCAGGTATTTTATTGTATTATTACCAAAATTTTTCTTTTGGTACGCCGCCTGCTCATCATCCTGGTGCTATTTCCTTTTTTTGCACGAGCACAGAAGGAAGGCAAGGCTTATGTCGATTCGCTGCTACAACTGCTGCCCCGGGCCAGAGAAGATACATCGAAAGTGCTACTATTATGTAATCTCTCCAGCGAGTACCGTACCATCAACCCGGATGATGGGATCAAGTATGCAAATGAGGCACTCTCCCTGGCGCAACACCTGGAGTGGAAAAAAGGAATAGCCAATGCCAATTCGGCGCTGGGGGTAAACTATCAATACCGGTCTGAATACCCTGCGGCACTGGAATACAATTTCAATGCATTAAAGTTATACGAGGAGCTAAAAGACATACGTGGACAAGCGATTGCCTTATCGAACATCGGAAATATCTATCTGTATCAGAACAACTTCGACAAGGTCGTTGAGTACTATGGTAAGGCAGCGAAACTGAACGAGGCGATGGGTAACAAGCGCGGCATAGCCTCAAATATTGGCAATATGGGCATCGCCTATTTCAACCGGCATGACTACGCAAAAGCCCTTGAATACGACCTGCGATCGCTGAAGCTGGCTGAGGAATTACGGGACAGGAATAGTATAGCGGTGCAGAGCAGCAACATTGGTAATGTATATATGTACCTGGGCGACTATAACAAAGCACTCGCCTACTCCTTTCATTCGCTCACTATTTTCAATGACCTTGGGGGCGATACCTACGGTGCAGCCATAGACCTCGGCAATATTGGCGAAACCTACCTGGCAATAGCGAAGGATAGCCTATACCGTTTTAAACCCGACAGCCTTATACCGGCAGGCAAACGGGCCAACCTTGCAAAAGCCATAGAATACCTTCAGAAAGGCATAGCTGCGAGCAGGCCGATCGCGCAACTTGACAACATCATTGAGTTTAGTCAATATCTATCACAGGCCTATGAATTGGAAGGCGACTATAAAAGTGCGCTTGCCACGTATAAGGAATATGCAATAATAAACGACTCTGTTTATTCTGTGCAAAACACGCAGAAAATAAAGCAGATGGAAAACAAGCAGGCGCTTGACATCAAAGACCGCGACATCCAGATAGCCCGCCTTGCTGTTGCCAAACGTCGCAATGAACGCAACTTTTACATAGCCGGTATTGTGCTGCTGCTGCTCATCATAGCTGTAGTGTTGAAGAACTATAACAACCAGAAAAAAACGAATGCCGCGCTCAGCAGGGAAAAACAGCGCTCGGACGACCTGCTGCTCAACATTTTACCCACAGAGGTGGCCGAGGAGCTAAAGGAAAAGGGATCAGCCCCGGTCAAGCATTTTGATAAAGTGACCGTGATGTTCACGGATTTCGTTGATTTCACGCTGGCGGGCGAAGAAATGCCTCCTCAACAATTGATCGACGAATTGCACACCTGTTTTAAAGCATTCGACCAGATCATCGGCAAATATAATATTGAAAAGATCAAAACAATCGGGGATGCTTACCTCGCCGCTTCAGGCCTTCCCGTAGCCGATGCGCTGCACGCGCAGCATATGATGAAGGCGGCACTTGAGATACGCGACTACATGCAGCACCGGCGGAGCCAACTGGGCAATGCCACATTCGAGTTGAGGATAGGCATCCACAGCGGCAGCGTGGTCGCAGGCATAGTTGGCGTAACAAAGTTTGCATATGATATCTGGGGCGATACCGTAAATACAGCTGCAAGAATGGAACAAAACAGCCTGCCCGGCAAGATCAATATTTCTGAGACAACCTATGATCTTATAAAAGACTCATTCGATTGCACTTATCGCGGCCAGATCCAAGCCAAGAACAAAGGCAACCTAAGCATGTATTTCGTAGAAGGCGAAAAATAGTTCGCCCCCGTTCGCATCTTATTGTCCCGCAGGATTTTAGCATTTCCATTTTGAATATTGGCATGGTTTCTTTCGGGACGCATCGAATTAGTTTGTTAACGCAAAAATTGTGAATTATGAAATGGGGACTCTTATTTTCAGCAACAGTCGCGACAGGTTTGCTCTTTAGTTCGTGCAAGAAAAACAATAATAATGCAGACAACGCGACACCGGGGCAACCACAACTCGCAGTCCAGATAAAAGCGAGCAATACAAATAGCAACGTAGGCCAAAAAAGTACCGCCAATGCCAACATCCTTTGGACATCGGGCTATGCGTACCCCCGCAAAATTGTCTTTGAAGCAAAACAAAATGACCTTAGCGTGCAATTTACGTCTACAGCCGATCAACAGATAGACCTGATGGCATCTATTGCGGCAAGCTTCGGTAATTTCACGTTGCCCGCGGGCGTATACGACGAGGTAGAATTGAAAATAGACCTTGACAAAAAAGGCCATGATCCGGCAATGGCACTGGAAGGCACTTTTACGAATAACACCACTACATATCCCGTAAGGGTTGAAATTGATGACTTCCTGGAACTGAAGACTGAAAGCGAAGATGTGACCATTAGTAACGACAGCATCTATACGGCCGTAACCACCATTGATCTTTCAACTATAACTTCGGGCATCACAGAAAATATGCTGCTGAATGCGCAGCTGACAAATGGCACGATAGTGATATCACCAACTTCTAATACGTGGATGTATCATACAATATTAAACAACCTTGGCAGCAGGCATCATCATTGCGTGTTCGAACATCATCACCACTAGTAATATCACACCTTGAATACTACTTGCAGGAGCGGAACACCGCTCCTGTTTTTTAATATACCGGTTATTTATTGTCGCCTTTTACCATTATATTTATAGTTATCTAATTTCTACCGCATGAACTACAACAGGCGCAACTTCATCAGGTCGGCATCGATGCTGGCAGCCTTGTCATTAAGCGAAATTGGCGCCATCGGCAAGCCGCGCGTCCCTTCCGGCGGCGAGGGTATCTCACCTGAAGATGAAAAGTACTGGCAGAACGTGCGCCAACTGTTCCCGCTTGCTAAAGACTGGACCTACCTGAACAACGGCACCATGGGCCCTTCTCCCTACCCTGTTATAGAGGCGGTGCATGAGGCCATGATGGAGGGTGACATGCATGGTAGCTATGGAGGCTGGGAAGCAACAGCGGCAAAGCTGGCCAAATTTGTAGGGGCCAACGATGATGAAATTGCCCTGACACACAATGTAACCGACGGCATCAACATAGCCTGCTGGGGACTGCCCTTGAAGCGCGGCGATGAAGTGATATTGACCACACACGAGCACGTAGGCAATGCATTTCCCTGGCTCAACAGGCAGAAGCTTCATGGAATAGTGATAAAGACCTACACGCCCGGCCCTACGGCAGACGAAACACTAAACCGCATATCGACGCTCATCAATAAGAAAACACGTGTCATCGCCACACCCCATATTCCGTGCACACAGGGCCAGGTGATACCGGTGAAAGAAGTCTGTGCGCTGGCAAAAGAAAAAGGTATTTACAGCATAATAGACGGCGCACACGGACCTGGCATGCTACTGCTCGACCTGCACGACCTTGGCTGCGACACCTATGCCAGCTGCTGCCACAAGTGGATGCTGGGACCAAAGGGAACGGGGTTTCTCTATGTACGCAAGGATTTCCAGGATACACTGCAGCCGTACTTCGTAGGGGGCGGCAGCGACAAGGGCTCATGGAATATGGCCACTGTGCCCGTGACAAGCACGGGTTATGCCGATAGCGCCCACCGCTATTACGGCGGCACACAAGCAGCGGGCCTTTATAAAGGAGTAGATGCGGCCATCGACTTTATCGAAACGATCGGACTCGTAAATATTCACAATCGCATCAAGAGCCTCGGCAAATATACACAGGACCAACTGCTGGCCATTGGTGATAAAGTAGAATTGATCACACCCACCGAAGAGCGCTCGCGTTGCGCAGTTAACGGCTTTAGGATAAAGGGTGTGGAGTACACTAAATTTTACAGCACCTGTGCAGAGAACAAAGTGCGCATACGCAGCGTTGCGGAAAATGGACTTAACTCGCTCAGAGTCTCGACGCACATTTATAACAATAAAGATGAAATAGACAAATTGGTCGACCTTGTGAAGAAAGCGTGAGGCTAGCGGACCAATATACTTTCTGCAAACTTACGCGACACCGTCGTCTTTAGGTCCTTCTCGATTTGAATAACGATGGAGTCATCAAATTCGATCCTCTCCACCACATTTATCCTGGAACCGATATCGATGCCTAATCTTTTGAGATATTGAAGGAAGGACACTCCGGTATCTTTTACTGCCACTACCCTGCATTGTTGTTTAGGTTCTACTTCGGCCAAAGTGGTTTTAAATGCTTTAGCCATCTTGCCATTGGCCTGTGGTATGGGGTCACCATGCGGATCATATTCCGGGAAACCGAGAAACTTATCCAGCCTGTCGGCAAGGTTGGGGTGATGTATATGTTCTAATTGCTCTGCCATATCATGCACTTCCTCCCATGAATAGCCAAGCTTCTCCTTCAAAAAAACTTCCCATAGCCTGTGTTTTCTAACTATGTCCAGCGCTGTTCTCAGGCCGCTTTCCGTAAGCCTTGCACCCTTGCCTTTATCGTACTGCACGAGCTTTTTCTCTACCAGCTTCTTTAGCATATCAACTACCGAGGCGGGGTTATTGCCTAATGCCTCGGCTATTGCCGTAGGCGTTATCTTATTACCCGTCTGCGACAGGTTGAATATCGATTTCAGGTAATTTTCCTCGGAAAGTGAGTGCATTTTTGCCATTTTGCGCGGGTAAAGGTAAACCAGATTTACCGATTATCTCAGCGCTATGGATAAGCCACATGGGGTAAATAGTTCATTATCTTATCAATCACGAAGTACTGTTGCCGGCCGTTGTATCTATACGATAGCAATGCTACGCCGGTATAGCGACGCGGAGGTTTCACGACATTTGACACTTGTTCCGGGTAATAAACATCGGCATAGGTGTCTTTTGAAATACCGACCTTTATATCGAAACGCACAGTATCGCCGCTACGCATCGTTATAACATTTCCATTTTGCTCACCCAGCTTTATTAAGGTCCCCTCCATCCACAGACTGTCGGGTACAGGATCTCCTTTGCAGCTATACATCCCGATGGTAAAACTACAATTACTACCATGCCGCCCCGCTATACCTCCACTCCAGTCTTGGCGGCTACTATTAATAAGCTTGACTTCCTGCGCCGCAGCGATACGTGGCCCGAAGCATAACGCAAACAAAATAAAGTATAATGTTCTCATACGACGGTCTTCTTGTTTGATAGTTAGGATGCAGTGCCGTTAATTTTTCCATAAACAAAAACGCCCCGCAGAAATCTGCGGGGCGTTTCTTTGATCTTTTATCCTATTTAATGATCGTAAGTTTTTTATTGATCGTCTGCAAGCCAATATGTATTGAGGCAGTGTATACACCGGCAGGCAGGTAAGGCACATTAATGGTCACCCTGTCATTCTTCGCATAGTCAAAGTGCTCGCTATACAACGTTTTACCTTGCATATCGGTGATCTCAACATTGAACGGAACGTTGGGGTAAGAACCGAAAGCAATGTCAAAGGTGCCTGTATTAGGGTTAGGCACGATGTCTACCAGCTTATCGTTCACTATGGTCTTCACGCTAGCCGGATCGTTCACCAGCACGCTGTCCAGGTACGCGGCAGGCGAGGTACAGCCGTTCTCCGTCACCAGAAGCGTAATATGCTTCATGCCCGGCGTTGACCAGCTTACTGTTTGCGGTCCCTGACCTGTTCCAGGGTTAGCCGCGCCTCCGTCGAAGGTCCACGTGTATGTAGCGGTCGCAGACGCACTACCGGTATAGGTAACCACGACATTGTTATTCAGGTAGGTAACGTGATTATTGATGGTAAACGTTGCGGTCGGCGTGACAACAGGCACCAGTGTATTGCTTGTAAACGAAGTACCTGTCCCGCAGGTGTTTTGTCCCGCAACAGTGATCGTTGCATTTCCAGTACCTACAGTAACATTTATCGAGTTGGTAGTGCTGCTGCCGCTCCAGCCCGTGCCCGTGATAGTCCACACATAGCTGGTGGCATTCGCAATCGTCGGTGTGGTCACCGTAATGCTATTACCCGAACATAGTGGCGAAGGAACCGTCATACTGGCGGCTGCAGCGGGTAGTGGCGCAGGCGTTACCATCAGCGTACCCGCCGCACTGGTACCGCAAGGCCCCGTTGCGGTGCAGGTAAGTGTACCCACACCGGTTCCGACAGTGACATTGATAGAACTTGTGTTACTGGTGCCGCTCCAGCCCGTTCCGCTCACTGTCCATGTATATGAAGTTGCGTTGGCTATCGGCGTTACAGAATAGGTAGCAGTTGTGTTCGGGCAGGGCGCGGCTTGTGTGCCTATCACAGGTGTATTAGGAACACTATCCGGTTGCAAGTTGTTCAGGGTATAAAATGCGCCAGTATCGCAGGCATTAAGACCGGCAACTTTTATGGTGCCTACACCACTGCCCACCGTAACATTAATGCTATTGGTAGTGCTGGTTCCACTCCATCCTGTACCACTCACCGTCCATACATAGCTGGTAGCATTAGCAAGAGTTGGCGTGGTGAATGTAGCGGTCTGCCCGATACAGAGCGGAGAAGGAACAGTAATAGAAGCAGGCGTTGCAGGGAGTGGCGCCGGGATTACCGTCATGGTAGCTGCTGTGCTCGTACCGCACGGTCCCACTGCAGCGCATGTAAGTGTGCCTGTGCCGGTACCTACAGTAACATTTATCGAGCTTGTAGTGCTGCTACCACTCCACCCTGTTCCACTCACAGTCCAGACGTAGCTGGTTGCATTGCCGATCGGTGTTACCGAATATGTTGCAGTCGTATTCGGGCAAGGTGCAGCCTGTGCACCTATCACAGGCGTATTCGGGATACTGTCGGGCTGGATATTACTTAGCGTAAATATCGAACCTGAGCCGCAGGCATTAGTACCTTTTACTGTAAGCGTACCTAAACCCGAACCAACAGTGACATTTATCGAATTGGTTGTGCTGGTGCCGCTCCATCCTGTGCCGCTAACGGTCCAGGTATACGAAGTTGCATTTGCTATCGTTGGCGTAGTAAATGTTGCTGTCTGGCCAACGCATATGGGCGATGGTGCAGAAATAGCGGTAGCTGCTGCCGGTAATGATGCAGGGGTCACCGTCAACGTAGCCAGCGGACCGAGACCGCAGACACCACTTCCGGCCACACTCAACGTACCAACACCGGTACCTACAGTCACGTTTATTGAGTTTGTCGTGCTGGTGCCACTCCATCCTATACCACTAACAGACCATGCATACGAAGTAGCATTAGCCAACGGGCCCACAGTATAAGTTGCTGTGCTATTGGGGCAGGGGCTCGCCGGACCCGTTATGGTGCCTTGTACGGGTACAGGCGTCGGGCTTGGGTTAAACGTATATACGGCGCTCGTGGCACAGTTGCCTACTGCAGCCACGGTAACGGTGGCTGTACCCGTACCTGCAAGCAAAGAGATACTATTGGTGGTACTGGTGCCACTCCATCCCGTTCCGCTCACGGTCCACACGTAAGAATTAGCTCCGGTTACCGGCGGGACCGAATATGTGCCTGAAACACCGGTACATATGGGCGAAGGCATTGTTACCGAACTTGGTGTTGCCGGCGTGCCGCATAATACATGCGCCCACCAGGTATCCCATGCATTGGAGGTTAATTGAGATGCTTCCTGTAAAGTCCAGAAATCTTTAGGACTCAGCGGGTCGTAGGCTGTTGCCGAATAATCGCCCCACCTGTTACGGGTGCCCGAATATGTTTTGTAATAAGTGCCGAGGCCGTGCCTGTAAATAAATGGTTGTCGCACGGAATCGATCACATCGGTATGTATACGCAAGGCGTAGCCTGCACTGGGGTGGGTGGTTGCCGACATTACAGAAAAACCAATAAGTGCATCATCGTCTGAGTTCACTGTTATTGTAGGGAATGCATAGAAGTTGGTACTGGTCTGGTCGTCTATAAAACCTATCTGTATTGGCGTGGCCGTTGTATCGAACTGCCACCACATTACTGAGCTGCGCGTAGGCGTGCCGGTAGGGAAAAAGCAGTTATGTGCCGTCCACAGTTTGTTATTCATGTAGATCGTTTGGGTAAGGCGATCATCATTGGTTTGTAGCTTATTGGCAGTGCCTGTCTGCGGGGCAAAATCGTTACCATTATTTCCCTGGTACCACCAGTGTATGGCAGATGTGGGGTATCCCACCGATACCATTGTCTCTGAGCCTACCGGGCCCAGTATCTTCCACAGGCGCAGTTGGCCATTTGTGCCATCCCAGTTCTCCGGCATGAACATATCTTCAAGTGTACTGCTATAAGTAAGCGCCGGCGCAAGTGAAAACGAGGTGCTTTGTGTAAAAGAGGTATAGTTGGCATTGATATTATTGATGACATTGTTCTTATTGAAGGCAAATACTTTGGCATAGCTATAATTGTTCGCTGCATTTGTAAAGTAGTTACCGGTAACCACGATCCAGTTCTTGTTGAAGCCCACATTGGGGAAGTCGAACCAGTTAGTGCCCGTTGCATCTGCCAGCACATTGTAAGTGTACCAGTTGCCGGTAGGGTTGCTGGTTTGTGATACCGCCAGAAGCACGCATGATGTCGTAGCTTGCGCATGCGCCACACACACCAGTATCCACCTATTGGTGTAAGGGTCATAATGCACTCTTGGATCGAAGGTGCCTCCTGATGGGTTCACTGCGTTGAAAAACGTATTCAGTGAAACGTTCGAGACCAATGCCCCCGACCGTGTTTGTATTTTCACATTACAGTTTACTGTTGTAATGCAGTAGTTGGAGTCGACAGCGCCATGTGTATCGGGCGGTATGTATGAGTTGTTATCCGGATATGCCTGGAACGTATCCGTCGGGTTCGGGGATACGGGTAATAGCGGGGCCGGTGCAGCAACCAGGTTATTGGGCTGACTTTGCCTCATGTGTATCTCAGCAGCTGGCGCGGGCGGTTTTACCGGCCTTTCATCGTCATCTTCGTTCTCTTCTATGGGGTAGGCAGGTATGGCCGGCGGGTGTGCCAGGTCGTATTGTGCCAAATCGGTAAAGTTCACAATAGCCCTGGCCTGTTCGTGGCCGCTGGAGGTTGTTTGTGCTGATGCTTGGTAAAAGAGGAAAAGAGAGGCAATAACGATCTGAACAAGTCGATTTCTTATCATCCAAAAGTGTTTCTACAAAAATATAATGTTTTTCCAAACCGTAAGGTATTGCAGCGTTACACTTTACCACAAAAAAAGGGAAATTACCCCCAGCTAATCCACTTTTCCATAAGAAAAACCACTATTTCAAAAGCATGTTAAAATTTGCTTAAATATTAGGCAGGTGGGGATAATAACCGAAAAAATTGGCGCAGTTGCTCGCCAATTAATATACATCATCGTAATAATTTCTGTTTATCAGGCCACTCCAGTGTGCTGTATGAAATTGCTGCAATACACCAGTAACAAAATGAAGGCGGGGTCCTTGCTTTCAGCATAATTCTCATCAGTCTCTATCTCATAGTTGAAACTCAACTCGGTCCAGTTAAATCTCGGCTGCAGCATAATGATCTCCCTTTCGTCGCTGTTCACGAGTACGAACCTTCGCCTTAACAAGCTACCATGTTTGAATATATATGTCTTACCATCCTCCAGTTCTATTACGATCTGACCACTCCAGTTAAATTTCATTTTGCCCACTTCGATACCGTTCTTAACTATGTGCACAGAGGTATGCCACATGTTATTTTTATCAATGGCGTAGCTATCGCCATTGTTCATCATCATCTCGGCATTTATGGAAAACCAGGAAGTGTAACCCAGTTTACCGTGGGCTATATTCCGCTCATCGATCAGCTCAAAATGCCGGTTGTGGGTTCCTACTGCTGAATACTTCATGGTTGTGGTGATTCCTTATCAAAGCTATAAACTAATGACTGAAAAGAAAACGGGCAGCCACTTCAAGCCGTATTAATTAATTCAATTTCCTGACCTCAATCATTCTTTCGGTGGATAATTATTGTTAAAATTGCAAATAAATAATACGTCCATGAGAAAAATAGTGCTTTTTGTTACTGCCATTATTCTATTGTGCAGCTACAGCCGGACCTCCTACGGGCAAAGTGATGCGGCTGTGATAAAAACTGCGCAGAACGATCTGCAAATGATGCTCAGCCAGATACCGGTAGGTCAGCTTGAGGGCTTTGGCTTTACGAGTCGTAGTGAGTTTACTTCTGCCGTTACTGGCAAGCCTTACCGGATACTTACACTTAACTCCGATATTTACAAAGGTATGCAAGTTGACGATGAGCGGGCCATTGTTGCCCAAGATCAATGGAGGTTACCGGTTATCGTAAACGGTAACCATCGCCTTTTACTTACCGTGGCGTCACAAAACGGCACTTTACAAACTGTGGGCATGGGAGGAGCAGTTCTGGCTTCCGAACTGCAAAAAAAGATCGCAAATGCAGATCCCAGCCACCAGTTTTACCTATTTCGCCTCTATTCCCTTGAGGCGGATTTTTTTGTAGAAGCCACGGACGGATCCTTTACGAACGCTAATTTCATTCCGCTCTATTCTGCCACGATGGCTATGCCGATGCTGAATGAGATGCATCCCCCCCTTACACTCAGCCAGCTACTACCTATAATCAAAGACGCATTGAAAAACCAACAATAACATTAGGTCTATGAAAAAAGTAATTACTATAGTTCTCATGCTGCTTGGCAGTTACCATATAGAAGCACAGGTGCTCAATGTACCGCAAATCATCCAGGAGCAAACGCAATGGTGCTGGTCGGCAAGCAGCACTTGTATTCTTGATTATTATAATCATCCTGTTACCCAGTGCCAGGTGGCCGAATACGCACGCAGTGTTATCACATGGCACAATTTCGGCACTGTCAACTGCTGTATCGATGCCGGACAGGGCTGCAATTACTGGAACTATAATTGGGGTAACGCCGGAAGTATTGATGACATACTCAGCCATTTTGGAAATATCAGCACTAGTCATGCAGGGGCACTTACGATTAATGAGATACAGAACAATGTTGCACATAATCACCTTATGGTTTACCACTGGTCATGGGTTGGTGGTGGCGGCCATTTTATAGTGGGTTATGGTGCTAACACCTCTACAGGCAATGTTTATTATATGAACCCTCTTCCCGGTGAAGGACTAACGATGCAGACCTATGCTTTTATGAGTAATGATGGCAGCCATACATACGATGCTACACAATCGGTACTTTCACCAACGACGGTTCCTGCCACGGGCTTTGTTAGCGCAGATGAGCTTATTTATCCTAACCCATCAACCGGTGGTGTGTATGTGCGCAATGCCGATCACGTTAAGGTTTACAATGCGCTCGGCGCTTTGGTATACAGTAATTCAATAACCTCCAGCGATAAAGGTGACTTCGTAGACCTTAGCACACTTGCAAAGGGCATTTATTTTGTTTCACTTGCCGAGGGGAACAACAGCAATTTCACCAAATTGGTACTTCAATAGGCGCGAAGATAGTAACACGATGCCCCGGCCTTCTCAGCCGGGGCATCGCTTTTTGCCCATATTTGCACCACCCACTCCAAACACACACAACCGGGCTGTATCTATATGTTGTTATGATAACAGCCGTTGCGGCGATTTTATTGTGTGCAGGCGCCGAAACGGGAAGAGTTGTGGCCAAAGCAGCATTTTCTGACGCCGGTAACCTGCTTTTATTTTGAGGCTATATGTACTGCAGGCCAGCCATCACCCAGGTAACCTGCTTTGCCACAGCCCGCTACTGTGGTTATTATTCCCTTTGTATCTACCTTTCGCACTACATTGTTCCATGCGTCAGCTATATATAAGTTGCCCTCGTTGTCGATGGCAAGAGCCGCCGGGTTCCATAACGATGCATCGGTAGCAGGGCCACCATCACCGCTATAGCCGCTTCGCCCGTTTCCCGCCACGATATAGATTCTGCCCTGACTATTTATTTTCCGCACCACATCCCCATCGGTGAAGTACAGATTGCCCTCCCGGTCTGCAAGCAGGTCGTTCAGGATATTTAGCTTCGACATTTTTGCCCTCGCTCCATCTCCCACAAAACCAAATTCGCCCGTTCCTGCAAACGTTGTGATAATACCTTCCCGGTCCACTTTTCGGATGCGAAAGTGTGCTTTGTCTGCTATATAAAGGTTATCCTCGTTGTCAACAGCGATACCCCTGGGTATTCTTAGGTATGCCTCCTTTGCCGGTCGGTTATCTCCCACTATTCTCACATAGCTTTCATCAGCATCAGCAACTGAGTGTGAATAACCATTGCCGGCCACCACCTTCATTGTCCCATCCTTATATATTTTCCATACCCGGCCGCTGTCTGCAGCATAAATATTGCCGTTGGGGCCTTTCACCAGGTAGGTTGGCCGATATAGCGGCAAATTCAACGCGTAGCCCGAATCGGCGGTAAAAGTTCCCTCGCCATTGCCGGCGATAGTGCTGATGATCCCTTTCTTGTCTATCTTTCTTATACGGTGATTGTTACGGTCGCTGAAGACAAGGTTCCCATCGTCATCGAATACCATTCCTCGCGGACCAAATATTGTTGTTGATGTTGCGGGCACTCCGTCCTTCCCGAAATTTTCGCCACCATTGCCGGCAATTGTAGTTATTATTCCATCCGTGCCCACTTTTCGTATCCTGTTGTTCGAATGGTCGGCAATGTAAAGGTTGCCTGCATTATCTACACACAAGCCGAACGGTTGATTCAGACGTACCTCTTCCCAAAACTCGTCGGGTTGCATTCTACCCTGTTTGGCGGCCTTGGCAGGCTTGAAGGGGGGTAGTTGCAGGATCGCCACATCCGGTATTGGGAATTTTATTTTCTCCGGCTCCAAGTCTGCAGGTGCGAGGTTATTCATTCTCAACATCTCTGCCTTGATGTGCACAATGTCCGCGCTATACGTCACATCAGGCGTCGTTATTCGTATCTTATCTGGTTCGAGCTCGCTGAGGGCGGGATTATTCATTGCATGCGGCCTTATCGCAAGGTGAATGTCTTCGGGCCGATAGATATTCAAGACCGGCTCCTTTACTTTCAACCTGTATACCTCTGGGTCCAGCTCGCTTATAGCCGGTGCGCTCAGCGCTGCGGGTTTAATGACAACATGCATATCAGGCCTATAAAAGCTCAGGCTTGGCTCAGCTACCTTAAGCCTGAAAGGTTCGGGCGATAACTCGTCGGCAGCTACTTGCTTCATACGCATGGGTTGAATACTGAGGTGAACTTCCGGACGGTAATAACTAAAGCGGGGCTCGGCCACTTTTAGCCGGTAGGGTTCCGGCTCCAATTCGCTAGTTGCCACCTGCTTCATTCGCAAAGGCACAATGCTCAGGTGTACTTCTGGCCTGTAGATCACAAAACCCGGCTCCCGCACCTTCAGCCGGTACGGCTCCGGATCTATCTCGCTTGCCATGGGCCGCTTAAGTGGTGATATCTTGATGTCAACGCGCAAATTGTCTGGTTTGTAAATGGCAATATGAGGCTGTGGCACCCGGAAACGCTCGGGCTCGTCCTCGCTTGCTGCGCCGTTCCTTAAATGTTTCAGGGGCATATCCCAATGGAAGGGCCCGGGCTTGTAGATACTTACTTCAGGAATATTAATTTTGATAGGCTCCTGTTTTATCACAACAGGTGGCTCCTTCTTCACTATTTTGGTAAGGTCGGGCCTGAAGCGCTCCTTGATAATGCCGGCAGTTTTCGGGATATCCTCCGGTTTCGTAGCCTGCAGGTAGTTGCCCATACAGTCATACACGTCCTTTAGCTTCAGTTCATTCGATAGGTTAATGATGTAGGGCTTGTAATTGATTTTACTGTTTACAAAGTTCTTCATCACATCGCAAAGATTGCCGTTGCAGCTTTCCTCGCCGTCTGTTATCAGTATCAGTCCATAGTAGTATAACAACTGGTCAGCCATGTCGTTGTCTGCAGCCTGCCTTAACGAGTAAGCGATCGGCGTGACCCCAAGGGGGTGAAGGTCGTCCAGCCGCAGCAACATCTGGGTCTTATTATTTTTGCTGAAGCTTACCTCAAGCTTGCTGTCGCTGCAGTTATTGTCGCGTACGTTATATTGCTCTCCAAAGGCACGCAAGGCAAACTCCACATTGGGATTAACGCTGTAAACGCTATCCATTATTGATAGTATCAGTTCCTTGGCCGCTGCCACCCTCTGTTTATTTTGTACCCAGGAGAGCGACATGCTCGACGATTCGTCGAGAACTATCAGAATACGCGGCTGCTTTCTATCCGACTGCGCTTTGAGTGGGGATACAAATAGAAAGGAGAATAGAATAAAGGGCGCCAGGTAATGAAATGGTCTTTTACCACACAGTCCTATTACATATCCCATTATCACCTCCCATCCTTTTTAAGAAATTACAATTGTTTAGTTCACCAGCAGTTCGCACTTGGGTGCATCTATGCTTTTTGAGGAACTGCTGTATTTTTTACAGTCATTCTTGGCCTTTCCATAGCTAATATTCTGAAATTGAATATCATAGCCGTTTTGGGCTACCCCATGTGTACAGCGGCAAATATAATCCCTTTTGCAGGAAGCTGCTGACAGGACAATGCAAATTGCCAGCAGTGCAAACTTTATTTGTTTCATAATTGCAATTGAGTTACTAAGTTAATCAGAAATATCGAACAGCCTATCCCTCAATGGATCAACTTTGTTGGAGTGCTTTTCCACATAATTCTTGCTGATCCACAAAACACATTTAAAATATTTAACAAGTTTAGAAAAGTAGGCATTGAAATATTATATTTGACTCTCGTGGACATTGTAATAGAGGAGAATTTTACACAAGGTTAAACCGGTATTTATGTTAAAAAAGCTTTACCTGCTTTCAATTACTTTTATTCTTTCATTCACTGGTCTGAAGGCCAGCCCATGGTATGTGCAGGATGTCGCTCCCTGGGGGCAGTCGACTAACGTAAACGCCATGAACAATGTTTTTGGTGTTGGCGGTTGGCAACAAGGCAATTATTCTACGAGTCCCGCTGCGATATTCTCGGCTTCTACACCGGTCGTCTTCCTTGAAGGTAGCGACCAAAATGCTATTGCACTTAATAACTTTTTGACAGCGAATATTGCACTGATCGAGAACTGGGTATACGGAGGTGGACATTTGTTCATCAATGCAGCTCCCAACCAGGGCGGTAATATTAACCTGGGATTTGGTAATATAGTATTGGATTACCTTCCTACTTACTCCGACACCGGCATTGCTGTGCTTCCGGGCGACCAAATATTTAACGGACCATATACCCCGGTTGCAACTAACTATTCGGGTGGAAGCTTTGCCCACGCGTTTCTCACCGGTCCAGGCCTCGTATCTCTAATGGAAAATGACAGTGCCCAGATATTACTGGCCAGGAAAACATGGGGCGCAGGTGTGGCATACTTCGGTACGCTTACACAACCAAACTTTTGGAACCCCAATCCCCAGGCTACCAATCTGTGGTATAATATTCTCTCTTCGGTTGCCAATGGTCCTGTAACACCCTGTACAAGCCCCGACAGCCTTACTGTTGCTAACATTACGACGGATGGCGCAACTTTCGATTGGACAGGCACTGCAACGACATACGAATACGTAATTGATTCCAGCGCCAATGTTCCTGCCGGCAATGGCACCACCGTATTCGCGGATTCGTTCATAGCGACAGGCCTCATGCACGACTCAACTTATTATTTCCACGTTCGCGCAGTTTGCGACTCAAATAATAAGTCGGCATGGATAACCATCGCTTTCACTACAGCCCATATGCCCGACTGTGCAGCACCTACCGGCTATGCTTCAGTGAGCTTCACACAGGTGGCTCCTTTTGCTACACTCCACTGGTCATCGCCAGCCGCTACGCAATATTTCTGGGTGTTGGATAACAATGCTTCCGACCCTGCTGTATTAGGTAATGCTACTACAAATACCCAGATGAGCTTTGCAAACCTCACGCCCAATGTGACTTATTACTTCCACGTACGCTGCATCTGTGCGAATGGCGATACCTCAGCCTGGACCACGATCATGTTCATCACTGCCAGCTGCCCTTTCCCTACGGCTACTGCCACAGTTGATACTACACAGGTTGGTCCTTTTGCAAACGTGAACTGGTCATCACTTACGGCAGCCTCCTACCTGTGGGTCTTAGACAATACTGCAAGTGACCCCATGGTTATTGGCAACGCAACTACGCTATCATCAATGACATTTGCCAATCTTCTCACGGGCCATGATTATTATTTCCACATCCGCTCCGTGTGCACCAACGGCGATACCTCGACTTGGACCACAATAATGTTCCATACACCCGGTCCAAACAGCGTTGTTAATGTAAATGGCAATGGCACCACGATAGTGTGCAGTCCTAACCCTGTGGCTAATACACTGACAGTTACCATTTCAGGAGTTATAGATAACAATGCGAACATCACGCTTTCCGGTCTCGATGGCAAAGTGATCTACAGCCTTCCGGTAACAAGCAGCAAAACCCAGATAGACATGAGCAAGCTGCCTGCAGCGCTGTATTTTGTTAAATACACCAACAAGGATTACAACGACATTATAAAGGTAATGAAGCAGTAATCTTCGAATTACGATATTGAAGGCCACGCAAATGCGTGGCTTTTTTTTGCTGCTTCCGTGGCACAGTATTTTTAGCATTTGGGTACTAAACTTCTAACAAACATGGAAACAAACAAATCAGGCCTCGGCCGCGAATCTCAGGAAACTTCGAAATCAAACCAGGGCACACAGCAACAGCCTCAAAGGGAAAACACATCTACTTCTACACAGCAGTCTGAGCGTGAAGAAAGCACACTGGGCCAGGAAGGCCGTGCAGAAGAAGATCTGGACGAAGAAACTGAGCGTGACTAATTGTGAGACGCTCCTCGCGAGCGTCGCTTAAAAATAGCCGTAATACGAGATTACGGCTATTTTTTTTATTACAATTATTCCTCCCGCCATTGGGGCACAAATTTTGTGTGTATTAAACTTTCCGCATGTATTAGTGAACGATAAAATCAGGACTTATGAAAAAAAGACTACTCACCGTGGTGTTGACATTATTGCTCATCGCCGGGCATTCATATGCGCAGTTGGCTTATAATACACATGTTTCTTCCGCTACACACTCCGGTCTCGCTACACACAAAAATCTTGCAGGTTCTAAAAATAAGAAGTCTAAGAACAAGGTAACAGTCAAGTATCTCGACATCACCAACGTGCCCGATAGCATTTCAAAAAAGGCCGCCATAGCATCACAGAAATTGACAAAGCTATTCCTGGCCACGCTCAGCAAGCCGCATGACAGCACTTATACTATGCATTCGTGGACATCATATCAATCTAAGGTCATCGGAGGCTCCGCACAAGTGCTTCTCGATATCAGCTGCGCTGTAAGCCACAATAAAAACGCGCGCAAAGCGCCGGCCACACGTTACACGATAGTATACCAGGCTGATCTCAATATTTTTAAGCTCACGTACGACAGTTATAAGAAAACTGCTAAGGTTATTTATAATGAGTCGCACTGGCCGGGCTTTTTGCATTCCGACAAAACACCCACAAAAGCCGACCTCGATAGAGACATCAGCTTCATGCTTAACCATATTATAAGTGATGAGTTCACCCTTCACTAACATCATAGGACGTGTACCCAAACCCGGTGATTTTGTCCGGGCGGTATTATTGGCACCCTTTTTGGATTAGGCAATCCATTCCTAATTTAAAAACAGAACAATGAAACGGATACTCACACTCTCGGTGCTGGCACTGGCACTTATCACAGGCAGTTGTAAAAAAGAAGGACCCGCAGGACCACAAGGCCCACAAGGACCACAGGGGCCGCAAGGCAATGCAAACGTACAAGGCGGCACAGCTACCGTCAATTTCGTGTGGAATGCCAGTACCGGGTATGGCACAGCGGACATGACCTATGACGCCATCACACAGAGCATTGTCGACAACGGCGCCGTGCTGGTATTCATGGACAATGGTAATGGTGGCTGGATATCCCTCCCCTATACCGACTATTCTGCAACAGGCGTTTCCATCAGCTATTATTTCGTGTACGCCGTTGGAAGCGTTCGTATATATTTCTCCGAGCAGGACTTGAACAACACTTACATGCCGGCGTCAGCGAAGTTCAAAGTGGTAGCCGTAGCCGCCGCACAGAAGCAGGCACACCCCAACACCGACTGGAAGAACTACAACCAGGTAATGCAGGTAGTAAATGAGTCTGCACCTCGTTCAAGCAAATAAGCACCAGGTCAGCGCCCTGCCTTAACAAGGGCGCCATTCTTATAAAATGGCTCGCGGGGCTGGTCACGCATGCGCTCGTTGATCCGCTCCGCAAGCCATTGAAAATATTCCCCCATATAGGGATCGGGTTGCTTCTCGCGTATGTCGGTAAATAGCGGTTTGTACTTCTCCCATGTAGTCATCACAAACGATCCAAGCGTCTTATCCACAAGGTCCAGGTTGATAAGGCCTTCCGCCACCATTATTCCAAGACCTTCCATTTCCTGCCCATATTGGAAAAGCATTGCCTGCTCCTCAATTGGCAGCGCATTCATCTCTTTCCGGTTTACCGGCAGGGTACGCGAGTTAACGTATAAGGCTAACTCTGCGAATTCTCTTGTCTGAAAATTACGTAAAGCTTCCAGGGTCAGTCGCTCGCGTCGGTCACTTGCCGCGGTTCTGACTTGTGCTATGCCGAACACCAGCGCAACGATAAAAGATAAGGTAAGGGCCAGGTTGGCTACTAACGTTATAAGCTCATTCATGGGAATAAATATTTATCAATAAATATAAAACCATTTTTGGCTTTATTTCTATCCTCTTATCATGCACATCATTCCGTAACTTAGGCACGATGAATGAACTGCTTCGCGCCTTTATATTGCTTTTTGCCGTGATCGACCCCATTGGGACGATTCCAGTTTTCCTTTCGGCCACATCGCACTACGACAATAATACCCGTCGTAAAGTAGCAGTAAACGGGACGTTGATAGCAGCAGCGATATTGCTTTTTTTTATCGCAGCAGGACAGGTACTGATAGAGCACATGCAGATATCACTTGCAGCATTCAAAGTAGCGGGGGGACTTGTGCTTTTACTCTTTGCGCTCACCATGGTTTTCAGGAACGGAGATCATGGCGCAGGCACTACAGACAACGACTACAAACACATCGCAGTCTTTCCCATAGCGGTACCCGCCGTCGCTTCACCTGGCGCCATACTCGCAGTGGTGCTTCTCACCGATAACAACATTTATAGCCTTGGGCAGCAACTCGTCACAACAGGTATTGTATTGCTTGTGCTTATCATCGTCATGGTATTGCTTTTGTCGGCAACCCGTATACAACGGGCGATAGGCAAGACCGGTATCACTGTAATCACCAAGATCATGGGCATCCTGCTTTGTAGCCTTGCTACCGAAAGCGTACTGGCCGGCATCAGGGAATATTTTAGCATTCACTCCTAAGCCTTGGATGATCGCCGCCAGCGGTTACTGGCGGAATTGAGTATTTTCGCACCGTCATGTTACGTCACACCGGCGAGAAAAGAACCTACAAGCATAACCTAAGATTGGCTGCGCTGCTATGTCTTACAGCCGGGTTTGTCAACATATCGGGTCTGCTCGGCTTCTATGTCCTTACGACCAATGTTACGGGACATGCTGCACTTTTTGCCGAGAAATTGTCGCAGGAGGCGTACAGGTCAGCATTTTCCGTCGGGCTTTGGATCCTGCTTTTCCTCGCCGGCGCGTTCAGCTCTGCATTTTACATCCGTAGTATAGGCGGTAATAAGCGCTATGCTTACACCGTGCCCATAGTAGTTGAAATGGCTATCCTCGCTCTGGTGGGCAGCATGGAGAATTCTTATCAGCCCGGGGCCGCAGCAACCGAATGGTTTGCCGGAAGCCTGCTCTTCGCTATGGGTATGCAAAACGCATTGGTAACGGTTATCTCCGGTTCAGTCGTGCGCACTACGCATCTCACCGGCATGTTCACCGATCTTGGTATCGACCTCTCCACCTTACTGCACGATGGGCCTAAGGTACCACACTTAAGCCGCCGTATCACACTCAGGCTGGTCATTATAGGCTGCTTTCTGCTAGGAGGTATTTGTGGCGGTTACCTGTTTAAGCTGTTCAGGTATCACACATTCTATTTTCCCGCCGGCATCTTATGCCTCGTCATGTTCTACGACATGTTTCGCTTCAGGGCATTGAAAATAATTCACAGTATCAAGTCAAAATAAATTGTTGTTGCCCTGGCCGAAGGCATCCTTTGATTATCAAATACTCAGGCATTTATTTGATGATCAAGCCGGCGTGTATAGTTTGTAACTGCAATGACGAAAATCACCCACCTCGTAACCCGTATATGTGCGTAAATTTGTGTTAGGAAATAAGCCCACCCTTTTCTTCATTCTAAAACCAATTTGTATGAGCACGCAATCGCAAAACTTACAAGGTAACAAGGCTGAAGACCTCAATCAGGCCAATGCTTTAAACGATCAACAAAACGTAAGCGAACGGACCGCCAAGGTTAAAAAGAAATATCACAGGTCGGCACTTTATGCCTCAACTTTAATAAGGGATTCTGTAGGTCACGTAAAACCAGCCAGCCACGGCAGCTTGAACCTTTAACCAGAACCCAAATTTGAATCAGTTAATCCAGCTTAACAACCTTGACTGTATAAGCGTCGTTGCCGGCTTGGTAACTCACAAAATAAACACCCGCTGGAACATCCGGGAAATTAAGTGTATGCAGGCCTGCCTGCTGCGACACATTACCTGCGAGACTCGCTACTTTTTTGCCATAAAGATCGCTCACAGTAATGGTCACATCTGCCGCACCGGAAAGCGTATAAGCTATAATTGACTCGGTATTAAAAGGGTTAGGATAAACTTTCAAATCGCCGGTATTTGCCTGCAGACTTTTTGTTGAAAGGCCGCAGCCCAGCTGGGGTATGAGCGATCCGCCGAAAGTTGTGAAGTTCTTCATAAACGATTGATAATAAATATTAGCAACCGTGTCGCTGTGAATGATCACGACATTCTCATCATTCTGGGTATTCGCAGCCGTACTCCAGTTGTGCGAACCGGTCTCAACAATTGGGTCGGAACATTTGTCCGAAGGGTCCACGATCATAAACTTGTTATGATAGATACCGGTACCATGATAAGAAATGAAATTGCTCCCAAGGCCACTGGTAAAAGTGTTGTAAGGAGAATAGGAATCACTGAAGGCATCGTCAATACCAGCAACGTACACACCAGCGTTCTTCCGGTTCATGATCGCGTTCGCATCTGCCTGGTAGGTGAAGGTGTACAGGCCAAAGTAAAGGTCTGTATTCGCAGTATTGATCGTATTGAGGATCTGTGAGTTAGTGTTGTCCGACGGACTGAAATAAAGTTTTACATCATGCCCGTCAATGTTGAAATTATGCAGGCCCAGGTCTGTCTTATCCGGCCCGAATTTTGAGTTGGCTGCATTAGGTACCAGGCTGGTATCTCCCCACATCATATCGAATTCCTGTTTGTAGGCACGCGCCAGGGCGGAGTCTTGCAGGAACAAAACGTTGTTGTAGTCGGTGTTTATCTGCTGTGCGGTCCAGTTCATAGACCCGGTATAGACGATAGCATCATTGGGGTCCGGTGAATAGGCATCTATCACCATAAACTTGTTGTGCATGATGCCATAGCCCGCGCTGGTGGGGCTGGCAAGCGTATTGATAGCAGGATTAACATTCGCGAGGCCGGTATTTGACGAACTTCCATCGTATATCCAGCGAATACGGACACCACGGTTGTAAGCACTGTCTATTGCACCGGCTATATTTGCATAGCTCGCACTGTAGACGAAATTATACACTGCTACATCAATGGTGTACTTGGCTCTGCCTATGTAGGCAACGATCGTATCAGCAATATGAGTTGAGTAAACGGCTTTCACGTCCGTAGCTACCGTAGTATCCACCGGGTGGTTGAAATATATTTTGATCCTGTTTCCGGCGAAGGAGCTGGCCGACAGCAACATCCCTATGATACAGGCTGCTATGTTGTAATATTTTCTCATTAATTATTTTTAAAGACATGCAATTTACCAAATATTATCGTTTGGCAGTTCCCTTCGTATCAACAAAATGCTAACAATGCTGGTATGGTCTTTTTCCTGTAAGATAAAAAACCATGAGGACTAATAAAGATAAGACCCGGGAACAGAAAATACCAGAAACACCGGAAAAAAAAGACGTGAAAAAGAAAGGGCATCATTCGTCTGCCACTTATGCGGCAGGCATGGCCAGGAGTGCCTCGGCGCAGGTATCGCATCATAGCGACAGCGGTCTTGCTAATACGGGCACAAACATATCTTATGAAGGCGCCACAGCACCGGGTGCAGGCGGAAGTGCGGGCACAGGGTACACGTCAGGGAAAGAAGGTGTGGACGAAAAGATCAGGACCGATAGCGATTACGACGAAGCCAGGATAGAAAAAGAATCACTGAAAAAGGGCGACAAAGGTCCGCAGCGTAACGAAGAAAAGGATATCATTTAGAAGAGAAATGATAAAAGTTCAAGGGCAACCGTTTTCGTGCGGCTGCCCTTGTTATTTTAAATTATCAGTTGCCTGGTTATTACAGATGTATTGCCTCACCCAGTGCTACCTCGATAGCATCCTTCACACTTTCACTCATCGTTGGGTGTGGGTGAATGCTGTCCAGCACCTCCTGCCATGTAGTTTCAAGCTTGCGGGCAGTAACCGTCTGGGCGATGATCTCCGTAACATTTGCACCTATCATGTGGGTGCCCAGCCACTCGCCGTATTTAGCGTCGAAGATCACCTTTACAAAACCCTCGGTTGCACCCGCCGCACTGGCCTTGCCCGATGCAGAGAATGGGAAGCGGCCCACTTTCAACTCGTAGCCTGCCTCTTTCGCCTGCTTTTCGGTCATACCGACCGATGCAATTTCGGGTGAGCAGTAAGTACAACCTGGGATATTGCCCATATCCATTGGTTCAGGCTTGTGGTGGTACTTGCCTTCAGCATTGGCAATAGCCTCTACGCAAATGATACCTGCCTTTGAGGCAACGTGCGCCAGCGCCGGACCGGGAACGATGTCGCCGATCGCGTAGATACCATCAACATTTGTTTTGTAGTATTTATCAACAGGCACTTTACCTTTGTCGGTTTTTACGCCGGCAGCTTCCAGGCCTATGTTTTCGATATTAGCGGCGATGCCCACGGCACTCAGCACGATGTCGGCTTCCAGTGTTATCTCCCCATCCTTTGTCTTCACTGTAGCCTTTACACCTGCGCCCGCTCCATCCACTTTCTCAACAGAAGCATTGGTCATCACTTCAATTCCCTTTTTCTTAAAGCTGCGCTCCAGTTCTTTGGACACATCCTCGTCCTCAACAGGTACAATGCGCGGCATGAACTCTACAATGGTTACCTTAGTACCTAAGCTCGCATAGAAGTAAGCAAACTCAACGCCTATCGCGCCCGATCCCACAACGATCATTGTTTTAGGTTGCTGGGGCAATACCATCGCTTCACGGTAACCTATGACCTTCTTGCCGTCAATAGGCAGGTTCGGCAATTGGCGGCTGCGTGCGCCTGTGGCCAGTATCACGTGCTTTGCCTGGTGCACGGTTGTTTTGCCATCTGCACCCGTGACTTCCACTTCTTTTTTAGCATTCAGCTTGCCCATGCCCATGATCACATCGATCTTGTTCTTACGCATCAGGAACTGCACACCTTTGCTCATTTTATCCGCCACACCGCGGCTGCGCTTCACCACAGCCGGAAAATCCGCTTTAAAATCTTTGGCCTGGATGCCATAGTCGGCAGCGTGGCTGAAGTATTCATATACATTGGCTGTCTTAAGCAAGGCCTTCGTTGGGATACAGCCCCAGTTGAGGCATATACCGCCAAGGCTTTCTTTTTCAACCACCGCTGTCTTAAATCCTAACTGCGACGCACGTATCGCGGCCACATAACCGCCCGGACCACTACCAACAACTATTACATCATATGCCATAAATGGAGATAAATTTAAAATTGGTTAAATGCTCTATTGAACCCGCAAATGTAGTAAAACAGCATGTAAAAAGCAGCGGGTGACCCAGAAACTATCAGCAGCCCATAAACTAAAAATCTATATAAAATAGTAAGGGACCATCTCTTAAGATGGCCCCTTACCGTACAACCATTAAAAAGCACTAGCTGAGGTTGCCATTTGCGGCAGCCCTGTGATTGGCTTTATGCTTTTTGTGCTGGAATAAATGTTTTACCAAATGGCCTTCTTCTTCCATGCCTTCGGCTGCTTCTTTGCTTTTTGCTGCAACGTATTTGTACAAACGCATTGCAGGATAGTACATTACCAGTGCGCCGAGAGCTACCAGGCCGGCTGCTTTCCAATAATTTTTCATGTTCTCAATGTTTTAAGGATCTTATAATGTTCCAGAGCCATAAAAAACCGCGCCAAGGTTATCAGAATGTGTGGGCTTGAGATGCTTATTTCCTTATTTAACATTTCTGTGTTAGCGTTGTCGGCCAACAGCAGATGCCGGGGGATCAGGCACCCCGCAATTGCGCCCATACTCGTGGCGTTACTTGCCGATAACCTCCAGGTGAAAACACCCCAATGAAATCCAATGTTCGTCTACACATTAACTGTGCCAGTACATGGCAATGACAGATATTCTAACACAGCCTTAATAAGGGTGAAAATCCCCGGTTAATTGGTAACTATTCTCTCACTATGCATTAATAATATTGAAACAGAGCGCAATTATCTTTGACTTGTATTTGCAAATACACACGTCTATACCCGGGAAAACAGAAATCAAAACATATCACAAACAACAATTAAAAACTATGAAAAAGACGTTACTACTGGCAGCCATGTCAGTACTCACTATGACTATGGGCGCAATGGCCCAGACTGCTCCGGGCGTTCTGCTCGTAAACGAGATCTCGAATGGTACAAAAGGCACACGTGAATTCGTAGAACTGGCTGTTGGCTCAACATCAGCAAGCGCCAGCTCTGTGGACGTAAGAAACTGGATTGTTGATGACAACAATGGTATTTTTAATGGCACAGTTGCCACAGGCGTTGGCATCTCAGGTGGTCACCTCCGCCTGTCAAACGATGCTACCTGGCAGAGCGTTGCTCCCGGCACATTGATCGTGCTGTTTAACGGTAGCGATTTCGATTCAACTGCAACTAACCCGCTGTTCGCTAATTTTGAAACAGCATCAGTGGCAACAAACGGTGTGTTCGCAACTACCAACGCCGCAGGCGGACCGGTTATTTATGTAGCTGTTGGTTTGAGCACACTGGTACAATCAAATAATAGCATCCCAAGCGCAAGCCCCGCGAATGGTGACTATTGCGGCACAGGGAGCTACAACAACATCGGTATCTGGAGCGACATTGGCCTGCGCAACACTTGCCAGGGTGATGGCATCCAGACACGTTGCCCGGGTTGTATCATCAACCTAGAAGGCGAACCCACTTTCTATCACGGCGTGTCTTACGGAACACAGATGGCCGAAGTAACCGGCACAACATTCCTGCAGGGTGCTCACATTACCCTGGTTGATTCTACGGAAGACACAACCTGCGCTGCAAACAAGGATTTCTTCCTTAATAACACTGCCAGCCAGGCCGCTAACGATCCGCAGACAAGCGCTCTGTGGCAAACAACAGCGGCAGCAGGCGCGACACCGGGCGAGCCGAACAGCTCAACTAACAGCGACTTCATCGCAGAACTTGGCGACGGCACCTTCACATACAGTGCTTGCCCTCAACCGGTTGTTCCTGAAACTCATCCCGGCGCACTGATGGTAACCGAAATATCAAATGGCCCTTCAGGCAGCTGCGAATATGTGGTGATGGCCGTAGCGCCCTGCATGGCTAACCCTCATGCTGATTCAGTTGATATCCGCGGATGGATACTGGACGACAACAATGGCGTATTCAACAACAATACATGCGGCAGCAACAGGGGTATCGGCACCGGCCATTACAGGCTCGCATACAACAATGTATGGGAAAAAGTACCTGTAGGCAGCAGTATCGTACTGTATAACTATGACGACAACTGCTATACACTGCCAACTACACCATCTACAGCTCCGAACTCTAACGGTGTTTACTTTGAGCCCGTAGGTGGAACAACCGCAGCTCCGCTGCCACCTAACACACTGATCCAGAGGTACGGTTCCTTCCCGACTTCTACTACATGCGGCACATATTGCAATCCTAACGGCACTACCAACTACGTAACTGCTTCTTCATGGACCAGCACAGTGGGCCTTGGTAACGACGGCGACGGCTTCCAGGTTCGCTGCCCAGGTTGCAATGATGTTAACCCTGGTACACCTTCGTTCTACCATGGCTTCGGTTATGGCCCTGCTACCGGCACTGCCGCATTTAGCAGCCTCACAGCAACAACGGGCAACCTGGGTGCGCCCGTGATCAACACAAGCACTGGCGCCAACAAGAGGTTCTATTTCAACCCGATTACTGTTACTGCAGCTACCGATCTCGGCACCCCGTCTAACTGGACCAGTGCAACCGCTTTCCCTGCTGCAAGTGGTAGCACGATCGGCCAGTACTCATCAGTTCTGAAAACATACCTGACAGGTGCGCCAAGCGACTTCCCTTGCTGCGGTGGTGGTGGCGGTGTTGGCGGTGCTGCTAACCGCACCTCAAACGTAACAACTGTTGCGGGTGCTGATGGCGAAGTACGCATCTACCCGAACCCTGCTATCCAGACTGTAAATATTGACTTCCCTGCAACGGGTAAGACAACTACCGTACAACTGCTGGATATCAATGGCCGCATGGTAGCAAGCAAAGAAGCGACAGACGTTACTGTAAGCTTCAATGTAAGCAACCTGGCTCCGGGCCTGTACACGCTTAAAGTTATCAGCAACAAGAGCGTTACATCAGGCAAAGTGATGATCAGCAAATAAATTCACGATTGGACTCAGAAGGCCATCCCGGAGACGGGGTGGCTTTTTATTTGCTAAAAGAAACTGTGGAAACTATTTACCCCGACCCGGCGACGTTCACTAATAACAGCCTACACACATATGCAGTATTACAATATCTTGAATAAGATAAAAATTCTTATATTAGTATGACGCTCAGGTGCAGCACCAACGCCTGCCGGAGCTCCTTCCTTTTTCTAAAAAAGAAAATACTACACATTGAAACCAACCGATATTCAAAACCCGGAGTACTTCCATAAGGTTGTGGATTGCCAATACGCATGTCCTGCGCATACACCGGTACCGGAATACATCAGGCTGATAGCCGAGGGCAAGTACACTGAGGCTTACATGATCAACTGGGACTCGAATGTTTTTCCCGGTGTGCTGGGCCGCACCTGCGATCGCCCTTGTGAACCGGCCTGCCGCAGGGGACGGGTAGAAGAAGAGCCGGTGGCTATATGCAGGCTGAAGCGTGTAGCAGCAGACAATAAAGGCGATGTGCAGCAGCATATGCCGCATGGGCCTTTCGCATCCAATGGTAAAAAGATAGCATTGATTGGTGCCGGGCCGGCATCCCTCACAGTAGCGCGCGACCTTGCGCCACTGGGTTACGAGATACATCTCTATGATGAACAGAAAAAAGGTGGTGGTTTCATGCGCAGCCAGATACCATCGTTCAGGTTGCCGGAAAGTGTGCTTGATGAAGAAGTGAACTATATATTGGACCTCGGCATTCAAAAACACTTCAACCAATATGTAAGCAGCCTCAAGGAAATACTTGAAATGGGCTATGATGCCGTGTTTGTAGGATCGGGCGCACCGCGCGGCCGCGACCTGCCCGATCTGCCGGGCAGGCAGGAAGGTGCCGCGAACATCCATATAGGTATCAACTGGCTGGCAAGTGTAGCTTTTGAACATACTTCCAAAATCGGCAAAAAGGTGATCGTACTTGGTGGTGGGAATACTGCAATGGACTGCTGCCGCACGAGCAGGAGGCTGGGCGGCGACGATGTGAAGGTCATAGTGCGCAGCCCGTTTGCCGAAATGAAAGCATCGCCATGGGAAAAGGAAGATGCAATGCACGAGGACATACCGATAATAGACAACCATGTGCCTAAGTCGTTTGTAATAAAAGATGGTAAGCTGGCAGGGATGACGTTTGAGAAAGTGCATGCCGTGTATGAAAATGGCAAAAGGAAACTGGTACCCACAGGCGATGAAGACGTATTCTTCCAAGCAGACGATGTGCTGGTTGCCATCGGACAGGAGAATAGCTTTCCCTGGATAGAGCGCGACCTGGGTATTGAGTTTGATAAATGGAATATGCCTGTTGTCGATGCGGTGACTTACTGCTCAACAAATAAGAAAGTATTCTTTGGTGGTGACGCGGCATTTGGTCCTAAGAACGTGATCACAGCAGTGGCACACGGCCACCAGGCTGCTATATCGATACACCTCGCTTGCGAAGGCATGGACATGATGCAGCGCCCTGCGCCGCATGTGAACCTGGTGAGCCAAAAAATGGGCATCCACGAGTGGAGCTATGACAGTACCGTTTCGGATGACGAACGCTTCGTGGTGCCACAGGCGGATAAGAAAGTGACGCTGGTGAACCGCAAACAGGAAGTGGAGCTTGGCTTCGACAGGCTGCACGGCTTTAAAGAAGCACAGCGTTGCCTTAACTGCGATGTGCAAACAGTCTTCACAGAAAGCAAATGTATTGAATGTGATGCCTGCATGGACATATGCCCCACCTCTTGTATCACCTTTACAGTAAATGAAGAAGAAGACCAATTACGAGAGCACACCAAAGTGCCCGCACATAATAAAGAACAGGAGCTGTATGTATCGGACATTCTGCCGACCAAACGTGTGATGGTGAAAGACGAGAACGTATGCCTGCACTGTGGCCTATGCGCCGAGCGCTGCCCTACATCAGCATGGGATATGAAAAAATTCTTTTATAACGTTACAAAAGCAGTTAATGCATGCCAGCAGGAAACAGTAATGTAAATGATTTCGTAGTAAGGTTCGCAAACGTAAACGGAACAGGATCGGCCAGTGCTAATTTCCTTTTTACCAAGTCCATCTTCAGGATGGGCATACCGGTGACTCCTAAGAATATCTTCCCATCGAATATACAAGGATTACCTACATGGTATGAGGTGCGCGTGAGCGAGAAAGGATACCTGGGCCGCCGCGAAGGTATTGACCTGATGGTATGCGTGAATCCGCAGAGTATGATGCAGGATGTGAAGAGCGTGAAGAAAGGTGGCTACTTCCTTTATGACAGCACCAAGAAATTGCATGATGAATTCATCAGGGATGACATTCATTATATCGGCATCCCCTTGATGGAGATGTGTAACCGGGAATTTACCGATCCACGCCAAAGGCAACTTTTCAAGAACATCATTTATGTAGGTGCGCTTTGCGGCCTGCTTGATATTGAAGTGGGTGTATTTGAGGACCTTTTCAAGGAACAGTTCAAAGGAAAGGAAAAGCTGATAGCGCCTAATATGAAGTCGCTGCAGATGGGTATCGATTATGTGAAGGAAAACTTCAAATGCCCGCTTGACATAAGAGTAGAAAGGCGCGACCTGGTGAAAGATGCGATCATGATAGATGGCAACTCGGCCTGCGGCCTGGGTGCAGTATATGGCGGCGCGACGGTTGCAGCATGGTATCCCATCACGCCTTCGACCTCTGTAGCCGAGGCTTTCAATGATTATGCCGAAGAATACAGGATCGATCCGCAAACGGGCAAAAAGAACTATGCGATCGTACAGGCAGAAGATGAACTCGCTGCAATGGGCATGGTGATCGGCGCCGGTTGGAACGGTGCAAGAGCTTTTACTGCAACCAGCGGCCCGGGCGTATCGCTGATGAACGAGTTTTTAGGACTCGCCTATTTCGCCGAAGTACCGGCTGTCCTGATAGACGTGCAGCGCGCAGGCCCTTCGACAGGTATGCCAACGCGTGTGCAGCAATCAGATATAATGGAAGCTGCCTATGCCTCGCATGGAGATACTAAACACGTGCTGGTGATACCCTCGACACCGAAAGAATGCTTCGAAATGACGGCTGACGCCTTCGATCTTGCCGAGCAATTACAGACACCAATCATGGTAATGACCGACCTGGACCTGGGCATGAACGACCACGTGTCGCCGCCGTTCGAATGGGACGACAACAGGAATTACCATAGAGGCAAAGTACTCACTGCCGAGCTGCTGGAACATATGCCAAAGTTTGGCCGCTACCTGGACGTGGACGGTGATGGTATCCCCTACCGCACCTACCCCGGCACGCATCCTACAAAAGGCGCTTTCTTCACGAGGGGCACCTCACGCGATGAATATGCCGTTTACACAGAAGATGCGGCAGCCTACCAGCGCAATATGGACAGACTAATGGTTAAATGGGAAACAGCAAAAACAATGGTGCATGCACCGGAACTGTACCAACATAAAAACCACCATGGCTGCGGGATCATATTTTTTGGGACCTCCAAATATGCAGCTGAGGAAGCCATGGAGCTATTGAAGGAACAAGGTGTGCACCTGGATGCAATGCGTATTAAGGCTTTTCCCTTCAATAGCGCCGTACAGCAATTCATCGATGCGCACGACAAAATATTTGTAGTGGAACAGAACCGCGACGCACAGATGAAGAGCTTGCTGATGATAGAGTTAGGCATCAATCCCGAGAAACTTGTATCTGTGCTCAACTACGACGGCATGCCCATTACAGCAGATACGATACAGGCACAGATCAAAAACAATTTATCAGGCAATAAGTAAAAGAAGGAAGACAGCAATATGACATACGTTCGTCCCAAGTTCCGTCACCCGGAGCTCAAAAAAAATAAGCTTGGCTATACCGTAAGCTATTACGAAGGCGCCCTTTCTACCTTATGTGCAGGTTGTGGACACGACTCCATCAGCGCGGCCATTGTACAGGCCTGCTACGACCTCGACATCGAGCCGCATAAGGTAGCGAAGCTATCGGGCATCGGCTGCTCTTCCAAAACACCGGCATATTTCCTTAGTAATTCACATGGCTTTAACTCCGTGCATGGCCGTATGCCATCGGTGGCAACCGGTGCAAACCTTGCCAACCGCGAATTGAAATACATCGGCATATCGGGCGATGGCGACAGTGCATCAATAGGTATGGGCCAGTTCGTACACGTCATCAGGCGCAACCTGAACATGCTGTACATAGTGATGAACAATGGCTGCTACGGTCTTACTAAAGGGCAGGACTCCGCTACTGCCGACCCGGGATCGAAAAACAAGACCGGGCATGTCAATACCTTTCAATCGATAGACCTTTCAAGCCTGGCGATAGAACTGGGTGCTACGTTCGTGGCGCAGAGCTTTTCCGGCGACAAAAAACAATTGGTGCCGCTAATCAAAGCTGCTATGAAACATACGGGCTTCGCCTTCATCAACGTGATATCACCTTGTGTCACCTTCAATAACAATGTAGGCTCTACCAAATCGTATGATTATGTGCGCGAACATGTAGAGGCCACAGGCACCATAGACTTCGTACCGGAAATGAAAGAGATCACCACCGACTATGCTGAGGGAACAATGGAGCATGTAGTAATGCACGATGGCTCGATCATTGAACTGCATAAGCTGGCCCAGGGCTGGGACCCACACAGCCGCATATCGGCAATGAACGCAGTACAGCTGGCCAAGGCAAAGAACGAGATCCTCACCGGCCTGCTCTATATGGAGCACGAGTCGCAGGAGCTGCACGATATGCTGGGCACGACCGAAAAGCCACTTAATACATTGGGCAAGGATGTGCTATGCCCCGGCGCTGCAAAACTCAGAGAATTAAACGCTACCTTGCGCTAACTAAAAACTATTGAACAGACAATGAATTTAAAACTGAAAAGCCTGGCGGCTTTACTATTGCTTGTATTTATAACAGGAACCGTTAACGCCCAGAATGCCGATCTTGGCGACTTCCTTTCGAAAAAAGGCTACATCGCCATTAAACTCAATAAACTGATCATCGGCCATATATACATGGAAGGTACACTGAATGGCGTAAAAGGAAAGTTCATTCTCGACTCAGGGGCCGGCGCGACGGTATTGGATGTGAAAGTAAAAGACAAGTTCCACATCAACACTACTAAAGGCAACGATGTGCCTGCCGCTGGTGCAGGCAGCGCAACGCTTACTGCCAGGATGGTACCCGACAATACGCTGGTACTGGGCGGCTATAAAAAAGAAAAATTCACCGTAACGGTAATGGACCTCGATAATGTGAATAGTGCATTGAAATCAGTTGGTATTGCACCATTTGACGGCGTGGTGGGCGCCGACATCCTTTCTTCCGGGAAAGCGGTGATAGATTATTCGAACATGACGCTCTACCTGATGCAGTAGGTAACAGACGCGGGATATTGGAAAAGCTTTGCAGGACTTGCAAAGCTTTATTATTCACCGTCTTTTGCCGAACCCATCAACAATATCAGTCGAAGGTTGATCAGGTGATTGCGCTCATCTATACCCCAGCCCACTACGGCTCGCTCGGCCGGGCGGATGGTATTGATAGAATATTGATAACGCGCATTAATAAATAGGCCCTTGTATAGCTGGTAAGTCAGCCCGGCTAGATAGCTAAACTCATTCTTATTGAAATAGTACTTGTCGTGGTCGATGGCATAGCCATGGTCGATGGTGAGGTCTTCTTTCGATTTCAGCAGCCTGCTATACGAGCCACCGAGACTGGCATGCAGCTTATGATTGGTGAAAAAATTGAACATCATTGGCACCTCTACATAGTTCAGGTCGAGATAGTAACCTGCGAAATACTGGCCTACATAAGGCGAATAGCTCTCGTTTATATCGCGCGCACCCTTTTGCACGTAGAGCATCTCCAGGCTGGCACCGAGTGCGGGTGTGAACTGGGCATATACGCAAGCGCCAACATTCAATCCAGCCTTATGGTAGCCCCCGTAGCCATCACCATCCACCTGGCAAATGTTCATACCGCCAACAATACCGCCATAAAATGTGCGCTGCTCATCCCTAAAAAAATGCGATTGCCCCGCCATCCTGCCTGCCAGCAGTGTGCAGCCTAAAAACAAAAGAGAAAAGCGGGATGACATGAATTCAAAATTACGCAATTAATAAACGGCAAATACCCACCATAATTACATTTTGATGTAATTTAATGCTGCGTTAAACCTATGCTTTCAAGAATAGTCTTATGCAGCTGCTGTACTTTCATTGCCTTTGCTACATATGGGCAAACAATGAAGGATGCCATTGCCTTGTTTGAAAAAGGCAAACTGGATAGCGCTATCGCAATCTCAAAACGATATACAGAAACAGAGCCCGGCGCTTACCAGATAATAGGCCAGTCGCTGCTGGAGCAAAACAAATATAATGAGGCCATACCCTACCTCGAAAAAGGGAAGAATAATGTTAGTGCAGAGCCTTCGGTAAGGGCGTGGTGCATGAACGACCTGGGCATTGCCTATTTTAAGAAGGGAGAATATGGCAAAGCAAAAGAAAACTTAAGCGATTGCGTAGCGCTAAATGCTACAGCAAATTCGGTTAAGTCGGCCACGGGCGCGGCTATACTTTTCGGACTGAGCAACTACTACGACAATTGGATCATAAGGGAGTCCAGGCACATTGTCTTCCACTTCCGACACATACCGGACAATGTCGATCTTTATATGGCTGCCACAGAAGCCGCGTTTGATTCGATCAATCGCTTTTTCAGGGCTGTGTTACCTAAGAAGATCGACTATTTTGTGTGGGATGACGTGAAGCAGGGCGAAAGATACCTGCGACAGCCACTTGCCTTTACCAAGCCGGCATTCTGCGTAACACATACCAGCATGGATAACACCCGTGGCCATGAGCTCACGCACAATATCAGCTACTACGCTACAACTGTTAAGAACCCTAGCAACCTGGTCTTTGAAGGAGTGGCTTGCTATTTCGATTTCTCGGGGCGGGATTGGATGCAAGAGATACGGCGCGTGACAACGGCCCGGGGGATGAATATCTCTGTCGTCGGCACCTGGAAAAGTGCCGAACATATGCCGGAAGGGATTTTATACCCATTGGGTGCCGTGCTGACCGGCGCCCTCATCCAAAACTTCGGCATGGATAAATTTATTCAGTTATTGGCTGATCAATCGTACGATAATGCGAAACGCATCTATGGTCCTGCACTGGATGATATGATCAAAGATCTGGAACGCAGGATCGACTCAGGCCGTTAATGGACGTTACTTCCGGCTGTATCGCATCTAGAATACCTGCGTAAAGCCCGCGAAAGCGAGAAGGATGCCCAGGCTGGTAAAACCATATAGCACCACGGCGAACGCAGTTGGAGATAAATGTAATACTATAGATAGCACGCAACTGAGCAAACAGATAAGCGCTCCTGCCAGGATGAGCGAAAGGCCCAGCACACGCTTTTTAGAACTGCGGAGCTTCACGGCCTCTTGCAGCATATCTTTAACAAACTGCACATCATGACCTTGCTCCACCAGCTCGGCTTCTATCTGCAAGCGGGTGTGACCGTCGGAAAGGCGGGCAAGGATATGTACGCTTATTTCCTGTATTTCCCTCACAGCTTCCATGTTTTATCGTTGCTACCTATTCAAGATAATAAGCATTTTTGAAAACACAAAAGATTATCTCCTAATTATCAGTTAGTTATCGCTTGGCTTTTGCTCCGGCACGGGCTTCTGTCTTTTCCTGATCGCTGGTATTTTCATCTTCAGCTTTGTTGAGTCGAGCATACGGTGGTGCACCAGGTAGTGTATCACCTTTTCCTCAAGCCAGTGGTGTAGCGGTAGCAGTCCGGCGATGAGCACTATCTTGAAGGCCATGAACTTCCAGGGCTCTCCATGTGTGTAATCATGTATGCGATGATCGGCTATCATGGTTATAAACTCGAAGAAGAAGATGAATGAGAAGAAACCTAAAGCCCGGATCATGCCGGGATGCACCTTGAAGGTGCCCAACAGAGTCAGTAAAATAAAAAAGCTGATGATGGCAATGACCATACCTGTATACTGCAGGTTGTGGCGGCGTTCCGTTTCTTTCTCTTCCATTTGCACACGCAGTTCTTGCTGTCTTGCTTCATTTTCCACTTCAAGCTGCAGCATTTCTTCTCCCTTGTTTACTTCTGCCTGTTGCTCCGTGTATTGTTTATTTAAAATAGCAAATTGATAGGCCTTGTCAACATCCTTCTGAAGGTAGTTGAGCGAGTCAAGGTAGTGGGTGGTCTCTATCAGGTAGGGGAAGTAATTGGCAGCAAGTGCGTACTTGTAGGCGCTGTCGAATTTTCGTATCGAAGCCTGAATGTTTCCCCTACGCATCATGAATTCCCCGTAGCGTTTATAAAAATTCGCCGTTGCCACACCTTTTCTGCCTGCGATCTGATCTTCGGCCAAGTCATAAAAAAGCCCGGCTGAATCAGGCTTGCCGTTCGCTTCTAATATGTAGCCGTTCAGCCGATAGTACAGGGTCTTATTTTGCCGGGCTATCTTTTCATATTCATCCGGATATTCCTTTTGGTAAAGGTCTCGCAATGCGTTAAACTGGCTATTGTCGATAAGATATGTCCGGTACAGACCAAAAGCATTATCTTTCACCTGCTCGCATCCGCTGGCCTTTGCATACCTGATAATGCTTTCTGTGATATTTTCAGCTTGTTGGATCTCCTTGTTGTGATATAAATAATCAGCCAGGCAAATATTTGCATCCATTAGCTTATTCGAGTCAACGACTCTTTTGCTTACCAGCAATTTCATTTGTCTCTTAACATAAAAAATAGCTTTGTCATACTTTTTCAGAGACGAGTAAAAACCGGCCAGCCTCTCATAGCAGTCAGCCTTCATGGAATCATTGTCAACTTTTTCTGCGAGATACAGCGCATCCGAATAGCTCCTGAATGCCTCTATTTTTTTACTGGCCAGCTCCTTGCAATAGCCTAGCAATAACATACACTCAACCTTCAACATGTCATTGTTCAAAAAGCTGACATGATAATATGCCTTGTTTACGTAATCATTAGCAAGGTCAATATTCCCGGATGTAATGTTGGCAATTGCCAGAGCCGAATAAGCTTTAGACAACCATTCGTTATTATTGCTCGCCTTAGCCAGCGATAGCATCTCCGTTGCAAATTCCTGGCATTTAGCGGGATTCAAATAATGAAACTCGATCCGGAAATAAGCATAATAGGTTTTCATCAATAACGAGTCATTCAATAGCGCATTTTGTACTGCCATACCGAAGACCGAGTCCCTCTTTGGCGCCTCGTCCAATCTTACGTATTCGTCGCCGATCTTGGCAAGCACCCTTACTCTTTCAGTCGCGTTATTTGCCTGTGCATATTTATGCCATAGCCAATCCACTTCCTCTTGTATCGTTTTAGCAGCGATAGCGTCCGGCATCAACAGAAATAGAAATAAAAAGTGATATATTTTAAATCTCATTTTATTCAATGGAAATGGACAGTAATAAATAAAGTTTGCGAAAACACTTGACAAAATATGCCAAAAACGTAAATTTATGACTCCTTTTTTAATTCACGCACACAAAAACTGAATAAATTTATGAACAAAAAACTACGGTTTACAGTATTAGTCGCGATCCTGTTTGCTGCCCATGGTGTTTTTGCAGGGCCCTCAGAAGGTTCAACCTACCAATCCATCGATGCCACGACCGCTCAATCGTATATCAACAATTACAAAAACAATGTATCCAACAAATTTTGCGAGTTCTATGCATTGGATTTAAACGCGATCAGTACCATGGTAGCGAACGGTGCCGCCAATATCCGTGTATATAACGGCATTGGTACCGATGGCAGCAAACTGGCTATAATGGTACCGACCGACGCCAGCTATGCTAATATGACCGGCGGGTCGCAGATGGCTGTATTGAGCGCAGTGTGGATATGCCCCCCGAACTGCGACGTGACCCGGAGCGCCAGTGCGCAGATGACGCCAAAGGCTACTGCACAGGCTGCTGCTAACAGCTATTATAATAACAATAGCTACGAGAGCTATAATGCATTCCTGTTGTACCCTCCGGCCATTGTGTCTTTAAAAACCTGGGGGGCTACCTACATACAGGTTTGCAACGCGTTGGATGGATCAGGTAATCGCTGCATGATATACCGCGGCGTTTCTGCCAGCGGTATTGCATCTTATTATATACAGGGCCCTGGCTCTATGGGCAACCACGTAACGATGTAGTTACCATTTAGGGAACAGTAAAAGATAAGCCGGCTAAAATGGCCGGCTTATCTTTTACTAACGGTTCGATATTGATATTAGCTTTTAATTCAAATTTCTATATTTAGGCTATTATTTCACTTAAATCCAATTAAATGACGCTAAAATTGCTATCCACCGCAGCCTTGCTGTTGTTAATCCATTCGGCAAAAGCCCAACCTACCCTTACATCAAACGTCAATCCGGCAAACGGCGACCACCGCGTTTTTTACAGGTGCGATTCTGTCAGCCCCGGTGCTTCCGGCGCAAATGTAACATGGGATTTCACCAACTTGACCGTTATTACTACCGACACGGTCACTTACGCTTCATGTCCGGCTGCGCCGGGCTGCGCAACTTTCCCGGGCTCTACACTCGCCAGCTCCGAAAGTCTCAGCCCCTATCATCTCTACTACATACCCAGCGCCAGCAAACTTTCAATGAACGGTAGCGACATTCCGCAACCGATAGTTTATTCCGATCCTGAGGACTGGCTCCGTTTCCCTTTTACCTACAACAATAATTTCACGGACACATTTAAGGCAACATTTGTTTCAGCCAACTATCCCTATACCCGTATGGGCACAAGTTCAGACACTGCTGATGGTTGGGGAACGCTGAAATTGCCTACCGGCACCTTTCATAACGCTTTGCGCGTACACAGAGTGCAGGAATATATAGACAGCAATAACACCTTCCACATCGTAAGTCATTACCACGACGATCTGTATCAATGGTATGTACCCGGCATTCACGATGTGGTATTTGGTGTAACACTACCTATGACGATCAATAATGTGTCGGCGGGCCCGACGATCGTTGTATATACAAATGCGACACCTGCAATGGGCGTAGAGAACCCCAACCTTCTCGACGCCAACCTGATCATTACACCCAACCCGGCCAGCGATAGAATAACACTCCGACTAAGGGACAACAGCAATGAGATAATGACCGTTACACTTTGTGATGCCATGGGCAAGATCGTAGCAAAAGACGAATACGATGCAGCTAAAATGGCCCAGGTAGGTTTTGAGACGAGCAGTTTGCCTACCGGCCTGTATTTTATTTCAGTGCGCAGCAGCCTTGGGAGCAGCACCAGGAAAATAGAGATACTTCATTAAAAATTGACGCTAAAAGAGAAGCCCCGCCATTAGGCGGGGCTTCTCTTTTTTACACAACTGACTTTTATTTACTCATCTCCGCGAAGTACTTGTGGAAATACGGGATGGTCTCAATGCCCTTGAAATAGTTGAACACATCATACTTCTCGTTCGGAGAGTGGATGTTGTCATTGTCCAGGCCAAAACCGAGTAATACGGTCTTCAGTCCCAGCACACTCTCAAACAGCGCAACGATCGGGATACTGCCACCGCCACGTGTTGGTATGGGGTCTTTCCCGAATGATGTTTGTATTGCCTTTGCAGCCGCTTTATATGCTACCGAGTCAGTAGGCGTTACTACAGGTTCACCACCGTGATGTGCGCTCACCTTCACAGTAACATAATCGGGCGCTATGCTTTGAAAATGTTTAGTGAACAATTCAGTTATCTCGTCCGATGTCTGGTTAGGCACCAGGCGCATCGATATTTTGGCATTTGCTTTCGATGGCAGTACCGTCTTTGCTCCCTCTCCGGTATAGCCGCCCCATATGCCATTCACGTCCAATGTGGGGCGTATACCGGTGCGCTCCAGTGTGGTATAGCCTTTCTCGCCCCACACCTCGTTAACGCCCAGATCCTTTTTGTAATCACTCAGATCGAAAGGTGCTTCATTTAGCGCTTTGCGATCGGCATCGCCCAGGCTTTGAACCTTGTCGTAGAAACCGGGTATGGTGATGTGGTTATTTTCATCATGCAGGGAGGCAATCATTTTGCACAGTATGTTCACTGGATTGGCCACTGCACCACCATATACACCGCTGTGCAGGTCGCGGTTAGGCCCTGTCACTTCCACCTCCATGTAAGCAAGTCCGCGCAGGCCTGTTTCCAGCGAAGGATGCTCCATGCTGATCATCGATGTGTCCGATATCAGCACAATGTCGGCCTTCAGTTTTTCCTTGTTGTCCTCAAGAAATTTGCCCAGGTTGCTCGATCCCACTTCTTCTTCGCCTTCTATCATCAGCTTCACATTGCAAGGCAGCGTGTTGGTCTTGGTCATCATTTCCAGCGCTTTCACATGCATAAACATCTGGCCCTTGTCGTCACAGGCGCCGCGTGCATATATCTTTTCGTCCTTTATCACCGGTTCAAAGGGCCCGCTATGCCACAGCTCCAGCGGGTCGGGTGGCTGCACATCGTAGTGGCCATACACCAACACCGTGGGCAACGAAGGATCGATCATCTTCTCTCCATACACTATCGGGTGACCGCTGGTAGGGCATATTTCAGCTTTGTCGGCACCTGCATCCAGCATAGCTTGTTTTACAGCTTCAGCGCAGCGTGCTACATCGCCTTTATATTTGCTATCTGCGCTTACAGATGGTATGCGCAACAGGTCCAGCAATTCATCAAGAAAACGTTGTTTGTTCTGTGAGAGATAATCGTTCCAAACTTGCATGATAAAAATATTTAGAGGCCAAATGTAGGCAGCTAATTTGATAATTGGCTATTTGGTGCGGTTATTTTAAAGGTGAATTTTGCACCACTGGCTTCTGTCCTTCAGTGATCGTTTCAAACTTCAGACGGTGAAGCCTACCCCGTTTACTGCGCAGTATAGTTAACGGTATGCCGACGAACGCATAGACGATACCGGAGAAAAATGGCGCTTGCGGAAATATGATTGCTAACAGGATGGACGCAAGGCCAAAGCATATCATAGTCAAATGATCGTATAGCGTTGTCCTTGTCTCAAAAACCTCAGCTTCAGACAGATCCAGTTGCACGCTCCTTTTCAGCGCATGGATATACATTAACGCAAGCAGTACATACACCAGTACAAAGCCTGCACTATATAAGATCATGAGTTTGTAAACTTCAGTAGGCTCCATGAGAAACTTCTGTTCAAAAACCATTTTAACAAGAAAAGATGCCAGGAACTTGAGAGGATATACAAAATAAAGTATCACGAATATAAGGGTTGCATTCAGAGTATTAGTGTAGTCGTCGTGCAGACCAAAACGGCGAAAAAAGCGGTGTTGGTGCCCCCATATATGAAACAGGAACAAAAAGCCCAGCCCAAACGGAACAAAACCCAGAAGGTCGTGTATCAGCTTATCGAAAGAGTCCGGCACCTCAAGTGATACGATTAGCAGCGTAACTGCAAATGCAAAAACAGCATCTGTAAAAGCCTCAATTCGCCCCACCTCATGGCTGCGCCATCTGATCGGGTCCGCTGCCTGCTTCTTGGAATTGTTGACTTTCCTGGAGAACATAGACTTACTATTTCGACCAAAATAGAAAATCCCAATGTTATTTTAACATTTCTTAAAGCAAACGACAACGTACATAGCCTCCTTAAAAAAAGCTGCGCGAGCCACTAACACATTGATTACTATATCTTAACGAAACACACTTCAACACAACGAATAATATTCCTATTCGAAAATGCAGCATTGCATTATTTAAGGTTGCAATAAGTTTTTGTATTTTTAATCCCGGAATCATTTCTAACCAAAAACGAAATCTATGAAAAGATCAATTTTACTTTTTATTTTATTTGCGCTCGCTCCCCTATTTGTCTTCGCCTGGGGAGATGACATCAAGATCCAAAACGCGCCCGGTGTAAATCAGGGCCCTGGCGATATCGACGTAGCCTTCAATGGATGGATGTATGCTGCTTACAACGCCGATAGCGGTGTTGTCATACGTATGTCACGGGACAATGGCAATACCTGGAACACAATCGACTCTTATCGTGTCAGCGGCACTAACTATACCCCGGTCCACATCGCCGTTGCGGGTACTGATACAAACAACTTGCGCTTATTCGTCGCCTCGGTAAATCAGCAGGCGGCTGTCCCGAGCTATACCGTATACGTGGACGTTTATGATGCTACGACTGGCGTTTTCCTCGCAGAAAATCTCAATGAGAACTTTACAACGAAGATATACAACGTAGACGTGGCTGTCGACTATCGTGACCCGGCCATTGGCGCGAGCCCTTACAGCGTGGGCGTGGCCTATGCAAAATATACCTCCGTCAATGACTCGATTATCGCGCGGGTATCAATGGATGGAGGCAATACCTTCCCCAACAGGTATCCGGTCGCATCTACCGGGTCATTTTTTAGAAACGTCGCTATTTCATACGGCCGCAGCTTTTCCGGCTCAAACGGACGCTACTTTGTAGCATGGGACCGCTATAGCTCCAGTACAGCACCAATGGGCAACATTTACGAATCACGCAACACCAGCACCGTCAATAGTTCATTTATAACGCCGGTTTGCCTTGACTCGCTTCTCCCCGCAATAATAGGATACTGCTCCAACCCCTCTATTTCCACATCGATAACTGCGGGGGATAATGACAGTGGATCGCTAACAGCTGTCGTACTTTGCGATAAGGCATATAACGGCAATCCCGCAGATCACGACATAATCGGTTTCTACAATAAAAAAGCGCATTATACCAATTACTGGTACACCTTTTCGATAGACGGCAGCTCGAATAATACCATCGAGCCTAGCGTTGCTTTCGATACCGTATTTAAAAACTTCCTTGTTACCTACTACGATTCAACGCTTCATTTGCTGCCCTATAAGGTGAACGGCTGGAACCTTGCTGCCCCAGGCACCTGGGCTACTATAAGGGCTAACTATGCGGATGACTCCGTTCCGCTTACCCATCCTTTCCCAAGTCTGGCAATCGACCCCGCCTTCAACCAGGCGGCATTTACATGGACAAAGGCTGGTGGTCCCGGCACCCAATATTTCGACGGCGAGTTCCGTACTGTAGCACCGGTTATCACCTCGCTCAGCCCCAACAGCGCGCATGCGGGCGATCCGGCATTTGCCCTGCTTGTCAACGGCTATAACTTCGTAAATACTTCTACGGTTTATTGGGACGCGACACCTCTAACCACAACCTTTATAAGTGGCACACAGCTTTCCGCACCTGTTACAGCACCTATGATCGCCGCTTATGGCAATGTGCCGGTAACGGTTGTTACGCCACCTACATTAGGCGGCGGTACATCCAATGCAGATACTTTCCATATCCTCTTTAACCTTGCAGTTAGCAATGTACCGGGCAGCTACAATACCGTTAGCCTGTACCCCAACCCCGCGAGCAACGTGATAAATGTCGGATACTCATTCACTACAGAGAACACACTTAAAGTGGAATTGTATGATATGACCGGCAAAATGGTGCGCACCCTGGTGCCGGCGGGTCGTGTTTCCGGCAGCAATACGGTACAGACTAACGTAAGCGACCTGGCCCAGGGCGTTTACCAGGTTTTAATACAGAACGGTGATAAAATATCGACCGATAAGATAGTTATCAGCCACTAGGCGAATACGTAAAATTCTTGCAGCTTGCCTTTCACGGGGCAAGCTGCTTTTTTTTAAAGCAGTTCCCGATATTGCAGGTTCCATACCAAATAACATATTTTTATGTAACTTTGCACACTTTTAAACAACACTTCCAAATATGAAGTTGTCGCAATTCAAATTCGACCTCCCATTAAATCTAATAGCGCAACACCCCGCAAAAACACGTGAAGAAAGCCGCCTGATGGTTGTGCATCGCGACAGCGGAAAAATAGAACATAAAACATTTAAAGATATCCTGGGCTTTTTCCATGATAAGGACGTAATGGTGGTCAACAACACCAAAGTATTCCCAGCCCGCCTCTATGGCCGAAAGGAGAAGACAGGCGCCAAGATCGAGGTTTTCCTCCTCCGCGAGCTGAATAAGCCTAATCGCCTGTGGGACGTTATCGTAGACCCCGCCCGTAAGATACGCGTAGGTAACAAGCTTTATTTTGGCGATAACGACGAACTGATCGCGGAAGTGATCGACAATACCACATCTCGTGGCCGTACAATCCGTTTCCTGTTCGATGGCGACGACAATGCATTTCGCGCCATGCTAGAGACCCTCGGTGAGACACCGTTGCCCAAATACATCAAACGCAAACCCGAAGAAGACGACAAAGAACGCTACCAGACGGTATACGCTAAGCACGAAGGAGCCGTAGCTGCCCCCACTGCCGGTCTTCACTTCAGCCGCGAGCTCATCAAAAGGCTGGAAATTGTAGGTGTGCGCTTTGCGGAGATCACCCTGCACACTGGCCTCGGCACCTTCCGCCCCATTGAAGTGGAAGACCTGTCGAAGCACAAAATGGATGCAGAATATTTTAGGGTAGACGAATACGCTGCAGGCGTGGTAAATAAAGCAAAGGCTGAACACCGCAATATCTGCTCCATCGGCACCACTACCATGCGTGCTGTAGAAAGCTCGGTAACTGCTCAGGGCTTGCTGAAAGCAGAAGAAGGCTGGACCAATCTGTTCATCCATCCTCCATACGAGTTCTCTATTGCCAATTCGCTAGTTACCAATTTCCATCTGCCTAAAACAAGCCTGCTTATTATGGTCTGCGCTTTTGCCGGCTACGATCTCACCATGCACGCTTACCAGACAGCGATCAAAGAAAAATATCGCTTCTTCAGTTACGGCGATGCCATGCTTATATTATAGATTTAATCTAACACAATATCCACACATAGCATAACGTTATTACAGCGTACGAGTTTTTTACGTACGCTGTTGTATTTTTGAGCAACTACTATGCAACAGCAAATCAAAAACATTCTACTAGCATCCATCGATACCAAGCAAAAAGTTATTGCAAACGAAGGATTATTGAAGACGATTGAGGAGATAACAGGTATCATCGTTCAGGCGTTTAAAAACGGCAACAAAGTACTCTTCTGTGGCAATGGCGGCAGCGCCGCCGATGCGCAGCACCTGGCTGCCGAGTTCAGTGGGCGCTTTTACAGCGACAGGAATCCGCTGCCATCTGAAGCCCTTCATTGCAATACTTCGTATATAACCGCAGTAGCAAACGATTATGGCTACGAATACGTCTATAGTAGAATAATAAAGGGAGTAGGAAAACCTGGCGATGTACTAGTAGGATTGAGCACCTCGGGCAATTCTGTTAATATTATCAAAGCGCAGGAAGAAGCGAAAAAAATTGGTATGATTAATGTATCTCTTACTGGAGAGACAGGCGGAAAGATGAAGGCACTGTCGGATTACCTGGTAAACGTACCTAGTTCCGATACGCCGAGGATACAGGAAACGCATATAACGATAGGGCATATTATTTGCCAGTTGGTAGAAGAACAATTATTTGATCACAGCAAGAACTGAAGAAAATGAACCCTTTTAATAAGTTGGAAGGACAAGTAGACAAAAGCTGGACATTATTCCTTGACAGGGACGGAGTAATAAACGTAGAAACAGTAGGCTCATACATTACGACCTGGGACGAATTCACCTTTAGCGAAGGAGCCATAGAAGCATTACAGATACTGAACGAGATTTTCGGCAGCATCGTAGTTGTAACCAATCAGCGTGGCGTTGGCCGCGGCATTATGACGGTCGATTCCCTTCGGGAGATCAGCAATAATATGACAGCCCAGATCATAGCCGGTGGGGGCAGGATCGATAAAATATACTCCTGCACAGCCGTATCCGACGATGATCACAACCGCAAGCCCAACACCGGCATGGCAATTCAGGCAAAGGAAGACTTCCCGGAGATCGATTTCAAAAAGAGTGTCATCGTGGGTAACAGCCTCAGCGACATGGAGTTTGGCAAAAGGCTTGCCATGCACACGGTATTCCTTACCACCAAGCATGAGCCATTTAGCCTGCCACACGACCTCATCGACAACCAGTACAGTTCCCTGCTCGATTGGGCCCGTACTTTAGTGAAGGCCGAAGTATTGGGGTAAATGTTTATAAAAAAGTTTAATTTCTCCTTTTTAAAACAGGGATCACAAATAATGATAATGTGATTCCTGTTTTTTTAATATTCCCCTCCCAAAACCTTCGTCTTTTATTTTTCTGAAAAGTTTTCAGGAATAAATATTTTCATTACCTTTGCAGTCCTTTTTAATATGGCTAAGCAGTCTTTAATCAAGCAAGACGGGACGATCGTTGAAGCTTTATCAAATGCCATGTTTCGTGTTCGCCTTGAAAATGGGCACGAAATTCTGGCAACAATATCAGGGAAGATGCGTATGCACTACATCCGCATCCTGCCGGGCGATAAAGTAGGAGTTGAAATGAGTCCCTATGATTTAAGTCGTGGCCGTATTATTTATCGTTATAAATAGTAATTAGAAAATAAAAGAATCATGAAGGTTAGAGCATCTATCAAGAAGCGCAGCGCCGATTGTAAGATAGTACGTCGCAAGGGCCGACTGTATATCATCAACAAGAAGAATCCTCGCTTTAAACAACGCCAGGGATAATAAATTAGTAAACTTTAAATTTAAATAATCAGTATTAATGGCTCGTATAGCTGGTATTGACCTTCCGAAAAACAAACGTGGTGAGATAGCGCTTACCTACATCTATGGTATTGGCCAGAGCACTGCCCAGTACATCCTTTCAAAAGCAGGTATCGATTTCGATAAAAAAGCTAGTGATTGGAATGATGAAGAGCAAGCTGCCATCCGTAATATCATCACCAACGAGTTTAAGGTAGAAGGCCAATTGCGTTCTGAAGTGCAAATGAACATTAAGCGCCTCATGGATATCGCTTGTTACCGTGGCCTGCGTCACCGTAAGGGTTTGCCCCTTCGCGGTCAGCGCACACGTACTAACAGCCGTACCCGTAAAGGTAAGCGTAAGACAGTTGCAGGTAAGAAGAAAGCACCGAAGAAATAATATCCGGGCCACCGCCGGATCCGCCTTGGTGCTGCGGGGAGGGGTGGCAAGGGGCCGTGTAACAGCGGCTTAATGTTTTTTGAACACCTTTATTTAAACAACAAATGGCTAAAGCACAATCGTCTGCAAAGACCGCTGCAAAAAAGCGCGTAGTAAAAGTTGATCCGCATGGTGACGTGCATATCAGCGCAACATTCAACAACATTATCGTTAGCATTACCAATAAGAGTGGTCAGGTTATCTCCTGGTCTTCAGCCGGTAAAATGGGCTTCAGGGGTTCTAAAAAGAACACTCCGTATGCAGCCCAGATGGCGGCACAGGACTGCGGTAAAGTAGCCGTAGATGCAGGCCTGAAACGGGTTGATGTGTTTGTAAAAGGCCCCGGGTCCGGTCGCGAAGGCGCCATCCGTGCGCTCACTACAGTGGGTATCGAAGTTACCTCTATCAAAGACGTAACTCCGTTGCCCCACAATGGTTGCCGCCCGCCTAAAAAGCGCCGCGTTTAATCACACTGCTGTCACGGTATCCATAGTCTGACCGTAATAGTCAATAAGAATTTTCAATTATCAATATTCAATAACAAAATACTGTACCGGATCGGCTTTTACGATTTTTAAATGAGACGGGACAGTTAAAACAAAAATCGTCATGGCACGTTATACAGGACCAAAAAACAGGATCTGCCGCATTTTCGGCGAACCAATACTGGGCTCAGGAAAGAACCTCGGTAAGAACAGCAACCCTCCGGGTCAGCACGGCGTTTCAAAAAAGCGCAAAACGCAGAGCGAATACGCCGTTCAGCTTAAAGAAAAGCAGAAGGCAAAGTACACTTACTGCGTTCTGGAAAAGCAATTCCGTAACACTTATGTGGAGGCTGCCCGTATGAAGGGCGCAACTGGTGAAAACCTCATCAAGCTGCTCGAAGCTCGTCTCGACAACACCGTTTACCGCATGGGCATCGCCCCCACCCGCCCGGCAGCACGCCAGCTGGTATCGCACAAGCACATCATGGTGAATGGCGACGTGGTAAACGTACCTTCTTACAGGTTGAAGGCAGGTGATATTATCGAGCTGAAACCTAAGAGCAAGGCTAACACTACCGTTACTGGTCAGATCCGCGGCAAAGGCCAGCGCATCAACTGGGTAGAGTGGAACGAAAAGGATATGAAAGGTACTTACCTCGCGCATCCTGAGCGTGACAATGTTCCTGAAAACATCAAGGAACAGCTGATCGTCGAATTGTATTCTAAATAATAATCCCTTTGGCCTCGCATGAGGCCATCGGACATTATAAAAAATAAAAACTAAAAATCTCAATATGGCCATATTGAATTTCCAAAAGCCGGATAAAATTGTTCTTCAGAAAGCAACTGATTTTGAAGCTCAGTTTGAATTCCGCCCGCTTGAACCAGGTTACGGTGTTACCATCGGTAACGCACTGCGTCGCGTGCTGCTCTCGTCTCTCGAAGGCTACGCGATCACAGCTATCAAAATAGCAGGCGCAGATCACGAGTTCGCTACCATCAAGGGCGTGCTTGAAGACGTAACCGAGATCATCCTCAACCTGAAACAGGTACGCCTGAAGAAATCAATTGAAGGTGAGGCTACAGAAAGCAAAGTAGAGCTTAATATAAAAGGCAAAGAAACCTTTACCGCCGGCATGATCGGCGACGCGCTGCCAAGCTTCCAGGTAATGAACCCCGAACTGGTAATATGCAGCATGGAGCCTGGCACCACCTTCCATATTGAACTGCACGTAGGCAAAGGTCGTGGCTATGTACCTGCTGAAGAAAACCGCCCTAAAGACGGTACTACAGGCATGATCGCGATCGACTCGATCTACACCCCGATCAAAAACGTAAAATACAGCATCGAAAATACCCGCGTTGAGCAACGCACCGACTTCGAAAAGCTGATCATGGAAGTAGCTACCGATGGTACTATACATCCGGAAGAAGCAGTTAAAGAAGCATCGCGCATTCTCATCCAGCACCTGATGATCATCACTGATGAGAACATATCACTGGATACTAAACGTGAAGAAAAAGAAACCGTAGTAGACGAAGAAACACTGCAACTGCGCAAGGTGTTGAATACCCCGCTCGAAGACCTGGAACTTTCAGTGCGTGCATTCAACTGCCTGAAAGCTGCCAAGATCAATTCACTGAGCGAGCTGGTACAATATACTCAGGAAGAACTGATGAAATTCCGCAACTTCGGGCAGAAATCATTGTCTGAAATTGAGCAGGTACTCGGCGAACGCGGTCTGCACTTCGGTATGGATATCAGCAAATTCCACAGGAGCGAAGATTAAATTTAATTAAAAAGTCAAAAGTGAAAACCTAAAAGTTTTTGCTTTTGACTTTTAACTTTTTACCTAACAGAGTACCTCATAATTCCTGACACGGTATGAGGGAATAAAAAACAAATGTCATGCGTCACGGAGACAAGATTAAAAATTTAGGTCGTACCTACTCACACAGGAAGGCATTGATGTCCAACCTGACTTGCCAGCTAATTGAGCACAAGCGTATCACAACGACGCTTGCAAAGGCAAAGGCATTGCGCGTTTATGCAGAGCCTATCATCACCCGTTCTAAGAACGACAATATGCACAACCGCCGTACTATTTTCAGCTATCTGCAGGATAAGAATGCAGTTACTGAGCTATTCGGTGTTATTGGCGACAAAGTGGCAAACCGCCCCGGTGGTTATACCCGTATCATTAAGCTGCCGCGCCGTATGGGCGATGCCGCTGACATGGCAATGATAGAACTGGTTGATTTCAACGAGATCTATACTAAAGAATCAAAAGATACCGCAGCTAAGAAAACACGTCGTAGCCGCCGTTCTTCGTCTGCTGCCCCTAAGAAGGCGGAAGCAGCGCCCGTAGCTCAAACTCCGGCGCCCGAAGTAACTGAGGCTCCTGCAAGCGAAGCAACCGAAAACAATGAGGCCCCAGCAGCAGAAGGCTCTTCTGAAGAGACTACTGCGTAAGGTTATAATAGTGTATTTTTTGAATGGCTGCCCTACAGGCAGCCATTTTTCATGTATTTCATTTTTACTCATTGTAACAGCAATGTAAAAAGGGAGAGCCGGGCAAATTTATCTTAAGTCTTTTACGTCTTTATTTAATAGACAGGATCTAGACACAAACGATTTATGATAAAAATTTCCACGCTCCTCATTGCCGTTCTTTTATTTTTTCATTCTGCAGTTTACAGTCAGAAGGAAGATTATGTCTGGGCCTTCGGGATATATGGAGGTCTCGATTTCAAAACTGATCCGCCTGCGCCCTTTCAAACAGACATAGAAGCGGTAGAAAGTGTGGCCTCTGTTTCGGATGGTGGCGGCAACCTGCTGTTTTATACAAATGGCCTCAATGTGTGGAATAAAAACAATAACCTTATGCCCAACGGCTATGGCCTGTTGGGAAACAGTCTGACCTCTTCAGCTCAGGGCGTACTGATTGTTCAGGATATTGCCGCTCCCTCGAAATACTACATATTCATTGCCTCTCAAAGAGAGGACTTTCCGGACGTTTATCTTCGGTACAGTATCGTCGATATGTCGCTTGAGAATGGCCTTGGCGACCTGGTACAGAAAAATATCATTTTGGATTCTAATGTTTCCGAAATGCTTACCGCTATCGGCACCGGTGGCTGCGAGAAATGGATTATCGATCACAAACAGGCAGAACCTGTTTTCCACGCCTTTCAGCTAACGGCGGCCGGTCTCAATACCATTCCGGTGGTATCATCAACGGGGCTCGATGCCGACTATTCAATAGGTATGATCAAGTCAGACAACAATGGCGAAAAGATCGGATGTCTGAATAGTAATGGCGATCCGCAAAAGCCTGGCACGAACACCACCCAGCTATTCAACTTCGACCTTAATACAGGTCATTTGTTATTCGACAGGCTGGTTATTAAGGGTAAGGTTACCGACTCCGTATACGACCAGTTTTACTCACTTGCTTTTTCGCCTTCCGGCAATAAGCTTTACACGATGTCAATAACAAACCTGGGAATGCAACGCTTTTACCAGTCCGACTTGACGCAACCTTCATCGCAACCCAAATTGTTGCCTGGCGGCCAGTATGCCAATGGTACAGATATGAGGGTAGGCCCCGATAAAAAGCTATATTTCGGGTCATCCCATTACAAACTCGGCTTGATACAATACCCGGAACTTGATAGCCCTTTTTGCAACCTGCAAACGGACGCCGTCGATGTCTCGCCGGCCTCTGTCGGCTTGGGTTTGCCAAACGATGTCATCCGTACCAACGTCCCTTTCATCCATACGGTCATAGCATGTATCGATAAAGACACACTTAAAGCGCCAATTCCCGGCTCAGCGTATCTCTGGAGTACAGGAGCTACATCCGCATCTATCCTCTGCGATTCAGCAGCTACATACTGGCTGCGCACCATTACCGCCTGCGGCATCCGGATCGATACTTTCAAAGTTAGTTTCAATAACATCCGGTTTGATCTCCATGATACCACGAGTTGTAATAACATCCCCATAGTCCTAAATGCTCCGTGGGGCAGGAATTACATCTACACCTGGCAAAACGGCACTGCAGATAGCATATATACGGCCACCGTTTCCGGCGTCTATTACCTCACAGTAAGCAATGGCTATTGCAGCACCACAGACACGGCCCACGTAACTATTTATCCACCACTGAACACTTCCCTCCTGCCCAATGATACTGTGTTGTGCGAGCAGGCATTCCCTTATACCATGCTTGCCAACCCGTTTTTCACGGGCTACGAATGGTCGGATACTGCCGCCCATGGAACTATGCTGACTGTAGATAGTCCTGGTGTATTTTGGATCAGCAAGCAAACTATTTGCGGCCTGTATACTGATACGACCCGTATTACGGGCTGTCAGCCCGGTGATGCGGACATTGTAATGAACACAGACACCATTTGCGAAAACCAATGTATCGGTTTCAGGCTGGATTCTTTTACTAACATAACCAGTTTGGAGTGGAGTTTCCCGGGGGGAACGCCAGATACTTTTTACGGCCCCTATCCACCTGATATCTGCTATTTCAGCCAGGGATCGTATCAAATACGTTTGCGTGCCTCAAATGCCTTCGGCGTTGTGTACCGCGACACATCCCTTTATGTCCTGCCCCCACCGGCACCGCTCTTTACCGATACGTCCATTACGGCACAGTATCAAAGCACCGTCGGGTTACCTGCCTGCAGCCCCGCTCGACGCATAGAGTGGTATAAAGACGATAGCCTCATATGCACCGGTTGCGATCCACTCATTGTTACAGCCATCGACTGGCAACAGCATTACACCTGCGTGGTCCATAACGCTACATGCCGCGATGAGTGCCATTACCTGGTCACCGCTACCAACATCCCCGCTGAAGCATGGCTGCCCTCAGCCTTCTCGCCTAATAATGATGGCATAAATGACTATTTCAGGCTGATAACCGATAACCCGAACATCTCCATCGATGAATTGTCGGTTTACGATCGTTGGGGCGAACGGCTATACCACGCCCAGCAAAACGGCCCTGGCTGGGATGGTACTTTTAAAAGTAAGCCTGCCGGGAGTGGAACTTACTTCTGGTATCTTCGATACCACGTTCTGGGGCAGACGGCAATATATTCCCGTAAAGGTGAGTTAACGCTGCTGAGATAAATGCTCGTTATCGCCGGCACAATATTGCCCGCCCGTAAGATCGGCTACCGAAATTCCCCCTTTGAATAGGTTATGTCCCGTTATATCGGCATTTTCTCATCCATTAACTTTAGCTTAATAATGAACGTGGAATTTCACAATGTGAAATTCCACGTCAGTTTCTTTTTAATTGCGAATTTTATTGTGGCATTAGTTGCGTGTCAGCATAAGCCAGCCGAAATGCCAATTCCTCCTTCCGCGGTTTTGTCCGCTTGCGACACCACCGGTATTACATACGCTAAGGACATCCGGCCCATTTTCAACGATCATTGTTACTCATGCCATGGAACAATTGTGACCGCAAATGGTGGACTTGATCTGGAGGACTCCTCGTCTCTCAGAAGCTACCTTAAATATGATTTCCGCGGGGACGGTATTTATGGGTCGAAGCTGTATCACTGTATTCTTCACAGTCAATACGCATTGCCCATGCCGCCCCGTTATATCATAGATAGTTGTTCAATATCCAAAATAAAAGTGTGGCTATCCGGCGGAGCGCTAATGTGACATAAATTGATACAGCCTCCCTAAAGAGGCTGCATGATAATTATCTTCTTAAGCTTTCTTAATGTTTAGGCAAATAAAATTCGCCGCTTGTGATCTGGTGTGTTTGACTGAAATCCAGCGTCGGGATGACCTGGTAAACGGTTGCAGAAAACGTCCCTCTTACGCGCGCACTTTCTGTACCTTTCAGATTGACATCGCCCTGGCCGCTGCCACCGGTAACTATCTTGCCGTTATACAGCAGGTACACAGTGTTATCAGTAGTATCCATACTACCGTAAAAGACATCATTGCTTAGCGAATCGTAAATATAATATTCTCCCGTATTCCCTTTATATGGACTCAGGGAAAAACCCAGGAACTCTGTGGTATGCATATTGTCATACTTCAATCCTTGGCCTATTAACGTTTCTGCCATCGAATCGGTCCAGCCTGCCTTTTGGTCAAATACACGCAGACTCCCGTCTATTTGCGCCTGTATACGTCCCAGGGGGATCGTAACACCAGAATTAGGATTCAATGGGTTGCGAACATCTGTGGGTTTGCTGGGATTCGCATTATAATCACCATTATTGCAGGACGTAACTAATACGCCTAAACCTGCAATAAGCATGCACCCTAGGAAAACTTTTTTCATGAACTACATTTTACGCAGTATAAAGATAATAAGCCCGTTAATAATACAAAATATTATTTTCAAATATGCGTTACTATACAGCCATCCACTGAAGCTAAATTTGTTGAAACTACGAGAAAAGTTCAGGTGCAATTATGAACTTAGCAGCACCAAAACACTACCTGCCTGACGGCTAACATGCAAAAAAAAACCTGGTACACGGCAATATACTTCGCAAGGATCGTACTGATTTGCTTCACAGTGGCATTTTGCAAGACTGCCCGCGCACAAACACCGTTTACCGGCATTGTAATAGACGCTGTCACCAAGCAGGTTTTACCATTTGCAACAATAAAGTTCGGCAATACGGGCCATGGCACTGTAAGCGACCTCTATGGCAGATTTGATCTTAGGGATGCAGATAAGGCCAGCTATATCGAGATCTCATACCTTGGCTATGAACCTAAAAAACTGCAACTGCCTTTAAGAGATTCATTGGTTATACTCAACTCCGGTGGAGGCGCACTAAAAGAAGTAGTGATAAAACCGCCTTACGACAAGATGCGCCATATACTCAACGCTGCGATTGCCAATAGGGATAAGAACAACCCCGAGAAGTACGATTGGTATCGCTGCCGCATGTACTACAAGATGACAGCCGATGTGCTCGTACCCGATTCTATATTGGCAAAAGATACGAGTAAGGACGCAAAGGAGATGCGGGACTTCATCGATAACCAGCACTTGCTAATGTCCGAAACATACAGTACGCGTACATGGCGGAGACCCCAACAGTTGCAGGAGGATGTTACCGGCAGCAGGCTTTCAGGCTTTAAGAAGTCCATGTTCACCAATATGGCTACAGACATACTACCCTTTCACGCCTACAACGACTACATAAAACTCAATGGCAAAGACTATCATAACCCCGTGAGCAAAGGTTTCTTTACCCACTACGATTTCAACCTGGAGGATGAGATACTGCAGGGCACAGACACCATCTGGATATTGAGTTTCCGCCCACAGAAAGGCTATGAGGAATTGAAAGGACGGGTGTACATCAATTCAGATGGCTACGCTATTGCTTACCTGCTGGCCGGTGTGTACGATAAGCAACTCGACCGCTCCATAAAGATCGAGCAGCAATATAAAAAGACCGAAGGCAAATGGTTCCCAAACCAGTTGAACTATATACTCAACTACACACTCAAAAGCGATAAGGATAAGTACACAGTGACAATGAAGGGAAATACCAATATCGACTCTGTGAGCTATACCGAAGACAAAAAATTCCGCTTTGACAAGGTGCACACCATACGGCTCGATAATAAGGCAGATGAGTTGGGCGATGCCGAATGGAACGCACTGCGTCCCGTTGCACTCGATCATAAAGAGCAGCGAACCTATGTTTTCATGGACAGTCTCGTCACAGCTACGCATATTGACAAATACCTGCAATACCTCAGTAAACTTGGGCAGGCAAAAATTCCCATAGGCCCTGTAGACCTTGATCTCGCCCGCCTGTATAGCTACAACAGGTTCGAAAAAACGAGGCTGGGGCTGGGTTTGCAGACCAACGAGAAACTCGTCAAATGGCTGTCGGTGGGTGGTTGGTTTGGCTATGGCTTCGGTGATATGGATATGAAATATGGCGGCTTTATCGAAGCCTACTTCGACAGGTATAAGGATTTCACTTTCCGCTTTTTCTACAACAAAGACCTGCGCGATCCCGGGCGCATAAGCCTCAACCGCGACCTCGACAAAAACTACCTGCGTATGTACCTGCTCAGTCGCGTGGACAGGATAGAGACCGATGGAGGCGTGGCGACAAAACGCTTTGGCTATTGGACCGGCGAATTTGCCGCCTACCGCGAAAAAATAACACCGCTGTACAAGTATGCTTTCAACTATGAAAGCACCGACTACACCACCTTCACGGCCAGGGAGGCTTCTGTAAAACTGCGCTATGCCTACGGTGAACGCACGGCCCCTGCGTTTGGCACTTATTATCGCACGGGCACACGCTACCCTATCTGGTATATTAAATTGGAAACAGGCTTCCTGGAATATGGTGCAGACCGATCGAAGTTCGTACAGCTGAGTAGTGCATTGCTGTATCATAAACACATCAATCGTCTTGGCTATGAACACTTTTTACTCGAAGGCGGAAAATCTTTTAGCGACAAGCCGCTTCCCCTCAGCAAAATGTTCGCAGGCAACGGTTTCAGATATGGCGACAACCTTTCCATCTATGCTTTCGGCGGATTGCTCACCATGTACCCTTACGATTATTACAGCGACGCCTTTGTGAGCCTCATCTGGCGCCACGATTTTGATTGGCGGTTGTTTAAAGCCAGCATACCCGGCACGGGCCTGGGTTTCGCTCCATATATCAGCATCGGTCACAACATCCTTTACGGTACCATGCAGCATCCGGAGGTGCATAAATTCGTTTCATTCTCAGTGCCAAATACTGCTTACCATGAGAGCGGAATAATGCTCAATGACATACTCAGGCTCAAATACCTGAACCTATACTACTTCACACTTAACCTGGGCTATTACTACCACTGGGCGCCTACCTTCGACTTCAACAAAAACGGACGCTTCGTATGGGGCCTTGGTGTAGAGCTATAATGTGCTCCTAAGGTTCAACTCTTGCATTTGCTTATCGTCGATAGCTGACGGCGCGTCGAGCATTACATCGCGGCCTGCATTGTTCTTCGGGAACGCCATGAAATCGCGGATCGTTTCCTGCCCGCCAAGTAATGCACAAAGCCTGTCGAAGCCGAATGCGATACCACCATGAGGCGGCGCACCATATTCGAACGCACCTAACAGGAAGCCAAATTTCTCCTGTGCTTCTTCCTTGCTCATACCTAATGCAGCAAACATCTTTTCCTGCAGGTCGCGCTGAAAGATACGTATCGAGCCACCACCAATTTCAGTACCATTGAGTACAATATCGTAAGCATTGGCCTTTATTTCACCATAACGCTCAGGATTCCCCATCAGTTCTATTTGCTCCGGCTTCGGCGATGTGAAGGGATGGTGTCTTGCTACCCATCTGTTCTCTTCTTCGTCATGCTCAAACAATGGGAAGTCGATCACCCACAGCGGGGTGTAATGATCAGGATTGCGTAGGCCTAGCCTGTTGCCCATTTCCAGGCGCAGTTCACTCATTGCTTTGCGGGTGCGGGTCTCTGCCCCGGCCAGTATCAGTATAAGATCGCCTGCACCTGCACCGCAAAATGCAGCGATGCTTTTCAGTTGGTCTTCATTAAAGAATTTATCAACACTGCTCTTATAAGTACCATCCACATTGCACTTCACATTCACTACGCCGCTCATCCCTATCTGCGGGCGCTTTACCCATTCCGTCAGCTCGTCCAGTTGCTTTCGGGTATATTCGCTGGCGCCCTTTACGGCAATTGCCAGCACAGTCTCAGCCTCGTTGAACACTTTAAACTCCGATCCGTTCAATACCTCGCAGTACACCTTACCGCTCACCTTCAGGTTCTGCAGCTTCATTTCGAAACGAAGGTCGGGCTTATCATTGCCATAGTGCCACATCGAGTCATCCCATGTCATGCGCGGGAATGATTCCGTCATCTCTATACCTTTAACGTCCTTGAACACCGCCTTGAATAGTCCTTCGAATGTCTGCAGGATATCCTCCTGCTCCACAAAGCTCATCTCGCAGTCTATCTGTGTAAACTCCGGCTGACGGTCGGCACGCAGGTCCTCATCACGAAAGCACTTCACTATTTGGTAGTAGCGATCATAACCACTCACCATCAACAACTGCTTAAATGTCTGCGGGCTCTGCGGCAATGCATAAAACTGTCCCGCATTCATCCGCGACGGTACCACGAAGTCGCGCGCACCTTCAGGGGTTGATTTGATCAGGAATGGCGTTTCTATGTCCCAGAATCCTTGCGTATCCAGGTAATTGCGCACAGACCGGTTCACCTTGTAGCGCAGCTCCAGGTTGCGCTTCAGCACAGGCCTGCGCAGATCCAGGTAGCGGTACTTCATCCGCAGGTCCTCTCCCCCATCTGTATTGTCTTCTATGGTAAATGGCGGCGTACTGGCTATGTTCATGATTGCAAAATCGCTCACCTCTATCTCTATATCACCGGTAGGTATTTTTCCATTCCTATTAGTACGCTCTATTACTTTACCGCTCACTTGTATTACATACTCCCGGCCAATAGGCGTCTCATCCAGCCTCGGGTTCAGCGACTCGTTAAAATATAACTGGGTAATGCCATAGCGGTCGCGCAGATCCACGAAAGTGATGCTACCAAATTTCCTCACGGTCTGCACCCAGCCTGCAAGTTTCACCTCAGTCCCGGCATTGGCCAGCCTTAACTCTCCGCATGTATGTGTACGGTACATAAAAATATCTTTAAAACGGCTGCAAGATAAGTCGATTTATCGAGGGAAGGACTGTCGCCCTTCCTGATCTGTTTAATATACAAGTGCTTCATTTCTATCCTGCTGGCTATATGGCATGATTTTATAAATACATGGCTTATGTCGATTAAAAAAAGGCACACTGTGGGCCGTATCATACTGGGCTTGCTCCTGCTCATCCTCATGGGGCTTGCGGGCTTCGGTGCCTGGTTTTCCAGCCACTACAGGCAGATCCTGAAAAAACAGATACCTGTCTGGATAGCCAAAGCGACCGACAGTGTCTATAAAGTATCCATTAAAGATATTCGCATCAACATCGTCAATCGCCGGGTGACCGTGACGGGAATAGAACTTCAACCCGACAGCGACCGCATTGCCTTGCTCAAAAGCCAGCATCGTGAACCTTCGGTAGTGTTCAGCGCGTCCATTCCCCAGATACGCATGTGGGGCGTATCGTGGGAGGCCATAGCTACCGAAAAGGAACTCAACTGCAAGATCCTTCATATCTACAGCCCGAACATACGAATTACCTCAGCTCCCAAATCTGTAGACTCGTTGCAGCAAAACCAAACAGATACTCTGTCTATCGATGAACAGAACAAGAAAAAGTCTTCCATTTCGGGCGTGCATATAGGCCGTATCACAGTCAGCGACCAATCCGTGGATTATATGCATGTTGACACTGCGGGTAAATACCATTGTTACCTCGTTGGCGGCAGCATCAATATGCTCGACTGGGAGTTTGTACCCAAACAAGCCAAAGACGGCGACCGCTTTCTTTACTCTAAGCAGACCACCATTAATATCGACAGCATAGCCTACGTAAAGGACGGATCGCTTTATACTATCCGTGCAAAACAGATGCACTTCGTAAGCGACAGTAACCTGCTGAGCGCACGCGACTTTGCTATACATTGTAAGGTGAGCCACGATGAATTTTACCGCAGCAAGGGCTTCCAGACAGACCTGCTCAACTTTAACGTGGCCCGCGCTGAGCTCCGCAACTTCAGGTGGAGGGCGCTGATGGATAGCAGTCTGCTGGCAGTCGACACCATTGCATTCTATAGCCCTGTGCTCGACGACTATTTCAGCCGCCTGGTGCCGCCGAGCAACCAAAGCAAAAAGGGAAAATTCCCGATCCAGTTGCTGACGCGCCTCAAGCAAAAGGTTGCCATTGATTATGTGCGCATACGCGACGGACACGTAAAATATACCGAAGTGAATGCCCAAAGCCATATGGCGGGTGTGATAACCTTCGACGGCATGAACGGCGGCCTGAGCAACCTTACAAACGTCCCCGAACTCATTTCCCGCAACAACCGCTGCGTGATGCGACTCAGTGGGAGCCTTTGGAAACGCAGCCCTATCTCCGCGACCTTCACCTTCTCCCTATCCGACCCAGCCGCTTCCTTCAGTGTGGATGGGCAGGTGCAGGATATAGATGCAAGCCAGATAAATCCGCCTGCAAAGGCGCTGGCGCTTACAGAGATACCATCGGTGCATATCGGCAAAACGGTGCTGCATATTGATGGTGATGAAACACATGCGCAGGCCACCGTTACCATGCCTTACAACGACCTCAAGGTGGTGCCGCAAGAGGTGGGCGAGGATAAGCAGCTCAACAAAAAACACATAACCTCATTCCTCGCCAATACCCTGCTCATCTTCCCCGACAACCCTATGCAGGGTAAGCCCATACGCACTGAGAGTTCTTACGTGCCCCGCGACCTGCACAAATCCTTCTTCAACCTGATCTGGAAATCCCTGTTTAACAGCATCCAGAAGACCGCCATACGCAGCGACAATATGGAGCGCAAGCTGGAGGAAAAAGAAGCGCATCCCGGCCAGAAAAAGAAAGGCCTGTTCTCCCGCATTTTCGGCAAAAAAGATAAGAAAAAAGATAAAAAGTAGCTTTTACGCCTTGATGAAGCGCTGTAATCCTTCCACATGGCTCAGGATGACAGTAAGCTCATTCGCCTGCTCACTTTTCGCCATACCCCAGGCCCATATTCCAGAGCATGAAAGCCCATTTGTCGGCCTGCTCTTCTATGAGCATACTGGTGGGCTTGCCCGCACCATGGCCTGCCTTCTTCTCTATGCTTATCAACACAGGATTTTTGCAGCTCTGCGCAGCCTGCAGCGATGCAGCGAACTTGAAAGAGTGTGCCGGCACTACCCTGTCGTCGTGGTCGGCGGTGGTGACCATGGTGGCGGGATAGCAGGTGCCTTTGCGCACGTTATGATCGGGAGAGTACTTGTAGAGGTACTCAAACATTTCCTTGCTGTCGTTGGCGGTGCCGTAATCGTAAGCCCAGCCCGCGCCTGCGGTGAACTTATGATAGCGCAGCATATCGAGCACGCCTACACCGGGGAAGCAAACCTTATACAGGTCGGGGCGCTGCGTGAGGCAGGCGCCTACCAGCAGGCCGCCATTCGATGCGCCTGAAATAGCCAGGTAGTCCTTCGATGTGTAGTTGTGTTTGATCAAATATTCAGCCGCTGCAATGAAATCGTCGAATACGTTTTGCTTCTTCATCCTGGTGCCAGCGTTGTGCCACTCGTCGCCATACTCGCCGCCGCCTCGCAGGTTGGGCACGGCGTAGATGCCGCCATTCTCCATGAACGCCAGGTTGCTGATGTTGAAACTGGGCGTAAGGCTGATGCTGAAACCGCCATAGCCGTAGAGCATCAGCGGGTTCTTACCATTCAGTTCTGTACCCTTCTTCATGGTGATGATCATGGGTATTTTAATGCCGTCCTTCGAGGTATAAAATACCTGCCTGCTTTCGTATTGCTTCGGGTCAAATTTCACATTGGGCTTCTTGTAGACCGATGACTCACCGCTGGCTATATCATACTTAAAAATGGTGGGCGGGTAGATATAGGACGTGTAAGTGTAGTACACCTCCTTCTCGCTACGCTTGCCGCCAAAGCCGCTGGCAGTGCCCAGGCCCGGCAGTTCAATGGTTGCCTCTTTTTCACCGTCCAGGTTGTATTGATACACTTTCGACACCGCGTCCTTCAGGTATTGTGCAAAAAATTTGCGGCCGCAGGTGCTGATGGTGAGCGGGTATTTCTTTTCAGGTATCAGTTCTTTCCAGTTCGACGGTTTGGGATTATCTGCATCTACTACGACAAGCTTACGGTTGGGCGCATCCTGATTGGTGATGATGTAGAGCTTGCCCTTTTCGGCATATACCACATCTTCCTCATTATCAAATCCTGTAACGATGGGCCTGATGGGCGAATCTTTGTCGGAAAGGTCTTTGATGTAGAGCTCATTGCCGTAGGTGGCATTGGATGCGGATATGATGAGGTACTGCTGATCTTCAGTAACCGTACCGCCTATATAGCGGCGTGGTGTTTTCTCGCCTCCGAACACCAGCACATCTTCGCTCTGCGGCCTGCCCATGCGGTGGAAGTAGAGTTTGTGATGGTCGGTCATGCCGGCAAGGCGGCTGCCTTGCTTAGGCTTGTCGTAGCTGGAATAATAAAAGCCCTTATTGCCCTGCCATGACACGCCGCTGAACTTCACATCATACAGCGTATCGCCTACTTTCTCCTTAGTCTCCGTATTCAGCACATATACCTTCCTCCAGTCGCTGCCACCTTCGGATAGCTGGCAGGCCACCAGCGATCCGTCTTTGGTGAAATCTGTTCCGGCCAGCGAGGTGGTCCCGTCTTTCGACAGCTTGTTCGGGTCGATGAACACTTCAGGCTTGCCGTCGTCGCCCAGCTGGCGGTAGAGCACGCTTTGGTTTTGCAGACCGTCATTTTTGTAGAAGTAGGTGTATTTGCCTTCTTTAAAGGGTGCTGAGTATTTCTCGTAGTTCCACAGTTCGGCCAGGCGCTTTTTGATGACCCCGCGGAAAGGTATCTGCTTCAGGTATTGCTGCGTAACGGTGTTCTCCTTCACTACCCATGCCTTGGTATCGGCGGCGTTATCGTTCTCCAGCCAGCGGTAAGGATCGGCCACTTTTGTGCCGAAGAAATCATCCTCCTGCGTTACAGTTTTGGTTGCCGGGTATTTGCCTTTGAAGTCGGCCTTGGTTTGTGCCAGTGCCGATGTGGCGAGAAATAAAAGGGAAGCGCCTGTAAGCAGAACTTTCATGTATAATAAATTTTGTGTTGATTTTTTCAGAGCTGTAAATATAGCAATCGGGATGTGAAATAGTTTAACAGCAAAGACAAAGATGGGAAAGGTGTTTTTTCCGGTTTCCCGGCGGAGCATTATTTCCTGCTATCCGGCAGTTGCCCTTGCAAATGAATGATTACGAATTACATGTAAAGAATAGTTATTTCTCCTTATTTCCTGTAAACAGGAAATAAAGGCTTCAAACAACTTCCGGTTTACTTCCGATTTCTTCCGATCTGGTTCTGATGCATTGGATTTAAGGTAAAAATGCCTTGTCCTGAAATCACTTTACACCTTGGTTAATCACCCCGTTTCGCTCTTTTTAATGGAAATATACCTATCTGAGCGATCCACCCCCTCTTTTGGGCCACGCAGAAGGCCAAACAAAGAGAGGAGCTTTTGTGCAAGTTACGAGCACGAAAACGGCAGTACCAAAAATTGGGGATAAATAGTGATAAGATTGAAATTTCTAATTTGATCTGCTAACACAATATCAATTTGCTTATGTAAGTTTATTCAATTACATTTAGATAAAATAAATCAATCATTATGGTAACTATCTTATAATAATGCAAACGTAACACACATGAAACATATAACTATATTTTTATTATTTCTTGTATGCTGGAATAGTCTCTATTCTCAGGTAAAACGCAAGGGATATATCGCCGGAATTAAAACTGCTGATATCCATCAATATTGGAGTAGAGATTCTTGCGGTTCACCTTTTCGAGATTCAATCATCGAAATTTTAGAAAAGAAAAAAGTAATTAAAACATTATCCTATGAGGACGTCATTTACCTTTTCGGCGATACTCCTTATAGGATACTGTACAACGAGGGCAAAACATTAAAATTAAGCTATGACATTTGGGGCGGATTTGATGAAAACCTGAATAGGTGTAGAATGCCCCCTGCAAAGGTGCTCGAACTATTTATTGACACAAAAACAAATACCATAAGCTACCATGGAGTTTTTGAAGAGTAACACCTGTGTCTTAGTGGCGGAAAACGGAATAGTTCTAATGTAGTGCCAGGATCGCAGGGATAAATTGATGAAAGGCAATCCCCGATAAAAATGCCGCTTGCGAAATGGTGAGTTTCGAGGAAAAGGCAAGGCCCGAAGGTCCTGCCTTTTTGTTTTCATGGTTATAAGCGACAGTTCAAAAATAATAGCCCGTTAGCATATATCATAGTCAAGTCAGTTAAAAAAAAGTTAATGCGCAATGCGAAAATGTAAATGGAACTGGCTATCAATGACGACGCCATACTGTATATCTCGTATTTGACCTACAGCTGTAAATTGCGGTTTTAAAAATCTGATTTTCAACAAATAATAGGTACTTTACAGGTTCAACACTATAACGCAACATGAAAAAAGACATTGCTAAGCTCTTACAGCGCAAGAAAAAGCAAATCATTGACTTATGGATGAAAAACCAGTTGGCAGATGCATCCCTGCGCGAAGACCTGATGAGCAATGAAGAATTGCTGGAGCAGTCGGACGAACTGGTAAATGCACTGCTCAGCAAACTTACAGATGATAACCTGTCCAACGCCGAGTCAACAGATTTCGACGATGTATATGAGATATTATCAGGAATATCGATCAGCCGTGCCCGCCAGGGTTTTTCACCCAGGGAAACGGGTGTTTACATCTTTAGCCTTAAGGACGCTCTACAGGAAATAGTGCAGCAGGAGCTGCGAAACGACCCGGTCACTCTTTACGAAGTAAGCATAAAGATCAGCAAACTGATCGACAGCTTCGGCGTAGTAACTTTCGAGACCTTTATAAAAGGCCGCGAAGAGGTGATACTAAGGCAAACAGATGAGATAGCCGAGATATCGACCCCGGTGATAAGAGTATGGGACGGGATAGTGGCACTGCCCATAATAGGCACACTTGACAGCGCCCGCACACAGGTGGTGATGGAGAGCCTGCTGCAGGAGATAGTGGATACCGGCAGCGGCATAGCAATACTGGATATATCGGGCGTGCCGGCGGTGGACTCGCTGGTGGCGCAGCATCTTATCAAAACGGTGAGCGCCACGCGCCTGATGGGTGCAGAGTGCATCATCAGCGGCATAAGGCCTGAGATAGCGCAGACCGTAGTGCACCTGGGCATAGACCTCTCGAACATCGTTACCAAGTCGACACTGGCAAGTGCATTGAAGCATGCATTCACACTACTTCAACTGGAGGTGAGGAGAAAACAAAAAGAAACGAGCACATTAAAAAGTAATATCTAAGGCAAATGGAAAAAATACCTATCCTGAGAATGGGTCATTTTTTGCTTGTGACCATACAGGTGGACCTGTATGACAGGCTTGCGCTCAACCTTGAGGCAGACCTGGTACAGATGGTAAGCAAAACAGGCGCAAGAGGCGTATTAATAGATATTTCAGCCGTATCGATCGTCGACTCCTTTATGGGGCGCATCATCGGCAACATTGCCAACATGACCAAGATCATGGACGCCGAAACCGTTGTGGTGGGCATGCAGCCCGCCGTAGCTATAACCCTTATCGAACTAGGACTGCCATTGACAGGTGTACATACCGCCCTGAATGTAGAAAAGGGTATGGAACTGTTACGTAAAAAAATACTTGTTGATGGAGAAGCGGACAACAGCGACGACGAGGACCAGCCTGGTGACGGTGCTGAGTAAGGACAAGGTGCCAATAGCCAGGGAGCAGGACGTTGTACTTTTCCGTAACAGGGTAAAAGAATACGCGACGAAAATAGGTATGGGTATCGTGAACCAGACCAAGCTGATAACCGCGGCAAGCGAACTGGTGAGGAACATGCTGCGCTATGCCAACGGCGGCGATGCACTGATAGAAGTAATAAGCAAAGGGCGGGAGAACGGCATACGGCTCACCTTTACAGATGAGGGACCAGGCATAGCCGATGTGCAGAAAGCCATGAAAGACGGCTTCTCGACCGGTAAAAGCCTTGGCCTGGGCTTGCCCGGGACCAAAAGGCTGGTAAGCGAATTTGATATAAAAAGCGTAGTAGGACAGGGCACGGTAGTGACTGTGATCAAATGGAAAAATGGATAACACAGCACACATAAGCTATGATGCAACCGACAGGAGCTACTTTTCACTATTGAAAAAAGAGATCCATAACCTTGTAACGGGAGCGGGCTTCTCTGCAACCAAAACCGGGGAGGTGGACCTCATCATATCCGAAATAACATCGAACCTGGTAAAGCATGGAGGAGGAGGCGAGATCCTCTTCAAAATAAATAAGGAGGGTGACAACGCTGTGGCAGAGATCATCGCGATAGATAACGGCAAAGGCATGGCGGACGCAGGCAAAATGGTGCAGGACGGCGTATCGACCACCAACACGCTGGGCCACGGCCTGGGCTCGATGAAGCGCCTCGCGGACACCTTCCAGGTATACTCTCTAAAAGACTGGGGCACAATTATTTTATGCAGGGTTTATAAAAAGCCGTTGCCCCCTTTCACGAAAAAGCCAATAGTAGACGTAAGATCCGTAAATGTGCCGAAACCCGGTGAAAAGTTCTGCGGCGATGGCTATGCCAGCATGAGCTATCCCGGGCGTACGCAGATATTCCTGGCCGACGGGCTGGGCCATGGCGAGGAAGCACATAACGCGGTGGCGAAAGCTGTAGCCTGCCTGCCGCAGTATAAAGACGAAGCGCCCTGCGAGATAATGCGCAACCTGCATAAGGATGTGAAGCGGACACGCGGCCTGGTGGGCACCATGATAGCCTATGAACACGCTGAGAAAAAATGGCGCATTTGCGGCATCGGCAATATCGCCACCAAGATACAGACCGCGGGTGTAAGTAAAAGCTACCTGGCTTATAACGGCATAGTGGGCATGAATATACCTACGACGCTAAATGAACAAATAGTGAGCGCCGAAAGAGGACAGATCATCATCATGTGCTCGGACGGCATTAAATCGCACTGGGACGTTCAGAAATATGCGGGGATACAAAAATACGACCTTAGCATACTGGCCGCAGCCATTTATAAGGACTTTGCCCGGAGAACCGATGACATGTCGGTACTGGTAAGTCGTGTAAACGTGACAACATGATCGAAATAACACGGATATCGCTGGAGAATGAAATGGACCTGATACTGGCCCATAAACAAAGCATGAAAATAGCCGAGTTGACGGGTATAGGCATAGCAGCACAGACCGCTTTCGCCACGGCTGTATCGGAGGTATGCAGGAATGTAATTGGAAAAGATACGGAGGCGCACCTCCTGCTGAGTGTATCAGCGCCTAAAACTCAGCCGAAATATCTGGTGGCAGAATTGCAGGACGACAGAAAAAACTATTCGGCCGGCAAAGACGACGGCTTTCTTTACGCACGAAGGCTTATAAACGATATTACCGCTTCAGCAGAAGGCGGTATTAATAAAACCACCCTATCCGTTAAGCTGCCAAATACTACGAGAATAGATGACCAGGTGGTGGAGAAATGGCAGGTGCAACTTAACTCGGACCCCGACATTTCGCCCTACGAAGAAATAAAACGCAAAAACAGGCTGCTGATAGACCTGGCTGAAAAGCTGAAGGACAGCGAATATCAATACAGGTCGCTGACCGAATCGCTGCCGATCATGATATTCACTATAGATGACCATGGCGACATACAGTATGCCAACCAATGGATGCTGGACTATTGCGGGCAAAGCATCGAAGCGATAAATGCTAATCGCTGGCGTGATGTGCTGCACCCCGAAGAATATGAGGAGGCCTGGCGACAATGGGACCGGAATGTGCATGACATGCAAACTATCTACCCGAGAGAGCGGCGCCTGAAGCACGCGGCTACAGGCGAGTACAGGTGGCATACCGGTATCTCGATAGCGAAAACAGACAAGGACGGCACAGCGCACTGGAACACCTACATGGTGGACATCCAGGCGCAGAAAACAGTGGAACAGGCACTGAAGGACAACAAGGAGCTAAAGGAGATACGCGAAACGCTGGAAGAAAAAGTGGAGCTGCTGAACCAAAGCAATCACCAACTGGCACAGTTCGCCTACGTAACCTCGCACGACCTGCAGGAGCCCCTGAGAAAGATCGGTTTTTACAGCGATTACCTTGATAAAAAATACAAGCACCTCTTACCTGCAGAAGCTACCACGATCTTCAATAACCTCATCACAGCCAGCGACAGGATGAGGGCATTGGTCCAGGACGTGCTGGCCTACTCCACGATCAACAAAGGCGCCTTTAAGGAGGTGGACCTGAACATTGTATTGAAAGAGGCACTGGACGACCTGCAAATTGCCATAGAAGAAAAGAACGCAACTGTGAATATGCAGCAATTGCCCATCGTGGAAGGCAATGCCGGGCAACTGCGGCAACTGTTTGAAAACCTGCTGTCGAATGCGATAAAATTCACCAAAGAAGGCGTTTCCCCGGTTATCGATATCTCCGTTGTACAAAAAGGGGCAACGGCCACCATTACCTTTGCGGACAATGGTATCGGTTTCGACAACCAGTACATACCTAAGATGTTCAACCTTTTTCAACGCCTGCATACCCGGGAAAAATTTGGCGGTACGGGCATAGGGCTGGCAATCTGCAAAAAGATCGCCGAGGTGCATAATGGCGAGATAAGCGCGGAGGGAAGGCCGGGAATAGGAGCGAGCTTTTCCATTACCATCCCCATCAAAAAACCCTGAAAGTCTCGAAAAAACCACAACTTTGCAACATGAGCAAAGGCCCCCGGCATATACTTGCAGCGGAAGACGACCTGGAAGATCGCTTTATGATGCAGGAAGGGTTCAGGGAGATCGGTCACCCGGACAAGATACGTTTTTGTGAAGATGGCCAGGCCCTGCTGGACCAGTTTGAAAGTTCAGGAACGGCGGATATCGGTCTGATCGTTCTGGACCTGAATATGCCCCGGCTGAACGGCAGTGAAACGCTACGCATCCTGAAAAGCGACAAGCGCTACAGCCATATACCCGTGGTAATCTTTTCCACATCTATCAACGAGATCGAGAAGGAAATATGCCTGAAACTCGGCGCCTGCGCTTACGTCACTAAGCCTTCGACCTGGACGAGCTATATCGCCACCTGTAATATGCTCTACAAGCTATGTACTGAACAAACCCTGCCTGTAACCACCTAAGCTCACAATATTTGCGCTTATATTAGAATAACGCCCCGGTTATAGTACATTTGTTTAACAATTTGATGAGGCCCGGGAGTAATTCCAGGACTTATTTTTGTTGCGGGCATCTAAAAGGCAAGATCACTGAAGCGCTTCCTTAAAATACTAAGAAATACAGGCCTTATATTAATCGGACTTGTAATACTTCTTTTTGTGCTGGTAAACCTTACGCCGGTACAGAATTACCTTGCCCGCAAGGCCACACATATGCTGGCCGAAAAGCTGAAGACCAAGGTGAGCCTCAAGCATGTGCGCATAGACCTGCTGAACCACGTGGTGCTGGAGGGGCTATACATACAAGACCAGCAAGGCGATACCCTGCTCTATGCCGGCAGCGCCGAGGCCCGCATTACAGACTGGTTTTTCCTGAAAAAAGAAATACCCGTGCTGAGCTATATAGGACTGCACAATGCCTATGTGCATATGTACCGCACCCCGGCAGCCGACCTGTGGAACTATCGCTTCGTGATCGATGCCTTCACCAGCAATACACAAAAGAAAAAGACGAGCCAGCCACAGGAATTTGAGCTGGACCTGAAAAAGATAGACCTGGGGAACGTGCGCTTCCATATGGATGACGGCTGGGTGGGAGAAGACATGGACTTCGACGTGGGCAGCCTGGCGGTGAATATGAACAAGCTGGACCTGAAGAAGAAGCTCATGAATGTGCAAAGCATTGCCTTAGGCAATACAAGCATCAGCATGGACAGCTACCAGGGCGGGCGGCCACCAAGGCTCCGCAAGCCGAAAAGCAATGTATATGACAACACGCCCTTCAATACGGATGGCTGGGTAGTTAGCCTTGACGATCTGTCGCTAAAGGATTGCGCATTCGCCCTGAAATCGAACGAGCGTGAGCCTGAACCGAACGAGTTTGACGCCAGCCACCTGCGCATCAGCAAGATCAACATAGAGGCCGGACAGATCAGCATCAAGGGCGATACCCTGCATGGCAATATAGAACACCTGTCGGCAATGGAACGTTGCGGCATGGTGATAAAAGAGATGCGGAGCAAGGTGACCGTGTCGCCTAATGCATCGATATGTGATAAGCTATACCTCGAAACAAACTATAGCAAACTACAGCACTTCTATGCGATGCGATACGCTCGCTTCCCGGATTTTGAAGACTACATCAACCGCGTGCAGATGGAAGCACACCTAGCCAACAGCACGATAGATGTGAGGGACATCGCTTACTTCGCACCTCAGCTCAGGCAATATCCCTCGGTAGTAAAGATAGCCGGTAATGCCTGGGGCAGCGTAGCAGATATAAAGGCAACCGACCTGCTGCTAAACGACGGAGCAAATAGCGTGAAGGGCAACCTGAAGATGACCGGGCTGCCGGACATTTACAAGACGATGATCGACTTCAGCAACGGTGAGATCATGACCACCGGCGCGGGCATACTGAAATATGCACCACAACTGAAGAACAACCCTAACATAGCCGTTGAAAAGATCGCCTACGCTTATTTCAAGGGCAATTTTAAGGGCTATATAGAGAACTTCGCAGCGAATGGTGTGCTTAGCAGTAACCTCGGCACCATCACATCCAACATCAAACTCGACATGCCGAAGTTCGTATCGAACAATGCGGCCTATTCAGGGACGGTGAGCACGGACAACTTCGACCTGGGCACGCTGCTGCGTCAACCGGAACTGGGCACACTCTCTTTTCACGGGAACGTAAAGGGAACAGCATTTGATCCCAATACAGCGCAACTGAGCATGGATGCCACGATCGGCAATATCACCTTTCATGGCTACAAATACCAGAACATTACGGCCGACGGTACACTGGAGAAAAAGAAGTTCAGCGGCAAGGTACTGATCGATGACCCGAACCTGTCGCTGGCCTTTTATGGCAATCTTGATTTCAGCCAGCCGCTGGCGCATGTAGATGCGAAGGCCAACCTACTGGGCAGTAATTTCAAAGCGCTCAATTTCACCAAAGACTCTTTGCAGGCAGGCGCCGACTTTGACCTTAACTGCACCGGCACTAATATCGATAACTTCACCGGCTATGCCAAGCTCTATAATATCAACCTGCGCCGCAATGCACACAGGCTTGATATCGACTCGATCTACATCAACTCCACAGACGAGAACGGGCAGAAAACACTGCATATAGAAAGTAATGCGGTGGCGGCAAGCCTGCAGGGCAATTACAAACTGAGCGGCCTGCCCTACTCCTTTCAATATTACGTGGGCGGCTACCTGCCCAGCTACATCAGGCGCCCTGCACACGAAACGCCGGAGCAAGACCTGAGCTTCAGCGTGAGCACCCGCAATATGGATAGCCTGTTGGCGGTACTCGCGCCGAGCCTGAAAGGCTTTAACAACGCAACGGTAAGCGGCAATCTGAAAACTGCACAGCAACAACTTACGCTCAATGCCAAAATCCCTTTTGGCATCATCAGCAATGTAAAGCTCTATAACGTGAACCTGGACGGCAACGGTGACTTCAGAAAGTTGGGGGTGGATGCAAAGGTAGACAACATAGTGTTAGGGGACAGCCTGCTGAACATATCAATGAATGTGAATGCCAGCGTAGGAAACGACTCGTTCGCCTTCAAGATCGCAACGGCTTCGCCCGATGCTTATGGCACGGCCACGCTCAACGGCGAAGGGGTAGCCAGTGGCGACAGCCTTTATCTTGCCATGCGCCAATCGGAGTTTTACCTGAACCATGACAAGTGGGAGATACCCGGCGGCAGCCGCATTGTCTTTTCAGATAAATACCTGAAGATAAAAGACCTCAATATCAATGCGGGCTTGCAGCATATATCTGTGAATACCCAAGACGAGACCACGCTGCAATCGCTCAATGTAAAAACTGAGAACCTTGACGTAGCTGAACTGGGCGCACTGGCCGGGCTGGGTAACCTGCAGCCCGATGGCCGCATTAATGCCGACCTGCACATGGAGCATATGTTCGGCAAGATAACTGCCAACGGCCAGGTAAAGGCGACAGACGTGAAACTGGGCGCCGACACGATCGGCAATATCAACATCACCGGCAATTACGATGCGGCAAGGCGCATCATATACCTCGATCAGCAAACAGGGGTATATCGCGGTTCGTCTTCACTGAACGTGTATGGCAAGATCATATCGGACAGCACCAGTGCGCAGACATTGGATGGCGCCGTGCAGCTCAACAATGCACCACTTGTGTGGCTCTCGCCATTCGTGAATGGCTACCTGAGCAACATGAAAGGTGTGCTGAACGGCAATGTGAAAATAAGCGGCACCGGTATAGAGCCCGATGTGGAAAGCGTGGTGAACCTGAGCCAGGCCGGAACGAAGCTGGACCTGCTGGGAACTTATTACCAGATACCTAATGCGGACATAAGTGTAAACAGCAAAAAGATAGACCTGGGAGTAATAAAACTCTACGATTCGCACAACAACGAAGCCACGCTCACCGGCAGCATTACTCACCAGCGCTTCAAAAAAATGCGCCTCAACTTCCAGTTGACCACGCCGGAGTTTGAAGTTTTGAACTTAAAGGATTATGACAATCCGCTTTTTTACGGTAACCTGATAGCACAGGTGGACCAGTTTCATGTTATAGGCCCGCTAAATGATATCCGGATGGACATTACGGCTACGCCCATTAAAAAATCACACCTTTACTTTCCAATGAATAACACCAGTGATTTGGGGACCTACAGCTATGTAAGCTTCAAGAAGTACGGTGAGAACCAGGTGGTGTATAAAAAAACAAATAAGAACAAGCTAACGCTTAACATCAACGCCAACCTGACCCCTGAAGGTGAGATAACCCTGTTGATAGACCCGACGACGGGCGATGCTATTAACGCGAAAGGCTACGGAAATATATTATTGCAAATACCGCTTGGCGGAGACATGCGCATGTATGGTCCCTTCACGGTAGAGGATGGGGATTATACCTTTACGTTTAAACAACTTTTCTTCAAGCGCAAGTTCATACTGAACCAGGGCAGCAAGATAGACTTTAACGGGCCGGTATCGCAGACCAACCTGGGTGTGGATGCCACCTACACTGTCAGCGCAAGGCTTTACGACCTGCTGACTGCCTATGAGCAAGGTGAAAATGGACCGGTGCCAAAGAATGAATTATCCGACGCAAAGACCGCACAGAATGTGAATGTGCTGCTGCATATGAACGGAACGCTTCAGGATCCGAAGCTTACCTTCAACCTGGACCTGCCCGACAGGCGCTCGATAGGAACCTATGCTTATACCAAACTGGAGCATATCAATCAAAGCGATCGTGAGCTGTTTGACCAGGTGGCCGCGCTGCTGTTAATAGGCAGCTTTATACCACCTGAAGGGCTGGCAGGTGGTACTAGCGCCGTATCGGGTGCTATCAATAACATCAGCCAGATCATTTCGTCGGGCGCCTCATCGCAGCTCACCAATATTGTGAACAAACTGCTGGGCAACCAGGACCTTTCCATCGACCTTCAGTATAAGAATTATAACCTGAGCGACCCGGCAACCAGCACCGACCTGACGGGGAACCAACTAAGCCTGGGTGTAAAGAAAAACCTGCTTAAAGACAGGCTGATAGTAGAAGTTGGTGGCACCTATGATTGGGGACATCCTTCAACCAGTAACACCACCAACTTTAACCTGGCCGGCGACTTCAGGATACAATACCTGTTGACGGAAAACGGCAACCTGCGATTTAATATCTTCAACACAAGCAACTACGACATACTTGCGGAAAGCAATGTGTACCGCCGCGGCATTGGTATATCGTGGCGCCGCTCGTTCGATAATTTCAATGATTTCTTCGGCATAAAACCAAAGACAGTTGACACAGCCGACCTGAAAAAATCTGAAAGCGGGACTGATTAAATAATCTCCGAAAAGTATTGCTCTAATTGCTCAGCTATAGCATCCCAGCCAAAACGCTGCCTGGTTACTGCCAAACCCTTACTGCCAGTTTCTTCTCGCAGCGATTGTGAGGCAAGTAGTTCGTTTACACTGTTCGCAAAAGCATGTGGATCGGTTTGCATGGTAGCGCCCTCACCGCTGGCAATACCGAGCCCTTTGAAGCCGATATTGGAACAAACGACGGGCACGCCCATCGCCATCGCCTCCAGCACTTTGTTCTGCGTACCGGCGCCAAACCGCAAGGGTGCCACCACAATACTTGCGCTGTTATAGACTGCCGCGAGGTCTTTCACAAACCCGGTGATGATCACCTTATCCGATGCAAGCTCCGTTACTTTTCTTACCGGTCGCTGTCCTGCTATGATGAACTTAGTATCGGGAAACTTCTCGTGAATTTTCGGCAAAATGTCTTTTACAAAATAAGCTACTGCGTCCACGTTCGGGGCATAATCCATATTGCCGGTGAATAGCAATGTATGATTGTGGCTGTAATCATGGCCACCTGCTTTGAAAGTATCGAGGTCTACCCCATTGGGCAGCAGGCGCAGGTTATTTGCGCTGTGTTTCTGTTGCAGATATTCCAGGTCTTCCTGTGAGCACACCAGCGACAGGCGATAGTCCTTCAATATAGACTCGTAACGGAGTACACGCTTCTGTTCAATGTTCTCGAATATCTGGGTCAGCAATCCACGCTTCACGAGCTTACGGCGCTCCCAATACAACGAGAAAGCATCGGGCAGATCAAGTATAGATGGTATTTCTTTCCTGTTAACCATATAGGGCGACATCCTGAGGTGCTGCACATGCACGGCATCAAAGCTGTGCTTCTGCAACAAGTCATTTAAAGCCCTGCGCATCTCCGCAGACTGAAAGTAGAGTACCTGTAATGGTTTTGGGTCCCAGGCAGCGGCAAGGCAGTTGATGGCAGATTTCCATTTAGGCAGATGCACTAAATGCACTTCTTTAAATACCTTCTCCAGCTCCGATTTATAAGTCTTGTCCTCCTCTGTTTGCGTAAAGGTGAGCAGGTACAGTTCATGCTTATCTCTCAGCCTTTTCGCGAGGTTGTAGATCTTCAGCTTGTCGCCGCGGTAAGGCGGGTATGGTATTCGGTTAGCGAGAAAAAGTATTTTCAAAGGGAAACTACTTTAGTATTTCATGGCCAAGCTTGTCGCGCTTGGTTTGCAGGTAAAACTCATTGTGCGGGTTGGGCTTCACTTCGATGGGCACATTCTCCACTATCTCCAGTCCGTAACCAAGCAGACCGGCTCGTTTGCGCGGGTTGTTGGTCATCAGCCTTATCTTTGATACGCCCAGGTAGCGCAGTATCTGTGCGCCCACACCATAGTCGCGCTGGTCGTTCTTAAAGCCCAGGGCCAGGTTTGCCTCAACGGTGTCCTTGCCTTCCTCCTGCAGCTTGTAGGCTTTTAGTTTGTTCAGCAGACCAATGCCACGACCCTCCTGGTGCATGTAAAGCACAAGACCCTTGCCGGATTTTTCCACCATTTCCATGGCTTTGTGCAGCTGCTCGCCGCAATCGCAGCGTAGCGAGTGTAGTATATCACCTGTGAAGCAAGAGCTATGCACGCGCAGCAGTACCGGCTCGTCCTTGGTCCACTCGCCTTTTTTCAACGCGATGTGATGTTCTCCTGTATTAGTCTGCCTGAAGGCTATCAGTTCGAAGTTGCCGTATTTGGTAGGCATCTGCACTCGCACTTCTTCCTCTATCAGGCTTTCGGTACGCAGGCGGTATGCTATCAGGTCTTTGATCGAAATGATCTTCAAATCGAATTTCTTTGCGATCACCAGCAGTTGCGGCAGTCTTGCCATAGTGCCATCATCGTTCATTATCTCCACCAGCACACCTGCAGGCTCAAAGCCGGCCAGTCGGGCCAGGTCCACGGTCGCTTCCGTATGTCCCGCGCGGCGCAGCACCCCTTCACTCTTTGCCCTTAAAGGGAAGATATGGCCCGGTCGGCCAAGGTCTTCCGGTTTAGTATTTGGGTCTATCAGGGCCTGCACCGTCTTAGCCCGGTCGTGAGCCGATATACCTGTAGTGCAACCGTGGCCCTTTAGGTCCACCGACACGGTGAAGGGGGTCTGGTGCAATACCGTATTGTTCTCTACCATCAGGTTGAGATTCAATTCGTCGCAGCGATTTTCGGTTATAGGAGCGCAAATCAATCCCCTGCCGTGCTTGGACATGAAATTGATGATATCGGGAGTTACATTATGAGCAGCAGTAATAAAATCACCTTCATTTTCACGGTCCTCATCGTCCACCACAATCACCAGTTTTCCTTGCCTTATATCCTCAAGCGCAGATTCTATTGTATCAAGCATATGCCAATGGCTATTGTAAACCGCAAAGTTACTACGTATTGCCGCTAAATGAGATATGGATTTATTAATAATACCATAAAAGATCTCAATGGCGGTGGTGGCTTTCAAGGCCTTCTATGACATTTTTCATGATGGCAACCTGGCTGTACTGTCCGATAACCAGCTGTGCAGCATTTTTCCCTAATGTCTCTGCCTCTTCTTTATGGCATAAAGCCCATTTTACCGCCTCAGTAAAATCCTTCGCGTTGTCAGCCAACAGGTAATGTACTCCGGGTACCGCATTGATACCTTGCATACCTACGCCAGTGCTTATTACTACTTTCCCACGCGCCATAGCTTCCAATATCTTTACCCTGATACCACCACCTGAATGCAACGGCACGATGAGTATTTTTTTGTCGGCTATGAAATCCTCCGCGTTGGCTACCTCACCCGCACAATGCACACCCGGAACCGACAGTCGTTTAAAGCTCGCGGGCATATTTCGCCCGGCGAAATAAAATTCAAACTCCGGCACGGCCTTGTGCAAGCCCGGCCATACATCTTTCAGGAACCAATCTATCGCCTCTGCATTGGGTAACCAATCCATAGCGCCTACATGGTACCCATTCCATTTTTCACCGGTGGCTGATTCTTTCGTTTCTGCAATGTCTACCCCGAATGGCGCTACAATGAGCGTTGCTTTTGTTCCTGACTTCTTTACAACTGTGGCGTCCACTTCAGTTATAGGTAATAATAAGTCAGCATCTTTCCAGGCCGCCTCTTCAAAGTTTTTGATGCGTTTTGAAAGATTATTCAGGTAGCTCTTCTTAGGCAGGTTCCTTACTTGTTTTGCCAGCCGCTGCCATACCTGGTATTCTATATTGTGCAGGCGCAGTACGGTGGTTATCTTGCCATGCTCCCGGATATAGGGCATATAAGTGGCCAAGAAAATGCTTTCGATCTGCACCACATCAGGCTTGAAATCGCTCAATATATGCTGTAGCCGTTTCCTGAATGCTATATTGAAAAAACGCGCCGCGTGGTTCGGCTGCCTGCTGAATATCAGGTTGACCAGTGCAGGTATCGGTTTTATGCGGTTGTCAATATCCACCGTTTCGAAACCGGCCAGCCAGGGATATAAATTACTGAGCACATCGTGTGCGACAGCATGGCGCAATGTATGCATCGACAGCAGGTATACGTCCCAGCCTGCAGCATGATAGCCCTGTATCATGGCGTGCATAGCCATATTTCCACCGTCTGTAAGCGGGTACGGAATACGATTGGTAAGAATTAATATACGGCGCGCAGGCATCTGTTGTGACTGCAAAAATAAAACAATGTGCGAAAGGACTTATTTTTACGGCATGCAGCGCAAAAAGATCGTCTTCCTTGGCGCAAAACCAATAGGGTACCAATGCCTTTTATATCTCTTGTCGGTACGGGATGAGCTAAATCTTGAGATCGCGGGCATTCTTACGCATGCCCGTAAAGAGTTTGGCAATGCCCACGACATCAACGCGCTTGCGGCCGACCATCAATTGCCTGTACTCGACAGTATGAACGACATCCCTGCCTGCGATATAATCTATTCGGTACAGCATCACGAGATACTCACACAGCAGCATATTGACCGTGCAGTCCAGGTAGCTGTAAACCTGCACATGGCGCCATTACCGGAATACAGGGGCAGCAACCAGTTCTCCTATGCTATCATCGACGGCAAAACGGAATTCGGCACTACAATACATAAGGTCGACACAAGGATCGATCACGGGGATATCCTCTTCCAGCAACGCTTCCCGATCCCCAACAACTGTTGGGTGGCTGAACTGTATGCACTCACTTACGAGGCTTCGCTGAAGCTTTTCATGGACACGCTTGCCGACATTGCGAATGGTGACTACCAGGCCACTTCCCAGGCTTCGCTCGAGGGCCGGTATGGCACTTCACTCCACTATCGTAACGAGGTGATCAAACTAAAAGAGATCGACCTCTCCTGGGACAGGGAAAAGATCGAACGGCATATCCGCGCAACAGCCATGCCGGGCTTTGAAGGGCCTTACTGCTACATAAACGGTAAAAAAGTCTATTTTTCCACGCACTAAGCATGAAGAAAAAGACCAGGATCATATGCACGGTCACTAACGACCTGAACTACGATCAGCGTATGATACGCATTTGCTCCACCCTTGCCGATGCCGGTTATGATGTGACACTTGTAGGCTTTAAAAGGAAAAAAAGCAAGCCCCTTGTCAGCCGCCCCTTCAGGCAGAAACGCATACCGATCATTGCCGAACAGGGCAAAATAATGTATGTCCAATACTGGATATGCCTCTTCCTTTACCTGCTATTCAGCAAGGTTGATATCCTCTGCGCCATCGACCTGGATACAATATTACCTGTTTACTACGTTTCTAAGTTGAGAGGGAAAAAACGGGTATATGATGCACACGAAATATTCACCGACCTACGCGAGGTCATCACCCGTCCATCTGTACACAAAATGTGGACATGGATAGCTAACCATACCGTGCCACGCTTCCCGGTGGGTTATACTATAGGAGAAGCCTATGCCGAAGAATTTAAGAAGCGTTATGGCGTCAATTATGGAGTAGTCCGCAATGCCACGATCCTGAAGCCGCTACAAATACCGGAAAAAACTGAACGCTTTATTTTATACCAGGGTGCCGTAAATGTCGGTCGCTGCTTCGAGCAGCTTATCCCAGCAATGCAATATGTGGATACACAGCTTATCATATGCGGCGAAGGTAATTTTTACACAGAGGCAGTTGCATTGGTAAAACAATACAAGCTCGAAGGTAAGGTGCTATTCAAAGGTTACGTTCCACCCGATCAACTCAGAGATTATACCCTGCATGCCTGGGTGGGCATCACACTTTTCGAGGAGACCAGCCTGAGCAACCGCCTGTCCATGGCCAATCGCTTTTTCGACTATATGCACTGCGCTGTACCGCAACTGTGCATTAAATACCCGGAGTATGAGAAAGTAAATGCACGTTTTGAGATTGCCCTCCTTATTGAAGACATTTCACCACAGTCCATCGCCGCCGCCCTCAATGAAATGTTGACAGACGATAGCTATTACAGAAAGCTGCAGCACAATTGCCTGGCGGCACGCGAGGTATATTGTTGGCAGCAGGAAACGATAACTTTATTAAACACCTACAAACAGCTTGCCGGCTCGTAAGCTACATATCGTCTCATTCGATGTGCCCTACCCCGCCGATTATGGCGGAGCGATCGATGTGTATTATAAAATAAAAGCCCTTGCCGAAGCAGGAACAGAGATATACCTGCACTGCTTCCAGTACGGACGGCCACAAGCGGCTCAGCTCGCGCAGCTATGCCGCCAGGTGTGGTATTATCCACGCCTTACGGGTATCCGAGGCCTGTCTGTACACTTGCCGTATATCGTCAATTCGCGTAGAAATGCTTTGCTGCTGCAGCGGCTGAACGAGATCGATGCTCCTATTCTGTTCGAAGGAATTCACACAACATTTTACCTATCTCATCCATCACTTAGCAAGCGGTTCAAAGCCATACGCGCGCACAATGTAGAGCACGACTACTATAGGCAGCTTGCCGCCAAAGAGCCCGATCTTTTTAAGAGAATGTACTATCGTGCGGAGGCAGGATTGCTGCAGCCCTATGAAGCAAACCTGGGTAAGGCCCAGGCATTCTTCTCACTATCTGCAGAAGACGATAAGTATTTCGCGTCACAGTATCCCTCAATAAGTCACGCTTTCATAGCTCCCTTTCAGCCTTACAACCAGGTCGTATCATTGCCCGGGCTGGGAGGCTACACGCTCTATCATGGCAACCTTGCCCATGGGGAGAACATCGAAGCTGCGTTTTTTTTATTGCGGGAGGTTTTTTCAAAGGTCAATGTACCCTTAGTCATCGCAGGACGCGATCCTGTTCCGGACCTTGTTGCCGCTTGCAACAAGCTTGCCAACTGCCGGCTGGTTGTTAACCCAGGGATTGATGAAATGGAAGAACTGGTACGGAACGCGCAGGTCCATATATTACCAACTTTTCAGCAAAGCGGCATGAAACTTAAGCTGCTCTATGCACTCTTTAGCGGGCGGCACGTATTGGTAAACAGCGCAATGTTGCACGGCACCGGGCTTAACAATTGTTGTTCTATAGCTGATAATGCCCAGGTAATGGCAGACAGGTTGAAACAACTGATGGAAACACCATTTACAGACGAAGACATTGCACGGCGCTCGGCAATACTAAGTGAGCAATACGATAATGCCCGGAATGCACAGCGCCTGCTTACATTCCTGCAACGCTAGTCTCCTTCAGCTCCGCATGCTCTACTTTGATCACACGTGCTGAATACTTCTGGAGTATTGAATAATCGTGTGTTGCCATGATGAAGGCAGTATGGTAGTCGCGGCAAATATTAAAAAGCAGCTGCATGATCTCATCCGTAGTGTCGGGGTCCAGGTTCCCGGTCGGTTCATCGGCAAGTATCAGTTTCGGGTTATTTAATAAAGCCCGTGCAATATCAACACGCTGTTGCTCGCCGCCCGACATCTCGTAGGTCATCTTAAAGCCTTTGTTCCGCAGCCCTACTTTAGCCAATACATTCTCTATCTTCTCTTTCATCAGCACCTTATCCTTCCAGCCTGTAGCCTTCAATACAAACTCCAGGTTGTCGTACACGTTTCTGTCCGTAAGCAGCCTGAAGTCCTGGAATACTATTCCCAGGTTACGACGAAGCAGGGGCACATTCTGCCATTTCAGGTCTTTCAGGTCAAAGCCGGCCACATGCCCCTCGCCTTCTTTCAGATACAGGTCACCGTATAGAGTCTTAAGCAGGCTCGATTTGCCGCTGCCTGTCTTACCGATCAGGTACACGAATTCACCTTTATTTACTTCAAAATTCACATTGCCCAATATCAGGTTCGTGCCCTGGTAGATGTTGGCATTTCTTAACGACACTATTTGGCCTTCATTCATCCTTAGCTGTTTGAAACAAAGTTAACATTATAGCTCCAGAATTCGTATTTCAAAAATAGGGCTTCGTATCTAAAATGTATAGCCAAAAAAGAGCGTCCCGCCTGTGGCGGGACGCTCGTATAAAATATTTGCAAATAGCTATTAATACGCAACAAGCTTTTCAGTATAGCTCTGTGTATCGGTAGTTACATGTACCATATACATACCTTTCACTTTCAATACTGACGCGGGGATCTCTATACGCTCCATAGCACCCGAGAGCGACTGTGACGTAGAGAACACAACGCGGCCAGCAAGATCTGTAACGTTCACGTATGCAGTACCTGAGTTGATGTTGTTGATGATCACAAAAGAACTGCCGGTGGTTGGGTTCGGTGCAACTGCAATATTATGGTTGTTATTCACCAGTGTGTTCACACCCAGCGGGAAGTTGCCGATGTTGATGCGGTCCAGGTAAAAGTTATTACCCGTACTGTTTTGGTTAGCATCTGTTCCCGGCTTGTAACGGAAGCGGAAGAATGTCTTGGGCGTCCTTGCAGCAGCAGGTATGTTGATACTGTGCAAAACCCATTCGCCGACCCAGAGTGGCTCATAAGCTATCGTAAGACTGCCGTTGTTCGCCAATTGATTCTTGCCGAGGCCGCTCATTTGAACCCAGCTTTTACCGCAATCTATCGAGTAACTGATGATCAAAGAATCCCTCATATCTGCAGGGTTGCCCGTACGGAAAGTACCTGCGCTCATGAAGTTAAGGTTACAATTTCCGGATGTCATCGCCTGCAGGTTAAATGCCGGTGAGAAGAAGTCATCCATGTCGCCGCCCGGTGATCCGGTTTCATTTGCAGGATAAACCCTGTTGTCATAACCGGTATACTCGATACACGTATGGTCAAAGAAACCTACATTGTCGCGCAGCTTCCACTTGAATTCGTTATTATAGTAGTTAAAGATCGGCCATTTGTCAGTCTCTCCCTGGTTGAACTCCATGTAGAATTGTGACACATTCGGATCAACTGATACCGGGTTGTCTCCATCCGCAACATAGAATGTCTGGCGGCTTGCATGAACAGCGTTCGCGTCTGTATTAGCACCATTGCCACTCACATCCATATCCATTGTCACCCAGCCCGGCTGACTAAAGGTATTATAGATCGTGCTCGAAAGAGCGGCTCCTGTAAGTGTTGTATCTGGGGTGCTGGCGCCATTGGAGAAATGAAGTTTTACTTTAGTGATGGTATCACCCCAGCTTCTGTTCGTTACACCAAATAAGAGCGCACTGTTATTAGCACATCCAAAGAAAGTCCTTTCTATCGGTGGTATGCCTGTTACCTTTCCTTTCTCCACAGAGAAATCGGGCACAGGGGGTAGATCTGCGGTGCCGGTGAAGGGGCCTGTCTGCGAATAGTAAGTAGTGTCATGCAGCAAACCTGTAGCTACCAGGTTCCTGGTCGACCAAAGATTGTTCCTGTTGGCAACGTCCAGGTTCAGTGCCTGGTGCATGCGTAATACCTGACCCTTTGTAAACATTCTGGAACAGTAGGTGTAATCCATGATGTTCTGAGAGTTATTGGTGTCGGGATAGTCTACTGTCAATGTGGTAACATTATCCGCAAGCAGGTAGTTTTTAAAATAACCACTTGAGCAGGTGGTGTCGTACAGCGCAGCAGGCGTGCAGCCGGTAATGTTATGACCTTTGGTGGGTGGCGTGTCATCTACATCATCATCACCGCAGGATACGTCCGGATCGTTGGTATCGCCCCATGGGTGTTTCAGGTTCAGGCAATGGCCAATTTCGTGATTGATCGTCTTATCATAGTTTAGGTATGTAGCCAAGGAAATCACACCATCATATGGCGCCATTGACGGTGCCTGTGCAGCAGAAGGATAATAGGCGTAAGCGGCCGCATTTGAGTGCATTGGCATTGCCTTTACCAACCAGATATTGATATATGCACTGTTAGGCCAGCCGTCCAGTTTTGCCTGGTCTCCGCCATTGATGGTCAGGTAATGCTGGTGGCGTACAATGCCCTTGGTAGGATTGCCATGTGGATCCTTATTCGCCAGGTGCAGTACTATCCTGGGATTACCAATGTATTTTTTAAACGGAGTTATAACGTCCGACGTATCGGCATTTTGCTTCGCATAGACGATGTTCCAGTCTTTTACTGCTTGGTAAATATCGTCATCGCTTACATTCTCCGCACCGTAATCATGAATCACATGCACCACTATAGGGATATGATAGATAAAAGTGTTAGTATCTTGGGGAGGGTAAGTTATGAGAACACCCGCAGAGTCGCCCACGTCCGTTCCCTTTGCATAGTGATGAATATCAATATGTTTAAGGCCTTCGCGAATCTGGGCTTCTATTTGCGCCTCATACTGCGCTATTTCAGGGTGGGCAAGCCTTGCCTGTTGCATCGCCTCATCGGTTGCACATGTGCGAGTTTGTGCGTTCACGCTGCCTGCAAGCAACCCTGCTGCCGCAACGATCAGTAAAGATTTCTTCACCATTTTTTTATTATTGATTAACACAAGTTTTACTTTTCTCATTTCAAAGATATACAATCAGCCTAAAACGGCAGGAGAATCTTTGTCATATTATAGTCTATTTTTTTTCAATAACCAGTTTCCTCGTAACGGTCTGGTCGGCTATTATCAGTGTCACGAAGTACAAACCCGAGGCAGGAAATACACTTCCCTGTATTGTCTGCTCCGTTGTTGTATTGGGTGCAAAGCTGGCACTGTTACGGTATACCACCTTACCTGTGATATCTTTCACATCATACGACACCTTGCCATCGGTGCCTGTAGTGAAAACCAGTTTACAATCACCTTGCGAAGGGTTAGGATACACTACCACGTCGTTCGGGTTGGCCATTGCCTCACGCACTTCCGTAGCAAACTGGCTGATGCTGAACCTGTCGAAGTAGCATGCATTACCATTATTATACGGATGGTAGCGGAACCTGAAGAATACTTTATTGGTGCGGTACGCGGTCGGTATCAATATCGTCTGCGCTTTCCAGTCCGACGCCGATGATGGTGTATATTCCTGCGTGATCTTACCTTTGTTCAGAAGATTCGCCCCAGTGATAGATGCAATCTTTGTCCAATAAGTACCGCACGAATTGCTCACAAATATCTCCATCGAATCTCTTGGCGAATTACCGGTATAGTACGCCCCCGAAGTAAAGAAACCGATATTCAGGTTGCCTGCAGGCGCTGTGGTGAGATCGAAAGCAGGAGTAAACAGGTCATCATAGTCACCCGCCTGGTTGCCTGATGCCGCTTCAGGATTCGACCTGTCATCCAACGCACGGTATTTGATGCAGGACGCACTGTTGTAACCTGCTCCTGGGTGCCACGACCATTTGAAGGTATTATTGTAATAATTGAACATCGGCCATTTCGTTACCTCAACAGCAGCATCGAAGTCGTTGACATAAGATAGACCTATAATTGCGTTGTTGTCAGCCGCATATACTGCGCTGTCGCGGGTGATGGTCTTAGAGCCGCTATGATTGCCGGTAGCCTGCAAGGTAACTGATACCCAGCCGGGTTGGGTAAATTGGTTGATAACATTTGTCATGCTTGTGGAAGAGGCTGTATTAGCACCATTGGTAAACGTCCACTGTACGTTAGTTACAGTATCATTCCAGCTTTGATTCTTAAACTGGAATTGGATCGTCGGATCGTTTGCGCAGAGGAAAAAGCTTCTTTCCGCAGGGGGCACACCTGTTTTATAGCCTTTTTCCACCGAGAATTCAGGCGTAGGCGCCAGGTCTGGTACAGGGTCCAACGCACCGGTTGCCGCCAGGTTCGCCGCACTGATCAGGCTGCTTCTCTGGGCTGTGCCTGATGTGAGCGCTGTGCGCATGCGATTCACCTGCCCTACTGTGAACATCTTTGAGCAATAGGTATAGTCCATAATGTTCTGCGAGTTCACTGTATCGCCATTGTTACATGCAGTATCATATAAGGCAACTGCGGTACAACCCTGCGGGTTGTGGCCTTTCGTTGGAGGCGTATCCGTGACCTGGTCATCGCCACAGGCCACTTCGGGGTTATTTGTATTGCCCCAGGTATGCTGCAGGTTAAGGCAGTGCCCTATCTCATGCGGTATGGTATTGTCGTTATCGAGGTAATCATATAGAGCTATAACGCCGTCATAATACGGCTGCCCGTTTGCATTTGCAGGCAGGTAGGCATAGGCTGCTGCCTGTGCATTTGCCGGGCTAAACGTCCGCACGAACCAGATGTTCAGGTATTTCGACCTGTCCCAGTCGTCAAGTTTGGCATCATCGCTGCCGTTCACCGACTCATACGACCAGTGACGTGTTATACCCTTTGTAGGATTACCGTTAGGATCTTTAGTAGCAAGATGGAAACGGATCTGTGCATTGCCGATGATCGGTTTGAACTTTGCTATCACATCGGCAGTGTCGGCACTTTGCTCCATGTAAGTGTCAGTCCAGTGCTTCACCGCATTATAGATGGCGTTGTCGCTTAGGTTTTCAGCACCATAGTCGTGTATCACATGTACTACCACAGGAACGTCGTATACGGCAGCCGTGCCCTTTGCATAGGCATGCAGATCGATATTTTTCAGCTTCTCCTGTATCTCGCGCTCCAAAGCCTGCTCTATTTCTATTACTTCAGGATGTTCTTTTACCTGCTTCCAATACATCTCGTCGCTGGCGCAGATTTTCTTCTGACTGTAATCCTGGGCATAAATACTTCCCGCTGCACTGCAGAAAACCAGCAGTGCCGGAATAAACTTTCTGATCATTTTTATGATTAAATTATTAAGTCTTAAAAAAGTGTCGCTAAAGATAGCGGATTGGGGGGAAAAAACAGGTTAATTTTTGCGTTTTCATTAACAAATGTGGGAAACCACTATTTTTTGGGGACGAAATTCCCCTTTCTGTCACGTTACAAATTTAAGCATGCAATCGGCCTCGGGAATAAATTTGATGTTGGCGCTGCTTTTTCCAACAAGGTACTTGATGAAATCGCCCAACGCTCACAAATGAAAAACCTCTCAAAGAGAGGTTTAAAACCGAGCGGGAAACGAGACTCGAACCCGCGACCCTCAGCTTGGGAAGCTGATGCTCTACCAACTGAGCTATTCCCGCTTGCGAGTACTAAAGTAGGAAATCTTTTCAAAGCGTTACAACTGTCATCGCCTCTTTCTTTTTTAATTGACCGCTGTCATTTACTGTGGGAATACGACGGCCTAACTTGCAGCAGAATTCATCTTTTATGAGGGTTATTATATCTGTCGATTACTCTGCTTATACTGATGCAGTATTGCAAGCCGCCCACCAGCTACTTGCCACCCGAATGCCAGCCGCTGAAGTCGTGGTAGTGCATATCATCGATCAAACCTTGCTGGCCGCGGGCACCGGTGCCGAACCCACCATAGTGGAAGATCTGCAGGAAAACAGCCGCAGGATAAATGAAATAGCGAAAAACTATTTCGGCGGGGGATTTACATATCTGGAGGAATATGGCATACCCCAAGTAAAGATCGACGAGATACTCAACGCTAACCCATACGATCTGCTCGTAATAGGCACACGAGGTCGCTCTATGCTTTCCGGAATTGTGCTGGGCAGTATGGCCGAACATCTTTTACATCATGTAAAGAAGCCGCTTCTTATTGTGCCCCGGTGATTCATCAGTATTAATGATATTCACTTCGGCTAATCTGATGACCTCTTATTGCGCCGGGCCTTACCTTTACTGCAAATATCAGTAAATGGAAACAGCGGCCCCGGAAGTTTATGTGGAGGATATTTTATTGCATGGCCTCACGCAGGCGCAGCATGTCGCGATTGTTCAAAACGCGATCTACTCATTGAACTGGCCTCTCACGGCACACACAGATAAAAACATAAGCTGCTTCAGCATCAACGGAAATGAGATCGGTGAGTACATCAATATTAAACTGAGCGATGGCTCGGCCCGAATTTCATCCAGACCTGCAAATGAATATTACTTCGATGAAGGGATACTGTTGCGAAACATCCGGCTATTAAAAACGAGCATTGAAAAGCTGGCTGAGGAATCCCGAATCGCCGACCGGAACCTCCACCCCATGCACCGCGAAAAGCTGGGTGCATTAGTGCCTTCAAAAAGCTACCTCGTCACACCCCTGCTGGTATATATCAACGCTGCCGTTTTGTTGCTGATGGTGCTGACAGGTATATCTTTTTTACACCCCACTGCGCAGGAGCTGTTTTTATGGGGTGGCAATCTACGGCCTGCAACAGTGCATGGCCAGTGGTGGCGGCTGTTCACTTATATGTTCCTTCATGCCGGCATCCTGCATTTTGCTACCAACAGCTTCGGCCTGTTATACATCGGAATGTTTCTTGAACCTATGATCGGGAAGTTGCGCTTCGCAGCATCCTATTTATTCACGGGTATCGGCGCCGGATTGCTTAGCATTATCATGCATGCCGATAGCGTAGGCGTTGGTGCCTCGGGTGCCATATTTGGTATGTACGGAGTATTCCTTGCACTACTCACTACCGGCTATCTCAAAAAAACCTATCGAAAGACCATGCTTCGCAGCATCTTATTTTTTGTCTTGCTCAACCTGATGTATGGACTCCAGGGTAACATAGATAACGCTGCGCACATCGGTGGACTAGTTAGCGGCTTCTTCATTGGCCGCCTGTATTACCCCGGACTCAGCAAATATCATGATCCTGCCAGGCAATGGAGGACCACGATAGCGATTTCCGTTGGATTTATGGTTATCGCTGCATTTGTATTTACATCACTTCATTAATTGCCCTTGGCCGCTACGGCCATCTTTCTGCAGGCTTCTGCGCATTTACGGCAAGTTTGTGCGCACAATTTGCAATGTGCCGCCTCATGCTTTCCACACTCTTCAGCACACGCCTCACAGACGTCCGCACATATGTCACACATTGCCTTTGCCCAATCGCTGCCCAGGCTCATCAAGTGCGCCGCACAATAACACACTGCCGCGCACTCCATATCCAGCTGGATGCACCTGGCCATCTTCTGTATGTCCGCTTCTTGTGTACATGAGCTCGCACAATTATTACATACAGAAGCGCATTGCAGGCAGGCATCTATACATGCTTGATATTTATTGTAACTGGATTGCATAACTTAATTCGTTTTATACCTGTAAAAGCGCTGTTTCTAAAAAAACTACGCCAACGTTGTAAAATTTCCCCATTGGCGATTTGCTGCAGAAACCAGGTCTCAATGATCATGATCATTGCATTTGAAGGAACGAATGTTGAATATTGATTACGGTGGCGACAGTAGTAATAACAGGCAGCAGCAAAGGTTTTGGGCTGGAGCTGGCTAAGGAGTTTCTCCGGATCGGATATTGTGTGGCGGTCTCGGGCAATAATCAGGTAAATCTCAATGCGGCAATAAAGGTATTACCGGTAGACGATACAAAATTAATGGCTGTGCGATGTGATGTCACGATACCTGGCGACCTGCAAGAACTTTGGGATAAGGCCATTGACAAATGGGGACAGGTAGACATATGGATCAATAACGCGGGTGTGAGCCAAAAGGCAAATAAACTCTGGGAAACGGCAACTGAAGAAGCCACAAACCTGATCAACACGAATGTTATGGGCGTTTTATATGGCACAAGAGTAGCGGTAAAAGGCATGTTACAACAGGGCTTCGGCAAGGTATATAATACGGTAGGTTTTGGTAGCACAGGCATGATCAGAAAAGGATTGAACCTATACGGGACGTCAAAGCTAGCCATCTCGCACTTAAGCAAAGCCTTCGCTGTTGAATTAAAGGGTAGCGGTGTTATAGTTGGTACCCTCCAGCCTGGTATGATGGTAACAGACTTCGTTAAAAATACCGAGGGAAGCACCTACAAAACAGCCGATGTGCATCGCATTTATAATATCCTGGGAGACACGCCTGATGTTCCTGCCGGGAGACTTGTGAAAAGAATGATCAACAATAAAAAGAATGGCGCATGTCTGTCCGTTCTTTCCACCCCTAAGATATTGTATCGCTTTTTGAGATCGTTGTTCATCAGGCGCAATCTATTTCCTGCACGTTAGGGCGCAAGATTAATTCTTCACCACTATATATGTATTCAGCGAGGTGGCAATGATAAGCCAGATAAAATACGGGGCGATCAGTAGTGCATACAGCACCGGAGCCTTAAAGCTGATAAATGCCATATAGGCTACGCAAAGCAGCAACAAAATGATGACTGCAAGTGCTACACCGGTAAGATGCCATTTAAAGAATAGTGGGTTCCAGGCCACATTGAGCACCCATTGAATGGTGAAGAGCGCATTCCAGGTATTAGCGGTTGTTTCTTTGGCTGCATCTTTAATACCTGCCATAAAAAAGCTGAAACATATCATAATGGCGGTCCATGCCAGGCCAAATACATAGCCCGGAGGTGTCCAGGGGGCTTTTTGCAAGCCATCATACCAGGGCGAACGGACACCCTTGTTGGTGAATAAGCCTCCAATACCCAGTGCCCCAAAATTCAAAATGAAAAACAGCAATAGCCTGGTTATATAATTCACAGCATTCAATTTTAAGCGTTCTTCTTATTGAGGTAAAAGTTACAAAATTCACCGGTCCATTAAAAAGTAGCCTACCGAAGTGCTTGCAATAGTTTACCGGGAGACGGATACGAGTGCATTACCGTTACCTCGGTATGCAATAACGCTGCCGGGCCTTCTAAACTGAAAACACACCGGTCACCTGTCATACCTCACCGCGTTATTCACCGTTTTATTGCGGCGGCTCGAGTCGGCATTCAAATGCCCTACTTGTTGCGGCTGTCCCGCCCGCGACGGTGCTTCATCCCTCGTGATAGAGCTACTGCTCTGCGCCGGCGTATTGCCAGTCTCTGATACGTGCTGGGTCTCACAACCATAAACGATCAAAAACAGGAACGCCAACAACCACCTGGCGGACTTGAAAATTCCGCACAAGCCGGACTTTACGAAAAATGACATAGCCAACTGAATTTACCGGCAATTTAAATAAACTCATGGAGAATATCGGAGAGATCAAATGATCGACAAAAAACAAGAGCGGAGCCCGGATCGCACTCGCGCTCCTAACTCCGCTCTGATAATGTGCCCCAGGCGGGACTTGAACCCGCACTTGCATTGCTGCAAACAGGATTTTAAGTCCTGCGCGTCTACCAGTTTCGCCACCAGGGCCTGCACGGTATGGTGCAAATAAAAAATTCCAAACCGATCGGTTTGGAATCTCTATCGAGCGGAAGACGAGACTCGAACCCGCGACCCTCACCTTGGCAAGGTGATGCTCTACCAACTGAGCTACTTCCGCTTATGTGTTAAGAACTTGCCCGCTGCCGCAGCTTTGGGAGTGCAAATATAGGGGACAGTGCTAAAACTGCAAACTAATACTCAAAATATTATTTCTCTAAAATGACTGCAAACAGCCTGTTTATCAGCCGGTATGCTAACTTTACGCCCTCACAATGGCACAATCGCCCCTCATATCATTAGTTCGTAAAGACCTGCTCATAGAGTGGCGGCAAAAGCACACCCTTTTCGGCGTGCTGCTGTATGTAGGCTCTACGGTCTTCGTGGTTTACATGATGAGCGGCCAGCCTGAGCCTAAGGTCTGGAATGCACTCTTCTGGCTAACCCAGTTATTCGTAGCCGTCAATTCCGTCGCAAAAAGCTTTCTGCAGGAGCATCCGCACCGTTTCCGTTATTACTTCACCCTTATCAAGCCTGGCACCTTCCTGCTGGCCAAGATGATCTACAGTATAGTACTGATGCTGCTCATGAGCCTTGTGAGCCTACTGCTGTATAACGTAATGCTTGGCTGGCCCCTCGAGCAGGGTCTCTTATTTGTCGCCATTGCCTCTGTTGGTAGCCTCAGCCTGTCCACGGTCTTCACCTTCCTGTCGGCCATTGCAGCCCGCGCGCAGCAAAATGCGGCACTTATGGCTATACTGGGCTTCCCCCTGGTCACGCCCGTCCTTATGATCCTTAGCAACCTGGCATTAAAGGCCATTGCACCCGTTTACCAGCCCGGCTGGTGGGTACTGGCGCTCAGCCTCCTCGCGCTCGATGTGCTGGTGGTAGTGCTCGGTCTCATCCTGTTCCCCTTCCTATGGCAGGAATAATTGCTTAGTTTCAGCCACCCTTCACCGCAAACACACAATTAACGAACATGAAAAAACTCATCCTCCTTTGCTTACTTTGTCCCGTACTCATGCAGGCACAGGCACTCTCCGAAAGCAATTACCGCATCTACTCCGTAAAGCAGGGCAAAGAAGTAGCGCTCAATGCCGTTGTAGAAGATATGAACAATTACGACCTGCTCTTCTTCGGCGAGGAACACAACGACAGCGTTACGCACTTTCTCGAGGCCAAAATGCTTCACCTGCTTTACGATAAGTTTGGCGATAAGACTACCCTCTCGATGGAGATGTTTGAACGCGATGTACAAACCGTAATGGACGAATACCTTAGCGATAACATCCGCGAAAAACACTTTACGAGGGACGCCCGCGTATGGAGCAACTACCGTGATTACAAACCGATGGTCGAATTTGCGAAGGAGAAAAAGCTCCACGTCATCTGCGCCAATGCAGCCGCCCGCTACAGTAACCTCGCAGGCCGCAAGGGCCAGGCAGCACTGGAGGTCCTGCCCAAAGAATCAAAGAAAAACTTCGCTCCCCTGCCCTATAAAATAGCCGAAGGTGATTACTACAATAAGCTCATGGAGATGTCTGGCCACACGGTGTCTAAATCGGACAGTGCCAAAGCCAAAGCGCCTGCCATGCCTATGGGCGGCTTCGACCTCATTATGGCCCAGTCGCTATGGGATGCTACTATGGCCTACTCCATTTGCAGCTACTACAAAAAACATAAAGACCACAAGATACTGCAGGTGAATGGCCGGTTTCACAGCGACGAAGGTTTTGCCGTTGCAGCCCAGCTAAAGAATTACAACAAGAGGATAAAGCACCTTATCATCTCCACTGCCAGCGACGATAATTTCCCCAACATCAAATGGGACGATTATAAAAAGAACGGCGACTATATCATCATCACCGATCCTAAAGTGCCACGCACCTATACCGAGTAAACCTAACCGTTAAACAGGTCCGACACCACATCCACGTAGTTCGACCCGATAGGTATCTGTATGTCACCCAGGTGGATGATCTTATTGCGCACCGCCGTCACCTTGCTGAACGGTATGATGTAGGAGCGGTGTACGCGCACAAATTCATTTTCAGGTAGCTTCTCCGCCATTGCTTTCATACTCATGCGCGCCACTATTGGCTTCTGGTCCAGCAAGTGTATCTTCAGGTAGTTATCAAGCCCCTCTATATACTGTATATCTGTGAACGCGATCTTCATGATGCTGTAATCAGCACGTATATACAGGTATTGTTGCGACACGCTATCCCTCACATTCAGCGCTGCATGGTATTCGTTGGCCTTATCAACAGCCTTCTTAAACCGCTCGTATTCGAATGGCTTTAGCAGGTAGTCTATCGCATTCAGGTTAAAGCCCTCCACCGCATACTCACTATATGCCGTCGTGAAGATGGCCATAGTATCCGTGGGCAACTGCTTGTAAAATTCTATTCCGCTCATGGCCGGCATCCTGATGTCCAGGAACAGCAGGTCCACGGGATTCCTTTGCAAATATTTAAGCGCCTCCTTAGTGTCGGTAAACGTGCGTACGAGCGTCACCACCGAGGCACGCTCACAAAATGCCTTGATCACATCGAGCGCCAGTGGCTCATCATCTATTGCTACTGCAGTTATCATTGAAGATTAAGATACAAAGAAACACTGAAATTTTTAGGGTCGTCCGTTACAGTTATGGCGTGGCTGTGCGGGTATAGCAGCTTCAGCCGGTGCCTGGTATTGGTGATACCCAGGCCCACGCCCATATCCTTATCCGGCTTCACAAACACTTTACTGTTAGATACCTGCATCAGCAAGTCGTCTTCCGTCACGTCTATAGCTATTATGATGTCAGAATATTCCTCCGTGCTCACACCATACTTGAACGCATTTTCGATGAACGGAATCAGGATGAACGGCGCTATCTCCAGGTCGGCCTGCGTGCCTATTTTCACCTCGTAGCTGATGCGTACCCGCTGCGTCATACGCAGCCTTTGGAGCTCCACGTAGTTAGTAATATAGGTCAGCTCTTTAGTTAGCGACACTTTATCCTGGTGCGCCTCACTGATCGTATAGCGCATCATCCCGGACAACTTTACGATTGCCTCCGGCGTATAGTCCGATTTCGTCAGCGCCAGCGAATAGATACTATTCAGCGTATTGAACAAAAAGTGCGGGTTGATCTGTGCTTTGAGGAAAGATATCTCCGTGTTCAGCTTCTCTTCGCTCGTTATGCGCCACTGGTTATAAAAGCTCAGCGCAAACGAAAAGATGAACGTAATGATGAACATGTACACATTATACCCCGGCCCAAACACCCCGAAACCACCGTGCCCGCTGTTATAGGGCGAGTAGGCTGCTGTGAGGTAGTTAATTCCTATGAAAATACCGCAGCACAGCGCCAGCGTAGCTGCGAAGAACACATAGTCTTTCCTGAAGTAGTACTTGAGGATGATGATATAGTAGTTATAATAGAAGAACAGGATGAGGAACAGTGCATTCGCCCACCTGTGCGGGTGCATCATATCCTGCAGCACGCTCTCCTGCGGCATCCCGGGCATGTGGGGCTTAAATGCCGTTGGCAGCGACAGGAACGCCAGCCATGCAAACACATGTATAGCAGCTATTAGGCCTTTCTTCTTCATTTTCTGAGCATTAATATAGTCGAAATAGCTGAATTGCCGGAAAGAAAAAGGCCATTTTGTGAAAACAAAATGGCCATACCTGTACCTCTTACTTACACTATTGGAGAATACCCCTATACTCCATCTTTACCACCTTAAAAAACTTCAGTCTTTTTATGTTTCAGCACTTGTTTAAGGCGCCTGACTTTTCTGTTTTTTGTGTGCTGTATCATTAGCACACCACAAAGATTATAAACGTAAAATGGCCTTGCAAATAATTGAGGAGAATAGGCGCATTGTTGGGGAGTTTCAATGAAAGTTGAGGAGTATGCCACAAATGTTGGGGAGTATTTCCATTGGGCTTGGTACATTTATTTACTTTTGATCGCAATCAAATAATAGAAATGGATCAGCCCGATATTTTGGTAATTGGCGCCGGCGCAGCAGGATTAAGAGCCGCATATGAGCTAAGCAAAGCAGGCAAAAAAGTACTCGTGCTCGAGGCCCGCACGCTCACCGGCGGCCGCATACATACTATCACTGGTTTTGCGGGCGATACATATGCAGAGTTGGGTGCAGAGTTTGTGCATGGCAAGCTTCCGCATACACTTGGCCTGCTAAAAGAGGCCGGCATAACCTATCACAAAACCGGCGGCGAAATGTGGCAGGCAGAGAATGGCAAGCTTACGCAGGAGGACCAGTTCATCGAGCATTGGGACACGCTGATGCAAAAACTAAACGAGCTGGAGCAGGACATGAGCATCGGCGACTTCCTCGATGCCAATTTCAACGGACCGCAATACCACACTATGAGGGAATCCGTCATAGCATTTGCAGAGGGTTTCGATACTGCCGACATTAGCCGCGCCAGTGCTTTTGCCCTGCGCGACGAATGGCAGGAGGAGGATTTCGAGGCCCAATACCGCATCGATAAGGGTTACAGCGCGCTGACTGATTATCTCGCTGCGCAAATAGAGCAGCGCGGCAGCACTATACTTACCGGCACACCTGTTATCTCCATTGAGTGGCACGCCGGCCAGGTTACGGCTACCGCCAACGGCAAGAGATACACTGCTTCTAAATTGATCGTCGTGGTACCTGTTTCGATATTGCAGCTTGATAGCAGCCATCCCGACTTCATCTCGTTTAGCCCTGAAATAATAGAGCAGCGCGCCGCTATGCAAAAGCTGGGTATGGGTGCTGTGCTTAAAATACTACTGGCCTTCAGCGAGCCCATATGGCGCAGCGAACAGGTAGAACAACTGGCGGGCAGAAGCCTTGAAAATGCATCTTTCTTTTTCTCCCGTGAGGCCATCCCCACATGGTGGACTCAGCATCCTGTTGAAAATGGTTTGCTCACAGGCTGGCTCGGTGGCCCCAAAGCCGCAGCCATGAAAGATAAAACCGACGAGGAGATACTGCACATCGCCATCGCCGCGCTGGCAAATATCTTTCAGCTGGCGCCATCTTTTATACAGGAGCGTCTGGTCGCATCTCACATTGCCAACTGGACAGCACAGCCCTATATCCTTGGCTCCTATGGCTACGACACAGTTGAATCCAAACAAGCCCGCGAACTGCTCAGCGCCCCCATCGGTGATACGATCTACTTTGCAGGTGAGTCATTCCATATAGGCGATATGGGTCTCGTAGAGGCAGCATTAGCCAGCGGAAAAGAAACAGCACAAAAGATACTTGAGACCAAATAATCTCCTTTTAGGAAGGCCGGGAGGGCTTCTATATAAACAAATACATCAGCCGCAGCGTAAACATATTGTTGTATTGCTGGTTGGGGCGGCCCAGGTTGGCGTCGACATCTTTGCGGATAGTGAGCAGCGAATATTGAAAGCGCAGGTTCATGAACAGGCCCTGCCACAGGTGCAGGCTGCCCGATAACAGCAGGTTCAGGTCATACTTCTTCATCGGGTATTTATACTGGTCGTAGGCCGGGTTCAGCACCACATCTGTAGTGAACTTCTCTGTGCTCTGCACCAGTTGCGAATAAGAGAGCCCGGCACCGAAATGGCTTTTACGCTTGTCAAAGTAGTTCAGCATCACGGGTACTTCTGCATAATTCAGATTCAGGTGGTAGTTATTCATTATCGCCTGCTGCCTGATACTTGAGCCGTTGATATTAGGAGTAAGTGTGGTGGGTATCGTGCCCCTTGCACCCTTCTGCGAGAATAGTATCTCCATACTTGCTGCCAGGTGCTCCTCATCCAGGCGGGCATATACTATGCCGCCCACGTTCACCCCCACTTTATGATAACCTTTAAAGTCATCACCATCCACCTGCGTAAAATTAGCCCCGGCCAAAAAGCCCGCGTAAAAGGTGCGGTCCTCGTGCACATACCAGCTTTCCTGCGCCCCTGCGCGCCTTCCGATGGCTCCTAAAACAACCGTAAAGAGGATAAGTGCGCTTATTTTTCTAATTTTAGCCATCGAAATCGTCTGTTGCAAATGAGCTTCAAATATACGCCAAACACGCTTAAGAAACTGGAACAACTCTACGAGGAGGCCCGCTACATCATCCGTTATGAGAAGGGAACCTTCAACTCAGGGTACTGCGTGCTGGAGGATAAGCGCGTTGCCGTTATCAATAAATTCCTGGGGATAGAGGGGCGCATCAATGCGCTTATCGAGATCCTGCCCACCATCAATGTGAACGAGGAGGAGCTGAGCACCGATATGCAGAAATGGTATAAGCAACTCCTCGAAAAGCCCACTGCCGATACCGGTACCAGCTCACAAACCGAAATGGATATCTAACCCGGTGAAAGTCACATTCCTTGGCACCGGCACCTCGCAAGGCGTACCTTTCATAGGTTGCACCTGCCCGGTATGCACCTCCACCGACCCGCGCGATAACCGCCTGCGCTCTTCGGTGTATGTGCATACGCCGGAGGCCAGCATTGTTATCGACACCGGGCCCGACTTCCGCTACCAGATGCTGCGCGCAGGAGTGCGCCATCTCGATGCCGTGGTCTTCACCCACGGGCATAAAGACCATACTGCCGGGCTCGACGATGTGCGGGCCTACAACTACCTGCAAAAGCAGGCTATGCAGGTCTATGCATCTGTACCCACGCAACAGACGCTGCGTCGCGAATTCGCCTATATCTTCGAGGAAGACCCCTACCCCGGCATTCCGCAGGTGGATCTCCACACCATCGACGGCAGTCCCTTCTCTATCAATGGCCTCGAGATCATACCGATACGCACCCTGCACTATAAGATGGAGGTCTTCGGCTTCCGCATCGGCGACTTCACTTATATCACCGATGCCAACTACATTGCCCCTGCCGAACTCGACAAGATCCGCGGCAGCAAAGCCTTCGTCATCAATGCCCTGCGCCATAGCGAGCATATAAGCCACTACACCCTTGCCGAGGCCATAGAGATCGCCAAAGAAGTGGGCGCTAAGAATACCTACTTCACGCACATCAGCCACCAGCTGGGCCTGCATGCCGAAGTAGAGGCAAGCCTGCCCGAGGGTATGCACCTTGCTTACGACGGGCTTACTATAACTATTTAGCTGCCATTTGTTTATTTGCATATTATCCCCTTAACTTTACTCCTTTCTACACTTACACAATAATGAAACAAATACTTGCTACGCTGATACTCGCCTGCGCCGTATTCACTGCCAGCGCACAATATGAGAACACCAAAATGAAAGTTGGCCAGGTGGTCCCTGACATTACGCTAAAGGACACGGCCGGCAAAGACGTGAAGCTGAGCACCCTCATCAAAGGCAAGATCGTGCTGCTCGACTTCTGGGCCTCATGGTGCCACCCCTGCCGCCTGGCAAGCCCTAAAGTGGTGGAACTCTACAAACGCTACAGCGACAAGAAATTCAAGAACACCAAAAAAGGTTTTATTATCGTGAGCGTGTCGCTGGACCAGGATAAGGGCGCATGGATCAAGGCTATTCAGCAGGATGGTCTTGTATGGCCCTACCATATCAGCGACCTTGGGGGTTGGCGCTCTTCGGCCGCATCTACTTATGGTGTTGAGTTCATTCCGCAGTCGCTGCTCATTGGCCCCGATGGCAAGATCATGGGTAAGTACCAGGCTATCGAGATGATAGAGCCAGACCTGCAGAAGCAGTTGAAGTCGGGGAATTAGACGGTCTCATTCTTTCTTTTTTATGTAATAGATGGCGTCGCCGATGGAGAACTTTTGGATGGTGTCGTCGGGTTTGTATTCTATTGTTTTAATTCCGTTCGGGTCGATGTCTTGTTTTTGGCCGAGGTAGCCGACTTCTGTTCCTTGATCCGGCCGCGGTGCTTTCCTCAACTTAACACACCCCTGTTCTGAACCGGCATTCGCCTCTTCAGAACTGTCCCCTCCCAAGAGGGGAAACTCCTGGTTGTTTCCCATTTCCTGTTGGGGAGTTTTTTCCTGTTCAGTGGCTGTTCCATTGCTTAAAACGTTGACTGTGAGGTCGTATGATTGATCGGAGTTATTTCCTGTTATTTCCTGTTTGGCCTCATCCCCCGGCCCCTTCTCCACAAGTGGAGAAGGGGTGACTTCGTTTTGTAAGGTGCAGTGATCGTGCCCGGTTGCAGGACTCAGCCCGACATCCCCCTGCTCAGAATCAACATTCGTCGATTCCGAGCTGTCCCCCCTCAAGGGGGGAATTTGCTCTTCTGTTCCGTATTCTATGTCGTAGGGGTGGAAGCCGTGGATGGCGGATTGCGTGAGGAAGGAGTTGGCATAGTTGGTAAAGAGTTTCAGGTGCTCTTCGTTTTGCGGGAGGAGCCACTGCATGAACTTCTGGAACATCTCTGAGTATTCGCCTCGTGTTTGCTTTTTCTTCAGCCGCTCGGCGGTGAGGACGAGCTTTCGGAAGACCTCTGCTTCCTGAACGGTGGGGAACCTGTGGCCGGGTTCGCGGCTGCGGATGTTGTCGTTGAGTTCCTGTATCTGTGAATAGAAGTGCTCGACGATCATGGAGGGCATGAGGCGGCTGGCGGACTTTAGTTTTCGCCAGTCGCCTTCTTTGGTCCATAGGTAAATGGTTTTTTCGCTGACGCCGACTTGCTCGGCGATCTGGGACCTGGTGAGGTCGGACTGGAAGAAGAGCTCTCTTGCTTGCTCTTGCTGTTGTTCTTTTGGAGGTCTCATAGTGATTTTGATTTGGTTTATAATTAAATCCCAGGCTTCAGTCCTCTGTTCCTCCGTTACTTTCTTTGTCTTGATACAAAGAAAGTAACCAAAGAAAGTTATTCGCAGTCTCAATGATTTTTCAATAGCGCTCATGAGACCGCTACGCTAAGTTCAAGGCTGTTGAAAGAAAAGCTAAAAATGCTCGCTACGGGCTGAAAAGAGCTATGAGTTCCAGCTTCAAACACGCCCAAGTTTCAGCAGGACTTTTATGCGTCCGGATTGCTTTAAGCTTCAGTAGACGGAGCTCTTTTTTAACCGCCCTACGCTCTCATTTTCTTAACGCTTTTCTTTCAAAGGCCGGTTTTGTAATTCGTTTTAGAAAAGCCACATGTTCAATTTTTGTTTTTGGCGCAAAGCTCGTTTGGAGATTTGGGATTGGGAAATTGGATTTTTATGATACCCTTTAAATGGTGGTATGATACCTTTTATTTTGGGGTACCATACTTTTATTTTGTATTAGAATTCAAAAGTCAAAATTCAAAAGCGATTGATCTCGTTGGGTTTGTGGGATGCGTGGTATTAAATGATGTAGCGAAAGCTTTTTGAGGGATTTTTTTGAGTTTAACAATGTGCGTGAGGCACAAGACTTAGCAGCACGAAGCAGCCGGCAGTTGTAAACTGCCATCTATAACCACAAGTCACAGACTTGCGGTAGCGGGGGTATGATACACACGAGATTTAGATAAACAGTTGATTTGCAGGGGAAGGGAAAAAAGATATTTTTTTTACTGTTTATTTTTAAAAGTGTGGCGTTGGCAGTTGCAAACTGCCATTATTTATTATCACAAGTCACGGACTTGCGGGAGCGGGGACAGTACCTTAAACCAGTTGGAGTTAACTATTACGCTCATTTAATTCAGCTTCTTTCCTTCGCTGGCTTTCCAAATCCGATATTTGAAAAACGCGATTTCCAACATCTAGTCCGTCTACGCCTTCTATATTCATTAAAAAGCTATCAGAGCTTTCCCTGGCTTGATAGAAAACAAATACCGGGAGATGTTTACCACTATTTAGTATCAATCGTTCTCTCATATTGATTACAACATTTCTGATTTCATTTCTATAATCGTGTTTCATTTTTGCGCCAAAGATGATGCCAGTCAATTGTCGCTGGTCATAGTAAAATATCCTTTCTCCAACCGGCAGTTTCAAAAAACCAGCCTGAGACGAGCGAATATCCAACCAGTCATCAAAAACCAAGCGCACTTCCTGCTCATACCCCCAGCTTGTATACTTTGTTAAGTATGATTGACGTCTTAAGTCCCAGTATTCTTCTGTCTGTTCTTTAGAAACATTATCACCTAGAACGACCGGAGGAAAATGATAATAGCCATTTGTAGTCACATTTCTGTCCTTGTAATTAACTTCTTCAAATCGATGCTCTTTCTTGTGTAAACCTGTTTTGGCAATATGTTCGTCTTTACAAAATGTTTGGTCGTGAATTGAGAAGCACAAACAAAATCCCTTGTGATGATTAGCATAGTGAGACCAGACAACAGGGTTGACACAGTTTTTAGAAAAAGATGCTATATAACAAATACCAGCACCTGTGTATAATAAGTACTTGAATCTTTCTATAAAATGCTGAACGACATTCACTAGGCCCATTTTTAAAAACGATGTTGTCGTCGCATCAAAGAATTGGCGGGAATTTATTACTTCAATCAACTCATCCAGAAGCAATTGCTTTCTACATAAGACCTCGGTCATAAGGCCTACATTTAAATTCCCCTCTAACTCTGAGAAAGCAATATAGGGTTCCATCACGTACTCAATCAACCTTTCGCAGATTTTGGGATCATTCAAAAACAAAGCCGGACTTTTTGTATCGTATGGATCGTTCAATTCATCCCTTGCTGAGAAGAATATCTCCCCATATTGGATTTCCTTCAAAGACAAAGGTGTATCTGGGCGATAACGGAACACCGTATGTGGATAAGGCGAAAAAAGTTGATCCATAACACTTAAACTATAGCAAGCCCGGAAATACTCCAAAGGATTAGGCAGTTTGCAATCAAAATGGCAAATAGGATATCAGCTTCCTTTCTTCCAAATCATTCATCATTTGATTGACAGTTTTTATGCAAAGGAAAAATAAATCCTGAACTTCATCTAGTGAGTAAATTAGCTGAGGATGTTGGGTCTTATTGCGATAGTATTTTCTCAAATTGTCTAAATTGACCAATAATTCCTCGCTTACTAATGGATTAATAATACCAGCTTTGTTTTGTTTGAATATCTCTGAATAAAAACTCCCCCAAGTTTGGATTTCAGTCGCCGCAGTATTTAACAACTTTGAATAAAAAAATTTCAAGGTATCTTCTGTTCCACGCAAAGCATGAAATCCGGCAGCAGTAAATCTATCAAACGCTAAACACTTTCCACACTCTTTGAAATCGTACTTCGCAATCTCCGGAAGTTCAGAAAAAACAAATTTTGAAAACACACTTTCTATATCGTCTATTAGTATCTCATTAGAAAACCTTTTTTTATCCAGCAAAAAGGATATCTCTGTATTCAATTCAGCATCAAGTGTTGAATCTGCCTTTGTAATCTTATTAATTATTTTCGTATGAAGCTCCGTAGGAATTTTCTCTTTTTTCTTTTTTCCTTTGTTAAGTTTCCCCAGTATCTCCAAATCTTCATTAATATGTTGAAGTTTTAGGCTCGAAATCGTAACCTTCAAATTATGTTCTTTAATGAAATCGAAATAAACACGAAAATCATTTACAAACTCTTCAACAGTTTTGCTGGCACTGCCATATAACAGTAACTGATAGTTAAATCCAAAAGAGTAATAGTCGTACAGTTTTACTGCTTTCATTTAATTAACATCCTAGTAAAACAGCAAGATACAAATTAATATACGCCAATTCATTAGTTATCAATAGTCTGTCACTATATTCAAAAACAATTAATTGTCTTATAATTCCCCTATTAAAAACGTACCTTTGCCCACTCTTTTGAGGCATTGGGATGAAAAATATTAGGAATTTCTGCATTATAGCTCATATCGACCATGGTAAAAGTACCCTGGCCGACCGTTTACTGGAACATACCAAGACCATCAGCGAACGCGATATGCAGGCGCAGGTGCTGGATGATATGGACCTGGAGCGCGAGAAGGGTATTACCATCAAGAGCCACGCCATACAGATGGACTATGAGCATAAGGGCGAGAAATATGTACTGAACCTGATAGACACTCCCGGCCACGTGGACTTCAGCTACGAGGTGAGCCGCGCACTGGCCGCCTGCGAGGGCGCACTGCTGCTGGTGGATGCCAGCCAGGGCATACAGGCACAGACGATCAGCAACCTGTACCTGGCGCTGGAGAACGACCTGGAGATCATACCCGTGATCAACAAGATAGACATGGAGGGCGCCATGATACCCGAGGTGACCGACCAGATAGTGGACCTGATTGGCTGCAAGCCGGAAGAGATAATCCTTGCAAGCGGCAAGAGCGGTATTGGCATAGAAGAGATCATGGCCGCCATCATAGAGCGCATACCAGCGCCGAAGGGCGACCCCACTGCCCCGCTGCAGGCGCTGATATTCGACAGCGTGTTCAACTCGTTCCGCGGCATCATTGCTTACTACCGCGTGGTGAACGGCACCATCAACAAGGGCGACAAAGTAAAATTCTACCATACTGATAACGAGTACTATGCCGACGAAGTGGGCGTGCTGAAACTGGGCCTCGCACCGAAGAAGAGCGTGAGCGCAGGCGACGTAGGCTATATCATCACCGGCATCAAGAATGCCAAAGAGGTGAAGGTGGGTGATACCATCACTACCGTTGTCAACCCGACACAGGAAGTAGTGAAGGGCTTTGAGGAAGTGAAGCCGATGGTATTTGCAGGCATCTTCCCCGTAGAGACCGACGACTTTGAGGAACTGCGTGAGTGCATGGAAAAGCTGCAGCTCAACGACGCGTCACTTACATTCGAGCCGGAGACATCGCAGGCGCTGGGCTTCGGTTTCCGTTGCGGATTCCTTGGCATGCTGCATATGGAGATCATACAGGAAAGGCTGGAACGTGAGTTCAACCAGACCGTGATCACCACGGTGCCCAACGTGAGCTTTAAAGCCTACCTGACACGTGAAAAAGATAAAGCGGTAATAGTAAACAACCCCAGCGAAATGCCCGACCCCAGCAGGCTGGACAGGATAGAAGAACCATTCATACGTGCGCAGATCATCACCCTGCCCGACTATATAGGCAATATCATGAGCCTGTGCCTGGGCAAGCGCGGCCTGCTCATTAACCAGCACTACCTGACGCCAACGCGCGTGGAGCTGATATTCGAAATGCCGCTGACGGAGATCGTATTCGACTTCTACGACAAGCTGAAATCATCTACAAGGGGCTATGCTTCTTTCGACTACCACCCGCTCGACTACCGCGAAAGCGACATAGCCAAGATGGACATATTGCTGAACGGTGATAAGGTGGACGCATTGAGCGCACTGATACACCGCAGCCGCGCGCAGGACTTTGGCCGCAAACTATGCTCGAAGCTTAAGGAGCTGCTGCCGCGCCAGCAATTCATGATAGCCATACAGGCAGCTATAGGCGCCAAGATCATGGCCCGCGAAACAATATCGGCCATGAGGAAGGACGTAACGGCTAAGTGTTACGGTGGCGACATATCGCGTAAGCGCAAGCTGCTGGAAAAGCAGAAGGAAGGTAAAAAGCGCATGCGCCAGATAGGCAGCGTGGATGTGCCGCAGGAGGCATTCCTGGCGGTGCTGAAGCTGGACGATTAAATCTCATTCTTCCAGGTATTATCCAAAGATGTTCAACCTTTACAGGTTGTCAGTGCCATGCTTTTCTGCAACCCTGATTAAAACTCCATAGGGTTATTAGCTAAGACACTTTGTTGCTACACCTATAAAAAAAAGAAGCCCCCCGTAAACGGGAGGCCCCTGGCCTTATGAAGAAAACGTCTTTACTGTTTGATGAAGCGCTGCTGCACCATAGCGCCGTTGGCTATGATCTGCAACATGTAGGTACCTGTGCGCAGACCAGCCGCATTCAGCGTGAAGAATGTGCTGCCTGCATTGAGTTGCAAAGGCTGTGTCATTACCGTATTACCCATCGCATCGATAACGCGCATAGTTGCTGTTTCGGCATTGTCGTTGGTGATGTGCACGGTAGCATTCCCTGTTACAACATTAGGCGCGATGCTCACCAGTTGCAGGCCGTTGCCGTTCATGGTGATGGTCACAACATTGCTGTACACTGTCTGGCCATTTGCGTCTTTGATCGCGAGGCGGTAGTAGTTGCCACCTATCGCCGGGCTGTTGTCCACATAGCTGTAGTTGTTGGTACCGGCCTTAGCTACCTGTGTGTTGATCAAGGAGAACTCTTTACCGTTGGTGCTGCGCTCCAGCACAAATGTTTCGCCGCCGTCAGCGTTTGCACGCCATTGCAGTTGCGACTGTATGTTGTTGAGCTTGCGGCCATCGAAGTTGAGCAACTTAATCAGCAGCGGGTTGTTGTTGTTGCCACCGAAGGTCCAATCGCTCCAGCCGCTGGCTCCCGTGCGCTTAGCAATAACGGTGGAACCTACCAGTGTAGAGGCTACGTGCGCGCCGTCTTCGAAGAAGTTGGTATCGTTGTCGCTCTTCAGCGCTGTGATGTCGCAGACTACGGTGTAGTTGTTCAGGTTTTCGGCTGCAAGAGTAACATCGTAAAGACCATCTGTTGCAGGATTATGCTGGTTAGCGAAGCCGTCAGCAGGTACCAGCTTCCACATATTGGTATCGATGTGCGAAACACCTATCATACCTGTGCAGGGTGCTACGTTATTGATCCACAGCGGAACGTTATTGTTGATCGTCAGGTAAGGCCTGAGATCGTTCGACCAGTAGTGGCCGATGAGCGAACCCGGCGTAGAAGGAGCTGTGGTATAGCCTACGGTAATAAAGCGGTCGTTGCCACCAAAACCAAATGGGAACAGGCCTGTAGAGTCGCTGCCATTGGTGCCGTTGAACCAGCGCTTCATGTAGCCGTATATTCGGCCTGAAGTGTGACTTAACGTACCCAGCAACGATGTGGAGGTGCCGAGTGTAAGCGTATCAGCGCCCAACTGGATATCGCCTGCTGTCATTGTCATCATGGTATCAACCTGCACATTGCCTGCCGGGTTAACTGATGAGCAGTTGGTGATGAGCCTGGCAACATGCAGAGCGGGTGTTCCCTGGGCCGAGGCACCTGTGAAACTCAGGGTACCAAGTGCACTGTTGAAAGTGCCGCCGTTTGAAATACTACCTGTGAGGTTGTATGAACTACCGCTGGCGAAGTTGAGCACTACGCCGGGTTTCACACTCAGGTTGTGAGCATCATTGCCTGCACTGTCAACGCGAGGCTGGTTGGTAGTACCGGTAGCATCGTACACTACATCGTTAGAGGTAGTGGGCGTGGTAAGGCTGCACCAGTTGGCGGCAAGCTTTGTATTGGCACTGGCGTTACCCGTCCAGTTAACAACACCGCCGACACAAGTGGGGTTATAAGGAACGAGTGCAATGCCCCTGTATGATATCTTATTGTTTGTGCCTGCAGCTACAACCGTATTTAGCGTAGGAGCCGTAAAGGTAGCAGGAGCATGGCCCATATTGTCGGTAAATGAAACCACGTCGCCACCGTTGCCCGTAGCTGTACCGTCGAAACGACGCACTGCATAGATAGTCATGATGCCGGTAGCGCTATTAACGGTACCTGTAACACCGCGGTAAACATCGGAAGGTGCGCCAATAACACCGTCCTGCTGCCATGTAGTGCCGACTAATGAGAAGCGCACAAGGCCGATGCCGTCGTCAGCTACCCAAAGCACGTCGGCGCCGGGAGTAGCAGGATCCAGGTCGGCATAGAAGAACTGGTAAGGACTTGTGAGGATAGGTCCATTGATGTTCGTAACAGTCTGCGGTCCGGTCGTCGGCAGGCCTGTGCCTACCTGTGCCAGCCTGGTAGCACCCGACGAGGACGACATAAACAACTGTCCAATACCGCCGCCATCGTATTCGGCAAAGCCGATATCACGGATATTTGTCGGAGTGGTAGTGATCTGTGTCGAAGTACCGGAGCCAACAGTGCAGTAACGGATACCTGAGCTGCTGCACCCTATCCAAAGGTTATTACCATCAGTGGTATAAGCGCCGCGTGCATTACCGGTAGCGTCGGACAGCGCGGTAGCTACATTGACAGCGCCATCGTACCTGATAAGAGCAGCTGAGCGATTCAGTGTTGCTGCACTAGTGTTAGAGAGCGAAGTAGCCATTGTATTCGTTGCTGTTGTATCGTAGCCGGCTACAATAAGGTATTGACTATTGAGCGAGCGTGAGAGGTGACCCTCGCTGGTAGCAACACCGCTTAGCACCAGGTTATTGGCAGGATAAGCTGCGGCGGAAGGCAGAATGATGCTCTGCACTTTTACGCCAGCGGGTGTAAACTCATCGATGAACACAACATTACCTGTATTTACCAGTGTACTGAGGCTATCACCCACGCGGGTAACGGCTATATCACCGTTTGTAAATGGCAGGTTAGCATTACCCCGTACCAGTATATTCATAGTCGGCATCAGTGCCGATGTGAAAACGAGATTACCACTCACCCACCCTGCTGCACTTGCCTTAATACGCGTATACAGCGTAATCGGTTGGCCGACCAAGCTGCCGCCTACCTGCAGGAGCAGTATGGAGTTATTGTAAGTGATGTTATCTGTAGATATTTCAAAACCGGCGGGAGCTGTGACAGTCACGTCGCCCTGGAGGTTGCTGCCATTAAGTATTAATGTCTGCGGAGCCGAGGGGTAGCCTGACATGCTGCTGAACAGGTTGATGGTGCCCGTAGTTGTAACGGTCGGTATTACCACAGTGCCGGTTACAGCGATATTTTGTGTTGTTGCGTTAGTTGACGTCAGTGCAATGTTACCGTTATGGGCACCCAAAGCTGCTGTTGCTGCAAGGCGCGCGTAAACAGTTATAGGCTGGCCGGGCAATGTGCCGCCAGACTGGGTGATAGTAAGCGTAGGTGTATAAGAAATGTTGTTCAAAGACAGCTCATAGCCTGTTGGCGGAGTGATCGTCACATCTGCAACGAGATTGGCGCCACTTACCGTGAATGTCTGCGCTGAAGAGGCATTACCAAAAACAGCTGAGAAAGGTCCGCCGGGATTAAGTGCGGTAGTAGTAATTACCGGTGGGGGAACAATTACGTTGCCGGTAAGAGAAATATTCTGAGTTGTTGCATTGGTAGAGGTAAGCGTCAAGGTACCGTTTGTGGGGCCTAATGGTGCGGCAGCCGTTATGCGTGCATAAATGTATACCGGCTGACCGACGAGCGTACCACCACTTTGGGTCAAAGTCAAAGATGAGAACCAGGTAATGTTATTCAAAGATATCTCGTAGCCCGAGGGTGCAGTAGCAGTAACGTTAGCGACGAGGTTATTACCGTTTACATAAAAGTTCTGTGAGGCAGAAGGGTTGCCTACGATGGCTGAAAAGCCTGTGAGTGAAGTAGTTGATGGAGTGATGACAGGAACCGGCGGACCTACCGTACCACTTACGCCAACAGTGCTGCTGGTAGCGCCTGTAGCCGATACCTGAACTGTAGCACTATTGGTACCTAAGGGCGCAGTGGCGCTCTGGCGTACGTAAATAGTAACGGGCTGACCTGTTAGGCCACCATTTGAGTTCGGTAATGTGAGAGATGAAAAAAAGTTGGTGTTGTCCGTAGATAACTCAAAATTCGTGGTTGCAGGTGAGAACTGAACTGTTGTGTTTGCTGCGCTTAAGTCGGTACCGCTCAACTGGAAAGTACCTGCCGGAGACGGAAGGGGTTGATTCGTATTGAGTGCAGTGAGGTTAACGGGGTTTGCAATGGTAAAATATCCAGGTGAGCTGGTAACCGAGATATTTGTCATGCTGATCTCAGAACGCGCACCACTGCCGCTTATATAATAATATACCCAGCGAAGGTCGACGAGCGGTTTATTTTCGCAGGCAGCCGGCAGAGTAACCGGGCCTATGTTCTGAACGCCGTTGCCGGAGATATATTCTATAGGGCCGGGAACATCCGTATAGTTGCCTGCAGCACCTACCCTGTATTGCAGGCGAAGGCCATAAACGCGGGGGTTAACGGTAACAGTATTCGACTGCCATGACACCTGAATGGCAGACCTGCCAGTGGTTATCAATGCTAACTCGGCATCGCCGCAAAAGCCGCCTTGCCCGGTGGCACAGGCATTGCTCTGCGCGCTGCCCGTATTTAAAAAGCTAAACCCGCTGGTGCCATAACCAAATATTCTTGGCCCGCTGGTAATTGGGGGGTTGCTGTATGCGCAAGCATAGTCCGCATACGAGTCGCCAGTATAGTTAGCCATTGTCGCATCACCTACGTTAACCCAGTGAAACATCATGTTTGGCGGGTAAGTGCCTGCGGTGCTGTTTGAAGGCCAGTTATTGAAGCTATAATTGCCTGTGGACAGATCAAAGCCTGCAGGATTAGTAAAGGTGGCGAACGAATTGGTATTAGTTAATGCAAGCATTAATAGTACCGTGAAAAACTTTAAGGAGTAGCTTTTTTTCATCCTAGTGAATTTGTGAACGAAAGTATCCGCGCTATGTTAACAAAACATTTCGCGAAAGTTAAGGAATGTTAATATTGGTACAATATTAATAAATGATTATTGAACACATTCAAAAAAATTATGCCATAACCAATTAAAACAAACTATAACCTATCAGTTAAATACGGGTGTTTCAAGTCCCGCGTGGTATTTATTGCGCACTGTTTCCCCTATTGGTGTCGGGTAGCCGTCTTCATCAATACGCACAAAGGTGATAGATGTGACGCAAACCACTGTTTCCTCACCGCTATATACATTGTATTTCCTCGCCTCAATATTCAGGATAATAGAGGTTTTGCCGAGATGTGCCACATCGCCGTAGAGACGTATATGGTTCCCCACTTTGAGGGGGCGTTTGAACAGCAATTCCCCCACTTTCAATGTTACCATATTTGGCGTGCAGCAATATTCGGTAGCGAAGGCGGCAGCGGCCTCATCGATCCAGGACATTAGTATGCCGCCGAACACGTTGCCGTGCACTCCTATGTCTTTACCCATGCAGATCTTTTTGTTGATCAGCTTCATTGTGTTGTCTTTACCTGGTGAAATAAAAAAACCCTCCGGGGTTACCGAAGGGCCGTATGCTATTTTGATATTTTCAAATATGCAATGGTCGCTCCCTTCGCTGCTGCGCAGGATACTTACAACAATGCATATGTTTACACGATTTAATCACACTGCAAGATTAATGATAATTCCCGGAATAAAGACAACAACACAATAATTTAAAATTGCGTAATTATTCGCTTACGTTAGGGTCGGCAGTATTGGGACCGCTCTCCGTATTATCTCCCGAAAGCCCGTTTTCGATATCTTGTGTATTGTTGTTGTCCGGGACGGGCTTGCGTTCGTTGTTGTAATTGCTGCCCTCATTTTTCTCACTACCTTGCTCGTACGACTCGGGGCCGAGATTGGATGAGCCCTGACCAAAGTCGGAGCCACCTTGTGTAGTAGAGCCGGGTTTGAATGTGGCCTTCCCCTGGTCGCCATGATCGCTGCCGTGGGGCACCTCTTTTTCTTCTTTGCTATTTTCGTTTGCCGTGTTCATATCAACTTTCAGGTAAAGGCTAAAATATCGTACCGCAGAGGGAATGTAAGCTGTGCGAGACAGTGATTTAATTTATGTAGTAGATTTGAAGTAAAACAACCATAATGCGCAACAACCACGAAATAGATTACAAGATCATAGGCGAGGAAATGCAGTATGTAGAGGTGGAGCTGGACCCGCAGGAGACGGCAGTAGCCGAGCCGGGCAGCTTTATGATGATGGACGACGGCATACAAATGGAGACCATCTTTGGCGATGGCAGCCAGCAAAAGGGCGGGCTTATGAATAAGCTCTTTTCGGCAGGCAAGCGATTGCTGGTGGGTGAAGGTTTGTTTATGACAGCGTATACGAACATCGGCCAGGGAAAGAAGCGCGTCTCGTTTGCTTCCCCCTACCCTGGTAAGATCATTGCACTGGACCTGCAACAACTGGGCGGGCGCGTAATCTGTCAAAAGGATGCTTTCCTGTGTGCGGCGAAGGGTGTTTCAGTAGGGATAGAGTTTCAGAAGAAACTTGGCACGGGACTTTTTGGCGGTGAAGGTTTCATCATGGAAAAGCTTGAGGGCGACGGTATGGCCTTCATGCATGCAGGCGGCCATGTGCTGGAACGTGAGCTGCAAACAGGTGAACTTGTGAAGATAGACACAGGCTGCATAGTGGGCTTTACATCGTCCATCAATTATGACATACAATTTGTGGGCGGCATCAAAAACACTTTATTCGGTGGTGAAGGCGTATTCTTTGCGACATTGCAGGGACCAGGTAAAGTGTGGATACAGACATTGCCCGTGAGCCGACTTGCCGGACGCATATTGCGGTATGCAACAGTGCAACGTAAAGAGGAAGGCAGCATATTAGGCGGCCTCGGCAACCTGCTGGATGGTGACGGATGGCAGTAGGTTAGGTTGAGAAGTTGACAGGTTAATAGTTTGAAACAACTGTTTCCGAGCCCAACGCATTGGAGCATCACTATATCGGGCGGCAATATTGCCGCCCGATTTTTTATTGTCAAGTACTGATAAGTAATGGTTTACAGCATCCTAGCGATTTATTTTTTAAGATCCGAAAACCTAAAGAGATGTTAAGGCGTATATGGTTGTATTGTTTAAAAAATAAAAACATTTTCCATGAGCAAACATCCCTTATTAAGAAGACTACGGGTATGTGGCGTATTACTGGGATTGCTTGGCGCGTCGCTGAATGGCTACGCATCGAGTCATCGTGAGGCGCCGCTTATCTCGCGCGACCCGCTGGCGGACAACACAGACCTCTACGCCTTCCGCAGCCCCGATGATCCAAACACGATAACGATCATCGCCAACTACATCCCATTTGAGCTACCTGAAGGCGGACCGAACTATTACAACTTCTCCCCTGATGTGCGGTACGAGATACACATCAAGAACCAGACAACCACTACAAATGACGACATCACCTACCGCTTCACCTTTCAGCAAGTGAACCAGGACGCCAGCACCTTTTTCAACATAAGACTAGGGCAGCAAAATCTGAAAACGAGCTACACCTGTGAACGCAGTACCGACGGTGGTAACACTTTCACAACTATATACAGCAACGGTGTAGTGCCTCCTTCAAACATCGGCCCGCGCTCGATACAAGATGCTACAGTGGGCCTTGGCGCTGCCAGCTATATGAGCCTGATGCAAAGCGCTATTGGCACAGCCAACACAGGCGAGAAAGTGTTCTGCGGACCGGTGGATGATCCCTTCTTCGTGGACCTGGCAGGCGCATTTGACGTAGGCAACTTCAGGCCGGAAGGAAATGCCACCAACCCAACAAAAGACGGGTTGGCACGATTCAACGTGCATAGTATAGCATTGAAGATACCTATCAGCACGCTGCAAAAAGACGGGAAGACCGCAAACATGGCAGCGAACATACTGGACCCGGACTTTGTGATAGGCGTATGGGCATCGGCAAGCAGAAAGCAAATTAAAACACTGAATGCAGGGAGTGACAGCTATAGTGGAAACTGGGTACAGGTATCGCGCCTGGGTATGCCACTAACCAACGAAGCTGTGATACCACTGGGCATGAAAGACAAGTGGAACGCAACTACTCCGGCTAATGACGGGCAGTTTATTCCCTACTTCAAAAACCCTGAACTGGCACTCTACATGGATAACTCGCAATATGGCGGTGCAGTGCCATCGCTGAACGCCTTGCGCATACAAAGCAATTCGCTGGGTGCTTACGATTTCCGCAACGGGAAAAAGGGTTTGTGGCCGCTGAAAGGCTCGGCAGCTGTAGCCGGTACCGCCCTGGACGATGCTATTTTCGGCACGATACTGCTACCCGACTCGGTGAGCCCACGTGCTGTGGACATATTACCAATATTCTATACCGGCGTACCCAACCTGGACCCTTATCAATTAGCAACGGGCAAAAATGGCAACCCGCTAGCTGCAGGTAAACCATTCATCAACAACTTCCTGCCTACGCTTGGTGATATGCTGCGCCTGAATATGGCCGTACCGCCAACACCACGCAACGATCCCAACTTCAGTTCGCTCGGCATTGTGCAAGCAGCAGTATTGGGACTTACCAACCCGACATACAATAACACCAATATTGAGTTCATACCCAATATGGATGGTTTCCCCAATGGCCGCAGGCTGGAGGACGATGTAACCACTATCGAATTGCAAGCGGTATCGGGCGTAGCGCTGGCTGCCATAGGCTTGTGGTACGATGACTATGCAGCCCCTAACAGCCCTGTGACACCAGCCCTTCAAAGAGTATTACAGTTCAGCGCAGGACCTACACATAACGACACTACATTCCAGGCGTCTTTCCCGTACGTGCAACAACCATGGAGAGGCTATGACCATACGCTGCAAGCAAGATTTTAATTCATATCAACAACAAAAGAAAAAGACATGAAAAATATATTCAACAAACTTGCGGTGGCATTAGCAATATTACTGTTGCCGCAGCTAAAGGCCCAAGCGTCAAGCCACAGGGAAGCTCCCCTGATCGCCTTTGACCCACTGGCAGACAATACGGACCTGTATGCATTTCGCAGTCCCTGCGACACGAACAAGATAGTGCTCATAGCCAATTATATCCCGTTCGAGCATCCGGCAGGAGGACCAAATTATTATACATTCGGGGAGAATATCCGCTACGAGATACATGTAAAGAACAATGCGAACACTCCCGGTGACAATATCGTGTACAGGTTCACATTCCAGCACACAAACCAGGATGCGACGACATTCTTCAACATCAGGCTGGGACAGCAAAATATCAAGACAACCTATACCTGCGAGCGAAGCATGGACGGAGGTAATACCTTTAGCACCATTGTGAGCAATGGTGTTGTACCCCCACCCAACATCGGTCCGCGCTCGATAGAGAATGCGACTGTGGGACTGGGAGCCACCTCTTACGGCTCGCTGATGCAACAGGCTGTTGCCACTGCTACAAGCGGTGAAAAGGTATTTTGCGGACCCGCTGACGATCCTTTCTTCGTGGACCTGGGGGGTGCGTTTGACGTGGGCGGTTTTCGCACCGGGGCGCAAGCACGCGATGGCCTCGCAAAGTTCAACTGTCATACTATAGCAATAGAAGTGCCTATCACCACATTGCAAAAAAACGGGATGAACACCACACAGGCGAGCAGCATACTGGACGGCAACTTTGTGATAGGCGTATGGGCATCGGCCAGCCGCCCGCAGATCACCACACTGAGTGCTGCCGGTAACGAACCAAGCTACTCAGGTAACTGGGTACAGGTATCGCGCCTGGGTATGCCACTAACAAACGAAGTGGTGATACCACTCGGCATGAAAGACCAATGGAACAGGTCGAATCCTTACACCAGCGATGGCGGTTACAGGCAATATTTCCAAAACCCGGAACTGGCGCTTTACATGGACAACTCGCAATATGGGGGCGCTGTGCCCGGGCTTGACTCACTGAGGATCCAAACAGCATCCTTAGGTACTTACGACTTCCGTAATACCAAGCAAGGATTGTATCCATTGAAGAATACCGCTGCTGTATCGGGTACAGCGCTGGCCGATATAGGTGGTTTTGGCGCTTACCTGCTGCCAAACAACAACAGTCCCAGGGCAGTGGACATAATGCCCATCTTCCTGATGGGTGTGCCCAACCTGAACCCTTACCAACTGGCAACCGGGAAAAATGGCAACCCGTTGGCAGCAGGCAAGCCTTTTATCAACAACTTCCTGCTATATACCCCCCTTATCGGCACACCGGAGTTTGCCGACCTGCTGCGCCTGAACATGGCCGTGCCGGTGACCCCGCGCACAGATCCTAATTTCAGTTCACTGGGTATTGTTAAGGCAGCAGTGCTGGGCCTTACAGATCCTACCTATAACAATACCAATATACAGTTCATACCAAACATGGACGGCTTCCCTAATGGGCGCAGGCTGGAAGATGACGTGACCACCATAGAACTGCAAGCAGTATCGGGCGTGGCACTTGCTGCTATTGGGCTTTGGTATGACGACTACACTACCAACCCGGTAACGCCAGACCTGCTGCATGTAATTGACTTCAACGCCGGTGTTACTCACAACGATACCACCTTCCAGCAATGCTTCCCGTACCTGCAGGAACCATGGAGAGGGTTTAACGGGCAGGATTATGTGGGACCGACGTCGGTAGCGGAACTGGGCCTGGCAACACCTGCAGCCGCGATGAATGCCTACCCTAATCCATTTACCAACGAGGTGACGCTTAAGTACAAACTGTCGGCAAATGCTAACATCATGATACAAGTGGTGGACCTGAACGGGAGGGTAATACAGACCATAGCCAATGAACGCAAGGAAGCCGGCGAGTATAGTGCACACTGGAACAGCGGTAACCTGGCAAGCGGTATATACTTTGCAAAGCTGAGCGTAGGCGGGCAAACGATACAATCAGTTAAGCTTATAAAAACCAATTAGTTGAAACAATAGAAATGGCTATTAAAGGGGTGCGTAATGCACCCCTTTAATTATTTTAAAACCAAATGGTGACCGGATGCGTATATACCATAAACAACACAGTAATGAAAAGATACTTCACACTAATAGCAAGCGGCGCCCTTCTCTTTTTGGGTGTATGCACCAGTTCCTGTTCGCAAGGCGACAACAAGGATATGCAGCGCATCAGCAGCGAGCTAAGCGTGCCAAAACTACTGCCACGGGAGCAGCAGACAGGCACTGATGCCGAATATGCGCTGGTAAAAGGGACTTATGACAAAGCTATAGAGGCACTAAAAAACAACCCCGAGGATCTAAAACAATTCATCAACCTGGCCTCCGTGTATATCACGGAAGGACGTGTAACAGGCAACACAGGGTATTACAGCAATGCCAGCCTGAATGTACTCGACAAAGTGATAAAGGAAGAAAGCGGTGATAAGGATATACAATTTGAGGCCCTGAGCCTGAAATCGGCCGTGCTGCTGAACATGCACCAGTTCAAAGATGCACTGAAAGTAGCGAAGGAAGGGGAAGCCATGAATAATAGTAATTCCGGTATTTATGGGGCACTGGTGGATGCCAATGTGGAAATGGGCAACTATGCCGAGGCTGTGAAAGACTGTGACAAGATGCTGAGCATAAGGCCGGACCTGCGCTCGTATTCCAGAGCATCATACCTGCGCCAGATATACGGCGATAACAGCGGCGCCATAGCAGCCATGAAAATGGCCGTGCTTGCCGGCGGCCCCGGTGATGAGAACACCGAATGGGCTAGAGTGACGCTTGGAGACCTGTTCCTTAATACCGGGAAGGCGGACAGTGCCGCTATGGCATACAACATTGCCCTCGCTTATCGCCCTAAATATGCCTACGCACTAATTGGACTAGCCAAGGTGCAGAAAGTTTATAAGAATTACGATTCGGCAATAGCACTAACGAGGCAGGCTATTAAAATCATAAGCCAACCTGCTTTTGTTGGCATGCTTGCAGACCTGTATGAGCTTAAAGGCGACAATACAAAAGCGGCAGAAGTGCGAAATGATATCGTGAAACTGATGGAGGATAACGAGCAGGACCAAGCAAAGCAGCCTACGAAACATAATGCGAACCGCGAACTGGCTATTGCTTATATGGACGCTAAACAAAGCGATAAGGCGCTGCAATACGCACTGAAAGACCTGGAGATGCGCCCTGATAATATAGATGCAAACGAGCTGGCAGCCTGGATATATTACCAGAGGGGCGACTACGCGAATGCCAAAATACATGCAGATAAAACCCTGAAAACAAATACAAAAAATGCGATGACGCTGTACAAGGACGGCATGATATACGCCGCTGCGGGCGATGCAGCTAAAGGCAATGAATTAATGCAGGAAGCGAGAATGATATCGCCCTATATAGACCAAAGGATATTACTGGCTGCCAAATAAGTGTAATGAAAAAGCACCTGATACTGATAGTACTGTTGACGACAGTGGCATTGCCGGGCAACGCACATATCATCAACTACCAACTGGATAAATCGGAAACAGGATCGGTATTCATGAAATACCTGGAGCTGGGGTATCAGCACATTATCCCTCTCGGGCTCGACCATATACTATTCATACTCTGTGTATTTTTCCTGAATACTGACCTTAAAAAGATAATACTGCAAGCTTCCATGTTTACAGTGGCGCATTCCATCACACTAGGGCTTGCGATGTATGGATATATCAATCCGCCGACGAGAGTAGTAGAACCCCTGATCGCTCTTTCAATTGTTTTCCTGGCTGTAGAAAACATCTACTCGAGTAAGGTGAAACCATGGCGCATGGCCATGGTTTTCCTTTTCGGCATGGTGCACGGAATGGGGTTTGCGGGAGCACTATCGGAACTGGGCATGCCTAAGGATGCGTTCGCTACCGCATTGATCAGCTTTAACGTTGGTGTGGAGCTGGGGCAGCTCAGCATCATACTGCTGATGTACCTATGTGTGGCAAAACTATTCTCAACGCAGTGGTGGTATCGTCAACGTATCGTGGTGCCGGCGTCGCTGTTCATTGCGCTAGTAGCGGGCTATTGGACGATAGAACGTGTTTTCTTTATCAGCTAATGCGGCCGAAAGATTTGTCGCAGTATATTCAAGCTTCGCCACACAAATAATCTACGGCCGATTTAGGGATATATATTTGTATCACTAAGTTTTTCATGGCTTTATTGGGTGATAAGGATGAAAAAAATCAAGTACTGGCAAGTAACAGCCGTCCCGCTTCCGCAGGACGGTTTTTTTATTGGAACTGTTCGTCGCGATTTCCGGTGGTTTCGTCGCAATCATTTTTACAACCCCGAAAGGCGTTCTATCTTTGAGTCATCAAATCGCCAAGGTTTATTAGGAGGAAAAAGCAGTAAAGAGAAGTGAGAGAGGAGCGCCACCCTGTTGCAACAGGGTGGCTTTTTTTATTAATAAACCTGATCTGCCAAAACTGTTTGACAAGTCTTTTCGTATTTGTAGGGAAAGAACGATGATGAGGCAGCTTTCCCTTCTTGTACTATTTATTATTACTCTATTGTGTTGTGTGCCTGAAGATGCAGGCGCCCATACGGGAAGCGTAAAGGGAACGGTGTACAAAGGCGACGGCGGCCAGCCTTTGGAAGGCGCCAGTATCTATATAAAAGCCAATAATAGTGCGGCAGTTACTGATGCCTTCGGTCACTTTTTCTTAAAGGGTATTAAGGAGGGGAAATATAATGTCAGCATAAGCCATATAGGTTACGAGACCATAGAGCAGGAGATAAAAATAGAGGACGGAGTAACTACCGATCTGGACGTCAAGCTACAGCAATCGGCAGTGAAGATGAGCGAGGTGGCTATTAATTCTAAAAAAGAGCTGAACCTAAGCACTATCAGCGGGCTAGACCTGAAACAAAGACCAGTAAACAACGCGCAAGACCTGATGCGCCTGGTGCCGGGACTCTTCACGTCGCAACACCAGGGCGGCGGCAAGGCAGAGCAAATATTTTTGCGTGGGTTTGATTGTGATCATGGTACAGATATCAATGTAAGTGTGGATGGGACACCTGTAAATATGGTATCGCATGCGCACGGACAGGGTTTTGCAGATTCCCATTTTATAATACCTGAAACAGTGCAGGGAATGGATTTCGGCAAAGGCCCGTACCGAATCGACAAAGGCAACCTGACAACAGCAGGATGGGTGGAGTTCAGAACCAAAGAACTACTAGACAATAGCTTTGTGAAAATGGAAGGCGGTATGTATGGTTACTTTCGCACGGCGGCGGGTATAGATCTGCTGGACGGCAAAACGAAAAACGGACGCCAGTCGGCATATGTAGCGGGTGAGTATGGGTACAACCGGAGCTACTTCGACAAATCGCAGGACTTTAACCGCTTTAACCTGATGGGTAAATACACGAATTACCTGGCAGAGAATAAAAAGCTAACAGTCACCCTATCGGGATTCCGCAGCTACTGGAATGCATCGGGGCAGATACCCGAGCGCGCGGTGCGCCTGGGCGTAACAGACCGCTTTGGCGAGCTGGATAATGAAGGCGGCATGACAAGCAGGTACAGTGTGAATGCGCAATATTTTCAATCTATCAACAACAATAGCTACTTCAAGAGTAACGTGTACCTGGGTTATTATGACTTCAGCCTGTTTTCGGACTTTACCTACTTTCTTGAAGACAGTGGGAACGGAGACCAGATACACCAATCGGAGAAAAGAATATTCGGCGGGTATAATGCTGACTATAATACCAACTATGCTATAGCGGGATTGAAAGCAAAAACACAAATTGGCATGGGACTGCGGCATGATGATATCACAGGCAGCGAACTGAGCCATACTGCCAACAGGGACCTGATACTGAAACGCATAGAATATGGCGACATCAATGAAACCAATTTGTTTGGTTATGTAAATGAAACAATAGAGCTCCTGCCGCAACTGGTATTGAACCTGGGAACAAGGTTCGACTATTTTGTGCAGGATTACCACGACAGGATGCCAAGTGCAGAAGCAAGGAACCATGAATATACCAATCATGCCTTAAGCCCCAAGGCAGGTGTCTATTATAATGTAAGCGATAGAGCGAGGCTATATTTTAACTATGGCACCGGATTCCATACTAATGATACACGTACGCTGGCAGTTGGTGTGCCGCTGGCCGGTGAAAGTATCGTGCAGCATGTGTTGCCACAAGCTAACTGCATGGACCTGGGGATCATTATTAAGCCATACAGCAAATTGCTATTATCGGCAGCGGTATGGCAGCTGGATATGCAGGAAGAGTTCACATACGGTGGCGATGAAGGTGTAGTAGAACCTTCGGGCAGGACAAGAAGAAAAGGAGTTGATCTATCTCTTCGTTACGAGCTTACCAAATGGCTATATGCCGATGTGGATGCTAACTATACACATGCACGCTACAGGGATGAGGTTAAAGGACAGGACTATATACCCCTGGCCGCAGGCTTTACTTCTATAGGCGGGCTTAGCTTTAAGATCAATAAAGACCTGACGGCAGGTATACGCTACCGGTTCATGGCAGACAGGCCTGCGGCAGAGAATTATTCGCTAACTGCAAAAGGATATACCCTATGCGATATGGTAGTGAGCTACAGCAGGCCGAAATATGAGTTCGGCATGCAGATCCAAAATCTCTTCAATACGGAATGGCGGGAAGCACAATTTGCCACAGAGACGCGATTAAGAACGGAAGTGGCACAAGGGATACCGGGACAAACAGACATATGCTACACACCCGGGACACCATTTTTTCTGAAGCTGAGCGCTACTTATAAGTTCTAAGCGTAAAGCCTGGTAACAATTTTGTTCGTCGCAGTTCACCGCGAATTTGCCACAGTTATCTGAGTAACAAAAAGAGTGATAGTACATTTGATACCAGAAGCACAAAGAGAAAGAGTTTTTCATGGTTTCATAGGTTTCATAAGGTGTGAGAACGAATTAGTGAGGGGATGGGCACGGCCACTCTGCGAAAGCAGGATGGCCGTTTTTCTTTTACCGAAGTAAACAACCGTCAGGCAAATGCCTAAACAGAATAGTCCCACAAACGCGGGACTATTTGTTTAAAAAAACCACCGTAAAATTATTAGTCGATAACTATCATCTTTTTTGTTGACTGATCGCTGCCGTTGGTGAGCCTGTACATATAGTTGCCTGCTGCCAGCCCCGAGCGGTCGATCGTTGCCTCGTGGCGACCAGGGGCGTAATTTTCCTCCAGCACAGTCTTTACCAGGCGCCCGCTGATATCGAAGACCTGCAGCGTAACTGTGCCACCTTTACTATTGAAGCTTACCGTTGTATTGCGGGAAAAAGGGTTTGGATAGTTCTGACTCAACATTTCATCAGACGCTACAGCGATAGCTGACCCCTGAACTTCCGTTGCGATAGCACCTTTAAATATTGGAAGTGTGGGATAATCATGCAAGAGGATATCGCTGACCGCCTGGGGCGTAACGCCGAACCAGTCTTTCAATACCGAAGCGTAAACCTGCCGGTAATCAAACTGCATAGGGATATTGTCTTCCACTGTTGTTTGCGGAGAAATAACGGGATTGTGCCCAATGATACGGGGGTTGACATTGGGGCCAAAGACCATCAAAGGAGCAGCCGTACCGTGATCGGTTCCACCACTATTGTTGGATTTGATCCTGCGACCAAACTCAGAGAACGTCATGGCAGTAACGCGCTGGTCATTGCCCTGCATTTTGAGATCTGTAAAGAAAGCACTTACGGCATCGGAAACTAATTTGAGCAGGGCTGCATGCGGGCCACTCGTATTACCTGTGCCTTCCACCTGGTTGGCATGCGTATCGAAACCGGTGAGCGACACAACGTAAATAGAAGTTTGCAAGCCACCGGCTATCAACTGCGCAACGATCTTCAACTGGTCCGCTAAGGAGTTTCCTGAAGGATATGGGCCGAGATTTGTTGCTGACTGTGTAGCCTGCTGTATCACTGCCGTGTAGCCCTGAGACTGCTGAGCAATATTGCGGATGAAAGTCAACTCGTGACCTGCGGCAGTATTAGGGGTTGCGCCTACTGAATTATTTACAAGATTATAAAAACTGTTGACGTTTGCTATAGCATAGCCCATATTAATGGAAGGCCCCTGCAGCATGTTGGACATACCGGTGCCTATCTGTATAGCAAGAGGGTCGGGCGTATCAGCGTTGGGATAGTTTGTTGGATAATCGGGATACAAAGTATCGAGATAGCGCCCCATCCAGCCGGTAGTGAGGTATTCATCGGCATCGGAACCTGTGGTCCAGATATCCGTGGAACGGAAATGCGAGAAGTTTGGTTGCTGGTAGCCTACCGCCTGCACGATATTCACCAGCCCGTCGTTGTACATGCCGCGGATGGCCGACATCGCCGGATGCATACCGGTGTTTTGCACACCCGAAAGACTAAGTACCTTACTTTCGTCGATCAATACATTGGAGCGCACAGCAGACAAAGCGCTGTATTGATCAAGGGGGACGATGGTATTGATGCCGTCGTTGCCACCATTGAGCTGGATAAGCACCAGCACACGGCCGTTGGCCTGGGTTTGTTTAGCAACTGCATTGAGCAGGGGCGACTGCGCATAGGCACGAATAGGAATCCCCCTCATCATGAAGGCAAGACCGCCGAGTGCAGGAATCTTCAGAAAGTTTCTGCGCTTCATACTGCATGAATTTTAACATAAATGATGCTCAGCTAAGCGCAAGAGGTATGTAAACATCGACCTAAGCCTGGTTTCAACAGTACCTGTATGGGCAGCTGTGGGATTGCTTGTATATTCGTTCCAGGCGTCTGACCAGTAAGAATTGTTTTGCTGTGCAGACAACAGGATGCTCTTCAGATTATCGCGCTCAGTTACAGATACAGCTACACCCAATAACATAGAACAAACATAATCAATAAGCACATCAGGGTCGCCGGCATTGCTGCACTGTTTTACAAAATTTAACACATCAAGCTTAATATTCATGCGGGGACCATTGCTCAGGCCGGAATTAACCGCCATATCGGTAAAGAGCATACGGTTAGGCAAGGTGGCCGAATTGATCCATAATTCGTAATACTGCGGAGTCTGGTAGTAAGCAGGCCAGCCGGCAACGTTTGGTGGGTCACCCAGATCAAGGCCGAGGTTGAGGCTATAGTTGCGGAGATAGTTCCAAACGTTATAAGTATCAGCTACTGAATAGTTGCCGGGCATCTGTACATTGAAAGCGCGGAAAGTGCCTACCACATACTCGAGCGGTGTGCGCACGTAGCAACCCATATTGTTAACGTCGTAGAAATGGGCGCTCTTCAGCAGCACAGAAATAACCGGTTTGATCTCAAAATTGCTGCTGATGAGGAGGTTCGCCAGGGGTTCGATCACTGTGCTTTCGATGGTTGCATCGATGTTATAATACACGAAGAAGCGATACAGCTTAGAACAGATATATTTAGCAGTCTCGAACTTGCTGAAGATCATGTCGATCAACTGGTCGGTTTCGTTAGCACCTGCCATACCCGACTGACCATTGATCACTGCGTTGCCGTAGAAGGAAGAGAATTGCTTGTTACCAGTATCATGCTGAGAAGGATCGAAATAGCTGGTGAGTGTGCTGGTATTGATCTTCCAACCGGTAAGCACCCTTGCAGCCTGCTTGATATCCTCTTCAGTATAATTGGGGCTATTGTATTTGCTTACTGTAAACAGTTCCTGCAGCTCGCGGCCATAATTCTCATCAGGTGCATTCTTATTATTAAGGTAACCGTTAAGATATTGCAGCATTGCAGGGTCCTTAGTAACCAGCTTCACCAGGTTTTTGAAGTTGCCGAGGCTATTAGCACGCAACATAGCGTGGTAGTTATAGCACATGCGGGCGTCGCCTATCACATTCGTCTGAGTAGCGAAGTGATTGTGCCAGAAGAAGTTCATCTTTTCCTGGATGCTGAGCTGCTCTGTAACCATGAGGCCCAGCCACCATGCCTTGAGGGATGCGCGGCGCAATGAGTTAACACTACCGTCGCCATAAGGGGCGTTTACCCATGTCTGACCTGGCTGGACGCCAGTTGGGTCAGCCTGAGTATCGTAATAATTATTAACCGGAGGAGCCGGGTTAGGATTGCTATTATTTATTAAATAATCGACCGCATAGTTCATACCCATACCTACTATGGTATCGATATCCTGCGCTTTAAGACCGAAAGTGGCCCGGCGCAGCAAGTGCATAGCCTGTGTTTCGGTCCAGGCACCTGAATATGGTGTAAGAGTGGCTGTGGCTTTAGCATAGCCGTGCGGCATCTCTTTATTAGCATACTTCTGGAAAAGCTTGTCCTCAGCTATATTATAGGCAGCGGTTTCGGCTACGGAGCTACCTCCTGTGAACTGCTGAAAAAACTGGCGGCGGTTGTTATTTCCCATGATCTTTTTTTTGGCGATTGTTAAAATTCAATTACAGCACAAAGGTACCCTCATGAGCTGCCGAAATGGAGTTATCTAGTTGTTATTCAATCAGTTAATGCCTAGTTAACCAGTGGTGAAGCGCTTGTTAATGGGGTGAATACAGCCTTTTCTGCGACTAGAACTGTTAAAAATTTAAACAAGATGTTAATGGAACAATTTTTATTGCTGTTATCTGCAATAAATGTTATAGCGTATGAAAAAGCTGATCAATTTATTAGCGATGGCGGTGCTGATGACACCGCCCGCCAGTTACGGGCAAAGCAGCGCGCCCACCGACCATAGCACTATGATACAGTTTGCCACGCTGGACGGCACTAAGGCCAGTGCCTACTATGTGCCGTCGGACTCTGCGACCGCCAACGTGCTTATCATCTACCACGACATCATGGGCCTGGACAATAACATCAAGAAAGAAGCGCAGAAATGGCAGGCTATGCTGGGCAATGTTGACGTATATGCCATAGACATGTATGACGGCAAGATGACCAGCGACATGACCATGGCTGCCAAATACCGCGACGAGATGAACTCGAAGCATGCGGATAACATTAGCCGCGGACTGCTCGCCAAAATAGGGCCGGATAAACGCATCGTTACCCTGGGCTGGGGCAAAGGCGGCGAATGGGCATTTCGCGGTGCAATGCTAGCCGGTAACAATGCTATAGGCTGCGTTATGTACTATGCAATGCCTGAAAAAGAAGAAAAGAACATAAGGGGGCTAAAAGCCGATGTGCTGTACAACTTCGCATCAAAAGATATGAAGGTGCATCCCTTCTTCGTAGAAGACTTCGGCAAAAGGGTGGAAAAGAACGGGCGCAAGTTTGAGATGCACACATTGAATGCCGACGCCGGTTTCGCCTACCCGACCGATCCGCGGCATGACGGGCGGGCAAATGACGAAGCAGACAGGTATTCGCTGGCGTTTATGAAAGCGAAGTTCCAGGTGCAGTAAACTTGTACCTGCCTTGTTAATTGATTAAGTTTAGGCTGCAAACCATATATATGCGTGCAGCCTTTTTTGTAGCATTTTTTCTATTATCCTCTTTTTGTATAGCCCAGGTAAGCCAGCGCGTGCGTGGCGTGATCACCGACAAGGAAAGCCATGTGCCGCTTACCGGTGTAGCGGTTTCATTTACTGACATTGACGGCAAACCGGGGGCTACGACAGATACGAATGGCCAGTTCGTAATAGAGCCGGTACCAGTGGGTAAACATGCGTTGCACGTGTCTTACATAGGATATCGCGATGTGGATATCAGTGATGTGCTGGTGACATCGGGCAAGGAAGTGGTGCTGCCCCTGGAGATGGAAGAGAGCGCCACGAAAATGCAGGAAGTAGTGGTGAGCGTGAAAAAAGAACATATCAACGATATGGCAGTGGTAAGCACCAAGACCTTCGATGTGCAGGAGACGGAACGCTATGCAGGCAGCAGGTCGGACCCGGCGCGCATGGCATCGAACTTTGCGGGGGTGCAGGGAGGAGACGACAGCCGAAATGATATAGTAGTGAGAGGCAACTCGCCGCAGGGCGTATTATGGCGGCTGGAGGATATCGACATACCCAACCCGAACCACTTTGCAGTGCCCGGCACAAGTGGTGGGCCGGTAAGTATATTGAACAGTAAGACATTGGGTAACAGCGACTTTTTTACGGGAGCGTTTCCGGCTGAGTATGGTAACTCGACCGCCGGTGTATTTGATGTAAAACTACGCAACGGGAACAACGAACATTACGAAGCCACGGCACAGCTGGGTTTTTTAGGAACCGAATTGGCTGCAGAAGGCCCCCTCTCGAAAAAGGCCGGATCGTCTTTCCTGGTGACCTACCGCTACTCTACCCTGAAACTGTTCGAGGGGCTGCATATTAAAATTGGTACCAGCTCGATACCCAGCTACCAGGATGCATCGTTCAAGCTGAATTTCCCGTTGAGTAAGAAAGCCAACCTCGCCTTCTTCGGCATCGGCGGGCTGAGTAAGATAGACCTGGTAGTGAGCGACAAGACCACCCCACCCGACGAGCTTTATGGCGAATCGGACAGGGACCAGTATTTTCATTCGAACACAGGGATTCTCGGCGGTGAATTCAGCTATATCATCAACCCAAGCACCTATACCAAACTTGTGGTGGGTGAAACAGGGAATGAGATAGGCGCCCATCACGATAAGGTCTTCAGGCCGAACGGGCATGTAGACTCGCTCAAGAGCATACTGGATTATACATTCGGTATCGTTGCTACTGTTGCACATTGGTATATTAATAAGAAGCTGTCGGCAAGGCATACTATCAAGGCTGGTATTATGAACGACTATTACCATCTGAACCTGCTGGACAGCAGCCGGCAGTTTCCGCCGACGCGGCCTGACTGGCAGCACAGGGAGGATTTTAAAGGTGGAACTGACCTGCTGCAGGCCTATATACAATATAAATACAGGCCCAGTGACCGAATGACCTTGACGGCCGGCCTGCATGGCATGTACCTGAGCCATAACGGATCGAAAGCGCTGGAGCCCAGAGCAGCGATGAAATGGCTGGCAAGCGCAAACAATACGGCGACGCTGGGTTATGGACTTCACAGCCAATTGCAACCATTGTACCAATACTTCGCCCATCTGCCACAAAACCCTGCGAGTGAAATGCAGAACTACAATGTGGACTTCACCCGCAGCCATCACATAGTGGCCGGGTACGACCACCGGTTCTCTAATACCGTTCACATAAATACCGAGGTTTATTACCAATATCTATTCAATGTACCGGTTGAAATACGACCGGGCTCTTCATTTTCGGGCATCAACCAAGGCTCGAGTTTTGACCGCAATTTTCCTGACACGCTGCAAAATACCGGTACCGGGTATAATTATGGCCTGGAACTGACGGTGGAGAAGAGTTTCAGTCATGGTTATTATCTATTATTCTCGGGTGCAGTTTATAACTCGAAGGCGAAAGGAAACGATGGAGTCTATCGCAATACGGACTTCAACAACCATTATGCCGTGAATGTGCTTGGCGGATATGAACTAAAGCTTGGGAAAAACAGCACATTGATAACGGGGGCTAAGGTGACTTTTGCCGGGGGCAAGCTATACTCACCCGGCAACGTTGCCGCATCGATTGCCTTAGGCGATTACGTGGTATACGATACTGCGCGCAACTCATTAAGCCTTGCGCCTTACTTTAGGACAGATCTGAAACTTGGCGTGCGCATCAACGGCAAGAAGATAAGCCATGAGATAGCCGTGGACCTTGTAAATGTGACGAATAATCAGAACGAGCTGTCCTACAGCTTTAGCTGGGATGCCGCGACAGCGGGACAGGATCCTTATATCAAACAGTACCAGTTGGGTTTCCTGCCCTTATTCTATTACAGGATAGATTTCGGGGTGGGAAAAAAGAGTTAACTGTCTAAAGGCCGAAGAGGAATTTCAGCAATATCGCGAGCAGAATTAATAAGATAAAGAAGCGGCTAAGCAGACCGAGTTTATTTAATATGGGGATTTTTGCGGTTATCTTTTCAAAGCAGCCGATAAACTTCGCAGGCTCATTATATTCTTCTTTATTCTCATATCCGGACTCACGGAGTATTTCGAGCGCTTTTTCAACTTCCTCCGCGGGAACCTGCAGTTTTATACCCCCGATGGCATTTGAAAGGTATGGAGCAACCTGGACGCTGAATTCGTCCTTAATAAAGCATTGAATACCATTGTGCTCCAGGTTCACTTTGAGTGGATACAGGTCGTGAATATTATTAAAGGAAGCTATTGTTACGAAGTTCATCGGTATATTTGCAGTCCCCTAAGGTAAAAAGATAAAATTTCTACCAGAAATATTTTGCAGTAATAAAACCCTTCATTACCTTTGCAGTCCCAAAATTTGCGGGTTAAAGAAGTTTTTTAATAAGTATGTCACAGCGTATCAGAATAAAGCTAAAATCTTACGACCATAACCTGGTGGATAAATCAGCAGAGAAAATCGTTAAGACTGTGCGCAATACGGGAGCAGTGGTAACAGGCCCTATTCCCTTGCCTACAGAGAAGAAGATCTTTACAGTACTGCGCTCACCGCACGTTAATAAAAAGGCACGTGAGCAGTTCCAGCTTTGCACGCACAAGCGTTTGCTGGACATCTACACTTCTTCTTCGCGCACAGTAGACGCCCTTTCGAAGCTCGACCTGCCCAGCGGTGTTGAGGTTGAGATCAAAGCATGATGAAATGGGGGACCTCACCCCCAGCCCCTCTCCACAAGTGGAGAAGGGAGTAAAAAGGAAACGGTTCTTTTAAACAAATGAATAAACGGCTAATCCCGGTCCACACAAACAAGGCACCCGGGCGCTTAGCTCAAATAATATACTAATGAAAGGTATAATAGGTAAGAAAATCGGCATGACCAGCGTTTTTGAGCCGAATGGTAAGCAAACTGCTTGTACCATCATCGAAGCTGGACCTTGTGTGGTTACTCAAAAGAAGACCGTAGATACCGACGGTTATGATGCGCTGCAGATCGCTTACGGCGAGGCTAAAGAGAAGAATACTTCCTCTGCGCTCATCAATCACTTCGCTAAGGCAAACACTACGCCTAAGAGCATCGTAAAAGAAATTCGTAATTGTTCCATCGATAAACAAGTTGGTGAAGCTATTACCTGCGACATCTTCGCTGAAGGTGAAAAAGTGGCTGTTATAGGCACTTCGAAAGGTAAAGGTTTCCAGGGTGTTGTAAAGCGCCACGGCTTTAGCGGTGTGGGTGAAGCTACCCACGGCCAGCACGACCGTCAGCGCGCCCCGGGTTCGGTAGGTGGTTCATCATACCCCAGCCGCGTATTTAAAGGTATGCGCATGGCAGGCCGTATGGGTGGCGACCGCGTAAAGGTTAAGGCCCTGCGTGTAGTAAAAGTATTCCCCGACCAGAACTATATATTGATAAGCGGTTCAGTACCGGGACATAACGGATCTATTGTATTAATTCAGAATTAATTGTAGTCATGCAAGTTGACGTATTAAATAGTAAAGGTGAAAAAACCGGCCGCAACATTGAACTGCCGGACGAAATTTTCGGAATTGAGCCGAATGACCATTGCATCTACCTGGCAGTAAAGCAATACCTGGCTGCACAGAGGCAAGGTACACACAGCACCAAGACACGTGCTGAAGTGCATGGCTCGTCCAAGAAGCTGCACCGCCAGAAAGGTACAGGTGGCTCACGTAAGGGTAATATCCGTAACCCATTATATAAAGGTGGTGGTAACGTGATGGGCCCTAAGCCGCACCTGTATGGCTTTAAGCTGAACCGCAAGGTGAAGGACCTGGCAAAGATGTCGGCCCTGGCTTATAAGGCTCGCGAAAACAAGATAGTTGTAATAGAAGACCTGAAGCTGAGCGCACCTAAAACAAAGGACTTCGCTACTATGCTGGATAAGCTGCGTGGTGAAACAAGGAAGTCGATGGTGATACTGCCTGAACACGACACAAACGTGTACCTGAGCAGCCGCAACCTGCAGAGCAACAAAACAACTGTGCTGAGCGACATGAACACTTACGACCTGGTGAACGCCGGTATGCTGATATTCACTGAGAGTGCAGCAAAGATGTTCAACGAAGACGTAGCAGCTGCTGCCGAAGCATAGTAGAAAGTAAAAAGTAGAAAGCTATTAATAATTAGGGCGCTGCCCTGTTAATAAAAATAAAGAAAATGAAACTCGCTGACGTATTGGTAAGGCCGATCATCACCGAAAAGGTGAATACCCAGATGGAGCGCAACAGCCGCTACACATTTGAGGTAGGCCATGCTGCCAACAAGCTGGAGATAAAGAAAGCCGTAGAAGAATTTTACGGTGTGAAGGTAGCCGAAGTAAACACTGTAGTAGTGCCTGCAAAGAATAAGACACGCTACACAAAAGCAGGTTTTTTATCGGGCCGCAAGCCTTCTTACAAGAAGGCGATCGTAACCTTGGCTGAAGGAGATTCTATTGATTTGTTTTCAATGTAATAATGCTTGGTAAGCTTCAGGCTTTCCAAAAAAGATAAAAGAAAATGGCATTACGTAAATACAAACCGGTAACAGCCGGTACACGCTGGAGAATAGGTAACGCTTATGCTGAAGTTACCACTAACGTACCTGAGAAGAGCCTCCTGGAGCCTCTGTCAGGCACAGGTGGCCGTAACGTGCAGGGCCGCAGGGCTATGCGCTATATAGGCGGCGGTAACAAGAAAATGTACCGTCTCGTTGACTTCAAGCGGAACAAGAAAGATATACCTGCTACTGTGAAGAGCATTGAATACGATCCTAACCGTACGGCTTTCATAGCACTGCTTAACTATGCAGACGGTGAAAAACGCTATATCATAGCTCCCCAGGGCCTGGAAGTAGGCGCCAAGGTGGTAAGCGGCGACAATGCAGCACCTGAAGTAGGTAATGCGCTGCTGCTGAAAAATATGCCCCTTGGTACTGTTGTTCACAATATCGAACTGCAGCCCGGTAAAGGTGGTGCGCTTGCACGCTCGGCCGGTACTTATGCACAGCTGAATGCCAAGGAAGAAAAGTATTGCGTATTGAAAATGCCGAGCGGCGAGCTTCGTAAAGTGCTGAGCACATGCATGGCTACCGTAGGCACTGTATCGAACAGCGACCATGGTCTGCAGAGCATGGGTAAAGCCGGCCGCAACCGCTGGAAAGGCATCCGCCCCCGCAACCGTGGTGTAGCGATGAACCCGGTAGATCACCCAATGGGTGGTGGTGAAGGTAAATCTTCAGGCGGTCACCCACGCAGCCGTACAGGTAAGTATGCTAAGGGTGAAAAGACCCGCAGCACTACCAAGGGTAGCAACAAGCTGATCATACAGCGCCGCGATGGTAAAAAATTGTCAAGTAAGTATAAAAAATAAATAACGAATGGCTCGTTCAATTAGTAAAGGTCCTTACGTAGACGCTAAACTGGAAAAGAAAGTAATAGCAGTATCAGAGGGCAAAGCAAAGAAAGGTGTTATTAAGACGTGGAGCCGCCGCTCTACAATAACTCCTGATTTTGTGGGACAGACTTTCGCCGTGCACAATGGCAACAAGTTCATCCCGGTGTATGTTACCGAATTTATGGTAGGCCATAAGCTTGGTGAATTTGCACCTACCCGCAACTTCAAAGGACACAGCGGTACTAAACAATAACCCCCGCCCCTAAAGGGGAGGTAAGGTAAAAAGATAAAAGTTAATTAGTATAAACTCCACGTTAACCCCTTTAGGGGTTGGGGTTAAAAAAATAAAAAAGAAATGGAAGCCGTAGCTCGCTTACGAAATTATCCTACATCGCCGCGCAAGATGCGCCTGCTGGCCGACCTGGTACGTGGCATGGATGTAGAAAATGCGCTGAACACTCTGAAATTCAGCACTAAGCACCCTTCTGTTGCAATGGAAAAGCTGCTGATGAGCGCTATTGCCAACTGGAGAGTGAAGAACGAAGGTGTGGATGTAGCTGATGCAAACCTGTATGTAAAGACCATATTTGTAGACGGTGGCCGCGTGCTGAAGCGCATGCGTCCTGCTCCGCAAGGCCGTGCATACCGCGTGCGCAAGCGCAGCAACCACGTGACAATCATTGTGGACGCACGTAATGCAGTAAACGTAAACGCATAAAAAAGTAAATAACAATAACTCAATAAAAGTCTAATGGGTCAAAAAACTAATCCTATAGGTAACAGGTTGGGCATCGTTCGCGGATGGGACTCAATGTGGTATGGTGAGAAAAAGGACTTCGGCCAGAAGTTGGTTGAAGATCACAAGATCCGTACTTACCTGAATGCACGTATCAACAAGGGCGGTATCTCCCGCATTGTGATAGAGCGCACACTTGGTAAGCTGATCGTGACCATCCATACTTCTAAGCCTGGTATCATAATAGGTAAAGGCGGTACCGAAGTGGATCGTATCAAGGAAGAGCTGAAGAAGCTGACCGGTAAGGAAGACGTGCAGATCAACATCATGGAGATCCGCCGCCCTGAACTGGATGCGAACATAGTAGGTGAAACAATAGCCCGCCAGATAGAAAGCCGCGTGAGCTACAAGCGCGCTATCAAAATGGCCATCTCTACCGCTATGCGCATGGGTGCAGAGGGTATAAAGATAAAAGTAGGCGGTCGTCTTGCCGGTGCGGAAATCGCGCGTAGCGAGGAATTCAAGCAAGGCCGTACCCCACTCCATACCCTTCGTATGGATATAGACTATGCTTCGGTGTTCGCTCTTACCGTATATGGTAAGATAGGTATTAAGGTATGGATATGTAAAGGTGAAGTACTGGGCAAGCGCGACCTGAACCCTAACTTCTCTGCCGGTTCTGATAACCGTGGCAACCGCCCGACCGGTGGTTTCCAGGGCGAAGGCGGTGGCCGCGAAAGGGGTGAACGCCGTGGCGGTGGTGACAGAGAGAGAGGCGGTGAGCGTCGCGGTGGCGGTGGCAACCGTGGTGGCGGACGCAAATAATTTTAAGACAGTTACAGCCTGTCTTGCAACACAAGAGGGCTATGATCTATACAGAATAAAAAAAACTTGTAACAATGTTACAACCAAAAAAGACTAAACATCGTAAAGCGCATAAAGGCAGGATCAGGGGCAACGCTCAGCGTGGTGCAACTATTGCTTTCGGTTCATTTGGCCTGAAGGCTATGGAGCCGAAGTGGATCACTAACCGCCAGATAGAAGCTGCCCGCCAGGCTATGACACGCCACATGAAGCGTGAAGGTAATGTGTGGATACGCATATTCCCTGACAAGCCGATCACCCGCAAGCCTCTTGAAGTGCGTATGGGTAAAGGTAAAGGTAACCTGGAATTCTGGGCTGCAGTGGTGAAGCCGGGCCTGATCATGTTTGAGCTGGACGGTGTACCTCAGCAGGTAGCACGTGAAGCGCTGGAACTGGCTGCACAGAAGCTGCCTATCAAAACCAAATTCGTAGTGCGCAGGGATTATGCCGGTGCATAAGATGTAAAACTTTAAAAGTAAAAGGCCTTTTGGGGCAAAAAATAAAATATCATGGCAAAAGCAAAAAAAGCGAAAGTTGAAGATTACCGCTCGCTGGACGACCAGGCGCTGACCGCAAAGATCAGCGACGAGGAGCTGCGCCTGAAGAAATTGCACTTCAGCCACGCGGTGAACCCGATCGAGAACCCGCTGAGTATTCGCCAGCTGCGCCGCACTATTGCGCGTATGAAAACAGAACAGCGCAGGAGAGCACTAGGTTTTTAATTAATCTTTATAGATGTCAAACATGACGACAGAAAGGAAAAACAGGAAAACCCGTATCGGGATCGTAAGCAGCAGCAAGATGGCAAAAACCATTACTGTAGCTGTTGAGCGTAAGATCAAACACCCGATCTACGGTAAGTTCCTTAAGAAAACAACAAAGTTCCATGCACACGATGAGAACAACACCGCCGGTGTTGGCGATACAGTGCGCATTATGGAAACACGCCCGCTGAGCAAGACAAAACGCTGGCGCCTGGTAGAAATTATTGAAAAAGCAAAGTAATCTTATTAAGAGATGATACAACAAGAATCCCGGCTCAATGTAGCCGACAACAGTGGTGCAAAGGAAGTGCTTTGCATACGTGTGTTGGGTAATTCGGGACAAGTATATGCCGGAATTGGTGACAAGATAGTAGTTACCGTTAAGGACGCATTGCCCGGAGGCGGTATCAAGAAAGGTACCGTATCGAAAGCAGTTATCGTGCGCACAAAGAACAAGCTGCGTCGCAAAGATGGTTCTTACATCAACTTTGACGACAACGCTGTGGTGCTGCTCAATAACTCAGACGAGCCGCGCGGTACCCGTATCTTCGGCCCCGTGGCCCGTGAGCTGCGCGATAAAGGCTATATGAAAATAGCTTCGCTGGCACCAGAAGTATTGTAAAAATTATGTACCTTTGCAGCCCGTTTCGCGGGGGCATGGTGAACGAGTTTAATTCATAGTAAAGTGAAAAAAAGATTTCAACCGAAGTTTAACATCAAGAAAGGCGACAGCGTGGTAGTTATTGCCGGTGAAGACAAAGACCGCAGCAAGCCACGTAAAGTGCTGGCCGTTTATCCTCAAAAGAGCCGTGTGCTCATTGAAGGTGTGAACGTGGTGACCAAGCACCTGAAACCTAACGCCCAAAACCCGCAGGGCGGTATCGTGCAGGAAGAAGCAGCCATACACATCTCTAACGTGATGCTGTGGGACGCTAAAGCTAAAGCACCGGCACGCATCAGGCGTGAGCGTAGTGAAGGCGGATTCTCTCGTATATCTAAAAAATCAGGGGAGGCAATTAAATAATGGCAACGACAACATATATACCTCGTTTACAGAAGAAGTACAAGGACGAAGTTGTGCCCGCTTTGATGAAGAAGTTCGGCTACACTAGCGTAATGCAATGTCCTCGTCTTGTGAAGATATGCCTGAACCAGGGCGTAAAGGGTTCTACATCGGACAAGAAGCTGATAGATGACGCTGTAGCTGAAATGACGCTGATATCAGGTCAGAAAGCGGTACCTACGCTGTCTAAGAAAGATATATCGAACTTCAAACTGCGTAAGGCAATGCCTATCGGCTGCCGCGTAACATTGCGCAGCAATACGATGTTCGAATTCCTGGACCGTATGATATCTGTAACACTGCCCCGCGTACGTGACTTCAAAGGCATCAACGACAAGTCGTTCGACGGCCGCGGTAACTACACAATGGGCGTAACAGAGCAGATCATCTTCCCTGAAATAGACATCGACAAGGTGAACAAGATAAGCGGTATGGACATCACTTTCGTGACTACTGCCCGCACTAATGAAGAGGCTTACGAATTGCTGAAAGAGCTGGGCATGCCTTTCAAAAACATTAAAAAAGAAGCAGAATAAATAAAAGATAAAGCTCAATAAATGGCAAAAGAATCAGTAAAAGCCCGCCAACGCAAACGCGAACGCATGGTAGCAAAGTACGCAGCAAAGCGTGCTGAGCTTAAGGCAGCCGGTGACTATGCAGCTTTGGATAAACTTCCAAAGAACTCATCAGCCGTACGCCTGAAGAACCGTTGCCAGCTGACAGGCCGCCCCCGTGGCTATATGCGCCAGTTCGGCATCTGCCGTAACGTGTTCCGCGACATGGCATTGGATGGCAAAATACCAGGTGTAGTAAAATCAAGCTGGTAATACCCTGCCCTATTGGCAAGGTAAAACGTTTCAAAGTCAGGGATGCAAGGCCTTGATACTCGTAACAAAACAAAAAAACTAAAAAAGAAAAATGGTAACAGATCCTATAGCAGATTTCCTGACGCGCATCCGTAACGCACAGATGGCGCGCCACCGCATAGTAGAAATACCCGCATCCAATGTGAAAAAACGTATGACGGAGATCCTTTACAACAAAGGTTATATCCTGAAGTACAAGTTTGAAGACGACAACAAGCAAGGTCTTATTAAGATAGCCCTGAAGTACGATCCTCAGACAAAAGAACCGGCGATCAGGAGCCTGGAGCGCGTTAGCCGCCCTGGTCTGCGCCAGTACGCTAAACCAAGCGAAATAAGCCGTGTACAGAATGGCCTCGGCATAGCTATCGTATCTACCTCTAAGGGCGTAATGACCGATAAGGAAGCACGCACACAGAATGTTGGTGGCGAAGTAATGTGCTACGTATACTAAAATTGAATTGAAAGCTTTACCGGTACATTAAGCTGAGCCTATACAAGGCTGACCGGCTGGTAAAAAACAGAATAAATAATCCACAAAAAAGAAATTACGATGTCTCGTATAGGTAAAAAAGTGATCACAGTACCAAGCGGCGTTACAGTAAGTGTATCGGCTGCCAACGAGGTAACTGTAAAAGGCCCTAAGGGCGAACTGAAACAAACGCTGGACCGCGATATCAAGGTGGAAGTGGCAAACAATGAGGTTAATATCTCTCGCCCTACTGACCAGATCCGCCACCGCGCGTTGCACGGTCTTTACCGTGCGCTGGTTGCCAACATGGTAACAGGTGTAACAACAGGTTTTAAGAAAGAACTGGAACTGGTAGGTGTGGGTTACCGTGCCGCGGTGACCGGTCAGCAGATCGATATGGCGTTAGGCTTCTCGCACAACATCATCATGGACCTGCCGAAAGAAATAAAAGCTTCTGCAACTGCTGAAAAAGGCCAGAACCCAAGGATCATCCTTGAGTCGACCGACAAGCAACTGCTGGGCCAGGTAGCTGCCAAGATACGCAGCCTGCGCAAGCCGGAGCCTTACAAGGGTAAAGGTGTTCGCTACAGCAACGAGATCGTTCGCCGTAAAGCAGGTAAAGCAGCTGGTAAGTAATACCCTCCTGGCCTCCCTAAAGGGAGGAATCAGGATTTTGTATAAAATTTTAAAAACTCCGGTAGCTCTTGTGTAATAGCAGGAAGCCCGTAAAAAACAGATAAAATGTCAACAGATCACAAAGTAATACGCCGCCAGAAGCTTCGCTGGCGTATCCGTGCCAAGGTTAGCGGTACTGCACAGAGGCCCCGTCTTTCTGTGTTTCGCAGTAACAAAGACATCTATGCACAACTGATAGACGACAATACCGGCACAACAATAGCTGCTGCTAACTCTCGTCAGAAAGATATTGCAGGCCAGAAAGGCACTAAGTCTGAGAAATCAGTACTGGTGGGCAAGGCGATCGCTGCCAAAGCAAAAGAACTGGGTATCGAAGGCTGCATTTTCGACCGCGGTGGTTATTTGTACCACGGCCGTGTAAAATCAGTAGCGGATGGTGCACGTGAAGGAGGCCTGAAATTCTAATTAAACATTAATAACGATTTTTCTTTTATAATATAATGGCGAAGACAACATTAAATCGCGTAAAAGCCGGAGACCTGGAACTGCATGAAAAAGTGGTTGCCATCAACCGCGTGGTAAAAACCACAAAGGGCGGCCGTGCATTCAGCTTCTCAGCGCTGGTGGTAGTAGGCAATGGCAATGGCGTGGTAGGTCATGGACTTGGCAAGGCTAAGGAAGTGCAGGAAGCTATCACAAAAGGTATTGACGATGCCAAGAAGAACCTGATCAAAGTGCCTGTAATGAACGGCACTATACCCCACGACCAGCTGGCAAGGGAAGGCGCTGCTAAGGTGCTGATCAAGCCAGCGGCTCACGGTACAGGTGTGATAGCAGGAGGCAGCATGCGTGCTGTACTGGAAGCAGCCGGCATCACTGACGTGCTTTCAAAATCACTGGGCTCAGCTAATCCGCACAACGTGGTGAAAGCTACCTTTATGGCATTGGGCATGCTGCGCGAACCGATACAGGTAGCAAAGCAACGCAACGTGAACCTGAAGAAAGTGTTTAACGGGTAAAAAAGTCAAAATTCAAAAGTCAAAACCTAAAAGACCGACTTTTGAGCTTAAGACTTCCCTTTTTGAATTTTGAACTTTAACTTTTGAATTTTAATAGCGTCATGGCTAAGATAAAAGTAACACAGATAAAAAGCGGCATAGACCGTCCCGAGCGTCAGAAACGCACGCTGAGGGCCCTTGGCCTGCGCAAGCTCCATTCTACCGTAGAGGTGGAAGCCACGCCCCAGATATTGGGCATGGTACAAGCTGTGCACCACCTGGTGAAAGTAGAAGAAGTAAAATAGTTTTTTAACGTGATTTGCGAGCGGTTTTACATTCCGCGCAAGTTCAAAAATTGTAACAAATGCAACTGCACAATCTCAAACCTGCTGAAGGTTCAGTAAAAAAGACAAAACGTATAGGACGCGGTGAAGGTAGTGGCCATGGCGGCACTGCAACACGCGGTAACAAAGGTGCTCAGTCGAACACCGGTTATAAAAGGAAAATAGGTCACGAAGGTGGCCAGATGCCTATACAGCGCCGTATGCCAAAACGCGGCTTTAAGAACATCAACCGTATCGACTACAAGGTGTTCAACCTCGGCCAGCTCGACTTCCTGATAGAAAAATATAATATCACTGAGTTTACCCCTGACAACCTGTACATTAACGGTCTCATCAACCGTACCGACCTGGTGAAGATCCTGGGTAATGGCGAGCTGAAAGCCAAGATCACATTCAAAGTGAACGCGGCAAGCGAAAAGGCTAAACAAGCGATAGAAGCTGCCGGCGGCACCCTGGAAATCATCTAAGGTAGCCCACGGAAGACGCATTTGGTGAAATGCGTCTTTTATCGTTTATTCGCATTTCATTTCAGACTAACACAAGACCAGTGAAGAAACTCATAAGCACGCTTAAAAACATCTGGAGCATTGAAGAGCTTCGTAAGCGTATATTATTTACCATATTGCTTGTTGCCGTGTACCGTGTGGGCTGCTATATTGCCCTGCCCGGTATAAACCCTGCGCAACTTACTGATAAGCAAGGCCCCGGCGGTCTGTTAGGCATCCTCGACATGTTCGCAGGTGGCGCCTTCAGCCGCGCTTCTATATTTGCACTGGGCGTGATGCCTTATATCTCTGCTTCTATCTTCATGCAGCTTGCAGGCATCGTAGTACCGCAAGTTGCTAAGATGCAGCGCGAAGAAAGCGGCCGTCGTAAGATCAATCAATACACACGATATCTCACAGTATTTGTAACTGCCTTCCAGGCAAGTGCTTATGTAGCTTACCTGCGTTCTCCGCAGTATGCTGCTGCGCTTATTCCTGAGTTCTCAGCCTTCACCTTCTGGCTTTGCACTGTAATGGTGCTTACTGCCGGCACCCTCTTCGTAATGTGGATGGGTGAAAAAATCACAGACAAAGGCATTGGTAACGGTACATCACTCATCATCATGGTAGGTATCCTGGCCCGCCTGCCTCAGTCGCTGATGCAGGAATTCCAGGCTAAGAACATCGGCGGTGGCGGCGGATTGCTCATATTCCTGGTGGAAATGGCTGTATTCATCGCTGTAATAGTTGGTCTCATACTGCTCACACAGGGAGTACGTAAGATACCACTGAACTATGCCCGCCGCATCATAGGCAGCAGCAATGCAGCCCGTGAAGTAACAGGTTCGCGCGATTTCATTCCTTTGAAAGTTAACTCTGCAGGTGTAATGCCGATAATCTTCGCACAAGCGATGATGTTCATCCCTACCGTATTCACAGGTTTCGCAACCAGTGAAAAAGCACAGGGTATCATGAGTTCCTTGTCAGACCACACCTCACTGGTGTATAACATCATTTATGCTGTACTGGTTATTGCTTTCACTTACTTCTACACTGCGCTGATCTTTAACCCGACAGAAATGGCAGATAACCTAAAGCGCAACAACAGCTTTATACCTGGCGTAAAACCAGGTGAGCCTACTGCGGACTACATTGCTGCGATCATGGACCGCATCACCCTGCCGGGCGCTATATTCCTTGCAGCAGCAGGTATCCTGCCGGGTATCGCTGCCCTGATGCATGTTACCAGCGGCTTTGCCTCGTTCTACGGCGGCACCTCAATGCTGATCGGTGTAGGTGTAATACTGGATACCCTGCAGCAAATAGAAAGCCACCTGCTGATGCGCCAATATGACGGCCTGATGAAGACAGGACGCATTTCCGGCCGCACAGTGGCATCTTCCGTATAAGTTTTGATCTAGTGAGTATGATACACATCAGGAGCAACGAAGAAATTGAAATAATCCGCAAAAGTGCTTTAATGGTCACTGCCACCTTAACAGAGGTGGCAAACTTTTTAAAGCCCGGTATCAAGACCATCAGCCTCGATACCATGGCAGAGCAGTTCATACGCGACAATGGCGGTGTACCTTCTTTTAAGGGCTACAATGGCTATAAGTATTCGCTCTGCATTTCAGTGAACGAAGTGGTTGTACACGGCTTCCCCAGCGATTACGAGTTGAAGGACGGCGATATCATTTCGGTTGACTGCGGTGTTTATATGAATGGCTACCATGCTGACCATGCTTACACCTTTGCAGTAGGCAATGTAAAACCGGAAGTGCTGCAATTGATGCGGGTCACAAAAGAGTCACTTATGCGCGGCATCGCGCAGGCTCATGCTAATAACCGTGTGGGTGACATTTCCTTTGCAGTGGAAAACTACACGAATAAAGAACACGGCTATGGTGTGGTGCGTGAGCTGGTGGGGCATGGTGTAGGCAAGAAGCTGCATGAAGACCCACAGGTGCCTAACTACGGCCGCCGTGGCGATGGTAAACGCCTGAAAGAAGGTATAGTATTGGCTATAGAACCAATGATCAACCTTGGCACGCGCGAGGTGTATACACTTGAAGATGGCTGGACCGTAGTAACTGCTGACGGCAAACCTTCTGTACACTACGAGCATACAACAGCGGTGCGCAAAAACAGCGGGGAGAACTTATCTGATTTCGCACCGATAGAAGCAGCAGAAAGAGCCAATCCGGAATTGAATACCGGCCACCTGGAATCACTGGCTGCTACAGTTTAAATACTACAGGTAATTCGAACACAACCCAAGTAAGGGTATCATCTTGCTCGCCCGGCTCCCAATCCGGTAGAGAGCGCACTACTCTTAATGCCTCCGCATCCAGTGATGGGAAAACCGATCTGACCGCCGAAGCGTCCATTACCCATCCCCTGTCATTGACAGTAAACCTGAGTCTGACAGTTCCTTGTTTCTTCCTTGCCTTCGCGTCCGCGGGATATTTTATGTGAGCCTTGATGAATTGCTGAATGTCACCGTTGAAATGAGGCATGTCTTTTCCTGCATATACCATATCCCTCGCATTCGGCATCTCAATAATGGTTGTATCCTGCGCCTTTATCTTCAGCATTAGTTTAGGCACCTGAGCGTAAAGGGCCTGCGGCAGAACGAAAATGATGCCAAGCAAAAAACGAATCATGAACATCTTTTACCTAAGATACCGAACGACGTTAATTCCACAAACTAAGCTGCAATAAGGGCCGATGTATTTTTTGCCAGCAGGCGCATCAATATTTCTTCTTCCTGGCTCAGGAGACTATCTCTTACGTCTTCCAGCTTCTCGAAAAACTTAATTAGACTGCCTTCGACATACATTTCAGGTATGATGGGGTGCACGTAGTACTTCTTGCAAACCGTGCGCGTATTGCCCAGTTGTTTCGCAACCATATCCAACGCCGCTACAACATTTCTCTGTGCCTGCGTTTGTGTTTCGGCAATACCCAGCTCTCTAAAAGCTTCCAAGGCATGAATTGTTCCGGCCCAGGTACGGAAATCCTTCGCAGAGAAACTGCCCGCACTGATCTCTTTTATGTATGCGTTGACCATCCCCGACTCCACAGGCTTACGATTTCCCTCGTCATCAAGATATTGGAAAAGCTCTTTGCCAGGTATTTCACGGCATTGCTTGACGATATTGGCCAGTTTGCGGCTCTTTAGCTTTATTTCATGATATACACCCTTCTTTCCCTTGAAGCTGAATTGTATCTCGGTGCCGTGGATACTGACATGCTTGTTCTTTAACGTTGTCAGTCCATACGAGCCGTATAGCTTTTCGTACATACTGCTGCCTATCCTGATACAGGTGCTTTGCATGAGCATCACAATAGCCGCCAGCACTTTCCGCTGTGGCAAGCCCGGCAGTGAAAGGTCTTTCGCAACCTGCGCCCTTATCGATGGTAGCGCCCGGCCAAAATCGAGCAGGTGATAGAATTTGGTCTGGTTGCGGAGTGTATTCCATAGGGAATGGTACTTGTATTGCTTGCGGCCCATCGCGTCTATACCAGTGGCCTGCAAATGACCATTAGGATCGGGACAGATCCAAACCTTTTGCCACGCAGGAGGAATTACGAGGCTTCTGATGCGGCCCAAAGTATCCTTATCCTTTACCGGAGCACCATTGAGCAAATAAGTAAAGCCGCTGCCTTTCTTTACCCTTTCTATTCCGGGCGTACCGTCGCTTACATACTTCAGATTGACTATTTCTGCACTTTTAACGGTGTCATTTACAATGGCCTTCAGCTTTCTGCCAGTAATCTTTATCTCTGCTACAGTCTCCATACGATATAGTGATAAAATTCCATGCCCTTAATACTTCTGTTGACTTTATTTATAGTTTTGCCCTATGAAAGCGATCATTCTCGGTGCTACAGGCTTAGTGGGCTCTAAGTTGCTGGATCTTTTGCTGGCAGACGAGCGCTTTGAGAAAGTGCTGATATTCGTGCGACGGGGCACAGGAAAGAAAAGTGCAAAACTGGAGGAACATGTGATCGATTTTGATCAGCCGGAAAGCTGGAAGCACCTGGTAAAGGGCGATGTGCTATTCTCCGCATTTGGAACAACGATAAAGCAGGCAGGTAGTAAAGAGGCGCAGTATAAGATCGACTATACTTATCAATACCAGTTCGCAGAGGCAGCTGCCGACAACGGTGTAAAGACTTATGTGCTGATCTCTGCCGCCTTCTCCAATCCGAAATCATCTGTGTTTTACTCACGTATCAAGGGCGAACTGGAGCAAGCCGTTATGCGGCTACCCTTTAACAATATACACATCCTGCGGCCAGGCATGCTGGAAGGATACAGATCACAGCACAGACCTGGTGAAAAATTCTTTTCTGGAGTAATGAAAGCAATAGGCTTGATACCCGGACTAAAAAGTATGAAGCCAATACGCGATCTGCAGGTTGCAAAAGCGATGGTCAATGCTGCCTCAAAAGACGGGCACGGCATTCACGTGTATCCGCCCAAAAGCTTGTTTGAATTGGCAGGGGCTTAGACTGCCGGGAACTTCTCCTTCTCCGGTTTGTAGAACAGCAGTATGCAGATACCTATAACTGCGAGCAATGTGGAGATGATCTCTGCCTGCGTCGGGTGTATAAAACCAAAATCATACTTGGTGTTAACACGTATCTTCTCCACAAAAAAACGTTCGAGGCCGTTTAGAATGAGATAGAAACCGAACATATGCAACGGATACCTGAACCGCTTACGAATAGCCCATAACAGGAAGAAGAGGCCTATACACACAAAGGCCTCGTATAGTGGAGTAGGAAAAACGGACACGGGCAGCACCGCGCAATAAGTGCCCGTGCAACCGGGAATGGCCATGCCTTCATTGTTCACGTTGTGCGGATAGTTCATCGCAACCACCCACCGGGGCAACCAGTTAGGCGCTTCGACATGCGCGCTGGGCACATCATTAAGGCTGCCGAACTGGTGTACGAAATAGGTAGAATCAAGACTCAGTATTTGCTTGTATTCAGGAGCAGTAGCTACCTTCAATGTTCCATCCGGCTGGGTAATATAGGCATTGTTATAGATACCCCAGTCGCCATCGCCCGCAAACTGGCACCCGAAGCGCCCCACCCCATAGGCAAGTATCAACGCCGGTGCAGCCGCGTCACAAAGGTGGCGGAATGAAAATTTATGCCTGCGTGCGTAGTAGAAAAGAATAGCAGTAGCTACAATCAGCCCTCCGTAAAAGGTAAGTCCGCTCGACGACAATAAACTTCCCGCCGGGTCGCGCAGAAAGTCATCCCAATTTTCAAGTGCATTGAAGATCTTAGCCCCCGCTAATCCACCAAAGGCTGCCATCACTACGATCTCGGTGATACGTTGATGTGGGTACACCAGTTCTTTTTTGATCTTCGGTTCCGGCAATTGCTGTTTCTTCTTGTCAACATATTTTACCACGCCTAAGAGCAGTGCCCCGAGAATACCGGCGATAAAATTGCCCTGCGCTGAGAATAGGTAACCCATAGGGTTAGGGGCAATGGTCGTCCAATGACCAAACAGCCCACCTATCTTATAGCCGAGGAAAAAACCGAGAAGTCCCGAGAACAAAAAATCATTAACGGTAGCCGGTTTCCCGACTTCCACTTCCCGCATGGTCGGCGACATAAGACCCATATCTTCTTTGCGCTTCATCTCCCGTACCATTACATAGGCAGCACACATAAACGCGATGGCAACCATAAGGCCGAATATTTTGAATATACTCAGCCATTCGGGCATTGGCCTGCCGAACAGCGACTCTAGCAAATACTGGAAATCGGGATACATGGCCGTAAATGTAAGCCGAAAGCCCGATAAGTAGAAAAGGGAAGCGTTAAAAGAAGCCGGCTAAATACGCTCAATGATCTCAAGCGAATGTTTTATCATATTATCAATGGCGGCGGCGCTGTCTTTTGAAAATGTCTGTTGCAACCTGTTAGCCACGATCGCATTGATAGAAAGACAATGATGGCCCAACAATTTACCCAGCCCGTATATCGCCGAAGTTTCCATTTCAAAATTGGTAATGCGGTCGTTGCCCGAACTGAAGCTGGTCAGTGCATCGAGGAGGTTTGGAAACGCCAGCGGTCCACGCAGCACTCTCCCCTGTGGGCCATAGAAGCCCGGACAGGTAACGGTGATACCGTGTATATAACCGGCACCAAAATGTTTGCGTAACCCGATGGACGCCTCTGCTATGTAGGGCAGGATGACCTTACTGCTCAGCCCCGTGTGTTTTTCGAAGTTGTCGAGTATATAACGTTCGTTGTCGCTGTTGGAGAACTGGTAATAGTGCAGTATGTTATCGAGGCCAATGCCATGCGATGATACTACAAGGCTATCCACCGGAATGTTGGTCTGCAGGGAGCCGCTGGTGCCCAGGCGAATGATGGAGAGCGCCTGCCGTTGCGGTTTTACCTGGCGTGTAACAAGATCGATATTTGCAAGGGCATCCAGCTCGTTCAACACGATATCGATATTGCCTGTTCCGATGCCGGTGGAGATTACGCTAATCCTTTTCCTGCCAACATAGCCGGTATGCGTTATGAACTCCCTGTGCTGTGCCTTATGTTCTATCCTGTCAAAGTATTTGGATACCTCCTTCACTCTGTCAGGATCGCCGACAGTTATTACCATATTGGCTAAATGTTCGGGAGCAAGGTCCAGGTGATAGATGGTCCCTTTTGCTGTTATTATAAGTTCTGATTCGGCTATCACTTTCGGCTGCATCATAGCTTTTTTATTGTGTTTGCGCTTGTAAAGAAACGATTTTTTAGTACATTTGCCCTCCCTTTAGGGTCGGATGGCCGAGTGGCTAGGCTCAGCTCTGCAAAAGCTGCTACAGCGGTTCGAATCCGCTTTCGACCTCTAAAAATAAAGCCCCGCCTTCGGCGGGGCTTTTACATTAAGCTACCTGGCGTAAAATTCGTGCAATCCCCCGCTTAGATCCGCAGCCAGTGCATAGTATTCAATATTATACTTTTTCGAGGCAAAGTTATATTGCGGATTTCCTCTGCTCACACCATAATACCGCCTGTTATTGTAATAGTAAAACTGGAAAGGACTGAGTAATTGCTTACCATTGTGATCGATCACCACTAAACCCTGGCCATTTTGGCTGCGCGGTACTTCCTGCTCGGTATGCATGCCCGCCTTTTCGCGCATGGGCATGCCGAAATAAACGATAAAGAAGTCATCCCCGGCTTTATTCATTACATCCGCACGCACCGGTTGCATATTTATATCCAGCAAAATACCATCATATTGTTTTGCCACCACCCTGTTCACATTAGTATCCACGATAAAGTACACCGGGCAAAATTTAAAATGATCTTTAAAATCATTGACCATTGCCCTGTTGGCGTCATCAATATCCTTTACCAATTGTTCCACTTCATTGCTTCTGTTACTGTTCTCAAGGTATTCGATGCGCTTTTGCTGTGACCGGAGTTCAACCAATATTGCTTTCGGTTTATAGTATCCTCTCGTCTCCCATTTCATTTCCTGGGCATTCGCTCCCACCGGGCAGGCTAACGACAATAACACCACTAAGCCGATCAACTGTTTCATAAACCGATTTATTTCTACTATTAAGTTACAAAAAAGATCCCTTCCTTACGGAAGGGATCTTCTAATATTGGAAACAAATTAACGTTGTCCCTGCAGCAAGGAGCCCAGCCTTTGCTCAAGCGCACTCACTTTCCCCGCAAGTTCCTTTGCCGTTGCAGCGTCGCCTGCCTGTCCTGCGATCTGGCCCAAAGAATGCATCATCGCCAGATCTCTTTGTGCGTCCTGGCTCATTGCTTCTTTCTGGTCATCGTTCAGCGACAATATCCAGTTGATATCGCCCTCCAGGTTTTTCGTGAACTGGTGTGCCACTCTGCTACCGCCCTTAATACCCTTATCGCCGCCTATTGTGTAATAGGTCAGCGCATAGTAGTAACCGGAAGCATCGAAGCCCTCCAGGGTATATGGGTTATAGGGATAAGCTGATTGGCTAAGGCTGCTATCCACTTTATCCATCAATTTGATAGCATCGTCTTTGCGGCCCCTTGAGTTCAGCTCATCTGCCACACGCAATGATGCATTGATGCGGTAAGCCTGGAACATCAGGCGGTTCTTTTCGTCGAAGTACACGTCTTTGCGCTCCGAACCACCCCACTGGTATTTATTCATGAACAGGTCGTAGCTCTTTTCCACGTCCACGAAGCCCTTGTCACCTGTTTTACTTTGTTTGGTCGAGTCGATGTATTTGTATGGCATCAGCCTGTATACCACACCTTCCAGCTTCAGGTATTCGTCAAGACCGGCATAGTTATCGCCCGGCAGACCGCCGCCAAAGTATATAGGGCGTTTCCAACCATCAGAAGCCATTGAAGCAATAATATTCAACACCGCAAGATCGTCTTTATACGCTGCGTTTTTAGGGAAGGTAAACTTCAGCTCATTTGTGATCCGGGCAGTGTCCGCCGCACTTATCAAACCATCCTTCACCAACTGGTCTTTGCCCGGCGTGGTAATGTAGAAATTCTTGGTCGGCATGTAGTTCTCATAGCTGCCGCTTTGTGTCTGCAGTTTGTTGTCTTCGTTGTCACTTACCATGAATTTGCAGATATCCGCCAGGTTGATGTACTTATCCTGCGGTATCTGCGGGTTAGCGTAAGAGAACACGTAGTTGTGATTATCGCCCAGGTAGTCCTTGCGCTGCCATATCATCGGCAATGCGTCCGCATTATTGATCTTATAGTTGAGCTGGTCAATGTACCAGTCAATACCCAGCAGACTCATGTTGATAATACGCACGTCGTTCCGGATACCTTCTACTTCCTGCGCATACCACAAGGGATACGTATCATTATCACCAAAGGTAAACAGCACTGCGTTTGGCGCGCATGAGTTCAGCACATTGACAGCAGTGGTGCGCGCGAGGTATTTTTTCGAACGGTCGTGGTCGTGCCATTCCTCTTTAGCCATTAGCACCGGCACCAGTGCAAGACATAATATAATGGTGACGATCGAGCCCATATTGCCTTTCACGGCCTTTTGCAGCCACTGGTTCACCATCAGCACACCCATACCTATCCATATTGCAAATGCATAGGTACACCCGGCGAATGCGTAGTCACGTTCGCGCGGCTGCAGCGGTGGCATGTTGAGGTAGATACCAATAGCTATACCCGTAAAGAAGAATAGCATAAAGGTGACTATACCGTCTTTCTTATTCCGGTTGAACTGGTACACGAGACCCAGCACCCCAAGAATAAACGGCAGGAAATACAGTTCGTTACGGGCAGGGTTATTGCTCACACCGTTGCCGGCTTTATCCAGGTCGCCCACACGCATTTTATCCAGGAATTTGATACCCGATATCCAGTTACCATTGCGTGCATCGCCCTGGCCTTCCACATCGTTTTCGCGGCCCACGTAGTTCCACATAAAGTAGCGCCACCACATCCAGTTCATCTGGTAGCCAAAGAAATAGTGCAGGTTATCCGCAGAGGTCGGTCGGTCATCAGGGCCCAGGCCCAGGTAGTTGCGGTAGAACTTTATGTGGCCCTGCTCGTTATTGTCATATATGCGGGGGAAGAACCGCATTTTATCCGGCTCGAACTTGTAGTCCATCTTTTTACCGGTCTTCTCGTAAAAATCCTTACCGTTCTTTTGCGTTTTGCTATATGTCCATCCTTTCTGTTCTACATCGGTTATTTTACTGTCGAAATCCTGGCCGTAAAGCAGCGGCTGCGCGCCATACTGCTCGCGCTGCACATAAGACACCAGGCTCAGTACATTGTCCGGGTTCGTCATATCGATAGCCACATCCGCACGCGAACGTATCATGGGCACCAGGTAGCTGGAAAAACCGATGATGATGAACATAATGCAGAGTACACCTGTATGCAACAGGTACCAATTCTTTTTCCTTGCAAAGAAAAGCAGCCATATCAGCGCAGCTATCACCAGCGCAACAGCTACCAGCGCGCCCGTGTCATAAGGCATACCAAAGCTGTTGGTAAACAGCAGCTCGAACTTAGAGGCAAATATCGGCAGGTATTGTATCACACCGAACTGTACAAACGCAAGCAACACACATCCTGCCACGAATGCGATCACCGTACCCATTTTGGTAGCCTCATAGCGTTTGAAGTAGTATACCATTGCAATAGCCGGGATGGTCAGTAAGTTCAGCAAGTGTATACCTACCGAAATACCGATCATATACGATATGAATACCAGCCACCTGTCGGCGTATTTATAGTTGGCAACATTTTCCCACTTCAGGATCGCCCAGAATACCAGGGCGGTGAAGACCGATGATGTCGCATAAACTTCCGCCTCTACCGCAGAGAACCAGAACGTGTCGGAAAAGGTATAAGCCAGGCCACCCACGAGGCCGGCGCCCATTATCAGCATCGTTTGGTTGCTGTTCGGTTCCTCACTATTAGATACCAGCAGTTTACGTGTAAGATGCGTAATGGTCCAGAAAAGGAACAGTATGGTCATACCGCTCATCAATGCTGAGAAAGAGTTAATGAATATCGCTGCATTGTGCGAAGGCGCACCAGTGGCAGTACCACCGGCGAACAGCGCAAATATGCGCTGCAGCATCATAAAGAAAGGTGCGCCCGGTGAGTGGCCCACTTCCAGTTTATATGCGCACGAAAGAAATTCACCACAATCCCAAAAGCTTACGGTGGGCTCCATGGTTTTTAGGTATACGAAGGATGCGATCGCTCCAGTTATCCAACCGACAAGGTTGTTGACTTTGCGGTAATTCATGTGGCTTTATTTATATTTATTATTTGACAGGCAACAAAAATAGAAAATTACGCCTATGCGCCTAAAAGTAATACACGAATTAACAAATTTCTTTGTTAAGCATGTAAAATACTGTCCCTGCGGGATTTGGGAGGAATTTTAAACGATCAGGTTATTGATGCTTTTCAGCTTATCGGCCTGCAGCACCTGGGCCAGCTGTATGTCTGGGATGTCGCGCAATTGCTTTACTATATTATTGGCATCGACTTCAGGATCGCTGCTCTGTATCATCCAGGCATAGTCAAGTTGCCTGACCTCCGGCAATAAAGCCTCTTTATTGCTTTTTAGCTTGTATATGGTGTAAACGAAACTGCTGCCAGGCTCAGCGTATTGATAGATCGGAAAATATTGCGGACCCTCTTCCCCCGACATGCAGATGTCCAGGTCGGGCTGACGCACCAGGTCCAGGCCAAAATGCCTATTGAGCAGCCAGCAAAAGCGATATGCGGGCAGAGAACTAACAATACCGATAAGCGCCGTGTCCGCGAAGAAATCTTCATGGATGGCGCCCATATCCAGCAGCACCTTTTTACCTGTTCCCTTAGCGCCCGACATGTGTTTTGGCTTTTCCATATCAAAGTTCGCCCACTTTTGTATATTTCCAAATAAATCGAATATATCTATGGACGTCTTAGTGTTAATTCCCGTCATTCTTCTCATACTGCTCGTTTTTATGTCGCTCGTCACCGTTCAGCAAGGTACGGTTGCAGTTATCACAGTTTTTGGCAAGTATCGCCGCATCCTTAGGCCGGGCCTCAATTTCAAGGTCCCCTTCGTGGAAAAGATATTCCGACGTATATCTTACCAAAACCGTTCCATGGAGATGAAGTTCCAGGCAATTACGCAAGACCAGGCTAATGTCAACTTCTCTGCAATGCTGCTTTATTCCGTACTCAATGAGGATAGCGAAACCATTCAGAATGTGGCATTTAAGTTCCTCGACGAGCGCAATTTCATGCAGGCGCTCATACGCTCTGTCGAGGGCTCTGTGCGGGCTTTCGTGGCTACAAAAAAGCAATCGGAGATCCTGCAGCTCCGTACCGAGATCATTTTGCATGTAAAAGAACAGCTCGACAAGCAACTGGAAGGATGGGGCTATCACCTGCTCGATATCCAGATGAACGATATTAGTTTCGATGAAGTGATCATGCGTTCGATGGCACAGGTAGTATCTTCGAACAATCTGAAGGCTGCTGCCGAGAACGAAGGGCAGGCGCTGCTCATCACAAAAACAAAGGCTGCAGAGGCCGAGGGCAACGCTATCAAGATATCGGCTGAGGCCGAAAGGCAGGCCGCTCAGTTGCGCGGCCAGGGTGTTGCCCTCTTCCGCGAAGAAGTGGCAAAAGGCATGGCCCAGGCAGCTAAAGAAATGCAACAGGCTAATCTCGATGCATCATTTATACTGTTCTCTATGTGGACCGATGCATTGAAGCACTTTGCAGAAACCGGCAAAGGCAATACTATCTTCCTCGATGGCTCCAGCGATAACTTTCAGCGCACCATGCAGCAATTGATGGCTGTAATGCAGGGAAAAGAAATGAAATAGCAGGCGAGTAGATTGCTGCCGGGCGCTTATACTAACCCGCTTCGTTTAAAGTATAATGTACAGTCCCCAAACGGAAGTAACAACGCTGTTGTCGAATACCGGTTTATTCATCATTTTAGAATAGTGATTTTGTTGCTTCATCAGCTGCGATAAAAATATCACGTTCAGGCCGGACAGGCGTTAATGTGTGGCATATGCGGCTTTTGCTGCGATGAACAACGCGCCTCTTTTTAAGATACTGATTTCGCTTTTCGTCATGCTTCAATGTGGATATATTTTTTTTGAAAGCCCTTCTTTCAAGTCGTATCTTTAAGGCGGCGGAGCTTTTCAGCCGCATCCCGCGTTTGCGCTTCGGGGTGCGCATGGCAGGCAAGCACTAAAACAAAAAACCATGAACCGATCAGAAGCAAAAAGACATAACCGGTAGTAAATCGGCAATAATTCAGAAGTTATTTAAGCGTTATTTCCTGCAAACATGAAATTATGAGAAATAACTATTTTGGCCATAAGACGGGGCTGTAGCGGATTATAGCCAATTCCGCTTAAAAAAGAGGAAATAACTTAGCGACAAGAAATAGGAAATTACCCATAACCGCCCCTGGTTTCTTATATTAGAGCATCCCACCGTTTTTGTGCCTGCGAAATCGTAAATTTATAGTTGGCATAAAATTTTCAAATCTCGAATTCAATCTTATTTTTGGGCGCGTAAATTTTTTACATGATCGATGTTTTGTTAGGATTACAGTGGGGCGATGAGGGTAAGGGAAAAATAGTTGATTTTCTTGCATCGCAATATAATATCATCGCCAGGTTCCAGGGCGGGCCTAATGCAGGCCATACCCTGTACGTAAATGGCCAAAAAGTGGTGCTGCACACTATTCCCTCGGGAGTGTTCCACACGCACTGCACCAACCTGATAGGCAACGGCGTGGTAATTGATCCTGTAACCTTGCAAAAGGAGATCAATACCATCCTGCCCTTGCAAAGCGACATGCTCGACCGGCTTTTTGTATCGCAAAGGGCGCATCTCATCATCCCCACACACCGCGCGCTCGATGCCGCATCCGAAGCGGCGAAAGGTAATGACAAGATCGGCTCTACACTGAAGGGCATCGGGCCCGCCTACATGGATAAGACCGGCCGCAATGGCCTGCGTGTGGGCGATATCCTCAGCAAGAATTTCACGGAGAAATACAACAGGCTTAAGGATAAGCACCTGGCTATGCTGAAGCAATACGACACAGTAGTGGACTGGCAGCAATGGGAAGCAGACTTCTTTGCTGCCGTGGAATATATGCGCACGCTTAAGATTGTGAACGCTGAATACTGGCTCGAAGGTCAACTGGCTGACGGCAAAAGAGTGTTAGCAGAGGGCGCACAGGGCAGTATGCTCGATATCGATTTCGGCACCTATCCTTTTGTTACATCATCTAATACCATTACCGCAGGTGTGTGCAGCGGTCTCGGCGTAGCTCCGTCACGTGTCGGTGAGGTCTATGGCATCACCAAAGCTTATTGCACACGCGTAGGCGGCGGCCCTTTCCCTACCGAGTTGAACGATGAAACAGGTGAAGCGTTGCGTAAAGCAGGTAACGAATTTGGCGCCACCACAGGTCGCCCGCGCCGCTGTGGCTGGATAGATCTCGTGGCATTACGATACGCTATTATGCTAAGCGGTGTCACCAAACTTATCATGACAAAGGCCGACGTGCTTGATAGCTTTAATCCTATCAAAGCAGCAGTCGCCTACCTCGTAGACGGCAAAGAAACAAAAGAACTACCTTACGATCTTTGCGATACTGATGTTACTCCCATTTACCAGTCTTTTGCAGGATGGGATCAACCTATCAGCGCATGCACCAGCTACAATGAATTGCCGCAGTCGTTCAAAGATTATTGCAGGTTTACCGAGCAGTATCTCGGCGCCAAAATTGCCTATGTTTCCAATGGCACAGGACGTGATCAGTTATTGAATATTTCTTAGAAAAAAAATATTTTTTTTGATAAAAAAAATTTGGCAATTTCCATAAAGTATAGAATTTTACGACACCAAGTTAGATGGCAATGAAATCAAATACAGGTAAAAAGGACGCAGGCAAAAAAAGTGCTCCAGCGAGTGCGAAGCCTACAGCTAAGAAAGCTTCATCAAAGCCGGCTAAACAAATGGAAGAGGACGATGAGGATGACGAAGAGGAGGATGTAGAGGAAACAACCCCTAAAAAGAAAACCGCATCAAAAGCCACGGCGTCCAAAGCCAAGGCACGCAATGACGACGACGAGGATGAGGATGACGAAGCAGGTGACGAAGAAGAGGACGATTATGAAAAAGGCGAGGAGGATGACTACGATATCGACAAAGAATTTGAAGAGTTCGATCTGCCTAAATCAAAAACAAAATCCGGTGGTAAAAAATCATCCAAAGGTGATGACGACTTCGATATAGACGACGAATTCAAAGACATGGGCTTCTTCAGTGAAGGCGGTGGCTTTGATGATGATGATGACGACTTCTAAGGTGCAGGTTACTTACAGGCATAAGGCAGTTTTTCCGCTGGCAGAAGGTCAGTACAAAAATATAAAATACAGAATGCTGAATTGGGCTAAACAATTCAGCATTTCTCTTTTTCTGGACAGCAATAATTACCAGTCGCCCTATGGCAAATATGAATGCCTGCTTGCCGCGGGGGCAACGGAAATATTAAATGACACCTCGCTCGAAGCCCTGCAGGAATTTCATGAGATCCGCAAAGAGTGGCTTTTCGGACATATCGGCTACGACTACAAAAACTACCTGGAGCCGCGGTTATCCTCGCGTAGTGCCATACAAACAGGGTTTCCGCAATTATCATTCTTCTGCCCCCGGGTGGTGATCTATATAGATCCGGCTGCAACAACTTTAACGGTGGAATCATCCGGTGAAATGCCCGAAGAAATATGGGAAGCGCTGAATAATAGTCCCGAAATAGGTAATGATCCGTTGCCCCGTTTGGAATTCATGCACAACATGAGCCGTGAGGGATACCTGCATAGTATCGCAGCATTGCAGGAGCACATCGTGAACGGGGACTGTTACGAGATCAACTTCTGCACAGAAGGCTATGTCGATGCGCCGCACCTTGACATGCTGCCGGCATTCAAAGCATTGAACACACTATCCCCCGCTCCCCTCGCTGCATATTATCGCCACGATGACAAATATATGGCCTGCAGCAGCCCGGAGCGCTACCTGAAAAAAAGCGGCAGTACATTGCTCTCCCAACCCATAAAAGGCACAGCACGCAGGGTGGAGAATGCCGCGCTTGACGCTGCGTTGCGAACAGACCTGCAACTGAGCGAAAAAGAACGTGCTGAGAATGTGATGATCGTAGATCTGGTACGCAACGACCTGGCACGCAGTTGCAAAACAGGCAGCGTAAAAGCCGATGAGCTATTTGGCATCTACAGCTTTCCGCAGGTGCATCAAATGATATCGACTGTGAGTGGAGAGATGGCTGATCCCACCCGATTTACAGATGCGATCAAATATTCATTTCCCATGGGCAGCATGACGGGCGCACCCAAGATCAAAGTAATGGAGCTCATTGATCATTATGAGCAGTCGCGCAGAGAGCTTTTTTCGGGAACCGTGGGCTACATAACACCCGATGGGGATTTTGACTTCAATGTTATCATCAGGAGTCTCTTCTACAACTCCAGCAATCATTACTTATCCTATCAGACAGGGGGTGCCATTACATTTGATAGTGACCCGCAAAAAGAATGGGAGGAAATGCGCCTTAAAGCATGGGCGCTGGAACGGATCTTTGCCGGCTAGTTGTCCAGCTTCACTTCATACAGCGCTTGCCAATTTTTGCCTGTAACATATATTTTGTTGTTTGCCGCATCATAGGCTATACCATTCATCACGTCAGGCTGCGAACTGGCGTCAGTACTTACCTTGCTCCTTGCCTGGTTTACTAATGCACTAAGGTCGGCACGGGCCACCACCTGGCCGGTGGTAGTGTCGATCTTTAAAATATTACCGGTCTTCCATTGGTTGGCGTAGATGAAAGCGCCTATACACTCAAGCTCATTTATCTCATCAACAGCACCGTTCTCATCATTCACGTGGAGTGTCTTGATCTCTTTGAAAGTGCCGGGCTCCAGGTAATGCAGCAGGTTTTTTCCGTCATCGTAGATCAGGTGCCTGCCGTCGGTGGTCATGCCCCAGCCTTCATCTGTATTAAATGAGAACGTGCCTTCTGGCTTCAGTGTCTTTGCGTCATATATAAAGCCTGTGTGTTCCCTGTATGTTAGCTGGTACACTTTCCCGTTCAGCACAGCTAACCCTTCGCCAAAATATTTCTCATCCATTTTCCGGCTGGCCAGTACTTTGCCCGTGCTGAGCTCCACCTTTCTTAACTCTGATGATCCATACTCGCCGGTGCTTTCATACAGTATGCCATCTACATATTGCAGTCCCTCAGTAAAGGCAGTGCCACTATGTGGGTATTCCTTCACCACCTGGTATTGCATTACTGCCGGCCCCTGTGCAGCGGCCGAGGTATCGGCCTTGTGTTCCGCCTTATCTGTACCGCTATTTTTGCAAGAGCTCACCCAGAGCATACCCGCGAGGCAAGCAACCACAACAGCTTTTAACTTCTGACTTTTGAATTTTGACTTAATAACCATATTTATCTTTCCAGCAGTGTTTTAAATACTCTCTTAATCTTGTCTCGGTTGCATTATTCCCCGGATCATAAAGTTTAGTACCGCTTATTTTATCGGGCAAAAATTCCTGTTCTACAAAATTGCCCGGGTGATCATGTGCATATTTATAGCCTTTACCATAATCCATCTTCTTCATCAAGCCTGTTGGAGCATTGCGTATCTGCAAAGGCACCGGCAGGTCGCCTGTCTTGCTTACCAGTGCCTGCGCGTTATTGATCGCCATATAGGCCGCGTTGCTTTTGGCCGATGATGCAAGATAAGTAGCGGTTTGCGAAAGTATGATACGGCACTCAGGGTAACCGATCAATTCGACTGCCTGGAAACAGCTTGTGGCCAGCAGCAATGCATTCGGGTTGGCATTGCCTATATCTTCACTCGCCAGTATTACCATCCTGCGCGCTATGAACTTGGGATCTTCTCCGCCTTCGATCATTCTTGCAAGCCAGTACACCGCTGCATTAGGATCGCTGCCCCGTACAGACTTGATGAAGGCCGATATGATATCGTAGTGCTGCTCCCCGCTTTTGTCATACAGCGCCATCTTTTGCTGCACTATGTCTACCACCAGTTCATTCGTTACATTCTTTATGCCTTCCGGCATCGAGGATGCAACCAGTTCGGTAAGGTTCAGCAACCTGCGCGCATCACCCCCGCTGAGCTGTATCAGCGCCTCCCACTCTACCATGTTCAGGTTTTGTTCGTTCAGCCAGCTATCCTTTTCCATCGCCTGCTCTACCAGGGCTTTCAGGTGATCTTCCGTGAGCGGTTTCAATACATATACCTGGCACCTGCTCAGCAAGGCACTGATCACCTCGAAGGACGGGTTTTCAGTAGTAGCACCTATTAGAGTAATAATGCCTTTCTCCACTGCGCCCAGCAGGCTATCCTGCTGCGCCTTGTTGAAGCGATGAATTTCATCGATGAAAAGCAACGCGTGCCCCGCTTTCCTGGCCTGCTCTATCACAGCCCTTACGTCCTTCACACCACTATCTATCGCACTCAAGGTAAAGAAGGGCATATCGAGCGAATGCGCGACGATCTGCGCCAGCGTCGTCTTACCCACGCCCGGTGGTCCCCAGAATATGATCGAATGAGCTTTGTGACTGTGTACCATTTGCTCCAGCACCTTGCCTGCTCCCACCAGATGCTCTTGACCAATGAACTCCTCCAAAGTTTTTGGCCGCACACGTTCTGCCAATGGTATATGAGATGAAACAGCCATAATTCAGATTTGTTTAACGGTAATTTCCCTAATTTAGCCTCATGCGCAAATTACTAATCATTATGCTCCTTTCGGGCACTTTACCAGCCCCGGCGCAAAACAAATACGAACCTTATTACAAAGCTTCCAGCTATCCTAAACCGATACCTGAGGACAAAGACAAGACCAATTACCGGGATATAGGTGCTATTTTACCTGTTTTTCGTGTAGTGACATTACCTGAGCGCAGCCTTGATACGCCTGCCGGCCCCGAAAAGCCCGCCCATGATATTACCAATGCTGATGTGCAAAACGATGCTAATTTATTTCTGTTCTTATTCAACCCTACCTGCGGACATTGTGAGGATATGACCAAGCTGCTGGAGCAGAACATCAGCCTCTTTCGCAAGTCGAAAATATTGATGGTAGCTGCCCAGCACATGGGCGAGTACCTGGTATTTTTCGAGAAAGGATTGAAGACAAACCAATATCCCCAGATGGCGGTGGGACTGGATAGCTCGCACCTTGTAGACAGGACGTTTATGTTTATGTCGCTGCCACAGATAAATATCTATAATAAAGACAGAATACTGATCAAGAGGTTCTCAGGCGAGACCCCTATAGATTCATTAAGGAAATACATCCAGTAAAGCGCCCGGATACCGGAACACTTTACAAAAAACAAAGTGCAACCTTAGGCTGCACTTTGTTTTTTAACGTAGTCGCGTATTTTGCGCACGTAGTCAAAATACCCTGCCTGCATTCTCACCCAAAAGATGGCGAAAATAATAAGGGCTATCCCTAAAAGGGTGTAGGTGAATGGCAACCCCTCTTGTTTTCCGGCTACGAAGGCGACAACCGCGCCGATCAGCATGAAAGAAACGAAGACCATCAGGATGGTAGGGCCACCTTGATCTATCTTACGGATCTTTGAGCTTATCACAACCTGGGTCTTGTCACCTTTGTCCTTAAACTCGATATGAGTTATAGGTAAAGTTTTAATGTCGGTAACCTGCTCAGCATGGGGTATGATCCTGAGCATGCGGTCTTTTTCATAGACCTCGAAATCCAGATTGTGAACTTTTACGTGCTTACCCAGCAGACGGCCTTTAATGTCGTCCACTTTCATTGCAGACTGATACCGATAAGTTCTTGTAAAAAGCATAGGCAAACATTTTTAATTAAGAATTAAAGAAATGACTTTATGAAAGTTAAGCATATTATTCGGCAAAAGCAAGTCCTATGCTCATATACTTTTATAAGTCTCTATAAATATAGACGTGACTAAGACGTAAAAAGTTAGGTTAGAAACGTGAAAATCAAGTTAATATTAAAAATATCAACGTCTTATCCACAGGGATTTTGACCGGCTTATTTCGAGCCTATCATCTGGTAGTACTGCTCTACCATATTGCGGTAGTATGGCTTTAACTGGGGAGGAACGGTCTTATAAAGCTCCAGCAGCTTTTGGCGGTCCTGCATGTATTTCTGCAACTCAGGCGGCACAGGGCGGCTCATTTCCTCTGCTGTACGAGATGATCGTTTGTTATCCTGCTCCTGTTCCCGCAATGCCTTTTCTGTTTCCAGCAATCGCGTCATTATCTCCCTCTGGCGCTGCAGCAATTCGTTGCTCATCCGCCTGTTCACCAGGTCGGTCTCCGTACGGTCCATCTTGTCCTGAAGGTCCTTCAATTCCTTACTTGCACCACCCCCGCGTCCATTAAGTTTACTGGCCACCTCCTGCAATTGCCTGCGTATAGCCGCCTGTTGAGCAGCCAGCCTGGCTATTTCCTCTGCGTTGCCATTTTCACCGTCTTGCTGGTCACCTTCCTGCGAAGACTGTCCCTGGCCGCCATTCTGAGCGCCTGCCTGTTTACCCTGCTGTCCTTCTTTGCCCTGTTGTCCTTGCTTGCCTTGCTGTTTTTGCTGCATTCCCTCCATCGCTTTGCCCATGCCCTCTTGCTGGGTAATGATATCAGCAAGCTGCTCTGATGCAGCTCCCGATGCACCGGGTTTCGGGTTCATACCACCAGGTTTGTTACACATACCCGCCCCGGGCTTTTTAGCCTGGTTCTTCTGCGCTATCAGGCTCGACAGCATCTCATTCAGCATCAGCGCCAGGTTGTTGGTATGCGTCATTATATACTGCTGGCGGGTTACTGCATCCGAAAGCTTTCTTCCCTCGAGCGATGCCACAGTCATGCCCATGTTTTTCTCCAGCTCGGTAGTCTCTTTATTGATCTGTGCCGACAGCTTAAAAGCCTTTTTACTCATGGCAAACAGGCTATCGCGTATCATTATTGAATTGGAGTGCAGCCTGTTCTGCTCCTGCTGATTGCTCAGGAATTGCTTGCTTGATGGCGAGGTGTATTGCACGCTCTTCATCAGCTTCTCCTGGTCGAAGGAAAGACGAATCAGATTAGTTAGTGTCTGCCTGATGGTTTTAATGTCGGCGTCTATCTCCTCCATGTTCATCCCGTTGGCAGCAGCCATCAGCGAGTTAGCCATGTCCTTCAGATTTTGCGCAGCCTGCCCCTGCGATTTGCTCGAGTTGCTCTTCTGGTTCTGCCCCAGTTGCTGCTGGCTTTGCTGCATCTGCTGCTGCGCCTGTTGTCCCTTTTGGTCCGGCTTATCTAACTGATGACCCTGACGCTGTTCGTTAGCCATGTCTTGCAGGGTTTTCATATCCTTTGCCATGGCGCTGTCCAGTTCCTTCTTCAGTCCTTCTTGTTCTTTGCTCAGGGCATCGGTGCTTTTTTTGTCCTGGTCCGTTTCTTTCTGCAGGCTGCTTTGCTTATCTGCGAGATCATTCATTTTGTTTGCCAGGTCTTCCATCCGCATCTGCATTTCCAGTTTCTTCATCAGCTCCTGCATACGCTTCAGATCCATGTCGAAGAGCTTGTTCTCCTGCTCCATCTGCTTCATGGTCTCAAAAGCCTTGTCCTTGTTCAGTTTGGCCAACATCTCCTGCAGCTTCTTCATCTGTTCCTTCAACTCATTGTTCAGCAGGTTGTCCATCTGCTTCTTCAGGTCTTCCTGCTTTTCCTTCAGGTCGTCACTATAGTTCTTTTGCTTGCTTTCCTGCACCTGCTCTTCAAAACGCTTCTTAGTGTTTTCTATTTGTGTCTGCAGTTGCGTTTGTTTGTCCATCATGTCCTGCAGCGATTGCTTTTGCTGCCAGTCCATTTCGTTGCTTTGCAGCATCTTGTTCTGCATTTCCTTAAAGTCATTCTGCAACTGCTGCGTTTGCTCGGCGCTATTGCTAAGGCCATTATTCACCTGTTGGGCATTTGCATTGATGGCTGAGTCAAGCTGCTTTGGATTGAACATGGAATAAGACATCATTTCACTCCTCGAAGCCTTGCTGCCATGCACGCCATCGTTGTCCCAGGCTTCTATGAAATAACTCAGTTTCTGACCCGGTTGCAGGTTCAGTGTTTCAATGTCGAAGTATTGTTGAAAAGAAGTAAGCGCGCCCGGGGTCGTCTTCATAGGCAGGCTTTTGCTCAACAAAGTTTTCCCTTTCCCGTCGCTCACCTGGAAGTGGAACAGCACCCTGTTTATGCCATAGTCATCGCCGGCGGTACCGCTAAGCAGGATCTGCTTGCCCGATACGGTATCCCGTACCTCCTGCACCTGCAACACAGGGTACTGGTCGGGTATCACCTGCACCTGGTAATGGTAGCTGTCGGCCACATGCGCCTGCCGGTTCTCAAGTGTGAACGTGTAGGATGTGTCGTTCATGAAACGATATTGAAAACCGAATAATGAATTATTAGCAGGTAGGCTGAAAGCACCGCCGTCACCAAATTTTACGAGTGCCTTGTCCGTATGTTCGGCTACAAATGCCCAATGCACTGTGGTGCCAACCGGCAGTGTCATGTCGCTCAGGCTGGTGCGCACTTCGTTCTTCTTGCCTATATAGGCAGGATAATCTAACTCTACCTTAAATGCCTTTAGCACCGGCTTCTGCACCACCTTCAGTACATATGGTTGCGAATAGTAACCCGCAGCAAAGAGCCTGAAGTGTACATCGTCGGTAACGTTCCTGAAAGTGTACTGAAAATGATGCGCCTCCAATACCTGCATTGGCACTTTCTCACTGCCCAACTCAACAGACATTTCGTTAGGCAAAACAGCACCTTTCACCTCCACCCTCAATACATAGTCGGCATTGCGCACGGCTTGCAACGGCAATGTATTAATGATGATCTGGAATGGCGCCGGTTTCTCAAAAGGTTTAGTAGGCTGCAACAAACGGTCGGAAGCATCCCTAAACACATTCGGTGCGGCCACCAAAATGAATACACCGACCAAAACAACCGGCAACAAAAAGCGCAGGTATTTCCGGTTCTTACGCAAGTCGATTGCCGAGGTAATAGGCAGCGACCATAGCTGCCCCGCCTTTTGATCAATACTTGCTTCGATCAGCTCACGGCTGGCATTGGGATCAACCTGCTTTTTCAATTGCAGTATGTTCAGCAGCTTATCGCTGATCTCCGGGAAATGCCTGCCGACTATCGTTGCAGCCTGCTCATGCGATATCACGCTGCCCAGTCTGGCCATTTTAGCCAAGGGAATGATGACCCAGGCGACAAGCGAGGCCAAACCTAAAATACAAAAAAGCGAAACCGCTGTAACACGTAAAGGCACGGGCATATAGAAGTAGTACTCACCCACACTTACCATCACGATATAAGACAATAAACAACTAAGGAAAATGAGCGAGCCTTTTATAACCTTATTGGCATAATACTTACGGATGAATGCGTCTAATTTCGATATAAGCCAGTCGTAGTTGCTCATAAGTCAGGGACATGCAATATAAGCGAATTATCCCATCGAAAATCATAAAAAAGATAATGGCGTTGCCGACATTTTCCTTATGGATACACCGAAATTTTCGATTGATCTATCCGTACCTTTGCAAACCCGACACGTATAGAAAATGATACAATTGTACCCGGCGCATGCATCAGATGCGCTGGAATTTAATAAGATACTGAAGCTGCTCAAGCAAAAGTGTCGCACAGATGCCGCCCTGGAGAGGGTGATTGAGATGCGCTTTCATACACGCCTTGATTACATAGAACGGGAACTGCTGCAAACGTCGGAGTATAAGGCAATTGTATCAGGCAGCGACCAAATACCCAACGATTTCACTAAGAATGTACAGAAAGAGTTAAAACTCCTCAGCATAACCGGTGGCGTCTTAAACGGCGAGCAATTGCTGTCGATGCTCCAGCTTTCCCTCAATATTCGGGATATATTACAATGGTTCAAAAAGCACAACAACCTTTTCCCAAACTTAGCTGCGCTTTTAGCAAACATCGCCTATGAAAAGGAGATCGCCGCTATTATTGGCTCGGTCATAGACGAAGGCGCAAATGTTCGCGACACGGCTTCCCGCGAGCTGGCACAGATACGTAGCGATCTCGCTGACCTGAGACAGCAATTGAGACGTACATTCGAAGCGGTATTGCGGCGGCTGAACAAACAGGGATACCTTGCCGATATAGCTGAAGGATTCCTGAACGGGAGGCGCGTGGTCGCGGTGATGGCCGAACACAAGCGCATTGTGAAAGGGATACTTCACGGCGAAAGCGACAGCCAGAAAACGGCATTTATAGAACCGGAAGAAACGATCGAACTAAATAACGAGGTCTACTCGCTGGAACGGGCGGAAGCACGGGAGATCCAGCGCATACTTGCGCAAACAACCGCAACGCTCGCCACTTTCCACCCGCAACTGGATTCATACTATCACATTTGCGGCCTTTTTGATTTCATTAGAGCGAAGGCTATGCTTGCCTTAGATATCAACGCCGTTATGCCAAGGTTGAGCCCCCACCCCGGCTTGCATCTTATCAAGGCGCACCATCCACTGTTGCTATTGCACAACAAGGGGCAGGACAAACCGGTAGTACCGCTGAACCTTGAATTGGACAAGCATAAGCGCATCCTCATCATCAGCGGACCAAACGCGGGAGGCAAAACAGTAGCGATGAAGACCGTGGGCCTGCTGCAACTGATGTGCCAGTCGGGCTTACTGGTACCGGTGGATGAAAACTCAGAAATGGGTGTATTCAAGCAGATCATGATCCACATCGGCGACACACAGTCGATAGAGCATGAGCTGAGCACCTATAGTGCCCACCTGCGCGATATGCGGTACTTTCTCGACTTCGCTAACGGGAAAACACTGTTCTTCATCGATGAGTTAGGCAGCGGTTCCGACCCGAACCTGGGCGGCGCCTTTGCGGAGGCCATAGTGGAAGAGCTGGCACACAAGCATGCTTTTGGCATTATCACCACTCACTACCTGAACCTGAAAGTAATGGCGGGTAAAGTGAATGGGATCATCAATGGCGCTATGGCCTTCGACGAAGAGCATCTCGAACCACTTTATCGCCTTAGCGTTGGCAAGCCGGGTAGCTCTTACACATTTGCCATTGCGCAACGGAGCGGCCTCTCCCCAAAGATCATCGAGCGTGCCCGCGAACTCACGCAAAGGGAGCACTTCAAGCTCGACAAGATGCTACACAAGACCGAGCAACAGTCGGTGAGACTGGGTGACAAGGAAAAAGAACTGGACAAGCTGATAAAAGAAAATGAGAAACTGAAGAAGAAATACGAAGAACTGACGGACAAAGAAAAACTGAAGCAACACTATGCCACACTGCGCCTGCAAAACCAGGTAAAGAAAGAAGAACTTGACTACCTGCGCGATACCGAACGCAAGTTCAAACAGATCATCCACGACTGGAAGAAGACGGAGAATAAGCAGGAGGTGATACAAGCCGCAGAGAATGTTCTCTTTCGCGGGAAGCAAATACAGACCAATGCCGCCGCTGCAAAAAAAGCGGATAAGAATTACGAGACCACCGGCAGCAAACCGCAAGTGGGCGACCTGGTGCGCAACTCCGTCAATCACCAGGTAGGCACCCTAACTGAACTGCGCGACAAACGCGCGATCGTTAAGATCGGCAATATGCCTTTCAATGTCAACATCGACGAGTGGGTGACGGTGCGGAAGAAGCCAAAGCAACCCGACAAGAAAAAATAAACTACATCATACTCTTTACGATACCGCCAAGCTTCTTCAATGCCTTGTCTGTTTCCGGCTTCCAGGGCATACCATAACTCAGGCGCATGCAGTTGTGATAGCGCTCCTGCAAAGTGAACATGCTGCCCGGCGCTATACTGATCTTTTGCAGCATGGCATCCTGGTAAAGCTGATAAGTATCGATCTTTTTATCGAGTTCCACCCATAATATGAATCCGCCTTGCGGATTGGTCACCTTTGTGCCTTCGGGAAAATACTCTCCTATCGCACGAATGAATTGCAAGCTATTAGCATGCAGCGTTTGCCTCAGCTTTCGCAAATGATGCTCGTAACGACCGGTAGAAAGAAAATTAGCAATGGCAGCCTGTTGGGGTGTAGCCGTAGTGATGCTGTGATATAATTTCAGCCGCTTGATCTTCTCAAGGTACTTGCCGGGCGCTACCCAGCCCACCCTATAGCCAGGCGCCAGTGTTTTAGAAATAGAACTACACCATAGCACATTGCCTTCTTCATCAAAGCTCTTGCACGACTTAGGTCTTTTCTTACCGAAGTAAACGTCACCATACAGATCATCTTCGATTAACGGAACGCCATGAAATGACAGCATCTTCACCATTTCCTCCTTCTGGTCGTCGGGCATGCAATAGCTGAGGGGATTGCTGAAATTTGGCACAAAGAAGCAGGCTTTTACTTTATGTTTCTGCAACACTTTCTTCACGTCTGATGGGTCGACCCCGGTATCCGGGTCCGTCGGTAATTCGAGCACCTTCAGCCCCATGCTGTTTGCAAGCCTGAGTGTTCCAAAATATACGGGACTTTCCACCGCAATCGTGTCGCCGCGCTGCGTCAGCGCCATCAGGCAATAAGCAATAGCGTTCATGCTGCCCGCCGTAGTAACAAGGTCATTGGCATGCAGATGCCCACCCCAGTGCATAGACCATCTCGCCACCTGCCTTCTCAACAATTCGTTCCCTTGCAATTGCTCATACATGGTGCCGTTTGCAGGCATCTCGCGTATAGCCTGCATCATCGATTTATTGAGCCTCGCAAGCGGCAACAGTTCCGGCGCAGGTACACTTAATGAAAACTTAACAATGCCCGGCATATCGAAATCATCATACACTTCCGATATGATCGCCTCTACATTTTTGTTCTTCGACGACAAGGGCGGATCGCTCTTTTCGATCTTCTGCGGGAAGCGCGCAGGGTTGAAACGCACATAATATCCCGACTGTGGCCGGGACTCTATAAGTCCTTTACCCTCAAGATGATAGTAGGCCTGCAGCACCGTACTTATACTCATGCCATGCTCTTTACTCAGCATGCGGACTGAAGGCAACTTGTCGCCGGTCTTCAATACCTTATTTAGTATCTGCTGCTGTATGGTGTCCGCTATATGCAGGTACAAATGTTCCTGCTTACCACGCTGTGTTATCTTCATGGCTGAAAAACTGTTATGGTCAAAAATACGAAAATTGTATCTGTTTTGTTTTAAATTTTTGTCTGACTTTTGATGCGGAATTATGAATAAGAATACCAAAGCCTGGTTAGCGCTGATATTTATCTGCATAGTCTGGGGCACCACCTACCTCGCCATTAGAATAGGAGTCATGCACTATCCTGCTTTCTTGTTCGCAGGCATCAGGCAACTGTCGGCTGGCATTATTTTAATGCTGGCTGCCTACGCGGTCAATCGCAAGCTTGACTGGAACCGGGAGCATATACTACGCAACGCATTGATAGGAGGCTTAATGATCACAATGGGGAATGGATTGGTAACATGGGGCGAACGATACATCCCAAGCGGGGTAGCGGCGCTTATATGCTCCATGATGCCCATCTTCGCAGTGCTCTTCAATCTCGCCCAATCCCGACGCGACCACTTTAACGGCACTATACTTTCAGGCATGATATTGGGCACAGTTGGCGTGGGCCTCATATTCAAAGACAGCATAAAAGACTTTACCAACACGGTTTACATAGCGGGCATGATGGCCACGCTCGTCGCCACATCATCATGGGCGCTCGGCAGCCTGATATCGAAGCGAAATACGAAGCAGACCAACCCTATGTTCAATTCAGGCATGCAGCTTTTCTGGGGTGGTGTGTTCCTTTTTGTCTTCAGCCCGTTTATTGACGACTATCATAATATAGACTATGCTAACAACAATGCTTTATTAGCACTAGGTTATCTTATTGTGTTTGGTTCGGTACTGGCATATGCAGCCTATAATTTTGCCCTGAGCAGTTTACCGGTTGGCGTAGTAACATTGTATGCATATGTCAACCCGCTGGTAGCTGTGGTAATGGGATACCTGCTGTTAAAGGAACCGCTTGATATCTACACCATACTTGCATTTATTACTATCGCTATCGGTGTTTACCTGGTGAACATCGGCTACAGAAGACAACATAAAGCGTCAATAGATAAAGAAGCCGAAGATGCTCTAAGTGCACTGCCGGCTGACAGTTAATAACAACAAAAAAATATTGTCATGCAATATACCATCGCCATCACAAGGCAAGAAGAAAAGAAGACAAGGGAACAGAACGCTGCACCATTCGGTACGCACCCCACTGAACACATGTTCATATGCGAATACAAGAAAGGAACATGGCACAACCCACGCATCATACCTTTCGGCAACCTGAGCATGAGCCCGTTTGCCTTGTGCCTGCACTACGGGCAAACCGTATTCGAAGGCATGAAGGCTTTTCTTATGGAAGATGGCAAAGTGAATATATTTCGTCCGTTGAAGCACTACGAGCGTTTCGCACGGTCCTTAGAGCGACTGTGCATGCCGCTTGTACCCCAAGGTCTTTTTATAGAGGCGCTCCATCAACTGGTACAGGTAGACGCCGACTGGATACCAACCGATCCGGATGCATCACTGTACATCCGTCCCTTTATGATCGCATCCGAAGAGCGCATTGGCGTGAAGGTGGCTGAAGAATACCTGTTCATGATCGTATGCTCACCTGCCTACCCTTATTATTCGAAGCCGCTCAAAGTAAAAGTTGAGACCGAATTTGTACGTGCTGCAGATGGTGGCACAGGTTACGCCAAATGCGGCGGCAACTATGGTGGCGCACTCTACCCATCACAACTGGCCAAAAGCGAAGGCTACGACCAGGTGATATGGACAGACGCTAAGGCCCATGAGTTCATAGAGGAATCAGGTACCATGAACCTCATGTTCTTCGTCGACAATGTGCTCTTTACACCACCACTGTCGGGCACCATACTGGATGGCGTCACCCGCGACTCACTCTTAAAGCTTGCAAAGGAAATGGGCATCAGCACAGCAGAGATGGCGATCAGCTATAAAGAGATACAACAAGCCCTCGAGGCCGGCAAGCGTGTTGAAGCCTTTGGCGCGGGTACTGCTGCCGTGATAGCGCCTATTGAAACGATCGCCATCGAAGGTAAGCATTATAATTGCTACATAGGCCAGGATGCTACTATGTACCGGTTGGCCAAAGAGCTTTACGATATCCGTAAAGGCATTAAACCCGACACCCATAACTGGAACTATATCTTATAAGATGCAGCCATTTACCGTAGAACATTTAGGTTATACATTCACCAGCGACAAAGCACTGATCCCGGTAGAAGCGGTGCATGCCTGGCTTTCGAAAGAATCTTATTGGGTGCAGGATATTCCGCTGGATGTTGTGAAGAAGTCTTTCGAAAACTCTTTCACTGTGGGTATCCTCAGGGGTGACGAGCTGGCAGGCTATGCACGCCTGGCTACCGACTATGCCACGCTTGCGATACTCGCCGATGTGTTCGTGACAGAGCCACATCGCGGCCAGGGCCTGAGCAAAAAGATGATCGAACTGATCATGGACCTTGACTGGGTAAAAAAGCTGCGCAGTATTACCCTCGGAACCAGGGACGCACAAGGACTATACGCACGTTTCGGCTTCGTGAATCCCGAGAATCCCGAACGTGTCATGATGCTGAGGCGACCGGATATCTATACTAATGCAGTCAACGCAACAAGATAAACACAGGCAATGGAAACACTTAACTATTTAGGCAGCGCTAAGCGACAGTTCCTTTATTACAAACAGTTGGGCGAGGGCGCCATGGTGCAGGTACAGGACGATGACCTCTTCAGGCAGCTGAACGAAGAGAGTAATAGTATAGCCACTATCGTAAAGCACATGCGGGGCAATATGCTCAGCCGCTGGACGGATTTCTTAACAACCGACGGTGAGAAGCCGTGGCGTCAGCGCGACGGCGAGTTCGAGAACGACTGGAACTCGAGGGAACTGCTAATGGCCAAGTGGGAAGAAGGTTGGAAATGCCTTTTCGACGCCCTGGACAGTCTTACTGATGCTGACCTCAGCAAGATCATTTACATACGTAACGAAGGCCATACAGTGCTGGAAGCGATCAACCGCCAGTTAGCACACTACCCTTACCATGTAGGACAGATAGTGTACCTGGCCAAGATGTTCCGCAACGAAGGATGGAAGAGCTTATCTATACCCAGGAACAGTTCTCAGGATTACAATTCGGACAAATTCTCGCAGGAGAAAGGAGTACGTCACTTCACCGACGAAATGCTGAACAAAAAAGATTAGTTCTCCCGTTCGCTATTCCCGGAAAATACATGGTAGACCAACTCTATTTCGGCGTCCTGTCACTTTAACATGCAACAAACCACAAAGTAGCAGCCCATCGCTGCTACCCTTCTTACCAAACCTCTAAACAATCATCTTCTCATAGTACTGTCGCCGCTCGTGCTATTATTGCGGTTGTTGTTATTCAGGTTATTATTGTTCCTGTTGTTATTGTTATAGTTGTTATTATTGAGGTTGTTATTCCTGTTGTTGTTCATGTTATTGGTATCTGTCCTTGTCGAGCGGCTTCTATGTGTCCTGTTTGTGCGTCCACGGCCCATTGAATCCTGCATATTATTTTGCGCGTATACATTAGTGCAGGCAAATACTGCCAGCATAAGCGCTACTGCCATCTTTTTCATAAATCAGGTTTTTGGTTTCGTAAAAGTTGAGCCTGTGTACCAGCAAATCCATGCCGCGGAGTAAAAAATTTCAACAACAGTTTCCTCAATTTCATTTTCTCATTTAAGCTGCAGGCATAGTATTTACGGCAATGGTCTCCAAAAAACTTAAGAAAATGGAGAACATGAAAGCGTACAAAGAAGGGCCTTTTACCAAGGCGATTGAGAAACAGACATCAAAGATACCATCCGACTTTTTCCTGGCTGCAGCTATTACAGCAATGGCAAGCTCGTTAACATTAAAATGTTTCAAACAGAGTCATGCGGCACTATTTGTGGGTCAGTGGGTTGCACCGTTTTTGTTACTGGGCATCTACAATAAGATCGTAAAAGTGGAAGGTCACGACAAAGAAGATGAGGGTACCGCCAATTCCTGAGCATGGGGCAGCACTTTCCACAGCCTTTTGAGGACAGCGCACCTCAACCGAACGTTGAGCTTGGGTATGCGCAAAGAAAGCCATGAGAAAACTTAAATTTATTATCCCCACACAAGGATTTTAAAAAAAGATGTAAGGAATTGAATCAAAACAGCCGCAACATAAAAAGAGAAATGGACGCCTTCAATTCTTTTTCCGGGAACAGTGAAAATTGTTTCGAATTGAAATTGCTGGCATAGATTTTTCACTTTGCGCCTTACCTTTTAAGATCATGTGGGAGGCTTTCTCTCCCGAAAAAAGAGCTACTACAGGAGGAAAATGCCATATCACCACAAAACTGTGGCAGCAGCGACTTGCGTACACCTGTAGCCCAATGGATGACCGCGAGTATTCGCTATAAAGATTAACACAAGAAAGCATTTTATTTCCTAACCATAAAAACAAAAAAAATGGCACGTAATTCGGCGCGGGGCTTCGGCTCGATGGACAGAGAAGAACAACGACGCATCTCCAGCATGGGCGGCAGGGCATCGCATGGCGGCAGGGGTCGCGAAGATTATGACGATGACAATCGTTATAATGCACGCAACCGCCAGGAAGATGACTATGACAGCTACGACGACTATGAAGACGAAGATGATGATTATGATCGTGGCGGCAGGTATAATACCAGCAACGACTACGATGATGATGATTATGAAGGCGGCAGGTATAACACCAGCAGTCGTAATGATGATTATGAAGACGACGAAGACGAGGGTGATAGCTATAGCAACCGTGGCCGCGGCAACCGCGATTATGATGATAACTACGGTGGCGGCAGAAGGTCGAACGCTAGCGGGCGAAGCTATGATTATGAAGAAGATAATCGCGGCTCAAGAGGCAGGAGTTCTCAAAACCGTGGTGGCGGACGTGGCTTCGCATCGATGGACCCGGACGAAGTGAGCAGGATTGCAAGCATGGGTGGACGCGTGGCACATGAGTCGGGTAATGCCCATGAATGGGATTCTGAAGAAGCACGTGAAGCCGGCAGCCGTGGTGGACGTGTGGCGCACGAGCGCGGCACTGCCCACGAATGGGACAGCGAAGAAGCTAGTGAAGCCGGCCGTCGCGGCGGTCGTGCATCGCACGGTGGCGGACGTGGTTACGACGACGACGACTATGGTGGACGCGGCGGACGCAGCGGTGGCTCTTCGGGTCGTGGCAATTCATCGGGTCGCAGTGGCGGCAGTTCTTCAGGTCGTAGTGGTGGCGGCAGCAGCCGCCGTGGCTTTGCTGCTATGAGCCGTGAAGAGCGCACCCGCATAGCCCGCATGGGCGGTGAGGCATCGCATGGCGGAGGCCGTAGCGGCGGTCGCGGCGGTAACTCATCAGATCGCGGCGGCAGCTCATCAGGCCGCGGTGGTAACTCATCAGGTCGCGGTGGCAGCTCATCAGGTCGTGGCGGTAACGCATCAGGCCGCAGCAGCAATCGCGGCGGTGGTCGTTCATCACGTTAAGTGAAGAGGTCTGAAATAATAATAATTAAAAGCCAGCCGGTCCCCATTTCACAGGGCCGGCTGGTCTATCGCAAAAACCTTTAGAAATATGAGCACAGCCAAAAAAAATACAACAGCAAAAAAAGCGCCTGCACAAGGCCGCACAAAAAGGAATGCTTCGAAAACAAAAAAGACAAGCACCGCATCCTCCGCAACGTCTCAGAACGGCATGCAGCAAAGCGAAGAACAGATGCCGCTACTAGAGAAAATGTTCTACAATATGCTTAAGGACACTTACTGGGCAGAAAAACATTTGATTGAAGCACTGACAACCATGCAGAAAGAGGCCACTACGGAAGAACTGCAGGAGGCATTTGAAGATCATAGGTTCCAGACTGAGAAACATGTTAGCCGCCTTGAAAAAGTTTTCCGTGTGCTGGGCCAGGAGCCTGAAGCAAAAAAATGTGCCGCTATGGAAGGCCTTACCAACGAGGCTAAGGAAATAATGGAAGAAACCAGGGAAAACACAATGACCCGCGATGCAGCTCTGATCATAGCTGCGCAAAAGGTGGAGCACTACGAAATAGCCACATACGGCAGCCTGGTGCAGATAGCGTTGACGCTGGGCTACGACCAGGCGGCAGAACTGTTGGAAAAAACCCTTTGGGAAGAAGAAGATACAGACCAACTGCTGACCGAGATCGCAGAGATGTATGTGAATCCGCTGGCAGATGAAGAGCCGGCCGAAGCATCGATGGAAATGGAAGAGGTATAGTCATATGAAAAAATATTTCCGGTATATAACAGGGGTGGCCGGCAGGTGGCTAAGGGGTTTCACAGGATTGATAATTGCCGGGTGGGGATATTCGGGGTTCAATTACCCCACCAATATTGTTCTCATTGTGATAGGCTCTGTCATATTGCTGGCGGCCATTTTCAACCTGTCGCTGCTTGGCCCTTTGTTCGGCTATCCTGTATCCGGGAAAAGAATTAGTGAACGCTATGGCAACATCGACGGCGTACCTGGAGAAGACCATAGCGGCAAAATACCCAAAGCGAAAAGCACGTGAACGGCTTTAATAAAAAAATAGTATACCGGCAAGGCTGCCGATAAAATCACCGAAAAAAGGAAAGCACATGCGACTGATGCCATTTAACACACAAGCACACAGGCTGGCCGTAGATACCGGCTACGACTACATACTCATCCAAAAGCAAATAGACCGTAAACATTTCCTGCACCCGAGAGATCACAACCTGCAAATATTAAAGGCTGTAAAAGCAGGCAGCGAGATACCTGCCGACTGTGCCTGCGAACCGGTGGAGTCTGACCGAGTGAAATACATGCTACAGGATACTGAAACCGATTATTTTATTATCCTGATGGATAAATGATTAGAGTCTTTCCAGTACCTCCAGGTCAAAATCTTCCATACTGCTGAGCTTAGCATCGGCAAGGGCGAAACGTGGGTCATCGAAATGAATAGCATCGGGCACCACTATTACTTTCATTCGTGCGGCCTTACCGGCTATCATGCCGTTAACCGAATCTTCAAGCACCACGCATTGTAGGGCCGATGAACCCAATGCTGCTGCACATTCGAGGAAAACGGCGGGGTGCGGCTTACCGAGATCTGCCGAATCGGCTGAGGTGATAACGTCGAAATAGTGTTTAATGTCAAAGTGGGTGACCAGTTCGTCGATCATCCTGAGCGGCGACGATGATGCCAGGCCTATTTTATATGTGTGCTCTTTCAATAGCTCCAACGCCTTTTTTACACCCCGGAGCACCGAACCTTTTTCTTTTGATGTAGTAATAATATCGTCGAGTATCTCATCGGCCACTTCTACCGATGTGCTGCCCTCCCATGGATATTTGATCGCCCAGTAGTCGGTCACCTCGTAAATCCGCAGGCCCGTGGTCTCCTTGAATTTCCCTGCCGTGATAGGGATGTTATGCTTTTGCGCTACCCGTAGCATACTCTCGCCCCAAAGGGGCTCGGTATCAAGCAATAAGCCATCCATATCGAAGAGTACTGTATTGATCATATCATTCAAAAGTAAAATTCCAATCCGAAAGAAAAGTGATTGAACGCTGAAAGCAACTGCCTGTTTAGCTTTCGGCTGCAAATATCAATTTTTCAAGGGGGAATTTCGGGTGAAATTTCTAACTTGCGGGAACCTGAACCTATATCATATATTATTTTTGTAAAAAACAATCATCTATATGCGAAAAGCAATACTGTCCTTATTTGTAGGGGCAACGTGTATCGTTACCGGCGCCCGCGCGGGTAATATTAAGTTTACCGAGTACAACCTGCCGAATGGGTTGCACGTAATACTGCACGAAGATCATGCTACACCGATCGTGGCCGTTTCGGTAATGTATCACGTGGGGTCAAAGAATGAAGATCCGCAGCGCACGGGTTTTGCACACTTTTTCGAGCATCTCCTTTTTGAAGGCAGTGAGAATATCAAACGTGGCGAATATATGAAGCTGGTACAGGCCGCAGGTGGCCAGCTGAACGCTAACACAACGCAGGACCGTACTTACTATTATGAGGAGCTTCCTTCGAACCAGTTGGAACTGGCCCTGTGGATGGAATCGGAACGTATGCTGCATGCCAAGATAGATGACGTAGGTGTGGAAACGCAGCGCAAAGTGGTGAAGGAAGAAAAGAAACAACGCTACGACAACACGCCTTATGGTCAGTTGCTGAACGTTGTTTACGAGAACGACTTTACAAAGCACCCTTATCGCTGGACACCGATAGGCAAGGAGCAATATATAGACCAGGCGAAACTCAGCGAGTTCATGGATTTCTACAAGACTTTCTATGTGCCGAACAATGCTGTACTTGTGGTAGGCGGCGATATCGATCCCGCAAAAGCTAAGGATTTCATTGAAAAATACTTTGGTAGCATTCCGAAGGGCACAAAGCCCATTCCCCGCCCCACCGAGATGGAACCAACTCAGACCGCTGAAAGGCGTGTGAAGTTCTACGACAACATTCAACTGCCGGCAGTAATTGTGGCTTACCATGCACCAAAGCTGGGCTCTGACGACTCTTATGCGATGGACATGTTGACCAACCTGCTTTCAAGGGGTAAAAGCTCTATTTTCCACAATGAGCTGGTCGATAAACAACAAAAAGCTCTGGAAACCGGCGCCTTCTCGATACCTAACGAAGACCCGGGCGTTGTACTGATGTTTGGCATCACCAATGCCGGAGTGCAGACCGACGACCTTGAGAAAGCAATGCTGGCCGAAGTGGATAAGGTGAAAAAAGGTGATATCAGCGATGATGACTTCAAAAAGCTAAAGAACCAGGAAGAGAACGACTTCGTATCGCAAAACCAGCGCATACTGGGTGTTATCAATAACCTCGCTACTTACTATACGTTTATGGGTAATGCCGACCTGATCAACACTGAGTTGGAACGCTATAATAAGATCACCAAAGAAGATCTGAAACGTGTAGCCAACAAATACTTTACCGCTGAGAACAGGCTGGTGGTGGATTACTTACCCAAATCTGAAATTAAAAATAACTAACACAGGCCGGAGCCTTAAAAATACGATATGAAAAAACTCATTTTATCGATCATAGCATTATCAACCGCAGCTTCCGTATGGGCACAGGCTGTGGACCGCAGCATACGTCCGAAACCGGGTCCTGCACCCGAAATAAAATTGGGTGAAACCAAGAGCTTCACGCTGGATAATGGCCTGAAAGTTTTCGTGGTTGAGAACCATAAACTACCTACTGTATCCTGCGACATCCAGTTCGACATCAAACCTGAACTCCAGGGCGACATGACCGGCTACAAAGAGATGATGAGCGAACTGCTGACCAGCGGTACAAAAACACGATCTAACGATCAGCTAAATAAAGAGATCGACTTCATAGGCGCAAACATCAGGGCAAGCGACGACGAGATAAGTGGTGGCGGCCTGAAAAAGCACATGAATAAGATCATGGAGCTGATGAGCGATATTGCTATGAATGCCGACTTCAAACAAAGCGAACTCGACAAGATCAAAAAGCGTACGCTGTCGGAACTGGAAACCGAAAAAAATCAGCCGGACGCAATGTTAGCGAACCTGACATCTGTGCTAAACTATGGCAACAAGCACCCCTATGGCGAAGTGCCGACAGAAGAATCGGTTAGCAAAATAACACTGGAACGCTGCAAGAAGTATTACAGCACTTATTTCCGTCCTAACGTAGCCTACATGGCCATCGTAGGCGACATAACACTTGCTGAGGCAAAACCGCTTGTTGAGAAATACTTTGGCAAATGGCAAAAAGGCGATGTGCCGGCGGCCAGCTATGTAGTATCCTATCCAATGTCAATAAGGGTAAACAAGGTAGCGATAGCTCCAAGAGATGGCGCAGTGCAGAGCGTAGTGAATGTTACCTACCCTATATACCTCAGGCCCGGGACCGATGATGTGATCCCGGCACGCGTGGCAAATACCATACTGGGCGGTGGCTCGCAAGGCCGCCTGTTCCTGGACCTGCGTGAGAAACACGCATGGACGTATGGCAGCTACTCATCGCTAAAAGATGATGACCTGGTGGGTAACTTTACAGCCAATGTAAAATGCCGAAATGCCGTTACAGACAGTGCCGTCGGCGCTGTGCTGGATGAAATGAAGCGCCTGCAAACTGAAGATGTTAGCGCTGAAGACCTGCAAAACAGCATTTCTTATATCTCGGGCAATTTTGCTATAGGACTTGAAAGCCCTGAGCGCGTTGCGCAGTATGCTATCAATATCGAGCGCTACCACATGCCTAAAGATTACTACCAGAACTACCTGAAAAAACTGAGTGCCGTAACAGCTGCCGACGTAAAAATGATGGCAACCCGGTATATAGTGCCCGACAATTGCAACATCATTGTTGTAGGCAGTAAAGATGTGGCTCCGTCGTTGGAAAAATATGCCAGCAGCCACAAGGTTGACTTTTACGACAACTACGGCTCAAAGGTAGAAATGACGGCTGCAAAAGCTGCGCCCGCCGGTGTCACTGCGGCAGACATCCTGAAGAAATATGTAAATGCCGTAGGTGGTGAAAAAGCGATCAGTAATGTAAAAGATGTGAAAACGGTAGCCACCGGAGAAGTACAGGGCTTCGCACTCACGATCACCGAAATGAAAAAGTCTTCGAGCAAATTTAAGTCGCTGGTGGAAGCTTCCATGAACGGTAATAAGATGACCCTCCAGAAAGAAGTATTTAACGGCACGTCAGGCTATAGCGAGGCGCAGGGGCAAAAGAAGAACATGGAAGGTGATGACCTCGAAAGTGCTAAGCAAAGCGCTGATCTCGTGATGGAGATGCACCCTGAAAAGTATGGCATGAAATATACTTTGAAGGGTATCGAAAGCGTGAATGGTAGTGATGCCTATGTGCTGGAATCAGTTTCTGCCAAGGGTAAAAAAGCAACCTCTTATTTTGATGTGAAGAATGGCCTGCTTGTTAAAAAGGTAGAGACAGGTGAAGGGCCTCAGGGGCCCGCCACGCAGACCGTGGAATATTCGGACTATAAGGAAGTTCCTGGCTCGGGCGGATATAAAATAGCTTACACGGTTAAGATCCTCGGGCAGCAGCCTATTACTGCCAAGGTGCAGACTGCCGTGGTGAATACCAACATACCCGACACTGAGTTTCAATAAAATAGTTTAACATATGTCAAAGGCCGCCCACCAGGGCGGCCTTTTTTTGATGCCCTATATCCACCTGCTATTTTTTCAGTTTATAGGCCCATAACACGGAGAAAAACCTGTATATTATATGTACCTTTGCGCAAACCGAATCGGAAATTATGGCAGATACGCTCCATAAAGTGATAGAAGAAACCCGGCAGGGAGAAGCCTATTCCCCCTTTGCCAACGATCCTAACCAATACAGCAAAAAATTTTATATAGAAAGCTATGGCTGCCAGATGAACTTCAGCGATAGCGAGATCGTTGCCTCTATATTGCAGGAAGAAGGCTTTGGGGCCACCCGCAATTTCGAGGAGGCCAGCCTGGTACTGCTCAATACATGCTCGATACGCGAAAAGGCGGAGCAGACCGTGAGGCACCGACTGCAGGCCTTCCGTAAAGTGAAGGAGCAAAAGCCCGGAATGCTGGTGGGTGTGCTCGGCTGCATGGCCGAACGCCTGAAAGCCAAATTTCTGGAAGAAGAAAAGCTGGTGGACATAGTAGTAGGCCCCGATGCGTACCGCAGCCTGCCAGGCCTGATAAGCGAAGCAGAAACGGGACAAAAAAGTGTGAACGTGCTGCTGAGCCGCGAGGAAACCTATGCCGACATCGCACCCGTGCGCCTCGATAGCAATGGCGTCACAGCGTTTGTAAGCATCATGCGCGGCTGCAACAATATGTGCACCTTTTGCGTAGTGCCCTTCACGAGGGGCCGCGAGCGCAGCCGCGATGCAGAAAGCATTGTGAATGAGTGCCGTGACCTCTTCGAGCGTGGCTATAGGGAAGTAACACTACTGGGCCAGAATGTGGATAGCTACTATTACAATCCCGCAGAAGACGAAACACAGGCAGTGACATTCGGTAGGCTACTAGAAAAAGTAGCAATAATATCACCATTGCTGCGCATTCGCTTCAGTACGTCCCACCCTAAGGACATCACGGACGACGTGCTGCACACAATGGCCAGGTACGAGAACATCTGCAAATACATACACCTGCCGGTACAAAGCGGCAGCACCCGCATACTGCAGATGATGAATCGAACGTACACCCGCGAGTGGTACCTGGCAAAGGTGCAGCGTATACGCGAGATCATGCCCGACTGCGGTATCAGCACCGACGTGATCAGCGGTTTCTGTACGGAGACTGAAGAGGAGCACCAGGACACACTTAGCATGATGGAACTTTGCCGTTATGATATGGCCTATATGTTCTCCTACAGCGAGCGACCCGGAACACTGGCCGCACGCCGTTACCAGGACGATGTGCCTGAAGAAGTTAAAAAAAGACGACTCGAAGAGATCATCAACCTGCAAAACAGCCATTCGCGCGAGAGCTATAAGAATGATATCGGTAAAACATTCAAGGTATTAATAGAAGGCGACAGCAAACGCAGTGAACTGAAATGGTGCGGTAGGAACTCCCAAAATAAAATGACGGTATTCCCCAAAGGCGATCGTCAACTTACAAAAGGGGACTACGTAAACGTAACGATAACCGATGCTACTGCGGCCACGCTCATCGGGGAAATAGTAAATTAAAGAACCGGTCAGGTCAGAAACTTTGGCTTTTGACTTTTGACCTTTAACTTAATAATGGACACACAAAGCATCAAAAACCGCTTCGGCATCATTGGTAATTCACCGGCACTTAACCACGCCCTGAACACCGCCGTGCAGGTAGCCAACACCGACCTTTCAGTACTCATAGTAGGCGAAAGCGGTGTAGGTAAAGAGGCGTTCTCCAACATCATACACGCCCTTTCGGCGCGCAAGCATGCCCCGTTTATAGCAGTGAACTGCGGCGCGATACCCGAAGGCACAATAGACAGCGAGCTATTCGGTCACGAAAAGGGCTCCTTCACCGGTGCAGTAGATAGCCGTAAAGGGTATTTCGAAACGGTGAACGGCGGCACCATCTTCCTCGACGAAATAGGTGAAATGCCCCTCGGCACGCAAGCTCGCCTGCTCCGCGTGCTGGAAACGGGCGAATTCATTCGCGTCGGTTCCTCTAAGGTGCAGAAAACTGATGTGCGCGTGATAGCAGCGACAAATAAAGACCTGCTCGAGTATACGCAACAAAGAAAATTCCGAGAAGACCTCTATTATCGCCTTAGTACCGTGCCCATACGTGTACCAGCCCTGCGCGACCGTAAAGAAGACATACCCTTACTCTTCAGAAAGTTTGCTGCAGACTTTGCTGAGCGTTATAAAACCCAATCGGTTCAACTGGATGCTGCTGCACAGCAACTGCTTGTTGCGCACCCATGGTACGGCAACGTGCGTGAATTGAAAAATATTGCAGAACAGATATCTGTGCTGTCAACTGATAAGACGATCACCGCTGAAGCACTGCAACAATTCCTGCCTGGCAGCACACCTTCGCGCAGCCTGGCCTTGATACCTGCAGCCGGCACAGGCAGCCCTGCCCCATCGCCTGCGGACTATTCCAATACTGAGCGCGACATTCTCTACAAGCTCTTCTTCGATCTGAAAAAAGATATGAACGACCTGAAGAAGATGTTCTTCGACATGGCCCAGCATAACGGCTACACACAGCCTACCATATCCGAAACGATCATCCCCGCCTTCAGCAATCCGGAGCCTATTGTGACACCCGCTACCTATAATAATAACACTCCGATAGTGTTACACCCCGCCACCGATCAGCACGAAGAAGTAGATGAGACCTTGCTCCTTTCTGACAGGGAAAAAGAATTCATACTGAAAGCACTAAAAAAGCACAAAGGCCGCCGGCGTGATGCAGCCAATGAGTTGGGCATATCGGAACGTACGTTATACAGAAAAATAAAAGAATACAATATCAACGAGTAAACAGGGTTATTATATCATGCAGAAAAGCCTTTACCTGCTTATATTCATGTGCCTTTTTTATGCGGGCTGCGGTGTTTACAGCTTCACAGGTGCCCATATAGAGGGTAAAAGTATCTATATACATCCCCTGGAGAACCGTGCCCGCAACGTGGAGCCAAGCCTAAGCTCCACCCTTACAGAGAAGATACGTAACCGCATCCTCTCGCAGACAGGCCTCGCGCCGCTTGCCAATGACAACGCCGACTACGACCTGTCGGGTAGCATCACCAGCTATGAGGTTACCGTAACCGCCACGCAAAACACTCAGCAGGCCACAAAGAACAGGCTATCGATCACAGTTTCCGTGTCCTTTAAGAACAAACTTAACGACAAGACCAGTTTTGAGCAGTCTTTTACCCGCTTTTCAGACTTCGATGCATCGAAAAACCTACAAAGTGTGCAGGCCGGCCTTATTGATGATATAGGAAATCAGCTGGCGGATGATATTTTTAATAAAGCATTTGTAAATTGGTAGTAGTTTTATAGCCGGCAATGATCACACCATCTTCCATCGAATATATATCACAGGTGCTCAATGAGCCTCATGCCATAACAGAAGCAGACCATGAGAGCATTGAATCGCTCGTGGACAGCTATCCTTATTTTGTACCGGCGCGCTACATGCAGGCAGCCGAAAGACATAAGAATAAGCCATTCGACGGTTTCATGATGTCGACCATGAAATTGTACGACGGCAACTGGCTGCTGTTTCATGAGTTCCTGAAAAAATCACTTGGTGACAGGGAAGTAGAAGTGGTGTATGAGGCACCGGTGCATGATGCTTACGAGGCCGAACCTATAATTGCTGCGCAGGAAGAGAATATCTATACAGTCGAGCCCGAATTTGACACCGTGCTTGAGGAAGCTCCCGATCCTGTGCAGGACGATGACCGCAGCAAAGGTTTTGTATTCGAAACGCCCGCATTTAAGGAAGAGCCAAACATCGCCGCTCCTGAAGACGAAACACTGATACTGCCGGTATATACCGAAGATTACTTCCTGCACCAGGGCGTGCAGGTATCGAATGACATTCCGGCCGAAGTGGAGCAACACGGGGAAATGGACGACGAAGCTAAATCGCTGATGGTAGTGATGAGCTTCACTGAATGGCTTAATCATTTTAAGACCCGCAGTGAGCGTGCCAGGGAGGAAGAAGAAGACCAGCGTGCCCTGAAGACAATGTGGCAAAAGGAGAAACTAGTGGCTGCCCTGGAGGAGGAAAACGAAGAGATACCCGAAAAGGTGTTCCAGATGGCGGTGAACTCAATAACCAAAGAGGACGACCTGGCAAGCGAGTCGCTGGCCGACATATATGCAAAGCAAGGCAAATATGACGCTGCCATCGATATGTATAAGAAATTAAGTTTGCGCAATCCTCAAAAAAGTAGTTATTTTGCCCGCCGCATTGATGCGGTTTTAAAAGAGAAAACGATATGATAGCGATAATAACCATCCTTATATTGCTTGGCTGTGTGGTCTTGGGCTTTTTTGTGCTGGTACAGAACCCCAAAGGTGGGGGCCTGTCAGGCACCTTCGGGAGCATCAGCAGCCAGGTAATGGGCGTAAAGCAGTCTACCGATGTAATGGAAAAAGGCACATGGGCTTCTATGGGCATCATTGCCGGCCTCTGCATATTGTCTATCATGTTTGCTTCAAAGCCGGCTAAGGAAAGCACTGCTACTCAGAAGGCTAAACCAGCTACTTCGCAGTCAGCACCCAAGGGCAAGACAAAGTAATTGACAATTAACACATAATTTTCGGATACCTGTTCTTTAAAAATGAGCAGGTATTTTTATTTTTAGACTTACCATGTCAGCTGCCAGGAAAAAGAAAGGAAGAAAATGGCTCTTGCCATTGCTCGCTATCATCATAGCTGCAGGGCTCTTTGCAGCCTTTAAGGTATTTGGCCCCAACACGGGTACCTTCACCGATGGCGAGTATCTCTATGTGCGCACGGGATCTTCATTTGAGTCGGTCATGACCGGACTTGAGACAGGCGGATTCGTGCGGGACATGAAGACCTTTAAGCTCCTGGCCAATGAAGCCGGTTACCCGGACCATATTCACCCGGGCAAGTATCACATAAAGCATGGCATGAGCAGCTATAATATGATCCGCATGCTCCGCTCAGGACGGCAAGAGCCGGTAAAGCTGGTGATCAATAAACTGCGTACAAAGCAAGACCTCATCAACATTATCTGCCATAACTTGGAAGCCGATTCCAATGTTTTGAAACAGATGTTACAGGATACCACTTACCTCGCACAGTTTGGCCTTGATACCAATACAGCCATGTGCGCCATCATGCCCGACACTTACGACTTTTTCTGGAACACGACAGCCGATAAAGCTTTCAGAAAAATCGAAAAGAACTTCACCCGCTTCTGGACCGATGAGCGAAAAGCAAAAGCCGGCGCCAAATCGATAACGCCCGTACAGGCCATCATCATAGCATCGATAGTGGATGAAGAAAGCAACAAGAACGATGAGAAGCCCAACATAGCCAGTGTATATCTCAATAGGCTTCATAAGGGCATCAAACTGCAGGCCGACCCTACCGTAAAGTTCGCCATCGGCGATTTTACAATACGGCGCATCACCGGTGTGCATCTTTCATTCCAGTCACCGTACAATACTTATCAAAACGTAGGCTTGCCCCCGGGTCCCATCTGCACGCCCTCAACGCAAAGTATTGATGCCGTCCTAAATGCACCCGAAACGAATTTCATCTACTTCTGTGCAAAGGAAGACTTCAGCGGCTATCATCGTTTTGCAGCTACCGATGCGGAGCAAGCAAAGAACGCGAAGTTATATCATGATGCGTTGAATGCACGCGGCATTCATTAAATTGGTTTAGACTACTGCAGTTCATACTCCTCCTTCCTTTTATCCTTCCGGAAGAAGAAAATATAGTAGACCAGCAATATCGACAACCCGAGCAGGAAAACACAAACGGCGTACGGCCTGGCCTCCACCTCAAAAAACTCTCCCACCATCCATATTGAGTTAGCCATGATCCAAAGGCATACAGCCAGGTTGTGAAATAACTCCGCGCGGATATGCCTCGACTTCCACAGTATGTAAAAGGCAACGCTTAGCGTCGGGAATATCATAAAAATACCACCCGGCCGCCACACCATGGCCCAGCAGGTGTCTTTTATCAGCCACAGGAATATATGCCCATTCTCTATCCAGCGATATTTCGCCGAAACCTGAATATTGTGATTTTGCGGTGTTAGTGGCTGCTCCATGCTGCAAATTTGGCTATGAAATAGATAAAATGAAAGCCTTGCAACATTTAAGCATGGCAGTTATCAACATATTAACAAGCCAAAAGGTCAATTTACTTTGGATTTTATTTGTCGTCCCTGTACCTTTGCGCCGCATCCCGGGAAATGGTCCGGAGGCTTTTTAAAGTTCTTCATAAAATAATATAAAATGAGTAAAGTTAAAGTTGCCATCAACGGCTTCGGCCGTATAGGCCGCCTGGCTTTCCGCCAGATCTACAACATGGAAGGTATTGATGTTGTAGCCATCAACGATCTTACTAAACCCAACGTTCTCGCCCATCTGCTGAAATACGACACCGCACAGGGCCGCTTCAACCAGGAAGTAAAGCATACCGACGACTCCATAATAGTGAACGGTAATACAATAAAGATTTACGCTCAGAAAGACCCCGCGCAGATACCCTGGGGACAGCACGATGTAGACGTAGTGCTGGAATGCACCGGTTTCTTCACTGATAAAGAAAAAGCCGAAAGCCACATCAAAGCCGGCGCTAAACGCGTGGTGATCTCTGCCCCTGCCACCGGCGATATGAAGACGGTAGTTTTCAATGTGAACCATGACATCCTTGATGGTAGCGAAACAGTGATCAGCTGTGCATCCTGCACTACCAACTGTCTTGCCCCTATGGCAAAAGTGCTGAACGACTCCTTCGGCATACAGGCCGGCCTGATGACCACAGTGCACGCTTATACAAATGACCAGAACACGCTGGATGCTCCGCATGCAAAAGGCGATCTGCGCCGTGCACGTGCTGCCGCTGAGAACATCGTTCCTAACAGCACAGGTGCAGCCAAGGCTATCGGTCTCGTACTGCCCGAACTGAAAGGCAAGCTGGACGGCGGTGCACAGCGCGTCCCTACCGTTACAGGTTCGCTGACAGAACTGTTCACTACCCTCGGTAAAAAAACAACTATCGAAGAAGTGAATGCCGCTATGAAAGATGCTGCCAACGAAAGCTTCGGCTATAACGAAGACGAGATCGTAAGCAGCGACATCATCGGCACCAGCTTTGGCTCGCTTTTCGACGCTACACAGACCAAGGTGATCACAGTAGGTGATACACAGATGGTTAAGACCGTTAGCTGGTACGACAACGAAATGAGCTACGTGTCGCAACTGGTACGCACAGTGAAATATTTCGCCGGCCTGATAAGCAAGTAATTGACAATATGTAGAGTAAAACCCGCACCAAATAGTGCGGGTTTTGCTATTTTTACAGCCTAACAGTGAGCAGTATGGAAGCAAATGAGTCTTTATTGAATCGTATCACCATAGTTCCCGGTCTGATGGCGGGAAAGCCAACGATACGCGGAATGCGTTTTACGGTCTCTGATGTACTGGAATTGCTTGCGAGCGGCATGAAAACTGAAGACATTCTGGAGCAGCATCCCATTTTGGAAAAAGAAGACATCCAGGCTGCTCTACTCTATGCATCTTTAAAGCTAAAAAACACAGTGATTATCCATGCTGCCTGATTGGGAAATTTGGCTGGATAATAACTTATCTCCCGTCATTGCAAAATGGCTGAAAGATTATACCGGTTGGGATGTCCGATCTTTTTACACACTTGACTTTCCACCCACGACTAAGGACGATGAGGTATACTGGAGGGCGCGAGAGAAAGGGAATGTAATTTTGATCTCTAAGGACACGGATTTCCCGAACCTGATAAACCGGTTGGGTTCTCCTCCTAAACTCGTCAGTATACAAATTGGGAATACCGACAATAGGGTATTATGGAATTTTGAAACAACATATCAAAGAGGCTATCTCAATTTTGAAAACATCAGATGTACAAATAATTGAACTGGATTAACATGATAAAATTCAACAACTACAATTTCGATGGCAGGAAGGCACTGATACGTGTCGACTTCAACGTGCCCATAAAAGATGGTAAAATAACCGACGACACACGCATACGTGCAGCGCTGCCCACTATAAAAAAGGTATTGGACGACGGTGGCAGCGCCATATTGATGAGCCACTGGGGTCGCCCTCTTAAGGACATTGAAAAAAAACCAGATCTTACACTGGCTGATTTTTCGTTAAGCCGTATCGTGAGCCATTTGTCATCACTACTGGGGGTGGATGTACAGTTTGCAGATGACTGCATCAGCGACGATGCTGCATCAAAAGCTGCCAGCCTGCAACCCGGTCAGGTACTACTGCTTGAAAACCTGCGCTATTACAAACAAGAAGAAAAGGGCGACAAGGAATTTGCTGGGAAATTATCAAAGCTCGGCGATGTCTACGTCAACGATGCATTTGGCACCGCGCACAGGGCGCACGCTTCAACCGCCGTGATCGCCGACTTTTTCCCGGCCGATAAAAAAATGTTCGGCCTGCTGATGGAGGGCGAATTATCAGCGGCTGAAGAAGTGCTTCACAACAGTAAAAAACCATTTACAGCCATCATCGGCGGTGCTAAGGTGTCAGATAAGATACTGATCATCGAGAACCTGCTGGAGAAAGCCACAGACATCATTATCGGCGGCGGTATGGCTTATACCTTCTTCAAAGCGCAGGGTTGCCATATCGGCAATTCACTTTGCGAAGATGATCGCCTGGACACTGCGCTGGAGCTGATGAAAAAAGCCGACGAGAAAGGCGTCTGCATACACCTGCCTGCCGATAGCATTATAGCAGATAAGTTCGCGGCCGACGCCACCACTTCTTCAGCGCTTAATGCCGAGATACCCGCTAACTGGATGGGCCTCGATATTGGGCAGATGGCGATCGATCATTTTAAAAAGATCATCTGCGAATCGAAAACTATATTGTGGAATGGCCCGATGGGTGTCTTCGAAATGGAAAAGTTCCAACACGGCACTAAAGCGATAGCCGAAGCGGTAGCTGAGGCCACACAAAATGGGGCTTACTCGTTAGTTGGAGGTGGCGACAGCGTAGCGGCCGTCAATAAGTTTGGGTTTGCTGATAAGGTAAGTTACGTATCCACCGGTGGTGGTGCGTTACTCGAATACTTCGAAGGCAAAGAGCTACCGGGCATCGCTGCAATAAAAAAATAAAAAAGAAAAACTACATTAAAGCTTGTTTATCAAAGGCTGTTTCCATAAGGAAGCAGCCTTTTTTTAATCAGCAATTCTATTGCTATCTTAGCGGGGTATGAAATTGAACATTACCCCAAAGATCTACCTGTTTTTATTATTCCCGTTTTTCATTTCTTTTAGTTCTGTTGCTCAAACAAATTCCAATAATGCTTCGGATGCAGTATTCCACAAAGGCACTATGTTGCTTGGTTTGGCGGCTGGTGTATCCATTGATAATTTTGCCAATGCTATGCGCCCGCACCTCATCCCCGAACTGGTATACGACCAGGGCTTTTTTGACAATGTGGGCATTGGCAATATAGGCATAGGAGGTGTTGCATCTTGCAAGTTCATGCGTCAGCCGCACGACTGGCCCGGCGGCTATAAGCAGTACCAAAATAATTTTTACCTGGGCGTGCGCGGCACTTATCATTTTACACAACTCAAAGTAAGCGATGCAAAATTCGATCCCTACGCCGGTGTGATGCTCGGCGTGAAGATCTCCCACTATGGCGATACATGGTTTAAGTATACCCGCAATAACGTAACTGCCGCTAAAGGGATTTTTGTCGGTGTACGATATGTGCTCGATGATCGCTTCAGTGCCTTCTCCGAACTGGGCTATAATATCAGCTTCATCAGTATCGGTATCATGGCCAGGTTATAAGAGTCTATTTGTTTTATCTTTACTAAAACAGCTTCTATGGATTTTGGCAAAGTTCCCGAAAACGAACTCGACGGTATTGACTTTACGCTACCGAAAGATCCCATGGTTACGACCGAGGTATTAAAAGCTTCAAAAAAGAAAGGCAAAACAAAGTTTTACGTCGGCTGTGCTAAATGGGGCCGTAAAGACTGGATAGGCAAGCTATACCCCCCAAAAACAAAAGAGAAAGACTTCTTTCCCCTCTATGCAAAAGAGTTCAATTGCATAGAATTCAATGCGGCCTTCTATAGGCTGCCAACGCCCGCACAGGTGCAGGGATGGAAAGAAAAAGTAAAAGGCGATTTCATATTCTGCCCCAAGTACACACAGTTCATCACCCATATTAAGCGCCTGAAGGGCGTGCAGGCAGAGGCCGACCAGTTTTACCAGGTGATGCACGAACTGGGCAAGCACCTCGGTCCCGTGTTCCTCCTGCCCCACCCGCAGATGGGGCCTAAACAGTTGGATACTATAGAATCATTTATAGCCGATCAGCCTAAAGACATTTCGCTTTTTCTCGAGCTGCGCCACGAGGAATGGTACACCACTGGCGACGGCTATGACCCTGCACTTTTCGAATTCCTTCGTAAGAACAAACGGGGCACGATCATAACCGACGCTGCAGGCCGCCGCGACTGCGTGCACATGCACCTGTCCACGCCGGAATGCTTCATTCGCTTCGTGGGCAACAGCCTCCACCCTACCGACTATACAAGGATAGACGAATGGGTGCAACGCATCAAGAAATGGATGAAGGAAGGCCTGGAAACCTGCTACTTCTTCATGCACCAGCACGAGGAATTGTATTCGCCGGAGTTGATCAAATACCTTGTGGACGAATTGAACACACACTGCGGTACCGATATCACGCCTCCACATTTGCTGAACGACACGCTGTTTTAGCCACGCACCACGGCTGACTACCTCATAAACCTTAAACCAGTTTACGTGCAATAACAATGGTCAAAGGGGGGAACGTATCGAAAAGGTACGGCCCCTTTCTTGTTACCTCCATATGCAGGCTGTCAAATACTTCGGCATAGTGGCGTGTATTTCTAAAGTCGGAGATGATGGCCGTGCCGCCAGTAGCCAATAGCCGGTGTATCTCCCTGCAGGCTTTAGCGCGCTGTTCCTTGCCTTTGATGTTGTGCAGGCACAGGTTACTTACTACCAAATCAAAAGAGTTGTCTGGCAGTTGGTTGTGCGTGATATCGGCAGTTTCTACATTCACTTTGTCTTTCACACCTTCCAGTTCGGCATTTTTCAGTGCTTTGGCAAGCTTGTTATCACTGAGGTCTTTTGCGCTCCATATGTCAATACCGGTTGCCCGGCCATTGATCAATTGTTTAGCGGCACCTATCATCAGCAGTCCCTTGCCTGTGCCTACATCCAGCACCTGCTCGTTGCCGCGTATCTTGTATAGCTTCAGCATCCTGTCCCGATGGCGAAACTTACCCCACTTCGCATACAATAGCATTAACAAACCCTCGATAAAACAAATACCTCCTGAAAAGATGACACCCGACAGCACGGGCATGGGCAGAATATCTGGATTGTAAACAGAATAAATCACCATAGCTGCCGCCCAGGCACTAATAAAGAACAGTGCTAAAACAACGCGTGGGGCATCGATTCCGTAATCAGGTTTGGGCATATTGTTTCGTTCTAAGCGACATACAATATAACAGATAATGCAGATAATAAAAACAGGTAGCCACGCCTAAGGCGTGGCTACTATCAGAATTTGTTTATAAGTCTTTGTCCTTTTAAGGGCAGGCCTAGTCTATAGAGGCTGTGTCTCGACTACTTGGTGGCGGCAAGGAAATCTTTCACCTTGTCCTTATGCACCATAGCTTCTTTGAAGGTGTATGCGCCTGTCTTCGGGCTGCGTACTGCCTTAATTACTTTAGTATAGTTCTTTGCTTCCGCTGCCTGTTTCGGATCTTTCTTGATCGCCGTTTTCGCTGCTTTTGCCATGACTCAGAATATTTTAAAAAGAGGTTATTTAATTTCTTTGTGAACAGTTACACGCTTCATGATCGGGTTGTATTTCTTCAACTCGATACGCTCAGGCGTATTCTTCTTGTTCTTATTGGTAATGTAACGGCTGGTACCGGGCAAGCCGCTGTTTTTATGCTCGGTGCACTCTAATATTACCTGTACGCGGTTTCCTTTTTTAGCCATTGTATAATGCTTTTATTACTTTACTTACTCTAATTAGATAGTTTGACCTTTAGCGCGGAGCTCTTTCACTACTGTCATCAGCCCGTTCTTATTGATAGTACGGATAGCGTCAGCCGACAGCTTTAAAGTTACCCAACGGTCTTCTTCAGCAAGGAAGAAGCGCTTGGTCTGCAAATTGGGCAGGAAGCGACGCAGGGCCTTCTTGTTAGAGAAAGACACTTTGTGTCCTTTTATTGGTTTTCTGCCTGTTACCTGACAAACACGTGCCATTTTTTTGAATTTTTAGGACTGCAAAGGTCTCCTTTTTTTGCGTAATGGCAAAATATTTTTCATAAATTTTTGCCTAGGGCATCTCCGGCAACACCATCACGTCCAGGTCGGGCAGGCCGGGAACGTTTTCGGATATGAAACCTTCACCATATGTAGCCCCTATCCGCTTACCCAATAATGCCGCGCGGGCCTCGATATGCTTCAAAAAGTCCCCCTGGGATATATAAGTCAACGGCTCATTTGAGTTAGGGTCGTGAAACTGGCTTTTATAAGCCCTGATAGCCTTCATCTTCTGCTCATGTTCCGCGCTGATGTCAACGATAAAGGTCGGCTCGTAAAAGCGGTCCTGGATGATGTGGTACACCCTTTTGGGCCGCCACGCTTCCTGTTTTTTGCCATCATGTTCGGTTTCCACTTTTCGCAGCCCCGCCAGGAAACAGGCATCGGCTATCAATCTCCCCCCCTTCCCATGGTCCGGGTGACGGTCGGCCAGTGCATTGGCTATCACTATCTCAGGACGGTATTTGCGTATATACTCCACCAGTTTCAGTTGGTGCTCCTTATCATTTTGAAAGAAACCGTCTGCCATGCCCAGGTTTTCCCGCACCGCTACACCCATCACTTTGGCCGCATCCTGCGCCTCCTGCAGGCGTATCTCAGGCGTACCCCTCGTGCCCAGCTCGCCCTGGGTCAGGTCCAGTATACCCACCGCCTGACCCTTATTAGCGTGCTTTATCAGCGTGCCGGCACAAGCCAGCTCTATATCATCAGGATGAGCTGCTACGGCGAGGATATGGAGTTTCATTGCTTGCAAAAATAGTTGATTAAGTTGATTGCGTTGACCCGTTATTATTTAGGATAAGAATTTCGAGGCAGTAATCAGAAATCTACTTATTCAACCTAATCTACTTATTCAACCTAATCAACCCAATCAACTTATTCAACCTAATCAACCTAATCAACCCAATCAACTTATTCAACCAATCAACCCTCACGCAAGTGAGTAAGCATCTCATGCGTCATCTTGTTCAGGTCAAACTCGTGTTGCCAGCCCCAGTCGCTGCGGGCGTCGCTGTCGTCTATGCTTTTGGGCCACCCATCAGCTATCGCCTGCCGGAAGTCGGGCGCGTAATCGATCTTGAATTCGGGGATGTGATATTGTATCGTTTCTGCTATCTCCTTAGGTGAAAAGCTCATCGCGCTGATATTATAAGCCATGCGCGATTTGATCATGTCTGCCGGTGCCTCTACCAGTTCTATGGTGCCGCGTATAGCGTCGTCCATATACATCATCGGCAGGTAGGTGTCCTCTTTCAGAAAGCAGGTGTAGTGTTTATTCTTCAGTGCCTCGTGGTATATCTCTACTGCGTAGTCGGTAGTACCGCCACCCGGCGCCGACTTCCAGCTTATAAGGCCGGGATAGCGCAGGCTGCGCACATCCAGCCCCCAGCGTTGGTTGTAATACTGGCACCACAGTTCCCCGGCATACTTGCTGATGCCGTACACCGTTCGTGGCTCTATCACTGTTTTTTGCGGCGTATGGTCGCGCGGTGTGGTGGGGCCAAACACCGCTATCGAGCTGGGCCAGTATATCTTCGCCAGCTTCTCCTGCACCGCTATATCCAGCACTTGCAGCAGGCTGGTCATATTTATATCCCATGCTTTGGCCGGCATCTTCTCACCCGTTGCCGATAGCAATGCCGCCAGGTGATAGATCTGCGTGATGCCCTCTTTCTTCACCAGTTCCAGCAATGCATTGGCATCCATAGCATCCAGCATCTTATAGGGACCGCTATCCTTCAGCAGCGGGTGCGGTTCAGCCTTCAGGTCGCTGGCTATCACATTGTCGGTACCGTATGTTTTGCGCAGGGCCATCGCCAGTTCCACACCTATCTGCCCGCCTGCACCAAGTATGAGTATTTTATCTTGCATTGAGTAGTCGTAAGTCGTAAGTCAAAAGTCGTAAGTCGCGGGGTAATAAACAACCACATTCTTCACATTGCCGCATTCCATCACATTTTAAAGAGTCTTCTCGATCATTGCAATAAAATCATCAAACAGATACCTCGAGTCGTGCGGACCGGGTGTTGCTTCCGGGTGATACTGTACGCTGAAGGCTGGCTTGTGCTTCATCCTGATGCCCTCTATCGATCCGTCGTTCAGGTTCAGGTGGGTTACCTCCAGTTCGGCCGAGTTTTTCAAGGCCTCGGGGTCCACACCAAAGCCGTGGTTCTGGGTGGTTATCTCGCTTTTGCCCGTCACCAGGTTCTTCACCGGGTGGTTCAGCCCGCGGTGACCGTGGTGCATCTTGAAGGTAGGTATATCATTGGCCCTTGCCAGCAACTGGTGGCCCAGGCATATACCGAAGAAGGGCTTGCCTGTGTTCAGCACATCCTTCACCGTCTTCACGGCATAGTCCATGCTGCCCGGGTCGCCGGGACCATTGCTGATAAAATAACCATCGGGATTGAATTCTTCCAGCTCCGCCAGTTGCGTCTTAGCCGGGAACACCTTTACAAAAGCATTGCGCTCCGTAAGGCAGTTGAGTATATTTTTCTTTACCCCATAGTCCAGCACCGCCACGCGGATGGGCGCATTGGGTGAGCCGAGTGTGTAGGGTTCCTTCGTGCTTATCTCGCTGCTCAGCTCCAGGCCCGCCATATCCGGCACCTTCGCCAGCTCGGCCTTCAGGGCTTCCTTATCGCTTATCTCGGTGCTGATGATGCAATTCTGTGCGCCCTTGCTGCGTATGTGCTGCACCAGTGCGCGGGTGTCCACATCATATATGGCCACAATATTGTTCTTCACCAGGTATTCGTCCACACCCTCATCCGCCATCATGCGGCTGTAGCGTGCCGATAGGTTCTTGCAGATCAGGCCCTTTATCTTCACGCTGTCGCTCTCCACATCCACGTCCTTGGTGCCGTAGTTGCCCACGTAGGCATTGTTCATTATCAGCACCTGCCCGGTGTACGAGGGGTCGGTAAAGACCTCCTGGTAGCCCGTCATACCCGTGTTGAAGCAGATCTCTCCCCCGCTGGTGCCCTTTGCGCCCGCGGCCTTACCCTTAAAAAAAGTCCCGTCCTCGAGCAGTAGCCAGGCGGGAGCAGCATTATGTTGATCAGGCATAAAAAAACAAATTGTGCAAATGTAGGTGAAATGGTTAAAAGGTTAAAAGGTTAATTGGCTATTGGGGATAAATTGGGAATTACTCCTTCTCGGAGTTCTTCACATTGCTGCGGCTTAATGAGATAACGCCCTGCAATCCAATCCGTTGCGTAGGCTCAACTTCTCAAGGCTTTTAATAACTCATCAGCGTTACAGGTTTGAATATCCATTGCAAATGGGCTTTTTATCTGCCCACCGTATGCAGAATCGGCACTGTAAGCCTTTGATCGGTCTGATCCGAATATTGAATAAAGCAAAACCCCAGGACATAGGCCAGGGATTTGCTTTATCAAGTTGCAACTCGCTTTTATGAAAATACTATGATTTTAATCGACGCTTAATTTTGCCACCTGTGAACTCTGCGTCGTATGTATTTGCAAGAGGTAAGTACCGGCACTAATACCGGCAGGGAGTGTTAACTGCAGGTCATTTTTCCCAGGTAAGATGGGCTGGTTACCCCAGTTTCGCAGTTCCCTTCCCAGCATATCGATGAGCGTAATGTCAGCGGTACTCTTATCTATAGCTTCCAGGCTGACAGTTACCTTTTCCCTGGCAGGGTTAGGGTGTATAGCGAGCGGCAGATCGTTAATGTTCACTACCCGAACAGCAAGTGGGGTAGTGTCCACTTTATACATTTCGTAACCTATGTTCTCAAAATAATTGGCTGCAAAATAAAGTGCGTTATTGTAGACCACCCAATTCTCCAGTGGACTATTTGTGTTTGAATTTACAGGATTGTAGAACGGACGGGGATTCGTCGAGCCAGCTGGTTTAATTAATTGCGTATTTGCAGCCGTTCCATCGCTTACCCATAGGGCTCCTTCATTAAGTGCCTGCGTATTGTATACCGCGAAAAAAAGTTTGTGATCAGCAACATAGAAATATGGATATATAGCACCATTATTAAAGGTGAAGAAAGTGGCTGTACCAGCTGGGGTACCATCGGAAACGCCAAGGTTACGGTTCGCATCGGCAAAATATAGCTTTCCATTACACTCTTTAAAAAAAGCATCATAGATCCCATCAGCGATTCCAGGCGCTAAATCTACTACCATAGTAGTACCAGCGTCAGTTCCATCCGTTGTCCACATCTCTCTGCCATGCGCACCATCTGTAGCCGTAAAATATATCTTCCCATTATATCCATAAAAATCCACTGGAATACTCGAACTATCAACCCCCGGATTTATGTCTTTAAGCTGATGAGTGCCCGTATTCGAGCCATCTGATATCCATGGCTCATAATTGTTATTAGAATCATTTCCTACAAATAAAACTTTAGTCCCGAAGGCATACAGCGTGCTGGCCCCGCCGTCCAACGGCCCCGGGTGGATATCTTTAACAATATGGGTTCCTGTATCTGTTCCGTCGGTCATCCATAGCTCATTACCATTAGTTAGGTCATAACCACTATAAAATAATTTTCCATTGCAAACGGCCGTTTCAGCAAAATAGGCTGCTCCGTCGCCACTTCCTGGTATAGCATCCTTCACCATATGGGTGCCCGTATCAGTACCGTCAGTCACCCATAATTCTTGTCCATGAACGCCATCCGTGGCCCTAAAATAAATGCGCCCGTTGTATACTACTGGCGAATAAGCAGTACTATGCCGCGAGGAAGCAGGACCCGGATTAATATCCTTGATGATATGGGTACCTGCATCGGTACCGTCTGTGATCCATACCTCGGCACCCTCGTTTTGTGTCGTTGCCCCGAAGAAGACTTTCCCATTGAGCTCGACAAACTCACGCGGTGATGAGCCAAAGCTACCTGGCTCAATATCTTTAACCATATACGTGCCTATTGTAGTGCCGTCGCTTATCCACAACTCTGCTCCTGCAGTATCATTATCGTTTTGGAAATATATCTTGCCGCTGCAAACAACAAAATACTTAGGGTTGCTGTAAATGCTGTCTTCAACAGTACAGTTTTTCACGAGCACGGGAAGTTGCTGGGCGCTAATAGTAATGGAGAACGTGATGAGCAAGCAGAGAGGTAGAATTGACTTCATAAGGTATAGTTTTAAGAGACCAAATATCGCAATTAATAGGGAAAATACAATAACCGATCCCCCTAGCTGGTTTAAGTTTGTTCAACCTAAATCTACCAATAGAACAAAGGATTTTATCCGGCAGCATTTGCACCAGGCCCCACTTGTCCTCGTTTGTAACGAGGATGCCACGGCACTGCGTTTGCAACGCGTTTTCCCCCTTAAAACAAATTTATTTGTTCAAAAAACGTTTCCTTCATCAACCTATGCCAATATTAATCCTTCAGCAGCTTGCCTTGCTGTATCAACACATCTCTATCCGTTATTTTATACAGATATATCCCCCTTGCAAGGCTATGGAGATTAATAAGGGTTTTGTTACCAAATAATTCTGAAACAAGCACCCTGCCGGTCATATCCGTTATTGTTATTCGGCCCTTATCCATGGCATCGCAGTTGAGTTGCAGTATATCATGAACAGGATTAGGGAACATGGAAACCCTTTGATCATAGCTATAAGTGTTAACGCCTGCGCTAAAAACATAGATGGTATCAGAGGCGCCACCGCATCCTGTCACGGCTCCAACAACAACGTAATAACCACCCGACTGTACGGCTGTATAGCTTTGCGACGTAGCGCCCGGTATAGGCAGTCCGTTCCTATACCACTGGTACGAGGCATAGCTCCCGGTGCTTAATGTCATACCGTTTACAGTAATGACCGGGTGGGCTGTTGGCAGGGCATGGACGATAATGGTATCACTGTAAAGCTGACAATTAGCAACCTTCTTGTACCAATACCTACCGGTATCCTGAATGATAATGTTTTTCGCGGTATCGCCATTATTCCACTGTACATAGTCATCTGCCGCCGCATCGCTATGTAGCGTTAGCGGCAATGCGGTCATACAAACCGAGGTATCTGAAGCCGAAGGCACAGCACTGCCATCCATATCAATTACACATACGTCGTCGTAATACATGAAGCAATAATAACGATCGTAGGGAACAGGAGGACCCAACAGCTGGTACGCAATGGGCGTGTCCTGGACAAAGCTACCTACAGTCATCCATTGCTCAGCACCCGCAGCGGTGAAGGAGCCCTGCACTTTCGCCCAGTTGGCACTATCTGAAAAAAACTGGCCAGGGGTGCTATTGACCTGGGGAGCAAACGACAGATATTCAACACCCACATTATTGACAGCCGGTACAGCAATTTCATTATTTGAAAAATGTGCACCGATATTATCAACTGCCGCATAACCCCAACCCGGCGCGGGTCCATTTACAAACGCAGCAAAATTGACATAAAACCCTGCATAATAATGATGTCCCGGCATAAGCGGCTGTATTAAACGGCATTCTATGTACTCACCAAATACTACGGTCCAAAACGACACCTTCATATATGTCTGACAGCCCACATATGCGTTTCCTCCGTGTGCTATTTGATATCCCTGACTATTATTCGGGACACTGTGATTACCTGTAGCACACGAGTTGAAGTAAAGCGGATTTGCCCCTTGCGAGCCCGCAACCCAATCTTTTACATAGGGGAAGTTGGAATAGCTTTGTGAAAACGCTAGCGTATCAAAAGGATCACTAGGGCAATTATTGTAGTCTTCAAACCCGGGATTGGGGACCAAATTTTGGGCACTCGTTGTTTTAAGGAATTGTAACAATAAAAAAACGACCAAGGTATATCGGTGTGGTATAGCGGTATGCATAACGTGAATATAAAAAATATATTTAATTAGCTTAGATAAAGTTTCCGCGCTACCGCAAGTTTGAAACTTGTGGTAATAAATAACAGCAGTTTGTAACTGCCTCTGCCCTAACTGGTTTAAGTTTATTCAACTTAAATCTACCAATAGAACGAAGGATTTTACCCCCACTCGTCCTCGTTTGTAACGAGGATGCCACGGCACTGGGTTTGCAACGCGTCTTCCCCACTCGTCCTCGTTTGTAACAAGGATGCCGCGGCACTGCGTTTGCAACGCGTTTTACCTCCTCCGCCGGCGCAAGTGTGTAGCCTTGCCCGCGCGTAGCATACTTGTGCCCCTCGTGCCTAACTGCCCCCACTCGTCCTCGTTTGTAACGAGGATGCCACGGCACTGCGTTTGCAACGCGTTTTACCTCCTCCGCCGGCGCAAGTATGTAGCCTTGCCCGCGCGCAGCATACTTGTGCCCCTCGTGCCGGGGAAAACGGCTGGCTCAGATTCATAACTCGTACTAACGATTAACGGTCTGCAACCATCCCAATTGCATTTTCCATTTTATCAACTTAACTTTAGTAAAAACACGCACTCATCACTTAAATTCCACATTATGACAGTGATCAAAAAATACCACATCTACGAAATTATTGACCTTCCGCTGATCGTGCAACCCGAAGCCATGGTAGCTGGTCTGGCCGATTTCGGGCAGGAATTCGACACCGAAGAAGAAGCCATTACCTGGCTGCAAGGCACAACCGATAATCCCTACAGCGCCATGATACTTCCGGTCACGACAATAATCCCCTAAACATCGTTAAAACAAAAAAACACCTCGGAAAAACTTTCGCTGGCACATTTGACACACACGCACCTGCAACCCCTGCCTAATCAGCAACTTTTAGATTTTCACTTTTGCCTTTTGACCTAAATAAAAAGTATCATACCCCAAAATAAAGGGTATCATAAAACTTCAGTTTTTCAATTCCAAAACTCCACAGGAGCTTTGTGCCAAAAACAAAAAAATGAACTATAAACCAAAGTCATTCAAAATTCGATAAACCGGCCTTTGAAAGAAAAGCGTTAAAAAAATGGGAGCGTAGGGCGGTTAAAAAAGAGCTCCGTCTACTGGAGCTTAGCGATAGTTGAAGCATAAAAGTCCTTCTACTGTTAGGATTTGCTTTAGGCTGGAACTTATAGCTCTTTTCAGCCCGAAGCGAGCATTTTTAGCTTTTCTTTCAACAGCCTTGACCTTTTCTTTGGTTACTTTCTTTTGTGTCAAGACAAAAGAAAGTAACAAGCAGAAAGGAGAGATAAAGCCTGGGATTTAACTATTAGCCAAATCAAAATCACTATGAGACCTCCAAAAGAACAACAACAAGAAAAAGCACGAGAACTCTTCTTCCAATCCGACCTCACCCGCTCCCAGATCGCCGAGAAAGTCGGCGTCAGCGAAAAAACAGTTTACCTCTGGACCAAAGCTGGCGACTGGCGAAAACTAAGATCAGCCAGCCGCCTCATGCCCTCCATGATCGTTGAGCATTTTTATTCACAGATACAGGAGCTCAACGACAACATCCGCAACCGCGAGCCGGGACATAGGTTCCCCACCGTTCAGGAAGCCGAGGTCTTCCGCAAACTTGTCCTCACCGCCGAGCGATTAAAGAAGAAACAAACGCGAGGTGAGTACTCCGAGATGTTCCAGAAGTTCATGCAATGGCTCCTCCCCCAAAACGAAGAGCACCTGAAATTATTCACCGACTACGCCAACTCCTTCCTCACCCAATCCGCCATCCAAGGCTTCCATCCCTACGATATAGAATATGGACGAGAAGACGACAATGACACCTCCCTCTCCTTCGGAGAGGGCCGGGGTGAGGCAGCATTCGCGCAGGATACAGACAACACTGTCACCCCTTCTCCACTTGTGGAGAAGGGGCCGGGGGATGAGGCCAAACAGGAAATAACAGGAAATAACTCCGATCAATCATACGACCTCACAATCAACGTTTTAAGCAACGGAACAGCCCCTGAGCAGGAAATAACTCCTCAACAGGAAATGGGAAATAACCAGGAGTTTCCCCTCTTGAGAGGGGACAGTTCTGAAGAGGCGAATGCCGATTCAGAACAGGGGTGTGTTAAGTTGAGGAAAGCACCGCGGCCGGATCAAGGAACAGAAGTCGGCTACCTCGGCCAAAAACAAGACATCGACCCCAACGGCATCAAAACCATAGAATACAAACCCGACGACACCATTCAAAGATTCTCCATCGGCGATGCCATATACTATATCAAAAAGAAAGAATGAGGAATAACCCTAGTTGCCACTATCATCGCCCAGCATCACTTGTGCGGCGATCTTTACCGCATCGGCCTCGGAGATGCCGAGGCCCATTTGCAGTTGTTTCAGCATTTGCTTCTCAGGTTCCGGCACGTCGCCATCCACCAACATCAGGTCAACGGCCTTCGCGAAAACGCCTTTTCGGTTTGGCTCGCTGATGCGTGGTATCGCGGCCTGCACGATGGCGTGGAGTGTGTACCTGTCACGCAGCTGCAGCATGCGGCCCATAGTGCTGGTGAGGCCCAGCTTTGAGAGTTCGGGATCATCCATCACGATCTGCATGAAGCGCACATTCTCCTCGTTGCACACCACCTCGTCGCTATGTATGCAGGCAAAAAGTATGGCGAATATTGCCTCGGCCTCAGAATGATATTCGACCGATGCGGCATGGTGGCTCTCTAAAATGAAAAGGCTCTCAAAGAAATGCATGACGTTGCTTTTTTACACAGCCGCAAGATACATATTTGCAGTTTATTAATTGAACAGAGGAAAACAGAGGTACGATATTTAAGATGGCAATAAACTAATTATTTACACGTTTGTTTCTAAAACTCACCTCTTATGCGTAAGCTGTTATTGATGATGGTAACATTGCCGGCCTGCTACTCTTACAGCCATGCCCGCACCTGGGACATTAATATTGAGAACGGTATCAATTGGGCACGCCTTATACCGGCAGCGGGCTCCACACCGGCAAGCCGTACTGTGAAATACAGTTTCGGAAGTCCCGGCCTCTACGCCTCGGCAGGGGCTTACTTATGGGTAAGCGGACACAGCAGATTCAATATAGGCTATCAATATTCGGAGAACCATATAGGTGTAAAAATGCTGGTGAACGGCATGCACAGCACCACGGAGAGCACAGCAGATGTGGTGGACCTGCACAACTTCAGCGGGGGCTATTATTACAGCACCAACCCCAGGCCGGGGCGAATGAAAGTGGGTTGCTTCGTAAAGATGGGGATAGCACTTTGCCATATGTCAGGCTTGGAAGGTGGGGGCAGTGCCAGCGGCATGGACTTCCAGGGACAGGTAACATCGGGCAGCGACAGGGAGAGCGGTTTCGAGGTGATGCCGGATACATGGACGCCCAACAATACCATCGGCATCACGGCAAGCACCAACTCGAGATCGAAACTGGCGGACAGGCTTAGCTTCGCGCTATCCGCTACCATCCACTGGAAAAATCCGTATATTAATTACTCGAGCATGCACTATTTCGTGCAGTCGGACAATTATAACGAGCGCGGCACCATACAGTACAAAGGGATACCGCTGCAATTACAGTTCGGCGTTAGCTACGCCATATTCCGCTTTGGGAGCTAGTGATGTTTGAAATACTGTATCTCGCGCTCGTGCTGTTTTGCCGCATCCAGTGAATCGAAAGTGCCCAGATTGTGCCTCTTATGCGTCTTCGGATCGACCTTGCGGGAGTAGATGCGGTACTTGCCTGACTTCAATTTGCGTATCATAAAAGCTTTTTGAAGCAATGCGAAAAATCCAGGCCAACAGAAGCGATAAAAATCTAAAATCGATCAGGCGGGACCAATCTGGTGCGTATTCACCAAGCCCTCTACCACTATCATGCGTGTAATTGCGCTACTGTGCCTGATCAGTTTGGCCGGTGCATATTCGGCAGATGCCCACCAGATCTTAGCGTCAGCCACTGTGGGAAACTCAAGTACTACAATGCGGCCGGGGTCCCAGTCACCTTCGAGCGTTTCGGTAACGCCGCCACGTACAACAAACTTTCCTTTATATAAAGCCAGGGTAGCCGGCGTCAGCTTTTTGTATTCCTCGTAACCATTGGGGTCCAGTATATCGATATCGACTATTACGTAAGCAGCCATTTGTGATTCTTTGCTCTATATGAAGTTAATGAAAAATCAAGCCGCACAGCAGCAATGCAGTGTTAAAGCTGACAACTGCAACCACTAAAGCGAAGGGTCAATTTTCTTGTATCCCACGCGAATGGCCTTAGGCCTGTAGGTGTTCGGGTCCATGCGGTTGTTGATACAAGTGCTGACACAGTTGCCGTAGCCGTTGATGCAGTAAGTGATCAGCAACTGGTTGTGCCCATTATCGAATTCAGGGTGCGCCATAGCCATATAGAACATGGGGTAATGGCCATTAAGCGTATCGTCGACCTGCCAAACGGAATGGTGATTTGTAAAGGGGCCATAGGGGTTGTTGCTGACGGATACGTATACATTCTTACCCTGGTCGCACCCAACGCTGAATTCAGTGGAGATCATCACGTATTTTTCTTTCACTTTCACTACGTAAAACGAGGAGGTGAATTCGCTGTAAATCGCCTTAGCCAATGCAGGATCATTCACCCAACCGTTGTCGGTGTAATATTGCCACAGGCCGTTTACGTTATCAGAAGGGAAACGGGCGAGGAAAACATCATTGCCAAAACCGTTGGTCTTTATACCATAGATCATCGTAAAGCCGCAGAAGGAGGGATCGTTGATGACGGATTTTGTAAAGTCAATCCCATTGTGTGAGCCCTGCACCTGGTAAGATACCAGCGATGGATTGGCAACCGGCACTTTGGCGATATAGTTTGAATCGACAACTGCGAAGTCAAACGGCCCGTTACCGGTGGAATGCAGGCGCTCCAAAAATATGACCATGGTATCGTTGATAGTATAACCGGCACCGGGCCAGAACCAATAACTATTGTCGGTGCCTAAGTGAAAGTAAGACGGCGGACTGGCGATACCGGTGTAAGTGGTTTGCACGGCTGGGTTCGCGATGTCCATCAACAAGCCGCAGTTGCGCACCTGGAAGAGGCAAGGCACTGTTGCTGTCACCGGGTCGTAGTTGTCGATATAACTGTCGCCAAAGAGCCACATGGATTTGCCATTATTTTGCGGCACCGAAAATGCCGCATCGCCGGCGATTAAGCCGGTTTGCCGTTTGAAATAGTTGGTGAAGACAGTGTCTTTATAGAGGGAGGTGTCTGCATTGTAATCATAGGCCGCTGCCGCGGCTCGCGGAGGCCCAATGTTGATCTTGTTATTGTTCGCCTCCGGCTTATTGCAAGCGGTAGCTATTAATATCAAAACAGCGGCACAGAATGAAGATAAAGAGTGATTGCAGCGCATTCATTAAAGATAGTAATAATCCCATGTATCAAAAGTTTGGGGAAAATCCATAAAAAACTCCTAAAATGATGATGATCATCTTTTTATGTAACAAAAGTCACCATTTCCAGGAAAAACAATACCGAATTTTACAACAGAAAAACAAAACGTAAGTAAAGAAATTCATGGTGATAGGGTTTATAGGGGCTGGCCTGTTCTCAGGCTGGCTTTTTTATTTGTAACAGAATCGTGAAGGACCTTTCGCCTGTACTTCTTACGCCGGCTAATGTAACGTGAAAAGCGAAATATTATTTTGTATAAAAAGACAAGCTCCGATGATACCGGAGCTTGTCTTTTATTATTTCAAAGTAGCTATTCAGCTTCTACCAGGTCTTTCTCCACTTTCAGGTTGTCGATGATGAACACCTGGCGCTGGGGGGTGTTTTTGCCCATGTAATACTCAAGCAGCTTTTGTATCTGCGCATCGTGGGTCAACAGTACAGGGTCTTTACGCATGTCTTCGCCTATGAACTGTGCAAACTCCCCGGGGCTTATTTCACCCAGGCCTTTGAAGCGTGTTATTTCGGGCTTGCCGCCGAGCTCTTTTACTGCTGCCTGCTTTTCTTCTTCACTGTAGCAGTAGATGGTCTTTTGCTTATTGCGAACGCGGAAGAGTGGCGTCTGCAGGATATGCACGTGTTCTTTCTTCACGAGGTCTGGGAAGAACTGGAGGAAGAATGTCATGATGAGCAGACGGATGTGCATACCATCGACGTCGGCATCGGTAGCGATAACAATGTTGTTATAGCGTAGCCCGTCAAGACCTTCTTCAATATTCAGGGCGTGCTGTAGCAGGTTAAACTCCTCATTCTCATACACCACTTTTTTAGTGAGGCCGAAGCAGTTGAGGGGTTTACCGCGCAGGCTGAATACAGCCTGCGTCTCTACGTTGCGGCTCTTTGTGATGGAACCACTGGCAGAGTCGCCTTCGGTGATAAAGATGGTGGATTCCTGCTGCTTCTGGAAAAACTCTTCTTTGCCTTTATTCGGCGGATCATCATTAAGATGGATGCGGCAGTCGCGTAATTTTTTGTTATGGAGATTGGCTTTCTTGGCGCGTTCGTTTGCGAGTTTGCGGATGCCTGAAAGCTCCTTACGTTCACGCTCGCTTTGCTCGATGCGTTTCTTCATTGCATCGGCAACTGCGGGGTTCTTATGCAGGAAGTTGTCCAGTTCCTTTGCAAGAAACTCGTAAACAAAAGTCTTCATAGACGGGCCACCTTCGAATACATATTGCGAACCAAGTTTGGTCTTGGTCTGAGACTCGAACACGGGCTCCTGCACACGTACAGATATTGCAGCAGTGATGCTCTGACGAACATCGGAAGCATCGTAATCTTTTTTGTAAAAATCGCGTATCACCTTAACAAAAGCTTCGCGGAACGCGCCCTGGTGGGTGCCACCCTGGGTGGTGTGCTGGCCGTTGACAAATGAATAGATGTCTTCTCCATAGTCGCCGGTGTGGGTAAGGGCTACCTCGATGTCTTCGCCCTTAAGATGGATTATGGGATAGCGAAGATTATCGGGATTAGTCTTGCGCTGCAAGAGATCGAGCAGGCCGTTCTTTGAAACGAAATTTTTGCCGTTAAAGTTGATCTGGAGACCCGCATTCAGAAAGCAGTAGTTCCAGATCTGGTTCTCAATATACTCGTGTATGAAATGATAGTTCTTAAATACGGTGTTATCGGGCCGAAACAAAACGAATGTGCCGTTCGGCTCTTTTGTAGCTGCTTCTTTATGTTCTTTGATCAACTCCCCCTTATCGAACTCTGCAACCTTTTCGCGACCATCGCGGTAAGAAGCCACCTTAAAATAGCTGCTGAGTGCATTCACTGCTTTGGTACCCACCCCATTCAAACCCACCGACTTCTGGAATGCTTTGCTATCGTATTTGGCGCCTGTGTTGATCTTGCTAACCACATCTACTACCTTGCCTAAGGGAATGCCGCGACCAAAGTCGCGCACCGTCACGGCACCGTCTGAAACGGATATTTCGACACGCTTGCCGTGGCCCATAGTGTATTCATCGATACAGTTGTCTATCACTTCTTTGAGCAGTATATAGATGCCATCATCCATACTACTGCCATCGCCCAGCTTACCTATGTACATGCCGGGGCGCAGGCGAATATGCTCTCTCCAGTCGAGCGACCGGATACTCTCCTCTGTATATTGGTTCTGTAATTCAGCCATGGTGCAAAGAAAGTCAAAAGTCAAAAGTCAAAAGTCAAAAATGCACAGAAAACCAAAAAATGTGGATAAGTGCATCCTCACTATTTAAAAGAGAAAGGCTGGGAGCCATCATTCGATAGCTCCCAGCCTCTTTATATAAAAACCATTAAAATTTAAATCCTACTGTAAGGGCGGCGTTATTCAGATTATTCTTAAGTGTCGCGGTTGGCACCACTACGTAGGGCAGTACATAAGGCTGCTCCTGTCCATTGTACATAGAATGCACAAAACCCAAATCGGTGAACCAATGGCTAAAACGGAAACCTATACCTGCAGAAAGGTCGATGCGATTTGTATTGGATGCACTTACCTTGTAAGGTGTGCCATAGTAACCGAAGCCGACACGCACCATCATAAAATCGACAGGGCGCCCCTCGATACCTATCCGGAAGTTAGACGCCGCTTTGTAGGTATTTTTTATCGCCTGATTCATGCTGGTCTCGTAGTCTGAAAAGTCGCCTTCAAAATGATAGCGTGCCGAGTGATAGTTTACATATTCGTAGTCGGCAGTGACGAAACCATATTTGCCCAGGAAACCGGTAGCGCTCAATACACCTCTCCAGGGAGTAGTCAGTGAATAGTTGAACACACCCGGATCTGTAGACACACTGGCTACCTGTCCCTGAGCTACAGCATGTACCGAGTATTGGTACTGATCGGTCATAACAAAATAGCTGGGTGTGTGCACGGCCGCGCCAAAGCGGAAATAATCGGAGGCCTTGTAGATGAAGCCCAACTTCAGGTTAATGCCAGTTCCTTTCGTCGTAAGCTTTTCAGTATAAGAATAATTGGAGAACAGGCTTGTGGGCCGATCGAGTGCCTCGGAATACTCTGCATTACGATCGTATCGGATGAAAGGGATACCTACCGTGGCACCGACCATCAGCTTCTCCATATAATTGCCGCCAAAAGAGAACAGTAACTCATTGAGCCCGCCTGTTTCGTGCACCTGGCGGGTCTGGCTGAGGCCATTGCTATCCCATGGGACGACGGTGCGGTAAACACCGGCCTGGGTATCCGGATTAATTAAAAAGGATTGGTAGCCTAAAAATGCCGGGGAAGCGCCATCCTGTATCCTATTATTGATATCACCCAGATTACTGTTGGCATCCGTTACGAAAACCTCCGAACCGCTGCTACCCGTTTTAGGATCGTTATAGCCGCTGTAGGTATAATTGCGGTTAAAATCGGCAAGCCGGTTAAACCCGAAAGCAAAAGAGCTGGTTTTCCATTTGCTGTGTTCGTACCGGCGCCCTTTAGCAGCCCTGGTGATCACGAAACCGGCATTATTGATATTGAAGCGGGTCCTGTCGTCATTCAGGGTATTGCCCTGGTAGGTGCCATTCACCGAATTGGCTTTGATAGAAGGGGTGAACATCATCTCACCGTTCCTGTAAATGCCTATACCTGCGGGGTTGACACTGAGACTGCTGAAATCGCCACCCACAGAACCGACGGCGTTACCAAAGCCGATGGAGCGTGCGGTGCCTTGTGGGGCAAGGTAGGAGTAACGTAATGCATCTGTTTCGTCTTGCGCTAGAGCGTAGACGCCGGTGCAAAACACCAAAACTGCCAGAAGTAAATATTTAATGTTTTCCATACGGTTCAATCCTTTTGACACATAAGGACGGATTATGTTTAAAACCGACCCGAATACTACAGTTCAAAAACTATACCGATTGTTAAAAAAATACGCTATCCTATCGGATAGCGTAAAAAAGAGCATTTTATTGTGTTATAGAAAGCTTAAAATCACCTGCGACCGCCGCGACCGCCGCCAAAGCTGCCGCCTGAACTGTGACCGCTGCCAAAACTTCCGGAACTACGGCTTTCGCCACCGAAGCTGCGAGGAGATGACTGCATAGGGGCGCTGCGCTGCTCGAAATGCTGCTGAGGCTGCGACCTCATTGGTTCCGAACGCTGCTCAAACCTTTGCTGGTTGTTATACTGCTGCCTGCCCGCGTCGAATGGCCTGTTATTATTTTCTATCCTTTTATTTTCAAAATTCCGGTTTGAGTTGTCTTCATTAGTAAAGACATTCCTGCGGTAGCGGTTATTATTATTTATTTCATCGCCCCCGCGGCCAAATCCATTTTCATACCTGTGGGTATTGACACGATCATCGTCAATGCGGTTGCGGCCTGTATTGTAATTGCCATTATTGATGACGCTGCCGGTTTCGCGCATGTTATTAGAATTCAGATTCCTCACAGATCCATTATTGCTGGTGCGAATGACGTTATCGTTCGGGTTGGCAGGCCGTAAATGGGGCGTACGGGTATCGTTATATGCAGTGGGGGTAAAACCTACGCCCGGCCTGCTCCCGTTGCTATTGTGAATAGCGTTGAGTGAATAGCGAGGGCCATAAACCGATGTGCCGTGGCCGTAGTAGCGACCGTTGCCGTCGTAAAGCCCGCTGTAATAACCATTCCAGTATGAACCATAATAAGGACCGTAATAGCCACAAGCATAATAGGGGTAATACCATGAACTGTAGAACCCGGGATAGCCATACCAGTTATACCAGCTCCAGTAAGACGACCAGTATGGACCGTAGCCGAAGCTTACGGTAAAGCCGGGCCGGGCCCATGGGCTCCAGCCCCAATAAGGATCGGCCCAGAAGGGATCGTACCAATAGGGATTGTAGTACGGGCTGTAGTAGCCAAGTCCGTAATATGGATTTGAAAACCTGCTGATACGGCCCGCGTAGTAATAATCGTCGTTGTAATCGACATAATCGTCGTTACGGCTGTAGTTATCGTAATTGCCGTCGTCGTTGTAGTTGCCCCCGGAACTGTTGTAGGTGTCCCCCGCATTGTCGTACTTATCCTGGCTGCCCGCCGCATTCCGGACGCTATCGCGTTCTCTCTGTTCGGCAGCTTCCTCTTTCGCCTGTTTTTGCGCGTCTTTACTGCTGAAATAAACGTCATCGTTCTGCGCATAGGACAGGTTGCCTATTCCGCAGAGCAACAGGGCGATGAACAATAAACGTTTCATTATTAGTGTGTTTTTTACGTAAAAAGGGTCGGAATGACTTAGTGAAATTAGTACTTTTGCGCCACCCTACCAACTTAATAAGACATCGAAAAGCATGCCAAGTTTATTATGAGCGAAAATTTAACTTCGAGAGAACAGGACTACTCACAATGGTACAATGACCTGGTGCTGAAGGGCGGCCTAGCCGACTATTCGGCAGTAAGGGGATGCATGGTGATAAAGCCCCATGGATATGCCCTTTGGGAAAATATGCAACAGCAACTGGACCGTATGTTTAAAGAAACAGGACACCAGAACGCCTACTTCCCGCTCTTTATACCGAAAAGCTACCTGAGCAAGGAAGCCGCACACGTGGACGGCTTTGCCAAAGAATGTGCCGTGGTGACCCACTACAGGCTAAAGAACGACCCGAACGGAAACGGCGTGATAGTGGACCCGGAGGCAAAACTGGAAGAAGAACTGATCGTAAGACCGACCTCGGAAACCATAATATGGAGCACTTATAAAAACTGGGTGCAGAGCTACCGCGACCTGCCGATACTGGTGAACCAGTGGGCCAATGTGGTGCGCTGGGAGATGCGTACGCGCCTGTTTCTGCGCACGGCAGAGTTCCTGTGGCAGGAAGGCCATACGGCACACGCTACCAAGGAAGAAGCTGTTGCAGAAACCAGGCAAATGCTGGACGTGTACGCCCAATTTGCGGAGGAGTATATGGCGCTGCCGGTGATACGCGGTGTGAAGACCGCAAATGAGCGCTTTGCAGGTGCTGAAGATACATATTGTATAGAGGCGCTGATGCAGGATGGCAAAGCCCTGCAGGCCGGCACTTCCCACTTCCTCGGGCAGAACTTTGCGAAAGCATTTGATGTAACATTTACAGATAAGGAAAACAAGATAGAGCACGTGTGGGCTACCTCGTGGGGCGTGTCGACCCGGCTGGTGGGTGCGATAGTGATGGCACACGGGGATGACAATGGCCTGGTGTTACCACCGAGGCTGGCACCGCTGCAAGTGGTGATAGTGCCGATCTATAACAAGGACGCTGCTGCACGCGAAAAGATAGACAATGCAGTGAACCAACTGAAGCAAGAGCTGCAGGCGAAGGGGATCAGGGTGAAGTATGACAACGACGATACGACAAGGCCGGGATGGAAATTTGCAGAGTACGAGTTGCGCGGCGTGCCTGTGCGCATAGCACTGGGCGCACGCGACCTGGAGAATAACCAGGCTGAAGTAGCAAGGCGTGATACTAAGGAAAAAGCATCTTACTCACTGGACGGAATGGCAGACAAAATCGGTTCGCTACTTGAAGAGATACAGGCTAATATGTTCGCGAAAGCGAAAGCCTACCGCGATGAACATATCACGAAGGCTGAGAGTTGGGACGATTTCGTAAAGCTGCTGGATGAAAAAGGCGGTTTTATTGCAGCGCACTGGGACGGCACAGGTGAAACCGAAGATAAGATAAAGGAATTGACAAAGGCTACAATCCGCTGCATACCGCTAAACAACGAGCAGGAGGAAGGCAAATGCATACTGACCGGCAAACCTTCGGGACAGCGCGTGCTTTTTGCGAGAGCTTACTAACATACGACGACGAAAAAGTCCCAAGGCCACCTTTCAATGGTGGCCTTATTTTTTTGCAAAGCGCATGGGAGAATTTTATTTGTTGATTATATTTGGTTTATAACTTTAAAGTATATGCACGAGCAAAACGATAGCGGCATCTTCAACCTGGAAGTGGATGAAGTAGCCAAATCCCATTTATTGGAAACTGCGCGCTGGGGAAAATTCCTGGCTATAGTGGGGTTCATAATAATAGGCCTGATGGTGTTACTGGGATTATTCGGAGGGATGGCGGCATCGTCGTTCGGTGGGGGCGGGTTATTGGGAGGCTTAAGTGGTGTTAGCCTGTTGTTGTTCTACCTCTTAATAGCGGCTTTATATTTTTATCCTTGTTTTACGCTTTACAGGTTTGCAAGCAATATGAAGCCCGCTATCAACACAATGAACCGTCAACAGTTCAACAGTGCGTTAGGAAATATGAAAGCGCTGTTCCAATACATGGGCATTATGACCATTATCATGTTAAGCCTTTACGGCATCCTTTTGATCTTTGTGATCATAGGGCTGGCCAGATAAAAATTTTTGCGAATGAAATCAAAAGGACTACGTACCGTTGGTTATTATGTACCTCACCTGGAGGCTGCCAAGAAATGGTACAGCGCAGCATTTGAAACCGAGCCATATTTCGATGCGCCTTTTTATGTGGGCTTTAACATTGGCGGCTACGAACTAGGACTAATGCCGAAGGAAGATGGGGTAATGAAAGGAAACAATGTACTGACATATTGGGCCGTTGACGATGTCTACACCGCATACGAAGAGCTATTGGGTAAAGGCGCCCGCACCCATACCGAGCCACAAGACGTGGGCGACGGAATCATTGTTGCTACCGTGAAAGACCCGTGGGATAACGTGCTGGGAATTATATACAATCCACACTTTCAGTTGCCTGCTTAAGCAGTTAATATTTGAAATGGCTTTTAAGAAAAGATTAGGATACACTACAATTCGTGGTATAGTTATTGTCATACAATCTAATGACAAAAACTAAAAACCATGAAAAAGATACTCATTATCGCTGTACTGTTCGTGAGCTGTATCACGGCCAGGGCGCAAGTACATGTGAGCTTTAACATTGGCACACAACCTGTATGGGGACCTACGGGGTACGACTATGCACGGTATTACTACATACCTGACATTGATGCTTATTATGATGTGGCCGCACAGATGTACGTCTACCAGTGGGGCAAAGGATGGAGGCGTAGCAGGACGTTGCCATCACGCTACAGCAACGTAGACCTTTATAGTGTACATAAAGTGGTGATCAACGATCCTAACCCATGGATGCGCCATAACCAGTATCATTCTCAGTATTGGGGTTATCGAGGCAGGCATGACCAGGTAGCTATACGCGACAGCCGCGAAGAAAAATACTACGAAAACCCACATCACCCAATGCATAATGAATGGCATGGACATGGGTACGGCGGATACAATAACAGGTATAATGGCAATCGCTATAATGACCATGACCGGGATCGCGACCACAATAGGTATAATAACCGCTATAATAACGATCGCGATAACAATAATAACAACAACTATAATAACCGCTACAACAACAATCGTGATAATAACAATAACAACTATAATAATGGCCAAAACAACTATAACAATGGCCAGAACAACCGGTCGAACTGGCACGATCAACGAGTAGATCACTAAATGGAAGACACCTATATAAAGGCAGAAGGCGACGCAATAGCATCGCCTTCTGCCGTATTAATGACCATTGTCATCATGGGGTGCGTGCCTGCCTGCTAACTTTGCAGCTATGAAATACTGGAAGAAGTTAAGTGCGACTGAGCAGGACGCCAGAATAACAGAGGCCTTAAAGGAGAATATAGATTTCAAACAAAACACATCGCTGGGGATACCTGCGTCAAAACTGGACCCCATTGTGTTTCATGACGAGGCCGCATTTTTGAAAGATACTCCCCTGCTGCGCTGTTATGTGCAGAACCCGAATCATATAGGTTGTCATACACTGGGAGATTCGGAAGCTTATTTCAAGGGCACCCAACAGATAGAACGGGAGGTGATAGCGCTTCTGTGCACCGACGTATTTAAAGCTGACGAGAAAAGCTGCGACGGCTATATCGCCGCAGGCGGCACAGAAGCCAATATGCAGGCGGTGTGGATATACCGGAATCATTTTATGGAAACATATGGTGCCAAGGTAGATGAAATTGGGCTACTGAGTTCGGAAGACACACACTACTCTGCTGCGAAGGCGGCGAACATATTTAACGTTCGCCGTTATACCGTGCCGGTTAATAAAACAAGCCGGAAAATAGATGCCAGTGGGCTGGAAAAGATAATTAGTGATGCCATAAGGGATGGCATAAAGTATTTCATCGTCATCTCCAACATGGGCACCACCATGTTCGGCAGTGTGGACGACCCGGACGTATACAGCCATCAGCTTGAACAGCATGTGGTTCAATACCGTATTCATGTGGACGGAGCATTCGGCGGGTTTATTTACCCAGTAAGCGAAGTTGCGAGCAACATCAATTTTGCCAATCCTAACGTCTCCTCGATAACGCTGGATGCTCACAAGATGTTGCAGGCTCCTTACGGCACCGGCATTTTCCTGGTGCGCAAAGGCTATATGCAATACGTCTGCACCGAAGAGGCGGAATATGTATCGGGAATGGATATAACGCTCTCTGGCAGCAGATCGGGCACCAACGCTGTGGCGGTATGGATGATACTGCAGACCTATGGACCCTATGGCTGGCAGGAGAAGATCAACAAACTGCTGACCAGGACCGGGTGGTGCTGCAAGGAACTTACTAAGGCAGGCATCCATTATTACAGGCATCCACAAATGAACATTATCGCCATTCACGCGAAATACGTCTCAGCTGAAATAGCAGTAAGATTCGGGCTAGTACCGGACACACATACAGGTAGCCCCAGCTGGTATAAAATAGTAGTAATGGACCACGTTGAGATGGAACAGCTGAAGGAGTTTATTGAGTGTATAACCACCAATGCAGTGCCTGCATAGCAACCAATCAATGGCAGTACAACAACAAATGGGTAAGCCCTTTAAGGGCTCACCCACCATGCCTGAATAACAATGCCTACCTGATCAATACAACATCGCCGGTTTTTTCTAGAATCTTTCCGGGGCTGCATTCGTACCGGATGTAATAACTATACGTGCCAGCCTCCTGGCCCTGGCCGTTGTAAGCGCCATTCCAGCCACTGTGCTCATCTGCCGCGTTAAAGACCACCTCTCCCCAGCGGTTGACGATACGGAAGATATATATTTTGTGGTGCCCTTGCGTAATGGGCCTGAAGAGATCATTCTTCCCATCGCCATTGGGACTGAAAGCATCAGGCATGTAAAGGTCGCAACAGGGCTGCGTGTTTATCAATACGCTATCTGAAGCGGTACAACCATATTCATTGTAGACCGTCAATTTAACATTGGCAGTGAACTCAATAATACCCCGCGTCGACGGCCCTTGCTCGCCATCGTCAAAAAACTGAGCAGGGCTCCAGTAGTATTTGCTCTTGCTGTCGAAGTGCTGTGCAGCCATCAGCAATGTATCGCCTGCGCACGGGGCGGCTACCGAGGGCTGCTGAATTGATGCATCGGGCAACGGGTGAACCTCGATCGTTCTAAAACCTGTATCCGAAGGGCATTGCAATTTCGAGAGGGCATAGAGCGATATAGTATAGCTACCCGGGCTTTGCCATTTTATCCTGTAAGTGCCGGCCGAACCTGGTGTACCTTCCACTATTTCGGCCCCCGCAAAATCCCATTTATAATCGGCGATATCGGGTGAGGCATTAATCGAAGAGACGGTCAGCGCATCACCCACACAAACGGCAGGAGCAATATCGATCGTAGCCTCAGGCGCTGCCATAACATTAATATCAGCGGTTGCAACACCTGTGCATCTTCCGCTGTCAGTGGCTACTATTAAGGTAACTGTATTAATACCGGGCACTGTAAATTTCACTTCTAATGGTCCCTGACCGCTGCCATTTACAATTGACGCGCCGGCCGGCAATACCCAGTTATAAGTACCATTATTGATCACAGGACCTGAGTAGCTCAGGTTTGCAGTTTTACCGCTGCAAACGAGTGTGTCGGCTACGGTTACAGTGGGTACCGGCCTGTAATAAATAGTTACGTGAACCGCTGCCCTGTCGCTCCTGCAATTGTTTATTGCCTGGCTTACGTACCAGGTGTAAATGCCAGGAACCATTGTCGATGGTACAGGAGCCACCGAGCTGCTACCTCCGCCGGTTGCATCGGTGTACCAAAGTAAGTCCTGGCCATTTGCCGTGAGTGCAGCAGCAGTATCGAACTGGCAATACTCCAACTCCTGTACAACAGGAGGCTGAGGCTTGACCGTAACCGTAACCGGTATTGCAAGACGCGGACTTTCACAACCTATTTGCGTCTGGCTTACATAGAAGTTGAACAGTCCGGCAGTATTGGTAGACGGCGTGGGAGCAGTAACCGACGCCGGGCCGCCCGTGGGGCCGGCATACCACTTAAGGCTATCGCCGGCTGCAGACAATATGCTCGCCGTATCGAACTGGCAATAGGCATAGGATGATGGTGACGCCGTTGGCGGAAGTGGTATTGGTCTAATCAATACATCCTGCTGTGCCCTGGGGCTTTCGCAACCCAGGACAGTCTGACTTACATACCAGCTTAAAGTGGCAGCTGTGCCGGTAGACGGCACAGGAGCGGTTGGTAAGCCTGTGCCGCCTGTTGGTGTGGTATACCACAATAAACTCTGACCGGTAGCCGTAAGACCCACTGCATTGTCGCCTTTGCAGTAGGCGGTATCTTGCACGTCCGGAGCAGCGGGTATAGGATTGACAGTAACGATAACCGACCCACTTACGACATTGCCGCAAGGACCCGTGTTGCTATGAATGCTCTGTAAAGTATAGGTAGTGTTAACGGAAGGCGAAACAGCTACCGTAGCCGTGCCCGATGCGCCAGTTACCACTGTTTGAGAGACTGCATTGGCGGTATACGTTATCGTGCAGTTTGGCGAACCCGCAAACGAGAGTACCGTAGTGCTACCGGCACAAATAGCGGTGCTGCCTGCGACAGATGCGACGAGCAAAGATGGCTCTGTAATAGCAAACGTCTTTGAGAGGATACAGTTATTGGCATCGGTGATGGTGCAGGTGTAACTGCCTGCAGCCAGGTAATTAGCCGTAGAGGCATTGCCGCCGGCCGGAGACCATGCATAGGTGTATGAAGGTGTGCCCCCCGATACGTTAACTGTTGCAGTGGCATCGGTGCTGCCATTGCAACTTGCATCGGTTTTGGAAGTTGTTGCCGTTAATGCAGGTGGCTCCGTGATCGTAAATATTTTATCGATACTACACCCGCTTGCGTCGCTAATGGTGCAAGTGTAGTTGCCAGCCGCCAGGCCTGTAGCAACCGGTGCTGCGCCGCCTACGGGAGCCCACAAATAGTTATAAGATGGCGTGCCGCCGGAGGGGGTAACCGACGCAGTACCATTGCTGCCACCATTGCAGCTTACGTTTGCCTGCGAGGTGGTTGCGGTCATACCCGCTAACGGCTGGGTGATCGTGATCACTTTCACTATTGAACACATGTTGGCGTCTGTAACGGTGCAAGTGTAGGTGCCGGCCAACAGGTTATTCGCCGTGGCTGCATTGCCCCGCGGCGGTGCCCACGAATAAGTATAATTAGGTGTACCTCCTGATGCGCTGACCGTTGCACTACCGGTGGCAGCGCCGTAACAGCCCACGTTGGTTTGAGAGGTAATGGCAGATAATGCAGTAGGCTGGGTTATGGTGAATAACCTTGTAAGCATACAGCTGTGGGCGTCAGTAATGGTGCAGGTATAGCTGCCGGCAAGCAAGCCATTAGCCGTTGCCGAAGTGCCGCCGGAAGGCACCCATGAATAAGTATATGACGGTGTGCCGCCGGATACCGTTACAGTAGCCGTGCCGGTACTGTTACCGTTGCAGCTTACATCCGTTTGGGAAGTGGTAGCCGTAAGTGAGTTCGGCTCAGTGATGTTGAATATTTTTGTCAGTAAACAATTGTTCGCATCGCTAATTGTGCAAGTGTATGTGGCTGCAGACAGGCCGGAAGCAGTTGCGCCTGTTCCGCCTGAGGGAGCCCACGAGTAGGTGTAGGACGGCACACCACCTGAAACGGCGACCGTGGCCGACCCATTGTTGCCGCCATTGCAGCTAACATCGGACTGTGAAACGGCAGCAGACAAAGCGGCTGGCTGCGTAATAGTAAATACCTCGAGCAAATTGCAGTTCCCGGCATCGGTGATGGTGCAACTGTACGTGCCGGCGGTCAGGCCGGTAGCTGTAGCCCCTATACCGCCACTCGGCGCCCATGAGTAAGTATATGATGGTGTGCCACCAGATACTACTACTGTTGCCGAGCCATTGCCGCCGCCATTGCAACTTACATTGGCCTGGGAAGTGGTGGCGGACAGCCCGGCAACCGGCTGGGTGATCGTAAATATTTTCAGCAAAGTGCAATTGTTGGCATCGGTAATGGTGCAGGTATAAGTGCCGGCGGCCAGACTGTTGGCGGTGGCAGCATTGCCACCGGTGGGAGACCATGCATATGTGTAGGATGGCGTGCCACCTGATACGGTAACGGTTGCCGAGCCATTATTGCCGCCATTGCAGCTTACGTCGGTCTGCGAAGTTGTTGCAGACAGGCCTGCAAGGGGTTGAGTGATGGTAAACGTTTTAGTGATAACACACAGATTGGCGTCAGTAATAGTGCAGGTATAACTACCTGCGGCAAGGCCCGTAGCTGTAGCGCCCGTGCCACCGGCGGGCGACCATGAATATGTATATGAAGGGGTACCACCCGATGGATTCACTGTTGCAGTTCCGTTACTGCCACCGAAACAACTCACATTCGTTTGGGAAGTGGTGGCGGTTACAGATGTGGGCTGTGTTATCGTAAAGGTTTTAGTCAGCGTACAGTTGTTCGCATCGGTAATGGTGCAGGTGTACGTACCGGCTGCCAGGCCCGTGGCTGTAGCAGCATTGCCACCACTTGGCGCCCACGAGTAGGTATAAGAAGGTGTGCCACCTGATACCGTTACTGTGGCGGACCCGTTGTTGCCACCGTTACAGCTTACATTCGTTTGCGAAGTGGCCGCACTAAGTGCAGTTGGGGATGTTATGGTAAATACCTGAGTTAAAACACAGCTATTCGCATCGGTAACGGTGCAGGTATAGTTACCGGCAATAAGGCTGCTGGCAGTAGCACCCGTGCCACCGCTGGGCGCCCAGGAGTAGGTGTAAGAAGGCGTGCCACCTGAAACATTAACAGTGGCACTTCCATTGTTACCGCCATTACAGCTTACGTTGGTTTGCGATGTTGTTGCGCTTAAAGCAGCGGGTGAAGTGATAGTAAAAGCCTGAGTTAAAACACAACTGTTGGCATCTGTAACTGTGCAGGTGTAATTGCCTGCAGGAAGGCCGGTAGCCGTTGCGGCATTTCCACCGCTCGGCGTCCAGGCATAAGTATATGAAGGCGTGCCACCAGAAACAGAAACCGTAGCCGTGCCATTACTACCACCGTTACAACTGACATTCGTTTGTGAAGCAGCAGCACTAAGTGCGGCTGGCTGAGTTATCGTAAACGTCCGGGTTATGGCACAGCTATTAGCATCGGTTATGGTGCAGGTGTAGTTACCCGCAGCCAGAGCGGTGGCTGTCGCTCCATTGCCGCCGCTGGGTGCCCATGAATAACTGTAAGAAGGTGTGCCACCTGAAACCGCTACGGTAGCCGTTCCGTTATTGCCACCGTTACAATTTACATTCGTTTGGGAAGTGGTGGCAGTTAAAGATGCGGACTGTGTTATAGTAAACGTTTTGGTTAAAACGCAATTGTTGGCATCGGTGATGGTACATGTGTAGTTACCGGCAACCAGGTTGCTCGCAGTGGCTGCATTGCCACCGCTGGGCGCCCACGAATAAGTATAAGATGGCGTACCACCTGATACCGTTACTGTGGCGGACCCGTTGTTGCCACCATTACAGGCCACGTTGGTTTGGGAAGTGGTGGCACTCAATACCGTTGGCTGGGTGAGCGTAAAGGTTTTGGTTAATATACAGTTTTTTGCATCAGTAATAGTGCAGGTATATGTGCCTGCAGACAAGCCACTGGCAGTGGCACCCGTACCACCACTTGGCGCCCATGAGTAGGTGTAGGAAGGAGTGCCCCCTGAAACCGAAACACCTGCCGAACCGTTGGCGCCACCGTAACAACTGATGTTAGTTTGCGTAGTAGTGGCGCTGAGTGCGGTTGGTTGAGTTACAGTGACTGTCTTCTTATCAGTGCATCCGCCAGTTGCAGTCACGATCACTGTGTAAGTACCCGCCGAAAGGCCCGATATGTTTTGCGTACTTGCAGTAAAAGCCGGACCGGTCCATGAGTAGGAGGTAGGCGTGTAACTTCCTGTAACACCGAGATTAATTGCACCATTACTACCACCATTGCAGCTTACATTCGTTACGGTGGGCGTAAGTGTAAGACATTCTACGGGAGCAAAAACAATACCGCGAAACGCATAATTTGACGGGGCGGTTACGAGTGTGGTGGCGGAAGAACCTGCGCCATTGTCCGTTATCTTAATTATTGCGTTGGGATTGGTAATTGTTGTTGCATAAACAACATAGGGTGATGCAGTAAAGTCTGCAGTCAGCCCACGGGAATTGGTGCTATTCAAAACATATGCCTGAGTAAACGATGACGCGACATTAGCCCTTGTCCATTTTGAGATGCCGGAAGCATCGTCAGCGATATACACAGTAAGAGCGTCAGGACTTATCGCAAAACCATAGTTGCTTGACGAGCCCCCGGTATTGACAAAGACGGTGGACGTTTGGCCGGTGGCTGTGGGAATACCTGTTCCAACCTGGTATATACCCCTGTTCGTTCCACTGCCGGTTGAAAAATATAATTGACCATTGTAGATAGCCACCTGGCGATTATTAGTCACGGTACTTGAGACAACACCGCTATTATTCATTAAAACAACACCAGTATTTGCACCCGTTGCGTAATAGTTTGTGCCTGAGGCTGTGGCGGACCTTATATTATTACCACTGAAAACAGAAGTTGAAGCTGCCAGCTTAGTAGCTGTTCCGATAGAGCTTACTGCATAATCTTCCCTGTTATTAGCAGTTGCCGTTGTACCCGCTATGCTTAATGTACCCGTGGTGGCATCATAGCCGGGCACAATGATCCTGTCCTTTTCCGCAGATAGGCTTATCTGGCCTTCGGAGCTTGCGGAGCCGCTTGTGGTAATTTGGCTGCCGGCAACATTCTGAGGAAGCGACACGGTAAATCCAGTCGCTACACCTCCGGTAGTATACTCGATCAATTGGAGCGGCTCAGCATCACTGTTCAAGCCTGGCCCAACTTCTAATACTACGAGATTGCCCGTTGTAAACTGCGCCCGTGAAACCCGGGGAGTAAACATAATGCCCAGGAGAAGCAACAGGTGCGTTAATACCCATGTTTGTTTGCGCAAAATATTAACGTAAATATTCATGATTTTGTAAGCGGATTATTAGCGAAGTACATATTAATAATAACACGCGAAAGTACTATCGATGGCTGCCTCATAAGGCACATCTATGTTACTAAATGATTAATTAAAGCCTTGACAGTTAAAGGATTATGCAAAATAAACACCCGATAGGTTAATTGAAAGTTACTATTTAACAGGGCGAGCGAGAAATGCCTGGCTTACAGTAATTTGCATTCGTAGCGTATTGTGAATCAATGTTCTCCGATCCACTTTCGAAAAGAGGCCGCCTTTTCCTTACTCACCACAACGTCTACAGGAAGGTCGGGTTTTAGTTTTACTATTATTTTACCGCTCTCATCGCTGCGCATCGAATCGATATATTGCAATGATATGAGGTATTGGCGGTTAGCACGGTAGAAGCAATCGGGGTCCAACAATTCTTCTATTTCATCGAGTGAGCGGAAATCGGTAATGAACTTTTTGCCTTCTTTATGGAGCAGGTAGATCACTTCCTCTTTTGAGAATCCCGCAATTTCGTCGGTATGTATCAGCACTATATTACGGCCATAATGAGCCGTGAAGCGTTCCTTGTATTTCTTACTGTTTTTAAAATCGCTAAAAAGGAGGTTAAGTTGCTCGAGGTAGATTTCGTTGCCAAACTTCGATTGCAACAAATGAAACTTGTCTAAAGCGGCCTTCAATTCCGCTTTGTCGACCGGCTTCAGCAGGTAATCGACACTATTAACTTTGAAAGCTCTCAAAGCATACTCATCGTAAGCTGTCGTGAAGATAATGGGGCATGCGATTTTTGTGTCCGTAAAAACATCGAGACTAATCCCATCCGCCAGCTGGATGTCTGATATTATAAGGTCCGGAACTGAAGTGGAGAGTATCTTCTTTGCTTCCTTTATATTGGTTACGGGTCCCTCTACCGCTGCATCCGGCTCCAGCTGCCTGACCATCTTGATCAGGCCTTGTGCCACCAAGTGCTCATCTTCCAGTACCAATATTTTCATCAGGCAAAAGTAAAAAGTCAAATTCAAACAGGCAGATAACCTTACAACAGGGGTATCCTGACGGTGTAGCAACTGTCACTATCATCGATCTGTATCTTTGCATCGGTGTGGTAGGCATAAAGCTGCGCCAGTTGTGTTAATCCCCGTCCATTTGATGTATCGATATGACCGCGACGCTGCATATTGTTTTGAACGACGAGGCTGTCTCCATCATCACTGACGACAATATACAAAGGCGACTCTGCCTGCACAATATTGTGTTTTATGGCATTGTCAATAAGCATCTGCAGCGTTACCATTACTATCCCCTTCTCCTTTGCATCGTCTGATATATCGAGCTTTATCAGCAATCCATCACCGTGACGAATATGAAGGAGCTCGATGTAGTGCTGAATAAAACCGATCTCCTCTTCGACACTAACCACTTCATTCTCCTTGTGTTGCAAAACGTAACGGTAGACCTTCGACATGTGGCGTACAAATTCGGATGCCAATTCGGGATTGGTCTGGATAAGGCCATCAAGAGAGCTTAGCGTGTTAAACAGGTAGTGGGGGTTCACCTGGTTGCGGAGCTGGTGATACTGGAGGTTAAATTTTTCGCGCTCCAACTCAGCGGCCCGGACCTGTAAGGTGGCCTTCTCCTCAACCGAATCCTGCCAATTTCTAAAGAAATAAAAGGTGTAAAAAGCGAAGTTGAACAGGAACACCACCAAAACAAAAAGCATGATGGCAATGATCATAAACTGCTTCGTAACAAAGGCAGGCAAATGAGGTTCGAGCCAAATGCCGATCACGGCCACAACCGGAGCCACCACAGCAAGAGATATGAGTATCTGCAGTGTCATCCTTTTAGTAGCCCCGTTGCTGAAAGAGATCCTTTTATCGAAATAACCGTTCAAAGCCTTGATGAAATGCCAGACACCAATAAGCGTGGCGGCCTGGAGCACAAACAAGCCTAGATGCAAAAGAACGCCCCACTCCGGGATCATGAAATACCGCGCAAATGTGACGCCTACGGAAAAGAGAACAATAATGAAGTAGGGCGTAAAGCGGTACTGCAGATATTGTATCCGTTTTTGCTGGTTAGCGGCCAATGATATTTGCGACTGGTCGGTTTTCACAAAAAATAAATCTTACTACGCAGGTTTCGCTGCCGGCTTGTGTATCCCCACAATATGCCCGTCTTCCATTTCAATGATCCTGTCCGAACCGTTGGCAAAATCAGGATCATGGGTTACCGTAATTATCGTTTGTTTATTGTCTGCCGCTAACTGCCTGAAAATATCAAACACCCTTTGCGAGTTGTTTTTATCCAGGTTGCCGGTGGGCTCGTCACCCATGATGACGGCCGGGTCGTTGATAAGGGCCCTCGCAATGGCAACACGCTGCTGCTGCCCGCCGGATAAGCGAGAGGTGCTCTTCTTTGCGTACGCATCCATGTCTACCAGCTTCAATTTCTCTATCGCTCTGTGCTCTATTTCCTCATTGCTATATTTGCCCAGCTTCAAAGCAGGCAGCATTACGTTTTTCAACGCAGTAAATTCAGGCAGCAGGTAGTGGAACTGGAATACGAACCCCAGGTTCTCGTTCCTGAATTTTGCCAGTTCGTTCTGTCCGAGGCCTGTCAGCTTCTGTCCTTTTATTTCTAACGTACCTTCGTAATCCGTGTCCATAGTGGACAGTATATAAAGCAAGGTACTCTTGCCGCAGCCCGACTTGCCAATGATCGACAAAAACTCGCCCTCATTTACATCAAAGCTGATGCCCTTCAGCACCTGGAACTTTTCCGGCTGCGTGAAATATTTAATGATATTGCTTGCTTTGAGTGTCGTTGCCATTTTGCTTACCCTCTTATTATTTGGACAGGATCTACTTTAGATGCACGTTTTGAAGGGAAGTATCCCGCGAAAAGTGTTGTTACGAATCCGAAGAAGACTCCCTCCAGGTAATGTATCGCTTTGAAATTGACCGGGAAGGTGTCAAGCCTTAAAAACTCACCGGCCGGAAAGGGTGTGATGGACAACAGGTAGCTAAAGAAAAAGCCTACCAATAAACCCAGTATGCCACCCGCTATGCCGATCATTAAGGATTGCAGCAGGAATATGCCCGTAATATCCCTGCCCTGGAAACCCGTGGCCTTCAATATCGCGATGTCCTTCATCTTGTTGATGATGTTCATGTTCATGATATTATAGATACCGAAGCCGGCCACCGTGAGCAAAGTGATGCAAACCACCGCTGTGAGTATGTTACGGATATCGTCGCCGGCAAGAAGAGACGCATTAGCCGTTTCCCAATCTTCGATGTGAACGTCCTTTACCTGGTTTTTCAGTTTTTCAGTTAATGCCGGCGCCCCCTGTATATCCTTCAGCTTGATATTCAGGTCGGTTATGTAAGATGGATCTTCACCTAGTATTTTCTGAACCGTGGAAAGCGTAGCGTAACTCTGCGTCTGATCGAGTGCCGTAATGCCGAAAGAGAATATGCCAACAACTTTAAGCGTGAAGTTGCCACCCTGGGGTGTGGTCACATTCACCCTGTCCCCAACGGTCACATTCATTTTTTCGGCAAGGCCCTTACCCATGAGTATGACATCAGAGCCCTTTAGCAAGTCCTCCACGCTGCCCATATCCATTTTCTTCTCCAGGCTGAAAAGCTTTTCTTGTTTTTTGACATCAATTCCGAAAATGGTGCCGGGTATCTGCACAGGGCCATTATTATAAAACAATTGCGATGACACCTGCGGCGCCACACCAAATACTTCGGGCATGTTCTCGATCTGCTGTGCCAGCATTAGCCCGTTCTTTATCTTCGGCAGCTCATTCTTTGGCTTTTGATGCTCCACAATATACCAGTCTCCCTTTCCGGCGGGGTGGTTGATCGACATTATATTCTTTTTGTCTATCTCAATGGGTTTGTAGATATGCACATGTGGCGTGTTGTCCATAGCCATATCCTCGAGGAACTGGTTGACGCCTGTCATAAAGCTGATCATGATAATGAACATGGATATGCCAAACATTACGCCGAGCATAGCAATGACACTCTGCTTCTTCTTGGTAAGCAAGTGCGTAAGTGCTATCTGAAAAGCTAATCCCCAGTTCATTTTTTCACTATTACAGTTGTGTTCTGATCGATGCCGCTCAAAACCTGTACATAAGCATCGTCCTCTATTCCCTTTTTGATCTTCACAGTCTGTTCTTTCCCATTTTGTTTGATCAATACAGAATCTCCTTTTTGCAGCGCGGCCTTAGGTATCGCCAAAACCTGCTTTTTCTCGGCAACGATGATGTTCGCTTCAAGATTCAATCCATACATCCCCATGGGTATCGCATCATCAAGCTCCGCATCGGCACGAAAAGACTGCTCAACCTTGCTGAGCAATGGATATATTTTGGAAATATGCGCTTTAAAAACTTTATCAGGAAATGCATCCATAGTGATCAGTACCTGCTGCCCATTGAACACTTTGTCCAGGTCATCCTCATCTATCAAGAGCCGGGCAAACATTTTACCTGCGCCGATCAAGGCTACCGGTTGATTCGGGACCACGAGGTCGCCCTTCTTTTTATAAACGTCGTATACCACCCCATTCACAAAGCTCTTCAGGTTGCCCACATCACTCTGTGCCGCGGCGACAGACAACTGGTTCCTGGCTTCCTGCAGTTGCAGATCGCCGGTGAGCTTTTGCTGCTGCCATTGGCGGCGCAGGTTTTGGTAATCTTTGAGTGAACTTTGATACTGCAGGTAATACTTCTCGTAATTGCTTGCAGAAATAGCGTTTTGGTCATACAGATTTTTATAGCGCATATACTGCAGGCTGTCCTGCTGCTCTTTGATGTGCGCCACCTCTATCCGCCCCTCAAGTTCGTGCATGGCAGGCGCGCTCTCGGCCACTGTAGGTATTGTTTTCTGTACCAGTTGGTTAGCACCATGCTGCTGCGCCTCACGGACCTCGCTGCTCACCTTGAAAAGTAACTGGCCTTTATGAACTGTGTCACCCTCGTTCACATAAGCATCTACCAGGTAGCCATCCACGCTGGACACCACCTTATATTCCTCCTCCGGAACGAGCGAGCCTGAAGCGTATACTGCTGACGTCAATAGTTTCATTTCAGGATGTATCTCGTCCTGCTTACTACCACATCCCGCTGCCACAATTGCCAATGCAAGCCATAAAAGCTGTCGCTTCATTGATCTAGAATTTTTGTGTACTTAGTAAATAATACAATATCCCGTCCGCAAGGTTTTGAATGTACTCCATCTTTGCCTTGTTGTATTCCATGAAAATATTATTGAACTCGTCGAATTCCATAAGCCCTTCCTTCACATTCAGCCTGGCGATGCGCAGGTTGTCGGAAGCTGTTTTTACTTTTTGGTCCAGCACCGTATGTTTGGCGAACGCCGCGGCATACTGGTCGAACCAGTCCTTTTGCTGCTGTGTAAGTGTAGCCCGCGTACGCTCCTGCTCCAGCTTAGCCTGCCGTAATACCAGGGCGCTTTTGTATTGTGTTGACCTATAGTAATTGCCCTGGAATAAAGGAAAGTCAAGTCGCAGACCGACGTTGGCGGAATTAAACTCAACGTTGTCACTGCCTGCCTCGAATTTGCTTTGCATATTGTAGGTATACCGGCCATTAAGCACAAGCTTCGGCAAAGCGCTGTTTTTGCTCTCACTAAGCGCCTTCTGTGCTACATACACCTTCATATCTGCCTCCTGCCATCCCGGCCGGGCAGCGGCATCGCCTTCGGAGGTCAAAAGCGGCCAGCTAAAATCATCGATCACCTCGCTCAATTGTACCGAGTCTTTGCCCATATCAAGCAATGAGGCAATGTTATTATTGCTTTGCTGCAGTGTTTTGCTGTAATTGATGCCGGTCGATTGAACATCGAGTTGCAGGTTTTTGGTGCGGTTGTAGTCAGCCGGGTTCAGAACGCCCTGTTTATTACGCGCATCCATTATCTGCATCAACTCATTTGCGGTCTGCACGTTTTCGTCATTCAATTTCAGGACTTCTTTCGTTACAAGCGATTGATAGTAAGCCTGCACTAACTGGATGTGAAAATTCTCCAGGCTGGCCTTGCTGCCCCACTCTGCCTGGCTGTATTGCGCCTTTGCCCTTGAAAGCTGCGCCCATTTCTCAAGGTTCACGACAGGAATACTTACCTCCGCACCAGCAGTAAACACATACGGAAGGCCAAACTTAACCGCTGTATAGGTGCCGGGAGGTCCTTTTATTATCTCGGCAGGAACAACCAGCGAGGGAATCAAAGGATAATAGTCTCCGGTGCCAAAAGCGTTCACCCTCGGGTATAACCCGGATGCCGCAATATTCACATCCTGCCGGGCGACAAGCGGCTGTAATTTAGCCAATTGCGAGGCGGGCGCATGCTCATCGGCATATTGCAGCAGTGCCTGCCAATTGTTTATCTGGATTTGTGCGGCCCCCATCCCGGGAAGCAGCACCAATATCATCAATGCATAAAAAAGTCGCATTGCCAAAATTTTCCGCAATGTGGCAATAAATCCCTGTGCCTGCAAGTGATATTCAGCGAGGCGGAATATTTTAACAAGGAAGCGGCACCTACGACACACCTTGATCCCTGGTTCATGGCATGAATTTTCCGTCGGTCAGGTCACATTTATCGATATGAGCCAGACAGTTAGCGAATTTATGATAGATCGCCTTCACCAGTGGGGCGTTCACCGCATTTACGGATACCCGGGCGATGGTATCAACGGCCTTACCGGCGCACTTGAAAAAGCGCAGGATAAGATCGAATTTATACAGGTAAGGCATGAGGAAGCTGCCGCTTTTATGGCCTGCGCGCACGCCAAGTTTACGGGCGAGGTGGGTGTTTGCATGGCTACCTCCGGTCCCGGCGCTATTCACCTGCTTAACGGCCTTTATGACGCTAAAATGGACCACCAGCCCGTGGTGGCCATCGTGGGCCAGCAGAGCCGCCTGGCGATCGGCGGAAGTTACCAGCAGGAGGTAGACCTTGTTTCTCTTTTCAAAGATGTGGCACATGAATATGTGCATATGTGCTCGACCCCGGAACAGGTGCGCCACCTGGTTGACAGGGCCTTCCGTACAGCGAAATCCATGCGAACGGTTACCTGTATCATTATGCCCAACGATGTGCAGGAATTGGAATACACACCAGCGCCCCGCCTCCACGGCACCATCCACTCAAGTGTAGGATATACTGCACCACGCATACTGCCGGGAACCGCCGACATTCAAAAAGCTGCAGACATTCTGAATGATGGCAAGAAGGTTGCTATACTTGTAGGTGCCGGCGCCAAAGGCGCAAGCGAAGAAGTGTTGCAGGTAGCGGATCTGCTCGGCGCAGGTATAGCCAAAGCTCTGCTTGGCAAAGCGGTGTTGCCGGATAATATACCCTATGTGACCGGGTCGATAGGGTTGCTGGGGACCAAACCCAGTTGGGACCTTATGAGCGACTGCGACACGCTGCTAATGGTCGGTTCCAGCTTTCCTTATTCTGAATTTTTACCCAAAGAGGGCCAGGCCAAAGGTATACAAATAGATATCGAGGGTAAAATGCTGGGCATTCGTTACCCAATGGACGTACACCTCGAAGGTGATAGCAAAGACACCTTGCAGGCCTTGATACCCTTACTTAAGAAGAAAGAAGACCGCAGTTGGCAGCAACATATCATGGAAGAGGTGGCCACCTGGTGGAAAATACTGGAGACGAGGGCCAAAAGCGACAGCAAGCCTATTAACCCCCAGCACTTGTTTTGGGAGCTATCGAAACGCCTGCCTGATAAGTGTATCCTCTCGGCCGATTCGGGTTCTACAGCAGCCTGGTTTGCGCGCGACCTCAAGATCAGGGATGGCATGATGGCTTCCCTATCGGGCAATCTCGCCACCATGTGCCCGGCAGTGCCCTATACGATCGCAGCAAAATTTGCATATCCCGACAGGGTGCCTATCGCTTTGATCGGTGACGGCGCCTTCCAGATGCTGGGCATCAATGAAATGATCACTATTTCTAAATACTGGAAAAGCTGGGCCGATCCGAGGCTGCTCGTCGTTGTGCTAAACAATCATGATCTTAACATGGTGAGTTGGGAGCAGCGCGTGATGGGCGGCTATCCAAAATTTGTCGCATCGCAGGAGGTACCCGACTTCAACTATGCCGGGTATGCTAAAATGCTGGGGCTGGAAGGAATACGTGTGGAAGACCCCGCGGATATAGGCGCTGCGATCGACAAGCTGTTGGCTGCTGACAGGCCCGCGATACTGGATGTCGTTACCGATCCTACCGTACCGATGCTGCCGCCTCATGTGAGCTTTAAGCAGGCTAAAATGTTCATGTCCTCGCTAATTAAAGGCGATGTGGATGCATGGGATATGATCAAAGCTACCTATGAGGATGTAAAAGCAGAATATTTTCACAAATAGTTAGTACCTAAAGCATCTATAATTACAAAGCCTCCCATAACAGGAGGCTTTCTTATATTTACCATCGATGCAAAGCACCTTCCATACCTCACGGTTATCATTGAAGAAACTGTCAACTTCAGATGCAGCTTTCATACAGGAATTGGTCAATACGCCGGGATGGCTGCAATTTATTGGCAACAGGAACGTCAATAGTGCAGAAGATGCGATCGCCTACATTCAAAAGATACTTGACAATGAAAATGTGACCTATTGGATAGCCAGGCTCAAAGGATCGCTAATACCCATAGGTGTTGTAACATTGATACAGCGCGATTACCTTGCGCACCCTGATATCGGCTTCGCCTTTTTACCAGCTTACAGCGGCACAGGCTATGCCCGTGAAGCGACTGAGATTGTTATCCAGGCCCTCCAGGCGGAAAACGCAAGCCTGCTGGCCATTACGATACCCGAGAATTCGAGATCCGTCAAACTACTACAAACTATCGGCTTCAATTTTGAAAAGGAGCTTCAGCAAGATGGTGAAACTTTACTGGTCTATAGGCTTTGGCGGTAAAAGATTTAAAAAAATTATGTATCCTGCGAGTCCGGTTCTACAAATTTTCTTAACAGGTCGAGCGCAACGTTCCAGTAAAAGGCCAAATGGTGATAAATAGCCTCGGTGGGGAAATTGCTGATTTCCAGGTCGACTCTCGTTCTACCATCAATGTCCTGCAGTGCAAACAATAATACCGTATAATTTTCAGGGGCATCCGGCAGCCTTGAGAGCGAGCTTAAATGGCTATAACTCAGTGCCTGTCCGGCATCATAACGTAATACTGTTCCCCTATTTTCAAAATACGTTTTATACCACGGTCCACGGATAATGAATGGCTGACCTACAACCCAATCTGTAACTATCTCTATCTCACTCTCCGCCATCCACTGTTTCATCAATTCGGGCTTTGTGAGTGCCGCCCAAACCGTTGTAGCGGGGGCAGCAATGATCGTCGTTCTGTGAACAGGTTCCCCGGTCGGCATTCAATCATGTTATTTGACAACAAAAATAGAGAAAAGAATAAAGCTGCGGCCCCAGCGATTGCTGATGATCATGTAAAAGGATGATCATCGTCACCACCTAAGGCCCAGACCATGCGTAATTTGCGCGTTCAATATTTTCCTTTTTGAGCCTCAATCATGAGCAATGACTTCTATTCAGCATTTACTGGAGAAATATAATGTTCCGGCTCCCCGGTACACCAGTTACCCAACGGTACCTTTTTGGAACGAAAAAATTGATACGGAGCGTTGGCTATACCTTGTCGCTGCTACTAATATAAGAGATGGTATCAGCCTTTATATACACTTGCCTTTTTGTGAGTCGCTTTGTACCTATTGCGGATGCAATAAAAAGATCACGAGCAACCACAGCGTTGAGGCTGAATATATAGACGCTATACATAGGGAATGGAACGCTTACCGCTCCCTGATGGTCGAGACACCGGTGATAGGCGAGTTGCACCTGGGAGGTGGCACACCCACTTTCTTTTCTCCTGCCAACCTGGAGAAATTGCTTTTACCGATACTCGACAGTGCAGACATACTGAATAATGCGGAGTTCAGCTTTGAAGGACACCCCAACAATACCACACGGGAGCATTTGCAGAAGCTGTATGAGCTTGGCTTCCGGCGCGTGAGCTACGGTGTGCAGGACAACGACCCTAACGTGCAACGTATCATCAACAGGATACAACCTTTCGAAAACGTAGCGCGGGCTACAGATGCAGCAAGAGAAATAGGCTATCGTTCCGTAAACTTTGACCTGATCTACGGCCTGCCGAGCCAGACGCAGGAGAGCATTATTAAAACGATATCGCAGGTGATAACGCTCATGCCAGACCGTATTGCCTTTTATAGCTATGCTCATGTGCCCTGGACCAGCCGTGGGCAACGACTGTTTGATGAAAATGACCTGCCAACTGCTTCTGAGAAATTGCAGCTTTACACAACAGGGAAGGAATTATTGCTTGCTGCAGGTTACAGGGATATTGGCATGGATCACTTCGCGCTTCCTCACGATGACCTGTTTTTGGCCCGTGAAGAAGGCCGATTGAACAGAACCTTTATGGGGTACACTACTCAAAACGCCGAAACGCTGATCGGTCTTGGTGTATCCGCCATCAGTAGCCTGCCCGGCGGATATGCACAGAACGAGAAGACCATCCACGACTATTACGGTGCTGTAAATCGTAATCGGCTTGCTGTAAAAAAAGGGTATTTTACTACAGAGGAGGACAAACGTTTTGGAAAATACATACGTGAAATTGCCTGCCAGGGCCGAGCATCTTTTGACCCGGTTGATCTCGAATTGATACAAACCTACTCCGCCCCTGTGCTTGACGCTTTGGAAAAAGACGGCCTTATCGTACAAACCAAATCAGGGGTGACGGTTACAGGAACGGGGAAGAGTTTCATCAGGAATATCTGCAGCGCCTTCGATTTACATTTAATCAAGAGTAAGGCTGCCAGCCAACGACAGGTATTCAGTTCGGCGATATAATGCCGCTTACTGCTTATATTAGCAATGACATGGCTAATTCACTGCAAGACTCTTTCGGGAACATAGACATATATCTTTTTGACCAGTTGTTAAAAGGACGCTTTGACAATTGTAAAACAGTACTCGACATCGGCTGCGGCGCAGGTAGAAATATTCATTACTTCCTGAAAAATGGCTACAGTGTCTATGCTGTCGATCGGGATGCAGCCGCCATCGATAAAGTTAAAGCACTGGCACAGGATCTCGCGCCTGCTCTTCCATCGCAAAATTTTCGGCTCGCAAAGGCCGACGAGCTCCCATTTGCCAATTCGTACTTCGACCTAGTCATTTCCAGCGCAGTGTTGCATTTCGCGAATGATGCGGGCCATTTCGAGGCCATGTTGAAGGAGGCATGGCGTGTATTAAGGCCCGGCGGCTATTTCTTTGCAAGACTGGCTTCTGATATTGGCATCGAAACGCTGGTAAAACCGATTGGGAATGGCAGGTACATACTGCCCGACGGATCGACGCGCTACCTGGTTAACCGGGCAGCGTTGAAGTTATACACAGAGCAACTTAACGCGGAATTGTTTGAGCCGGTCAAAACCACCAATGTCGACGATCTACGGTCTATGACTACATGGTGTATGCGAAAGAAGTAATCGCTTATTTTTTTTCGGTAAGATATTTCCAATAACGCAAAGGCATGTGCTGGCGGTGAAGTTTAAGATTTTTGCGCGACGCGATGTTAACGCTTTTGAAATAGTTCTGCCACAGCCGTTCGTATTCTTTTTCCTTCTCGTTTAGTATTCCATCCGCATTGCCGTAACCCGACAAGATATGTTTGAAATCTACTTCAACAGTAGCAACAGTATGCAGATCATAATAGATGCCATAATTACGGCGCATATCATATATCAACCATCGTTGATCAGCATAGCGCTTCTCGAAATGGTCAGCAATTAGCGGCAATACATTGTAATCTGGCTCTACGGTAGCATAGTAAAGATCATCGGCCGTTTGCCTAAAGCGAACGAAGGCCTCCATCCGGTGTTTTTCCCGGCGAACCTTTTTGACAGTCTCAGTAATATACAGCACAGCCGGATGGCTGAAATCTCTTGATACATCACCTTTGGACAGAATATACCCGATGTATTGTAACAACATATTTTCCATCCCCGGCAACTCGGATAGAAAGCTGCGGTAAATATCTGTCGTGACAGAGCCGCCTGCATGTTTCTTAATCCCTTTCCAAACTCTCGAGGCTTTGCTCTCATCGGTTTCAACATACTTGTTACTGCCAAACAAATTGCTTTGCGCCCGCCGCACGGGCACAATATCTGCATCAGCTATCCGATATTCATACACCTCGAAAATGGTTGTAAGAAAGCCCGGCAGCGTATTGTCGTACACTAAAGTTGTCATGAGGTCATCGGTTTAAAAGATCGTCAACTGCGGAGAAAAAGTTGACCGGTACTTACTACTGCTTTCTGCAAGTATGAATTGCCGTATACGCCATGGCTCATGGTCTTTATGCTCAAACCCGTCAGCCTTGCAGGTAATGAAATATTTTGCACGGTTCAGCGCCAGCCCAAATTTTTTAAGGTGCTCGCAGGTGAGCCGGGTAAATCTCCTGGCTGAAACGATCTTAAGCGCCGACGAAACACCTATGCCCGGCACGCGCTTTATAAGCGGCAATTCAGCTTTATTGATATCTACTGGGAATAAATGAAGGTTGCGCAAGGCCCAGGCAAGCTTGGGATCGATCTCCAGGTCGAGCAAAGGCTCAGCAGGCGTTATTATCTCGTTTACGGAAAAGCCGTAAAAACGCATCAGCCAATCGGCCTGGTACAGGCGGTTCTCTCGTATCATTGGCACGGGTGTACCGATAGCGGGCAACCGGTTATCGTTACTTATCGGCACATATCCTGAATAATATACCCGCTTCAGTTGCATTTTCCTGTAAAAATGGTCTGCAGTATATAGCACATGAAGGTCTGTCTCCGCTGCAGCGCCTACCACCATTTGTGTGCTCTGGCCTGCCGGTGCAAAAAGCGGCGTTTTCTTAAACACCTTTTTTTCGTCACGGTTTTCCGCAATTGCATTTTTCAGGTATTTCATTGGGTGTATCATGTCATGGCGCTTTTTATCGGGCGCCAGTAACTTCAGCCCTTGTTCGGTAGGCATCTCTATATTCACACTGAGCCGGTCGGCATAAAGGCCTGCTTGCTTTAGCAGTTCAGGACTGGCCCCGGGTATAGCTTTGAGATGGATGTAGCCATTAAAACGGTGTTCTGCACGCAGCTTTTTAGCTATAAGCACCAGCCGCTCCATAGTGTAGTCGGCATTGCTGAAAATTCCGGAGCTCAGAAAGAGTCCTTCTATATAATTTCGCCTGTAGAAACTAATGGTGAGGTCCACAACCTCCTGCACGGTAAACGCAGCGCGCTTGATGTCATTACTCTTGCGGCTTACACAGTAAGCACAATCGAATATGCAATGATTGGTAAGCAGTATTTTCAGCAGCGACACACAGCGCCCGTCTTCGGTATACGCATGGCAAATGCCCATTCCTGTAGCGTTGCCCAGCCCTTTGTTAGTATTATCCCTTTTACTGCCGCTCGACGCACAAGACACATCATATTTAGCAGCATCAGCCAGTATGCTCAGCTTCTCGTTTATCCTATCCCACTGCATCAGTTTTTCTACTTAGAACAGCAAATTACCAAGCATCACGGCGCAAAGTTCATCAGACCGAAAATTGTGGATATCTTTCTGAAGATTATAATGGCAAGGACTAGCTTTTAAGGCTGCCTACCGCGCTATGCCTTTACGTAATGGTGCGCGACAACGCCGGAATCAAAGGATTTAGAACCTTTGAGTTTCAACTGCAATCGCTCAGGAGGACTGGAATCTTCCAGTAATCGTCGGCCTTTTCCTGCAATTATTGGGTGAACTACAAAATGAAATTCGTCAACAAGCCCCAGCGCCATTAACTGGGAGGGCAAATCGACACCACCTACTGAGATGCTTTTACCGGCCTGCAGTTTCAATTTTACTATTTCGTCCTCGAGGTTTCCGCGCATTATCCGTGTGTTTCCCTCCGCTTGTTCTAATGTGCGTGAAAAGACGATCTTATCGGTATCCGTAAGCGCTTGTGCGAATTCATTTTCGGCTTGGGTGCCCGATCGGGTTTTGGCTACATCAGGCCAATAGGGCACCATCAACTCGTACGTAGTGCGACCATACACCAGCAATCCTGCATCTTGTATGAGCTGTGCAAAGTAGACCATGAGTTCCTCATCAGGCATAAAATAGTTGTGGTCGCAAAAGCCATCAATAGTTATGTTGGTGGCGTAAACTATATTTCTCATAATGGTAGCGTTGGGTTTTTATGCTGATTAAAGATACGTGAGCCAGATGTTTTTAAACAAAAAAGTTCAACCGAAGTTGAGCTTTAAGTCGGGGCGACTGGACAACTTTCGAACCAATTTATCAAGGACCCGCTTGCTTTAAATGCACTTTTGGGAATGATTGGGGAGTTATAGGGAACAATTGGCAAGAACTGGCAAATACTTGCCGGTACTTGGCTGGACAACTTTCGAACCTGAGGTGAGAATCCTAGTGCAAATAATTATCTTTATTGTTCCCTTACTAGTCTGGACCTTTTATGGCTTTTAAATTATTTAGACGAACCTCTGGAATGATTAAACCTACCACAAGAGTATATAAAGAACAGATAATTGAAGGTTTTTCAATTCCAGCCATTATTCGCAATGGTAATTATTTTTTTGTTGACATTGATGTCTACGAAAACGGACGTGTAGAGTGTTGGCATTTTGAAGACTTTGAACATTTTAAAAAGGATGTGCAACGAGGATGGGTTTCAGTGAACATTCCGGATAATAATGACATTTCTATTCATGGTTTGGGCACTTGGACGATAGAGAAGGGAAAATGGGATTTTAGCAAGGATACCTTTGTTGAGTATGTTCAAGATTTAATTAAAGAATTAAATCCAAGTTTGGACAATATTTTCAAATACCGTGAGCGAAAAATAAATGGGATTACAGTTAGCGAAAATGGGAATGGCACTATTTATAAACAAGACAGCGATGACTATTTTGCCAAAAAAATCGAAGGCCAGTCTGTGAATCTGTTTTATAAAATGAATAGTGACTTTTATCTAACAAAAGTCAATGTTTTTGCGGATGGTAGCTTAGAACTCGCGCGGTTGGAAAAAACGGTTGGTCTAACAGTGGAAGAACTTGAAAAACAAGTAAGGGATGGAAATTTATTAGCAGACATCCCCCTTGGCTCAACAATCCATATATATGGACTTGGGAAATTTTCAATTCAAAAAAAGTCATTTGCCTCATCAATCCAGGATAAACTTTTAGAAATAAAAGATATTCAAAGAAAATTAAAAGGTGACCCAACTACTATTGAGTTATGTAGATCAGCATACAAAGATTACTTAGCGAACCCAACAAAAAGCAATCAAGAGAACTTGCGGGTTGCTTATGAAAATGTCCCCAACCATCAAAGAGCATATGTCGGCGATATGGATACTAAAGACGTGGAAGTGCGCATGATAATCTATGGAGATCATGAAATCGAAAACTGGTCTCATTACATGCTTGCTAAAAAAAGGGGAGAACCATTGCCCAATATCGTCGTACCCAAACCAAAAGATGGTTAAATGGTGTTTCTGGATTCGAACCTAAAAACAGGAATCTTTGTGGAGAAACAAGCAAAAACGGGAATAAACTAGCAACAACTGGCAAGTAAGGAGCGGGAAACAGAGCGGGAGCGGAGGGAAAAATGAGAGCAGAGAAAGGCAGGCGCTCTCCGCTCTGTTTCTCTGCTCTCATTTTTGTCGGGGCGACTGGATTCGAACCAGCGACCTCTTCGTCCCGAACGAAGCGCGCTACCGGGCTGCGCTACGCCCCGAAAATGGAACGCAAATCTAAGAAATCCTGTAAAATAATCTAGGCTATTGCGCATTTGTAGCTCGCGCTCATCCTAATATTAAACAACGACTGTAACAGTTCCTGCCTATGCGCCTCATCTCTTATTGCCAGTTCCCGCTTTTGTCCATTCTCGGTATATACCATGCGATTGTTGATCATACTGATACGTCCATCATCGGTGGGCAGGCTGCACATCAGCGTTTTCATAAAGGGCGATTCTGGATTTGTTTGCTGATAATGATTACGCGTGGCAAAGTCCTCCAGTAAATGTGCAGTTGGCGAAAAAATATATTGCGGCACGTACAGTTCCCTGCCCTCGTTCCACCTCGCGACACTATAATATTCCCTGTTGTCCACCTGCAACCTGCCTATCGTGTAGTTGTTCCGTCCGTCGCTTTGTGCCTTGTCATTATCTATCGCCAGCGGGCAAAGTGAAAAATCCCCAAAGCCCACATCCACCAGCCAGGCTTGTGAATCGCACTCTACCAGCAAGGCCATATGGTCGAATTCCGGGCTGTATTCTTTGCCATTCGCTACCCGCGCTGAAAGCATATCCACTCTATAGCCAAGCTCTTTCAATAATGCAGCGAATAGGCCATTCAACTCATAGCAATATCCCCCGCGCCTGCGGCTTACTACTTTATCATAAAATTTGCTGATATCCAATTCAATGGGTATGCCCGCCTGTATATCCAGGTCTTCAAATGGCACGTTACGCACATGGCATTCCATCAGCTTTCGTAATTGGCTAATGCCTATGCCTTTCGGGTGTGCATACCCAATACGTTCCAAATATTGCTGTATATCCATGCAGCTTCGTTTCGAGGGTTCGAACAAACTTAAGGTAACAAAAATCCCCCGCAATTGCAAGGTATTTTATCGTGCACTATGTATCATGATAAAGACCGCCTTAACGGTCACAGGTTTAAACCGCTTGTTTAGAGCGCTGCCAGTCTCCACGGCCTTTGCCGGGTATCACATGCCTGTCGCTGTGGTACGATGAGCGCACCAGCGGACCGCTCTCCACGTAATCAAAGCCCATCTTATATCCTTCTTCGCGGAAGTAAGCAAACTCATCAGGGTGCACAAAGCGCACCACCGGCAGGTGCTTAGGTGTAGGCTGCAGGTATTGTCCCAGGGTCAGTACATCACAGCCGTTTTCCTGCAGGGCATGCATGGCCTCAAGTAGTTCTTCTTTTGTTTCACCAAGGCCCAGCATTATGCCGCTTTTCGTCCGCATGCCGCCGTCCTTCAGCCTGCGTATCACTTCAAGGCTGCGGTGATATTTGGCCTGTATCCTTACTTTACGGGTCAGGTTCTCAGTTGTCTCAAGGTTGTGCGACACCACTTCAGGCGCCACCTCTATTATACGTTCCAGGTTCTCCCATTGCCCACGAAAGTCAGGTATCAATGTTTCCAGCGTGGTTTCAGGATTCAGCGCACGCACTGCTTTTATCGTGTTGGCCCATATCGTCGATCCACCGTCTTTCAGTTCGTCCCTGTCCACCGAGGTGATCACTGCGTGCTTTACCTTCATCAGGTAAATGGCCTCTGCCACGCGTTGCGGCTCATCCCAGTCCACAGGCTCAGGTCTACCGGTTGCCACTGCGCAGAAGCCGCAGGACCGGGTACAGATATTACCCAATATCATAAAGGTAGCGGTGCCCTCACCCCAGCACTCGCCCATGTTAGGGCAATTACCGCTCTCACATATGGTGTGCAGCTTATGGGTATCTACCAGGCTGCGCACATGACGATATTCCTCGCCTATAGGCAGCTTCACGCGCAGCCAGTTAGGCTTCTTCACACGGGTTTCCGTATTGTTTTCTGCTGAATTAATTATGGGCAATTCCTGCATAAGGACTGCAAGTTACAATCATCACCAACGTCTGCCAAATTGGATGGAGCCAAACACATTAGCGAAAAACGGTACATCTTTTTGGTCGGCCATTATTGGCACTGCCTTAGTGTATACCTCGGCGTCAAAGCCAAACTCTATAGCAAGCACAGTTTTCTTGCTTGCAGCAAAGTCGAAATGCAACCCGGTCTTGATATGCGCACCCGGCACGAACTTGATCTCACCGATGCCCTTAGAGAAGCCAGAACTACCAATGATATCATTACGGTTCAGGAATTCTTCTTTGGTAGAATCCGTGTATTTGATACTGCTACCGTCATAAAGGTCGATATAATATGGTTTTAGCATGCCAAGCGAAAGGCCACCGCTGTAAAACCAATGTATAGATACGGTACCCGGGTCCGGCTTTCCGGCTATCATCTTGCGGAAGCCATAACCCAGCTTCAGTGTATAGAAATTATTCTTTTTACCATAAATGAAAGCTCTTGGTTTGGTATCATTGAAGTTGCTGAGGTCACTGTTCCGTTTTATTTCTTTCGGGTTTTTCTTTTCGTCCAGCTCAAGTTCCCAATAGCGCACGTTGTAGAACAGTTCAGATTCCTTCATCTCGCTTTTCGAAACGCCTCTGTGCGCATAGATGCCCCAACCGTCGGTGTTCAGCCTTAGGCCCATACTAAATTCCTTATTGATAGGTTTTGGCTTTTTCACCTTAGGCACCACGGGTTTTACCGCCGGGTGTACTGCTTTTGCAGAGTCGTTAGTGGTCGCCTGCGCCTGTGCCACTGCAGCCATTGGCAGGCAGCAAAACAAACATGCAGCAACATTTCTCATGATTCCTTTCATGCTCAAGGTCTTCTTATTCTTACAATCCGCACAATTCTGCGCGGGCTTTTAAAGAAAGTAAGTTACAACAATTTCATTATAAAACATCGTAAATTTAGCCCAAAATGGCATTTTCATGACCGCAAAAGTGATCTATACAGGCGATTTAAGGACGGAAGCTACTCATTTACGCTCAGGAACCGTTATCGAGACAGATGCACCTGTGGACAATAAAGGCAAAGGGGAGCGCTTCTCCCCAACCGACCTTGTAGCCACTGCTCTGGCAACCTGTATCCTTACTACGATGGGCATTTCGGGCGCAAACCATAGTATCAACATTGACGGAACGGTATGCGAGGTGGAGAAGGTCATGGCTAGTGATCCCCGCAGGATAGCCGAGATCAAAGTATTCCTCAGCTTCCCTGCCGGCAAAACCTATACAGACAAAGAGAAAACCATCCTTGAGCGCATCGCCCATACGTGCCCGGTTGCTGTCAGCTTACATCCCGACCTCAAGCAGACCATATCAATTTCCTGGGGTTGATTTAATAATAGCTAATCCCAGGCTGCATTCAAGGCAGCGCTTATTGCTGCAATAATTATTAAACAGTTGTATCATCGCCTGCGATTGTGATGCATTGGCTGGGTCCCAGCCGCAGCCCGCCCATTGGCCAATAATCTTGTTGTGCTCCGCAGGCACCGTATCGAGTAGCTGAAGGGCTTTCTCCTGCAAGCCATCCACCCCTTGCCGCGCAGCATAAAGAAATTGTATCGGTGCCACCGTATTGATAATGATATTCCTTATCGATTCGGAACCCAGGTGCTTTTCCGTGGGCGTTTCCTGCAACTCGTCAAATCTGAAATGGTTATCCCAGTATTCGCTTGCTTTCACTTCCAGCAGCGGTCTCAGCTCTTTTTCTGAGTTCACTTCGATGATCTGCGAAAACAAATGCAGTGATTGATGCACAAGCGCGGCAAACTGTGCAATGCGTATAGTAGGAAAGTTGGCGGGCCGCATCCGCATGAACTTCCATAAATGCGCCTGTATCGGCTCCAGCTTATATTTCTGTTTCAGGTAGCGGTATTCCGTTTGCAGTGCATTAGGATACTCATCTTCAAATTCGCCGCTTAGCATCCCTGCCTGCCCGAAGAGCAACGCTTCAATCTGCAATAAATTGTCGTGGTGTTTTGCCAGTATATTGATCGGCAGCGACCTTGCAAGCATCAGGAAGGGATTAGCATTAACTTTGAACCCGAAGTTGGCGGCCATTCGCCAGTAAAGCAGGTTACGCCAGTCGCCAGCGCTTTCTTGCAGCAACTCGTCCCATTCGCCCAGCTTTTGCTCCCAGCGTTCCGCCAGCAGCCGGCTGAGCCAGCTTTCTTTAGTGATATCCCTGATCGCGGGCAGTTGCGCCGCACAGGGTATTGCCTGCAGGTCATTTACCAATGCTGAATAACGCGCAACGATCTCATTGGGAATACACGGACCAATTTCCAACACAGGTACATTATCAGCAACCTTGCCTATATCGTCCTGGTACACCACATGCAATATGATGTTATGGTAGGCTACATCATCCTGGTGGCCGTGTTTTAACCAGTCACTGCTCTTCACATGCAGCTCCACGTGTCCTGCGAGCAATACATCGCCCACTTTAATTTTTGCCTCCGTAAAATCCGGCCCAGAGTTCGTGTTCAGCCTGCCGGGCTGCACGACCGTAACAGCTTCCCCGTCTGTGGTTTTCATGCCAAAGGGATTGTACAAACTATATCGCCAGATGAATTGTAACAGGGCCTCGTTCATTGGATGCTCTTTTGTATTACAGGTAAACAGCCATCTCATCCCGGTAAGCTTTTGCAGCCTTAGCCGCCTCATCAGCAAAATCCTCGCCATTGCTCGCGTAGATCACACCCCGGCTCACGTTGATCAAAACACCTCCGTCTTTATTCATCGCATTCCCACACACAGTAGGTACATCCCCCCCCTGTGCGCCCACACCAGGTACCAGGAAGAAATGATCGGGCAACATTTGCCTTACGTGTTGCAGTTGTTCTTTGCGCGTAGCGCCTATAACAAACATGAGGTTATCCGGGCTGCCCCAGCTGGCCACTGCGCGGAGCACTTTTTCATATAGCAATTCGCTGCCGCATTGTTGCAATTGAAAATCTGCGCTGCCCGCATTTGATGTTAGCCCAAGCACTATTGCCCATTTGTCCTTACGCTGCAAGAAAGGTTTCACGCTGTCGCTGCCCATGTAGGGGGCCACCGTCACACTATCGAAAGGATAAGTTTCAAAAAAGGTCTTCGCATATTGGTCGGCGGTATTGCCTATATCCCCGCGTTTTGCGTCTGCAATAGTAAAGATGTCCTCCGGTATATATTCCAAAGTTCGTTGCAGGCTCTCCCAGCCCCTGATGCCTTGCGCCTCGTAGAACGCAGTGTTTATCTTATATGCCACCGTGTACTCTTTAGTAGCATCGATGATAGCCTTATTAAAAGAAAAGCCGGGGTCGGCCTCCCTCAGCAGGTGCCTGGGTATCTTATTCAAATCGGTATCCAGCCCCACACATAGCACGGACCTTCTCCCAAATATTTGCTTAACTAATTGCGCTCGTTCCATCTTTCAAAATTCGTATTTCTATCCTAAAACTTATCAACCTATCATCAACTGTACTTCTCCAGCTTATCCCCGATATGAAGGTCTTTGACTGCACTTCTGTGCAGCTTCATATTAATGATCATCGTCTCCGCACCCGCTTTATAGCAATCGTCCTGCATATCATCCAGTAGCTGCATTACCTCCCCGTATTCTCCTTCTATTACCGTCTCAAACGGGCAAACAACGTACTTAAGTCCGGAAGATTGTATACGGGCAATTGCCACATCTATTATCCGGATGGCTTCAGTTTGTGCTACATTAAGCGGCAACACCTGAACTGCGAGATTGACTATTGACATAACGCTGCGAATTTACACCCGGTGTAAAGCCCTTGCAAATGAAGATATCCACATTTTATATATCAGCGCCATTCTCGCTTGGAAAGCCGTCAGCCAATTTGCACTAATTCATAAAAAAATTAATTTTACACTACACACAGCAACATGCGCACTATACTCTCAACAATACTCCTTCTTCTCACGTTTTCCTCATTTGCCCAAGTTCACGAGGAGATTACCGCCTTGTTCCAGTCCTATAACTTCGACTCAACAATGAAGGTTTCGAGGGCCTACCTCTCTAAAAACCCTGGAGATGCCTGCGCCTGTTCATTCGTCGGTGAGGTATACTTCGAGTGGGGACAATATGATTCCGCCGTCTATTATCTACAGAAAACCCTTCAGCTCGACAAAGAAAATACGTTGACCTCGTGTTGGGCGCATATATTCCTGGGCCGATACTATTTTGTGAAAGGCAATAGCGCAAAAGCGCGCGAAGAACTAGAAGCGAGCATAAATAAAAAGGCAACGGAAAAAATGAAAGAGTTTTCCCGGTACCTGGTGAAAGTAATGGGGCTCGACAAATGTTATGATCGCTGGGATATCGTGGAACACGATCATATTCGCTATCACTTCCAGGATGGCGTGGAAGAACTACGGAAGGCCAGCTTCATCAAATTACAGGAGGAGCAATTCAAGGTGTTAACCGACATTTTTAAGCCCGGTTTGTCCAAAAAGATAGACCTCTTCCTGTGGAATAATGGCGATGAAGAAAAGAAAGAGATTTCCACCAGTCGCAGCCTTGTTCGTTCAGATATCCTCGTTGGCCACACCAGCATAAACAGTGTCTACAGCATCTCACAATGTATACAATACTGGTCTTGGGGCCTACCCCTGAAAATAGGCGACCGATTTGGCAGTATCGGTCTGTCGTCAGCATTTGACACACGTAATTCCGACATAAACGAAGGTGCGAAAAAAACAGCAAAGGGCATCTACCTGAAAGACGTCCGCACAATGTGGGCGGCCCCCGAGGTATATGCTGAAGACGCGCTGTATAATATAGCTGGCGCCTTCATGCTGTACCTCGTCAAACATAGCAGCGAAGAGCAGGTCAAAAGCATCGTAAAAAACCAAACCCTGGCAAATGCCCGTTTGGTATATGGTGACAAGTTTGACACTTACGCAGCCGACTTTAATAAATCTATCGGCTTACAATAGGATCCACCCGCAAATACGCACCTTTCTCCCCAGGCCGCATAGAATTAACACCGGCTCATGGTGGCTTAATTAACTTTTCTCCGTATCTTAATGAGGAACGGAAAAAGTAGTGTATGGGCAAACATAAACGCCGGGAGTTTTTAGAGGGATTGATCAACACGCAATTAGACGATCTGCAAGTCCCGACCGAAGACGCCCTCTTCAAAAAATACGCAAACAAAGAAGTATTTAAGGCCTATAAATCCACCTCTACTTTAAATCAATATACAGGTGCGTGGACCGAGACACAGGTGCGGCACTTGCTAAGGCGCACTATGTTCGGTACAAAAGAGGCCGATGTACAGACCTTGTTAAACATGACCATGAGCGATGCGGTCGATTACCTGGTCGATACCGTATCTCCCGCCCCGCAACCGCCGGTTAACAGTTATACTGACAGCGGCGCCGATCCCACAGGTATCGCTGCTGGCGCTACATGGGTCAATGCAGACTATGGCGATGGCAACATAAACTTTCAAAGGGAAATCTCTCTGAAAGCCTGGTGGCTGGGCTTAATGATCAACCAGGATACGACCATCACTGAAAAGATGACATTTTTCTGGCATAATCACTTCGCCACCCAGATGTCCGTAATCGGCGACGCGCGCATGAGTTACAATCACTACGTGCTGCTGCGTTCCCATGCCCTTGGCAACATTAAGACACTCGCCAGGCAGGTAACTACAGATGCCGCAATGCTTCGCTTCCTGAATGGGGAAAAGAATAATAAGAACAATCCCGACGAGAACTATGGTCGCGAGTTGCAGGAGCTTTTCACGGTGGGAAAATTCAATACCCCCAATTACACCGAAGACGATGTGAAAGCAGCCGCCCGCGTGCTCACAGGATGGCGCATTAATAACAGTACGCTCACGGGCTATTTTCAACCGGCTCTGCACGATACCAGCAATAAAATATTCTCAGCCTTTTACAGTGCTCATATAATCGGCAACTCTGGAGCGACCGAGACCGACGAGCTCATCGACATGATCTTTGCCAAAAGAGAAACAGCTCATTATATATGTGGCAAGCTATATCGCTTCTTTGTTTACTATAATATCGATGACACGATCGAGACTGATATTATTGCACCGCTCACGCAGCTCTGTATCGACAACAATTATGATATGAAGCCCGTGTTAAAAGCTCTCCTGAAGAGCGAACACTTCTATGACCCAATCAGCATGGGTTGCTATATCAAAACACCCCTGGATTTTCTCGCCGGAACGATGCGTAGCATGAACGTTGATATTCCTGCTGCACTTAGCCCCGCCGACACCTACGCTATCTGGAATTTTATACGAAACTTCGGAAGCGCTCTCGGCCTCGATCTCGGTGATCCGCCAAGCGTAGCAGGCTGGGAAGCTTTTTATGAATCGCCGGCATATTACGAAATGTGGATCAATAGCAGCACTTATCCGCTCCGCATGGAGTTTACAGATATGCTGCTTTCTTCCGGTTTCAATGCGGGCACAAATGCTACCATCAAAATAGATGTCACAGGCATCACAAAACAATTTGCCAATGCCGGCGACCCGGATGCGCTTGTCAACTACTTCACTACCATGCTCTGCGGCATCCAGGTATCGGCGACAGAGCACGACAACCTTAAAAGCATCCTGCTATCAAACCAGGCCAACAACCAATATTGGACCGATGCATGGAACGTGTACATTCTCAACCCTGACATGGCCAATACCGACATCGTGACCGAGCGCCTCACCAGTTTGCTCGTCACCATACTGCGTTTACCCGAATGCCAATTATGTTAATGCTCACTACCAAATGCAGATGCAATGAGAAGAAGAGACTTCCTGAAAGTGACACCCGCAGCCGCTATGGCATACCTTGTCAACGGCCTGCCGGTACGCGCATTGGCGAGTAGCCCACTGCTCAAATATCTCGCTAAACAAACGGCCGCCACGGGGAGAGTTATGGTGCTAATTCAATTAGTCGGCGGCAATGACGGCCTCAACACAATTATACCGCTCGATAAATACACAGCCCTTTCCGCAGCCCGTAAAAACCTTCTGATCCCCGAAGAGAAAGTACTTTCCCTACGCGGCGTCAGCGACACTGGCCTGCACCCCTCCATGACCGGCCTGCGCGACTTGTACAATAATAATATGATGAACATAGTGCAGGGGGTCGGCTACACCAATCCGAATTACTCTCACTTCCGTGCCACAGATATATGGCTGACCGGCGCCAATTCAAACCAATACCTGAGCGACGGCTGGCTGGGGCGCTACCTGGCCGATGAAAATCCCCACTATCCACAAACCCTCCCGCCCGATCCTTTAGCTATCCAGATAGGCAGCGTGGTTTCCCCTGCCCTGCAGGGGCCGAATGTAAACATGGGCATGGCGGTCACCAGTATCGAGAACTTTTATAACATCGTCAATAATACGGTGACGCCCGCACCAGCTACGCCGGCTGGACACGAACTGACGTTCCTGCGTTTCATTGCTCAGCAAACGCAACAATACACAACGTCGCTGCAAACAGCTGCCGGTAATGCAGAGAATCTGTCAACTATGTATCCGAAGAACAATTACCTGGCTGAGCAGCTCAAGATAGTGGCCAGGCTGATAGCGGGGGGGCTGCATACACCTGTTTATATGGTAAGTATGGGTGGTTTTGATACCCATAGCGGACAGGTAACCGATACTGACACCACAAAGGGCAATCACGCCAACCTGCTCGGCAAGCTATCCGAAGCAGTAGTCGCCTTCTTCGACGACTGCAGGCTGCTCAAAACAGATAATCGCGTTGCAGCAATGACATTCTCCGAGTTTGGGCGCCGCATCATCTCCAATGGCAGCCTGGGCACCGACCATGGCACTACTGCACCCGTAATGGTATTCGGCAATTATGTTAATCCCGATATTATTGGCACCAATCCTGCGATACCTGATGCGGCTACGGTGCGCGATGACCTGAAAATGCAGTACGATTATCGCTCTGTTTACGCCGCTGTTCTGGCAGACTGGTTTGGTGCGCCGCGGAATATCTGGACATCAGCGCTCGGTCAATACTACCCTGTTCTCCCCATCTTCCATCGCGATGACCAGGACATTATCGACAGCCGCAGCGAGTCGCCATTATCGCAAAATTATCCAAATCCCTTTAAGGATAAGACCTGTATATCGTTCTCATCACAAGGCGGCAATGTCAACATCACGCTTTACGATGCAGCCGGGCGCCTGGTGCGTACGATCCTGGATAAAGAATACGATGCGGGCTATTACCATATTTACCTGTACCGCGATGGCCTGCAGGCGGGCAACTATGTGTACAGGTTCAGCAACGGCAATAACAAACATGCACAAAAACTGAGCGTTATCGACTAGTGCTGCACTACCACTCTTTTTACAGCATAGTTCTTGTCACTGATGTATTTGAGTATATATATTCCATCAGGCACCGGCAATTCCAGGCTTGTAGCGGCTTGTTTCGTCATAGTTCGGTATAGCAGTCTTCCGGCCAGGTCACTTACCTCTATCTTTGCATCATCGTTTCTACCGCTGTTAAGCTGCAATGCGCCTTTACTTGGGTTAGGGTACACCTGCAGAAGGTCATCATTGCGCACCTGCGATACGTAACCCTCGGTGATGGGGTTCTCGATTTCAAAATTGTCCATTACCCATCCGTCATGCGTTGTGGCTATAGCCCCCGTGGCATAGGTGAAACGGAACAGTACTGTGTCTGCAATTCGATAATGAGGAAACGAAAGCGGCCCCCCGGCAAACGCATTTCCCCAATCCTCCATGTTCAACTCAAATTTTGTCCAGTTGTGAACCTGCGTATCTAACCTGGGTTTCGGGCCGCCCCAATAAAACATATAAGTCGTGTCTTCTGTCATTGGGTCTATCCAGTTCTGACCCCGGTCACCCGATATCTCTATTTTCACCAGTGCGCCGGGGTGCATATCCAGTTTATAGTAAAAGGTAAGTGAGAACATAGGCGAGTAAACATAAGGGAAATGCATTAACGTAACCACAGAGGTGTCATGCCCGGGGTAGGTGTGCACAGAATCGGTTACGAGCGCATTGGGAACCGAATAGGCGGAGTCAAAAATGCTCTTTTGCGGCCGCCCTATCTGCCATTTATTTCCTGCATGGGTAGAGTCAAATACGAACCGGTCGCGGTAGCTGTCATTTGGTTGCTCGAATTGCTCTGCCCAATACCATTGCGCCTGTGCAGAAAATGAAAATACAACAAACAATAATGTAATGATTCGCTGCATAAATGGGTTTTAAAGTTTACAAATAAGTTAGTTATCCGTCAAATAGACGTACCGAAAGTTAATAACGTTAGTCGACACTCATCCACCTTTCAAAAACTCATTGACAGCCTTAATATATTCGGAGCCGGTCCTTTCGCGCGAAAGTGCATCAAAGCCCTGCATATGCCCGCCTTTGAAGTTGATCACTTTAATACCAGGTTTCTTTTTCTTCAGCTCCTGCACTTTTTCATCTGTGGTCACCGCATCCGTACTGCCCGAAAAGATCAGCATCTTTACATTTAGCCGCTCCAGTTTTGTATGATATTGAGCGGCATCGGGTGGCAGGCTTATTTTCTTGTGTACTGTATCGCGGTTTACAATTGCGATCGGGTCGGTTACGTAACCCTCGCCAATAATAAAATCCGGCCTTGCATCAGCAGCAGCAAGCGTCGCAATAACGGTACCCATGGAGTAGCATAAGATGCCGGTTTTATTGCCCTTATACTTCTTTTTTGCGAATTGCACTGCGGCACTGAGGTCCTTTGCAAATTCGTTATAGTAGAGCATTTTCGGATTGATGGGGAAATTGTCGCTCTCGCCGAAGCCCCTGTAGTCGAAAAGCACCACAGTATAGCCATTTTGCGCAAATGCAATACCCCTTTGCAGCCACCACGACATGTTGCCTGCGTCGGCATAGGCCAGCACCAGCGTAGTCCTGTTATCGGGCTTGTTGTGCGGCAGTATTGTCCAGGATTTCAGGTGCAAGCCGTCGGCGGTAATAATAGTATTGTTTTCGTAAGGCACATGCATAGCGTCGGGAATACTGCCATACTCTTTCACGGGCTGCAGCGCATACGACAACACAGGCATTGCCAACAGCAATAAGCAAAACAAAAATCGGGGGATCCGGTACATCTGGCAATGTTAAGGGTTTAAAGGCAACTTATATTCACACTGTGTACACCAACCAAAAACAGGCTATAAAATATTAATTTTTCAACCTATCTTTATAATAGCCGTGAAACCGCCATGGCCCACAGTACAATTATTCACTCACAAAAACCGGATATGAACAACGATTCCCAATTACAACAGGCTATCACGAAGATGCTCAATGGCTATCCCAGGATCGATGCGTCGCACATCAGGATAAATGCTGCAAAGACCGGGTATGTAACACTTGGCGGTTATGTGCGCAGTTTCTCCGAAAAAGTCGATGCTACACGTATTGCAAAGAGCGTGAAAGGTGTAAAAATGGTAGTGGATGACATCGAGGTGATACCTCCCGGCCAGGAAATACCGGCATGGAAAGAATCTACCTTCGACCTGGCCGATGGCAGCGATGGCGGCGCCTCTGAAGCAGGAGATTAGTTTTCTGCTTCTAATAACTAAACACCGCGGTAAACCTTACCCTTTCCCTTCCCTTGGTAAAAACATACCAGTTCCCGTTGTAATCTATTCTCTCGGGTAGCAGGTATTTACCGTGTTGCCCGAGGCGCACTTTCATCTTTACATCAAAATCATATGCTATCGTGTTGTACGATAGCGAGTAATCCCGTGCCACGATCGCATAATCGCTCTTGCGAAACCAGGTAGCAAAGTCGTCATACACTACGTTCTTTTCCTCACCTTTCTTCGGCACTGCGCGGAATACGTAACATTCCTCGTTGGCATAGTTTTCCGATGTCAGCTTAAAATCATAACGCTTTGCCACATCCGGGTCGAACATGGCCGCCTTATCACCCATAAAGGGCACGCCTTGTATGTGCGCACCGGGGTTAAACATTAGTTGCTTTAACTGCGCCTTACTTTTCTCCATTTGTCCTTTGCCGCGCACATTTAGCATTCCCGCCACCACATTGTCTTCGCCGCACACTTTGCCAACAGTAAAAAACAGATATGCATACAACTCGGCAGTGTAGTAATTGTACTGCCTTCTCCTGTTATAAAAGTCGCCGGTCGTTTTCTCTTCCAGCACCTGCATAGTGCGACAACCGTTAGTAACATTTTGTTTCGTCTTGCTGTAAAGCGATGCTCTTATCTTACCACCCTTGTCATAGACCTTTATATCGTTCACCGCGCTGAACGGTACAATATGCAGGCTACGGAACGCCTTATAAAAAGTAGTGTCGCTTTGTACCCTTCTTATGAAACCCTGCAGGTCCCAACCGCTGCGCGTGGCCGTCACCACCACGTCATCCATTTGTATGGGATATTTGAATACACTCGTATCCTGCGCATAGGTATTCGCATAAACACAGATCAATAATATTGTGGCGAGTGCACTACGCATCTGGCTGCTTTTCGGCGAGAAGGGCTTCAGCAATGATCATGTCTTCCGGTGTTGTCACCTTAATGTTGCTCCTTTCACCCTCTGTCAAAAAAACTTTCGTGCCATAGGCTTCGCATACGGTTGCTTCGTCAGTAAAACCTACTTGATATTCCTGAGCGAAGGCAGGCAATATAATATCCGATCGGAAGGTCTGCGGGGTTTGTATGCTGCGCATCTGCTCCCTGTCCACAGCACGGCTGCCGCTTTCATCCACTATTCGCAGGCTATCTGTTACAGGCACGGCCGGCACGGCGCTCCCCTTCTCCATTGCCTGCGCGTAACACCGCCTGATAAGATCACTGCTTACCAGCGGCCGCACACCATCATGCACAAACACGATGCCATTTTTGTCCACCTGTTTTAAACCGTTCTGCACACTATGGTAGCGGGTTGTTCCTCCGCTTACTATGGTCAGTTCTACGCGCTCGTCAAACGACTCCAGCACCATTTGGGCATAGCTCATTTGCTCATGCGGCAGCACCAATATCAGGTTGATATCCGGAAAGGCATCCATAAACGCCTTGATCGAATAGTACAGCACGGGCTTTCCGCCTAGCGGAAGAAACTGCTTAGGCACTGCACTGCCCATGCGCTCGCCCTTTCCGCCAGCCACTATTATCGCATATTTCTCGCTATTAGACATATTTTCATATATTCGTAAGGCCGGCACAAAAAAACGGCTAATTTATGTCACCTCAAAGAAAACCCTTATTAACCTCTATTGTAGCAACGGTTGTATGCCTTATCTATTCAAATTTCGCGGTCGCACAGGTTGTGTACAGTTGCAAGGACAAGTACGACGCTAATGTGAAAGTATTTGTAGTAAGCAGTAAGTATGATGCCGATCTTATTGTTTATAAAACGAAAGACAAGTACGATGCTGATGGCAACAAAGGCATCTGGTACTTCACTGAAGATAAATACGACGCTAAGAAAAAAATCTACTTCGTCGACTCAAAATACGATGCCGATCTCCTGGTATTCTTTACAGAAAGTAAATACGATGCCGGCTGGAAAAACAGCTCGAAGAAGCAATTGATGTATTGACCGGCTTTGCCATAGTATTGTCATAAACTCATTTTTCAAAGAAATCACCCAAAGAAAGGGAGGCAGAATTCCGTCAACCTACTATAGCCCGGCCCCTCGCCCCTGTCTTTTCTTATTAACAATATTCCAACCATTCCTTTATGAAAAAACTACTATGCTGCTTTCTCCTTTGTGCCTGCATTAAAACCGCCTTTGCGCAAAATCCCACCCCAGAACAAAAACTCTATTATACCTGTAAGGTATGGGGTTTTGCAAAGTATTACCATTCAAGGGTATCGAACTGCATGGTCAATTGGGACAGTGTTTTGTTACACTACCTGCCCCTGGTCGATAATGCAGTAACCTCTAATGACCTTAATGATCAGCTATACGATATGCTCTCCGCAGCCGGGCCGATGGATCTTGCTGTAACCCCGCTGCCCGATACTTTGCCCGCAGAGTTAAAACGCAACCGTGACTTCAATTGGTTCAACGATCCGATGATCCGTACCGATGTAAGAGTCGTACTCGACACCATTAAAAACAATTTCAGGCCGCACCCCGGCTGCTGGGCCATGGATAATGACTACCAGAACCCTAACTATTACGGCTGGCTCGTGTTCCCCCACGACAGCCTGATGATAAACGACAATCTGGCTACTAACTACCCCGACAAGTGGCACCGCTTGCTGGTTACTTACAAATATTGGAACATCGTCAACTACTTTTATCCCTACACTTATGTATTGGATAAACCATGGGATAGTACGTTGTATAGCTGCGCCGGGAACATCGGTAACGCCGCCAATTACGACGCCTTTATCAAGTCCTTCAAAAAAATGACCGGCTCCCAAAAGGACGCCCATGTTGAAGGCCTGACATGGACAAACTACGACCTCTTTCCGGGCTTCTATACAGTTCCGCTGGCACTTCGGTTCGCCGATAATAAATATGTTGTCGTAAAATCAGGCGTCAATGGGGTAAGCGTTGGCGATGAGATCGTATCGGTTAACGGGCTCACTAGCCAGCAGTGGGAAGACAGCCTTAGCGCCTACGTATCAGCAGGTAACCCTGCCGTGTTCAGGCGATTCATGTGTCAATATCTCATAGCTGGCAATTATAATCAACTCGCTAGTATAGTATATAAAGATTCCAATGGCAACAACCATACTGCTAACCAGGTAATGACTACCAGCCAATACGACGCGTTCCTGAGCTATTACCCTAATGACACGCTTGCAAATGTTTCATGGACCACACTGCCCTGCAATGCAGGATATGTAAATATGGGCAAGCTGCAGCCTGCCGACGTAAGCAACATGTATAATGGCCTCAACGATAAGCCCGCCATCATTTTTGACATACGTAACTACCCCAATGGTACCGCATGGGATATTGCCAACCTGATGTATCCCGGGGTGCGTGAGTTTGCCAAAGGAACGGTGCCCGATGTTACCTATCCCGGCACATTTTACTGGTACCACGATACGCTGGGCGTGGACAATAATCCGGGGGCCTACACCGGAAAGGTCATTATCCTCTTCGACCAGGAGACCCAAAGCCAGGCCGAGTATAGTTGCATGATCCTCAGCAAAATGCAGAATGTAGTGAAGGTTGGCAGCCAGACAGCAGGCGCCGATGGCAATGTCACCTTCTTCAGGGTTAGCCAGGATATGCATGTTGGTTTTACCAATCTTGGCATTTACTATCCAAATGGCGACAGTACACAACGCATTGGTATTGTACCGGATGTGGTGGCAACTCCTACACAGGCGGGTATCAGGCAGGGCAGGGACGAAGTACTTGAGGTAGCCATGAACATCGCCTGTCAGGCTGCATCCGTGCCAAAAACCAATGCAGGAACAGCATTCCTCAATGCCTACCCTAATCCGGCCGCTGACGTGATCAGGATAGAGGCAGAGGGCATTAGTTCGGGCACTACCAGTATTGTTATAACGGATCTTGCAGGCAGGGAACTAGCTGATAAAGTGCTTCAATCAAATGGCAGTATCAATACTTCGATGGATATACGGTCATTGGCCCCAGGGATCTACCTGCTGACCACCAAAACAGGCGAGCAGACAAAAACCCTGAAGTTCGTCAAACAGTAAACTTGGTTTTTAGAATAAGAAAAATGTCCCGCACCTTCCGGTGCGGGACATTGTATTTTTTGAATTTTGAATTCGGACTTATCAATGCACTTCATGCATCAGTTTCCGTATCAGCGGCGAGAGAATGATAAGTGCCACACCCGCTATCAAAGCATAGATGCCCAGTTGTTTATACCCCTCTGTATACGACAGCATTTTCGCCGTAAGCGAAGCATTAGGATTGGCCGTAGCCATACCAGCGCCTAGTATACCTGCAGCATACTGCCCGTAAGCACTTGCCAAAAACCACATACCCATCATCATGCCATGCAGAGGTTGTGGTGTCAGCTTGGTCATCAGCGACAACCCTATGGGCGACAGGCAAAGCTCACCGAAAGTAATGACCAGGTAAGCCAGCGTAAACACATTCAGCGATGTCATCCCCTGCAGGTCGGCAAAGAAACGTGTATAGTAAAATACATAAAACGCTAATCCAAGGAACAGGAAGCCAAGCCCGAATTTAATAACGGTGTTCGGTTCCATTTTACGCTTGGCCAGCCATAACCACAGCAGCCCGAACACGGGGCTCAGCAATATCACAAAAAGCGAATTCGCCGAGTTATTGATCTCGTTCGGATCCATCTGTATGCCTAGCAGATCATGCTTGATATTGTAGCGGGCAAAGAGGCTCAGCGATCCGCCTGCCTGCTCAAAGAATGCCCAGAAGAACACGGAGAAAATAATGAAGATGAGTGCAGCAACGATCTTGCGGCGTTCCACCACTTCGAACTTGAACATCTCGTATACAATATAGATAAGGGTCAGTGGGCCAACTATGTACATGAACATATCGGTATAGGCCGAATTGCGAATGAGCAGCAGAATGGCCGGCAGCATAAGCAGCGAGCCGGCATACACCATCCATTCATAACTGCGCCTTTTGGTTGCAGGCACCTTTTCCCTAAGAGGCGACAGACCCAACGGCCCCAACGTACGTTTGGTAAATACGAATATGCCAAGGCTTATCACCATCACAATGCCCGCCAGCGAAAAAGCAGCATTCCACGACACCTTGTTCGCCACCTCGATACATAGATAGCCGCCAAGCAAGGCGCCAATATTGATGCCCGAATAAAACAGCCCGAACCCCGCATCGCGGCGCGGATCGCCTGCCTTGTACAGGTTACCCACCATTGTCGAGATATTGGGTTTGAAGAAACCCGTTCCCACTATCGTGAAACTGATACCTATAAAATAGAGCTCCTTCGGCGAAATAGCCAGTATAAAGCTGCCGATGATCATCAGCAGGCCACCCCAGAAGATCGACTTCCTGAAGCCCAGTATCTTATCGGCAAACAAACCACCCACAAAAGCCATCGTGTAGATGAAGGCTTGTATAGCCCCGTACTTCAGGTTGGCATCCTTTTCATTCATCAGCATTTGCTCCACCATAAATATGGTAAGCATGCCGCGCATGCCGTAGAAACAAAAACGTTCCCACATTTCCGAGAGGAACAAGTACCACAGTTGTTTAGGGTATTTACCCTGGAAATTTTGTATCTCCTCCAATGAAGGTTTTATTGTTGATTCCGGCTCCATTTCTTATGGCGTTTAAACCACCAAAATAATCTTTATTTCCATTTCCCGCTTTCAGGGGGATAAAAAAAGCAGGGCGCTTTGCCCTGCTTTTCCACTAAGATCTTTCCTCCATTACGTGATGCCGTGCATCATTTTTTGCAGCTTCTTAGTTAGCATGAATAATATCAGCGAAGCTACCGCACTCATCACAACGAATAGCATGAAGAAATCGTAAAGGTTACTCATCTGGTAGCCGAGGAAACTTGTTGTCTTTCCGGCATCGGGGTAAAGCCCGCTCAGCACACCCGCGAAGTTATTCGCTGCAGCGTTCGAAAGGAACCAAACGCCCATCAGCAGCGATGCAAAACGCACGGGTGCAAGTTTATTCACCAGCGAAAGGCCGATCGGCGACAGGCACAATTCACCAACTGTGTGTAGCAGGTAGAGCATGGTTAGCCACATCATGCTCACTTTCACCCCGGGGGCAACGTTTTTCACGCCTATTGCTATTACCAGATAGCCAACCGAAAGGAAGAAAAGGCCAAACGCTTGCTTCGTTGGAGAAGAAGGTTCCATGCCCTTCTTGCGCAAAGCCCCCCAAACAACGCCCGACAGTGGCGCAAGGATCACAATAAAAATAGCATTAAAGCTATTGAACCAGCTCGCCGGCATTTCCCATCCACCTATGCTACGATTGGTCTGTTCATCCGCGAAGAAAGTGAGCGACGCGCCCGCCTGTTCAAATGCCGACCAGAAGAATATCACGAAGAAGGCCGCGATGAACACCACCAGTATCCTGCTCTTTTCAATTTTCGTCAAAGACGAATCCAGGATAATGGAGAACGGCACTACTATGATCGAGGTAATGATACCGGACGTTATCCAGTCATTGATCATCATGATATTGCCGGTTTGCGCACTGGCAGAGGGATCCGTTTTATTAAATGCCAGGAATTTCAGCGCAACCGTTATTATGATAAATGCCAGGCCACTCATAAGTCCCCTGTTACCTTTCTTAGGCGGGTTTTGCGTAGGTTCTGGCAAAATATTAGTGTTCAACCCCTCACGGTCTCCACTTGCCTCCAGTGTGCGGTCGGGAGTGGTTTCCCTTTTCGCATTTGCTACTTTACCTATCTGCTCGCCTTCCGGGGTCACCAGATACTTATTCTTCATTATTTCAAAGGTGATGATACCGATGATCATACCGATACATGCCGCCATGAAACCCCATTTGAAATCTCCGGGATTGCCCGTATCGCCCAGTGCGCCGCAAACGAGCGGCGAGAAAAATGCGCCAAGGTTAATGCCCATATAGAATATGGTATACGCAGAGTCTTTACGCGGGTCCGTTTGCTCATAAAGCTGTCCCACCATCGTTGAGATGTTGGGCTTGAAAAAACCATTACCTATTATCAGCAATCCCAGGCCCAGCATCATGAACAGCACCGTCAACTGCGGGTTTTGGTAATTTGACGAACTCAGGAACATACAAAACTGCCCGAGTGCCATAAGCAATCCACCTATAAATATCGACTTCCTGTTTCCCCATGCCTTATCGGCAACATAACCACCTATAAGTGGTGTTAGGTAAACAAGCCCCGTATAACTACCGTAAATACCCGATGCTACCTGCTTGTCAAAAAGCAGCGCCTTTGTCATATATAGCGTAAAAATGGCACGCATACCGTAGTAGCTGAAGCGCTCCCACATTTCTGTGGCAAACAGCAGGTACAGGCCTTTGGGGTGTCCTTTTCGGTTTGGGGGATTAATATTCAGGTCTTGAGCCATATGCTTGATTTTCTTTTGAGAATCATAAAGTAAGTAAAATTCCCTCGTTATTACTACTCTCTGTTAGAAAAATGGCGCGCATGGGGGTAAATTTCCCGCCATATTATAAACCACCCACTTATTTTTGCAGCTCAAATAAAAGACATGAATATTCTTCTCCTCGGTTCAGGTGGTCGCGAATGTGCTATAGCGTGGAAGCTCAGGCAAAGCCCTCTTTGCTCAGACCTTTACATAGCACCGGGTAATGCAGGGACAGCGCAATATGGCACCAATCTGGCCTTGTCCCTTACCGATTTCGATGCGATCAAAAGGACTTGTCTCGAGAAGAACATACATATCCTTTTTCCCGGCGGCGAAGACACGCTGGTGGCCGGTATCTACGATTACTTTACGCACGATCCGGAATTGGAGCACATCATCATTCCCGGCCCCTCAAAGGCCGGCGCGCAGCTCGAAGGAAGCAAGGCTTTCGCCAAGCAATTCATGCAGCGTCACAATATACCCACCGCTGCCTACGCCGAATTTGATGAAAAAAGCTTTGAATCGGGCCTCGCTTACCTCCGGCAACATTCCCTTCCCGTAGTGTTGAAAGCCGACGGCCTTGCCGCGGGCAAAGGAGTGATCATTGCACAAACCACCGAAGAAGCGACCAATGCGTTCAAGTCGATGATAAAAGATGCACAGTTCGGCGACGCTGGCAAAAAAGTGGTGATTGAGGAATTTCTCACAGGCATAGAGCTCTCCGTCTTTGTCCTTACGGACGGGGACAATTACGTGCGACTCCCGGAAGCGAAGGACTATAAACGCATTGGCGAAGGCGACACCGGCCTCAATACCGGTGGCATGGGTGCCATTTCCCCTGTACCCTTTGCCGATGCCGGTTTTATGCAAAAAGTGACCGATCAAATAATAGATCCTACTATCAAGGGACTGAAAGAAGAGAACATCACCTACGATGGCTTTATCTTCTTCGGTCTGATTAATGTGAACGGTGACCCGTTTGTTATTGAATACAACTGCCGAATGGGCGACCCCGAGACCGAAGTAGTAATGCCGCGCCTCGATAGCGACCTTGTAATGCTCATTGTAAAGATGGGCCAGGGCAAACTCGACGAGGTCACTGCGCAACACAGCACCAAAGCTGCGGGCACCGTTATGCTGGTTTCTGAAGGTTATCCCGGCACCTACCCTAAAGGCAAAGTAATGAGTGGCCTCGATCAGGCAAAAGGCAGTTTATTATTCCACGCAGGCACAACCCAAAAAGACAATGACGTCCTTACCAATGGTGGCCGTGTTCTCGCCATCACCTCCTACGGCGACAATATCCGGGATGCCCTGGAACAGTCTTACCAAAATGCTGAAAAGATCCAATACGAAGGAAAATACTACAGGAAAGATATCGGTTACGAGTTCTTCTAGTGCAAAAAATAAGTAAATTAGTGTACTATGACAACGACTGCTATTCGAAATAAATTGTACGATTATATACGTAATGCAGATGATAAAAAACTCCACGCAATTTATAATTTGCTAGAGAATGAAGTAGATCGGGTTAATGAGTGGTGGAAAGATAAGCAGATAGTGGCGGAGTTGGATACTCGGTACAACTCACTGGAGTCCGGGGAGGACAAAGGTATCACGCCGGATGAGTTAAAGGCATCGATTGATAAGGCTCGTCAAAAGAAGTATGGGAAGTAATTCTCGCTACACGGTAGTTTTATCCAACAGGGCACAAAAAGAGATTTTATAATCCTGGACGTGGTATGAGGACCGGCAAAGGGGCTTAGGTGATCGGTTTGTCGATGAGGTCTCACGCAAGATTGACGTAAGTGGTCAAAATCCCGAAACATTTTCAAAAAAGTATAGGTCATACCGCGAGGTGCGCCTTTCGATTTTCCCGCTAGTCATAATCTACCGGTACAATAAAATAAAGAAAAGCATAAGGATAGTAGCTGTCTTCCACACTTCTCGCCAATACAAAGAAAGATACATTGATCGGGACAACTGACCACTATAAAAGCTCCTGGAATGCCGTTCCTAAATGCTCAACAATATCCCCTGCTATCATTGCCTCTTGCGACCGCGCTTCTGCTGCGTAATCGCCGGCAAGGCCATGTAGGTATACGCCCATAGTTGCGGCATCGCCCGGGTCATAGCCTTGCGCCAGCAGTCCGGTTACGATCCCGGTTAGCACATCTCCGCTGCCCGCCGTTGCCAGCCCAGCATTGCCCGTCAGGTTATACCTGCATTCGCCCTCAGGTGTTACGATTGCGGTGTAGCGGTTTTTTAAAACGATGTATAAGTTGTAACGCATAGCCTGCATGCGCGCCACCTCAAGTTGTTGCATGCTATTCACCGTCTTGCCGAATATGCGTTCAAATTCTTTTGGGTGAGGCGTCAGCACACTGCCCGGCGGTATCTTCGAGAGCAGTTCCGGCTTTTTACCTATCATGTTCAGCGCATCGGCATCCACCACTATCGGTTGCTTACACTCGTCCAAAAACTGTTCAAAACTTCGCATTGTTTCCCATTCGGTGCCAAGGCCGGGTCCTATGCCTATCGCATCGGCAGTCTGCCAGCCTCCTATTTCTGTTAAGTGTTTCCTGCCATTGGTCATGCACATCGCCTCCGGCACCTGTGTCTGTATAATACTATAACCCACTTCCGGAAGCAACGCTTTTGTCTTGCCTGCTCCCGCTCGCGCGGCCGCCCTTGTCGCCAGGCATATAGCTCCAATCGATCCGTAGCTGCCGCCTATCAGTATTGCTAGCCCGTATGTTCCCTTATGCGAGAATTGTTTGCGCTTTTTGTACAGCGATTTGATTCGTGCCTTATCAGTAGCTATATAGTTGGTATGGGTGCTATTAATAAAGGTCTTGTCAAGCAATATATCCAGTATATGCACATTACCGGCGTACTGCCCTGTTTCAGGATGAAGGAAGGCACGCTTGTAAAACTGGAAACTCAGTGTCTCGTCGGCCATGATTATGGCGGCGCCTTCATCCGGTATCGTATCTGCGGGCATGCCGCTTGGTATGTCGATGGCTATTTTTCGGTTTGGCAGTTGGTTGATATGCTCTATAAAATGCGCCACCCAGTCCTGCACCGCACGGTTCAGCCCAGTCCCCAGTATGGCATCTATGACAATAATATTCTCCGGTATGTCGGTGATGAACATATCCGGCAGCAAAGTTTCTACCAGTTCTTCGTTGATCCCTTGTAAGCGCTGTAAGTTGGTCGCACAGTCGGCGGAAAGTTCCGGGTTGAACTGAAGCAGAAAGGCTTTAGCGGCATACCCCAGTTGATGCAGCATGCGGGTGATCGCCAGCCCATCCCCGCCATTATTCCCCGTTCCGCACAGCACCACGAACAGGCTATCCCGTCCGTACTGTCCGCTTATCCATTCCACGCACTTACCTGCGGCCCTTTCCATCAGGTCGATGGAGGCTATCGGTGTAGCATGTATGGTATAGGCGTCACAGGCCCTGATCTGTGCGGCCGAAAATATTTTCACAATAGCAATATTAGTCAAACTGTCAGATTATTGTAAACATAAAAACGAATATATATGCGCTGTCAATTTCTTCTTTGCTGGTATTAGCTAATCCCTATCTTTGTTCGTTTAATAGGGCACGCCCCTGGTGCCTTGTTTGTTTCATTATATTATTGCTACAAATTTCACTTGAATATGCACAAGCGCATTGGCCTGTTAAGCCTGTTGTTTTTACTCGTTTGCTTCTCTGGCTTTGCCCAGGACAAAACCGTCATTAAAGGTTTTGTGTATGAAAAAGCTACCGGCGAGCCAATGCCTTCCATCCTGGTAATATTGCAGGGCACTAAGGTTGGCGTAACTACCGACGTGAATGGTTACTTTTCTATGCAGGTGCCGCCCGGTCCTTATACCCTTATGACAGTGCTCATTGGCTACGACACTACTCTTGTTACCGGCAATATCGAGGCTGGCCAGGTTATCTCGCAAAAACTCTTCGTAAGCCCGCGTTCCAAAACCTTAAAAGACGTTGAAATTTCCGCCGCGGCAAAAGAGAAGATAACTAAAGTGAACATAGGCACGACTACGGTAACTCCCCGCGAAATGAAATTGCTGCCAAGTGCAGGCGGTGAACCGGATATCGCGCAATACCTGCAGGTGGTTCCCGGTGTTGTATTTACCGGCGACCAGGGCGGCCAGTTGTACATCCGTGGCGGTTCTACTACACAGACGGGTATTTTGCTCGATGGCGTTACCATTTATAATCCCTTCCACTCTATCGGTTTGTATTCAGTGTTTGAGACAGATGCCATCCGCAATGTCGACGTAATGACCGGTGGCTTTGGCGCCCAATACGGCAACCGCACTTCTGCTATTGTCGATGTACATACTAAAGATGGTAACAAGAACAGGCTGGCAGGCAAAGCCTCAATATCTCCGCTTATGGCTCGCGCTATGCTTGAGGGTCCGCTGATGAAACCAAAAAAGGAAGGTGGCTCGGGCATATCATTCCTCGTATCTGCCAAAACAAGCTTTGTTGATAAAACGTCAAAATCCATTTATGGTAGCTTGGGCGACGAATTCAAACATGGCCTCCCTTACAAGTTTACTGATGTGTACGGCAAAGTGACATTGAACGGCGACAATGGTAGTAAACTGAATGTTTTCGGTTTTGATTTCGATGATAAAGCTTCCATACTTAACTCCTCTACGTTTGTTGATGAAGCCGACTATCACTGGAACGCTGTTGGCGGGGGCGCCACCTTCGTAGTTACACCCGGCAACTCACCCGCGCTTATCGATGGCAAATTCGCTTACTCAAAGTACAAGGTCACGTTCAATCAGCTTTCCCCGGACATCCCGCGCAGCACCGGCATAGATGGCTTTGAAGGCGGTATTAACTTCTCATATTTCTTGCCGCATTATAGCCTGTTTAAATACGGTATCGAAGTAAGCGGTTATCATACCTCCCTTGATTATACCAACGACTTCAGTCAAAAAACTGTTATTGACCGCCAGAGTACGAACGCTTCCGCTTTTCTCGAATACCGCAGGAACTTCGGTGATAAGTTCGTGTTCGACCCAAGCATTCGCATTCAGTATTATTCCAAGATCAATAAATTGTCGCCTGAGCCCCGCATAGGTGTTAAATACAACATTACAGAAAGTGTGCGACTGAAGGCTGCGGCTGGCATGTATTCACAGAACATCCTAAGTACTAAGAGCGATAGGGACATCGTGAATTTCTTCTCCGGCTACCTTCAAAGCCCTGACGAGACCATTTTGAACACGGACAACAAGAACATATCCACCAACCTGCAGACAGCTTATCATCTGCTCGGTGGTATCGAAGTGGACGTGAACAGGATAGAGTTCAACCTCGAGCCATGGTACAAGAACTTTACACAGAATATCGAGTTGAGCCGTATCAAAGCCTTCGCTTCCGACCCCAACTTCCTCGCCGGCTACGGCAAGGCCTATGGGGTCGACCTTTCCGCCAAATACAGCCATAACAGGATATTCCTGTGGACAGTATTTTCGTATCAACATGTATTGTATACCACGTTTATACCCGACTCCATTCCCTATAATTTTTACAACTCTACCAATATTACCGACCGCTACCACAAAGAATCATATCCACCTCCCTTCGATGCACGTTTTAATATGAACATATTGGCCGCCTACACCTTTGGAAAGAAGAACGATTTGGATGTTTCAGTGCGTTTCAACCTCCGTTCACCGTTCCCCTTCACGCAAACGCAGGCCTTCGATGAGGGCATTAATGCCAGCTCAAATGGCATCAATTCTCCCTATACACAGCTCAACGGCCCGCTTAATGTGTATTATGCATCGCAACTGAATGGCGGAAGATTGTCATGGTACCACCGCCTTGACATATCAGCCACAAAGCGCTTCCGGTTGAGCCAGGTGTCTAACCTCGAAACAACTTTTAGTATCACAAATGTGTACAACAGGGACAATATTTTCTATGTCGACCGTGTTACTAATGTGCGCGTTTACCAGTTGCCTGTTTTCCCGAGTTTGAATGTTACGTGGAATTTCTAACTTGTGTTGTTTGAATGCAGATCAAAAGAAGGAATATATATATCGCCCTTGCATGCCTTGCGCTCACTGCGCAGGTTAGCAAGGCTGTCGCCCAGGTACATACCCCTCACCTAAATGAAAATAAATGGCTGATCCTTGCCGAAGAGCAATATGGGCAGGAGCATTACGCAATGTCCGCCCAGTCGGCACGCAGGTATCTCGACTTACCGCACGGGGCTATTTACAACTCGGAGGCCGACGCACGCAGCAAAGCCTATTATTTTTATGCCGCTTCCCTTTTAAAGACGAATGAGACCGGGGCCACAGACACAGCGATTAATATTATTACCACTACCTCAAGCCCTTCATGGAAGCAGCGAACCGCCTTTGCTTTAGCGCAATACTATTTTCACCACAACCAGTTCGGCAGCGCTATTCCGTACTATGAAATGGCAGGCATCGCCAACCTGAACAACGATGAGATAGCCCGCGAAAAATTTGAGCTGGCCTACTGCTATTTCAACCTCAAAAAATTCGACAAAGCCGAACCATTGTTTGCCGCTATCAAGGAGCTGAAAGGCAAGTACTATAGTGCCGGTAACTATTATTATGGTCTCCTCGCGTACAATCAGAATAGCTACCAGGAAGCCTTGCAGAGCTTCGACCGCATTAAGGACGAGCCCCAATATAAAAGCATCGTACCCTATTACATAGCTGAAATATATTACTTCACGGGCCAGCGTGATAAAGCGCTCAACGAAGCCGTTCGCCTCACCAACCTGAAGGAAAAATTATACTACGATAACGAGTTGCACCTGCTCGCCGCACAGTGCCTCTTCGAGGAGAACCGCTTCGAGGATGCCCTTGCATACTTTGAGTATTACTACGAGCATACTGATAAGATCCGTAAAGAGGATCTCTACGAAATGGCATTCAGCTACTACAAAGTAAATGAGTGGCAGAACGCCATCGAAAAGTTCAAGCCGTTAAGCAACGCACACGACTCGCTCGGTCAGACAGCCATGTATCTCCTTGGTGATTGCTACCTGAAAGCCGGAGATAAGAAAAGCGCCCGTAACGCATTTGGGTTCTGTGCCGATATGGCCTACAATCCTGCGCAACAGGAAGCTGCTCTCATTCTGAATGCCAAGCTCTCCTACGAAATGGGCTATAATGACGAGGCTCGTGACAGGCTGAATTCATTACTCACCGACTACCCTGCCTCTTCCTTCCACGACGAAGCGAAAACACTTATGTCCGACCTGCTGCTGAAGAGCAGTAATTATAGCGAGGCATTCAATGCCCTGCAGGACGTAAGCCGCCGCCCGGCCAACTATTGGCAGATATATCAAAAGGTAGCTTACGGCTATGCCATGCAGCAAATGATGGAAGGCAACCTGCCAGAGGCTGATAGCTTGTTTACATTATCTATCAGCCACTCCAAAGATCCTAATTACGAGGCTGCCGCCTGGTTCTGGAAAGGCGATATTGCCTACAAAGTACAACGCTATAAAGACGCCGTCGCCGACGGGCAAAAATACCTCGATGCCGCCGGCAACTTCCTAGGCGAATCGCGCATAAAATACCTGAGTCCTTCAGCCACTTTTCAGCATGCATATCTCAATATGGGTTATGCAGCCATGCAGGATAATGACTACGCTGCGGCACAGCTCTACTTCAGCAAAGCACAGCAAGGATCTAACCTCGATGAAGCTTCCGTTTTGGCAGCTACCCTCCGCGAAGCCGATGCCGTCTTCATGCAAAAGAACTACGACAAAGCATTGTCGCTGTACGATAGGGTTATAGCCGCCAACGGCACAGACGTTGACTATGCCATATTCCAGAAGGCAATACTGCTCGGCCTGCAAGGTAAGCAGGGCGATAAAGCGACTTTGCTGCAATCGCTCTTCAACAAAGTGCCGCCATCGAAATATGCCAACGGCGCGCGCTATGAACTCGCTCTTGTCTATATAGAACAGGACAAATACCAGCCTGCCATCACGATTCTACAGCCACTTACACAGGCGGTTGAGCACGATCTGGCTTCAAAAGCCTGGATGAAGATCGGTTTCGCTTACCAGCAAATGAACAATACTTCGAAAGCCATCGATGCATATAAAAAGGTGGTAACCGAATTCCCCCATTCTGATGAAAGACCGGCTGCCCTGGATGCTTTAAAGAGCCTCTATATCGAGAACAACCAGCCGGGCGCATACGCGGCTTTACTGAAGGAAAACAACCTCCCTTCTGAAAGCAACGACGCCATCGACTCAACTTATTACGCGGCGGCAGAAGCACTGTTCTCTTCGGGGAAATGGGCCGACGCCAGGAAAGGTTTCACCGACTATCTCACGCAGTTCCCAAACGGTGCATTCACGACAAAAGCATACTACTACCGTGGCGAAAGCAACTATCAACTCCGCGATTATAAATCTGCCCTGCCCGATTATGAGGCAGTGCTAAGTAGGCCCGGCAGCGACTTCTCCGAGAATAGCGCACGCCGCGCGGCAGGCATGGCCTACCAGGCCGGCGACTACGCAAAAGCGCTGGATTATTACACAGCATTACGCGGCTACGCTATGGGTAAGGAAAATTTGCAAATGGCCTATGCTGGTATCATGCGCAGCAGCTTCAATACCGGCAAGTACGACGAAACGTCCGTCTATGCCGACACTTTATTAAACCTTCCCGAAGTAGACGAAAACACCCTGGCTGAAGCTTCATTCTACAAAGCAAAGACCCTCCAGCGTGGCAACAAGGCCGACGATGCACTGAATATCTACAAACAATTGGCCAACGCTAAGAACGGTGCTATTGCCGCTGAAGCCAGGTACCACATTGCCGAGATATATTTTGCCCAAGGCAAGCTTAAAGAGGCTGAAGAGGCGGCTAATACCACCATTCGCAAGTCAGCAGGTTACGACTACTGGATCGTAAGCTCCTACATCCTGATGTCCGACATCTTCCTGAAACAAAAAGACTACTTCAATGCCAAAGCTACCCTGCAAAGCGTTGTAAAGAATACGAAGATCGAAGAGCTGAAACAGGAAGCGACGAAGAAGCTGGAACAGGTGAAGTCATTAGAAAAGAAACAAAGTAAATTGTCTGAGGATTAATACGGAGAACATGAGGCTAAGGATCATTTACATATCGATGATTTTGTTGTGCTGCGCAGCATCCGCTCGCGCTCAGAAACAGCTGCAACGCACCGATACAACAATAAAAAGCTCCACTATCGAGATCGTGCAGTCCTACAAACCCGAGGTAAAGCAGGTACCTAAACCGGAAATGCAGCCGGGCCTGCCCCCTGCCGATACCAGCCACCCTTCTTTCAAATACGAGGTACCGGAGCAAACGCTCACCTACACGTACAGCGCACAGCCGCTTCGTCCGCTTGCTTTGGCTAAAGACACTGCGAAACAGCCCTTCGCCGACTACCTCAAGCTTGGCGCAGGCAACCTTTCAACTATTTATCTTGATGCAGGCATCGGCATGCTAAAGGGCAAGAACTACAGCTCAGCCATACACCTGCACCACCTGTCGCAAAAAGGCAATATAGCCAGCCAGCAGACGTCACTAAGCGGCCTTAAAGCAGATGGCTATATGCATACCAGCCGTATGGACTGGCACGCAGGCCTCTCCGTATTGCGCAACCGCTATGGCCTCTATGGCTACGACCACGACTCATTCACTTTTGCTAATTCGGATTCGCTCAAACAGGTCTACACCGGCATTCGCCTGAATGTGGATATGCACAACTCCGCACACGGCGATTCTAAATTCGATTACACACCGGCTATTAATGTATCTTATTACGGCGACAAGTTCACTGCGTCAGAGACCACTTTCGGTTTCAACCTGCCCGGTACCTACCACATCAACGACAACCTTCACCTCTCCCTCGCGGTGTCCGGCGATTTCACACAGTTCAAGGTTGGGAGCGTCTACGCCTTCCCCAACAAACTGATCCGTATCACGCCCGGCATTCAATATCAAAACCAGTATTTCAGTGCTCATGCATACCTGTCACCGGCCTTCGGCGAATCAACTTACTTTTTGCCTGATATAGCCGTGAGCTTCATGATACCTAAAACCCAGCTTGCCATTAAAGCAGGTTGGCTTGGCTCTGTAGCCCGCAATACGTTCGAGCAGCTCACCACGGAGAACCCCTACATGTTTAACATCTACAACTGGCACCAGTCGCACAGCAATGAGGTTTACGCAGGCATCCAGAGCAATATCGGTCAGCATATCTACTTCACAGGCAAGCTTAGCTGGTGGCAGTTCAAGAGCCTCCCCCTCTTCCTCAACGATTCTGCCGACATGAAGCAGTTCTATATCGTTTACGATACGCTGCATGCAGTTTCCCTGCAGGCCTCCATTCGCTACTTGCTGTCCAATAGCTTCTCTGTTGGCTTCAGCACGGCATGGTACAAATATTCGGGCGGCACACAGGCGCAGGTTTGGCATGTACCTACCTCCACATTCAAAGGCGACTTTGTTCTCCGTCCCATCCCCACACTCAGCATCAACGGTTACATATCGGTCCTCGATAATATCCACGCTATCGACAAATACAAGAATGATATCCAGCTCGATGATATCATAGACATAGGGGCAGGCGCCGAATACCTCTTCATTCGCAGGCTTTCGGCCTTTATACAGGTTAATAATATACTCGGCAATAACTATCAGCGTTGGCTCGGCTACCCGGCATATGGCATTAATATTTATGGCGGTCTTCGTGTTAAATTTTAATGCATCATTATCGGTCTGTCGCTGTTTTTTGCTTTAAAGCCTAATCACTATCTTACACCCGATTGCATATGGAGGTAGCAAAATACATAGGTCTCTTTTTATTGAAGAACAAGGCGTGTTATATACATGGCCTGGGCAATCTTGAGCTTAAAAAGAAACCCGCCACGTTCAACGGCGATGCCCTGCAGGCAGGCAGCTACGAAGTGGTACTCACCTCCGCCGGCTCCATCGACGATAACCTGGCTAATTTCATCGCTACCAACGAGCTTATCAGCATCTCCAAGGCCTCCAATGCCTTGCGCGACTACAGCACCCAGGCTAAGGCCGATCTCGCCCAGGGTAAAGATGTGGTGATACCTGCAATAGGCAAGTTCACCGAGGTCGATGGTAAGATGAAGTTCCTCACTGACCCTCACCTGCAATACACACCGCCTCCCATCCAGGCCATCCGCACATCGCGCCGCGCCGAGGAGGAGATGATGATGCAGCAGCAACCGCAGCAATACAACCCTCCTCACAGGGAATATATACCCCAAGCCCAACAAGCCCAGCAGCAATCCTACCCCGGTGGTATGGGCCGCCAGCTTAACTGGAACCGCATTTTCCTGGTGATATTCCTCATTTTGGTGGCCGTGGTAGGTGGTATTTACGCCATCCGCTTCGTTAAGAACCGCAGCCTCTCATATAAGGTGCAAACCATGGCGCCGCCGACCGACACGGCCACAGCACCTAAGAAAGACTCGACCGTAACAAAGATCGACTCTGTTGCTAATGCAGACAGCTCCGTAGGCACTATCCAGAAGACTCCTGACGGTATGCTGCACTTCAAGGTAATTATCGACAACTTCACCACCCGCAAGAAAGCCGATAAAAGAGCTAAGACCATGATCAGCTACGGTCACCAGGCCGAGGTCATCGTCGAGGACTCTAATAGCTACGATGTGGTAATGCCCGTGAACGCTATGCCAGCCGATACCGCACACATCATGGACTCCATGCGCCGCAATTATAACCCAGCCGGCGTATATATTTACTAGGTTCATTACCAGCGTCATTTTGTCATTTCGGTCATCCTTTGGCACGATTTTTTTATCGCATTTATTCTTCTTTAAAAAGAAACTTTTCGCTTTATGATCGGGTATCCATCCTTCTCTCCGGACGGGAACTTCTTCATGAATTTAGAAGAAGCTCAATCCGCCGTAGAAAAATTAAGCGCCTTTAAAGGCCGCACCATGCAACCATTCACTAGTCCTGTAAAAGACTTTCTCATCCTCCCCGCCTCACAGTCCGACTTTGAGAAAATGCTCAAAGACATGACCGACAACCGCAAGCCTTTCAACGCTGCCATCCTGCCCTATCGCGACAAGCTTACCATTGTGGCGTGTGCAGAGAATATGCTTGCCAAAGACGCCCCTAACCACTGCTCCATCGAGCAGTTCATCCAGCTAAACGATATCGATCCCGCTACCATTTTCGAGTCCCACGCACTCGGCAACGTAGCCTGACGATCAGTCCAGAGCATACAAGATTCCTCACTGGTTTTTCTATTAATCGGTGCGGATCTTTTTTCTTAACGCTTCGCTAACAGGCTATAAATGTCTTGTTAAAGAAATCTAAAAATTTCGCCGTACCCCGCTGAATTTCAACCTTTACAGCAGAAATTATAGACGCCCCAATGAATTTACAGCAGGCCCACAACACCATCGCAAAACTCGCTGCTTACAAAGGAATAACCATGCAGCCATTTACCTCACCGCTCAAAGAATTCCTCATCCTCCCGGCCAATCAAAAAGACTTCGAACAGATGCTCCGGGATATGACCGACCATAACAAACCTTTCGACACAGCCATCTCTCCCTTCAGCAATAATGTTACCATATTGCTTTGCCCCGAGATGCTCGACGGATCTGACAGGCTCAACCATTGTTCGATCGAATATTTCCTGCAGGTAAACAACATAGATCTTGAGAAACTCTAAGGCGGCCATCACTTCCCTTCCAGCTCCAGCAAGCGCTCCAGCACGGCGTAGGTTGCCGGGCAAATGGTGGCATTTTTCAGCGTCAGCGCGACCCTTTTCAGCAGTACATCCTCGTCAGTATAAGGATAGCGCCGGCAGTCACTCGGCCGGTCCTCGTAGATATTGCAGGTATTGTCCTCCGCCAGGAAAGGACAGGGAGAGCTTTTGGTAACATAGTCACCGTCCTCGTCAAGGCGCAGGTAGCGCTGCACCAGTTCCCCTTCCTTCATCCGCAGCACTTTGGCTATGCGCTTTATGTCGGGGTTCTTAAATCTTGGGGAGTAGTTGCGGCAGCAGTTGGCGCATTGCAGGCAGTCTATCTTGCTGAAGGCTTCTTCATGCAGTTCGGGCAGTGCTTTTAGCATCTTGTTCTTATCCCCTCGCTCCAGCAGGCGCTTATAGGCCTTCTGGTGTTCCTTCGCCTCCTTTTCCCAATTCTGTTGCATCGATAAACTGTCTTTGCGTCTCAGCGCCTTTGCGGTAAAATTCTTGCTCGCGTTATGAAAAATTTAACCGCTAAGTCGCAAAGACGCTAAGGTTAAGACCCCATTCCATCACATTGTCGCATTTATCACATTCAATTTGCACCCGTCCGAACGGCCCTTCAGCCGGGCAGGCATTTCCAAATTCTCACATTTGCACATTATCAAAGGCTCATCTTATCCATGATCCTTTCCAGGTCCTCGTCGTTGTAAAACTCTATGGTGATGGTGCCCTTTCCGTTCTTCTTGCGGTCCAGCTTCACTTTGGTGCTGAAGTGCGAGGCCATGTTGTCCTCAATGCGCTTGTAGGCCGGTGGCAGTTTGGGTCCCGCGGGGGCATTGCTGCCTTGTGTGTGCATTTTGTCTGCGGCCTGCATACCCTTTACCATCTGCTCCACCTGCCTTACCGACATGCCATTCTTTACCGTTTCGCGAAACACGTACAATTGTTCGTCCACCATATCCAGGCCCAGTATGGCGCGGGCGTGGCCCATGCTTATCTCGCCATCGCGCAGCGACTTCTGTATGTCCGGCGGCAGCTTTAGCAGGCGCAGGTAGTTGGCCACCGTGCTACGCTCCTTGTTCATGCGCTCTGCCACTTGCTCCTGCGTCATGTCGCACTCATCCATCAGGCGCTTGTAGCTGAAGCTTATTTCCATAGCATTCAGATCCTCACGCTGCAGGTTTTCCAGCAGGGCCATCTCCAGCATTTGCTGGTCGTCGGCGGTGCGCACGTAGGCAGGTATATCTTTCAGGCCCGCCATCTTCGAGGCGCGCCAGCGGCGTTCGCCGCTTATAAGTTGATACTTATTGTTGTTGGTCTTTACTACCGTTACAGGCTGTATGATATCGTGCTGCCTGATGCTCTCGCTCAGTTCCTTCAGCGCCTGCTCGTCAAAGTCGCGGCGGGGCTGCTTGGGGTTCACCACTATCTGGTCCAGCGGCACACGCGTTACTGCAGGCGGGTTCTGGCCGCTCACCGCGGGCACACCCTCAGCCGTGGTTTTTATCTCCTCGTCTATCGTGTCCAGCAGGGCGCGTATGCCCTTACCCAGCGCCTGTTTTTTATTGGTCTGCGACATGCTCTCCTGTTTCAAATATTCTATCCTCGTTCTTTATTTTGGTCATGTTGTTTTTCTGCAGCACCTCTTTTGCCAGGTTCAGGTAGTTGAGTGCGCCTGTGCTCTCTGCGTCATACAGTATGGCAGGTTTGCCGAAGCTCGGCGCCTCGCCCAGCCTTGTGTTGCGGTGCACAATGGTGTTGAACACCAGGTCGCCGAAGTGGTTCTTGATCTCTTCCACCACCTGGTTGCTCAGCCTCAGGCGGCCGTCATACATCGTCATCAATATGCCCTCTATCTGCAGTTCGGTATTGATGCGCGTCTGCACGATCTTGATCGTGTTCAGCAGCTTGCCAAGCCCCTCCAGCGCAAAGTACTCGCACTGTACGGGTATGATCACGCTGTCGGCAGCAGTAAGGCCGTTCACCGTTATCAGGCCCAGTGAGGGCGAGCAGTCTATGATGATAAAGTCGTAATTCTTTCTTTGCTCGTCCAGCGCCTTGCGCATCACATGCTCCCTGTTGGGGTGGTGTATCAGCTCTATCTCGGCACCCACCAGGTCCAGGTGGCTCGGCAGCAGGTACAGGTTGGGTGTCTCCGTCTCCAATATCACCTGGCTGGCCGGTGTCTCGTTCACCATGCAGTCGTAGAGGCTCAGCTGAATATTTTTCAGGTCAAAGCCGTTACCCGTAGTGCTGTTGGCCTGCGGATCGGCATCCACAAGCAGCGTCTTGTATTCCAGCACCGCCAGGCTGGCCGCCAGGTTGATGGCCGTAGTGGTCTTGCCCACACCGCCCTTCTGGTTCGCTATCGCTATTACTTTCGCCATATATGATCACCCCATCCCGCCACACGGCAGGACTTTCCTATTGTCTATAATTGATAAAAAATCCTCAATCAGCCTGAAAAGGCTTTACAGGCTGTAAATTACTCATTTAACCGCGATCTACATAATCCGGTGGATAAGTTACGTACTGCAGTTGATTACGTTGACTTGTTGACCAGTTGATTAAGGACTTTTTAAGAAAAAAGACTGTATTCAACCTAATCAACTCATTCAACTCAATCAACCTGATCAACCCCCTCAACTAAATCTCGAAAGAGGCCCCTATCTCCGGCAACACCAGCTCCAGGCCCGCAGCCTTGAAGTCGGCTTTCGCCTTGTCGTGGTCTATTTTGATATAGCCGAAGCTGTCGAAGTGAACCCCAATTACCTTCTTCGCCTGCACCATTTCCGCAGCCATAATGGCATCGCTTACGTTCATGGTGAAGTTGCCGCCTATGGGCATGATGGCAAAGTCCAGCTTCGCATAGCGCGGTATCAGTTGCAGGTCCATGGTGAGGCAGGTATCGCCTGTGTAGTAGATATTGCCTTCCGATGTCTTGATGAGGAAACCGCCCGGGTTGCCGCCATAGCTGCCATCGGGCAGCGCGCTGCTGTGCGTGGCCGGCGTGAACCGCACCTCACCAAACTCAAAATTGAAAGCCCCGAAGTTCATCGGGTGTGCATGGTCTATGCCCTGCGCATTCAGCCAGTTCACTATCTCGTAGGCCGTTATCACCGTGGCCTTGGTGTTCTTTGCGATAGCTACCAGGTCGCCGGTATGGTCGCCATGGCCGTGACTCACCAGTATATAGTCGGCCTCTATGCTGTTGATGTCTATCTTATCCTTAGCCAGCGGGTTGCCCGTAACAAAAGGATCGAACAATAACTTTTTACCCGCTACCTCGATAGCAAAACAGGAATGACCGTAAAACGTGAATTTCATTGATGTTGATTTTTTGTGATGCCTATCAGCAAAAATAAGGCATAAACAAGTTTTGAATTATGTGGATAATTTATCTCAAAATATTAAGAAAGATACGATGCCGAGTGATAAATTCGCTGCAGGAACACAACATTATGGCATACCTGAAAACTGAAATCGCTGGATTAATTAGCCACTTGAGTGAGGATAATTTTAATACGCTCGTAAAAACATTTAACAAAGAGTACTATCAAGCAAAGGATGTACGAATAGTAAATGGTCCGTATGACGGTGGAATTGATTTAGAGATATATCTAGAAAAAAAGGAAATTCGGAAAAACATTCAAATTACAGTTCAGAAGACCGGACTGGACAAAAAAATCAAAGGTGACTTAGTTAAGGCGCAACAAAACGTTGCAAATTATGATTATCAAAGCTCGCTTGAATTTTATACAACTAGCGCTCTAAGTAGCTCGACTAAAAGAGAGTATAAAAGGATAGCAAGAGTTCAATACGATATTCAATTAGATTTTTACGATCAGAACGATTTAGCAGAGTTATCAGATGAATTTCCAAGTATAAAAGACACGATATACAAAATATACGAACTAAAGGGTGATGACCTCCTAGTCATTGATAAACAAACAAAAGTCTTATTTGATCTATTGGCTGTAGGAAAAGATACAGGCGAATTAAAGATGCACTTCATTCATTCCCTTATCTTCTGTCATTTGTATGAAAATCCCAGTATATCCGAACAACAATTAATTGACGCAATAAAAGTCCAGCAGCTATCAAAGGAAAATGTTGAAAATATTATACGCGGCCAAATAAGTAGGCTTAGAGTTAAAGGTTTAATACGCAACTCTGAAAAAAACGGCGGCATTGTGCTTTCTGACGATAAATCAAGAGAAATAGGAGACATTATGCATATTGTTGGCTCACAAGAAGCGTTACTAAAAGATGAAATGGAAAAAGTACTTGAGAGCTACGGCTTGAAAGGCCAGTGCACCCAGATTGTTGAATATTTATATTCCTCCTTCCAAGAAAATTACAATACGGATTTCGAAGAACTTACAACATCCCACAATCAATTTTCCATGTCAATCCGAAAGATTTTTTCGGACTTAACCAAGTATTTAGATCAAACGATTAACGATGAAACTATTTCCACGCAACTTGCCAAACAATTATTAGCAATCTGTTCTAATAATGACTTTTTAAACAAAATAAGTGCTTCAATATTATTTACGAAATTATATCATTCAGATAAGCTAGATGCTTATATAAATAGTAAGACCCAAAAAATCGTTTTAGACACCCAGGTACTTTTGCGGTTGATTTGCTTACAATACAAAACATCTGAATATGGGGATCTTGCGTACCAAAGCGTCAAACAACTTTACGAAACTGTAAAAGAATATAGTAACCGGGTTAAATTGAATACTACAAGAGACTATATTGAGGAAGTGGCAAGCCACCTTCTTGATGCACTTAAATTGGAGCGATTTTTCTCTCTGTCATTTTTCGATAAATTCACTGTTTCGTCAAGGAATATTTTTTTCAACTATTATCAATTTTTGCTCCAAAACAACCAATACGATAAGGATCTTTCAATTAAAGATTTCATACAGGACCTACTGGGTCTGGAACCTCCTCAACCTAGTGATAAAAACTTTATTACAACTGTTAGCCACCAACTAGAAGAAATATTTAGCTTCTTAAACATCAACGTAATCCATCACCCTTTATATGACAACTACCATGCTGTCAAAAAGGAGTATGAAATTCTATTATCAGAATTAGATAAGACGAGATCATACTATGCGAGGGACAATGATGTAAGGACAATAATGTATCTCAGCGATTGCAGAAATCATTCAGACGAAAGCGGCTTTGTTAATGAGGCATTTCTGATTACATGGGATAATGTCTTTTACAGCTTTCGTAAAAGAATATTAGAGAAATTCAAGAACCTTTGCTACTGGTATATATATTCTCCCTCAAAATATGCCGACAAACTGTCACTAATGAATTTTAAACTTAATCCCACAGCAATTAACCAGAATATCGTTTCGATTGCTGAGTCGAGTTTTAATCATTATTCAAAGACCATCAGTTTCATTGATTTAATGTCATCGCTCTTTAACAAGGAGGATCTAAGCGATATTAAGTTAGCGCAGAAATTAATAGCCTTAGAGAACATTCAAAAACCTAGTGTCGAAATTTCTGAAACTGAAATAACAGAGGAAACATCGCCACTTGTTGATGTGCTTTTCCAATTAAAATATCACTATTCCAATCCCGAGAATAAGTATAATACAAACGATTTAGTTAGAATTTTTGAAAACAACAAAGTTGTAGATACCGTTTACAATATTTTTATTGAAAATATGCAAAATATTGTGGAGAAAAATGCAATTAGACCCGACTTATTTTCCAAAATTGATAATGTTATAGTGAATACTATTCAGCCGAAATAAATTACTCCCCCGCCCGGCGTAGTCTCCGACTACGTCGGATAGGTAGCCAATCTCCAGATTTGCGAAACACCAGTCTTCCAACACAAAGCCCCAAACGCCCGTCTATACTCAAAACCGCTCTTATGAAAAAACTCGCCGCCATCCTGCTCCTTTTGTTTTCATGTACCGCACAAGCGCAGTGGGCCTTCGATTTCGATACCCATGCCACTAACGACTTTATGAACGGTTACCTTATCGACACAAGCAACCCCGGCAACCTATGGCAGGTGGGGCGTCCGCAAAAAGCTGTTTTCGATGCTGCCTATACGCAACCCAATGCTATCCTTACCGATACAGTAAATACCTACCCATCGCACGACACATGTTCTTTTACATTTTACCATGCCCGCGACTTCTTGCTGGGGGTGCTGGTGATGCGCCTGCAGTTTTATTACAAGCTCGATGTGGCTGCCCTGGCATCGGGCAAACTGGAAATGTCGGGCGACCGCGGCGTTCATTGGGTGGATATGCTGGCCGAGGATTCTGTTTACCATATTCAGTGGATATCGCCCAAGCCCCGGCTCGATACATCTGCCCATACCTGGACCTACGTGGAGCTTCGAATGAAGGACTGGATATTATCCCGCTATCCACCCAACGATACCTTCCCAAGCAACTTTACTGCCGACAGCATATTGTTCCGTTTCACCTTTCGCTCGGGCAGCGTCGTTGCTCCCCATGATGGCTGGATGATCGATAATATCGCAGTAGTCGATTCAGGCATTGGCGATCATGTGCCCGAGCTGCGCAACGATGATTTGATCAATGTTTTTCCAAACCCATCGGGCGGCACATTTAGTATTGTCAGCAGCGCCCCAGTCAATGATTATGTGATCGAAGTGTGCAGCATTACGGGTACACGGGTCTTTCGGCAACAGGGGTCCGGTCCAAAATGTGATATCAGTTTATCCGTGCCTCCCGGCCCATACATACTGCGTTACAGCACCCACGAAAAATATGCAATGAAGCAAATATTGATAACGCATTAACGCGCTCGACTTTCGCAGGAAAAAGCACCTTGGCCTGCGCGACAAATACCAAATGAGAAAATAGCCGGTCATACTAACAGAATAACCTATGTTTACGTCATTATAACCAGACAAATTCCCATTACATGAGGTCAGCATTGCTCATCATCGCAGTATTATTTTCGCTCACCGGCTTTTGCCAGGTGCCACAGCTTATTGCTAACATCACAGCCGGCAACTCCAATTCCAGCTTCGGCGAGTATATCGTTTACAACCACCAACTGCTTTTCTCGGCTTATCCCGCCCAGCTATGGATAAGCGACGGCAGCCCTGCGGGAACACAACTGGTGAAGGCCTTCCCGAACTATATAGAGCCGAAGAGCTTCGCCATATGCAATGGCAAAGCCTACTTTATAGCCGCAGATACAGTGCATGGCAAGGAACTCTGGGTGACGGACGGCACCACACCCGGCACGCAGATGGTAAAGGATATCTACCCGGGAGCCTTCAGCAGCATGTACGGCAACATAGTGACGATGAACAACAAGCTCTACTTCGTGGCCGACGACAGCGTGCACGGCAGCGAGCTCTGGGTGAGCGATGGCACAGCCGCAGGCACACAAATGGTAAAAGACGTTAACACTGCGGCCGGCGCCGATGGTGCGGCGGACAATATCGCGACCATAGCGGGCAAGGTGATCTTTGCAGGCAACGACGGTGCACTGGGCGAGGAGCCCTGGGTGAGCGACGGCACAGCTGCTGGCACCCACATGCTGGCCGACCTGGACGGCACCATGGGCGACACCTCGTCGATCGATGGCTTTTCGGCTTTTGGCAATAAGGTATATTTCTCAGAGCGCATGAGCATCTCGCTGAATCACCCGCCACAGGTCAGGTTCTGCGTAACAGACGGCAGCGCAGCAGGCACCCTGGTACTGAATAACAACCTCGAAAGCTCGACCGACATAGCACAGGTGAACGGGAAGGTGTACTTCAACGGCACTACCTATAATGTAAATTTTGTAGGGCACAGCGCGCTATGGCAGTCGGACGGCACAGCGGGCGGCACCCAACTGCTGAAAGACAGCATGGTCGGCAGGGGCTTCACTGCATACAACAACAAGCTCTACTTCGGCAGTATAGGTAAACAAGGCACGGGACTGTATGCCAATGAGATCTGGCAGAGCGACGGCACTACTGCCGGCACAGCAGTGCTGAAAGACCTTTCTGCACCGGGCATGGTAAATAGCTGCAAGCTACCCGGCGGCTTTAAAGTTTCCGGCAACACGCTTTTCTTCAAAGCCTGGGACAGCGCGACGGGGCGCATCAACTTATGGATCAGCGACGGCACGGCAGGCGGCACGCACTACATCGGCTACCCGAATGCTACGGCCAGGAACTATAACCTGTGTGCAGAGATACCTTCGCTTATTGCCGTGGTTGATACCAGTATCTTTTTCGGTATGGAATATGATACTACCAGTACAGGGTTTGAGCTGTATAGAGTGTCGGCTAAGCTGGCAACACAGGAACTACTGCAAGACGATGCGCTGCTAAAAATATATCCTAATCCCGCCACCGGCTATGTGACAATAGAATGCAACTTAGGAGGTGAAGAGGTGCGGGGTATAGAAGTGACCGACCTGGCGGGCAGGTCCGTAAAGCAGCTAAGCTTCACCGGCCATAACAGTGGAAATATGAAGCTGCAGTGCGATATACACGACCTGGCTGCCGGTATATACCTGGTTCAATTACGGAGCACGACGCGCGTAGTGTACCAAAAGCTGATGATACGGTAAAAATGCACGCCGCCCTGCGCTAAAATCAGTAAGATCTGTTGCCTGCAAAATAAACGCGGCAGTATGCTGCAATAAGCTTACCTTTAATTAAATCAAAGGCTCTTTTTTTGCAATACTGATCTGCATCGTAGCATCCTTCTCTTCAGCCTGCAGCTAACCGCTTTTTGACGTTTCTTAACCGTTCAAAACCTCAGTACATGCAAAAGGTAATCATCGTACCTTATACGTTAAACAGCACCGGCCAGGAGCTTAACATCACCATCGCTTACACCATCGACGCCAACGACGACCTGCACACTATTACCTGCACGGTAAATCCCGGCATGACGGTACTGCCGTTCTGGCTGCAGCGCAAGTTCAACATCAGGCTCATGTATACCGACCGCAGTTATGAGCGCCTCTTCAGCGAAACCAACATCATCCGCACGCTCGATACATCACTGTTCATTGACAAGGTGTATGCCATGGTGATGGCTAAAGAAAAGATGCGTATGATGGCAGTAGAACTATAAAAAAGCCGCATTGCTGCGGCTGATTTTGGGTTAGCTTTCGGGGGAGTATGGTCATCATATTTCCACCTCCTGCAAGATTAGTTCAAATGCCGGGATGCTGGACCATCGGGTTAGTAAAAGGCGCTTTAGCGCATGCGAAACCCTTTATCCGGTTAGCCGACGGCTACCAGCTTAGATCCGCATCATTCCCGGATGATGTTTCCCGCTGTTGCTGCGGTCTTTGCACCTGCACGTTGTTGGATGTTTGCTTTTTCCCTTCGGCGCCGCGCGTTTCTCCCTGTCTTTTCGGCCTGTTGTGTTGCTCCCTGCGGTCGGCACCATGCCGGGCGGGCCTTTCCTGGTGTTGCTGCGGCCTTTGTGGCTTCACCTGGTTGGGGCTTTGCTTTCTGCCTTCAGTGTTGTTTTTCTGCCCTTGCCTTTGCGGCGTATGTTGCCGCCCGTGGATGTGCTGAATGGCATTGCCGGTCTTTTGCTTTTCGGTGGTGGCATGCGTCGGCAAAAATGGATGCTCGCTCACCACAGGCACATTAAAGCCTATCAGCTTCTGTATGCCACGCAGGTCGGCCATCTCTTCGGCATCGCAAAAAGATATGGCGATGCCGCTGGCGCCGGCCCTGCCTGTGCGGCCAATACGGTGCACATAGGTTTCGGGCACTTCGGGCAACTCGTAGTTGATCACATAAGGCAACTCATCGATATCGATGCCGCGGGCGGCAATATCAGTAGCCACAAGTACGCGTATGCTGCTGTTCTTAAAATCACTTAGGGCACGCTGCCTTGCCGACTGCGACTTGTTGCCGTGTATGGCTGCCGCGTTGATGCCGCTCTTATGCAGGTCTTTCACCAGCTTATCCGCGCCATGCTTGGTGCGCGTGAACACCAGGGAACGGGATATGGCCGGGTCGCGGAGTATATGAATAAGGAGGTCCTTCTTCTGCTTCTTATCCACAAAGTAGAGCGACTGCTGCACCGTCTTTGCGGTGGAGGATACGGGCGTCACCTTCACCTCTGCAGGATCGACGAGGATGGTATTGGCCAGGGCTTGTATCTCGGGTGGCATAGTGGCCGAGAAGAAGAGTGTTTGCCGCTTTGCAGGCAGTTTGGCCACTACTTTTTTTACATCGTGCACGAAGCCCATGTCCAGCATGCGATCGGCCTCGTCGAGCACGAAGATCTCGATATTGCCGATGTTGATGAAACGCTGCCCCATCAGGTCGAGCAGGCGACCGGGGGTGGCTATGAGCACATCCACGCCGCGCTTCAGTGTCTCCACCTGCCTGCCTTGCGGCACGCCACCAAAGATGGCTGTATGCCTGATGCGGAGCTTGCTGCCATAGGCTGCAAAGCTCTCATCGATCTGGAGGGCAAGTTCGCGCGTTGGGGTGAGTATGAGGGTGCGGATGGCATTAGGGGCCTTGGCAGGCCTGCTGTTGAGCAGTTGCAATATGGGTATGGCAAAGGCTGCCGTTTTGCCGGTGCCGGTTTGTGCGCAGCCCAACAGATCGCGGCCAGCGGCTATGTGCGGTATGGCCTGCTGCTGTATAGGTGTGGGGTGGGTATATTGCTGTGCCTCCAGGGCCTGCAATATGGGAGCTATGATGTTAAGTTCCTTAAATGTCATTGTTTAAAATGGTTTTGATAGAGCTGCGGACAATAAAATGCCCGGCAAATATTTGAATGCTATATCTTAATGGTTAAAAATTTTGGCTGCTGTAAAAGCGAAACTGAGAAGAATGCAAATTCAGAAATGCGGTGGCAAAAGCCAATGTCGCTGCAAATATACGATATTTTTCTGAATGGTGGAAATGAGGACGGGAAGGCAGCGCGTTGCGGTTATCCAATGCGCCCGAGACAAGGTACAGAATAGAAATGAAGGCTATTCGCTCGCCCCGCCATCGCTGCCGCCACCCAGGTCGTAAGCTGTATCGTGGCTGCCGGCCTTACCGCCGGGGTCTACTTCAATATCATCACTCACCGAGCGGATACCATTCACCAATTTGGCTGTCTCCACGGCCTCTACTTTGTCGCTGAAGTTCTTAACGTAGCCCCGCAGTGCCGCCACTCCCCTGTGCACCGTTACATCTACTCTCGATGCTGCGTAGTGGGGTATACGCTCCAGTTCGCTAACTATAGCCTGCTGCAGTTCATGATCGTTTCTCATTGCTCTAGATTTTGCATGAAGCTAATGCAGGAATAATGGAACAGGAATGACGATCGTCAATGCGTGTATTGACGGGAGTCACCTTACAGCAGGCATTTAAAATGGCCCGCGTCGCGGGCCATTTCTGAGATCGGTTTAGCGGCCGCTTTTCAGCTGCCTTTCCACAGCTTCAACAGAAGGACCGGCTTTGGCAACAGCTTTTTTAAGCTCTTCTTCTGACACGTTGAAACCGCCGCACCAATAACGCAGTTCATAATCTTCATTCACATTGATCCGGCTCCTGTCCTGCGGACCGCGTTTGCTCTTGTCGTCCATAAGTATGTAATTTAAAGGTTAGCAATGTTTGGCTTAATATTTAAATAATTGTGCCAGCGCTGCGACAGGCTACCTGCGCACCGGCTCTATGAATATCTGCCTGAAGCGAGGGAACTGTTCCTGTATCTTTTTGGTGATGCGCTCGACGGCTGCGGTTATCTCTTCGGTCTTTAAACCGGGTTTAAAAACTGTATTGAGCTGCAACACGATCTCTTCCGGGGCCAGGTAAATATTGTACTGCTTTTTGATCTTTACCACTGCTTCATCGGCCTCGGCGAGGGCCAGTACCTTGCGGATGAGCTTCCTGCTGGTAGGCTCGCCCATCAGCAGGCTCTTACTCTCCCGTATCAGCACGTAAGAGATGGCAATGAGGATGGCGCCTATTACCATAGAGGCGGCACCGTCGTAATGCGGGTCTTTGAAATAACGGCCCAGGAATACACCGAAGAAGGCCACTGTGAGACCGGCCATATCGCCGATGTCGCCCAGCAGCACGATGAAGACCGAGGGATCTTTGCTCTCCGTCACCGCATGCCAGAAGCCATCGCCATCGCGGCGCTGCTTGTTGAAGGCCCTTAAGGCGCTCACCATGGATATAGCGGTAAAAATGAAGGCGATACTTAGTATCCCGTAGCTCCAATAAGGGTTCCCGCTAAATTCCGGCTTTTTGAACCGCAGCAAGCCCTCGTAAAATGAGATACAGCCACCCATAACAAAGATGACCAGCGACACGATAAACGACCAGAAATAGAGTTCGCGCCCATAGCCGAAGGGCCGACGGTCATCAGGGCGCTTGCGGCTGATACGAATGCCCCATATCAGCAACAGCTGGCTGATGGCGTCTATAACCGAGTGGATGCCCTCGGATATCATAGAGGAACTACCTGTGAATGCAGCAGCTACAAACTTGGATGCAGCAATGCATATATCCACAACCAGCGATATATAAATGAATGGTCTTGACTTCATGGATTGCAACTATTTGCACCGTATAACAAAATGTTGCCAACAAAACCTACCCAACTACAGGGCTGCCATACACGTCTTACCAGGTACTTTATCTTCTCAATAAGTATGAAAAAATTATACTCCATATATTTTCTGCTGCTCATTGCCGCTTTGGGCCATGCCACTACCAAACGAGTGCTCTTCCTTGGCAACAGCTATACCTACTACAATGACATGCCGCAGCTACTGGCTAACCTTGCTGCGGCCAATGGCGATACTTTAATCTTCGACAGCCACACAGTGGGCGGATACACCATCGGCAACCACTCAGTGGACACGGCGTCGCTTAACAAGATCATGCTCGGTGGCTGGGACAGGGTGGTGATACAGGGACAAAGTGCTGAACTGGTTACCGATACGCCCGAGCTTTCACCCTTCCCCTACGCGCGCAAACTCGATAGCCTGGTGCACCGCTTCAACCCCTGCGGCGAGACCATGTTCTACATGACATGGGGCTATAAATACGGCGACACTACCGACTGTGTCAACTACCCGCTGTTTTGCGGCTACGAGGTAATGGACAGTACCATAAGGGGCAACTACCTTAAAATGGCGAACGTGTTTCGCGCGGAGGTTGCGCCCGCCGGACCGGTGCGGCACTACATTCGCCACCACTACCCTGCCATAGAGCTTTACCAGGCCGATGAGAGCCACCCTACCCCCGCGGGCTCTTATGCTGTAGCTTGTGCATTTTATGCTACTATTTTTCGCAAAGACCCGTCGGGCATCAACTACAATGGCGGGCTGCCGGTGGCTGATGCTGACAGCATACAGGTAGCTGCACGCACCGTAGCTTTCGACAGCCTTAGTACCTGGCTGGTAGGTACGCAAGATGCTTACGTGGATTCGCTTTGCAGCACCTTATCGGTTGCTGCTGTACAACAGAATACCACCATCACGCTCTACCCTAATCCTGCCGGCAATACGATAACTATCCTGGCGGGCAATTTACACAAGCAGCAAGCAAGGATCTACAGCGCCACAGGCCTGCTATGCAGGGAATTTGCTGTGGGCTCCAACACCACTATCGATATCTCCGCATTGTCACAAGGCCTTTACTTTATCCGCTTTAATAGTGGTGTAGTTACTCGATTTGTTAAAGAATAGCTACAGTCAAAATAAAATTTGGTTTTTACGTTTTGTAACGTATCTTTACGTTACAATAAACGGATAGCTTATGCTGCAGTATCTCATCAACACGACTATCATATGGCTGGCTTGCCTGCTGTTTTACGAGTTGCTGTTGCGTAAAGAGAGCTTCCACCGCTACAACAGGATGTACCTGCTGGGTAGCCTCGCAGCGGGATTGTTGTTACCATTGCTCCACCTTGATAGCCTTATGCCGGCTAACGACGCAACGTTCCTCAGCCCTGTAAAGCATGTTTACCAGTTCAGGAATACCATCCAGGTATCAACTGCGCCAACGCATGCAATAAGCGTAACTGAGTCGGCTAGCTACACCAGCCTTATTCTTTGGTCGCTATACCTGGCGGGTGTGGTAACAGGACTTGCATTATTGATGCGGGAAGCGATCTTGCTCTTCCACCTTTACAAAAATGGCCACAAGTCTGTTGAATCTTCAGGTACCCTGATCGAAACGGGCAAGGAGCATAGTCCCTTTTCCTTCTTCAACCTCCTGTTCGTAGCCGGCCGCGCCACTTACAACGATGCCCAATGGCAACTGATCGTGGCGCACGAGCGTGAGCACGCACGGCGCCTCCACTCTGTCGACAACCTATTGCTTATCCTGCTGCGCATTGCGTTTTGGTTTCACCCGCTGCCGCATATCTATTACAAACGCCTGCGCATGCTGCACGAGTTCCAGGCCGATGAAGTGGCCACCGACGCTAACAGCTACGGCGCATTCCTGCTCGAGCAGAACATGCTACAGGCCGCTCCACTACTTGCACTCTCTTTACATTACTCACCAATCAAAAAACGTATCCTCATGCTTACGAAAGCAAAAAGTACCCGTCCCCGGCTGCTGAAGTACCTTGCTGCGCTGCCCCTCGCGGCCGGCCTCCTGGTCTGCTGCACTGCTGTCGGTTTCCCCGGCAATGACCCCGGAAAAAACAAAACACTTCGTTTTAAGGGCAACGAGATCACATTCGGAGATCTCAAAGTGATCCCTTTTGAGGCACGCGAAAAAGTGGCTAAGCAACGCGCGATGTTCCCTTTGATGGTTGCACCAGATTCGGTAAGCGTTTTCGACAGGCGCAGCAACATGGACAAAATGATATACGTGCCCTCAGAGCAGGTGCCCGTGGCCCTGAATGGCGAAGCCATCTATGGCAAAGAGACCCAATACTGGCTGGCCAGCGGCGAAACCGACTACACCGCGCCTACCTTCGACGCCCCTACCCGCAGCCTTGACGAATACCTCTTTGCCAGGCTGAGGCCCGAGCTGAACAAACTGGAGAACGGCACCTACATCTATAATATCGACCGCATGGTGGTGAGCGCTGCCGGCAAGCTGGCCTATTACGAGCCGCGTGGCCTGGAGATATATATGAGCCCTGAAGAGCATCAGCCCAAGCTGGACAAAGGCCTGGTACAAAACATCAACCAAAAGCTGGCCGAAGCTATCGCGGCGCCGCTCAACTTCAAACCTGCTTTAAAGAACGGCAAGCCCGTGAACGTGCGCATAAGCCTGGGCAACTGGGCGATAGAGGTGAAGGACCACAAAGCCAAACTAGTGGACCGCGGCGGCTGCTAAAAGAGACAGACTAAACAATACCATGGTACAGAAGACTGCTTTCCAGCAGTCTTTTTTTGTTTAGCCCGGTAAGGAGGTATTTACAAAGTGATATCGTAAAATTTGGTCGATTCAGCGATAAGATATCCACATTTATAGTCCCGGCCGGATGCAGGGGCTTGTGCATTAGAAGGACGCTTACTATTTTACCACCTGATTTTATCATTATTAAAAAAACAAAAAAGAACATGGAACAAAAACCTATTTCGAGTGCTCCTATGATATTAGGCATCATCGGCGGCGTCATCGGCCTGCCTTCGGCCGTGTGCTCGGGCGCATGCGCTGCGGGGATCAGCTCAATGGCAAGCAATACCACTAAGGAAGAGGCAGCAAGCACCGGCAATACCTTTATGTGGATAGGGCTAATCGGCGCTATACTGGGCTTTATTGCCGCATTCCTGTATAAGAGAAAACCCGGCACCTGGGGGCTTATGATGCTAATTGCAGGGCTGCTGTCGCTCATCAACCTTGTATCGCTGAATATGATGGCGCTGATACCTGGTACGCTGTTCATTATTGGCGGCGCTATTGCGCTCTCACAAAAGAACCGTGTTGCCGTTTAGGCCGCAGGTCCGTCATTCTTCATATTAGGAGGGGCCTCGCTGCCCCTTTATTTTTTTATGTATCCTTTTATAAACATAGGCAGCTATTGCCACATCCCTGTCTACAACCTGTGCATAGGTATCGGTATCGTATGCGCTATGCTTTTGCTGCAGTATAACAGCCGCATCAACCACCTTAGCGAAAGGCAGATGGGTATGCTGTATATGGCCGTTTTAGTTACCATTATAACAGGCTTCAGCTGTGCCTATCTTTTTGACGCATTCACACAAAGGTTGCCGCTATTTTCCGGTAAAGGCGGGCTTACCCTGATGGGCGGCATGATAGGCGGTATGGCCTGCCTTGCCATCTGCATTAAAATGAGCAATATGCCGGTGCTGCCCACCTTCAATTTGCTCACTCCTTCATTTGCCATAGCACATTTTTTCGGCAGGCTGGGTTGCTTTTTTGCGGGCTGCTGTTTTGGCAAGCCCACCGGGTCCTTCACAGGCGTTTGTTTTCCGACGGGCAGCCTGCCCTGGCAGCACTATCATACCAGCTTGCCAATACATCCCACCCAGCTTTATGAGGCCCTGTTTGCGTTGGTACTTTGTGCATTGCTGTCGTCGTTTAAGCCGCGAAACGCTTTCCTGCTCTATATGCTTGCCTATGCAGTATTCCGCTTTTTTATAGAGTACCTGCGTAATGACGAAAGAGGCATTATCAGTAAGCATCTGCCATTCAGCCCATCGCAATTCCTTTCGCTGTTAGTGCTTGCCCTGGTGTTACTTTGCTATACCCTGAGCACCTACAAAAAAACAGGAACGGACATGCAGCTCGACGATGAGGGAGAACCCGAGGGACTTCGCGGCCACTAAAGTAAAAGGACTACCCATACCATGGTACAGAAGACTGCTTTCCGGCAGTCTTTTTTTGTTTGTTATTTCCTATCTTAACACGAACAAACCGCAAACTTCTATTATGGATCTCGATTTCAGCGCACTGGCAGCGGAGAAGACCGATGCCGAGCTAACAGATATCTATCTCTTTCCTAAAAAATACCAGGATGGCTTTTTTGAAGCTGCGAAGGCCGAACTGCAACGACGCGGCGTGGACCTTGCGCCACTGGACGAAAGTAAACGACTCAAAGCCGCTAAGGAAACTCCGCCATTGGTGCATGAAGAACGGGGCGAGCGTATGCATCTTTTCATCTTCTTTCTCCTCGCCTTCCTTGGTGGCCTAATAGGCATTGTTGCCGGCCATCATTACGGCTACAGCAAACGCAATGGCCTGAATGGTGAGCGATATTACGAATTCGATAAAGACACCCGCACTTTTGGCCGCATCATTTTCTTTACCGGCATCGCCGCACTTATTGTGGCGGTAAGGTTTAAGACCAGGCTGATCAACCTTTTAACAGCGACTTCTTAAAAGTCTTTTCCTGAGCCGGAAGTTATTTCCTGTTTTGCGGCTCAAGAGTTATTTCCTATCTGCACAATGGGAGGCTCCTAAAGCACTGGTAGTCAGTCCATATCAAGGGAATTATTATTTCCTGTTATTTCCGGTTGGCAGGAAATAACCCGTGGCCGGCACTTCTGATTTACTTCTGGTTTTTGCCGAATCTCTTCCGGTTGCCTCGTCTTAAAATGGATTTGCACACATGCCCCCGTCTCGAAAGAGCCGGGCAGGCGACCGGGCATAAAAATAATATCGGGCATAGATCTTTGGTAAACCATTGATAATGTATCTATTATCAAAATGCCCGATGCCCGATCATGCCCGACCTCGCCCGATGGGCTCTGCCGGGCAGGCCCGACTTCGCCTGATAGGCTCTGCCGGGCGGGCCCGACTACGCCTGATAGGCTCTGCCGGGCGGGCCCGATTTGTGCATTGCCACCGGGCATTGGGTTTACAGCGATGTCAAAGAACGTTATCACCCTCCCGATATGCATCGGGACAGGCAGTCTCGCTCCTTTTCAATGGAAACACATCTATTTGAGCGATCCACCTCTCTTTATTCGCCGCGTAAATGATATTCAATGGCACTCATGAGATCGCGACGCTAAGTTGAAAATAAAGATGGGAGTTGGGAGTTGGGCGGGACGCATAATTAAGCTTTGGCTGCCGGGCTCAGCTTTTACACACCCCTAAATCCCCTCTCGCTTGTGCGCAAAGCCAGGCGCAGAGGGAACTTTACTCACAAAGTTCTGATGCGGAAACATGATGGGGAAATTTTTGTTTTATGATACCCTTTATTTTGGGGTATGATACCCTTGATTTTGTAATTAAGGAGTTGAGGATCAAGGCGGGGGAAAATAATTTTAGGGCAGTTGCAAACTGCCATTATTTAGTACCACAAGTCACAGACTTGCGGGAGCGGGGGGAATATCGGGAAAGAAACTTCAAGTAAAGTCCCTGCGGATGAAATGCTCTTAGTTGACATTAACTATCCGCCATCCCAACCCTTCTAAAGCTGGCAGATGAGCTTCAATTCTTTCCCTTGCAATAGCCAGGCAAAGTAAATCGGTCGGTCTGGACAGGCCTACGTACATGAGTTTAGACGCCGCTCTGGCGCGTTGTCCTGCTATGTTGAGTGCAGACTGACCTAGCAATTGATTAAGGCATTTCTCACTTTCATAATTGTGAAATTTTGTCTCCATATAAAGAGTTGCAGTATGCGTTTGTCCCTTGACCGAGTGAACAGTCGTAACCTCAATGTTTAAATCTCCATGTCTGTAGAAATTTGTCGGCAGTTCTTGCGCCCCTTCTTGCACGCCAATATCAGCGCTAGTTAAAAATTCTACCGATCCAGGACTCAATCTCTCATGCTGTTTCCAATTTAAGAGGAAACCAGGTAGGAATGCCTGAATATCGACATGAACGTTATTTACTTCACCTTTTATGATACCAATGGACCAGCGGTATAGTTTCATATTTAACTGATTGTATAGTGCATCGTGGGATTCTCGAAGGTCTTTTGTAAATGAAGTCTTCGTATAATCTCTTACATTAGCCTTTATCCCCTCCTCCCGTAAAATCCGCAAAATCGCATTTAGGATATTCTGTCGTACATTATGAAGGGTGCAGGAATTTGGATCACTAAATACCAAATAGCTAATGATGTTATGGTGATCAATTTTTATCGCTTTGTTGTCTTTGCTATAAGGCTCGTAATAGTCTGGAATAAATAGGCTCTGACCGCCCTCCGATGATTTGCCGACCCAACCGATGGCTTTAACAGGGTATTTATAGTCCGCTGCTATCGTTCCATCTGCGATGTAGCCAGCAACAAGATCGCCAAAGCGGGGTAGAACATTTCGGGCGCGCCCCGTGTCGAAAACTAAAAGATGTGGTTGAAGTTGTGAACCGTATAAGCCGAGTATTGGATTGTTAGCAAATACGCCAAATGGTTGAACAACCGCTGCCGTTCTGGGTGAGAGTCGATGACTGCCATTTAGGTTCAGGACATTGGCTCTATCTTGCCAATTCGTCTCCTGCGTCGAAAAGCCGTTGTAGATGGCTTGGTTCCGGTCGCCAATTCGTTGATAGATATTTTCACCGGCTCCTCCGGCGAATAATGTTTCAAGGATATTATATTGGTGGGGTTCCATATCCTGCATTTCATCAACGAAAACGCATAAAAATCTCTTCCTTATTAATTCTACTGCTTTCGGGTATTCGATAATGTACTTGTTCGCTAAATAATACGCATCATCAAAATGGAGGTACCCACTCTCCATTAAGAAGTTTTTTAAGCGCAGCAGATTTTGATAAGTGGGCGTTGCATTACCCACGCCAATATTACCTCCCGACATACCCAGCACTAAATCATCATTGCTGTTGAATCGCAAGTCATTTAGGAATTGAGTAGGATCTTGTCGTCTATTTACCCATCCGGCAGCCGTAGGGTGTAATCTATAGCGGGAAATCCTCTCGGCATAAATTTCATTATCAATTCGAACAGGCCTATGGCCGTGTTTTGAAATGTAGTAGGGTATGGCTAGATAGTCATCAACGAAGGTCTGAATTGTACCGATGAAATTTGGATAGGTAAAAATTTTGGTGCAGTACGGTTTCAATCGCGCCTTAATTTCGTCGACCGCTGTATTAGTGTGCGAGATTACCACAACGCCTTGACCTGATTCGAGCGGCAGTCGCTTTTCCAAAATCAGCAATTTAGCAAGTAGAATAGTCGTCTTGCCGCTTCCTGGCACGGCTTGCAAATCGCAAGTTGTAAGATTTTTAATAAACTGTATTCTTTCATCGTCGAAGTGCCGGCCAGGAGGCAATAGGATACCTTCAGCAAATGCGATTTCCTCGTCAGATACGGGTTGCAGCATAAGTAATCGCATTTAGAAGGTAAGCAATAGACGGTTCGGTATTTAGGTCGGTAATCGTGGCATCCGCCACTAAGTTACTTGCGAATATTTGGGCGATAATCGCTTTTGAAATTGCTTGCTTAGCTATGCCGATGTTATTTTCCCCGGTAATAATGTGATTCATTATCATATACGCAATTTCATCTGCAGAATCTTCCCAATTATTGAAATAGGTATCTATTTGCCGAATTGCTTCGTCATACGGAGCTAAATTAGCTACACCCGCGTCTTCCTTTTCCTCCTTCAATGCCATCAAAACGGATTTATAAAACAGTTTTCTAAGCTTGACGGATTTCGCGATGCAATATTCAAGTGTCCAAAAATGGGAAATAAATCCCCTCACATTTTGATCTGTGAACTTGGCCGTTTTTACAGTAATGGCGGCAGCGACTTCTGCATGAATTTCGGCGGCCGTCTTACGTATCTCTCGTTGTGCACCTTCTTCTTCTATTGTTTTCATGATGCCACTTTCGTACGGTTTGATGTCGACATCGTTAATTACGGATACGGGAATTGAAATCGTAGAACCCACCGGGCGCAAAAATATTCTCGAATATCTTAGAAAAGCGGTACTTCCAACGTTTACTATTGATATTCCTTTTTCAGTCAGGCTTATACCGATTTTTTGGGCAAAGGCCGGTATCAGTTGTTCTTCCGCCCAACCTTCCACCACAATCACCCCTTTGGCAAAAAACATGTTCGCTTTCGTTACGTCTAAAAACCGCTCCAAAAATTTGTAGTCTGTTTCGCGCAATTTTGTGAAAGCTTTACCCATCGGGAAAGTCTTTTTATCCTGGCAGAGAATCAGATTTTCCAATGGGATTTTCGATGCAATATTTGGGCTATGCGTGGTCAAAATAAGCTGTATGCCATCGCTGATAGCAACCTTTTGGAGGGTGTCTACAACCTGCATTTGGACTTGTGGGTGAAGGTGAGCCTCAATTTCCTCAATTAAAGCCAAGCGCAACCCCGTCCAGTCGCTTTTTTGCAAGTGCAGAAGTTCGGAAGCGATACATAAAAGATTATGACTGCCCAGACCCAGATTGAGTTCGTTTTCAAATAACAGACAAAGAGACTCAAGAACGCTACGCAGATTTGTACCGTTCATCTCAAACTTTGACTTTTTACTTGCAAACTTTTCAAGATAGCTATCGATAGTATCTTTTATTGAAATGCCTTGCCTGTTTTCAGGTGGAAGTTCATTTCCATCTTTGTCCTTCCCTGTAAAATATCCAAGTATACCCTTGTTGAGTTCATTAACAGCAACCACGAAACTATGTTCTCCGCCTCCAGTAGGTTGAAAAGCCGAATGAGAAAGCAAAATTTGGGATAGCCTTGAATTTCTTTTTGGTATCAATTCAGCTTTGGCATCTCGCAAGGGGCGAAGATAAGTTGCTCGCAAATACGCCCTGGCTTCGGCGCTTAACGGATAGTTCTCCTCTTTTGGGCCGGCTCGTAGTTCAGTTGGCAAAATTCGATCGGCTGTTCGGTTTACCGTCATCGAGACAATCAATAGCGGTTTCGCGTCTGCGCCCGTTCCCTTCCATGATAGCCACTCTACAAAGTTTTTTGCTTCTTCATCGCTCAGGCCTTCGAAATGACATTCTATTCGAAATGAGGTTGAATTGTCAAAAAAATCTTCATGCTCTATCCTTATCCATTCATTGCTATGGGTTTGAAGAACAATCTTGATAGCGTCGACGATGGCGGTTTTTCCGGAGTCATTCTCGCCAACCAATAAGTTCAATCCATTTTTTAAAGGCAGCTCAACGTGCGGGCTGTCCAAGTCGATATTACCGGCCGCTCCGTACTTGCGAAAATTCCAAAGTTTGAGTAGTGATAGATACATTTAATACATTGTTGAATTGTTGAATTTATAGCAATTTCGCTCAAAATCGAAATAATATTCAACTATAACTGTCAATGCAAGACTAAAATGCCTCGTTTCCTTCGTCTAAATCGACGTCAGTCGTATAGAACCGTTCGATTGTTGCGATCTCACTTTTGAAGCCATAGTCCTTCAGGAGTTGCATTAAGGCTGATCTATCATACCCAGTATTAAGGTTTAGCGATTTAAAGCTTCCTGCATTTAGCTTAGCTAGCAGCGCGTGGCCATCCTGAGTGAAGTTTGCGCTTGTAAAGAAAATGCCCTTTATGGAAGCACCTTCGGATATTTTATCTTTGAGCTTTCGCTGGAGGTAAGGAAGACCTCTTCTAAAAAACCACCTCAGCGTATTTTTTTTGGTTGAGTCGCCTGCATCAATAAAGGATTTCGAATTATATCCTTTGCATTCAATAACGATAATCTCATTGGGATTTTCAGAGGTAACAATGTAGTCAAATTCGTAGTTGTTTATCTTTTGATCTACCGTCTCCTTGTACGACACGTTTCTCTCGATGGCTGCATTACCGTATATGCTTTTTACAAGAGGGTACATCAATAATTCGAACAACGCGCCCTTTAATCCTTTCAGAGCTTCTTCTTGACCGGAATTTCTGATAGTCGACAATATGTCAGTTATGCTACCTTCAACCGTGCCCTCTTTATGCAGCGAGCCTTCAATGTCTGACAGGCTGCGCAATACATGGTAAATCTTTGACCCGAATATTGACCCGATGTCAAAAGCAAGAAATCCTAATTTAGCTATTTGGTTTAGGACATGCGCAGAGCATCGCCTGTAAATAATAATTGGAAGGACTTTTCTATTTCTTCCCTTAACCGCATTGATATTTATTCGAACTCGACTAAAAAAGCCATCTAGATGTATATGATCGTAGTCTTCATAAAGAACAGTATCTACAACAACTAACGTTTGCTGCTCTTTCGTCTTGGCGTTTGCTGCGACAACATCATTGATGCCTGTTGTCTTGGTATAGCCAATCGCGTCCCAGGGAAGATTGTTGTGCTTAATTCCAATCCACGGAGTATTCTTGTTCCTGAACACGAATCCGTCCTGACTAACAATATTTGCCTTTTTTAACCATAGCAATATATCAGGGAGTAAACTACAATCTAGTACCATATTGGAATAGCTCTGCGCTAAATCGGCATTGATGTCCAAGTCAGTTTCCACGGGGTAGTGATCCTTGAGGTAAAGAAAATCTGCTCCCTTGTAATTGAGCTCTGAAATGATGTCTAATTTCTTTAGCAGCTTGACAATGTCACCAAGCGAATTGACTTTAGTTGAACTTTCTTCCAACGGAGTAGCAGCGATTTTCATGGCTTCGTAATACGATATTATGCCGCCCCTCTCTGACATATATTTTAAAATCCTGAATATCGGTGGCCTTGCAGTACGACAAATATCCATTACGCGTTCGGCGTTTAAATATTGTCCTTTCGAAAGATAAACGTATTGCTTCTTCCCAAATGTGTATGGCCACGAAGATTCGATTGCATTGCTGTCGGTTGCTCTTTTCAAAATGACTCTCGCGTAGGAGTCGGTAACACCAAACTCTTTCACGAGCGTTTTGTTTAACGCCGTACCAGTTTCAAAAAGCCTATCCGATAAAATCATTGACAGAAAGGAATTGTATTTTTCCTGCTCCGGCGTCAACTTTTCAACGCGGCTTTTTGTAACACTGCCCTTATTATTTAACATTACTACAATTTTATCGAAACTTAAAGTTGAATCGGTGATTTTTTCGCTTCCAACTAATTGGATTAAATCACTTTATATATTATATAAAAATAGCGAAATCGAAAATCCTCAAAATCTTTGTAACGAATTTAATAAAAAATGGGCAAATGCTATCCGAGCGGACGTTGAGACTGAATTGTTCGACCTATGTTCGACCCAAAGAAAAAGCCTTCCGAGGCTTTAGACCTGGAAGGCTTGATTTAGCTGGTGGTGTGAGCCGGGATCGAACCGGCGACACAAGGATTTTCAGTCCTTGTGTCATATATGTTCATTAAAACGATTTTAGCAAGATTAACTCTGAATTTTACAGACCAGGCCACTTACTTTTTCGTAGTTTCGCGGCGCTAAAAGGAAAAAATACTTATAAGATATGGCTAAGATAACCATGGGCGCCGATGGCAGGCTGAATGTTCCCAATAATCCCACGATACCGTTCATAGAAGGCGATGGCATTGGTCCTGACGTATGGAGGGCGAGCAAGCTGGTAATGGATGCTGCTGTAGAAAAGATATATGGCGGCGAGCGCAAAATAGAGTGGGTGGAGATGCTGGCGGGCGAAAAGGCCCACACGCAAACGGGCGAATGGCTGCCGGCGGCTACACTGGATACTGCCAAGGAGTACCTGGTATCGATAAAAGGCCCGCTCACCACGCCGGTGGGCGGCGGCATACGCAGCCTTAACGTGGCCATGCGCCAGGAGCTGGACCTGTATGTGTGCCTGAGGCCGGTGCATTGGTTCCAGGGTGTGCCCAGCCCGGTGAAGCACCCCGAGGATGTGGACATGGTGATCTTTCGCGAGAACACGGAGGATATATATGCGGGCATAGAGTGGAACTACGATAGCCCCGAGGCTAAGGAAGTATATGCCCTGCTGCAAAAGCTGGGCGCTGCCAAAAAGGTGCGCTTCCCCGAGACCTCGAGCTTCGGCATAAAGCCGGTATCGAAAGAAGGTACGGAAAGGCTGGTGCGCGCTGCCATAGAATATGCGCTGGCACATGGCCGCCCCAGTGTGACGCTGGTGCACAAGGGCAACATCATGAAGTTCACCGAAGGTGGCTTCAAGAACTGGGGCTATGAGCTGGCCGAGCGCGAGTTTGCCGACAAGGTATATACCTGGGGCCAGTGGGACAAGGCCCGCAAAACGGAGGGCGAAGACGCTGCCAATGCCCGCATGAAGAAGGCGGAGGCTGCAGGCAAGCTGATAGTAAAAGATGTGATAGCCGATAACTTTTTGCAACAGATACTCCTTGCCCCTAAGGACTACAGCGTGGTGGCCACGCTGAACCTGAACGGCGACTATATAAGCGATGCACTGGCTGCGGCCGTAGGCGGTATAGGCATAGCGCCGGGCGCGAACATCAACTACAATACGGGTCATGCGGTGTTTGAGGCGACGCACGGTACAGCGCCTAAGTTTGCCAATACGGATACGATGAACCCATCGAGCCTGCTGCTGAGCGGTGTGATGATGCTGGAGTACATGGGCTGGCTGGAAGCAGCGGAGGCTATAAAGAGCGCGCTGGGCAAGGCCATCATGCGCAAGCGGGTGACGATAGACTTCTTCAACCTGATGCACGATGCTACGCTGCTGAAGACGAGTGAGTTTGCGGAGGAAATTGTGAGGAATCTCTAAATGAATGTGATGGAGTGCGACAATGTGATGGAATGTGGATGTAATTTTTAACCGCCCGCCTGATCGGCCGGCAGGCAAAGACGCTAAGACGCAAAGGAACTTATGACTTATTACTTACGACTTACGACTAAATAAAATGAACATAGCCTCTTATATAGACCATACTGTGCTGAAGCCGACGACTGTGGCGGCGGATGTGGAGAAGCTGTGCAAAGAGGCGAAGGAATATGGGTTTGCGGCGGTGTGTGTGCCGCCTTATTATGTAGCTTTTGCGAAAGGATTGCTGGATGGCAGCGAGGTGAAGGTGGCGACCGTGGCTGGCTTTCCCTTCGGGTACAGTAGTGTAGAGAGCAAAGTGGCGGAGATGGTGGGCGCTATAGCTGCAGGGGTTGACGAGATAGACATGGTGCATAATATTGCCGCAGCGAAAAATGCGGACTGGAGCTACCTGGCGAACGAGGTGGAACTGTGCTCGCAGGTGGCGCGAGCCGCAGGCAAGCAAATAAAAATAATAGTGGAAAGCGGTGTGCTGAGCGACGACGAATTGCTGGCGTGCTGCGAAACATATGCGCCGCTGGGGATCGACTTCATGAAGACCTCGACAGGCTATGCCGAGGTGGGGGCTACCACGCATGCGGTGAAGCTGATGCGGGCGCACCTGCCTGATAACATACAGATAAAGGCGTCGGGGGGGATAAGGACTTATGCATTTGCAAAGGAGCTGGTGGATGCGGGAGCGACGCGGATCGGCAGTTCGTCAGGGGTGACGATCGTGGCCGAAGAGCGGGAACGGGGAGCGTAGAGCGCTTAACCCCCCGCCTGATCGGCCGGCAGGCAAAGGCGCTAAGACGCAAAGGGGGTTGAAGCACAAGGGGCACAAAGTTCACGGGGGAGATCGGGGAGATTTATTACTTTTATTGAGCTGTACCAATGATGAAACTGAGATATATACTGACCTTATTTTTTGTGCTTGGCTTTTCTGTGTGCAGCTATGCGCAGAGCGAGGAAGACACTACTACGGGTGTGGTGGTGCACAGCGACCCGCGCCTGGCGGTGTTGATGAAGAAGAGCGGCGGTGGCGGCGGTATCTATTCGGGCCGTGGCTACAGGGTGCAGATATACAGCGGCAACGACAGGGCAAAGGCCACTAAAATAAAGATCGATTTTGCGCGACGCTTCCCCAGTGTGCGCACTTATATGACCTACGTGCAGCCGCAGTTCAGGGTGAAGGTGGGCGACTTCCGCAGCAGGGGCGAGGCACAGAAAATGTACGACCAGTTAAGTACGCTTTACACGCCGTGCATGATAGTGCCCGACTATATCGTCATCAATACGCTGAAACAGGAGAAGAAAGATGATTGACCGGATCAGGCAGAAGGCCGAGCAATATTACCCCGAGGTGCAGGCGATACGCCACCATATCCACTCACATCCTGAGCTGAGCTTCCAGGAGTTTGAGACATCGAAATTTATAGCAGGCAAGCTGAAGGAATGGGGTATCGAGCACCAAACGGGCGTGGCGGGTACGGGAATTGTGGGACTGATAAAAGGCAAGAACCCGGAGAAGCGCTGCATAGCGCTGCGGGCCGATATGGATGCGCTGCCGATACTGGAAGCCAATACGATTAGCTACAAATCTCAGAATGATGGTGTGATGCATGCTTGCGGCCATGACGTCCACAGCAGTTGCTTACTGGGCGCTGCAAGGATCCTGAACGACCTGCGCGATGAATGGGAAGGAACGGTGAAACTGATCTTTCAGCCGGGTGAAGAAAAGCACCCGGGCGGCGCCAGCCTGATGATAAAGGACGGTGTGCTGGAAAACCCTAAGCCCGATGCGATCTTTGCGCTGCATGTGTACCCGCATTTGCCGGTTGGCACCACGGGTTTCCGCGCAGGGCAGTATATGGCGAGCGCTGATGAGATATACATTACTATAGAAGGTAAAGGCGGTCATGCTGCCCTACCCCAGCAGACTGTGGACCCCATAGCGATAGCTGCACAGGTGATAACAGGGCTGCAGCAGGTGATCTCGAGAAAAGGCAACCCGCTGATACCCTCGGTGCTGACCTTCGGCAAGATAGCGGGCGGCTTCGCGACCAATGTGATACCTGATAAGGTGGAGATACTCGGCACCTTCCGCACCATGGATGAAAAATGGCGGTATGAAGCGCATAAGTGGATTAAAGATTTTACAGAGCAAACCTGCGCTGCCTACGGCGCAAAGGCTACAATAGAGATACCTGCGGGCTACCCGTCTTTATTCAACGATCCTGCACTCACCGCTAAGGCAGAGGGCTGGGCGAAGGAATATGTAGGCGCAGCAAATGTCCATACGCTGGATATGCGCATGGCGGGTGAGGATTTCAGTTTTTATACACATCATGTGCCGGGGTGTTTCTTCCGCATAGGCACTAATAAGGATAATAAGGAGTTTTTAGCGCCGGTGCATAATGCGCACTTCGATATCAATGAGGAGGCGCTGAAGGTGGGGGTTGGGATGATGGCGTGGATGGTAATGGCGCAATAGCTCAATTTCTCAATGACTCAGTTTCTCGGCGCGAGTTGTTGAACCGCAAAGACGCTAAGGCGCAAAGTTCGCTAAGTCTTGAATAGTTCAGGTCTGCGGGTTTTCATTTCTTCGGCTACTTTGTGGGCATCAGTATCGGTGGTGTTGAGTAGTTGTGTTACTATGTTTTTATAGCTCTCGTCGTCGCGGTTCTGGCTGAGTTTGAAGACGGGATAGATATCGGTGACCTCGATCTCCAGTCCGGCTATTCCTTTAACCATGTCAGTGACGTAGCCGTTGGGGAGGTTATCAATAAAGAGAGGTGTTGCCTGGGGGGATTCATATCTTTCGGTGAGGCGGCGGAGTATATCGATTGTACCCGCATCATCTGTAAATGCGACCTTGCCGCGAACGTGGACTGTTTGATAGTTCCATGTGGCGCCCATCTTTTCGGTATACCAGCTTGAGCTTATGTAGCAATGTGGGCCGGTGAAGAGGATGAGCACTTCGGGGTTTTGTTCTATTGCCAGATAGTGACCCGTCTTGCGCATGATATGACCGTGGAGAAAGAGCCTGCCGTCACGTTCGGTGAGGAGGACGGGGATCTGAGTGGCTTCTGTTCGTAAACCATCGTTAGTGATAAGGGTTACGAAGGGATGTGCTGTCATGAAGGCGAGCACTTTCTCCCGGTCGGGTTCAGTAAAGTATGAGGTCTTGTACAAGGCTTTGCAATTTTTGGAAAATTACAAAGTCTGCAGGTTACTCTTTAATAATAGTGGTGCTGCTCCTTTCGGTAGATGAGCCACCGCGGATCAGCGCGAAAAGGATCAATACCACAACTATGGCACCCACTACCCAAACCCAAGGGGCCGCATACCAGTTATCGCTGCTGGATGTGGAGGTAGTGGTTGTCTTGGTGACCTCGGCTGCTCCGGAGCCAGCGTCTTGCGCAAAAGCTGCGATGTTCATAACGATCAACATGAGGGACATTGTCAGTCCGAACCATGTTCTTTGAAGAAACTGTTTCATATTCGGTTGTTTTGTTCCAAAACCATGTTTTATAAAACTGTGCCAATGTCCATAAAATGTATGGGGTTCACAGAATGGGGTTTTAAGAGTATTTTGCAGCATGATCTACAAGGTGATAGGACTGATGTCGGGCAGCTCGCTGGACGGACTGGATATCGTATATGCACAACTGGAGGAGACACGTGGGCAGTGGAGCTATGAGATCCTGTGCGCTGCCTGTATTCCATACAGTGAAGAGTGGGCCTACCAGCTATCGCATGCTACACAGCTGAGCGTGCCGGAATTCCTGAGGCTGAATACTGGTTATGGCCGGTATCTCGGCGAAACGGTGAACCGGTTTATAGATGACAATGGCATTCACCATGCAGTGCACTTTATAGCCCCGCACGGGCATACTGTGCTGCACGAGCCCCAGCACAATACCACCTGCCAAATAGGAGATGGAGCGACTGTTGCTGCTGTAACGGGCCTGCCTGTGATCAGTGACCTCAGAGCATTGGATGTGGCGCTGGGCGGACAAGGTGCGCCAATAGTGCCGATAGGCGACAAACTACTTTTCGGGCAATATGACTACTGGCTGAATATAGGAGGGATAGCGAACCTGACAGTGCGACAGGGCGAGGAACTACTTGCATTCGACGTATGCCCTGCCAACCAGGTATTGAATGCACTGGCGGAGAAGGAAGGGAAGACAATGGATGAGGATGGCGCTATGGCTGAACAAGGAGCTTTACTATTTGATGTGCTAGCCGACCTGAATGAACAGGCATACTATCAACAGCCTGCGCCGAAATCGCTGAGTAATGAAGAAGCGAAGGAATTAGTGTTCCCCACACTGCTACGGAGTAGCTATGCGACCGTTGATATGCTGCACACGATGGTGCAACATATCGCTGACCAGGTGGTGAATGCGGTGAAGATGTACCCTGTGGGTAAGGACAGCGCGAGTATATTGGTGACCGGTGGCGGGGCCTTTAACCAATTCCTGCTGCTGAAATTGCAGGAAATGCTGATGCCACTGGGTGTGAGCATTCACTTGCCTGATGCGACAGTGATCAAATACAAAGAGGCGCTGGTGATGGCGCTGATAGGCGCGCTACGCTGGAGGGAGGAGACGAATGTGATGAGCAGTGTGACCGGAGCGAAGAGGGATAGTATCGGCGGGGCTTTGTGGATGGGGGATAGTTATAATTAAATCTCACCGCTGATTTTGACAATGTGCATTATTGACGTAATTTTTCAATGATGACGATCGAGTTTCCAGATAAATTCGTTGCACTTTTCAGAAGTGACTTAGGGCTCACTGTGGAGGAGTATGCTCTTTTCACTTCTCATTTTCATAAAGAGTTCGTAGGCAAAAAGCAGCATTATCTGCGAGAAGGTGACTTTAATACACTGAAAGCCTATGTAACCAAAGGCTGCTCCAGAAATTATATCATTGATGAAACAGGAAAAGAAAAAACGCTATTCTTTTGTTTTGAAGACTGGTGGCTTGGCGACATCGAAAGCTTTCTTACCGGCAAGCCTTGCAAGCAATATGTTCAGGCGATTGAAGATATGGAGTTACTCTGTATTACAAAAGCCGATTTTTATAAGCTTGGAGAAAGAATTCCCAGGCTAATGAGCTGGTTTAATACCAAAATTCAGAAAACGCATTTTGCCACCATGCACCGGCTGATGGAGGCCAAGTGCTCACAACCCGAAGAGCAATATCTTAGTCTTTTGGAAAAACAGCCAGATATATACCAGCGTGTGCCGTTGCAATACATTGCCTCTTACATGAACATAGAGCCGCAGTCGCTAAGCCGGCTACGCAAACGGCTTACCCAAAAATAGTTTTTAACCCAGGTTAAGTGTTTTGGAAAATATAGTGCCGATCATTGTACCATAAAATCAATGATCATGGAACAAACAAGCCACTCACCGCAGCCAACACCGGAAAGCATCATGCAGATAGGCATGGGTTTCTGGGCGTCGAAAACACTTTTATCGGCAGTAAAATTTGAACTCTTTACAAAGCTTGCAGCTAAAGCCGCACAAAGTGCCAGCGAAATAAAGTCGGCGCTAGGACTCAAATGCAGCGATCGACATCTCTTTGATTTCCTGGACACGCTTACCACCTTCGGATTTCTGCAAAGAGCGGGATTGCTTGAGACGGCTAAGTATTCAAACAGTCCAAATACCGATCTCTTTCTCGACAAGGAAAAGCCAAGTTACCTGGGAGGAATCCTTGAAATGGCCAACAACAGGCTATATGGATTTTGGGGCTCATTGGAAGAAGCTCTCATATCCGGGGAGGCACAAAATGAAATAAAAAACGGTGCTGATAATCCTTTTGGAGAACTCTACAAATCGCCTGAAAAGCTACGCGAATTTGTGAATGCCATGGGAGGTATTCAAGTGGGTAACTTTATGGCCTTTGCACAAAAATTTGATTTCTCAGCTTATAAGACACTGGCTGATATCGGGGGAGCGGGCGCAATACTCTCGATCATGGTCGCAAAACACCAGCCTCACATGCAATGTCAAAGCTTTGATCTGCCACCTGTAGAGCCAATAGCAAAGGGAAACATTGCGCACTTTGAGCTGCAGAAAAGAGTTCAGGCGGTCAGCGGGAATTTTTTCGAAGATGCCTTGCCCAAAGCGGACATACTGACCATGGGTAATATACTGCACGACTGGGATGAAAAGAAAAAAGTGGAGCTAATGAAAAAGGTTTACGACAGCCTGCCTGAAAACGGCGCCTTTGTTGCGATAGAAAACGTGATAGATGAGGAACGTAAACACAACGCATTTGGCCTAATGATGAGCCTTAATATGCTCATTGAGACCGGCCACGGATTTGACTATACTTATTCCGATTTCAACAAATGGGCCAGCGCCGTAGGATTTAGAAAGACCGCGCTAATACCCCTTGCAGGGCCTGCCAGTGCGTGCGTCGCTTACAAATAGAAGATTATTGAACAACAAACTAACCGATACCTACTCTTAAAGAGGCGCAGTTATCTAATACTGTCCGGTGCCGAGCATTACCAGGGTGCAAGCCTCTATGGGTTCTATGCCGTTTTCTTCAGCCATTTTTTCGAGTTCGGGGTTTTCGGTGCCGGGGTTGAAGATGATGCGTTTGGGATGAAGGGAGAGGATGTAGTCGTAGTAGGGCTTTTGATTGGTGGGGTTTAGGTAGAGTGTTACTGTGTCGATGTCGTTCACTTGGGGGTGTTCGGTGATTATTTCCACATCTCGCACTTTTCCTGCGCGTTTACCGATGGCAACTACAGGATGCTTGTGCTGCAACAGCCGGTTAATTGCCAGGAAGCTATAGCGGGAGGGGTTTTCTGATGCGCCTAATACCAATGTCTTTTTCTGAGCCATATTGCAAAGTTAGTCTGAACCGAGATTTGCCGGATTAAGGGATTACCCTGATTGTTACGATAGAGTTATAGATAATTTTAATGCCAGGGTTGCTACTGGATTGTGAATATATCCCTCAGCGTGCGATGGTTCGAAACGGCTCACCGTGACAAGGAATTCTATTGGGCATTGTCCGCACGAACGGACATCCCCCTAGCCCCCTTCGGCTATGCACAGATGCGTCCGCACAAGGGGGAATTTCACCAGCGAACGGACATCCCCCTCACCCCCTTCGGCTATGCACAGATGCGTCCGCACAAGGGGGAACTTCATCAGCGAACGGACATCCCCCTAGCCCCCTTCGGCTATACACAGGTGCTTCCGCACAAGGGGGAATTGCTGAGCAAGGGCCACCACGAATTGAAGTGCGGTGTGTGAAGTGAGTGCGAAATCGAATGGAATTGGTAACTTTAAGATGTAAAAAGTGTATTTTATGCAGGCAGCGTATATCATAGCGGGGTTTCGTACAGCGGTAGGCAAGGCAAAGAGGGGTGGTTTTCGTTTTTACCGGCCGGATGACCTGGCGGTAGATGTTATAAAAGGTTTATTGGCCGCGGTGCCGCAGTTGGACACGAAATTGATAGACGATGTGATAGTGGGCAACGCCGTACCGGAAGCGGAGCAGGGATTGCAAGTGGGCCGCATTATAGCCAACCGCGCTATAGGCGACTGGGTGCCCGGCGTAACGGTGAACCGCTACTGTGCATCGGGACTTGAGACTATCGCTATTGCTACCGCGAAAATCCAGACGGGACAAGCGGAGTGCATCATTGCAGGAGGAACGGAAAGCATGAGCCTGGTACCAACTGCAGGCTGGCGCACCATGCCGAATTATGAAATAGCTAAAGACAACGGGGATTACTACCTGGGCATGGGACTAACCGCGGAACAGGTAGCCAAAGACTACAAAGTGAGCCGAGAGGAGCAGGATGAATTTGCTTACAACTCACACATGAAAGCTATTAAGGCAATACAAGAAGGTTATTTCAAGAAAGGCATATTACCAATAGCGGTGAAGGAAGTTTATGTGAATGAAAAGAATAAAAAGGCTACCCGCGAATTTGTTGTAGATACCGACGAGGGGCCACGCGCCGACACGAGCATGGCGGCATTGGGCAAACTGCCTCCAGTGTTTGCACAAGGCGGAACGGTAACCGCGGGCAATTCATCGCAAACATCGGACGGGGCCGCCTTCGTGATCGTGATGAGCGAAAGAATGCTGATCCAACTGGGCCTGAAACCGTGGGGCCGGTTGGTGGCTTGTGCGAGCGCGGGCGTTGACCCAAGGATTATGGGTATTGGCCCGGTAGCAGCAGTGCCTAAGGCGTTAAAGCAGGCAGGGATGCAACTGGGCGATATTGACCTGGTGGAACTGAATGAGGCTTTTGCATCGCAATCGCTGGCGGTGATACGTGAACTGGGAATGGACCCCGCTAGGGTGAACATCAACGGCGGCGCTATATCGCTGGGGCATCCGTTGGGATGCAGCGGCGCCAAGCTGACCATACAGAACCTGCACGACCTGGAGCGTCTCAACAAAAAATATGGTATGATAACAGCATGCGTCGGCGGTGGCCAGGGTATAGCGGGTATAATAGAGCGCATTTAGTATCATAAAACCTATTAAATTTGAGGCGTTTAAAACGCCCCCGACATGCAAAAAGCCGCTTTGCTTGTAGCAGTACTGTTATTATCCTGTCTGCAACTGAACGCTCAATTATTTGAAAAGCCCATTTTTTCTGGTGTGTACTTGCAGTGGGGATATGGACGCGACAAATTCTCGAAAAGCGACCTGCATTTTCACAATGGCAGTAAGTATGATTTCACGATACATAATGCGGTGGCCAGGGACCAACCAGATTTCAGCGGGTTTTGGACGAATCCGCTCGACATTACCATACCGCAGAACAGTTTCCGTATAGGCGTATTCCTTAACAGCAAGCACACCCACGCAATTGAGCTCAACTACGACCATGCGAAGTATGTGATAAAAGATGGACAAAGAGCAAGAATGACCGGCACTATAGGTGACCAGACATTTGACAAAGACACGATGATAGGGTCTCCCTTCCTACACTTTGAGCATACCAACGGTGCGAACTTCTACCTACTTAACTATGTGGGCCAGCAGGAACTGTGGAAAAACAAAAGGCGCACGCTGGCAACAGCTGTATACAAGCTGGGCGCGGGCACTATGATACCAAGGTCGGACGTGACCATCATGGGCCACCGGCTGGACAACAAGTTTCACATTGCGGGTTATATGTTTGGTAGTGAAGCCGGCCTGCGTATCTACCCCTTACGAAACCTGTTCTTTGAAGCTACCGTGAAAGGCGGATTTGCCAATTACCTTAGCGTTTTAACCGTAGAAGGCGGAGGCGCCCACCATCATTTCTGGTACGGCGAGGTGCTCGGTTTCGTCGGCTATGATATTAATTTTAAGAAAAAGAAGTCCGTTCAGCCTTAGCGATAGCCCGTCAAGCCATTTTTGGCAGGGTAATTGTGGCTTTTGTGTACCTATTTAGCAGATAGGCCCCTTGGCAAAGAGAATTTTACATATAACTGTTGCGTTTTGGCTATCGGTTTTGCTGCTCTTCGGCAGCACCACGATGAGCTTTGTGCATCTTTTTGCCGGGCATGAGGACACAGTGGAGAGCCAAAAACACCAGGATGGCCCGGCGATAGAAAGCCAGCACCATCACTGTGCGTTTCTCGGATTTGCCGTGGCCCCTTTTGCCAACGATAGTCAAAGTCAGTACTTCGTATTTTCAAAACAGGAGCATGTAATCACTTACCGGCCTGTATACAATGCCACCAAGCTGCAGACCTGTGCAGGTCAATTTTTATTGAGAGGCCCACCCGCCGTTGCTTAACGATCGCACAGCGATGTTGAAGCAATATTTATCTCTCATTCATTTCAATCAACAATGTTTGTTTACATAAAGAATTATTTAGCCTTACTGGCACTTATACTACTGCCAATGGCATTGCGGGCTGCGCCGGGTAATGCCATTCATGGTGTAGTGACCGACGATAAAGGGCAATCACTGATAGGAGCCGTGATATCGATACCTGACGTGCGGACCGGCACGGTGACCGATACGGACGGGCATTACGAACTGGACAACCTGCCCAAAGGCCGTTACATGGTGGAGGTGCGCATGCTGGGCTATAGCACCTACACCACCACCTTACAGATAGCAGGAACCGTAAAACAGGATTTCAAACTCAGCGAGAGCATCATAGAAAAAAACGAGGTGGTGATAACCGGCACCAGCCGTGCCACTGATGAAAGACGCAGTATAACACCGACCCAAAGCATGCAACTAAAAGAATTGCATGAAGATGCATCGAGCAATATCATAGAGTCGATAACGAAGATACCGGGCGTGAACCAGGTAAGCACAGGCCCCGCAGTGTCGAAACCTGTGATACGCGGCCTGGGCTATAACCGAATCATAACCCTGAACAATGGCGTAAGGCAGGAAGGGCAGCAATGGGGCGATGAGCATGGTATAGAAATAGACGACTACAATGTAACCCGCGTGGAAGTACTGAAGGGCCCTGCTTCGCTGGCGTATGGGTCGGATGCGCTGGCCGGGGTGATCAATATTGTATCGGATGACCCGATACCGTTAGGAAAAATAGAAGGCAATGTGACCGGCAACTTCCAGACGAACAATGGCCTTAGCGCCGGGCATGTACAATTGGGCGGCAATATAAAAGGCTTCAGCCTTAGCGGCTACCTGACCCAGAAGGAGGCGCATGACTATAAGAACAAGTATGACGGATATGTTTACGACACACGTTTCAGAAATACGGATTATGGTTTCAACGCGGGAGTGAACAGACAATGGGGATATTCACGTCTTTCTTTTACTTCCTATAATCAACACCTTGGCATCGCTGAAGGCGAACGCGACAGCGCGAGCGGCCAATTTGTAAAACAGGTGAATATAGGAGGCGTTGCAGAGCCCTCGCTGATATCGAAGGACGACGGGTTATCGTACAGCATGGTGGTACCCTACCAGGTGATCAATCATCAGAAACTAGACTGGGAAAACAATATCAATCTCAACAATGGCAGACGACTAGGCCTGAACCTTGGGTACCAAAGCAATACAAGGCGCGAGTTTGGCGATCCTGTAGGTTTTAATATCCCGGGGCTTTGGTTGAATTTGCAAACAGGCACTTATGATGCAAAGTACTACGCATTGAATGTGAAAGGCTGGGAAATGACAACGGGGATCAACGGTATGCTGCAGTTCAACAAGAACAAGGGAACAGACTACCTGGTGCCTGATTATACTCTTTTCAGCAGCGGTATATATGCGACTGCCAGGAAAGAATGGGATAAATGGTCGGTAGCGGGAGGCCTGCGTTATGAATACAAAGACCTAAGCAGCAAAGTGCTGTACCTGGGGCCGGACAACACGGCAATGAAGACGCAGACCGCAGATGTACTCTTCCATGCATTCGACAGGAATTTCTCGAATATTGCCTGGAGTGTGGGTACGGGCTATAATATCAATCAGCGGACTACGCTGAAATTCAATGTTGCCAGCGGCTACAGGACGCCGAACATAGCGGAGCTATCGGCAAACGGTGTGCATGAAGGAACATTGCGCTATGAGTACGGTAACAGTGTCTTAAAAGCAGAACAAGGCATACAGGCGGACCTGGGCCTGAGCTGGAGCAGTGCGCACATGATGATCAATGCTGCTGTATTCGACAACTACATCCGCAATTTCATTTTTATCTATAAGCTGCAAGGCGCGGGTGGCGGTGACTCGATACCGGAAAATAATAATCCTGATGCGGTGGCGGCTTACCTGTACGGGCAACAGAACGCCAACCTAATGGGAGGCGAGCTGAACATGGACATACACCCCCACCCGCTTGACTGGCTGCACCTGGAAAACACATTTTCGTATGTGAAGGGGGTATTCATAAATGGTACAGACAGTACTAAAAACCTGCCTTATATACCGGCTGCACGCTGGCAGGTGGAGCTAAGAGCACAACGCAATACCCTGACGAAGTATATGCGTAACGTCTATGCCAAGGTGGGCTTTGATATCAACTTTGCACAAAACAATATCTTCAGCGCCTATGGTACAGAGACTGCGTCGCGGGGCTATACGTTACTGGATGCGGGAATAGGGGCCGATATAGTAAACAAGAAGCAACAGACCATCTGCACGCTGACCTTATCAGGACAGAACCTGACGGATGTGGCCTACCAAAACCACCTGAGCAGGCTGCGCTACGCCGATGTTAACAATGTGACCGGGCGTACGGGCATCTTCAATATGGGCCGGAATATCAGTATGACCTTATCGGTGCCACTGCATATTAAATAATCCGCGCTTAACATTAAATATAGTCCTGCTTTAGCAGGACTATATTGCTTTACTGAAAATATTTCGTAAATTACTTGTCCTTTTAATGTGTAGAACATGAGCAAACTCATTGCAAAAGAAGAAATATCGCGCTACAAGGCGATACCTGCCATTGCAAAACGTGTAGGTAAATGGCATAAAGAACTTACTTATGCCATGCGATTGGGAAATGAATTCAAAGGGAAGTCGCACATCACATTTGAAACAACAGAAGGACCTGTGGAAGTGGAGACGACGGTATGGTCAGCAGGAGAGGAATACCTGCAGCTTAAAGGCGGTACCACTATACCGATAGCCAGCATAGTGGACATACATTTCTAATAAGGCCATGTTCCATAAATGACCCTGCCCGAGAGGCCAGGTGCTTTTACTATGCTGCATATTTAATTTATCATGTTTTTTCGATATAAAAGCTGAATTTTATTAAATTTGTGAGCCGAAACGGTATTGACCGGATCGGATTGGAACAAAACAATGATTTGCCTGGACAAGGCGTACCCCTTTTGATAAGTGTTTATGGATCAACAAGAAATAATTAGCCGCATTACGGACTTTATGGTAGAGGACTTTGAGGTGGAACCCGGAGCCATAACACCGCAGGCAGATCTGAAGGAGACTCTGGATCTGGACAGCCTGGACTATATAGACCTTGTGGTGGCTATCGAGCAGAACTTCGGCTTTAAGGTGAAGCCCGAGGATTTTCAGCAAATGCATACCATACAAGACCTTTACGACTACGTATCGAACCGCCTGCAGGCACAAATAAGCGCCTAGTATGCCCGCCTGGGAAGGACGCTCCCGTGGAACACCATTAGGATACCGGATATTTGTTTGGCTGATCCGCACCGGAGGACTGAAGGCTGCTTACGGACTACTCTATTTCGTCACCATTTATTATCGCCTGTTTGTAAAGGCCGCCACAAGACCGCTGGAAGAGCTATATGTGCGACGTATGGGCTTCAGCAAGAAGCAAAGCAAACAGCTGATCAAAAAAAACCTGGTCATCTTCGGGCAAACGATCATCGATAAAATAGTTGTCTTGTCCAGCATTAAGAGCCCTCTGCAATTCACCAATACGGGGTTTCATAATATACAGCAAGTAGTGAAGGAAGGAAGGGGCGGCGTACTGGTAAGCGCACATATGGGCAACTGGGAAGTGGCCGGACATATGCTGGATGAGCTGGACACCACCATTAATATCGTGATGTATGACGGTGAAGGAGAACAGATAAAAAACTATATGGAGCAGTTTGACAACAAGCGCTCTTTCAATATCATCTTTATCAAAGAAGACAACAGCCACATCTACGAAATGTCAGCAGCGCTCAACAGGAATGAACTGATATGCCTGCACGCGGACCGCTTCAGACCGGGCAACCGGACGATGCGCCACAAGCTGCTGGGTGAGGAAGCCAACTTTCCTGCGGGCCCGTTCATACTTGCGTCAAAACTAAGAGCGCCGGTGTGTTTTGTTTTTGCATTTAAAGACAGTAATTTTCAGTACCATTTCTATTCAGAACCCGGCAAGACATACGAAGGAAGAGGAACCGAGGGTATGGAGCGTATGCTGAATGATTACACAGCGCTGCTGGAACAGAGACTGAAGGAGTACCCCGAGCAATGGTTTAACTATTACGATTTTTGGAAGGCATAACAATGAGCGAAGCAAAGCAATATATACCCCAGGCTGAACCCTTTGTGATGATAGATGAGGTGCTGCAAGCTGATGACACCCTAAGCCAAACAAGATTTACCATACGTGAAGGACACCTGTTCGTTAAGAACGGGCAGTTTACCGAAGCGGGACTGGTGGAAAACATGGCGCAGACCGCCGCAGCGGGATCGGGCTACAAAACGAAGCAAAGCGGCCAAAGGCCGGTAGTGGGGTATATAGGGGCACTGAAGAACCTGATCATAAATGAATTGCCCAAAACAGGTGATACTATAACAACCGAGATACGCTTTATACACCAGGTAATGAATGCGCAGATAGTACAGGGAAAGGTGACAAAGGACGGGCGTGAAATTGCCAGTTGCGAACTGAAAATATTTCTTCAACAATAAAAAAAACATTATGAAAAAGTTAGTACTCTCATTGATGGCGCTGATGATAGGCGCGGCGGCATGGGCACAGAGCAAAGCAGACATAACTGACCCCAGCAAAGAATTAACCTGGCTTGGGCTTGACTTCACGCAACTCAAATTCATAGGCGATGCCGCGCAGTGGAAAGATGCGGGCGAGATAACCAATGGCGCTATGCGTGATAGATACTTCCCCGGCTGGAACGACCTTTTTGTTAAAGAGCAAAAGAAATATGATGTTGCCAAAGCTACTAACAGAGCTGATGTTAAATATGCGACCAATGTAACCGAAAAAGCAAACAACAGCATCAAGAACCCAAGCTTCTTTACAGACGACGCGAATGCTTATACACACCTGACAGAACAACAGGTAAACGACCTGGTGAGGAAGTATGACTTCCAGGGAAACAAGGGTTTGGGATTGCTGTTCTTCGTGGAATCGATGAGCAAGGGCAAGGAAGAAGCAGCAATGTGGGTGACCTTTGTGGACATGGGCAGCAAGAAAGTACTGTTGACAAAGCGCCTGACCGAAAAGAGCGGCGGCTTCGGCTTCCGTAACTATTGGGCAAAAACTTTCAACATGGCGTTGAAGGACATGGGTAATGACCTGAAGAAATGGTAACAGGCCAGTGAGCATTAAACACAACACATTTGAACAAGACATTGACGCATAGCACGGAACTGGAAGTAAAATTCAGCGAGGCCGATCCACTGGGTATCGTTTGGCACGGGCATTATATCCGCTATTTCGAAGACGGGAGAGAAGCCTTCGGTAAGGCTTATGGCCTACGCTACCTGGACCTTTACAGGGAAAACATCATAGTGCCTATCGTGGATATCAAGTGTGAGTATAAGCGCATTTTGCGGTATAGCAATTGGGTGCGGCTTGAAACGACTTATCACGATACCCATGCCGCCAAGCTAGTGTTCTACTACACGCTGTATGATATCAATACCAACGAAGTGATAGCCAAGGGAAGCTCGGTGCAAGTGTTTATGCACAAGGAGAACATGGAGCTGATGCTGACGCTACCGCAATTTATGATAGACTGGAAAAGAAAATGGCTGAACGATTGATGAAGCGAGGTGTGTATGCCGTAGCAACGAACGTCGTATCGGCAATGGGGATGAACACGGCAGCTAACTGGCAGGCGGTTGCAAGAGGTGCAAGCGGTGTGAGAAGGCACGAGGATGCATCGCTAAGCAATGTACCCTTCATGGCTTCGAAGCCGGGCGCTGACCAGTGGCAGGTGATCTATGAACAGACGAAGCGGAATGAATCACTAACCCCCTTTGAACGGCTGGCATTCTATTCTGTAAAGGATGCCATCGGTAACTGTGAAATAGACCTTGGGGTTAAGGAAACCGCCTTTATCCTATCGACCACGAAAGGAAATATAGAATTGCTGGATGAAGTGGCAGATGAAAAGCTGCTGCTAGTTTATAGCGCAAATGCCGTTGCAAAAGCTCTCGGGCTAAGTACCAAGCCAATTGTCATTTCTCATGCATGTGTGTCGGGGGTGATCGCACTTAACTATGGACTGCGGCTGATAGACAGCGGCAGGTATAAAAATGTGATCGTAACGGGCTGTGACCGGTTTTCCAGATTTGTATTGAGCGGCTTTCAATCTTTCCAGGCAATTTCGGACGAGGCTTGCCGTCCATTTGATGCGGACAGAAAGGGCATCAATCTTGGCGAGGCTGCGGCTACGATCATATTAAGTTCGCAAGCCGGCCAAATGCCGACAGCACGGCTGCTATCGGGCGCAACATCTAATGATGCGAACCACATTTCAGGGCCGTCCAGAACGGGAGAAGAACTGGCGCTGGCTATCGGCAGGGCCCTGAATGAAGCCCAAGTAGACGCAAAAGATATCGATATGGTGTCGGCACATGGTACTGCTACACTGTATAATGACGAGATGGAAGCCAAAGCCTTCGGGATTGCAGGATTGACGGGCAGCGAAGTGCACAGCTTTAAGGGCTATACGGGACACACACTTGGCGCGGCCGGTGTAGTGGAAAGTGCAATGGTTGCAGAAGCTATTAAGAGGCAGATGTTAATACCATCACTTGGCTATAGCAACAACGGCGTATCGCAGGAATTGAAAGTGACACAAAAAATGCGGACGGCAGAGATCAACTATGTTTTAAAAACTGCCTCAGGGTTCGGAGGCTGCAATGCCGCGATCGTTTGGGGACGAGTGTAATGAATAGAAAAGTGAAAGAGCCGCGATAATAATATCGCGGCTCTTTCATTCCAGAAAGTTATTAGAGGTCTACTTAACCAGTACGGGTTTTACGACACGCTGGCCATTGTCGGTGTAAACAAGTTGCAAATAATAAACACCTGTTGGTAAATTAGCCACAGAAACACCCGCCTTGCCGGTAAGATCTCCCTTCCAAACCTGCTGGCCCATGTTGTTAACCAAAATCATGCTTGCCGTGCGACCAGACTGCGCCTCAACATAAAGGGTATTGTCAGCAGGAACAGGATAAATCTTTATATCTTCAAATGCCTGTTGTGTATTGGACACGGCGAGATTAGGAACGGTTTCGGGTACGGGATTGTTGGGATCCGTTACCGGCAGCGTAGGATCGAAAGTGATCGTGAAATTGGAACCGTTAATATTGAAGAACACGTTGTTGTTGCCCTTCACCTTTATACGCGCAGCAGATGTCGTTGCGATGTTAGGCATCGTAACGTTGGCGCTGCCATTGTTGGGGAAACGTCCTACCCACCATGGCCATGTATGGCCACCATCGGATGAAACATAAACATTAACGCTATCGCAATTAACGGGCGCTGCGTTACTGCCCACAACATTCCAGGTGACACTATGTGCTGTGCCGCCGGTCCAATTGACCGCGGTTGAGGGGCTGGTAACTTTAAAACCCTGGAAGCCATTACCCGCGCCGGTAGATACAGCGTGTATTTTGATGCTATCGTCAGGTACGAGGAAGCAGCCAGTGCCCCAATGGAAAGACCGTAGCGTAAGCTTAAAAAGCAAGTCACGAGTGGTGTCAGGCACTTTTTCGCCTTTTGCATTTTCGGTGGTAACATAGCTAAGTACACCTTTTAAGAGTGAATCAACGCGAGGGAAAACCCTTACTGTAGCGCTAACGGGATTGAAGGTGCGGAAAATGGGACCGTTAAAGTAGGTATTATCCAGTGAAGCACCGAAGTCCCCAAGATTCCATTGTTCCCAGCAATATGTAGTTGTCGACGTTACGGAATCGACTGCACCTGGAGAGGTCAATTCGAAAGGTGTTTTGTAAGGAATATTATAACTGGCAGTGAAATGATCGAGAGCCGGGGGCAGGTTGCCAACTGGAATCGAGGAGCCACAACTGGTGCCAATGATCGTGGCGTTGTAAATCTCGAGCAGGTTCTTTGCGTGAAAATAGTCGTCGCTATGCGGCTGAATATCGTCAGGACCACAGATCCCCGCGTAAGCCATAATCGTAGACCCGCTTCCAGGTTCGTAGGCAACATCGTTGACAGCATTGAACCAGCAGGATCCATCTATATTATTGTTGAATGAGTGGTTACCTCCGAACTCGTGCCCCATTTCATGCGCTACATAGTCAATATCGAAGCCATCGCCGATAGGGTTTGCGCTGCCCGTTGTGCTCATGCCTTTCTGAGCGGCATCACATACTACACCGAGATTTGAAAGTCCACCGCTTCCCGTTGTAAATACATGCCCTACATCGTAGTTAGCTGTGCCGATACGGGCATCACAAACTGTCTGGTTGTCGTTAAGCAAATTACCGGCATTGTTGTTATCCAAATTAAAAGGATCACCCGCTGCGGTGAGAAATATCAGTGTATCCTCATTAGGCACGAACTGCATTGTGATCGAGAACTCTCGCTCATAGACACCATTTACGCGGTTCATAGAGGTAGTCATTGCGCTAAGGACCTGGGCCTTTGTAGGTGTGGGCCCTGCAACAGCAACGGCGTATTGATGAGAGCAGGATAAGGCTAACCTGTACTTACGCAGCGTATAGCCGCCAACTACGCGTTTTGCAGCTATGCCCGGCAAACCGGATCGTTGAAGTTGGATCGGTTCACCCGCTATTTCGGTTTCCCCTTTATGTCCCACCTCGCACTGCATACGTTCAGCTATCGGCCTCACTTCATCTTTTTTGTAGTGACACATGTATATCGCAGACTCGACCTCATTGCTATAAGGATCGATAAATGCTGTCTTTTCGCCATCGAAAATCATAGCATGGAAGCCAGAGACGGTAAAATCGAGCTTGGCGGTAACGGACGGCGCATCTACGGCCTCGCCTGTGAATGTTTTTATGCCGGGATACTTTTTCGCCAGATCAGCCGTCATCATAGGCGTCTGCCATACCCTAAAGCTCCTGAAAGAACCATCGGGCAAGGGCAGGTCAACAATAGTTGCATTTGCCGGATCGCTACCCAGCGAGAACAGCAGGTCTTTGAAGTAGGACGTGTTAAGGCTGTATACTAAGAAGTTGTTCGGGTGCATCCGCGGGCCATCTTTAGAGGGCACATGGGCGGGGTCGATAATTGACCAGTTTGCATTGTAAGCTTGAGCGGTATAAGGCAATATAGCAGTTGCTGCAATTACAAACCAGTTAGTTAGTCTTTTCATTAATACCTATTTGAATTTTATTTTTTAACCAATACAGGCCTCTCCGGCACAATGCCGGGAAAGGATATTCCAAATTAACCATTGGCCAGAGGGTGAAAACGCCAGTAATACGGAACAGCCTAAGTTAAGAAGAAACAGAAACTATAAAAAATTTTATTGGGTGAACCGGTAGAAAAAAGCCGTGAATTTCAACTTGTTGCACATGGACTGCTTTTTAAGTGGCCGATATACGTAGCTTTGCAGGCTTATGCCAAAGGAACTACTCAGGCTCGATTATTCGTTAAACGATATACCGGCCGCAGCTACCAGTTTCTGGAACGCGGCAAAAGACTACCGGGTAATGGCTTTTAGCGGTGAACTGGGGGCCGGCAAAACCACCTTCATCCACGCCTTGTGCGATCAACTGGGCGTAACGGACAGTGTAAGCAGCCCAACTTTCGCGCTGATCAACGAATATCACTTCGACAAAACCGGAAAAGACAGGGTTATCTATCATATGGATTGGTATCGGCTTAACAGCACTCAGGAAGCGATCAATGCGGGTATGGAAGACTGCCTGCAACAAGATGAGGTGCTCTGCCTGATCGAATGGCCGGAGAAAGCCCCTGAATTACTGCGTGCACCTTATTTGCATGTGTCGATAAGCAGCACTGATGAGACAAGCCGAACTATAACTGTGGCCGTATACGAATAAAGGCAGATAAATTCTATGACAGGTTTTATCATCATCTTACAAGATTTACTTACTATATTGCCGCATGCAAGCGCATTTGATAGACGCGGTCGTTAAGGGCTTATTGCTTGGCTTATTCATGGCAATTTCGGTGGGCCCTACCCTCTTCGCCATATTGAAGTACAGCCTGAACCACAGCTATAAAGCAGGACTTGCCTTCGTACTGGGTGTGTCGGCGAGCGACATCATGTATGTAACATTGGCTAATGTGGCCGCATCGTGGCTGGAAGTACTTGCCGGGTATGAGAAACCTATGGCCTACGGGGCCGCGGTGATCCTGATCATTGTGGGGGCTATCGGCACCTTTAAAAAACAAAAGCCTAAAAGGCCGGCGTCGGGGCCTGTCACGATCTCCGGTGGGCATTATTTCAGAATATGGAGCAGTGGCTTCCTGCTTAATACATTCAACCCGGGGCTGATCCTTAGTTGGCTAACCGCCGTAACGGCTACCGCCAACACGCCCGGCACTTACCGATTTGTATTATTCGGGACCTGCCTGGTGCTTATCCTGGGACTGGACTTTATAAAAGTATTCCTCGCAGACAGTATCCGCAGAAAGCTGACCATCCGCAGAGTAATGTTCCTGCAAAGATTATCTACGGCTATTATTTTGACCATCGGGGTTGCTTTGCTCATTAGTACGATATTTAATATCCAATTCAAACCGCCGGGTACGAAGCGATCGGCTTATCACCAAATTCAATCTCCCACGCAGGGAACATAGCTAAACCTTTGCTATCTTTGCAGCCTCATGTCTGACGCGATACGCCACGAATGTGGACTTGCTTACATCCGCCTGCTGAAACCACTGGCTTACTACCACCGCAAATACGGAACTGCCTTCTACGGCCTCAACAAGCTTTACCTGCTGATGGAAAAACAGCACAACAGGGGGCAGGACGGGGCGGGCGTGGCCACCGTGAAGCTAAACATTGAACCGGGACACCAGTTCATGCACAGGCTGCGTATAAGTGGCCCGCAGGCGATAGGACAGATATTCCAGAATATACAGCAAGAGGTAGGCGAGCTGGAGAAAAACTATCCTGATATCCGCAAGTACCCCGGTCTGCTGAAAGGATACTTACGATTTATGGGCGAGGTGTTGCTGGGCCACCTGCGCTACGGCACACAGGGCAGGAACAATGTGGAGTTTTGCCACCCCTTCTTCAAACCGCATATCAACCCCGCCCGAAACCTGACAATGGCGGGTAATTTTAATCTCGTGAATACCGACGAGCTCTTTGCCATGCTGGATGCACATCCAACGACCACCATACGCGAGAGTGACCTGGGCGCTATGATAGAAACAGTGCACTATTACCTGTGCATGGCGGATGAAACAAACCCACAGGCACTGAACCTGGAGGGTGTATTAAAGCAGGCAGCCTCCCATTTTGACGGAGGTTATGTGTGCAGCGGATTGGTGGGTAACGGAGACAGCTTTGTAATGCGGGACGCCAATGGTATAAGACCGGCGTACTTTTATAAAAATGATGAGATCGTAGTAGCAGCCTCAGAAAGGCCTGCGATCATGACGGCTTTCAATGTAACGAAAGAAGATGTACAGGAACTGCAACCAGGCCATGCTATAATAGTATCAGCCGGTGGTACATTCAGCAATCCGCAAATACTACCGGAAAAGGAACACAAGGCCTGCAGTTTCGAAAGGATATATTTTAGCCGGGGCAGCGATCCGGAGATCTACCGCGAGCGTATGCAACTTGGCCGCAACCTGGCTGCAAGAGTGCTGAAAGCGGTGAATAACGACCTAAAGCACACAATAGTCTCATTCATTCCCAACACTGCTGAGACAGCTTTCTATGGCTTGATAAAGGGGCTGGAGGACTATCTCAAAGAGACAAAGCTTAAGAAGATCCTTTCGCACCGCGACACGATGACCGAAGAGGAAATGCGTGAGATCATCAACAGGCGCGTGCGTATTGAGAAAGTAGCAATAAAAGACGTCAAGATGCGCACCTTCATTACCGAAGACACATCGCGTAACGAAATGGTGCAGCATGTGTATGATATTACTTACGGCACCGTGGAGCGCGGGGTTGACACCCTGGTTGTTATAGATGATTCAATAGTGAGAGGCACTACATTACGGGAGAGCATCATCAAGATGCTTGACAGGCTAGGTCCGAAACGTATCATCATCGTCTCGTCAGCACCACAGATACGGTTCCCCGACTGTTACGGTATCGACATGAGCCGCATGGGCGATTTCATAGCTTTCCAGGCAGCTGTAGGCTTGCTGAAAGACCAGGGAAAAGAAAAGCTGCTGGACGAAATAAATGACCGCTGCAAACAAGCCGAGAAAGAAGGAAAGCTGAATGAATGTAACTATGCAAAAGGTGTTTACGAACCATTTACCCCTGAAGAGATCAGTAAGAAGATTGCTGAAATGCTACGCCCGTCGGATGTAAGCGCGGAGGTAGATGTGATCTATCAAAGCCTGGAAGGCCTCTATGATGCCTGCCCACATAACAAGGGTGACTGGTACTTTACCGGTAACTACCCCACCCCCGGTGGCAACAAGGTTGCGAACCGTGCGTTCATGAACTATATGGACCGCAAGGAAGGAAGGGGTTATTAAAAGCTCCTGTTGATCCCCACGACATAACGGAAGGTTGCATATTGCGGATTAGCATAAGGCGGCCTGTTTATAAATACCGGCACATCGAAACGGATAGTCAATGGCCTTGCCTTTTCAAACACGCCCCAACTCTTTATCGTAATTGCCACGCCTGCCCCAGCGTCGACACGGACATCGCTCCATTTGTTAGTTGGCATAATGTTGTAAAAGCTTGCTGTGCTTGCAATATTGCTTAGCTGGATAATGCCTGCATCTGCAAAAGCATACACATCAGCATGCAGCCAGTTTCTAGTAAACTTAGGCCTGAAAGGAAAGTAATCATCAACGTCAAGTTCGATGCTACCGGAAGCGCCACTGCGACCTTTATACCCGATCAGCACATTTCCACCTCTTTCATCGGCAACAAAGTATCCAGAATATGCCCTTAGATTTAAGCCTCCACCCTGCTGAAAATGATTGGTCTGGAAACGAGAGATATCCTGCCATTCTTCAGGAATAAAACCACGTGTGCGGGTGTACTTATCCTCCATCAAAGATTCAGGGTTTGCACCGGCGAGGAACAGGGCGCTCTCAAAAGGGATATTTGTTCCTGTTCCATAGCGGCCAAATAAACGAGTGCGAACTTCCAGTTTACCCAACCGGTTATAATTGATCGATTCCAATTGAGCATAGGCATAGTTAAACGCCTTGCCAGCGCCGTTGGCGAGGAACGGTGCACGAGCGCTAAGCGTATACATGCCTGCACCTTTCAGGTAATTGTACTTATGTGTCCATTCAAGATTGACAGACGAGTTAGCGTTCGCAGGCATACTGCTCCATTCAGTAGGATAAATCAGGTAGTTAAGCGCATTGCTATCCTTACGCCACATGGTTTGTGCAAAGAGCCTAACAGTGTTCTGTTCGCTGAACAGCCAGTTGAACCCGCCCCTGTGATACCATAGTCCGTCCAGAAAACGGCTATTAAGCTGCAGCTGAAGCTTTGGATATTTACGACTCAGGGGTGACATGTAGTTGAACGAATAATTGACAGGCGCATACCTGTCGTACCAGCCTTCGTTGACATAGACCCCATAACGCGAGTCTTGCAAGACGTGGGTGTTCCACCATATCGAGGCGTCGAGGTTATGCAGGGTATGCATATAGTCGCCCTCGATGTGCAGACCCGCCTTGATGCCGTCAACCGGGTTCCACCAAAGGTCGGGGCGCCAATACATGCGGTAATGTCTCCTATCTGCAGGGCCGCCAAGGCCACCATCGAATTTCAGTTTGAGAGCCTGTGGCCTGAATGGCAGGCCACGGGTTTTATAATTGTCCTCCCAATCCCTGTCGGCCAGCCGATATGATGTATCTATCTGTACCGACCTGATGCCGGCAGGAGCCGGCACATGCGCAGTATATGTCGGATACATTTTACCCCACCCATACCATTTTGACAACACCTGCATGCCCTCTTGCTTTGCGAACCAGGTATTTGGAATCGTATAAGTCTGCTTGCTGCCATCCTTTGCCGTAACAGTGAAGTCGACCGGCATTTGCATATCGCCTTTTCGCTTGAATTTTATGGCGAAGCTGTCTGAACCGCTGATACGTTTGATAGCGGAAATTCCATAGTCGATCTGTTTGGTGGTCTCCAGCCATTCATCGAAAAACCAGTTGAGGTCGACATGGGTATAGTTAATGATCGAAGCCCTGAAGTCTTCAAAATAAGGATGTGCGAAGCGCCACTGCGCGAAGTAGTGTTTCAGGGCGCTGTGAAACAAAGAATCACCGAGCACATACTGAAGGTTGTATAGCATAGATGCCGTCTTGTAATATACCATCCCGTAGCCGCCACCATGATCGAGTGCGCTATGAAAGTCGTCGGAATGTGTATTAAGCGGCAACTCATTTTGGTTGAGCGCAGTGACCGTATAGCCATAAAGCGTATTGCGGTCCATAGTATTTACGGGTTCAGCAAAAAGCCTCCTGTACCAGGATTTTTGCCTGTCGCGAATTTCCGTATCCCCATCTATGCGGCGTAAGCCCCATGATGTGAGAAACTGGGTAAAACCTTCATCGAGAGATGCACGATAGGTTTCGTTGTTGCCAACCATGCCGTAAAACCAATTGTGCCCGATCTCATGTACCAACAGCCCATGGAAACCGGGTTCGCGCCCCCCATCGAGCCTCAGCATCGGGTACTCCATGCCGTCGGCCGCGTCGGCTGCCACCATCTTGGGATATTGGTACATCCCGATGTCTTCAGAGAAGGTTTGAATGATCTTTGCCACATATTCGGCTGCGTGCTGCCAGCCCGATGCATGTGGCTCCTGGACGATGGCAACACACTCAATGTCTTTCCAATAAGCTGTACCTATACGGTAGGTAGGATCGGCAGTGAAGGCGAAATCGTGAACATTGTCGGCTTTAAAATGCCATTCGCGGCGCTCCCCTTTTTTATAAGGGATCACGACAGAGGGTGCTTCGTCCCACTTCTTGTTAGCAAAATTCTTTACGTCGAGCTTTTCCCGCAGTGTATCAGGCAGGGTCTTTTTGCGATCCTGTAATACCCCCGTTGCTTCCAGTATGTAGTTGGAGGGAAAATCGAGTGTCACATCGTACGAACCGAAATCGCCGTAGAACTCCCTGTTAAGATGCTGGTATGTATCCCAGCCGAACTTGCGGTCGTACACACATATCTTTGGGAACCACTGCGTGCCGTTATAATGTTTAAATCCCCAGGCATCATACATCTTCATGCGGCGACGAATGGAACCATTATCGTAATAGGTTTGAAAGTCAATTTTTATCGCGGCACGGCTACCGGGGAATAGTGGCTGGCGCAACTGCACTTTCATAACCGTATTGTCAAGCTCTACATCCACAGGATTATAGTCTACAGACATACTCGTAACCACGATGCCCAAGCCCTGACTTTCGTACTTGCCCAGGTGCGGCTTTTGCTTATTAGCCAGATAAAGATTGTAAAGACGGGAGCCCTTTATGAACGCGTTCTGAAACAAATGGAAATAGAGTACCGTGAGCGTATCAGGCGAATTATTCCAGTAGTAAAGCAATTCAGAACCGTCTATCATATTCTTATCCTCGTCCATTTTCGCCCTGATAGTATAGGCCACATCCTGCTGCCAGTATGCATTATCCGGTTTACGATTCTGCCAGTACAGCGGATTTTTGCTGGTTCGGTAGGTGTTGTCATTTAGCGCCTGGGCGAGAACGATGCAGGCAAGGTGTAAAAACAAGAAGGTTAGTATATATCTCTTCATTTCTTTATTGGCCCGGAGGTAAATTCTTCAAACGAAAATAATATTTAGTTAGTAAGTATGAGAGGAAAGATCAAAAACATATGAATTTTTAAAAGATAAAAATCCCGATCTTTTATGCAAGTGTTTTCGTTATCTTTGGGATAGTGTTAACATTTACCCTTTAAAAGTACTGTATAGCTGTTTATGAAAAAATTATTACGTATAGGTAAAGCAATCGTTATCGTTTCGTTGCTGCTGGCTTCCGGGTTGATAAATGCCCAGCCTTATCCCATCACAATTACCGAAGACTTTAACACTGCATGGAGTACATCGACATTCCCTGCCGGTTGGGTCGATTCAAATCTGTCGCATAGCACACTTGCCGCCGGGCCTCATTTCCGCAGTCCCGGTCACCAACTTGGCGGATGGGCATTAGGACCCGACTCGCCTGCAACTGCCAGTCTGCACGGCGCATTTAATATTGTTCCCTTTGACGCCACGGATGGCTTCCTGTATTCCAGAGCAGACTCGGCGATGGGTTTAGGTCCTAATTTTGTTTATCAATACGACTCATTTACAGTGATCGACAACTGGGTATTCCTGCCAGTGGATAGCATCAGCCAGACCACCAAGATATGGTATTACACTACCACTGATCCCGGGCTGATAGTTAATAACTACCTTGACTCGCTGAACGTATATTTCAACTCTTCGGACACGACAATGGACACAACTAAATACCGTCCGTTCCCGAATGCATTCAAAGCGCCGCAGTTCCCATCCCCATGGATCCAGGTGCATGATTCACTCAACGCAACGCTGGTTCCGACACCGAAAATAGGCCGCATCGCCTTCAGGCACCACGTAGTTGGTAATGTAAACGGTGCATTGTCGTGGTTCATCGGTATCGACAATGTGATCATCAATACCTGGCCGGTGCCTGTAACGCTAAGTAACTTGTCGTGCAAAGCAGATAAGAACAATAATGTGAACGTGTATTGGGAAACTGAATCAGAGAACAATACAGACTATTTTATTGTTGAACGTTCTATAGACGGTCGCAACTTCACGCAAATCGGAAAGGTAAAGGCGGTGGGCAACAGCAGCACCAAACACGAGTACAGCTTCCAGGACGTTACCGCTTCGACAGCAGGCTACAACAAACTGATGTACCGCCTCAGGCAGGTAGACATGAACGGTCACTACGGTATCACCCCTGTTGTAGAAGCTACGCTGACGAATACCGGGGTATCGAATATGGTAATGCCTTTCCTTGCCGGCAATACACTTAAAGTACGCTTTGTATCGGCCGCAGCGGGCGATGCAGACATCGTGGTACTGAATGCAAATGGGCAGAAGGTAGCTGAGGCTAAGCAACAAGTAGCTGAAGGGATGAATATTGCTGATATTGACTTCAGCGGTAGGGCCTCAGGTATTTATATCGTGAAGGTGAGCAACAATAAAGAAACAATGATCAACAGGTTTGTAAAATAAAACGAAGTTTATACAGCATAAAAAGCCCCGCGATACGCGGGGCTTTTTTTATGCTGTTATTTCAGCCTATTATTATTCGCGGTCCAAAATATTTTGGCTGTGTGTTCAGCAAGAGATCAAACAGCATCCTTACCCTCGCCAGCTTCTCACGAAAAAGAACCTTAAAACCGTTCTGCCCTTCGACGTCCTTAGCATTATAGGCAACTGCGGATATGCCTTTACGATTTGCAATAAAGAGCGCACGTTCGTTATGAAATGGTTGTGATATAATGGTAAAATTGTTCTCACCAAATACATCTTTGCATCTTAAGATGCTATCCAGTGTCCGGAAACCGGCGTGGTCAAGGAACACACGTTCTCCAGGTATGCCACGTGCCACGAGGTCGCGCTTCATGCGTTCCGGTTCGTTGTAATTAACGGCACTGTTATCACCGCTCACTAATATAAAAGATATCTTTCCCGCATTGAACAGTGCTACGGCTGCATTGATGCGATACTGATAGTAGGGGTTGATACCTCCGTTGCTGAGATATTTTGAAGTCCCCAGCAACAATCCAACTTTATTCTTCGGCATTGCGGGGATGTCGGTATATATCTGCGCCCTGGTAGATGAGGTAACCCAATAGTCGATTATCCACACCGATGTAGTAACGATCAGTATGGCTATCAATACGGTATTACGCCAGAAGCGTTTCGTCATAAGGGGCAGGTTTCAGATCAAATAAATACTATTTCCCTTGTTCTGTCTTGGGGGCCAATGATTCGAGCAGTTTTTTTGCGTGCCGTTTCTGAGAGCCGCCTTCATCTACTATTATTTTCAAAAGGCGCTCTGCCTCTTTGGTATTTCCCAATTTAATATAGCACTGTGCGGCCATGTAGGTCGCTTCGTGGCGCTTAGACTTTGAACTGCTATTGATATCGTTCTTATACTCCTTCAGTGCTTCGCCATATTTTTGCTGGTTGAAGTAGTATTTACCCCTGTCCTGCCTGTCGGAAGGCAGTTGTTCTGCTGCAGCACCCGTCCCTGCATCAGCACTTTTGGAAGGTGCAGCCGCTTCGCTACGGCTGGCGATAGCAGTAGCGGGTTGTGAAAATGCATGCACATTAGAATTGTTATCGGAGGCGGTTTTGTAGCCAGCCTGGTCATTTTTGGCAACAGCAACCTGCTCAATTGTCTTATGATCGTCCTTAGCAGGAGTTTTTGCCTGTTTTACGGCATTTGCAACCTGGTTTTTAGCTGTTACCGCATCTTTTTTTGTCTCAGCCAGCGTTTTTTTGGTCGCAATTGCCTGCGCCGGACCTGCCGCCGGACTTGGTATTTTCGCTTCCGGTGCGGCCTTTTTGGTGTCAGCTATTTTATCCGCAGTTTTCTCGTTTCCCAGATTATCAGCTGCACCTGTCGCCACAAGCGCCTTGCTACCTTCCTGTACTTCGGGCTGCGACTGTGGTGCCGGAGACGGGGCAGGCGCCGGTGCTGCCGCATTTCCAGCAGGCAATACCGGCTCATCCCTCAATTCGTTCTGCGAGGTCTTGGTGCTTTGCTCATTATCCAGCTTTTGCGCGATCACGCCATTCCGGGCGTCCTTCGAATCCGGTCTCAGATACCAAACAAGCACGAAGATGAGCACCAGGGCCGCAGCAATAGATACCGGCCGTATAAGACTCCGCACATTGAACTTAGGAATAGGAATAACTGGCGTGGCGGCACGAGCCTCCTGCTCATCTGCAACCTGCGATGTAGGAGCGTTGTTGGCATTGTTGCTATTAGCCTGTGGCTGCGAATTTTTTAAACCTAAATGCTCACGAAGAAAATCAGTATTGAACTGACTTATTGTTTCTAATGCTTTTTCCGGCTGCAGCAACATGCCGTCCACAGCTGCGCTGCACAAAGGGCAACTGTTGAGGTGATGCTCTATGGCATGACACTCCTCATTGGACATATGACCGGCCACATAATCTTTCAACTGCCTGCTTGAAAGGCAGACACTCTCGTCGAAAATATGTTTCAGTTCTTCTTTCATTGCCCCAGCCCCTGCAGGCTCTCCATTTTTATTTTCAAATTTCGCTTACCGTTCTGTATGTAACTTTTCACTTGCAACAGGGTATAGTCCGTTTGCTGAACGATCTCAGCGTAGGTCATTTTTTTTAGGTAGAACAGCTCTATGCATACCCTCTGCTCTTCACTGAGCTGAGCCATGGCTGCCTCAAGGTTGTTCAACCTCTCCTCCTGCTCTATCTTTTGATGCGTCTCCCGCTCAAATTCCATATCCTCGGGCACATCAATATTATTATTTGTTGCCGGCTGGCTGGTGCGCAGCTGCATCAGGCAGGTATTTTTTGCTACCTTAAATAACCAGGGCTTGAAATTGTTAATATGAAAGCGGTTCAGGTCGTCGAGCATTTTTATGAAGATCTGCTGAGTGGTATCCTTAGCTGCCTCGGTATCTTTCAGATATTTCAGGCAAACGCCGAATACGAGATGACCATAACGCTCATATATATAGTTAATAGCTGTATTATCATGCAGATTTACATACCTGTAGACTAGCTCGTCATCAGGAAACTTTTTATAATCCGACACCTGTACTTGCAATTTGGACTTCACAGCAGAGGACTAAATTACCCAATAAATGTTAATTGGAAAGTTCCTACGCTGTTAATTGTCTAAAAAAATTCAACGACCGTTATTATCTGCGGTGTGCATATTATTTTCCCATTCTATCGACTATATTTGCAGTCATTTTTAACCGTTTAACTTTTTATGAATATATTCTTTTACCTCGTGCCTTGCTTCGGCGTTCTCGCCCTATTGTACACGATGTTCAAAAGTTCCTGGGTAAGCAAACAGGACGCGGGCAACGACCGCATGAAGGAAATCTCAAAATATATCGCCGAGGGTGCGATGGCCTTCTTAAAAGCTGAATATAAAATACTTACCTATTTCGTAATAATAGCAGGTTTGTTGCTGGCATTTATGGGGTATAGCAATCCCAAGTCGAGCCCTTTCATTGCGGTCGCATTTGTAATAGGTGCTTGTTTTAGCGCACTGGCCGGTTTCATCGGTATGCGCATCGCAACCAAAGCCAATGTGCGCACTGCCAATGCCGCCCGCACTAGTCTTAGCAAAGCCCTGGCAGTGTCGTTTGGCGGCGGTTCGGTGATGGGTCTGGGTGTTGCAGGTCTCGCAGTACTTGGTCTTGGAGGGCTCTTCATTGTGCTTAAGATGATCTTCGCACCAGAGGCGGCCGTTAATTCAGAAGAAATGGAGCGTGCTATCGAGGTGCTGACCGGTTTCTCACTGGGCGCTGAGAGCATTGCGCTTTTTGCCCGTGTAGGTGGCGGTATATATACTAAGGCTGCAGACGTAGGCGCTGACCTGGTAGGTAAAGTAGAGGCCGGTATCCCCGAAGATGATCCACGCAACCCGGCGACGATCGCCGATAATGTGGGCGATAACGTAGGTGACGTTGCAGGCATGGGCGCCGATCTTTTCGGTTCGTATGTTGCAACAGTTCTGGCTACCATGGTATTGGGCAGGGAAACTGCAAATGCACCCGGCGTAACTGATAACTTCGGTGGTTTTGCCCCGATATTGCTGCCAATGCTGATCGCAGGTCTGGGTATCGTATTCTCAATTATCGGTACATGGTTTGTTCGCATTTCCGATAGCGTTGGCGTGAGTACCAGTGCAGTGCAGAAAGCACTTAATATGGGCAACTGGGGTTCAATCGTGCTTACTGCTGTTTCATCTTATTTTCTTGTGAATTACCTGATGCCTGAAACTATGACACTACGTGGCCATGAGTTTACCAAGAACGGCGTGTTTGGCGCTATCATGGTAGGCCTGGTAGTGGGTACCTTGATGAGTATTATTACGGAGTATTACACTGCTATGGGCAAACGCCCCGTGCTTTCAATAGTGCGCCAATCTTCTACAGGCCACGCTACCAATATCATTGGCGGCCTTGCAATTGGTATGGAGAGCACGCTACTCCCGATCCTGGTATTGGCAGGCGGTATATATGGTTCTTTCCTTTGCGCGGGTTTGTATGGTGTGGCTATTGCTGCCGCAGGCATGATGGCAACAACAGCAATGCAGCTGGCTATCGATGCTTTCGGACCGATAGCAGACAATGCCGGCGGTATCGCTGAGATGAGCGAACTGCCTAAAGAAGTGCGTGAAAAAACCGATACACTGGACGCTGTGGGTAATACGACCGCTGCAACGGGTAAAGGCTTCGCGATTGCCTCGGCAGCACTTACCGCGCTGGCGCTGTTCGCAGCATTCGTAGGCGTTGCGGGAATCAATGGTATCGATATTTATAAGGCTGATGTGCTTGCAGGTCTCTTTGTGGGCGGCATGATACCATTCATATTCTCGTCACTGGCTATCCGCGCGGTGGGCCAGGCGGCTATGAGCATGGTGGAGGAAGTTCGCCGCCAGTTCCGTACTATTCCCGGTATTATGGAAGGAACAGGCAAGCCTGAATATGATAAATGCGTAGCGATCTCAACAAGCGCTTCCATCCGCAAAATGATGTTGCCCGGCGCCATTGCTATTATTTCCCCGCTTATCATTGGCTTCGTTTTTGGCCCCGAAGTGCTGGGTGGTTTCCTGGCTGGTGCCACTGTGAGCGGCGTGCTGATGGGCATGTTCCAGAACAATGCCGGTGGTGCGTGGGACAACGCTAAGAAATCTTTCGAAAAGGGTGTAGAAATAAACGGTGAGATATACTATAAAAAATCTGAGCCGCATAAAGCATCAGTAACCGGTGACACTGTTGGTGATCCATTTAAGGATACATCAGGCCCGTCAATGAACATCCTGATCAAGCTGATGTCGATCGTTGCGCTTGTAATTGCTCCGACTATTGCCAGTATTCACGGCAACAAAACAACTGCTGTGAAGGCTGCAGCGAAGCAAGAGGTTAAGGTGACTAATGTTGTAACAATGAAATAAGTTTCGGGATAGGACAATAAAAAAAGACCGCTCTGTGAGCGGTCTTTTTTTATAAAGTTTATTGCGGTTTCTGATACAATTTGCTTTTTATCCAACCCCACTTGTGGAAGCGGTGAATGAGCGATACCCTTAGCACGCCCCGGCCATACTTCATGCTGCGGCTGAAGTTGATGCTGGAAGCTTCCTCAAAGTATTTCGTGGGGCAGGTCACTTCAGCTATATCGTAGCCGTTCATAAATATCTGCGAGATCATCTCGTTGTCAAAAACGAAATCGTCACTATTATACGTAAAATCTATAGAGCGCAGCACTTCCGCGGAGAAGGCGCGATAACCCGTATGGTATTCGCTCAGCTTCTGGCCGATGAGTATATTCTCAAATAATGTGAGAAAACGGTTGGCAATGTATTTGTACATTGGCATTCCGCCCTTTAGTGCCCCTTTACCCAATATCCTCGAGGCGAGTACTACATGGTAAACATCCATCGCTATAATGGATGACATTGCATGAATGAGCTTGGGGGTATATTGATAATCTGGGTGGAGCATGATAACTATGTCTGCCCCGATCTCAAGCGCTTTTTTATAGCAACTCTTCTGGTTGCCGCCATATCCCTTGTTGACCTCGTGCTTAATGATGTGCTTGATACCCAAGGCCTGACCCACCAGTACAGTGTCGTCGCGGCTGTTATCATCCACCAGCACCACATCATCCACTATATCAAATGGTATTTCGCTGTATGTGCGCTCCAGGGTCAGCGCTGCATTATATGCAGGCAGTACAATAACTATCTTTTTACCGTTAAGCATCCGATAGCGCCAAAGATACACTATCGACCTACAAAAATAAAATGTGCTTAACTGGCTACGGGGAAATTGCCGTCGACCGGCTTCATACTTGTGACTATAAGGTTGCTGGTAGCCTTGCCAAGTAGCGTGCCATCTACATTTTCAACAACACACTCAACATGTATGATCTTTTTGCCGGCCCTTATCACCTTTGACTTAGCCCTGAGCCTGTCGCCCAGCTTTATTGCATATAGAAAATCAACATTCAGGTTCAAAGAGGTATAGCTGATGCCCATGTCAAGGCTCACAACGGCCCAGCCTATCACTTCATCCATCACCAGTGCCATCATGCCACCGTGGATATTGCCATATGGATTGGTCATATCTCTGCGGATCTCCAGTGAAATGCTCACCTCCCCTTTCTCAATGTGCTCCAGGGTAAACTGAAGCCAATTACCCGCCGGTGAACGCGATTCCGTAACCAGCCTGCCCTCGAAATTGTCTTTGATGAATTTCAATACCGACCCTGTCGGAACTTCTTTATAACTCATGGCTTTGCTTTCCTTTTCTTTAGCTCTTTTTCCGTTCTCATTTTCAACAGCATCTCTATCATCTTTTCTATTCTCCGCTGCCTTGTCTCCGGCTTTTTTGCATCCACGATCGACGCTACATACTCTTTTTTGTGTGTAAATGACATTGCATAAAAGAAGTCATCAAGCCCCTTATAAGACTTCATGGCTTTCAATGCATCGGCTGGAAGCGATACGGTTCTTGCCACGTAATCTATTCCTTCCGTCTTTCGCTCCTCCATAGGGATCCAGGTCGATTTAGAAACGCCTCTAAGCTTAAAACGAACGCCTGACCAGTCCTCATTTATCGAGGCCGACGAGGCGCCATCGTATAGACTGAAAACAAGTTTCCATCCGTCATTACGAGTAAGGTCGGATTGTATTCTGCCGCTCTTCTTTGGATACACTATCCAAAACACTGCTTTATCGCTGAGTTTGCCCTCAAGCTTCAGAATGTAGTTGTCCAGTATCTTACTGTTTTCAGCAAAAAGTATCAGCTGGGTTGCCGGCACTTTGCCGGGCAAAACTGTCTTCAATTCTGCGGAATCAAAGAGATGCAGCACATCTTTAGGCGCATTGATGAGATATAGCAGCTCTGTTGTATTGATCCTCAGTTTGGTTAGCAGCTCCATGAAAAGGAAATTGAATGCTGTAAAGGTAAGCTGCGGGATGTATAAAAAAACGGTACAGTTTTACGTTAATAAAGCCGCACACTCTGAGTAGAACCGCTGTTTATCGAGCGGTACTACCCCAACCTCTTCGCATACCAGCCCACCGGCCAGGTTGGCCATATCGGCCATCAGGTTTGCGTCCCTGGTAATGGCATAGACCATGGCCGCAACGGCAATAACTGTATCGCCTGCGCCCGAGACGTCGGCTATATTGCGGATGTGTGTAGGTAATATTGCAGCGTGCTGCCCGTCGTTATAATACACCCCATATTCAGAGAGTGTAATAAATGTGACCTTGTGGTGCAGCGCCGATACCAATTTGTCATGAACCTTGTCGAGTTCCGGCTTTCCCACTTCGGATATCGGCATGTTTAGCCCCTCACGCACCTCTTTGAGGTTTGGCTTGAAGATGTCCACATTTTTGTAGCCGAGAAAATTATGCTTTTTCGGATCTACGGCAATCACAATACCTATTTCCCTGCAATGTGCAGTGATGCGCTGTATCACATTCTCCTTCAACACGCCTTTATTGTAGTCCTCAAATATCAGCACATTTGGCTTCTCCCGCTGCAAGTAGCGCAATACAGTATCGATGAACGGGTGTTCTTCCTCTGTAGAGAGTTCATCGCTCACTTCATCATCCAGCCGCATCATATGCTGGTTGCGGCTGATGATACGCGTTTTAGACGTAGTGGGCCTTTTTTTACTGTTCATCAGCAGATCGGTATTGATACCGGCATTGTTAGCCAACTGAGCAAGCAACTTACCGTCAGCATCATCGCCCACTACGCCTGCCAAGGCTACCTTAGCACCCAAAGCGCGACAATTAAGCGCCACGTTGGCCGCACCACCCAGGCGACTTTCCTTATTCCTTACGGTTATGACCGGGACAGGTGCTTCGGGCGACATACGCTCGACATCGCCCCAGCGGTAGTTATCCAGCATTACATCGCCCACTACCACCACGTGCAGTTGAGCAAGCTTCTCAAATGTATCTGTCAGTGCTGTCTTATCCATTAACTTCTTTTGACCTCTTCTGCACGGCGAAATAGATGGGTATACCAATAATGACGATAATGAGTCCCGGCCAGGTATAGGTCGGTTTATAGATCAGCAGAATGACACAAATAAATGAAGCAAGCAAAATATATAGCAGCGGTATCACAGGGTAACCGAAAGCCTTGTAAGGGCGTGGAAGATCGGGCTGGGTTTTGCGCAATTTGAACAAACCTGCTATCGTGAGAATATAAAACAGCAATACCGTAAAAATGATGAAATCGAGCAGGTCTCCGTACTTACCGCTGAGGCACAATAATGAAGCCCATATACACTGCATCCAGAGCGCTATACCGGGCACCCCTTTGGCATTCAGTTTTTTTGCAGCAGGCAGGAAAAGTCCATCGTTGGCCATGGTATAATATACTCGTGCACCAGACAATATCAGGCCATTATTACAACCAAAGGTCGACACCATGATCATCAGTGCTATTATGGTAGTACCTACAGACCCGAATACTTTTAAAGCTGCAGCCAAGGCTACCCTGTCGGACGGAGCATTGGCGATCTCAGTGATACTAAGCACGTTCACGTACATCATATTCATGGACACATAGAGCAGAGTCACCACGAGCGTACCTATGAAAAGGCTAAGGCCGATATTGCGCTCCGGCCTTTTTATCTCACCGGCTATAAAAGTCACATTGTTCCAGGCATCGCTGGAGAAAAGCGCGCCGACCATAGCAACGCACATCGCGATTACGAGAGTGCCGCCTGACAAGCCTTCGTGCGTTATCACATCCGTGGTGGCTGTGATCTTTTTTGCCATCCAGGCCATGTCCCAGTTAGCATGCCATACACTGCTATCCTTTGCCCATATGAAGCCAAAGATCACCAATGCAGCCATGGCCGCGATCTTTGCAAAGGTGAAAAAGAACTGTATCCATTTCCCGTTCTTTACACCACGAGTATTGAGAAAAGTAAGCAATACGATGATACCGATACCCAGCAACTGTGCAGCCGTGATATGAAAACCGCCTTTAGTGCCCATCAGGATATTATCCTCGCCCAGGGCAGGGACCAGGTAACCGGTGAACTTCGCGAAGGCCACCCCTACTGCGGCAATGGTACCTGTCTGGATAACTGCAAAAAAAGCCCATCCGTAGAGGAAGCCATAGAGCTTGCCAAACGCTTCGCGCAGGTAAACGTACTGGCCACCCGCATGCGGGTACATGCCGCTCAACTCACCATAGCTCAATGCCGCCGCCAAAGTAATAAAACCTGATATCAACCATACAACTATAAGCCAGCCTGCGCTGCCTACGTTTCTTGCAATATCGGAGCTAACAATGAAAATACCCGAACCGATCATGGAGCCGATGACCATCAGCGTCCCGTCGAGCAGGGTGAGCGACCGGTGAAAGTGAGCCTTATTTTCCAATAGAATGATTTACTGGAAAAATACTATTTATTTTTCTTAGTAGTATCGCTATTATCGTTCCTGGCTTCGGCATTCATCCCCTTCACCACATCGGCGGTAATGTCCAGTTGCTTATTGGTATACAGTATGGAGCCACCTTGCGAGTACGACAGGATATAGTCGTAATGTTTATCCTGATTATATACCTCCAGGAATTTATCAAGGCGCTTCTGAAGATCTTTATTGAATTCGTCCTGCTCTTTCAGTAACTGCTCGGTCAATACCTGTTTGCGCGTTTCCAGGCTTTGCTGCATTTGCTGCAGGCGCTTTGTACCGGCTTCATAATCCGTCTGGCTCAGCGTATTTGCCTGTGCTTTCTTTTGCATAGTGACATAGTCATTTTGCAATTGCTGTGCGGAGCGCTGCAGCTCTTCGTCCACATCCTGCTGGCGCTTTTTAAACTGGTCTTTTTTATTTTTCAGGTATTCATAGTGTGCCTCAAGCGTATCGATGTTCACATACGCTATTCGGCCGGTGCCATTCACAGGCCCTGATGAAGCTGTTGTATTAGTAGTGGCAGTCTGGCCTTTTTTGTCTGAACAGGATGAGCCCAAAAGGGTAAATACCCCTACAAGGGCGAGCGTGCTCAGAACAGTTGCAGTATTTTTCATTTAAGTGCTTTATCTGGTTATGATGGAATTATATGTATACCAAGTAACAAAAATAAGGTCTATTGATCGAGATTGCATAAACTGCATTTCTTAATTTATGCTTAAAATAGAAAAGGCTGCCGGACGGCAGCCTTTCTGCTATAAATAAAAGCTTATTGAAGTTTAAATACGATCGGCAGTGTAAAGTACACCTTTACCGCGCGTCCGTTCTGTTTACCCGGCTTCCAGGGCGGCATCGACGCGAGTACGCGTTTTGCTTCTTCATCACAACCACCGCCAATGCCACGGACTACCGTAATATCCGAAACGGTACCTGTCTCATTCACAACGAACCTGAGCGTTACACGACCTTCGACATTGTTTTCTTTGGCCTGCTCGGGATAACGTATGTTCTTCGCAAGAAAGCTCGATACGTCAACCGAAGGTTCGGGCATCTGCTCCACATACTGATATATTTGCGGGGGAGGTGGCGCCTCTACAACACCAGTACCAGTACCCGGTTTATCCACGATACCGGGATCGATACCGTTTACGTCGCCTGCTTCCGTTTTAACACCTGCAGAGGCTTCTTTCAATTCTTTTTGTTCCGGTGGTTTTTCATCTTCCTTTACCTCTTCATCCTTCTTGATCACAGGCGGCGTGAACTTCACCGTCGGCTTTACCGGTGGTGGTGGTTCGGCCGGTGGTGGTGGCGGAGGTGGCTTTTTCGGATCAATAGGCGGTGGCTCAGCCAGTGTTACCTGCTTCATCATCGCCAGCGGTTTCTTTTCACCTTTCGAAGCCAAAAGGCTCGCGATGGCAGGCCCGGCAACCGCCAGTGCTATTACGCTGATACCCACAATAGCAGCATTACGCATGCGCTGCGGGTACTTTTTGCGCAACTCATAGCCACCGTAACTTTTGTTACGGCCCTCGAAAAGGATATCGAGGTAATCGCTATTGAGTATTTTATTAATGTCCATTTTAAATACCTTTTTTAGTTTAAAGACTCATTTTGCATGGAATTCCATAAGGCCGGGCCCTATTTTGCTCCGTTCGCTGCTTCTGTAGCCTGTATAAAACCCTGGTCCACGTCAGTAATATCCACTATCGCATAAACCCTTACATCGTTGATACTCATCTCGTCCAGTATGTTCACCAGGTCATCGTAAGTACTTGTAGTATCCGGTTTGATCAAAACAGTCGCTAGATCCTTGGCTCCTAAAGCACCACTTTGCTGCAATTGTGCCACTTTTTGCTTTTTTTCAATGATCGCATCGCGTATACCTCCTTTAGCCTTAAAGGTAGTTACTTTAAGATCCGGTGGCTTCGTCGGATCATCAGCAAGGCCCTCATAATAATAAACGCGGTGATTCTTGCTAAGAAGCACGGTCATAACTGTACTTACCTTTATTTTTGTCTGGTCTTTCGGATCGATCTTCTCAGTATTAGGCATGTTGATCTCCATGGTCTTTGGCTTAGACATCGTTGTTGTATACATGAAGAATGTAATCAAGAGGAAACCTAAGTCCACCATCGGCGTAAGATCTATACGCGTGGAGAGCTTTTTGCCTTTTTTGACCCCCGGGCCTTTCTTATGTCCCCCACTACTGGAGGTATCCATTTCAGCCATGGTAAAGCTTTTATTTTAGTTAATAATTTGTTTCAACTGTAATCGCGCTTATTGCGGCTGCTTCTTGTTAGCAATATCCCATGCGGCAGAGCCGGTAGGTATCGCCTTGAGCCCCGTAATAAGATTGAACTTAAATATCTTCCAACCCTCCAGTGTCTTGATCACCTTCTTTACGCTCGGGTAAGATGTCTCGGCATCGGCCTTGATACAAATCCTGAGCTTGGGGTTGGTGTTGCGTGCACTCCTGATCCATGCTGCCAGTTCGTTGTTCTCACTGTCAACAGTAGTATCTGTCGGTATACCCGCCGCTGCTTCAGTATACTGTTTCTGCTGTGCAGGGTCAGCCGCCAGGTAAGACTTAAGCTGATTGAACGGAACACCAATAGACGAACCGATGGCGAAAGAGGTCTTTTCCTGTTCGGTAAGACCCAATTTCTTATACTCATCTATGTTTTCTATCAGCGCTTTACGATTCAGCTTGTTATCTATCGAGAAGAATACCCTTCCTTTCGGATCCACCGTGATGAGCATAATATCCGCATCAGGTATGGGGATCTCCGAAATGGATGAGGGCGTTCTTACCACTACCGGTTCATCCGGCTTAAACTTTGTAGCCAGCATGAAGAAGGTCAGCAGCAGGAATGCAACGTCGCACATCGCGGTCATATCGATGTTGGTGCTCTTCCGTGGTAATTTTGCGTGTGGCATTTTCTTTTTCTCTGCTTTTTAACTGATAAGACTCAATTTCATTTCATTTCCACAATTCCGCGCCTGTCCTACAAGGCTGAAACTGTTAAAATATTACTTATAGTTAGCAGCAAAGCTTTGTGTCAAAGTGAAACCGCTTTCGTCTATACCATAGGTGATGCCATCTATGATAGTAGTAAAGAAGTTGTACGAAACAATAGCCAGGAACGAAGTGCTGATACCGAGGGCCGTATTGATCAGGGCCTCAGAGATACCACCCGCCAGGGCTGTAGCGTCCGGAGCACCGGCCTGCGCCATCGCAGCAAATGAACGGATCATACCCATTACCGTACCGAAAAGGCCAAGCAGCGTAGCGCAGGAAGCGATGGTAGAAAGGAACACCAGGTTCTTTTCGAGCATCGGCAGTTCCAGTGCAGTTGCTTCTTCGATCTCTTTCTGAATGCTAAGTACTTTCTGGTCTGTATCAAGATCGTTGTTGTTCACCATTTCGCGATATTTAACCAGGCCTGAACGCATTACATTACCTACAGAGCCGGCTTGTTTGTCGCATTCTGAGAGGGCTGCGTCGATATTTTTGTTGGCAAGGTGATATTGCACTTTACGAACGAATTCGCCTGCATTTACTTTACCCTTGGCCTTGAAAACCGTGAGGAAACGCTCGATAACGAAGCACAGGAGCGTAAGCAGTGTAGCCATGAGGATAGGCACTACGAAACCGCCCTGGTACATGGTACCCATACCGTTTTTTGCTTTTTCGCGTGTTTCACCATCACTGAAGTTTGACGGACTGCCCAAGACAAATTTCCAAACGATGTAACCAACTATGAGGCATGATGCAACGACGATTAAGTTGATCATGAAGTTGTTTGCATTTTTCGGTTTACCTGCCTGGTGTCCTGATGGTTTTGATGCGGCTGCTTTTACGTCTGCCATAATACTGGTTTTTAATTGTTTGTTTGTTTTATAATTTCCTGAGAAATGATTTTTAAGCGTGCTTGCAAAGATATATTTACACTTGAGAAAAACAATTGAGAATAAAAAAAATCTTCCAAACTTAACGGACCGGTTTGTAGTGCTGATTTCAAGTCTTGCGCAATAAAAACCGTACCTGCATAACGCAGGGGTACCTAAATTATTGCTTTTTCGGAAAAAAGGAAAGTGACACGGCTTTTAACATTTACCTTTGCAGCCAAAATATGACAAAATTATGGCTTTTAACCCATGGCATTCGGTGAGTTACGGCGAAAAAGTACCGGACGTAGTCAATGCTGTCATAGAGATACCGAAGAGCTCGAGAGCAAAGTATGAATTAGACAAAGAGACGGGTATGCTCAAGCTTGACAGAGTGTTGTATTCATCGGTGTACTACCCTGCCAATTACGGGTTCATACCACGCACTTACTGTGATGATCAGGACCCACTTGATATACTGGTATTGTCACAGCTGGAAATGCAGCCGTTATGCCTTGTAGAGGCTAAGATCATCGGCGTGATGCGCATGCTGGACCAGGGGGAAGCGGACGATAAGCTGATAGCAGTATGTGCGAACGACATGAGTGTGGCGCACGTGAATGACATCAGTGAGTTATCTTCACATTTTATCGACGAACTGAGGCACTTTTTCGAGGAGTACAAAAAGCTGGAAAATAAAGTGGTGAAAATCGAGGACTTCGAAGGTGCGCGACTAGCAAAAAAAATATTACAACACAGCATCAACGATTATAAAACCAAATTCGGCAACGAGTATAAATCATAACTCAAATGGCACGCACTAAGATCAAAGAGGTATTGCAGCGCGAGGATAGCGGTTACGAAGTGAACATTAAAGGATGGGTACGTTCTTTCCGCAACAATCAATTCATAGCACTCAATGATGGCTCCTGCATGAATAACCTGCAAGTAGTAGTGGAATTAGGTTCTGCCGACGATGAGTTGCTGCGCCGTATAAGCGTGGGTGCTTCGCTGAGCGTAAACGGTGTTGTAGTAGAATCACAAGGCAAGGGCCAGCGCGTAGAAGTAAAAGCAAGCGCTGTTGAAGTGCTTGGTGAATGCGATAACGAGGTATACCCTTTACAACTGAAGAACCGCCCGAGCCTGGAGCACCTGCGTGAGATAGCGCACCTGCGTTTCCGCACCAACACCTTCGGAGCTGTATTCCGTGTACGCCACGCACTGGCATATGCGATACACAAGTTTTTCAACGATAAAGGATTTGTTTATCTCCATACACCGATCGTTACCGCTTCTGATGCCGAGGGCGCCGGCGAAATGTTCCGTGTCACTACCCTGCCCTTCGACAATGCGCCGCGCAATGATGACGGGTCGGTGGACTTCAAAGAAGACTTTTTTGGGCGCAGCACCAATCTTACTGTAAGCGGCCAACTGGAGGCGGAACTTGGCGCCATGGCTTTCAGCGAGGTGTATACTTTCGGGCCAACTTTCAGAGCCGAAAACTCGAACACACCACGCCATCTTGCTGAGTTCTGGATGATAGAGCCCGAAGTCGCTTTCAACGACATTACCGACAACATGGACCTCGCAGAAGAGTTCATTCAATACCTGATCCGCTACGTACTAGACAATAACAGGGAAGACCTGGAATTCCTTGCCCAGCGCCTGGCTGATGAAGAAAAGCAGAAGCCACAGAATGAGCGCAGCGAAATGGGGCTGATCGAAAAGCTGGAATTCGTACTCAACAACAAATTCGAGCGCATCACTTATACCGAAGCTATCGACATACTCCTTGACTCACCAGTATATAAAAAGAAGAAGTTCCAGTACGACGTGAAATGGGGTATCGACATGCAGAGTGAACACGAACGCTATCTTGTAGAGAAGCATTTTAAGAAGCCTGTGATAGTGACAAACTATCCCAAGGACATCAAGGCATTCTACATGCGCCAGAATGATGACGGAAAGACTGTAGCCGCTATGGACATATTAGCTCCCGGCATTGGCGAGATAGTAGGCGGATCGCAACGTGAAGAACGCTTAGACAAACTGACACAGCGCATGGAAGAAATGCACATCCCTACCGAGGAAATGTATTGGTACCTGGATACGCGCAGGTTTGGAACGGTGCCTCATGCCGGTTTTGGCCTTGGCTTTGAGCGCATGGTGCTTTTCGTCACCGGCATGACGAATATACGTGACGTAATACCTTTCCCACGTACACCGAAGAACGCAGATTTCTAAATATTGATAAGGGCCTTGGGGCCCTTTTTTAATGATCGTAGGTATCGAGAAGATATAGCATTCTCAGAGAGTCCCTGTCATCGTGGGCGGCGCTTTGCTGGCCCACATTCTGCTTGTCGAAATGCAGCTGATAGGCCCGGGTGAGTTTGGGTTCGTTGCCATAGCTTTTCAAAAATCGATTTTTGCTCAAAGAGAGCGCGTCTGAATAGGCCATGCTAAGAAAGCCCGTAAGTACAAAAAGGACCATTACCCCCTTATGAACGTACCGCGCATCTCCACCCTCGCGCAGTTGAGGGAAGACGACATATAGCACAAAGGGAATCAGTGGTATCATAAAGCGAGTATCGTAAAAAGGCCAAAGCAGGACCATTGCGACATAGCACAATACAACCCAAACCGGAACCCGTTTAAATAATTTCCCTGCTGCCGCCACTGAGACCATTCGCAACAATACTAAAGCCCCTACCATGATAAAAAAATAGTTAACTAGGTTGGAATGCAAACGGCCGGCCAACTGAGATGACGGAAGGTTAACCAGCACCTCGCCTAACTCCCTGAAATGATACCCCAGGCGCTTGCTGATGTAATGTCTCGCATAGGGACCTTCAGGCATCAGCTGCTGTAAGTAACTGCTCTTATATTGCAATACCACAATGACCATTACTAGCCCGGCAAGCACTCCCAGGGTCGTTACCGATGCAATCAGCCTGAAGTATTTATGGCTTTTGTAGCGTGCAACAAAAAGATAGACCAGGTAAAATAGTAAGCCACCAAAGAACTCAATACCTGCCGTACGCAAATACATAGATAACAACGCCAGCAAAAGAGCCGGTAAAAACCAGGCATAATTTCTGTCAAACCCCTTCTTTGCCAATAGTGTAGCGAGCAATAAAACGAAAGTAAACAACTCGTCGGCTACGGGCAATGTGATGTGCTTGATGTTAACAAAGGACAACAATACCAGTGCGATGAACAAATGCTTGTTCCGGACCGGGAATAGCTGAGTGAACAAGTAGGCGGCCAGCAAAACCGAAAGCATGTTGATCACTACCAATACCTTCACATTCAGCATACCGCAGGCACTGAGCAAAGAGAGCAGCCGCGGATAGCCGTGAGGATAGAAGTCTGTTGCAGCAAAGCTATCCGCCCCAAGTTTGCCTTGCAGGTACTCCATAATATTCAGATACCGGGCTACATCGGTATTAATTCTTAGCGGTGTGAATACATTCAGCAATAGGAGGACAGACACGAATACCAGCAAAGCGATGGAGGCATACCTGGTATTTTTTGGACTCAGCAGCATAAGCAGCAACTAATGTAACAAATAAGCCTACATTTTTTCCGGCAGCCTTATCCCCAGCAAATGCATCGCATGCCGAAGTATTTGCGCGGTCATGATGATGATCATGAGCCGCAGCTCTTTCTTTTCAGGACTTTCCGCTTTTGAGATGCTGTGTTCATCATAGAACGAGTTGAACAGCTGCGCCAGCTGGAATGAGTAATTGCACAACAGCGAGGGGTTATACTCCTCAGCCGCCGCTTCGAGAATTGCTGGGTATTGCTCCAGGGCCAGCACCAGCTTTTTTTCCGCAGGCAGGATCGGTTCTTTGCAGCACAGTGCCTGGAACTTGGTATTGGGCGGCAGCAGGGGCATGCCCTCTTTGCGCAATATCGAACAGATACGCGCGTGTGCGTATTGAATGAAGGTGGCGGTGAAACCGTGCAGATCGATGGACTCTTTCGGATCGAAGATCATTTTTTTCTTCGGGTCGACGCGTAGCAGGTAGAACTTCAGCGCGCCCATGCCGATGGTCTCGTACAGTTTATCCAGTTCTTCCTGTGAAAAGCCTTCTGTCTTACCCGCCTGTTCTGTTTGCTCTTTGGCCAGGGCTATCATTTCATCCATCATGTCATCGGCATCTACTACTGTTCCTTCACGACTTTTCATGCGGCCGGTAGGTAGTTCCACCATGCCATAGGACAGGTGATAAATACCATCAGCACAGGGCTCCCCGATCTTCTTCAGTATCAGCTTCAGCACCTGCATATGATAGTTCTGCTCATCTGCGATCACATATACCGATTGGTCGAGCTTGTAGTCGTTGTATTTCAGCTTGGCAGTGCCCAGATCCTGAGTTATATACACAGAGGTGCCATCGCCGCGCAACAATAATTTATGGTCCAGGCCATCAGCAGTAAGGTCCACCCATACTGAGCCATCCTCCTTTTGATAGAGCACACCTTTCTGCAAGCCTTGCTCTACCAGTTTCTTACCCAGCAGATAGGTATCGCTCTCGTAATACATTTTGTCGAAATCGACACCCAGCCGCTTATAGCTTTCGTCAAAGCCTTTATACACCCAGCCGTTCATCATTTCCCACAGGCTTCGTACTTCTTTATCTCCTGCCTCCCACTTGCGCAGCATTTCCTGTGTTTCCTTCATTATCGGGGCCTCTTTCTCCGCGGTTGCTTCATCAAGTCCTTCGGCTGTGAGCCTCGCCACTTCCTGTTTATAAGCGTCGTTGAATTTTACATAATAATCACCTACGAGGTGATCGCCCTTTATGCCGGTACGTTCGGGCGTGTCACCCTCCGCAAAGTGCTGCCATGCGATCATCGACTTACAGATATGGATACCCCGGTCATTGATGAGGTTAGCCTTCACCACCTGGTTGCCACTTGCCTTTAATACCTCGGCCATGGCATACCCTAAAAAGATATTCCTCAGGTGGCCGAAGTGTAGGGGCTTGTTGGTGTTTGGCGACGAATACTCCACCATTATGCGCCTGTCGTGCTTAGCCTTTTCGCCATAATGCGGATTATTGAACTGGTTCAACAGGAAATTGGTCCAATAAGCATCTTTAACGGTAAGATTCAAAAAGCCGCTGACAATATCATAGCCGGCAAATAACCCCGTTTTCTCCACCAGGTATTTGCCTATCTCATTGCCTATCTCATCCGGTTTTTTTCGCAACTGCTTTACGAAAGGAAATAAAACCAGGGTGTAATCACCTGTAAATTCAGGCTTGGTCTGATTCACGGTTATAGATGAAGGAGATATCTCTATGCCCGGATACAAATGTTTCAGTGCATCCTCGGCGGCTAATCTTATTTGTGCAGCAAGCGTCATTTACCAGTCTGTTTAAGCGCAAAAATAGTTTTTATCATGCAAAGTCTTCTTCCGGGGGAGATATGGCCACTAATTTTGCTTATGACCGCTTTGGGAGCGGTGCTACTGATGGCTCGCCAAGGTTCTTTCAAGCTTCCTCAAGGTTCTTTCAAGCTTCCTCAAAGTTCCCTCAAGCTTCTCTCAAGCTTCCCCAAGCTTCCCTGAAGCTTCATCAAGGTTCCCAAATGTGCTTTGTGAGTTTTTTGGGCCTGCTTCTCTCAGCTTCAAAAGCCGGCCAAACAGAGATATGAAATATCAGCAAATCAATTCGAAAAATTGCCTTTACGCTGCAAGATACGATTGGGAAGGAGCCAGTTCCAAATGGAGATATCCACATTTTGCGTTAAAAAAAGTCCCGCCGTTCGGCGGGACTTTTCCAGGTATTTAAGTCAGCTTATTTACTGATAGAAAAACGAATGATATTCCTGCTGTTGCCAGAGCGCAGATGCATAATATACATGCCCGCCGGAAGGTTATTGTCAAGTGCCACATGCATATTGAAGCGACCGTTGATCACTTCTGCAGTGCCGTTGTATATTTCCTGGCCCATCACATTTACGATCGCAGCCTGCACGGTATTGCCCGACGCAGTACCTGCGACATTAAATTCACCCGGGTTGGGGTTGGGATATAATGTGATATCCTTCCCGTTGTTTACAGATACAACTCCTGTCGGAACTACGATATTCGGATTGCCCCAGAAATCGGTTGCGGTATCCACGGCTGCGCAAGTGTAGCTGCTATGTACTATTACCCTGATCTGGTCATTCATTGTAAGGTTATAGCCTGTATAAGTAGTGCCTGTAACATTTGGTATCAGTATACCGTTCCTAAACCACTCGTAGGTAGGGTTGGTGCCTGCATTTATCGCGCTTGCCGTAAAGTCGATCGGCTGGCCAGGCAATGTAACATTGGTTGAGGCCGTCAGCGTTACCGAAGGTGCCAGGTAGCTTGCTAATGATATAACGATCCTGTTACTTGAATCCACAGGATTGTAAACGCAAGTTTTATTGCTCGTAAGGATACAGAAGATCGTGTCGTTCGTGATGAGTTGATTAGAGCCCCAGAAGGAATCGACTGCACCCAGCACCCAATGGCTGTTCCTCACCCACTGATATTGAGGGTCCGAACCACCATTTGTGATCACAGACGAGAATTCAGCATCATCGCCAACGCAGATCGTATCGTTCGGAGCTACACTGATGTCGATGCCGGCAGTGTCTGTCTGAATAACATCAACATGCACGGTATCCGATTGAGTACAACCATTGAAGGAAGTTGCAGTAACTATATAATCGCCTGCGTCGGTAACTGCAACATCGGGTATGCTTGGGCTCGCCAGTGGCGAGTTGTATGCGTTAGGACCAGTCCACGAATAGGTGTAAGCCGGGCTGAAATTGGTTACAGAGAAATTAAGGGTCTGGCCACTGCAAATTGGCGTGTTCGCCGCACCGTCAGGCAAACCTCCGGGCTGGGGAGAGCCTACTGTGACAATGATCGAATCAGCGGCCGATTCGGCGCCGTTATATGTCTGTGTCACATAGTACGTGCCTCCATCGGCAAGCTGGGCATTGGTGATGGTAAGCGTGGGGCCGGTAGTAGGTGTGATGTTTGGCCCGGTCCATGTAAAGGTCGCACCTGCGATACCTGTTACATTCAGATTTATGGTTTGCCCAAGGCAAACCACCGTAGTGCCACTGGCTGTGGGCGCATAACTCCAGCGATATATCTGGCCTGCATGCAACATACCGGTTAATGTAGCGGCTTCGGCAGTGGTGCTGATCGTTGGTGCAGTGCCTGTGTTTTGCACAGAGGCGAAGGTACCGGAGCCTGTCGCTCCTGTTGTGAGCCCTATCGAAGCACTTTCGCTTTGCGTAGTACCGGTAGAGTCATATTGAAAGTCTATAAAATTAGATGTCTCATAAAGCTTCACCTGCATGGAACCGGCGATCGGCACATATGATTGCTGCCAGTGGATATTTTGCCATTGCATAGTGAATATCCTGTTGGGCGTTGTGCCCGTCACTTTATAACTGATACCTGTGGTGGCTGAGGTTACCGCAAGGTCATCCCACAGTGGGGCTATCACCGGCCTGCGCCCACTCAAGCCGGAAGTGAGGTTATTAGCGGGTGTCGAGTTATTAAGGAAACCTGCTAAAGTCATAAAGCCGTTGGTACTCACACCAACAGTAGTTGTAGCTGTAGCAGCACCGTTGTAATAGAAGTTGAACCCGAGAGGTATGAAGCCGTTATAACCGTCGTTGGCAGTACCAAAAAGCGTCACATTAGTTGCGCCGCTCAAGGCAGTATATGTTCCTGACAGCGCAGTGAAGCGATAGGTAACCTGGGCTCCGGCGTGCTGACGACAAACAATGGATAATAACAGTAAGAAAGTAAGAAAGTAGTTTTTCCTCATGCCTGAAATTTATTAAGCGTCGCTTTTTGTGTTCAAAAGCAACAGAAAACAGCTATACGAGATAGAAAGATAAGATAACCTTATCAATTTAAGAAACATATTTTTAAATAAAAAATCTCCTAACACTAAATAGCATTTTTCACACAAAAAGCGCCCGGGTGGTCCGGGCGCTTTTTCAGAGATATTATATACTAATTTATTTAATCGTGAACCTCAGCATACGTGCTTCATTACCTTCGCCGAGCCTGAGCACATACATGCCGGCAGGCATATCCACAAGGGCAAATTGCATATGCAATACATTGTTGGCGATATTAACCTTATCGTGGTAAACCACCTGACCAAGGGCATTCACTACTTCAACCTTTACGTCTTTTTGATCGGTAATGTCACCGAATATTCCATCGAGGGTGAAATTGCCATCGTTCGGGTTAGGATAGAGGCTCATTACGGTCTCCTTGCCGTTCACATTCTTTGTGCTGGTGCTGATGTTCGGATTACCCCAAATAGCGCTTGCTGTATCGGTGAGCGCACAAGTCCAACTGCTGTGTACCACCACCTTTATCTGGTCGGCCATGGTAATATTTACAGTGGTATACGTGTTCGTGGTTGCTCCCGGTATCAGTACGCCGTTCTTGAACCATTCAAAAGTCGGATTCGGGCCTGCATTTGCCACGGTGGCAGTGAATGTAACCGGGTTGCCGGGTAGGATCACTGTTGGGTTGGCCGTCAATATCACCGAAGGTGCTACCAGGCCGCCAAGTGTAATGCCGATCTTATTACTTGTGTCAACAGGGTTTGACACGCAAACCTCATTGCTGGTCAGGATGCAGAATACGCTATCATGGTTCACCAGGTAGGGCGAGCCCCAGAAGCTGTCGATTGCGCCTATTACCCAGTTGCCGTTTTTCACCCATTGATATTGCGCGTTGCTGCCGCCGTTCGTAACATTTGCAGTAAAGACCACATTATCACCCACGCAAATAGTATCGCCGGGGAACACAGATATGGTGATGGTAGCGGTATCGGTCTGGTGCACTACTACGTGCACGGTATCCGGGGCACCAAGACATCCGTTCAGGGTGGCAGAAACAATATAGTCACCGGAATCGGCCACCTGTATATTCGTCCTTATCGGGTTGGCGATCGGTGTATTATAGCCGTTAGGGCCCGTCCACGAGTATTGCGCGCCGGGTACAAGGGCGCCAGCATTCAGCTTCAGGGTATCACCCGAACATAACGGGCTGTTGCTGGATGCTGACAGGTTAGCAAGTAATATATTACCGATGAACACATCGGTGCTATCTATGGACACACAACCGAAAGGCGATGTGTACTGCACCTTATATTCACCGCCATACGCAGGTATAGCATTAGGTCTTGTCGGGCTGTCCAATGTCGATGTTGGCCCGTCAGGATAAGTCCACAATACTGTCGATCCAGGGATATCGCTGGAGGAATACAATTCCAGTGTTGCCGTTACGCAAACAGGTGTATTGCTGCCAATACTGATGACCGGCTGGGGCTTGATCGATACAGAAAGCGTAGTTGGCAGGGAGGTACAGTTAAATGTATCCTTCACCGTTACCGAATAAGTACCGCCATATGCCGCTGTCACGTTCGGCACGTTCTGGTTCTGACCGGCAATATTGGTTCCAAAAGCGGCAGGACCTGACCAACGGTAACTTGCGTTGTATGTTGCTGAAGTTGCCGTAAGTTTCAAGGTGTCACCGGCGCATACTGGAGAGTTGCTATTAGCAGACGGCTGCGGCGGAGCAGGTGGATCGGTCAGTGTTATTGGTCCTAGTGCATTTGACGGGCAACCTGCCGGCGCCGCCGATGTTACATAAATATTATCGTAAGTGCCTGCACACTGGTTCGTGCGTGTGTAAGTCCCTGTCGCAGAGCTGGTAAAGTTAACCGGGAACTGCAGTATTGCATTCTTCAGATAATGCAGCGTATAATTGGTATTAGGGTCGAGACCTGCAATAGTAAATGAACCGTTACATGTAACACACTTGTTCGGGTTAACATAGCTTATACTTGTTAGGGTTGGTGTCTTGTTAACTACAACATGTGTAGTCGCAGAATCTTTACAACCGGTAGCCGGATCAGTTACTACGATCTTGTATGTGCCTGAATCGGTCAGCGAACTGCCTGTTATCGTCGGGCTCTGAACATTTGTCCAGGAAGCTCCTGAAGGGAAATACCAGCTGTAAGTAAGACCATTCTGTCCGCCTGTGAAGATGATGTTATTGCCGCTGCACACAGGACTATTGCTGCTTGCAGTTGCTACCGGATTGGCAGGATTAGTCAATGTGATCGGTCCAAGCGCGTTGGTTACACATCCGCCTTTGGTAGCATAAATATTATCGTATGTCCCCGCTACCAGGTTGCTTACGGTGATGCAACCACTGGCGTCGGAACTAACAGTCGCAGTGTTCACCACATTGTTCTGGGGGTTAAGATAAGTAACTACGAAACCTCCGGTCGAAGGCGGCAAGCCGCATATTTTGAAGCTGCCAGTGCTATTGGTACAACCGCTCGGATTCGTAGGCGTAATACTCGACAATGTATACGTAGGATTTGTCAATATGATAGCACCAAGCCATGTGTTTGTCTGGCAACCATTCCTTGTTAAAGTGAAGTTAGCATATGTGCCGGCGCATATGTTACTGAGAACAATCTGGCCCGAACCATTAGCGCTCACGGGGCCGAAGGAAACCGGATTTCCGTCTTGAGTGTAAGAGCCTGTCCAGCCGCTTGTATTGCCAGGCAAACCCGACAAAGTAATAGTACCGTTGCACCCCGGGACACAATTGGTTGGATTTACAAACGTAACGTTGCTGATACTATATGCAGGGTTGCTTAATATAGTTGGCCCCATTATGTTGGTGTTACAGCCATTATGCTCACCATAAATATTGTCGTAGGTGCCTGCCGAAAGGCCTGTAATAGTATAGCAACCATTGGCTGGTATCGTTACATTAGATATCGTTACCGGTGAGGCGTTATAATTATAATGTATGTTCCAGGCAGATTGGCTGGCCGGCAGCCCGCAGAGCTGGATCTTACCGTCATTACCAGGAGTACAAGTTGTTGGATTGGTTGGTGTAAGGGAGGTTATTGTATAGCCCGGGTTCACTATTGTCGTTATCACATCGGTTGTCTGGCACGCAGGTACATCGTGGGTTAAAACGTGCACAGTATAGGAGCCGGCGATCAACCCTGTAATAGTTACAGCGCCTGCAGCTGCCGTCATGTTAAGTTGCTGTCCGGGGCCAAGAGGGCCTGTCCAAAATATATCATACAGGGATCCCGTTGTAAGTCCGCTGATCTTTATCTGGCCGTCATTGCCCGGATTACATGTAGTGGGGCTGGTGGGTGTCAAAGTAATACTTGGCGTCTGAATCACCGTCACGTTTGTAGTAAATGTGTCCTTACAACCGAAGCCATCGGTAACGATCATGCTATAAGTACCTGCATAAGTAGTGAGCATTCCCGGCCTTGTTACACTTTGGCCGAGCTGATCGTAAAATACCGGCCCCAACCATTCCCAGTTTGTTATCACAAATGGAGGTACCGGTGTGCCATTCAGGTTCAAAGTCGTTCCGCTACATACCGGGCTGTTTGAACTCGGAGTCGCTTGCGGCTGATCATGGATCGTAACATCGGCAGAACCTATTGCGGTGGTGTCGCAGCCATAAAAAGCACGCACACTGTAGGTACCGCCATTGGCCTGGGTGGCGTTGCAGATATTAAGCGTAGGATTGGTAGTGATAACCGGTGTGAATGCCGGAGGATACGTCCAGATATACTGAGTGCCTGCATTTGCATTGGCCACGTTGGCCGTTAATTGCACACAGGTCCCTGCGCACACATCGGTAAGGCCTGCAACGATCGGGTTATTGAGGACGATGATGGGAACGATAGTTGCTTTGTAATCGTGTGTTTCACCATAGTTCCACACAGGCCCTGCATTACAAGGATCGAACAAAGTAGGAGCTACCCCTCGACCCACCATCACGCGCATGCGGTGGTCGCCCGGGTTGGCGCCTGTGGGTATCGTTATCGTCAGGTTGTCGGGACTAGGATATGCATCTGTAATGTTATTGGCTGTACCCACACGCTCTGATGTCTGGAAAATGCCGTCATCGTTAAAGTCGATCCATACTGAAACGTTGTCCTGCTGGCCGTTGTTCGATATCTTCGTTACCAGGGCACTGTAAGTTACACATTGCATAAGCGTTACAGACTCAACAAAACGATCATCGTAAGCGCCGGCATGACAGCCTGTGCCGAAGTCGGTTATGCCCGGCCCTTCGCCAGCAAATACAAAGGTGCCTACACCATCGCCGCCGGTGCAGCCACCCGAACCGGGATTAGGCGTGCAAAAGCATGAGGTTGGAGGATTTTCTGTAACAGTAACAACGTTTGAGTAAGCAGGACTGCCATTGAAAGCACATACAACCTTCAAGCGGTAATAAGTGGTCACTCCCTGGTTGGTTACTGTATATGAGGCCGGATTGGTCGCAGTCGGGATATCGCTGAACGGGCCGGCCACATTACTGCTTGATTGCCACTGATAGGTAACGCCGGTGTCAACAGTGTACCCGACATCGCTTAAAGTAAAAGGCGTATTAGGACAAATTACGCTTGCGGTGGACGAGGCCGTACCGGGCGTAGGTGTGCCCGGGCAAGGTATGTAGTAATTGATAACCAGGTGAGGTGCCAGTATCCCCGATGTTTCTCCGCTGATGGTGTAAGACACGCCACCGGAAGTTTCCAGCCATCCGAGAGTGATAGCCGGGTAGGCAAGATATGATGCCATTGTTGCGTTGTTAACCGTACAGGTTACGGTGCCGGTCGCTGTGCCCCATACCGTATTACTAAACGTTGGCGCAGGAAATAAGCCTCCGTATAAAGCGTTACCTGTATAGGTTGACATATCCTGTGGGTTAACTGTGATCAGGTTTGTCTCAGCACCCGGATTAGAAACGTTGGTAACATTAAAGACAACATAAGCACTGGCTATTACCGCGTTGACCGGCAAAGGATTATTAGGCTTAAAAACCGCCCAGGCGCGCTGGGGGGTACCGCCATTGGACACTATCATAGAGTTGTCCACCTTAGTAAAGGTCGAATTTACCCAACCGGTAGTATCGGAACCAGCAGGGCCTGTAGCATAGAGCGTAAGGGTGTTCATATAGTACGCGTAGCTATGGCCGCACAGGGTTAGCAGCAAAGCCGTCAAAATAAGAGGTAGCTTTTTAAATGACATGGTCGCTTAATTAATTGCTTATCAATTCAATATTGCGCAAAAAGTCGTATTGGACTTTTTAACAAATATTTGGCAGTAAATTAGGGATAAAATACCTGAAAAAAAAATTCAACAAATGATATTTTTTTGAGGGGAGATTTGTCCTTCCGTGGAAATTATAGTGTATACCTATATTATTTTAAACCCATGCGATACTAATCCGCCTTCTCGGTGGGTGGATTAATGCTCAACTTTACCCTTTTGATGCGCAGCTTCTCGATCTCCAGTACGGTAAAATCGTAGTTTTCATAACTGATGGTCTCGTTGACGGCGGGGAACTTACCCGAGATCTCCAATATCAAGCCTCCGAGCGAGTCACTTTCGCCCCTCACCGCATCGAATACGTCTGGCTGCTCGCCTATGATGCGTGAAAGGTCGTTAATGAGCGTTTTTCCTTCAAATATGAAATTATTGTCATCTATGCGTTTATAGTGCAGGTCTTCCTCGTCAAATTCATCTTTTATTTCGCCGATGATCTCCTCCATAATATCTTCAAGTGTTACTATACCCGAGGTGCCGCCAAATTCATCGACCACAACTGCAAAGTGAATACGCTTTTGCTGAAACTCGTGCAACAGATCTTCTATCAGCTTGCCCTCGTGCACAAAATATGCCGGCCGCACCAGTGCATGCCAATCGAAATCTTCCTGGTCTATATAAGGCAACAGGTCTTTCGTATGTATCATTCCTGCAATCTTATCCAGGCTTTCCTTATATACGGGCAACCTGGAATAGCCAACCTCAATACAAAACTGCTGCACCTGCCGGTAAGACATCTCGTAAAGTATGCCGCTCACATCCATACGCGTGCGCATGATCTGCTTAACGGTAATGTTACTGAACTTCAGTATACCTTTAAAAATGTTGACCTCCTCGCGCGTAGCTGAGTGACCTACGGTTAACTCGATCGCATGTTCAAAATCCTCACTGCTAAGATTATTGATACTTTTTACGCCCAGGCGACCTTCGATATAAGATGTTGAGGACACAAGCATCTTGCTTACGGGCATAAAAATCCGGAGCATAATCTTTAGCACCGGGGCGCAGAAAAGTGCCATACGCATGTTGTTCTGCGTGGCATATACTTTAGGTAATACTTCGCCGAAAAGAACAAGTAAAAAAGTAACAACGACTACCTGGATCAGGAAGGACCACAGCGCACCGATGTCTGCAGGCAGGAGGCTATTCACCAGCAGGTTAGTGCTGATCACAATGGCGATATTAATGAAATTGTTGGCCACGAGGATGGTAGCAAGCAACACCTTAGGCTGATCAAGCAGGCGGATGACCTGCCTGGCGCCCGACTCTTCCTTTGTCTTCAGGTAATTGATATCCTTGGCTGTAAGTGAAAAATAAGCAGTCTCGGACCCTGCTGTGATGCCGGTAAGCAGCAGCAATATCAATATGATGATAATAAGGACGGTAACATTCGATGCGGAAAAAGTGCCGTGCGCGGCCTCAAATAGTATTGTGTTAAGTATCGTCCCGCCTTCCGCTGTGCTTTCCAAGTGCTATGAATTTGTTGTTGAACCAAAATTAAAAAAAGGAAAGAAATGCTGATGTGAATTCTTTCCTTTTTTGCCCGTTAAGGAGTAGTAATATCAAAACGGTAAATCATCTTTAGTGCCGCCCGCAGCGCCCGGATCATAGTTAACATCCGGCGCGGTGAAGCCGCCCATTTCGGTATTTGTATCTGTACCTTGTTGAAATTCAGTGCCGTTATCTTTTCTTTTATCCAGCATTACCAGGTTATCCCCTACTATTTCGGTGCTGAATTTCTTGTTTTTGTCCTTGTCTTCCCACGAGCGTGTCCTCAATCTTCCTTCGATGAACACGAGACTACCCTTATGCAGGTATTTCTGGGCCAGTTCGGCCAGGCCGCGCCACAGAACCACAGTATGCCATTCGGTTTGTGATACCAGGTTGCCGTTTTTATCTTTAAATGTTTCCGTCGTTGCCAACGGGAATTTTGCTACCGCGATATGCCCTTCCAACCACTGAAGGTCCGGCTCTCGGCCAAGGTTACCTATCAGTATTACTCTATTGACGCCTCTCATGAGTTCTGATTTTTCAATTAAGCTAAATTTATATCTTTTGGATTTCTAAAAGTATAATTTTTTTTCTAAAAAAGAAAGGACGGTCTTAGGGAAGGCCAGTTTCTTAAGGTCTCCCTGTGGCACCCATACACCGTCTTTTGCTGGCATTTTAAAGCCCTTTGTAACCTTCGCGGTATAAAACTGCGCTTCGATCGTTTGATGCGTTAGCTTTTGCGATGTGCGCCCGGCGAATTTCAGTTCGCCGGCGGGAATATTAAGTGTCCTGAACAGTTCGTATCGGTCCAGTGCCGCCAGGTCTGCTCCCTCTGGTGTTTCCACCAGGTAGGGTTCATACAGGTTTTGCCATATGTCCTTTCCTTCTCTCCGGCGCATCCACAACTTATCGCCTGCGGCAAGTACTATGTAATGAAAATACCTTTTCTTAACCTTCACTTTTTTACTTCGCACCGGAAGCACGTCAATCAGATTTTGCTGAAATGCAAAGCAATTATTTTGCAGCACGCAGCCACCACAAGCAGGAACGGCGGGAGTGCATACGGTAGCACCGAGGTCCATGATCGCCTGGTTGTATCCTGCGCTATCGGCCCGATAGAGCAATGCGCCGGCTTTTAGAGAGAAAATTTTTTTGCCTTCTGTTGTATCAAATGGCGTGTCAATGCCAAAGTACCGCGACAATACCCGGTACACATTCCCGTCTACGACAGCAACGGGCAATCCGAAGGCGAATGAACCTATAGCCGCAGCGGTATAGGGGCCTATGCCCTTCAACCGTAGCAGACCTTCATACGTGCAGGGAAATTCGCCATATAGGTCCTCCGCGATATATCGGGCCGTTGCGAGCATATTTTTGCATCGGTTATAATAGCCTAAGCCCTGCCATAACCTGAACACAGCCTCGTCATCTGCGGCGGCCAGATGCCTTACACCAGGATATGCATCTACGAATTTCAGGTAGTAAGGCTTGCCTTGTTCCGCCCTGGTTTGTTGAAGTATTATCTCCGACAGCCATATTTTATACGGGTCCTTCTCTCCTTTCCACGGCAAACTGCGGTCATTGGTCGTTTCATGCCACTCCATCAGCTTTTTCGTGAAAAATTTTTCCTTCGCCCTGTCGGTTTTCATTTCGGCGTAATTTACACCATGACCGTCAGCATCTTTATTTTTTTATAAAAATTCAGGCTTAAAAACTACTTTTGCCGCACAATTTTCGAGGTATGGAAATAAACAAATTGCAGGAAATAGCCACGCAAGTGCGTCGTGATATAGTGCGGATGGTGCATACGCCGCAGAGCGGGCACCCCGGTGGTTCCTTAGGTTGCACCGATTTCATGGTTGCACTTTATTTCCATACCATGCAATACAGCACCAATTTTAATATGGACGGTATCGGCGAGGATGTATTTTTCCTGTCTAACGGCCACATATCTCCCGTCTTTTACAGCGTGCTGGCACGGGCAGGCTTTTTCCCGGTGAGCGAGTTGAATACATTCCGTATGATCAATTCGCGTCTGCAGGGGCACCCTGCGACGCACGAACACCTGCCCGGCGTGCGGATAGCCTCGGGATCGCTTGGCCAGGGAATGAGTGTGGCCTGCGGCGCGGCTGTCGCGAAGCGTTTGAATAATGATACACGTTTCGTGTTCTCCCTGCACGGCGACGGAGAACTCCAGGAAGGACAGAACTGGGAAGCTATCATGTTTGCGGCTCATCACAAGCTTGACCATATGATAGCCACCATTGATGTAAATGGACAGCAGATCGACGGGCCAACCGATAAGGTGATGAATCTCGGATCACTGGAAGAAAAATTCCTGGCCTTCGGATGGCATGTACTGAAAATGGATGGGAACAATATTGCCGAAGTGATACAAACCCTGGATGCGGCTAAAGAAGCGACAGGCAAAGGCAAGCCAATATGCATACTGATGCACACCGTCATGGGCAAGGGCGTGCCATTTATGGAAGGCACTCACGAATGGCATGGGATAGCCCCTAGCGATAAACAACTGGAAGAAGCACTGAACATTTTGCCCGCTACAAGTCTTGGCGACTATTGAATCAATGATAGATAATTAAGGGCGGTTGTTGATAACAACCGCCCTCTTTATTTATACGACTTAGGTTAATTAGTGCTTGACCGTAAAACGACCGGTATTGATCTCGCCTTCTGTATCTATCGAATAGAAGTAAGTGCCGTCAGGAAGTCCTGTGACAGGGAATGCCGCCATCGCATGTTGGCCAATAGTGAGGCGTCCTAAACGCTGCGTAGCTATTACCTGCCCGATTGCATTCATCACCGTAATATTCACGGTCGCCTCTTTATTTAACGTAAGGGGAACATGAATGATATCATTGGCAGGGTTCGGATAGGCTTCGGCCGTCGAGATATTTCCTGTGATTTTGGCCAATCCCAATACCTGGGTATTGGTAGAAAAATGAAGACGTATCAACGGTATGGAACTAATACCAGTATATGGATTGAGCACGCCAAAATTGTAGTTGTCGTCATTTGCCGACACGTCCGTTTCTCCGAAGTATCCTGAAAATCCTGTAGCCGGGTTTGCGTTTGAGGTTAGCACGGTTGCAACAGAAGCCGGTACCGCGCCCGTAGGGGTTACCACTGCAGCCCAGGTGCCTTCAGTAACGATGGGATAAACCGAGTCGAGCTGCATAGAGATGAATTTGTACACAGGCGAATCTATGCCCGAAATGTCCGAAGCCGACAAGTTAACAGCCCATGTTTTGTATTTTTTTATCCAGCCTTGCTGAATAGTATCCGACAAACGGTATACCTGCACCCTTACACCGGTACCCGGTGTCGTTTCGCTACCGAAGGCCACACTAATGCCCGACAGCGTATCAGAACCTCCTTTCGGAACATCGAAACGCGTTCCCAGGTAATAACTGGCCTCGCCTTGCGAGGCTGGCTTGTGTATCACAAAAGGGTGTATTCCGCTGTCCGTATGCTGCGACCAGAGCGTATCCCCTACCGAGAACCGAACCGTATCATTTACCTGGGCTGTATTGTCATTACCGGGGAGACTTAGGTTGAATGCTGCGAAATAACTGCCTGTGCCGGTGGCTGAAGGATGAAAATAAGAGAACGCATAAAGCGAATCGTTGGCAGACACGGGCAACGTATCGACTGTGACCGTATCTGCATAAACCAAGGCATTGTCCTTAAATATCTTAGCTGTGATCATGAATCCCGCCTGTGCATTTGCGCCATTATTGTCAAGCATAGTCATCGGCGCTACGCTGTCAGCAAATTTCAGCGGTACGTTGCCGATGGTTGAGTGAAAACCCGGTGCTCCCACGGAATCATTGAACATAAATGAGTTATGTACCGAAACATTTACCGGGGGCAACTCGGTCAATGCGAGGTTGTCAATTTGCCAGGAATAGCCCCCGCCCACTGGTCCGTAATAATAGAACCTGAGATACACCGCACTGTGATTGGCTGCAGCAGAAGTTATGTTAAGAAATACATTGTAGGGATTTCCCGGAACGAAATCATTACCGTTCAAAGTGTTATTGGGACTGACAGGATACCTGGTATAATTGCCAAAGCCCGGGCTGGTGCTCACGTCAACAAAGCACGAATCGCTGTATCGCCTGAAGTACTCATCAAATGTAAGCGCAACGCTGCCATGAGTAGAGCAATCGATGACCGCGCTTTTCAGCCAGCCCTCTGTGGCCTTGCCTGGGTTTGCCGTGCCTATGGAATCAGAATCGTAGATCATGAAGCCCGTGCTGGTGTTAATAACCCCTATCGCATTCAGCGATGTGGATTGTTGGCCCATAGCGTACCACTTCCAAGTGCCGTTGAGGCCCGGCCCGCTGCCAACCGACCAATTCAAGGGTAAACCGCTGTTGAATGTCTCTGTATAAAAGGGTGCAGCTGTAACTTTTGCATTTGCATAGAGTATAGCTAAGCCCGCAACAAAAAGAAAAATCGATCGTCTCAATGTAAAACAGTTTTAGGCTAATATTGGAGTAAAGCTAATGTATTTCATGCTCCCTCCCAAATATTAACCCGCAATTAATGAGCGATATTTCTAAATTTCCCACCCGCTCACTTTCACGCATCGAAATGCTCAAGTACCTTTGCCCTCCAATGCAGACTATGCTTCCTCAATTCGACGACACTGCGATAGCTTTCGAATATCGCTCTGACAAGGAATTAAAACGTGCCGAATTTTTATTTTCTTTCATGAATTCGCCCTTTCTTACAAAGATCGGCATGGGCGCCACAAAACTGGCAATGGACTGGAAACTGCCGGTAAAGGGCCTGATAAAAAAAACCATCTTTCAGCAATTTTGCGGTGGCGAAACGATGGAGGAGGCTGCACGCACTGCTTCAACATTGGCCAAATATCATGTGGGCGTGATACTGGACTATGGAGTGGAAGGAAAGGAAGGAGAAGCCGAGTTTGATCATGCAGTTCCTGAATTCATCAAGGCCATTAATTACGCCGCCTCTCAAAAAAATATCCCATTTATCAGCTTAAAGGTTACGGGCTTTTCTCGTTTTGCCTTGCTGGAGAAGATACATAGCGGAGAGACATTGACCGATGCAGAACAGCAGGAATGGCAGCGTGTATATGAACGCATTAAGCGCGTGTGCGATGCAGCCTGCCGGGCCAACATTATGGTGCTGGTGGATGCGGAAGAAAGCTGGATACAGCAGCCCGTAGATGACCTGGCAGATGCCATGATGGAACTGTACAACAAAGAAAGGGTTACCGTTTTTAATACTTTCCAGATGTACCGGCACGACAGGCTCGTATTCCTGCAGGCTTCAGATAAAAAAGCGATGGAAAGAGGCTACACGCTTGGTGCAAAACTGGTTAGGGGCGCTTATATGGAAAAAGAACGCGCAAGAGCCGCCGATATGGGCTACCCCTCGCCAATACAGCCGGATAAAGTAAGCACGGACAGGGACTATGACGAAGGCGTATTATATTGTCTTGAACGCCTGAAGGAAATAGCTGTGTTCATCGGCACACACAATGAACACAGCTGCATGCTGGCTGCAAAATATATGGAAGAGCACAACATCCCCGCGAACCACCCGCATGTTTATTTTTCGCAGCTCTACGGCATGAGTGATAACATTTCATTCAACCTGGCGCATAGCGGCTATCACGTAGCAAAATACCTGCCCTATGGGCCGGTGAAGGATGTGATACCCTACCTGATGCGCCGCGCACAGGAAAACACTTCAGTATCTGGTCAAACTTCGCGTGAGCTGTCTTTGATACGAAAGGAAATAAAAAGAAGAAAACTCTGACTGCCAAAAAAAAGAGCCGCCCTGTAATATGCAGGGCGGCTCTTTGTATATGTGAGTACTTACTATTTCTTAGGCTCTACAAGGTATACGTCTTCATTATCGCGTTTCATCCTGTATTGTTCGCGTGCATATTGCTCCAGCTTTTGCGGGTCAGTTGTGATCTCAGTATATTCTTTTTCCATCCTGCCGACCTCGCTATTCAGGTAAGCAATACCGTCATTGGCTGTTTTCAAATCCTGCTTCCGTTGTTTTTGCGATTCGTAATCGTTTTGATCAAAAAAGATCATCCAAACCGCAAATACAACGGCCGTAACGAGAAACTTATTGGTTACTATGCTCAGCAGTTTTTTCATGATCGAAAATTAACTATTATCAATAGGGGCTGGCTTTTCATATTTTCCACATATCCACATTTTACTTACCGAACCTGAGTGCCTCCCCGGGGTAGTATGCATTAGCACCCAGTTCTTCTTCTATCCTCAACAACTGGTTATACTTTGCCATGCGGTCGCTGCGGCTTGCCGACCCCGTCTTTATCTGTCCGCAATTAAGGGCCACGGCAAGGTCGGCTATCGTTGCATCCTCTGTTTCACCACTACGATGACTCATTACGGTATTATAGCTGTTCACCTGCGCCATTGTCACAGCGTCAATAGTCTCCGTGAGTGTACCTATCTGGTTCACTTTCACAAGCAGTGCATTCGCAGTCTTTTCTTTGATACCGCGTTCAAGGCGCGCCACGTTAGTAACAAAGAGATCGTCGCCTACCAACTGTACTTTGCCGCCCAGCGCATCTGTCAGCGCCTTCCAGCCTTTCCAGTCGTCCTCAGCCATGCCATCTTCTATGCTTACTATCGGGTATTTCTTACACCACTTCACCCAATGCTCCACCATCTGGTCGCTGGTCATTTTTGCCCCGCTGCTCTTATGGAAATGATACTTTTTGTCCTTGTCGTTATAAAGCTCACTATTGGCGGCATCCATCGCGATCGCTACCTGGCTGCCGGGCTTGTAGCCCGCCTTTTCTATCGCTTTCAGCACAGTCTCAATCGCTTCTTCATTGCTTTGGATATTGGGCGCAAAACCGCCTTCATCACCCACGTTGGTTGAATAGCCCTTGGCTTTCAGCACGGCCTTCAGTTCGTGAAATATTTCCACTCCCCAACGCAGACCCTCACTGAAACTCTCAGCACCAACGGGCACTACCATGAATTCCTGGAAGTCAATCTTGTTATCCGCGTGGGCCCCACCGTTCAGGATGTTCATCATAGGCACGGGTAGCGTCCGAGCATTGGCCCCGCCTATATACCTATATAACGATAAGCCCGTTGCCTGTGCCGCCGCCTTGGCTGCCGCCATGCTTACCGCCAGTATTGCGTTAGCACCCAACTTGCCTTTGTTTGGAGTACCATCCATTTCGATCATTGCTGCATCCAGACCCCGCTGGTCGGTTATGTCCCAGCCATATAACTCTTCGGCTATTTTTTCATTCACGTTATCAACAGCTTTCAGCACCCCCTTTCCCTGATACTCCTTCTTAACGCCATCCCGCAGTTCCACAGCTTCATGTTTACCGGTCGAGGCGCCGCTGGGCACTGCCGCGCGGCCCATATAGCCATCGCTGGTGTATACATCTGCTTCTACTGTCGGATTGCCCCGGCTGTCCAGTACCTGTCGGGCTACTATACTGCTGATAAAACTCATGTAAATATTTTTTTAATACGGCACAAAGATAATATCGTGAATGCTTAATAAAAAGTTATAAGCTTAATTGTATTGACCAGGCAACCGATTGGGCTATCTTAGCAAGCATGAAAAAGCTTTGGACTGCCTACACTGGTTTCACCCGCTACGAGCGTAGCGGCATAGCAGTATTGCTTTCACTATTGCTGCTGTTGCTAGGCGTGAGAATATTGATACAGTTTTTCGCATCGACAAAACCCGGTGAGGTGACCATGGGGCAAATCGGTTCGACATGGGAACGCCGGCAACAGTTACATTATGCTCCGCCTATGCCTGCAGATACCATAATAGACATTAACACTGCCGATTCAGCGGCATTGGTGGCATTGGATGGGATAGGAGCCAAACTTGCGCACCGCATACTTGACCGTCGCAGGCAGTTGGGCCACTTCAAAAGCTATGACGAACTCTGGCAGGTATATCATTTCAATGGTGCGACCAAGGCTGAGATACGCAACAAGACCAAACTTGTAAAAGCCTCACATTAAATGCACAAGGATTTAAGTATCTTGAAGATAGGCTGGTCTATGTTAAAAAAAATTGTTGTAAAATTGCGCCTTAAGCTACCCCTTGGGTATTTACTGTCGATATGGATTTTAATTACACGGACACGCAGCTGTCAATAGCTGAAATGGTGCGCGACTTCGCGAACAAGCACATACGCCCCCAGATGATGGACTGGGATGAAAGCCAGAAATTTCCGGTTGACCTCTTCCACAAGATGGGCGAACTGGGCCTGATGGGTGTGCTGGTGCCATCGGAATATGGCGGCAGCGGACTTGGTTACTTTGAGTACGTTACGGTCATAAGCGAGATCGCAAAGGTTTGCGGTTCTATCGGCCTTTCTACTGCCGCGCACAACTCGCTCTGCACAGGGCATATACTATACTTCGGCACAGAGGAGCAGAAAAGAAAATACCTGCCTAAACTGGCGAGCGGCGAGTGGATAGGCGCCTGGGGCCTTACAGAAGCCAATACTGGCAGCGATGCAGGCAATATGCGCTGCACAGCAGTGCGCGATGGCGATGAATGGATATTGAATGGCACTAAAAACTGGATAACGCACGGCATCAGCGGCGATGTGGCCGTTGTGCTGGCCCGCACCGGTGAACCACGCACCAAAAGTAATATTACAGCCTTCATAGTGGAGCGTGGCACAAAAGGATTTAGCGCCGGTAAAAAGGAAAATAAACTGGGTATGCGTGCCAGCGAGACTGCCGAACTGGTGTTCGACAATTGCCGCATCAGCGATGCGCAACGTATGGGCGAAGTAGGCGATGGCTTCAGGCAAGCTATGAAAGTACTGGACGGTGGCCGCATTTCTATTGCCGCGTTAGCCCTTGGCATCGCCAAAGGCGCTTACGAGGCAAGTGTGAAATATGCCAAAGAGCGCCACCAGTTCGATCAACCCATCGCCAATTTCCAGGCTATCGGTTTCAAACTGGCAGATATGGCTACCCAGATCGAGGCAGCTGAAATGCTGATATACCAGGCTGCAGATCTGAAAAACCGCGGCGAAAAGATGACTAAACAGTCGGCCATGGCCAAATACTACGCGTCTGAAATAGCCGTGAAGATATCAAATGAGGCGGTACAGATATTCGGCGGCTATGGCTATACCAAAGATTTCCCGGTAGAAAAATATTATCGCGACTCCAAGCTATGCACCATTGGCGAGGGTACTTCCGAGATTCAAAAACTGGTCATTTCCAGGGAGATCCTTAATGATTAGTGCCCGGTAGATTTAGTAAGGACAAATTATTTGAAAAACCTAAAGGATGCCTTTAGGTTTTTTTACATTATTTAGACATTCTTTTATTTTTATAAGCAACAACAAATAAACGTTATCCCTATCTTTATCATTACACCTTCATAAAAATAAAATAAATGCGTATGAAAAAGTTATTTCTACTCCTCTTTGCCGCCACAACGGCGATGGCCGTGAATGCTCAATGGAAGATGCACACAGCGCCTCAGAGCTCGGCACCTAACGACAGGTTTGAACCGGGAAGAATGGTACCGGGATCGGAACAGATGAGCCTTACACCGGAAATGAGGGCCCAAGCGAAAGGTACCAATGCGGTAATTGGATCAGTGCAAACATTTCCCGGGCCGGCATTGCCAACCGGATGGATTGCCACACCGGTAACTAATATCCAGACCTTTAAGCACATTGATAGCAGCCTAAACTGGATACCAGTTCCCCATACTCCCTCGGCTGCAGATGGCTGGGTGGGTATAGACGCTAACAGTAATAATAATGTAGCAGCCGAGGCAACATTGTCTTCCGCCACTTACAACCTGACGGGCCATACACACGTCGGCCTTGTATTTAACACATGGTTCAAAAGGTTCAAAGATTCCTGTGTTGTAGATGTTTCGACAGACGGGGGCGCCAGCTGGCCCACCCATTACCAGGTATTTCTCAATAATACAATTGCGACTAATGCCTATACGAAGAACACGGACACAGTGGTCATAGATATTAGCGCCGGTATTGCAGCTAATCCTGCTAATGTCCAGATCCGTTTCCATTACTATGCACCGGGTAATGCATACGGTTGGGCGATCGACGACGTGAGGTTCGTAGATCTGGACGCCATCAATATGGTGTTGCACAGGTCAGTTGTGGTTTACATTCGTGATACCGCCAACAACTTCGCAACTCCGATGGGCAGCATGCCCATCCAGTTCATTACCAATCCTCCCATCGATCTTGTACCAATCACTTTCCTCTGCAACCAAGGTTACACAGCTGCGGCCAGCCAGGCAGTAGGCGTTAACATCACCGGTGGTGCGCCATCATACAGCCAAAGCCTCTCGACACCGTTGCAGGTTAATGGCTACGACAGCGCAATTGATTATGGCAACACACCTTATCATCCTACCAGCAGCGCGTTATATACAAGTGTGTTCACGGCCACCAATGGTGCGTTCACTGCGCATGATTCAGTAAGGTTTGCGGTAAGCGATAGTTCCTGGATGGGATCTGACCCACGTGGCTTAACTAACGGAGCGTATTGGTTACACCGTCCGTCAACGGCAAACGGTGGCGAAGAATCCTGGAACTACGGAGCTGATTTCATTGTGCCGCTTGGCCACTCTGATACGCTTACTTCTGCAAACGTTGTTTTTTACTACAAGACCAACGTAGGAGCAAGGATACAGGTCCAGATATGGAAATTCGACCCCAACATAACGCCCAAATGGAATGTTGTTGGCGTTACCTATGTGAAAACACTTGACACAAATGACATATCACCACAAGGGACACCTACATGGTCTGGCAATTTCTATGCAGACCCTGTAGCCAGCAATGGGCCAATCATTCTCGATGGTGGCAGCAACGGCACAACTTATGCAGCGGTTATTACTACTGACCATGTACCTGCAGATATGCCTGTTTCGTTCTACACTGCTGAGCCTGCGGGCTTCACGGGCATGTGGGGCACACTTGCTGCCCAGGACTCTTCGTTGAACGATGCATCCAACGTAACGGGACCAGGCAGTTTCGGCACCAACCTCCAAAATACAAACGCAGATCACCTTCCCTGGTCTAACCAGGAAGTACCTATGATAAGACTTAACTTCGGCAACTACTATACAATGCCTTCAGCAGGTGTGGTGAATCAAACTAACGGCATTCAGGTGGCAAAGGTTTATCCGAACCCGGCTACCAATACTGTCAACATTTCTTTCGCTACGGTTGCCACCGGCAAAATAACTGTGGAACTGCAAAATATGCTGGGGCAGGTTATGAAAACTCAGGAACTTGATAACATCCAAAAAGATCAATTGGCGAATGCCACATTTGGTACAAATGATATGCCCAATGGAGTTTATCTCTACAGTATACATGCAAACGGTGAAGTAAAAACAGGCCGCTTTGTAATAGCACATTAATGAAATAGTAATCGTAAATACAGTTTCTGTTTACATTGAAGGGCATCTGTTGATGCCCTTCATCATTATATAATTTTCGGAGCGTTCAACAACATAACTTAACAATCGCATAAAATAAAATATTATGCATTCTGCCTGAAAATACCTTCCTGTTCCTGTTCGGGAGTGTTCGAAAACCCCTATCTTTACAGAAACCATTTTATTGTCATAAAATATATTACACAATGAAGAAACTATTTTTACTGATTGCAGCTGGCTCAGTAGTACTGGGTGCCAACGCTCAATCTTCAAAGAAAGTGAGCCATGTGGCTCCTGAGCGCCAGATCGCGAAGGTGCCAGGCGCTATTGCAAGGCATGATGACCATGTGAACTATGTGCACCACGGAAAAGCTACATTGACACAGATCGGCGCTACTACAACATTCGGTTCAGGACCAGGCCTTCCTGCAGGTTGGACCTCTGGCAATGCTCCGAGCACAGCACCAGTAAACTGGAAATGGATCAACACTGCCAACACCAATTACATTGACCTGAATTCTGCATCAGCTAACGATGGTTGGGTAGTTTGTGACATCAACGACAATCCCGGTAGTTTGCCGGTGGATGCGTATCTGACTTCTCCAAGCTTTAATTTCTCCGGTCATGCACACGTGGGAATGGTGTTCACAGAGTACTATGATAGGTTCGAGGACTCTTGCTATGTTGATGTTAACAATGGTGCAGGCTGGGTTAGCTATCCTGTAAACTTCAACAACACATTACGTCCTAACGACCAGACAGACAATGCGTCAGATGTGTTGCTTAACATATCTGCAACTGCATCAAACCAGTCTTCAGTACAGATCCGTTTCCACTTCAAAGGCAGCTACCAGGGTTATGAGTGGCATGTTGATGACCTGAAATTCGTTGACCTGGATCCTGTGTCTAACATGCTTGAAAGGTCTGCTCACGTTTACAAAGCGGGTACAGCAGAAATGGATCCTTTGGGCACAATGCCGGTTCAACTGTTCACGTCGGCTACGCCATACACATTCCTGTCAAACAATGGCTACAACGCGCAGACTAACGTAAGCGTGACATCGAACATGGTAGCGCCGGCAGGTGCTCCTTCTTACAGCCAGACAGTAACTAAGGCGAGTTTGCCTGTAAATGCTTTCGACTCAGTAGTTAGCTATGCTGCGAACCCTTATACTTCTACTGTAACAGGTACGTATAAGAACGGTTTTGCTGCAGGTTCTGCAACAGATACAGCTTCGTTCGCGCTCACTAATACATCGTGGGTGCAGGCTCGTCCTAGCTTTACCGCTCACGGCTACTACATGTACAAGGCTTCTGCTCCGCAGATGTCATTGGAGTACACTACTTTCTTCACGGTTCCTAAAGGCAAGAGCGATACCCTTACTTCATTCAACGTTTCTTTGTATGATGGTGCCGGTCAGCCGATCGAAGTACAACTGTACACTTACGATGGTAGCAACTACACACCTGTTGCCGGTGGTGCTAAAACACTCGCAGCTTCAGACGTTTCAAACAACAGCATCATATGGTCTAGCGACATAGCTGCTACTGGCGCTAACCCTGGTCCGATAGTTCTGGACGGCGGCACCAATGACTCTTTCGGTCAAACATACTACGCTGTAGTAAAAACCGCAGGCGCTACACAGGAAACCGTGCTTTGGTGTGCTGATGCTCCTGCATTCCCGGCACAAAGCTACTTCGGCCTGCAGGCATTTGAAGACACTTCTGACAATTTGCCTAACAGTTACGCGCTGGCTGCTCATACAGTATATGCTCAGACTCCTGTTCCACTGATCAGGCTGAACTTTGACACTTACCTGGGCGTGAAAGAACTGGTTTCTAATATCGCGCTGATGAATGCGTTCCCTAACCCGGCTAACAACAAGATCAATATTCCGTTCAAAGTTCAGACCGGCGGCGATGCTACCATCACTGTTACAAATGCGGCAGGACAAGTTGTTAAGTCTCAGGTGAAGCATGCAAATGCAAACGAGTATACTACAGTTGAGTTCTCAACAAGTGACCTGGCAAGCGGCACTTACTTCTATTCTGTAGACGTAGATGGCAAACGCTCTTCGGATCACTTCGTGGTAACCCACTAATTGATATTTCTTTTTTGTAAAAAAGGCCGTCTTATTGACGGCCTTTTTTATTAGCAGGTTTACCGGCGGCAAAAAAAGGGCTCAACTGAGTTATTTGTTCCTTCAGGCATAGTCTTTTTATTTTTTACAAAACAATACTTATTATTGCACACGCCGGAAAACGCTCCGGCCCTTTTGAAAGCGTCACATAACAGATAAAAGCAAAAACAGGAGAATGGCAAGAAACCTATTGATCGTGGAGTCACCGGCGAAAGCGAAAACAATAGAAAAGATATTGGGCAGTGATTTTGAGGTAAAGTCTTGCTACGGTCATATCCGCGACCTGGAGAAGGAGGATATGGGCATCGATATTAAAAAAGGGTATAAGCCCAAATATATTGTTTCGGAGGACAAGCAGAAAGTCGTAAAGGAGCTGAAATCGATCGCAAAAAAATCTGAAGAGGTTTGGTTGGCAACGGATGAGGACCGTGAGGGTGAAGCCATATCATGGCACCTGTGCGAAGTGCTGGGCCTTGACCCTGAAACTACAAAACGAATTGTATTCCACGAGATCACTAAACCCGCTATACAAGCCGCTGTAAAAAATCCGCGCACTGTAAATATGGACCTCGTGAATGCCCAGCAGGCCCGCCGCATCCTGGACCGTATAGTGGGCTTCGAGCTGTCACCAGTGCTTTGGCGCAAGATGAGCATGCGCAACAATCTTTCGGCTGGCCGCGTGCAGTCGGTAGCAGTGCGACTGATCGTGGAGCGCGAGCGCGAGATCACCCGCTTTATAGCTACCAGCAGCTTTAAAGTTGAAGCATTCTTCCGTGCCGAAGATCTGAATAAGAAAAAAGTCACCTTCAAAGCTGAAGGCCCCGACAAACTGACTGACAGCAAAGCTGCCGACAGCTACCTTCAAAAGTGCATCAAGGCAAAATATACTGTAAAGGATATACAGGTAAAACCGGGCAAAAAATCACCCGCGGCACCTTTCACTACCTCCACCCTGCAACAAGAGGCCAGCCGAAAGCTGGGCTACTCGGTTTCAAAAACCATGCTGCTGGCACAGAAACTTTACGAAAACGGTCACATAACTTACATGCGTACCGACTCGGTGAATCTTTCGGAAACGGCCATAGATAATATACATAAGGCGGTGGTGGACCAATATGGTGAAAAATATTACCAGCACAGAAAGTACCAGACCAAGAGTGATTCCGCACAGGAAGCGCACGAAGCCATCAGGCCAACTGACATGAACACGACAAATGTTGGTGATGCCGATACGCAACGTTTATATGACCTGGTATGGAAGCGCACTATGGCCTGCCAGATGGCAGATGCCCAACTGGAACGCACCATAGCTAAAATAGAAGTGTCTACTCATCCGGCGCCTCTCACTGCCACAGGCGAAGTACTGCGGTTTGATGGCTTCCTGAAAGTATACAGCGAAGGTAAAGACGAAGAAGACGGTGAAGAAGAAAACGAAGGTATGCTGCCGCCGTTGACCGTTGGCCAGGAACTGGACCTGCAGGAAATGAAGGCCACCGAACGTTTTACCCGTCCGCTTCCACGATATACGGAAGCCTCCCTGGTAAAAAAGCTCGAGGAACTCGGCATCGGCCGCCCGTCGACATATGCACCTACCATTAGTACGGTGCAGGCAAGAGGCTATGTGGAAAAGCGCGATAAAGAAGGCGTGAAACGCACCTTCGCCGTACTTACCCTAAAGGACGACAAGGTAACTGAAGTAACAGAATCTGAAAATACGGGCGCAGAACGCTCAAAGCTTTTCCCTACGGACCTCGGCATGGTGGTGACTGATTTCCTGAGCGAGCACTTCAAGCGTGTGATGGACTACAGCTTTACTGCCAAGATCGAAGAGGAGTTTGATGAGATAGCGCAAGGCAGACAAGTGTGGAACAAGATGATAGACAGCTTCTACCATCCCTTCCACGAAAGCGTGGAACACACGATAGAAAATGCTGCACGCGCCAAAGGCGAACGCGAATTGGGCATCGACCCGCAGAGCGGCAAACCTGTGGTAGCCCGCCTTGGCAGGTATGGCCCCATGGTGCAGATAGGAACCAGCGAAGACGAAGAGAAGCCACGCTTTGCAAAACTCCGCACCAATCAAAGCATCGAAACGATTACTATGGAGGAGGCAATGGAGCTTTTCAAACTCCCCCGCACATTAGGTCAGTTCGAAGGTGAAGATGTCACTGTTAACATAGGCCGCTTCGGTCCCTATGCACAGCATGCAGGTAAATTTTATTCTTTGAAAAAAGAGATGGACCCTTACACTGTAGAGTTGGATGAGGTAGCACCACTGATCGAAGAAAAAAGAAAAGCACAAGCGGAGAGCACCATTAAAATATTTGAGAAAGAGAAGATCAAAATATTAAAGGGTCCTTACGGCCCATATATTAAACAAGGCCTGCGAAATTATCGCATTCCAAAAGAAAGAATTGAAACTGCAGCCGATCTCACAATAGATGAAGTGAAAGCGATCATTGAGGACGCAAAAGCTAATCCTCCCAAAAGAGCACCTAAAGGCAAAAAGAAATAATTAAGCTGATTTTTTGTACCTTAATGGAGAGGAATGGTTTACCATGCAAAGTAATAAGGAGATATCTGCGCTGCTAACCTTGATCGACGATCCGGATGATGAAGTCTTTGATACGGTGGCTGAAAAGCTGCTCAACTATGGCCGAAATATCATACCCCAACTCGAGCAGCTTTGGGAGGTAACAGAAGATGAACTGATACAGGAGCGCATTGAGACCCTTATACATCGTGTACATTTCCAGGACCTGCAGCACGACTTTATGGAATGGGGCCGCTCTAAACAACCGGAATTGCTCAGAGGAGCTATATTAGTTGCACGCTACCAGTTTCCCGATCTCAATGTTCCCGCTATACTTACTCAATTCGACCAGATACGGCGCAACGTATGGCTGGAGCTAAACAACTACCTTACCCCACTCGAGCAGATCAATGTTTTTAACAGCATACTTTACAATTACTACAAGCTGCAGGGCCACGAACTTACCGAACGCGAGCCGAAGCATTTTTTTATTAACCAGGTGCTGGAGAGTAAGCAAGGAAACAGTTACTCATTCGGCGTGCTCTACTTAGCGCTCTGCGAATTGCTGGACATTCCCATATTCGCCATCGATCTGCCTCGGCAGTTCGTGCTGGCATACATTGATACGCTCCATCATTTTTATAGTCCCGATAATGAAGGCGTGCAGCAGATCCAGTTCTATATCGATCCGCTCAACGGCATGGTTTATACCCAAAAAGAGGTCGACACCTACCTGCGCAAGATCAATGCCCACGAAAGGGATCAATACTTCACCCCCTTGCTTTCAAAGCGTGTCATCTTTAAAATGCTCGAAGAGCTGAGCCTCTGCTATCGCTATAAAAGGGAAGATGATAAGGCCGATGAGATACAGCAACTGATGCGCATGCTGGTAGACGATCCGAATAACAACGATATTTAGTAAGCCTTAGAGATCAACGACAAATCTGCCAAAGCAATGGCCGCTGCGGCTTCTACCACTACAGGCACACGTAAGGCAATGCATAAGTCGTGTCTTCCCTTCACCTGGAAATCTTCTACCGATCTTGTCGCTGCATTCCAGGTACGCTGCATTTGTGGCGTGCTGCTGGTTGGCTTCACCGCTACTCTGAAATATAGTTCATTGCCATTCGTAATACCTCCGTTTATACCACCGGCATTATTGGTTTTAGTAGTTCCCTTTTCATCCACGATGGCATCGTTATGCTCACTGCCGTACATGCGCGTAGCTGCAAAACCACTTCCAAACTCAATGCCTTTGATGGCAGGCACAGCAAATATCACATGACTGATCGCAGACTCTACGGAATCAAAAAATGGCTCCCCGAGGCCTAAAGACAATCCATTTACATTACACTGAACTATGCCCCCGATACTGTCCTGCTTTTCAACGGCCGCAGCGATTGCCGCCTCGATGTCGTTACTTCCGCCGGCCTCTATCAGCGCTGCCATCACCGTTACTTGCGCCAACATCTTTTTCGCTATCACTCCTGCAGCTACAATACCGAGCGTCAGCCTGCCCGAGGAGTGGCCACCACCCCTGTAATCATTAAATCCTTTAAACTTCCTCTGCAGCACAAAGTCAGCATGTCCAGGTCTTGGGGTATTCTTAATTGCGTCATAATCGCCGGAGCGCACATTCTTATTCTCAAACAAAATAGTAATAGGAGCCCCTGTTGTCTTACCATTGAACACACCACTTACTATCTCCGGCATATCGTCTTCATGTCTTGGTGTTGTGCCTGCAGCACCTGGTTTTCTGCGTTCGAGGTCCGGAAGAAAATCGCTTACTTCCAGTCCTATTCCCGCGGGACAGCCGTCCACAACTATACCTACTGCTCTACCATGCGATTCACCGAAAATGCTAACACGAAATAATCTGCCGAATGAATTCATACTAGTCGTTTTTTAAATAATATTCCACACCCAGCGCATCGAGCGCGTCAAAAAAACCGGGGTACGATTTATTCACTGCCTCCGCATTGTCAATCATTACCCTGCTGTCGGCCCGCAATGCGCCGATCGCCGCTGCCATCACGATGCGGTGATCATTATACGAGTCAATATAACAGCCCCACAATGGCTTTTCACCGGCTATGCACAGCATATCATCTTCTATAGAGAAAAATACGTCAAATTGCAGCAACATTTCGGCAATGCTCTCGGCGCGGTTGCTCTCCTTGTGCCATAACCGGTGCAGGCCGCTCAGGTAACTCTCTTCTTCACAACAGCTGGCTAATATTGCAGCCGCGGGGAAAATATCCGGGCAATCACGCAGATCGGTTTCTATTGGTTTTAATATGCTCCGCCTACATCTTATTTTGCCATCCTCGATACAAACATCAGCCCCAGCATCTTCCAAAAGTCTCAGAATAAACTTGTCAGCCTGAACTGATGTTACGTTTAGCCCCGCTACTGTTACTTCCCCCGCGATAGCGCCAGCAACAAGGAATATCGCTGCACTGCTCCAGTCTCCTTCGATGGTTATATCTACCTGTGCTTCATCAAAAAATGACGCTGGCCGGATATAGAATTCCTTGTAATCCTGGTTGATCACCGGCCGGCCAAAACGCTCAAGCACTTGCAACGTCATATCCACATAAGGTTTGCTTCTCAACTCATCCACTGTGATCACAACATCCTCTTTAGCAGAAAAGCAGTATGCAAAAAGCAAACCGCTCAGGTACTGCGAACTGACATAGCCATCTATTTTGATCGACCTGGCTTGCAAGGGACCCTGCACTTCGAAAGGCACTTTACCAATAAAGCCGCGCACATGTACTCCCAACTCCGGCAATATATGCCCCAGTTCATTCATTGGCCTTTGCAGCAGGCTGCCTTTACCGTCTATGCGTATAGGCTGCTCACTCAGCGCAGCTATAGGGGTGAATAGCCGCGTCGATAACCCACTCTCGCCGCAGAAAATATTATCGGTTACCGGTGATAGTCCGCCACTATGGACAATAATACTCGCCTCTTGCTCAATTACCCTGGCACCCAACTGTTGAATGATCCCAAGCGCTGCTTTATCATCTTCAGATACACCTGGATTATGGATCACTGTTGTGCCTTTGTGCAACAAAGCTGCAGCACATACACGCTGCATCATGCTCTTCGACGGAACTGCTTTAATTGTTCCTTTTATTTCACCTGGGTTAACGACCAATTGCATCTTGCATCCGCTTTAATCCTTGCCTTATCTGTTGTTCTGTCAGTTTATGAATTACTGCGTGCCCTATCGTTTCCGGCAAAATATAACCAATCTGGTTTCCCAACCTTTTTTTATCCTTCATCAGAACGTCCATCACGCTAGTGATATCGAAAGCTATAGTTATTGGTAGCCCGTATCTGTTCAGCAAAGCGCTCAGCTGCTCCCGGACATTTACATCGAGCCTCGCTACATCTTCGGCTATAAAGCACGCAGCTACCATACCTATGCTGATAGCCTGACCATGCGACAGCGCGTACATATTCTCGATAGCATGCCCTAATGTATGCCCGAAGTTGAGTAGTTTCCGTTCATCCTGCTCCGTCTCATCAGCTAGCACCACTTTATTCTTAATATCCACACATTTTGCTATCAGTTCCTGCAACGCTATCTCATTACTTCGATAGAAGCTGATATCATGCCGCGCCAATTCGTCAAACATATCTTTGTCGAACACACAGGCGTATTTGATGATCTCGGCAAAACCATTGCGCCATTCCTCGTCAGGAAGCGTCACCAAAAAAGAAGTGTCATACAATATGAATTGCGGCTGTCTGAAGCTACCCGCGACATTTTTATACAAACCAACATCTACGCCGTTTTTGCCTCCGATTGATGCGTCCACCATTCCCAGCAATGTCGTAGGTATAAAGCCAAATTGAACGCCCCGCATGTAAACAGAAGCGACAAACCCGGCAATATCGGTTACCACGCCCCCGCCTACCCCAACGAGATAAGTACCCCTTTGAGCTCCCATTTTCAGCAGTTCATTGATGATGGTTTCCACAGTATCCAGCCTTTTGTGCGCTTCACCGGCAGGGATTACTATTATCTTTTTACCTTCCAGCCTTTCAGCACACAGCCGGGCAATATTGTCGTCTGTAATAAAGATACAGTTGTCTGTGGGTACAAGTCCGGCATATCGGGCAAATTCCGCGCCTAATAAATATTGCACCTCACCTCCCGTAAATGAAACAGAAAACTGCATAAGATGCGCCAAATTTACTCTTTATATGCGCTCTATTTGCTTATAAACAAGCTAAATCAGCATATTGACCCGCTTATTCGTAAATTTGCAGCCTATTATGAGCAGGAATGGAAAGGTATTGGTAGCCATGAGCGGTGGTATTGACAGTACGGTCACCGCCCTGATGCTTCACAACCAGGGTTATGAGGTAGTGGGAATTACCATGAAAACATGGGACTATGCTGCTTCAGGTGGTGGCAAGAAAGAAACCGGCTGCTGCAATCTTGACTCATTCAACGATGCCCGTATGGCAGCTGTGGAACATGGGTTTCCTCATTATATCCTCGATATCCGCGAAGAATTCGGCGATTTTGTGATCCGGAATTTTGTCGATGAATACATCGCGGGCCGCACCCCTAATCCCTGCGTACTGTGCAATACCCACATCAAATGGGCTGCCCTGCTGAAGCGTGCCAATGCGCTTGATTGCGACTACATAGCCACAGGGCACTATGTAAAAGTGCGCGAAGAAAATAGCCGTTATGTGTTATCAAAGGCCAGGGATCTCACCAAAGACCAGAGTTATGTGCTTTGGGGCCTTGGACAGGACTGCCTCAGCCGCAGCCTCTACCCTCTTGGAGATATGCTCAAGACCGAAGTAAGGCAATTGGCTTACGATCTTGGCTACAAGGAACTTTCCAAAAAGGCAGAAAGCTATGAAATATGCTTTGTGCCCGATAACGATTACCGCGGCTTCCTGAAGAGGCAGTTGCCGGAACTGGAAGCTGAAGTGGAAGGTGGCGATTTCGTATTGGCTGACGGCAGTAAAGTGGGCACACACCGGGGCTATCCTTTTTATACTATTGGGCAGCGCAAAGGCCTCGATATTGCTTTGGGCAAACCAATGTTCGTTACCCGTATCGTCCCTGAAACCAATACAATTGTATTGGGTGAGGCACATGAATTGCAACAAAGCAAAATGCTGGTTTCCGGTCTTAATATGGTCAAATACAGCACCATACCCAACGGCATGCAGGCAGTCACCCGCATCCGTTATAGAGACCCGGGTACTGAAAGCACTTTGACACCTACTGCCAACGGTGTGGAAGTCCTCTTCGATCACGCAGTCAACAGCATAGCTCCTGGTCAGTCAGCTGTCTTTTACGAAGGCGATGATGTGATTGCAGGCGGCGTCATCAGGCTGGGTATTTAGGACGAAATACTCTTTTTCCGTTTTGTTTTATTGCGAAAAGATCGTATATTTATGTAATTGTAATAACATACTACTTTTCGTTTCTTTAGTTATATTTACGGGATAGAAACAGCATTTGTCTAATATTATGAATAGAAAATTTTTACTTGTCGGCATACTGGCAATAGCTATATCTTCTTTCATTTCCTCTTGCCGTAAGCAAACCGTCAATAACGATTCGGTACAAACCAAGGCATATTTTCCCCTCGAGTTAGGCAAATACGTGGAATACCGCGTGGATTCTACTATATGGAGCAGCTTCGATTGCTCCGTGCGCCAGACTACGTGGCTGCTGCGCTACACTGTGGCTGACACCTTCAGCGACGATAGTATGCACCGGTCTTACAGGGTAGAGATCCGTCAGCGTCGTGCCGACAGCTCTTCATGGCAAACACAAGGCAACATCCTTGTTACGCCTACCGAGACCAGCATTGAATACCAGCAGAGCAACCTGAAGTTCATTAAATTGATCTTCCCGGTAGTGGACGGTCTTTACTGGAACGGCAATAGCTATATTCCTACTGCCGATCAGGATTATACCTATTTTACCGACTGGACTTACTCATATGCAAACGTAGGCCAGCCATACAATACCGGGTTAGCTAACTTCGATAATACCGTAACAGTGAACCAGGCCGACAAATCGCTCAATACGACCGATGGCCCTGGCTCTTATTCTTATAGAACTTACGCGAAAGAAGTATATGCCAAAAATGTAGGCATGATCTATCGCGAATTAACGCATTGGGTGCAGCAGCCCGACTCTTCCGGCGTCAATACCTGCCGCGAAGGTTACTCGGTGATCATGCGCGCATCGGACCATAACTAATATTGCTGTTATGAAAAAGTGGGGGATTGCTTCGTGTTGTGTTTTACTTTTTGTTCTGATAGCCGGCAATGCTACTGCTACACAATGGGCATTCCGCATCACCTTTGCAAATAAGAATGGCACACTCGATCTGAATAATCCTACTGCTTTTCTTTCTCAGCGCGCACTCGACCGTCGCTCGGCGCACGGTATCGCAGTCGACAGTGCTGACCTTCCTGTATCACCCGTTTACATCAACGATGTACTGGCCACCACGAGCGGCGTGTTACACGTTACATCGCGCTGGCTGAACGATTGCGTGGTGCTCCTGACAGACTCTTCCAAAATTTCGCTGATACAGAATAAACCTTACGTCACATCTGTAAAATACATTGCTTACTACGCCGGCAACCTTCATAACAAACCTGCATACACCGGAAAGTTTGCCGGTGAAATGCAAACTGCAGCAGCGAAAGGTACGGGACAGCCAGGCTATTATAATCTCACCTGGAACCAAACTACAATGGTGCATGGCGACTGCCTGCACGACCAGGGCTTTAAAGGGCAAAACAAACTGATAGCTGTGCTCGACGAAGGCTTCACGGATGTAGACACTCATCCCGGCTTTAATAATCTCAGGCAATCCGGCCGCCTGCTGGAAACCTGGAACTTTGTACACAAGTTCAGTAATGTGTATGGCTACTCCTTGCACGGCACTTCTGCATTATCAACCATAGCGGGCGAAGTGCCCAATACGTTCATCGGTTCAGCTCCGCAGGCCGATTATGTCCTGTACATAACAGAAGATACGCAGACAGAGCAGCCTATTGAGATGGACAACATGGTGGCTGCCGCCGAACGTGCCGACAGTATTGGGGCCGACATAATAACCTCTTCGCTTGGCTACAACATTTTCACAGACTTTCATGCAGCCGATCTCACTTACGCTGACCTTAACGGCGTCTCGACCATAGCGGCACGCGGAGCTAATATGGCAGTAAAAAAGGGTATCTTTTTTGTTATTACTGCAGGCAATGAGGGGGGAGATTCATGGAATTACATTTTGACGCCGGGCGATGCAGATAGCGCACTTACTGTCGGAGCTGTAGATCCTTCTAAAAACATTGCTTCATTTAGTGGATATGGCCCCAATTCAGCGGGCATTACCAAACCCGATATTTGCAGCCAGGGCGATCCCGCAAATGTATTCACCGGCAGTGGTAATTACACGACGCTGAACGGCACCTCATTTTCCACTCCACAGATCGCAGGTTGGGCTGCTTGCCTGCTGCAGGCATATCCCCAGGCCCTGCCATACCAGTTGCGCAAGTCCATCAATTCCAGCGCCGATCACTACAACAATCCCGGCGTGCAGATCGGATACGGCATCCCCGACTTTTGTACCGCAAGTACAACACTGGGGCAACTGCTTGAGGCGCCCCTGCCGCTGGTTTCCCAGGATTGGATAACCATATACCCCACATATGTCGGGGCTGAAATTAGCCTGTCCCTCGTCACGACACTGACCACTAAGGAAATCATTGATTATTCCCTCACCGACATCAGCGGCCATATCCTGCAACGTGCTTCATTTTCTCCGGGCAATGGCAGGGTGTCAACCGGCATCGCTATCCCGCAAAATCTTCCGGCGGGTGTTTATATCTTTCATGCCGCTGCCTCTAAGGGTACTTACATGGCGCGCATTATTAAATATTGATCGTACGCCCAAAATTAACGCCTTATATATGGCGGTTTTTAGCTAATTTTCGGTATGATAAAAAGTGGTTTTGTACTCACACTGGTATGTGTTTTACTTTTTTGCGGCGCAGCAAAAGCCCTGCCTCCCCAATGGGCTTTCCGGGTAACATTTACAAATAAGAACGGCACCCTCAATATCAATAATCCATTGTCATTTCTGTCGCAGCGTGCGCTCAATCGCCGCGCAAACCAGGCAATCGTTATTGATAGTCTCGATCTGCCGGTATCACCGGCTTATGTCGATAGCGTACTCACGCTTACAGGTGGCGTAATGCATCTTACTTCCAAATGGCTGAATGAATGTGTGGTCCTCCTCACTGATTCAACCCAGATACTTAACCTGCAAAACAAACCATACATTTCGTCAGTTAAGTGGATCGCATATTATGGCAGCGGTCTGCACAATAAAAGCAATGGAAATCCCAAATTCAATTCCGAACAAACACATCCGCTAGCCAAGAGTACCGGACAGCCCTCTTATTATGACCTTACCTGGAATCAGGTACACATGGTTAATGGAGACTGCCTGCACGATATGGGCTATAAGGGCCAGGGAATGCTGATAGTGGTAATGGACGAGGGCTTTCTCGAGGTCGATACTCACTTTGTTTTCGACAGCTTGAGAGCGCAGGGACGCCTGATCGACACTTTCAATTTCGTAAAGAAAAATACGTCTGTTTACAATAGTTCTTATCATGGCAGTGAGTGCCTTTCTACAATTGCCGGCTACATACCCGACAGCTTCGTAGGCACTGCTCCGCTGGCCCAGTTTGCACTCTACATCACCGAAGATAATAGCTCCGAGCAAGCTATCGAGATGGACAACCTCATCGCGGGTGCCGAACGCGCCGATAGCCTGGGCGCCGATGTGGTATCTGTATCGCTCGACTACAGCACTTTCGATGCACCAGCCAATGTGGGTAATGATCTTAGCTATTCTGACCTTGACGGCGTATCCACCATAGCGGCACGTGGCGCCAATATAGCTTCGCGAAAAGGTCTGGCTTTCGTAAATGCAGCGGGCAACCAGGGCACAAGCCCATGGCACTATATCATGACGCCGGCCGATGGAGATAGTGTCATTACAATAGGCGCTGTAGACCCCTCCGGCAATCCCGCCGGCTTCAGTAGTTACGGACCAAACTATGTAGGCATGGTAAAGCCCAATGTTAGCGCGCAGGGAGCACCTGCCAATATCCTGAATCCCGGCAATACGCTGGGCTCGGGCAGTGGCACCTCCTTTGCCACGCCACAGATGGCAGGCTGGGTGGCGTGCCTCCTGCAATATGCACCCGGTACTAAACCGGGAGTGGTACGCAGGGCGCTCGATAGTAGCGCCAGCCAGTATCTCAACCCGGGCTTGCAAATAGGATATGGCATACCCGATGTTTGCGCGGCAACTACGATCATTGACTATCTCAACACGCCGCCACCACAGTGGGCATTCAGGGTCTCATTTACTAATAAGAACGGCACACTCCCCATCAACGCTCCGCTTGCATTTCTTTCGCAGCGCGCACTCGACAGGCGGACAGCCCAGGGCATTGCTGTTGATAGCTCAGACCTGCCGGTATCGCCTGCATATGTAGATAGCGTGCTGTCCCTCACCGGTGGTGTATTGCATACCACATCGCGCTGGCACAATAACTGCGTGGTACTTCTTACAGACTCATCGCAGATACTTAACCTGCAAAACAAACCCTACATTTCGGCTGTAACTTATGTGGCTCACTACGATACCGCATTGCACCTTAAGCAGAGCGGTGTCGGCAAATTCGGATCAGAATATGCGCATAAGGGAACGAAGGCCACAGGTCAGCCTTCTTACTACAATATCAGCTGGGCGCAGACACACCTGGTGAACGGCGATTGCCTGCATGATCAGGGCTTTAAAGGACAAAATAAATTGATCGCAGTCATCGATCAGGGCTTTAGCGGCGCCGACACGCACTTTGGCTTCGATAGCCTCAGGCAATCGGGCAGGCTCATCGATTCTTTCAATTTTGTGTATCACATCGACTCTGTTTACCGCAGTTCCGACCACGGCACTATGGTGCTTTCAACAATGGCCGGTTATGTACCCGACAGTTTCGTAGGTTCAGCACCCCTGGCGCAATATGCATTATATACGTCTGAGGATACCCGCACAGAGCAACCGATAGAACTCGACAATATGGAAGCAGCCATGGAACGCGCCGACAGCCTTGGCTCAGATATCATAACCACATCTCTTGGCTATAATCAATTCGATCCGCCTTTCACCAGTTTTGTTTATGCTGACTTCGACGGCATTACCACAAGCGTAGCTAAGGCTGCGAACACAGCCACTTCCAAGGGTATACTATGCACCATCACTGCCGGCAACGAGGGCAATACTGCCTGGCATTACATCCTTACGCCCGGCGATGCAGACAGCGCACTTACAGTTGGTGCTGTTAATAACGCCGGTAACGCCGCGGGCTTTACTGGTTACGGTCCTAACGCCGCAGGCCGCATAAAGCCCGATGTTTGCGCACAAGGCGTTAGCGCACAGGTTTTCATGCCCGGGAATACATTCGGCCCTTACGACGGCACTTCATTTGCCGTGCCGCAGATCGCAGGATGGGCTGCCTGTCTCATGCAATATAGCCCGAACCCTTATACGCCTTTCACCATCCGTAAGGCCATTGATAGCAGCGCCAATCACTATCTGAGCCCAACTAACCAGCTTGGCTACGGCGTGCCCGATATCTGTGCAGCATCACTGATCATATACAATCCGAACGATGTGCAACATATCAACTCGGCATCTTCATCATGGTTGAATATTTATCCGAGCTATTTCCGCACGGGTGATGCAATAAATATAGATATGAATTCGCCTGCTGCCGGCTTTGCATCCTTCACAGTTAGCGATATAAGCGGCAGGCGTATTGCATCATTTACCCGCAATGTTACAGCAGGTATTAACCACCTGCAATGGACTACCCCTGCGAACCTTGCATCCGGCCTATATATCATAGAAGCGGTTTCAGCAGATGGGAGAACACAGAGAAAGCTGCTGAAATACTAGTTGTGCAGTACACTCACAAACATGCTATCGGCTTTGTAGTCGAGGCCATTGATGAGTTCGGTGTGCTCGATCTTTAAAGAGGTTTCACTGGCGAGGTGATTGACAACATCCTCATTCTCTGCTTTGAATACCGAGCACGTAATATAGATCAGCCTTCCACCCGGCTTAATATATTTTGCTACATTAGTGGCAATGGTGCGCTGGGTATTAGTTACGTGCTCAAGGCTGGCAGGATCAAAGAAATATAGCTGCTCCGGTGTGCGGGCCCATGTACCCGAGCCTGTGCACGGCACGTCGCAAATGATCGTATCGAATTTCTGATCGTCGAATGACAACTCCAGTTGCTCCTCATCTGTCAGATCGATCAGGAAAGATTCCGGAAGCTTGTGGTGATACAACCTGAACCGATCTTCAAGATTATCCAGAACAGTACCGCGCTTGTCGGAAACGGTAAGTTTAATATCAGGCTGCATATCCTTTAGCAGCAGCGATTTGCCGCCGGCGCCCGCACAGCAGTCATACCAGTCCTCACCTGCTTTCGGCTGGAAGACATTTCCTGTCATTTGTGAAGATGCGTCCTGCACCACGTAATCATCGGCCTGCAGTATTTTATCTATAGCTACACCATTGGGTAGTGCAAGACAGTTTTCAAACAGCCATTGATAAATTATACCGTTCTGGTGAAGCAATGTCGTTATGCGTTCCTGCTTTTTGCGCACACGTATGAAAAGATCGGGCTGCACCAGCATCGAGTATCGCCAATCTTCAGTACTTATTCCATCCGACAACTCGTAGTTGCTCGGGAATATGTCGTGCAGATGAAAGGTGATACCGTTCTTATCCAACACGGCTATGCGGTCATTGCCGGGGCTCAGCCACAACGACTGCAACGGTCCTTCCACGATCGGTTCAATTAGTTTTGTCTGCGTACCGCATAGGTATAGCGCGGCGATCACCTTCTCCTCAAACGGCATTTCGGGCGGCATCCCTTTTTCGCAACGGTACCAGTTATAGGCCATCTCGCTCAGTATCTTCCTATCGCGGCTGCCTAGTATAGGAAACTGTTTGAAATAGTTTTTGAGGAAATAAGATAACGGAGCACCTCCCTTGTAGGTGTCCAGGATGGTCCTGATGTGTTCCCAGATATATTGCATCGACGATTAAAAAAAAGTCAAAAAAATGATCAATTAAGCTGCGAGGGCATGCAGGGTAAAAGTACGTATTTGAATTATACTTCGAGCAGGGTTTTTACCGGGTCCTGGCCAAAGAGCAAAAGTTCGGGGTTTTCGAGCAATTCCTTTACTCTCACCAGGAAACTTACTGACTCGCGACCGTCAATGATACGGTGGTCGTAGCTGAGCGCCAGGTACATCATTGGCCGCACTTTTATCTCACCATTTATCACCATTGGGCGCTCCTGTATCTTGTGCATTCCTAATATGGCCGACTGCGGTATGTTGATGATAGGGGTTGACATCAATGAACCAAAAACACCTCCGTTCGTAATGGTGAATGTGCCTCCGGTCATTTCGTCCATGCTCAGTTTGTTGTCGCGGGCTTTGGTAGCCAGTTCCACCACTTTAGCCTCTATTTCAGCCATTCCTAAGCTCTCTGCGTTCCGTATCACCGGCACCACCAGGCCCTTGGGGGCAGAAACTGCGATAGATATATCGCAATACTCATGATACACTATTGCGTCACCATCGATATAGGCATTCACGGCGGGCCACTCCTGCAGCGCTATACAGCAAGCCTTGGTAAAGAACGACATGAAGCCCAGGTTCACACCATGGGCTTCTTTGAACTTGTCTTTGTACTGCTTGCGTATCTCCATGATACGTGTCATGTCCACTTCGTTGAAGGTAGTGAGCATGGCAGTAGTATTTTTAGCCTCCACCAGGCGGCGCGAAACCGTCTTACGGAGATTGCTCATTTTGTCTTTACGCGCATTGCGTGTGAAAGCCTCGCTACCACCTTTCTTCCCCGGATTAGCCAGCGCATTCAGCACATCCTGCTTTAATATCCTGCCTTGTGTGCCGCTGCCTTTTACTTCCGCCGGCTTTACCTGCTTATCACTCATTATGGCCTGGGCGACGGGGGTCGCCTTTACCTCGGATTGAGGGGCAGCCGCTTTGGGTTGTTCCGCCGGCCTCTCTGTGGTAGGGGTAGTTTTTGCCGCCGCCTGCTTTTCCGCAGGCTTCTCTTCCTGCTTAGGAGCAGTTTTGCCGGCGGGTTGAGGAGCGGTTTCGTCTATCTTACAAGCTATATCCCCTATGGCAAGCGTGGCGCCTTCCTGGGCTACAATGTGCAGTACGCCCGCTTTTTCAGCATTAAGTTCAAACGTTGCTTTCTCAGATTCCAGTTCGCACAGCACTTCGTCGCGGTCCACCCATTCGCCGTCTTTTTTCAGCCATTTTACTAAACTGACCTCGTTGATCGATTCGCCTACCGTTGGAACTTTGATATCTATCATGAAAAAACAAAAATTGCCGCCGCTAAATTAGCAAACAGCTAGGTATTAATCAAAAGGAAAATGTACTCATATACTACTTTACTGTATGGAAATCGCCGCTACCAAAGGCAAATGGCAGCAGGAAAGCTGCATTCTCCACAAATATCACTTCGCCATCAGGCCCATACATATACATTGCTATCGGCTGCTGCTGCCATTGCTGCACCTCGAGAATGGCCTGCCGGCACATACCGCAGGGTGCCACCGGGCTGTTGTGTGTTTGCTGACCGGGCCTGTACGTCACAACAATAGCCTTCACCTTATTCGCTGTATCATTCATGTCCAATGCCGAAAGAGCTGCACGTTCAGCGCATATGCCTACCGGGTAAGAAGCATTTTCGTGATTATTGCCCGTTACCATACTCCCGTCGGCCAGCAGCAACGCAGCGCCCACTTTGAAGTGTGAATAAGGCGCATAGGCATGCTCCGCGACCGCCTCGGCAGCCGCTACAAGCTCCTGTATCTCTGGTGACAGCTCTGTCTTCACTAAACGTTGATATGGGAACTGAAAGTTTTGCATGGTGTTATAATGTTACCTGGTTATTTCGATTCCCAGCTTGCAGAGCAGCAAACCTGCTGCAACGCTGAGCACCGTATACAATATTGCCTGAAGAGATAGTTGCTTATCGATAAGGTCCATGTTATCCAGGGCAAAGGTAGAGAATGTGGTGAAACCACCGCAAAATCCGCTGGCCCAAAAGAGCCATCCATTACCCTGTAATAATGACACCCTGGTGCCGAGACCAAATAACAGGCCAATGATAAAACAACCCAAAATGTTGATAGCGAACGTACCGTAAGGAAAAGTACTATCGGTGATGTTTTTTATCAGATAACTGAGCCCGTAGCGCGCCATACTGCCGAAGAAACCTCCGACACCCACCACCAGGAAACTCAGCAGCATTTTCATAGCTTAAATATACACGTGCGGGCGCAAATTCTTACATAAAGAATTTATTACTCGACCCAGTCGCAAATGAAAACATTCGTGTCATGGCCACCGCCATTGTTACGGTTAGAGCTGAAAATGAGCTTCTTGCCATCGGGTGAGAACATGGGGAACGCATCAAAACTGCCGTCGTGTGACAATTTTTCCAGGCCTGTGCCATCGACATTTATCATGTAGAGATTGAAGGGAAACCCTTTTTCATATTCATAGTCTGATGCAAATATGATGCGCTTGCCGTCGGGGGCAAACGAGGGCGCCCAGTTAGCTTTGCCGAGGTGCGTTACCTGTTGCACGTTGCGGCCACTGGTATCTGCTACGAAAATCTCCATCTGTGTAGGCATCACGAGACCCTTCGAGAGCAGCTCTTTGTATTCCTTTATTTCTGCTTCTGTTTTAGGACGGGACGCACGCCAAACGATCTTGCTGCCATCGGGCGAGAAACACGCGCCCCCATCGTAGCCAAGCGTATTGGTCAGCTGTCTCACATTAGTGCCATCGATGTTCATTATATAGATATCCAGGTCACCATTGCGCATAGAGGTGAACAGTATCTTGTCACCCTTGGGAGAGACAGTGGCTTCGGCATCGTAACCGGGCGTATTGGTGAGTTGCTTTTTGATAGTGCCCCGCATATCGGCTACAAAGATGTCGTAGCTATCATAGATGGGCCATACATACTTCTTGATCACTTTCCTATCCGGTACAGGCGGACAGGTATCGGCCGCTTTGTGCGTAGATGCGTAAAGGAAGTGCTTACCATCGGGCATTATATAAGCGCAGGTGGTGCGGCCGCGGCCCGTGCTTACCATTTTGTAGTGCATAGGCTCATTGCCATGTGGCAGCGGTCCAAAAAATATCTGGTCGCAATTCAGTCCCTCTTTGGGATTGGTCCGTTGAAAAGTGATGCTTTTACCGTCGGGAGCAAAATAAGCTTCAGCATTATCGCCACCAAAGGTGAGCTGCCGCATATTTTTAAAATGCTTCTCGTCGGGATAGGACATGTCTTTGACAGGCGGATGAACGTTCTCAGGCGTTCTTAGCACAAAGTCCTTAGGAGCCTGGGCTTTTGAGGCAATGCTGCAACACAGTGCAAGAATGAGGGGCAAAAACGAGGCTGATGATTTTTTCATAATGCGAAAATCGATGGCTGCAAAGCTAGTATCATAGGTTCTGAAATACGAAGGCATTTGTCAGGCAAATGTAAAGTTTGGATATGATGTCGGTCAGTGAACGGATATAATAAAGAGAAAAGTCAGGGCTTCTGTTATTTCCGTTTCCTGCGGAAAAGTTATTTCCTGTTTTTTTGGCTGAGGCCTCGTAAAATGTTGCTTTTCAGTATACATAGGATTAATAGTTATTTCCTGTTCTTTCCTTTCAGGAAAAAACAGCTTAGCACCTGGGCAATTCATATGAAGGAACGAACTTTCCATTGTTAAAGACAATGAAAGAGGCCGACCTCCTCACAAAGGTCGGACGCTAAATTGATTTAAAGAAATATACTTTTCACTAGCTCCCGATAACGTGACGCATCATACACCGAACTGCTCCAGGTGGTAATTAATATGGTAGTTGGCGAGGCCTTGCCACTCCGATTTGGTCATTTGCCCGAAGTAAGGATGCTCGGCGAAGGGCTGATCTTCAGGAAAACTGTTGAACTCGTCGATGAGTTGCTTTAGTGTATCGACATCTTTATTAAAATGGGTTGGTTGCGTACCCTCCCCTTTTACCTGATCGAAACCTTTAGGAACCGGAACGGTTTTACCAGCTTTTGATATGGCATGGATGTCCGCTGCAGGGATTGCACCATATTCAAGCGCCTTCATTTCGCCCTTTGCCATACGGAAAAGATCTCCAATATGGCATAGCATCTGATGGCAGGTCATTTGCCCATACAATGGTAAGGTGTCGGGCGTTAATTTTTCGAGCCGGCCATAGAGGTAATCACGACCTACCTGTGTGTGGATATTAACGTACATGGCGGGGCTAAGATAGGGATTACCGAACGTTTAACCGCAAAGGCGCTAAGACGCAAAGGAGTGCGGTCAGATCAATTCTTTGGTTAAATTTCCCGAACCTCCCCGGGCAGTACCGCAAATACCTGCGCTTCCTGAATCCGATCCATGATGCAATAACCCGTGAGCGTGCCGAAGGCCGGAAGGAGCAACAGGCCGTCATATAGGTAAAAGCAGGGAATGCGGGCAGACTGATTGGCGCGGCCACTGAGCGCTATACCAGGGTGAATATGGCCTGCAATATTGAGCTTATCGTGCTCGAAGCTGACCGGCTGATGAGAATAAATGAAGTACTCATCCTCGAGCAGTTCCTTTACAATATGTAACCCCAGACGCTCAAACTTCTCCACATCTACAAAATCGTGATTACCCTTTATGAGTGTGAATTCAATATCCGTGTAGGAACCTATCAATGCTTCGAAATGATGCCAGTCATAATTGTAGTCACTGTGGAAAAGATCACCCAGGAAATACACTTTTGCAGGCCGGACCTTGTCGAGCAAATGCTTTAGATTGAGGTAATCGCCCTGCTGCGCATTGAGCGGCATGGAGATACCTTCTTTGCGGAAATGGTTGACCTTGCCGAGATGCAGATCGGCTATAATTAATATAGATTCCTGGATGTTATACAATGCTTTTTCGGGCAAAAATGTAAACGGCTTACCCTGTAATGTGACCTGCATAAAATTTATTTCCGCTCCTGCTCGATTAACCTGCGCACCCGCACTTCGAAAGGCTCATTACTAAGCTTCTCGCGGAAACGCTCTGCAAATATCGGGAAACAGAAGGGACTTAACTGCTGCAATTCTTTTATGATTATTTTTTGTTTCTGCATACGTTCGAGCGCCCTCATAAGGCGTACCTGCTCCATCTGGAAAGTCATTACCTCTTCGTAGGCTTCCTGCAGAAGGAGGTTATCTTTCTCATAGTCTTCGAAGACCTTGAAAAATAGCTCGGAATTCGCTTGTATATGGCGGGTCTTCGTTTGCTTGCCTGGGTAATTGCTGATCACCAGGCCGGAGATAGTAGCGATATCGCGGAACTTCCGGCGTGCCATTTCAACAATATTGACGCTGGCATAGATATCGGCGAGCAGGTGCCCGGTATTGAACAGGCCATTTTGCAAAGCTTCCTCAATGGGAATCTCCTGGTCGCTAAGAAGCTCGAAGCCATAGTCGTTGAAACCTAGCGAAAAGGTCATAGGCTTGCTTTGGGCTATGCGATAAGCCAGCAAAGCCGAAAGCCCTTCGTGTACATTGCGGCCCTCAAAGGAATAGATGAACACGTGGTAGCCCTCCTGTGTCTTTGCTTTTTCGATCAGCAGTTCGTCAACATCGGGCAGGCAGGATACCGCCTCCTGTCGCTCGAAGAGTGGTACCAGCTTAACCTGCTCTATGTCTTTTACCTTACGCTTGTGATACTCATCTAATTTTAAACGGATGGCATCTGTAAGTTGTGATGAAAGTGACATACGCCCGCCCTGCCATGAGGGAAATATGCCCTTGCCCTTGGTGCTTTTGCGGACGAAGGCCGTCATGTCTTTTATGCGTACAAGCTCCAGGTTAAGTCCAGCGAACCAAAACACGTCGCCGGGGCTCATACGCGACAGAAACCACTCTTCAACCATACCGATCTTTTTGCCCCCCAGATATTTGACATGCAACATACTGTCGCTGACGATAACGCCGATATTCAACCTATGCCGCATGGCTACTCTGCGACTAACCACACGATACACCCCATCCACCACGACCACTTTGTGAAACTCGTCATAGTTGTCGAGCGATTTGCCACCCTTGGTGATAAAGGCAAGACACCAGTTGAACTCTTCGCGGCTTATGGATTCAAAACAGTGTGTCTTTATAACCTCTTCATATAATTCGTCGGGACGAAAACCATCGGAAATAGCAAGTGTCACCATGAACTGAATGAGCACATCGAAGGAGCGGATGTACGGAACCCGCTGCTCTATCTGCTTGTGCGCAATAGCATAGCGCATGGCGCTGCCCTCGATGATCTCCAATGAGTGTGTGGGCAGGAAATATATTTTGCTGATGGCACCGGGCTGGTGGCCACTACGGCCTGCACGCTGCATGAAGCGTGCAACACCCTTAGGAGAACCAATTTGTATCACGGTATCAACAGGGCGGAAATCGACGCCCAGATCGAGGCTGCTGGTACACACTACGGCCTTTAGCAAACCATCGTGCAATGCGTTCTCGACCCACAGCCGCACTTCTTCCCCTAAGGAGCCATGATGAATAGCTATCTGTCCCGCAAGTGAAGGGTCGGCATCAAGCAAGCGCTGATACCATATCTCGCATTGGGAACGCACATTGGTGAAGATGAGGGTGGTATTGCTGTTATGAATAACAGGCAATATTTTATCGAGCAGCTGGATCCCTAAATGCCCGGCCCATGGATAGGTTTCGATCTCATCGGGCAAAAGCGTTTCGATCTGTATCTTCTTTTCGAGATTGGAGCGGATCAACTTGTTCTTGCCGGGTTCTGTTCCAAGCAATATTTCTTTAGCTTCTTCTATATTGCCGATGGTGGCTGAGATGCCCCATACTTTCAATTTTGGATTCAATGCCTTTAAGCGAGCCAAAGCTAACTCGATCAGTACACCACGTTTAGTCCCCAGTAGCTCATGCCACTCGTCGACAACTACAAACTCGAGGTTTTTGAAAGTTTGTGTGTAGTCTTTCTGAGCTAATAAAAGATGCACACTTTCGGGTGTGGTGATCATGCCATGCGGCATTTTTTTCTTTTGCTTTACGCGTTCCTTCTGCGAGGTATCGCCTGTGCGAAGCGCAATATCATAATCGAGGCCCAGTTCGTCACTTACCCGCTGGGTGGAGTAATATATTTCTTTGGAGAGTGCGCGCAAAGGCGTGAGCCATAGGCAATGCAGCCCGGAAGGGCGCTTTTTCTTTGCGAAGTAAGCCTGCAGCACACCGAACCATATAGCGTAGGTTTTACCAAAGCCGGTGGGCGCATTTAAAAGCCCCGAATATCCGCTGGTGATGGCGTCCCAGGTATCTTGTTGAAATTTATGCGGCTGCCAATTGTTGCGGGTAAACCACTCCTGCGCTATGTCGTGTTGTTTTTTCACAATTGTGCTTTCAGCAGTTCCAGCAGGTCAGCCCTGGTGTTGGCCTCCTTCACTGTCTTGTCCTTTCTCCAGCGCAATATACGGGGAAAACGCAGAGCGATGCCCGAACGATGGCGCGGGGAGGGATTGATGCCTTCGAAGCCTATCTCGAAAACCTGCAGCGGCGTAACGCTGCGTACCGGGCCAAACTTATCCAATGTATTTTTCTTGATCCAGGTGTCAACCTCTACCAGTTCCTTGTCCGTGAGGCCGGAATAGGCTTTTGCAAAAGGCACCAATTCGTCGCCGTCCCAAACCGCGAAGGTAAAATCGGTATAGAGATTCGCCCGGCGACCATGGCCCCGCTGTGCATAGATAAGCACGCCGTCAATGGAAAAAGGATCGACCTTCCATTTCCACCAGTCGCCGCGGCGGCGGCCGGTTTTATAATCACTGTTCTTTCGCTTCAGCATCAAGCCTTCGCAATTGAACTCTCGTGAACGCTGACGCTCAGCGATGACATTCTCCCAGCTATCGACCTGCACGATGGGGGAAAGATGTAAGGGCAAATCGTTTAGCCTGTGCTTTGCATTCATTATTACTTCTTCAAGTAACTGCCGGCGCTCCTGCAAAGACAAATGACGGATGTCGATGCCATCATTTTCCAGCAGGTCGTAACAGAGCATCACGAGCGGCGCTTCCTGAAGGACTTTTTTTGTAATGTTCTTCCGGCCGGTACGTGTTTGCATCACGTGAAAGGGCTGTATCCTGTCGCCTACCATGGGCAGTATTTCCCCATCTATTACCGTACCGTTGGGCAGGATCCCCACCAAGGGATGAAACTCTACGAACTTTTCCGTGAGTAGGTCTTCTCCCCTGCTCCATACAAAGAGCTGACTGTCGCGCACGATGATCTGGCCGCGAATGCCATCGTACTTCCGCTCTACCTGCCACTCGCTTACTTCGCCAAGCTCATGAGGATCGGTCTCCAGCGGGTATGCGAGGTAGAAAGGATAAGGCTTTGAAATATCTGCACTGTCGCCTTCAATCGTTATCAATTCGTTCAACGACACAGTACGCGCATCCCAACTGCCCGTAAGCCGGTGCGCAACTATATTCTCATCGACACTGAAGTGTTTTGCCAGCGCCTTGATCACTATCTTATCTGAAACCCCCATGCGGAAGCCACCGGTAATGAGCTTATTAAACACAAACAACTCCCCAGGCGGCAGGTGTTGCCACATACTCGTGATATACTCCCGACGCTGTGCTTCGTTTTTATCGCCTAGTGCAATAAGCGAAAGCAGCACCTGGTGAAGCGAGTATTCAATGTGCTCTTCGGAAGGAGGAAGCAAAAGTGTAATGGTTTCAGCGAGATCGCCAACCATGTGATAAGATTCCGCGAAAAGCCATGAAGGCATATCCAGCAGTTCACCACACCATGTCCATAGCTCGCCGGTTTTCACAGTACGCTTCGGGCGTTTACCTGTCAACAATGCTACTGTCCAAACGGCATCTTTGGGATCCGCCGTTTCGAAATAGCGGACCAGCGCATGTATCTTTTCGTTGGTAGATGTGGTCTGGTCTATTTCTGTGAACAGTTTACTGAATGCTCTCATCGCTTTTATTGTCTGCCTGTTCTAAATCTAAGGTATCATCGGCCTGCTCGCCGGTATATAACGTTTCTACTTCACGCGCATTTAAATGATAGGCGTCAGTTAACCAGCGCGCGAAATGAGACTTGTATCCATGCGTCACATATATATGTGACGCGCCTGTCTCTTTCACAGCCACGTTCAGTTGGCCCCAGTCGGCATGGTCAGAGAGTACAAAGCCACGGTCGGCCCCTTGCCTTCGGCGGGTGCCGCGCAATTGCATCCAACCTGAACAGACACCCAGCTTGTAAGGTTCAAAACGACGAAGCCAGGGACTATTGGAAGCCGAAGGTGGCGCTATGATCATAGCGCCCTGTATATCTTTCTTATCAACGGTTGCATCGATACGTTGTGTTGCCGGCAAGTATCCGTCATTTTCTATGTATAGCTTGTTTACATTATCTACAGCACCATGGGTGAATATCTTACCTATAGAGGGATCAAGGTGGCTGATCACCCGCTGGGCTTTTCCGAGTGCATAGGCAAAGAGCACGGAGTTTTTCCCCTCAGCCTGGTTTTGGCGCCACCAGTTATTTATATCATCATGCACCGATTGGTGCGCCGGAAAATTATATATAGGTAAGCCGAAAGTGCTCTCCGTGATGAAATGCTGACAAGGCACAGGTTCGAAAGCCTGAGATATACCATCATCGGCTATTTTATAATCGCCGCTTACTACCCATATTTCGCCATTGCATTCCAGTCTTACCTGCGCTGAGCCCCAGATATGGCCGGCGGGATGCAAGGATATTTTCACTCCGTTCATCTCAATCACTTCTCCGTAACCCAGGGCTTGCACGCTTATATCACTACCCAGACGGTATTTCATGACAGGCACAGAAAGGTGGTGGGCCAGGTAGTGCTTCATGCCCCAGCGGGCGTGGTCGGAGTGGGCATGGGTGATGATCGCCCTGTCGACGGGCTTCCAGGGATCAATGTAAACCCCGGCCCTGGCGCAGTAGATACCATTATCGTTAAAGGTGATCATTAAAAGACACTTTGGCTATTAAGCACTTACGGAAGTTAAAAATTGTACCACAGGATCTGAAAAAAAATTTCATGGACTTGTCCGGTTATTGGAAAGGGGAACGTCATAATAGGAAAAGCAACAAAAACAGCTTTAAAACATTCATTAACTTTAAAAAAACCAGGAACATGAAAGAGTATTTATTAGTATTCAGGAGCGCAGCAGGTGATGACGCAGTGCGCACACCGGAAGAGATGTCAAAGAACATGGAAAGCTGGAAGAACTGGATAGGAGGGATCGCCCAGCAAGGCAAATTTATCGGCGGTCAACCACTGATGGCTGAGGGCCGTGTGTTGAGCAGTGCAAGCCACATCACCGATGCACCCTTCGCTGAAGGCAAGGAAGTGGTAAACGGTTACCTGCTGGTAAACGCTGCGAATTACGATGAAGCAGTAAGCCTGTCGAAAGCCTGCCCAATATTTGAAGACAAGGGCACCGTGGAAGTATGCGAGGTAGCCAAAATGGATATGTAATTTTGCAAAAAAGAACAGCTTGCCCAACACTGCTCATAACGATCACGTACTACAAACTATAGCGACGGTCACCCGGGCAGAGTCGGGCAAGCTCGTTTCTGTGCTTACCCGCATCTTCGGTCCGCACAACCTTGTGATGGCCGAAGACGCTGTGCAGGACGTGCTGCTAAAAGCTATCGAGAACTGGCAGGAACATGGCCTACCCGACAATCCGAGAGCATGGCTTTACCGTGCAACACGAAACCGCGCTATCGACATCGTTCGCAAGAACAGGAGGCAGCAAACCTTTGCTACTGACATTAACACATTGCTCGATTCAGAATACACCGCGGCAACAACTTTGAACGACTGCTTTAGGGAGACAGAGATAAGGGATGATCAGTTACGGATGATGTTTGCCTGCTGCCATCCGAGTATCGGAAGAGAGGGACAGATAGCCCTTATCCTGAAAACACTTAGCGGCCTTACCGTAGCGCAAATAGCCAGAGCCTTTATTGTTAAGCCCGAAGCAATCGAGAAGCGGCTCTACCGCGCGCGCCTGGCATTCAGAGACAATAACGCAACGCTCGAAATACCGGGGGGTACAGCACTACTTCAAAGACTCGACAATGTGCTGGAAACGATCTACCTCCTTTTCAACGAAGCGCACAGCACCTCGTACCAGGATAGCCTGACGAGAGACGATCTTGCGCAAGACTGTATCAGGCTCTGCAGCCTGCTTACCGAACATGTGGCTACCAGCCTGCCTCAAACCAATGCCTTGCTTGCGTTACTATGCTTTCATACGGCAAGGTTGGCGAGCCGGGTAGACAAACAAGGCGACCTTCAACTGATGCAATACCAGGACAGGAGCTTATGGGACAGGGAGCTCATCGAAAAGGGGGTCTGGCACCTGGAGCGCGCTGCTACCGGGGAAAATATCAGCAGGTATCATATCGAGGCAGCAATAGCTTATGAGCACTGCAAAGCAGCAAGCTATGAAGAGACTGACTGGAGAAGTATTCTATATTATTACGATCTGCTCACCAGGTTGATGCCCACGCCGGTGGTACTGCTAAACAGGGCGATAGCAGTGAAGGAACTTGAAGGGCCACAGGCGGCGCTCGATGAAATAAAAAAAATTCCGGGTATCGATTTCCTGCAAAATTATTATTTACTGCACGCAATATTGGGAGAACTGCTGTCGCAAACGGGAAAGAAGGAAAGTGCCATAAGTCATTATGAGAAAGCTATGCAAATGGCTGTCTCATCAGCAGAGCGGAAATTCATACAGCAAAAACTCAACGACGCGAAGAAGTGATCTATTTCGCTGTCTTCGGTTTATTTTCTTCGAGCTTTTTTACATAGTCGAATGCCCTCTTGGCCAGGTCAGGCCATTTCGCCGCGTGATCGTATGACAGCTGTGTCCAACCTTTCATTTCTCTGCCATCCATAGGAGCGAAGGTCTTTGCGCCCTTCAGCTTCATCGCCTCTGCCTCGTCTTTGTCTGTCAACTTAAAGATCATGCACTCCTTCCAAAACATAACCGCGGCTTTCCCGTTGGGTGCTTTGATGCATAGCGCGCCGAACATCTTGCTCTCTTTGGCGTCGGGAATACCAGCTGCTATTTCGTGATATAAAGTCTCTGCTTGTGTCATGTCAATTAATTGTATCCCGAAAATAAAAAACGAGCCGAAAGCAAACATTTTCCCCTAACCTATTTCACTTTTTAACTGTCTTTAAGTTTTGTAGCTAACCCGGTTAGTTATTCACCGACAGAAACAGCAAATACGCCACAAATCGATGCTATTTCAATTAACTATATGTTAAAAAAACGAATCATTACAACAGTTTGAACAGGAAAAAAATATACCTTTAAAAATCAAATATCCAGCTAATATTTATTTATGAGTATTTCTACCAGGTTCTGGAGCAGGTTGCTTCCTGCTTCATTAGTTTTTTGCACACTTACGGTCGCTGCCCTGGCGCAGCAGCGCGATGTGAACGTAATCGCGATCGAGAGGAATTCCCGCGATAATACGCCCAAAGCGATCCGCTTTGCAGAGTATGCTGAACTGCATAATACAGACGCCCAGGCCATCTTTCAAAAATACCTGCCGATCAATAAGGAAACCGATAAAATGGTTTTGGCAAGTAGCACAACTACAAGGCTGGGCGTGCTCACGCAGCGTTACGACCAGTATTACAAAGGCATTAAGATCGAAAGGGGCAACTTCGCCATTATCTCGAAAGACGGTATCGTCAAGTATATGATGGGCAACTTCTATAAAACAGACGGTGGCCTTTCAACACAGCCTTCCCTGACACCGGGCGCTGCATTCAATTATGCACTCGACAAAGTGGACGCTAAGAAATACATGTGGCAGGATGCGGGCATGGAACAACTGATAAAGACGAGGTATAACAAACCCGACACCAGTTACCTGCCGAGTGCCAAATTGGTATGGATAGAAGACTGCTCCGAGGGCAAAGGTGACGGCAAGCTGCACCTGGCCTATGGCTTTGATATATATGCCATGCAACCGCAGGGCAGGTTTCTTATCTATATAGATGCCGCAACGGGTAAGGTATTATATGATAATCCGCTTATCAAACACACGGCTGCCACGGGCGTATCGATGTATAGCGGCACTGTGCCGATGTCAACAGCCTTTACCGGTGGCAACTATAAGTTGTACGACTCAACCAGGGGCAATGGCATACACACACTGAACCTGAATAATGGTACCAACTACGCCGGGGCCACTGAATTCACCAACGCTACCACCACATGGACAGGCAGCAACAAGCCGGAGCGCGACGCGCACTGGGCCACACAAGTGATCTACGACTACTGGAAAAACGTACAAAACAGGCTGAGTTACGACAACAATAACAGTATCCTAATGAGTTATGTGCACTATAGCAACAGCTACGACAACGCCTTCTGGGATGGTAGTGAAATGACCTATGGTGACGGCTCGGGCTTGCCTTTCGGCTTTACGCCCCTCACATCTCTGGACGTTGCTGCGCATGAAATAGGCCACGGCGTGTGTGAATATACCTGCAACCTGGATTATCAACTGGAATCGGGCGCGATGAACGAAGGCTTCAGTGACTGCTGGGGTGCTACGATTGAGAACTGGGGCGATCCGCATGAAGTGGACGCGCAAGCAAAGTCGACATGGGATATGGGCGAAGAGATAGGCGCAACACCACTGCGCAGCATGGCTAACCCTACACTGTACGGCAATCCCGGCACTTACCTTGGCACCGACTGGTTTGACGTAATAGGATGCACACCCAATGGCGGAAATGACGAGTGCGGGGTACATAATAACAGCGGCGTGTTAAACCACTGGTATTATACTGTGTGCCACGGAGATACCGGGACCAACGATATAGGCAATCCATATAGTGTGATGGGCATTGGCCTTAGCGATGGCGCCGACATTCTTTACCAGACGGAGCTCTCACTTACGAACAGCTCTCAATATACTGATTGCCGTACCGCATCAATAGCAGCGGCAACAACATTGTTCGGCGCCTGCTCGCAGCAAGTGAAAACCGTGACACAGGCATGGTACGCAGTTAACGTTGGACCGGATTACCTACCATGTGCCCCGCAGCTGGGCTTCGCACACGACACAACAAACGTTAACGAATGGGCCAATACTACTACTTGCAATGGTTATGTAACAGTATTCATCCCGGTAGCGGTTATTGGATTACCGCCAACCGGTGGTAACCCCGTAGTGATCGCCAACCAGACAGGCGGCAGTGCGGTATATGGCAGGGATTATACCTTCATCAACGACTCTGTAACCTTTGCAGCGAATGTAACTCCTGACACTCAATTCATTGGCATCAAGGTGTTTGATAATGGCGCTATCGCTGACGACAGGGACATTGTGCTCGGCCTTACTTTGCATGCAAACGGCAGCACTTCCACACTGGCTCTGAACGCCAGCACGGCACATATCATTATTAAGAATGATGACAATCCTCCAACATCAGGCTCGAGCGGCACCTATACGGTTACCGGTCCGAACACGGTGACGAACAATATGACCTCGCCATTCTTCAGCAGCAACAAAATGGCGAGAACACAGTACATCATTACTGCAGCTGAATTGACGGCGGCCGGCGTAATGCCTAACGTACCCATCAGCTCCGTATCTTTCAATGTTACACAGAAGAACTCGACAATTCCGTTTACCGGATATACGGTTAGTATGGGCAACACTGCGCAGCAGGACCTGACCACCGGCTTCGTAACTGCAGGGCTTACGCAGGTGTACAGCAATAATTTCACTACAGTTCTGGGCACCAACACTATTCCTTTTACAACGAACTTTGTGTGGAATGGTACCAGCAATGTGGTAATGAATATATGTTTCACCAATGCTACTGCAGGCTCGGGTAATGACAGGACAGATGGATTTACGGTAGTAGATGACGTTACCGATCATGCCAATTCGAATGCAGCAGCGAACGGTTGCGGCCTGGCGTACAACAGCACCCAGACGTCGAATGCCAAACCTGTGATGACCTTCTCGCAGACAATTCCGCCAACTGCAATAGAAACAAGCGCATCGAGCAACAGACCATGGCCTGTAAGGACTGGACAGGAAGTGTACTTCTACTCCACAGCCGACAGCCAATTGATCGCGGGTATGAAAAACCAGGTTGACAGCCTTGGCTGTGTTGACGCATCCGTAACTGCTGCCGGTAATGGCTTCACGCCATTCGGTGCATTTGCACCAGTGAACAGGTCGAAGAAAGAATTTGCCATTACTGCATCGACCAATACGAACAGCACCTATACAGCTATGCTGTACTTAACTGATGCTGAACTAAGCACTGCAACAGCGGCCAACCTGCTGATCGTGAAAACCGATGCTGCTACCGATGCAGGCATCAACCAGGGCAATACACAAGTCGTAACACCGGCGGTGACACCATTCACGTCATTCACTCAGTTCAGCGGCAACTTTACCGGGTTCTCACGTTACTTCTTTATCGACGGCCCGGTTACTTTACCGGTTGCTGTTAAAGATGTGAACAATACAGCCGGCAATATTCACGTAGAGAATAATCCATTCCACGATAAGATCGATATCTCGTATAATTTCGCAACGGATACAAAGATCTCAGTCAGGTTAATGGATATTACCGGGAAGGTGTTGTACAATGAGGAAAGAACACTGTCGCAAAGCCAAAAAGGATTTGTGATAGACCTAAGCAACAGGTATCTCGCCAATGGCAATTATATATTGCAGGTAGTGACACCCGCAGGCGTAATGAACCAGAAGATGGCTAAGGAATAAAATAGATTTCAGCTAAAACAGGCTGACTATCAATGTCAAAGGCACTCTAACGAGTGCCTTTGACATTTTTAATAAACAGCTTATTGATTTTATAGTAAATTTAACCTAACCTGTATTTTATTTTTTTTTCAAAACCGCGAAGATGAACAGAAATCTTTACCTCTTATTATTGGCCGGAGGCCTTACATTTTTTAGCATGAATGCACATGGACAAGGTTGCGTAGCTGTAAGACCAATGGGGTGCACACAACCCGGCAACCTGGAGTCCACCCAGATCATGCAGGAAGGACAGTTCCAGTTCACTGCTGCATACCGTTATTTTCAATCGCACCGCCATTTTGTAGGCGACTCTTACCAGGAGCAGCGCGCCACAGCGGGCACTGAGGTGATCAATACAGCTCATTCGGTGGATCTCGGAGTCGGTTATGGCATTAACAGGCGATTTAGCGCGGCTGTTAACCTGCCTGTGATCAGCTATGACCGTTCATCACTGTATGAACATTACGGCAACTCAATAAAGACAAATCCTGACCAGTTGCGTTTCCATACACAAGCTATGGGTATCGGCGACCTGCGTGTTACCGCCTACTACTGGATCATGGACCCTGCCAGCCCACACCTGAAATGGAACGCTTTAATGGGCTTGGGTGTTAAACTGCCAACCGGCAATTCTAATGTTAAAGACGACTTTCATAAAAGGAAAAGCGACGGAAGCGATTCCACAGTGCGGCAACCTGTGGACCAGTCGATCCAGCTGGGCGATGGCGGATGGGGCCTCACAATTGAGAACCAATCGTACTTGCAGCTCAGCAATAAGTTGAGTCTTTACTTCAGCGGTTTCTATATGTTTACGCCGCAAGCACATAATAATACAACGAAAAGCACTACACCCAGCATTACACAATACTACTCCATCGCCGACCAGTTTGCTGCGCGCCTGGGGGCATCGGTTTTCTTCAACAAAGCCGGTATCGCTGCAAGCCTCGGCGGACGCATTGAAGGCGTTCCTGCAATAGACCTGATCGGCAGCAGTTGGGGTTTCCGCAGGCCGGGCTACATCGTGTCAGCCGATCCCGCACTGGCCTTCTTCTACAGGAAGTTTGATATCACGGTGGGTGTTCCCGTTGCTATTTACAGGAACCGCACCAAGAGCTACGCCGACAGGCAAGACCCTACCGGCAAAGCACATGGCGATGCTGCATTTGCCGACTACCAGATCAACGCTACCCTGCGCTATAGGTGCGGCGGCAAGCATAGTCATCATAACATGCCCCAAATGGAACTGAAGCCATTGCAGATCTCCAAATAAGGAATTGCAACTTTTTTAAAAAAGGACCGGCATTATAACATGCCGGTCTTTTTTAATAACTTAGAAGTGCGAAATTTTCGCTTTTTATTTACTTTTATTACAACCATCTTACACCTGGATGAAGCAAACGCCCCGTAAAAAGGCAGAGATCGTTCTGCCGATGATTGTTATTCTCATTTTCCTGCTGATATGGTATTCGATCACGTACTTTAAGCTTGTACCTGCCTACCAGATGCCAGGCATAGCCGACGTTGCGAAGAGCTTTAAAGAAGAAGTAATGGCAGGGCGCCTGGCCAATGATGTAATAGCCTCCATGTGGCGGGTGACGGTGGGCTTTGTGATATCGGCCATTCTCGGCATTCCGGCCGGGCTTTGGCTGGGCCAGCATACCAGGCTTCGCTACGCATTGACACCGATGTTTAACTTCTTTCGCTTCCTTTCACCCCTGGCCTGGATACCATTTGCGATCCTCTGGTTTCACATAGGCGATAAGCCGGCGGTGTTCCTCATTTTTATGGCCACATTTTTCCCGCTTGCTATGTCAACCATGACAGCTGTTGCCAGCATTCCGAGTATCTACTTCCGGGTGGCAAAGGACTATAATTACAAAGGTACTGAGCTGCTCACTAAGGTTACTTTTCCGGCTGTGCTGCCACAGATAATCACCGCGATGCGCGTGAGCTATGGCATTGCCTGGGTGGTGATAGTAGCGGCCGAAATGGTAGGCTGCCAGGATGGCCTCGGTTATGGCATCTGGGATGCACGCAACGGATTGCGACTGGACACTGCGGTTACGTATATGGTGATCATAGGTGTGTTGGGTATGCTTATGGACCGTCTTCTCTCTCAATTAACTAAACTACGCAACGTACGCTGGGGATATGAACGATAGTAAACAAACCACACTCGAAGCCGAAAAAGTTTCGCACAATTATGGCGATATACACGTACTCGAAAACCTGAACTTCAAAGTGAACCCGGGCGAGTTGGTAACTATCGTAGGCCCATCGGGCTGCGGTAAAACCACGCTTCTCAACATTTTATCCGGACATTTAAGACCGGTGGGCGGGAAAGTGATCAGCAACGGGATTATACGTACTGTTTACCAGCAAGACGGGCTTTTCCCGTGGCTGACTGTCGGCGAAAATATTTCGATGGGCCTGCGATCTATGTCGGAGCAGGAAAGACAAAAAGAGTTAGACGAGCTCATCAAACTGATACACCTCGAGGGCTTTAAGGATCACTACCCGCATGAGCTTTCGGGAGGCATGCGGCAGCGGGCCGAGATAGCAAGGGCTCTTGCCGGAGAATCGGACATCCTGCTGATGGACGAACCTTTTTCAGCCCTCGACTACCAGACACGCTTACGTATGCGCAGGGAGCTCGTACGCCTGCTGGCCCTGCGCCAGCGTACCGTGATATTTGTTACGCACGATATCGAGGAAGCTGCCCAACTTGCAGACAGGGTATTTGTGCTGTCGAAGCGCCCGGCAACTATCAGCAGGGAGTTCATAATAAGGTCGCCAAAACCACGCAACCTGACCGACAATGCCGTAATAGCAGCCATGAAAGCGATCTTAAGCCAGCTGGGCCTGCAACCATGGGATGGCAATACAAGTCATATCTTTGATGAAAACTCGAAAACGAATTAATACAACTAAATAGAAATTACCATGAAACTTACAATGGGCAAATTAATGATCGGTGTGGTGCTGTTTATAGCGGTGATAGGCCTGTTGCGTTTCCACCCATGGAGCCAAAAGAGCGCTGTGGCCGATAAAAAAGACGTTGTGCACGAGGGGCCGAACAATGATGCGCGCCGCTCGCTTACCGTGGGCTACCTGCCTGTGACCTGTCACCTTACCTGTCCTGTAACTGATTTTGCGTCGAAGACAACGAAAACCAGTACCAATTTTAATTCACAACGCTTTACCGATTTTCCAACGGTAGTGGATGCATTGAAAGCAAAACAGGTACAGGCCACCTTTATGATAGCCCCACTCGCGATGAAGCTGCGCGAAGATGGGGCGCCTGTGAAAATATGTTACCTGGGACACAGGGATGGTTCGGAGATCATCATCCGGAAAGACATACAAGCAACCTCTCTCAGGGACCTCAAGGGAAAAACGCTCGCATTGCCCAGCTTTTACAGCAACCAAAACCTTGTAATACACAAGTTGATGGAAGACCAGGGCATGCAGCCAAACGATATTAATTTTGTGATCCTCCCTCCTCCGGATATGCCCACCTCACTGGCTGCCAAGGCGATCGATGGATATTTCGTTGGCGAGCCGCATTGTGCAAAGGCGGAGTTGCTTGGCATAGGCAAGGTGCTGTATCTCGCAAGGGATATATGGCCCAACTTCGTCTCTTGCGTACTAGTTGTGCATGAAGACCTGATAAAAGAAAAACCTGATGTAGTGAAAGACCTGGTCCGTGGTATTGCGGAATCCGGGAAGTGGGCGGAAGATCATAGGGCAGAGGCTGCAAAACTAGCTGCGCCCTACTTCCGGCAGGATCAAAAAGTATTGAACTACGTACTTACTTCTTCACCACACCGCGTGAGCTACGCACAACTAACCCCGACAGATGCCGAGTTCCAACAGATCCAGGATATGGCAATAAAGATGGGCATACTGAAAAAGCGCTTGCCCATATCTGACTATATGGACCGGGATTTCATCCCGCAGACTATAGTAGCTGCGCCAATACCTGTGGATAAGATTCCTGATAAAAACTAGAACAGCGTTAATCTTACATAAACCTTAAACATCCTACAATGGCTACAGCCCGAGAGGACACAGATATAGACCAGGACATTTACAACAGCGGTTATATAAAAGGGCTTTTCGACAGGATGAGCGCTTCTTATGACCGAGTGAACTATATTTTTTCGTTCGGCTTTTCACGCCGCTGGAGGAAGCAGTTCCTGGCACGCTTATCACCCGCACCAGGCGATTTACAGGTCATTGACCTGATGACGGGAATGGGTGAGATGTGGAAACATATCTTTACCCGTTTCCCGGGTGCAGATCTCTACGCACTCGATTTCTCGACCGGCATGCTAAAATATGCCAGGGAAAAGAACAAGCACTTCGGCAACAAGACCAAACTGCTCGAGGAAGACCTACTGGACAGCAAACTGCCAGACGAAGGTTTTGATATTGTGATATGCGCGTTTGGGCTCAAGACATTCAACAATGAGCAACTTAATGTCATCGCAGCGCTTACACGGAGGATACTGAAACAAGGCGGCCAATTTGCATTTATCGAAGTGTCGAAACCCTCCAACAGGATACTGCATTTTCTTTACAAGCTCCATTTAAAGAACATCGTGCCCGTGGCAGGAAAGCTAGTGCAAGGCAGCCCGAAGGAATACCGGATGTTGTGGCGCTACACCAACATCTTTCGCGACGCGCGTGAAGCTGCCAAAATATTTGCAGATGCCGGGCTGAACGTTAGTTACGATAGCTACTTTAGCGGCTGCGCCACAGGAATACATGGTTACAAATTAGAATAAAGACATCTGGCCCAATTTGCTGACAGGAGCGTACATTTCATTACGCCCGGTAATGCGGTAGACGCCTGTCTCCTCGTAGCGCGAAGCATGTACGATGTTTGTCATCCCTGCATGCTCATAAAATAAATCCATAACCAAATGCGGATTATTATTGTCCTTCGAAAGGTGGGATAGTAATACATGACTCATAAAGTCGGGCCGGTGCTGTAGAAACAGATCAAGCGCCTGCTTGTTCGACAGGTGACCTTCATTGCCACTGATACGCTTTTTCAGGTGGTATGGGTACCTGCCCTGCTGCAGCATCACGTCATCATAATTTGTTTCCAGAAAAACTGCATGGCATTGTTTAAAATGCGTGATAACATGCTCACAGGGAGAACCAATATCGGTGAGTACCCCAATATTCGTTCCATCGCAAGAGACGATGAAGCTGTGTGGATCGATCGCATCGTGCAACTTTGGGAACGGACGTACGGTGATATTGCCAATGCTCACCGGTTCGTAAGCCCTGAATGAACGTACAAGCGCCCTGTCGAGCAGCAACCTGCTGTGCTGCTGGGTGGCAGGCGTTATGTACACCGGCAAATTATAGCGGCGCGATAGCACATCCAGTCCGCGAATATGATCTCCGTGCTCGTGTGAAATGAAAATCGCCTTTACCTTTTCGATTGACAACCCGATACGGCGCATCCGCTTCACCGTTTCCCTGCAGCTGATACCGGCATCCACCAGCACAGCTTCCTGCTCATTGCCGATATAGTAGCAATTGCCATTACTGCCTGAGGCTATGGATGCGATGAAAAGAGACATGAGTACTCAAAATTAACGTGATTTCTTTACCGGAACTCAACCGCCGTGGTATTTTGTCCACATTCGTATTTGTCGCCAAATACAAATAGTATTTTTAATGCCCGCATGTATGGAAAGTACCGAACATAAGCTACTAAAAGAATATATCGGCAAACTACATCCTCTGAAAGAAGAGGAATTGGATGCACTATGCAGTAACTGGCAAACCCTTTCGGCAAAACGTAAGACCGTTCTGACTACTGCCGGGGAAACAGAGCGTTACCTCTACTTCGTGACAGAAGGAGTGCAACGGGCATTTTATATTGATGAACAGAACAGGGAAGCTACTATAGTATTCACCTACCCGCCATCATTCAGCGGTGTGGCCGACAGCTTTCTTACCCAAACGCCCTCGTTGTATTTCTTAGAAACGCTAACAGCCAGCCAATTCTTACGGATCAGCTATGAAGAGATAAAGGAATTGATGAATAAATACCCGGCGATACAATCCCTCTTCCTGCATGCTGCTGCAGGAGCGCTCAAGGGCACCCTCTTTCGCCAAGTAGAACTGCAATGCTATACCAGCGAAGAAAAATTCAGAACATTGATGCAGCGAAGCCCGCACCTGCTGAACCTGGTACCGCACAAGTACATCGCGTCGTACCTTGGCATAGACGCTACCAACTTCAGCAAACTGGTAAATACTGTGAAAATATAAACCTTGGTAAATGCCAAGAATTAGCAATGCCGTGCGTATGACCTTTGCGATATGAAAGCGATAAACAGTGACATACTTATAGAAAACCTACAGGCAGACGTGCGGGAGCTCATCCTGAAGGCTACCCTGTTGGAAGCACAGCCTAAACAAATATTGGAAAAGCAGCCTGCGCCGGGGAAGTGGAGTGTGGCACAGACACTGGAGCACCTGAATATTTATGCCCGGTATTACATTACTGCGATGGAAGAGCGGCTACACCTGCACCACACAAAAGCGCAACCGGTTTTCAGGCCCGGATGGTTTGGCAACTACTTTACCAACATGATGAAGCCAGGTGCCGGTAATGTCGTCAACCATAAGATGAAGACCTTTAAAAATGCGGAACCCACCACGCTGCCCGACCTACATGAAATGCTGAGCGAATTTCTACAACATCAGCACCATTTGCTAAACCTGCTTCAATTGTCGCGCTCGGCCAACATCTCTTCGATCCGCGTCCCCATCTCGCTAAGCAAATATGTAAAGCTTAAGCTAGGCGACACATTCCGTTTTTTTATCGCCCACGAGCAACGGCATTTCGTCCAAATTGAAAACACCCTGAATTGCTGAGAATTTTAAACAAAACATACCACGCTTTGTCGCTACTTTAATACACAGTAGTTCTCGGACTTATTCCCGTCACGCCATTGGGCGGAGTATGTTCGGCTTTTTTGATGTCCAGGGCGTAGCCTATGATAAATGAGCAGGCAACCACGGGCGCGAGAGCTAATACCCTCTTTATTTTTTTATTTGCAGCAAATAACTATACTTAACGACATGAGTTAACTGGAAAAACAAAAAAGCCCAGCATTGCTGCTGAGCTTTTTCTTTTTGGCTGCCTTCGCTAAAGCTACGGCTGCCGATGTCGGGGAGACAGGATTCGAACCTGCGACCCCCTGGTCCCAAACCAGATGCGCTACCGGCCTGCGCTACTCCCCGAACCGGTCATTGGCAGTAAACCGCCAATATTTTTGGTCTAATACAGCGGTGAGGGCGGGATTCGAACCCGCGGTACGGTTTAACCCGTACGACAGTTTAGCAAACTATTGGTTTCGGCCACTCACCCACCTCACCTGCATTCAACCTGCGGGCTGCGCCCACAGCTATTTTTAAGAACTTGTTACCCCTGCAAAAGGGATTGCAAAGATAGATTTATTAGCCAAAAAACAAAAAGAATTTTAAAGGCTTGCCAGCTGCACTTTTTGCTGCAGCTCAAGCAGTTGCTCTTTGTATTCGCCATCGGTATCCATCAGGTTTTCCACTGTCTGGCAGGAGTGGATCACCGTAGTGTGGTCGAAGCCGCCGAAGTGCTCGCCGATATTCTTGAGCGACGACTTGGTGAACTTCTTGGCGAAGTACATGGTTATCTGGCGGGCCTGTACCACCTCGCGTTTGCGGGTCTTGGCCAGCAGCCTGTCATATGGTATATGGAAATAATCGCATACCATCTTCTGTATGTTCTCTATCGTCAACTCGCGTGCAGCCGTCTTCACAAAATTCTTCATCACACGCTTCGCCAGGTCAATATCGATCTCCTTTTTATTGAGCGTCGCCTGCGCAAAGAGGGCTATCAGCGCACCTTCCAGTTCGCGCACATTGCTCTGCACATTGTAAGCTACGTATTTCACCACCTCATCCGGTATCTCCAGACCTTCATGCTTCATCTTCATGCGCAGGATGGCCTGGCGTGTTTCGAAATCGGGTGGCTGTATGTCGGCGTTCAATCCCCAACGGAAACGACTTAGCAGTCGCTCCTGCATACCCTCCAGGTCTTTTGGAGGCGTATCGCTGGTGAGTATGATCTGCTTACCGCTCTGGTGCAGGTGGTTGAATATCGCAAAGAACACATCCTGCGTTTTGGTAGCAGGCACAAAGAGATGAATATCGTCGAGTATCAGTACATCTATTAATTGATAGAAGTGGATAAAGTCGTTGATCTCGTTATTCTTCGTATGGTCTATGAACTGGTTGATGAATTTCTCCGCACTTACATACAGTACAGCCTTGTTTGGATGCAGCCTGCGTACTTCATTACCTATCGCCTGTACAAGGTGCGTCTTGCCCCAGCCCACCCCACCAAACACCACAAGCGGGTTAAAAGATGTTGCGCCTGGCTTTTGTGCCACATGCAATCCTGCCGAGCGTGCCACGCGATTGCAGTCGCCTTCTACATAATTATCAAAACTGTAGTTGGCATTCAGTTGCGGGTCTATCTGCATGCGCTTCAGTCCCGGTATAGCGTAGGGCGTTTTAATATTGTGCGGGTCATCCCACTTCAGCGGCATGTCCACATAATTATTTTCTTTCGGTGTTTTTGAGTAATTGCTTGCGGGCATGTTGATAGAAGCCGGGTTGCGCTGCGTCGCGTTGCTTTCCATCAGTATGCGGTATTCAAGGCGGCCGTCTTTACCCAGCACCCGCTTAATGGTTTTGCCCAGTAACTCTACGTAGTGCTCCTCAAGCCATTCGTAGAAGAATTGACTGGGCACCTGGAGCGTGAGCGCACTGTTTTCCAGTGCCACGGCTTTTATAGGTTCGAACCATGTCTGGAATGTACGCCAGTTCACATTGTCTTTTATCACGCCCAAACACTTGTCCCATGCTGCTTCCGCTTCGTTAGAAATATTATTAGGAGTATCGTAAAAGTTTTTGCTCATTTTTAATTACTCATTCATCAAGTTAACACAATTTGATAAACTTGTTGCCTTAGAGAGACGATTTTTTTTCCCGCAAAAAAATTTTAAAAATTTTACGGGCTAAAACCTTGCTTACCTTACCAAAAAAATTTTATCTTATTGACCCTCTGTACAAACCCAATCGCCTCTGTAGCTTCCCGCTATTTTTCCTTAGCGGGAGAACGAAATTGCTAACATTTTGTGTAAAAAAAAAATCAAAAAGCCCTTGTTTGTTTTGCGATAATTACAGATTGGGCATTCGCGAGTTTGGAACCTTTTTTGCTATCAAAGACAAAATCCAGCTGCCCCAAACGAAGCCCTGCCCAACCCACCTGGTTGATGATCGTTTCCCCACCATTTTTATTAATAACGCTCATGGGTTTATCCAAAAAAGTATGCGTATGTCCACCTATAATGAGATCGATATTCTCTGTCTCTTTTGCTAATACCATATCGCTTACTTTATTGGAGTCGTACTGGTATCCCAAATGCGATAAGCAGATAACCATGTCGCACTTCTCGTTCTTTTTTAACTTTTCTGTAACCGTTCGCGCAGTCACAAGCGGATCAATATATTTGGTGTTACCATAAGCATGGTCCGATACCAGCCCGTGCAGTTCCACTCCCAAACCAAAGATGCCGATCTTCAGCTTTCCTTTCCTGAAGATCTTGTATGGGTGCGTTTTGCCTTCCAGCACCGTGTTAGTGAAGTCATAATTTGCGGTCAGCACGGGGAAGTTCGCATGCGGTAGTTGTTTCGCAAAACCCTCCACCCCCGCATCGAAGTCATGGTTGCCCATCGTGCAGGCATCATAACCCAACATACTCATGGCTTTTATCTCGGGTTCACCTTTATACAGGTTGAAGTAAGGCGTACCCTGGAAGATATCGCCTGCATCAAGAAGCAGCACATGCTCTTCCTGTTGGCGCACTTGTTCTACAAGCGCTGCACGTTGCGCCACACCACCCTGCCCCTGGTACTTACCGCCATCCATCGGGAAGGGCTCCAAATGGCTATGCACATCATTGGTGTGCAGTATGGTAAGCTTCTGCACCCGCTCTCCGGCAAGGCTTTGGTAAGGAAATCCACCCGCGAGCATCAGTGCGCCCCCGGCGGCAGCCTTTTTTATAAACGTTCTTCTAGTTGCCATATTGCAGCCTGTTTTCAATTTTAGGGTGCAGCGGTTGGTGCTGCTCTTCACGCTTCTTCACATAAGCTATCAACGCGTCGCGAATAAAAATATTGGTCGTCGCTTTTTTCAACGGCACGAGGAAGTCGCAATTGTCCCCACCATTAGCCATGTAATCGTTAACTGCTATCTTATAGGTCTTGTGCACATCCAGCGGCGATCCATCGATATAAATATTCCTCGCTTCTGTACCCACAATATCGAACCGGATACCACTTACAGGCCAGCCCTTCGCTCTTGCAATATGATCACAAAAGTGTTTCATCACGTCCCCGGGCACCTCTGCGATCACCAGCATATTGTCGAAGGGCATCATCTCGTACATCTTTCCCAGCGTTATTTCGCCTGCACTTATGTAGGGCACACGTATCCCCCCATAATTCGCCACTGCTGCTATTACTTCTTTGTCAATTTTTTGCGCCATTGTCAGTTGCGCATCGGCCAGGAAATCACCTAGTGTACTCTCCGGCTGCGCTTTGTACAGTGTTGTGTCAGCATGGCCTATTACCACTTGCATCTGCGCATCCATCGATTTCTTATACGGAGCCAGCATATTTACAAAACCGCTGTCAGCCTTATCGTTCTTTACACTGTAAAACTGGTCGTGGTGCTCCTGTATATAATAGGGCCTATGGCATGCAGATAGCAAAAAGACTGCCGCCAGTAAACCTGCTGTTATACGTCCCATTTGTATCCTCATAAACTCCTGCAAAAATACTACCTGCCCGGCTCACAACAGTTGTAAGCACTGTAATTTCTTGTTACCATTTCAAGCTCACCCCACCTTTACTCGCTATATTTGTCCATGCCTCGCCGAAAGAGCTATATCAATAAATATATAATCTCCCCCATTCGGGAATTTACCGACGATAGCCGGGCTGCTGGAATTGTATTGTTATGTTGCACTATTGTTTCCCTATGGCTCAGTAATACTTCACCAGGCCCCGCATATACCGCGCAGTGGAATAAAGAGACACTATCGTCAACGATCCTGCATTTGCCAGGCACGCCATTGCACATCATCAATGATGTACTAATGGTTTTTTTCTTCCTGTTGGCCGGCATGGAGATCAAACGCGAATTGCTGGTGGGTGAGCTATCAAGTCTGCCTAAGAGCTTGCTTCCGATATTTGCAGCCCTGGGAGGTATGCTGGTGCCCGCATTCATCTATTTTCTTTTTTGCCGCGGAACGGTATACAGCAATGGCTGGGGCATCCCGATGGCTACGGATATCGCATTTTCCCTAGGTGTATTATCATTACTGGGCAAAAGGGCTCCCTTATCTATCCGAATTCTCCTGATGGCGCTTGCGATCATCGATGATCTCGGCGGAATTATCACCATCGCAGCTTTTTACTCAACGAAGATCGACCTTATGTTCGTTATCCTCGCACTTCTTGTACTGGGCATAATGATCGTGCTAAATAAATTCCGTGTACAACGTGTATATCCTTACGCGATCGGAGGTATACTTTTGTGGTACTTTGTTTACAATTCAGGGATACATGCCACCATTGCCGGAGTGCTGATCGCCCTATGCATACCGATGAACAACATAAACAGGTACATACATTCCCTTCACGACCCGGTTAACTTCCTGGTTTTACCATTATTTGCTTTGGCCAATACCGCCATTATCCTGCCTGCTAATGCGGGCATGTTCCAGTCCCCGGTCATGTATGGTGTCATTTTCGGTCTGCTTATTGGCAAACCATTGGGCATTTTTACCTTTTCAAGACTGGCAATAAAACTAAAGTTCGGCAGCCTGCCTGCGCGAATGAATGGGAAGCAATTGCTGGGCATGAGCATGGTTGCAGGCATTGGCTTTACCATTTCCATTTTCATGGCCACGCTGGCCTTCGACAACGAGGAGGTTAGCTCAATGGCAAAAGTTGCGGTCATTATCGCGTCTGTCGTGTCAGGTATTGTTGGCTACGCCTACCTGCGGTTTATCGGATCCCGCACAAAAAAAGCAGCAGGTAAACCTGCTGCTGAGTAATACTTTATTTCCTTTTTATCAGATCAGGCGGTCCGGGTCGAAAGCTTCCAGTTCGTTCGCTACAGCTGTCAGGAAGCTGGCGCCCAATGCACCATCTACTATACGGTGATCGTAGCTGAGCGAAAGGTACATCATATGGCGTATAGCGATCACGTCGCCGTCAGCGGTCTCCATTACCATCGGGCGTTTTTTGATGCTGCCCACGGCGAGTATCGCCACCTGCGGCTGATTGATGATGGGCGTACCCATCAGGCTGCCGAATGTACCCACGTTTGTTAGCGTAAAAGTGCCACCCTGCGTATCGTCGGCCTTCAGTTTATTGTTTCGTGCCGCATTAGCCAGGCCGTTTACGTCTTTGCTCAGGCCCAACAGGTTCTTGGTATCGGCATTTTTTATTACAGGCACTATCAGGTTGCCACTTGGCAGTGCAGTTGCCATGCCGATATTGATATCTTTCTTTACAATGATCCTGTCACCGTCCACGCTGCTATTTATCATGGGATATTTGCGTATGCAATTTACTATCGCCTCGATGAATATAGGCGTGAAGGTGATCTTCTCCCCATACTTCTTATCAAATGCTACTTTCACTTTGTCGCGCCAGCGAACGATGTTGGTAACGTCTGCCTCTGTAAAGCTGGTCACGTGCGGTGAAGTTGCCTTGCTGCGCACCATATGGTCGGCAATCAGCTTGCGCATACGGTCCATCTCTACTATTTCTACGTTGCCACTTATAACACTCGGCGCAGGTGTTGCTGCGGGCTGTGCGGCAACTACTGGCGTATTGTTAACAGGCGCGGGTGCAGCTTGTGGGGCAGGGACTGCCTCTACAGCAGGTGTATACGCCGCGGGCGCCGCTGCAGGAGCAGGGGCTCCGTTCTTCCTGTTCGCTACGTAATTAAGAATATCTTTTTTGGTTACACGGCCTTCATTCCCCGTACCCGGTATCTGCTCAAGCTCAGCCATGCTGATTCCTTCCTTACCGGCAATATTCAGCACCAGTGGGGAATAAAAACGTCCGCCGTCACTCGCTACCGAAGGTGCAGCCGATGCTGCTTGTACCGTTGGTGCCGGCGCTGTGTATACAGGTTGGGGTGCTGGTTGGGGTGCCTGCACGGGTGCAGCTGCAGGCTGAGCTGTCACAGATCCACCACCTGCAGAATCGATACGAGCGATAACCGTACCCACTGGCACCACATCATTTTCTTTAAATAATATTTCAGTTATCACGCCTTCGCCTGTCGACGGCACTTCGCTGTCTACTTTATCGGTCGCTATTTCCAGCACCGTCTCATCCATTTTTACTTTATCGCCGGGTTTCTTATGCCATTTCAGCACAGTGGCTTCCATGATACTTTCTCCCATTTTCGGCATTACCAGGTCAACGATGGCCATAATAGTGTTTTGTATTATTTGAATGCGCTACAAAAATAGTTATTTGAGCGGCAAATGTACAATGAAGCTTTTTAACCGCCTCCTCAACAGTCGTCCGGCTATAAATATATAAAATAATAGTACAAAGCTAGCGTACAGTGTCGTAATAACTCCTTCGTTTTACGATCTTAAGGTCTTGCAATACTGTTGCTTTCACCTGGAGGGTAAAATTGAAGTTGCGGTTAGGACCGAAGGGTATTGTTGACAGCGTCATCTGCCAGCAGTGCAGGTCGCGGTACAACTCGAGGCTGGTGATCTGTATCGCTTTTTGTGTAAAGTTATAGCCGCTCTTCACGCCAACTTTCCACTTTGGTGTTATATTAAAGTCGCCGCTGAACACTGTTGCATGATCCAGGATCAGCGTGTCCTTCTTTGATAAGCTGGAGTAACTGTTAGTAAGGTTCATGGTATAGCTTACGGTGAATTTCCATGGTATGTTGAAATCGACATACTCATCATAGGCCGCATTTTTCATCACCCTTTTGTACTCGTCGGTTTTCACTGTGGTGTTTTGTTTCGATGGCTTTGAAGCAAAGCCGGCGTTCAACGACACATTGGCGTTCTGGAAGCGGGCGATGCCCTGGCCCATATCCCACATCGTGCGTTTAATGCGCTTTCCTGTCTGGTAATCGAAAGCATAAGGATCGAAATTAGCCGTTGCATTCACACTCACCTTATCAAGTATGTTGGTTCGAAAAGCTAAAGCTATCGCCTGCCACTGAAAAGAATCCGCAGCTATGTTATAGGCACTGTGAATGCTGAAATTATCGATCAGAGAAATATTCTTGAAGCCCGTTATTGTATCTTTGCCCGAGCGCACCTTGATTTGCAGGTTGTTGTCCAGCCCGAAACCGATCAGGCCTTGTTTCCCCGATATCGGTTGGCCTATCAGGTCTCCGCCTATATATGGATAGAGATATTGATAATTCTGGTAATTATTTATCGTATCAAGCCGGGTCCGATAGTAATAATTAAACGGATCAGTGCGGAAATCAGGGTTGTACGTAAAGCTAGCATTAGGTGTGAGCGTGTGCCTGATGCCATGCAGCTTACCCTTCTTGAATATCTTCATACCATATATTTTGGTACTTAACTGTACAGCTGCATTGAAATCGCGCGCCGTATAGAATCCTGAACTGCTGGTACTATCTATTTTAAAAGTCGCATCATTATATTGCTGCCTCAGTTGCCGGGTGTACCAATACTCATTGTAATTCGCGCTAAATGTCGACGTAATGTAGTGCAGTATATTATACGACGCACTGATCGGCACATGCTGGTGTATACCATTCTTGAAATCGTTCATCGACAAAGTTCTCAGACTGAAAAGGCTATCGTAAAACGTCGTCGTGTTTTGCGCGTCCAGCGTATAGCTGGTCGTTATCTTATCATACCAATGTGCCGCGCCCGAAGCATGTTTGCTTTGAAAAGGATTGAATTGCGCTACATTGAAATTTATTTGCGGTAGTGTCACATCTACCTCGCCTGTTTGGGTATTCTGGTGATGCGTCGCAGCTATGGTCAGTGTATAAGGTTTGTTAAGCCAGTTTTTAGAATAACTGATATTTGACTGGTACTGGTTTTGTGTTATTAACGTCGGATCGTAGCTGTTATTCTGATTATAGTGCTGTGTAATAATGTTCACTGATGCGTTGAAGGTCTGCCCCGGCCTGGCTTTCGGGTCTGTTACGTGGCGCCAGTTTAGTTTATAGTCGCGTGCCTGCTGTGCACCCGGCTCATAGCTTTCCCCGGTTTTATTGTAGTTGTATGCGAACTCCAGGCCGCCACTGTAGTGATAAATATTTGCGTAGTCTGTTATTGCATCAATTCCGTAACTCCCCTTTGAGAAGATACTCGTTTGCAACTTCAGGTCGGCATGGTCGCTGATATAGAAGTAATAGCCTCCCCCCAGTAAGCCCAATCCGCGCTGAGCCTCTACACTATACGTGGGCAATATGAAGCCGGACTTTTGTCTTTGCGATATTGGGAATAAGGCAAAGGGCAGGAAGATGGGGGTCGGTATACCCTCAATAAAAAAATTGGCCGGCCCGGATGCTATAACCCGGTCGGGCACCACTTTTATTTTCTTTGCCACTATACCGAAGTGCGGCGTGTCAAGGGCGCAGGTAGTATATACATTATGCAGTCCGTATATCGATGCATCAGCGCTCCGCTTTATCTGCTGGCTGGCCACAAACCCTTCGCCATATTGCGTTCGTGCATTACGTGCTATAGCACGTTTACTTTTAAAGTTATACTGCAGCGAATCATAGGTGTATTTATCATTGCCTTGTGTAAAGACCGGATGAGATGTCTGTCTGCCATTTGTATCGTAGGCGGGTATGGCGCTTACCACATTGCTCTTCTGATCGTACGTGACGACGTTTGCATTGAGCTGCATATCTTCATATTTCACCTTGGCATCACCGTATAGGCGGAATACATCTTTTTTGATCTCCAGAACGGCCGAATCCGTAGCATCAGCAGTCACCACCGAGGGCAAGGCATCTTTTGAAATTTTGATACCCAGCCGCTCTTCAAGTCCCTGTTTACCGACTGTGTCCTTTGTAACCGAGTCAGTTTTCAGAACTACCGAATCTGCAGCAATAATCCTTATATGTTTTGAGGTGTCGGCCTTTAATGCGGTAGAATCCTCTACTTTTGTTTGCGCATAACTTATATTTGTTAACGCAGCCATAAAAATAGCGGCACATAACAGTATGAACCAGCGTACTGTTGAAATTTTTGAAATAAATTTACCGCTCAGGCTCATGCAACTGGCGCAAAAATAGCTATTTGAAGCCTAGATTAATTACTTTGGATTTTTAAAACTACTCGTGTAGACACAATATGCGTACCAGATTTTTAACGCTTTTATTTATTATTCTATTGTTTCCGTTTTTATCCTTTGCGGGGGCCGGTGGCAAAATATCCAAGATAGTCATTGATGCAGGGCACGGTGGTAAGGATGTAGGCGCCCGCGGTAAGTATTCAATGGAGAAAGACCTGACGCTCGACATAGCGCTTCGCCTCGGCCGGATGATCAAGGAAAACATGCCCGACGTCAGTGTGATCTATACGCGCACCAGCGACGAATATCCAACGCTGGTCGACAGGCACGAGATCGCCAATAAAGCAAATGCAGACCTTTTCATCGCCATACATATCAATTCTACTGCCGATCGTATCGAGCGTCGCCTTGTGGGACATAAAACGGTACGCAAAGGTCGCCGCCGCGTGAAACAACCTATATATGAGGTGATCCGTCACCACGAAGGCAGCCGCCAGGGCACGGAGACTTACGTGCTCGGTCTGCACCGCAATGGTCAAAAAGAAGAGGCAATAGGCGAATACAGCGAAACAGTGAGTGAAGAGCCTGGTCTGCTGAACGAGAACGATCCGCAAACTGACATCATTGTATCTCAGTACGCGCAAGCTTTCCTGTCGCGTAGCGTAGCCTTAGGCACCAAGATCCAGCAGCAGTTTTACAACCAGGGCCGGCAAGACTATGGCGTTAAGCAAAAAGGCCTTGAAGTGCTGGCCGGCAGCGCCATGCCGGGCGTGCTCGTTGAGTGTGGCTTCATCAACAATCCCGAAGAGGAAGATTACATGAATTCAGAGAAAGGGCAAAAGGAAATAACCACTGCTATTTTCAAAGGGATAAGAGCGTATAAAAATGAAATGGAGAAATAATATTTTTTCTTATAGGTTCTGAAATCCAACTAAACAGGATATATTTCCGTCATTATTTGACAGAGGTGCGAAAGACTGAGGTTGGAAATTGATAGTCTTGTTGCATTTTAAAATTGTTTCGTTTATCTTTAAGCTTTGTTAAAACAGTCGCGCTAATGAAAGCACGTTTAAAAACTATTATTCTCACAGCTCTGGGCTCGGTTTTGGCATTCTCTGCTGTCACTTATAATTCTTGTAAACCAGACAAATGTAAGTCTATACGGTGTGCTTACGGAGGTGTTTGTAAAGACGGTAACTGCCTTTGCCTTTCAGGTTATGAGGGCAGTCAATGTGAAACTATTACCAGGGACAAGTTTTTGGGCGTTTGGTCGGTATTCGAAAGCGGTACAATGACCGGGCAGCCTGCTAACTACACAGTTAGCATCATTGCAGGCGACAATATCACAGACGTTAAGATCCACAATTTCTATAACCTCCTTACAAATGACGTTTACGCCATCGTAAAAGGCGATTCACTCGTCATTAACAGGCAGAGCCTCAACGGGCGCACAGTTCAGGGCTATGGTTACCTGGATCCGGACAAGCATTACACTGAAAATGGCAAGCTCATTGTTCGCTATGCAGTTACTATCGACTCATCGGGCAAAATAGATGATTATGGCTTGTACCCCAACTACGGTGGCACAGAGTCGCTCTGGAATAAATAAAAAACTACTCATTATAAATAGCCCCGCCGATGGCGGGGCTATTTTCTTTTACATCACTCGTGTTATTTACTCCTGTACTAATACAGCAGCATTAATTCCAATAACCCCGGGATATGTATAATATCCAGGCTGAAATTGGCATTAATAGGATAACCTGTTGCGCAGACTGATGAAGAACCCTATGACCATGACAATTACCCCCAACCACACAAGATTAATGTAGGGGAACAGCAGCGCTTTCAGCACTACATAGTCATTCTTGCCACTTTCCTGTTTTACCTGTATCAAAGCGGCATTCTGCTCGGGCAATATCTTTTGAAGACGGGCAGTAACACCGGAGGATTTCAAAGTGTCCTCTATCTGGTTGTCAAACTTATCGTGTATATAATATACGGGCCTCAGCATACCTTTCACCCCTTTCAGGTCAAAATACGCAAGGTCCGCCGTAACTGCCACATCGCCTTCTTCAGGCTTGTAAGCAGGATTATTCACCTCCTTATTGAATCCTTTGAACACGAGGTAGCCTGTACCAAGAAATATACTGTCGCCCTGGTGCACAGTATAGTCTTTAAACTTCTCCTCACCACCCATTTGGTAAGAGTTCACATAAGTGAATACGTCCTTATTCCAATAGTGCTTCGTAGCCGGGCTCGATATCAGGTTGCGCTCTTTGGTGTTTACAAATGCATCAGGGTACAGGCGAAAACGTTCTTTGACGGCCTTGCTTGCTGTGTCTACCCGCTCATAATCCACCTTAAAAAAAGTACGTGGGTCGGATGGAGAAGTAGAATCGCCGCGGAAAGTAGCAGTATATTCCCCCATGGCCACCGGCATATCACGGAACAGTAAAACGTTCTCACGGTTCTCTTTAGCCGCCTTCATTTTGTCGTCCTTACTAAGGTCAAACGTTACGCCCAGCGTGTTCAGCGACATTACCTCCTTGTTATAAGACGATATCAGTATGCCCAGCAACAGCATAGCAAAGCCAAGGTGCGCCACTGATGGCCCCAGCTGCTTTAATTTTGCCTTCTGTATTGCTATAGCGTAATAGATATTTGCCACTATAGCAAAACAGGTAGAGAACAGTAAGAGATCATACTGCCAGGTAGTGATCTTTTGCGCATAGCCTACAAGACCGGCCATTACCAATGCTATACCACCCGTGATCCCCCAACGCTTCAGCACAGTGGCCCAACCCGTTTGTTTGAACTTGAGGTACAGTATCGTTGCCGACAACATTGCGATTATAATAGCCACCCATACCTGGATGTTGTTATAGTGGCTCATTACGTCCACGGGAGGCGCTACATCCTTGCCGCTGATCCATTTTACAAGAGGGCTCCATACAGGTATGGATGTGGTGATGCTGATCTGCACCGCAGAAAGCAGCAACACGATGGAACCTATGAACATCCAGAACTCGCGCGAGCTGGTCGCTTCTTCTGTTTTTATCCTCGGCAGTTGTTTCCAGCGCGCGGTCATTGCCGCAATCGATAGCACTAGCAATACGCCTAATACAATCAGCAAATGCCAGTAAAGCGCGCTACCCTCTCCGGTAAAAGCATGTACCGACGTTTTGCCAAGTACACCTGTACGCGTCAGGAAGGTAGAGTACCAAACTAGTAGGTAGGTAAGCAAAAGCAATATGAAGGTAACGATGAGTGAACGTTTGGTAGCCTTATACACAAGCAGGGTATGCAATCCGGCTACAAGCGTTAGCCACGGCACTAGTGAGGCATTTTCTACCGGGTCCCAGGCCCAGTAGCCACCAAAGTTCAGCGACTCATAAGCCCATGCGCCCCCCATCATGATACCCGTGCCCAACACCGCTCCCGAGAATAAAGACCAGCGAATGGTAGGCTTCACGAAACTTTCATATTCACCCTTCCACAAAGCTGCTACGCAATACGCAAATGGCATTAGGGTTGTAGCAAAACCGAGGAACAGCACGGGCGGATGTATCACCATCCAGTAGTTCTGGAGCAGCGGGTTAAGCCCATTACCGTCTTTAATAAAGTCCATGTAATTAGGGCTACTGAATATCGGGGCTCCCTGCATTTGCTCTCTGAGCAGCATGAAAGGTGTGCTGCCGACCTTTACATCGGGACCAAAATAAAAGCCCAGCAGCATAGTGGCCAGGATTGCCTGCACAAGTGATATGATCGCCATTGTGCGCGTCTCCAGTAGCTTAGCCGTGCTCATCACCACCAGCCCCAGTATACTATTCCATAGTGTCCAGAGCATAAAGCTGCCCTCTGAGCCTTCCCAAAAGCAGGATAACAAATATTTGGAACGCAGGGCCAGTGATGAATGCTGCCATGCATAATGGTACTCAAAAAGGTGATTGGCTATTATATAATAAAGAGCGAAAAAGATACCTATTATAGAGGCTGCATGAAGCACAAAGCCATTACGCCCCATCAGTTGCCACGAGTGGCTATTATAAGCATCCGTCTTTTCGGTCTGTACTGCGCGCCAGTAACTGAAAGCGCTGAATAGCGCACCTACAAAAGTGCTTATCACAAAAAGATGGCCCAGTTTCCCGGGCCACAGATGCTCTCCTACGAATTGTGTATCCAAGGTATCTTAAGCTTATAATTCAATAATTTTGCATTAGCTGGCATTGCCGCTTACGGTCATGTCACGCTGCTTGTATTTCGATGGGCACTTCATCTGTATGCCCGTGCAGTGAAAAGCACCGCCTTCAACATAGCCTTTCATCACGATCTGTTCCGACTTCTCAATATCCCGTGGCTTCTCACCATTAAATATCACCTTGGTCACCCCACCCGATTTGTCCTTTGCGTAAAAAGTAAAATGGTTCGGGTCCTTCACAGGATCATAATCCATCGCCATACTTTTATCAAGGTAGCCTATCACATGAAATGCTTTGCCCGGCTGCTTTGACGCCGATGCAAAGGTCTCATACGTACTAAAGTCACTGAACATCGTGACTATGATACAAACAGCCACTGCCACAAGGACAAGAACAACTATATGCGTTTTTTTCATAATTCTTAAGGAACAAGCAAAGTTACGAAAAACAGGTTTATACGCCCTATCATTTCCATGACTGTTATCATTAACACACCGAAACCGCAAATAAACCTACTGAACGGCGTTTTACCTTATGTTTTGTTAGTTTTTCCACTATTGAATATTGCATTGATTAATTAGTCATAAATTCGCGCCCTAAATTGCTTTTACAAATGGCTGATCTTTCAAAGTTTGACCCCAACTCAGTAGGCTTAAGATCAAACAATATTTTCGGTTTACCCTTCAGCGAGAGCGAGTCTGAACTGGTTTTGTTGCCGGTACCATGGGAGGTTACGGTTTCTTACAGGCCCGGCACTGCCCGTGGCCCCGAGCATATCTTCGACGCTTCCATGCAAGTTGATCTCTATGATGCTGATGTTGTGGACGGTTGGAAAAAAGGCTTTCATATGTTACCGGTGGATAAGAATATTCGCAAGAAAAGCGATTTCCTTCGCCAATGTGCAGAACTCATCATCTCTTACCTGGTTGAGGGCGGCGTTGTAACGGAGAATGAGCAACTATCCGAAAAACTGCAGGGAATAAACAACGGCGGCAAAATGCTGCACGATTGGGTGCATGAGATGACTTCTTCTCTGCTGAAAGCAGGCAAAAAAGTAGGGCTCATAGGCGGCGATCACAGTACGCCTCTTGGCTTTATTAAAGCCTTGGGTGAAATGCACGATGAATTCGGCGTATTGCAAGTGGATGCACACGCCGACCTGCGCAACGCTTACGAAGGCTTTACTTATTCCCATGCCTCGATAATGTACAACGTGCTGCAGCAGGTGCCCCAGGTGAAAAAGCTGGTGCAGGTAGGCATACGCGACTATTGCGATGAAGAACTGGAAATGATACAAAACAGCAATGGCCGTATCTCAACTTTCTTCGACCGCGACATCAAGGCCAGGCAATTCGAAGGCGAAACCTGGAAACAAATTTGCGACGATGTGATCGCCCGCTTACCACAAAAGGTCTACATCAGTTTCGATATCGATGGGCTCGACCCCAAGCTATGCCCCGATACCGGTACACCCGTTCCCGGTGGCTTCGAAGTGGAGCAGGTATTCTATCTATTCAGGCGCCTGCGCGAGAGTGGCCGGCAGCTAATTGGCTTCGATCTCAATGAGGTTTCATGTGGTGAGCACAGTGTTGACGGCATCGACGCAATAGTAGGTGCCCGCATATTATATAAGCTCTGCAATTTCATGGTAGCAAACTAAGGCCGGCTGCAAGGGCATACACATTGCACTTTATCGCATAGCTCACTACCTTAGTCGCATGGAGCAGATCACCATTACTTCCAATAAGTCCGTACATCGGGCGTGGTCTATGTACGATTGGGCCAATTCAGCTTACAATCTTGTTATCACATCTACCATATTCCCGGCATACTACAACGCCATCACAACCGTGAAGGAAGGTCATAAGATCGTCAGCGACACCGTTTCCTTCTTTGGTATCAAACTGAAGAACAGCACCCTGTTCGACTACTCTATCGCCGCCGCCTACCTGGTTATTGCTTTGCTCTCCCCTATTCTGTCTTCTATTGCCGATTATAAAGGCAATAAAAAGCGCTTCATGCAGCTCTTTTGCTACGTCGGCTCCCTTGCCTGTTGCGGTCTGTACTTTTTCAAGGCCAACACCCTCGAGTGGGGCATCTGTTGCTCGTCCATTGCAGCACTTGGCTACTGCGGCAGCATTGTATTTTACAACGCCTACCTACCCGAGATAGCACACGAGCATGAGCGCGATAAAGTGAGCGCGCAGGGCTTTGCCTACGGCTATATCGGCAGCGTGCTGCTGCAACTTATCTGCTTTGTTTATGTGCTAAATCCCGAATGGTTTGGCATCATCGATCCAACATTTGCACCGCGCCTTTCATTCCTGATGGTGGGCATTTGGTGGGTGGGCTTTGCGCAGATCACCTTCTTCAAACTGCCTAAATCAAAACCCTCTGAAAAAAGACCGGGTCACAACATACTCTCTAATGGCTTTTACGAGTTGGCCAAAGTGTGGAATGAGCTTAAAAACATGCCGGTACTGAAGCGATACCTCGGGGCCTTCTTTTTTTATAGTATGGGCGTACAGACTGTAATGTTGGCCGCCACATTGTTTGGGAGCAAAGAACTAAAGCTCGAAACATCTCAATTGATAGCTACCATTCTCGTTATTCAATTGGTGGCCATAGCCGGCGCTTACCTGATGGCAAAGCTTTCCGAACGTTTCGGCAACTTACCGGTCATTCTCTTTGTCATTTCCATCTGGATTGCTGTCTGCATTGCTGCCTATTATATTCACACCGCCATGCAGTTCTATGTCGTTGCGGGCGTTGTAGGCCTGGTAATGGGAGGCATTCAGTCGTTGAGCCGGTCCACCTATTCCAAGCTGATGCCCTATACCCACGACACCACCTCGTTCTTCAGCTTTTACGATGTTACTGAGAAGATCGCTATTGTGATTGGTATGATATCCTTTGGTTATATCGACCAGGTGCTCGACATGCGCAGCGCCATCATTGCCCTCATCGTCTTTTTTGTTATCGGCGCCGCTATTTTGTACCTTGCGATGATAAAACAAAAGGACAAGCGGATGACACTATAGCACAGTCCTGGACTTACGACTTACGACTTACGACTTACGACTTAAGACTTACGACTTGTAACTTACGACTTATAACTTACGACTTATAACTTACGACTTAACATGCGCCTTTTTACGATCAATACTGGAAATTTCAAGCTCGATGGAGGCGCCATGCATGGCGTAGTACCCAAAAGCATGTGGAACAAAGTGCACCCGGCCGACGAAAACAATATGTGCTCATGGGCACTACGTTGCCTGCTTATTGAGCATGGCAACTACAGGATACTTGTCGACAACGGCATTGGCACCAAGCAGGATGCAAAATTTTTCAGCCACTATTACCTGCATGGCGATGATACACTTGAAAAGTCGCTGGCAGCGCATGGTTTTACTACCGACGACATTACCGATGTATTCCTCACCCACCTGCACTTCGACCATTGTGGCGGCTCAATAAAAAGAGAGGGCGACAAGCTGGTGCCAGCCTTTAAAAATGCGCATTACTGGAGCAATGAAGCTCACTGGAGATCGGCGACCAACCCCAACGATCGGGAAAAAGCGTCTTTTCTTAAAGAGAATATATTGCCTATTGAAGAGAGCGGTCAGTTGCGCTTCGTCAAGAGTGGCGATGGGGAAGAGTGGATGCAGGACATACGCATCCGCGTCGTAAATGGTCACACGGACTCGATGATGCTGCCGCAGATCAACTACAATGGCACTACGATCCTCTATTGTGCCGACCTATTCCCCAGTGCTGCCCACATCAGCATGCCGTGGATAATGGCCTACGACATGCGCCCGCTCGACACGCTCACCGAAAAGAAAAAGATACTGAATGAAGCAGTGGCGAACAATTGGGTGCTTTTCTTTGAGCACGACAATGAAATAGAATGCTGCACCCTGCAGGATACCGACCGCGGAGTAAAAATGAAAGAAAGTTTCAAACTTGCTGAATTGCACACCAGGTCAAATTCTTAGCTGCTTTTAGCTGATTGAGACCCTCATATGCCTTCTATTTTCCAACATGTGGCTGTAAAAGGGCATTAAAATCAACTAATTATCCGCAAATGCGGCCCCAAAGGGTTGGATTTTACTATCTTTTTTTATTACATTTATGGCCAAAGATCAAATTATAAAACAAATTTTACTTCTATGAAGTTGAAATACTTCCTTTTAGGTGCATTACTGCTCCCGACTTTCAGCTACGCTCAGTCTCCGGCAAAATTGGTTGGCATCACCCACAGCGTTTATGCCGACAGCGCATTTATGTCGGTCGATTCTGCCTGGCTTGGCTATTCAAATGGCAGGGGCAGCGATGTAAAAACCACTCCGGAGTTTTACCCTTCACTCGACATTACGCCAACCGGCAATACAGGCACGTTTAATTACGATACCTGGTATTCGGGCATCTACGACTCTGCCCATGCACTGATGACAACCGGCCTGCACACGCACATGTTCGACAGCGCAAGCGGTAAGCTTATGTCTAATACATTCAGCGCACCCGACAGTGCAATGACATGGATGGACCAGTCGCGCGTGAACTATCAGTACGATAGCGCTACCGGCAATATCACTTCGCAAACTTCACAGGACAGGGTAGGTAGTAACTGGGTGAACGACATGATGTATTCTTACACTTACGACCCCGCCAATAATATCACTTCTATCACCAGCATGCTGTGGAACGGCTCTTCATGGAACAACAATACCAAGTACGTTTACTACTACAACTTCCTCAATAAAGTAACCAGCTCGCTGATACAAACATGGAACGGCAGCAGCTGGCAAAATGCTGAGCACTACATCTACTACTCTCATGATAATAACATGACGGTTGACTCGGTATTCTACCAGGTAATGGTAGGTCCTAACTGGACTACTATCACTAAGGATGTATTTGTCAACGATGCGAATGGCGATGCAATTGCCAGCTGGCACTACAATGGCGGCGTACCTGAGTATGCCGACAGCACGATGTACAACGCTATGCATAGCAGAACTGCGCAGACACATAAACTTTGGGACAGCACTGCAGTAATGTTTGTGAACCAGAAGCACTACGACTGGACTTACAACGCTTACAATCAGCCCACTACCATGCAGTCTTCCTCATGGGATTCTTCAGGCTTCTGGGTATTTAACAACAGCGACATGCTGACCACTTATTACTACATGCTGGATAGCGCTACGAAAGTTGCAGGTGTTAACAACAACGCCGGCGACCTGAAATTGTATCCTGTCCCTGCACAGAACCTGCTGAACATCGACATGACATGGAATAAGGCGCAGGCTTTCAGTGTAACGGTATTTGATGTGCAGGGCCGCATGCTGCGCCACTGGAACGAGGCTGCAACCACCAGCTATTCAAAGACTATCCCCGTTGCCGACCTTGCTGCTGGCAACTACTTCCTGGTTATCAAAGGCACTGATGGCAACACAGTGCGCCAGTTCAGCGTAACACGTTAATAAACATAAGCACACTATACAGACCGGCTGCTCAATGGCAGCCGGTCTTTTTTTTGCGGTCTTCAACATTTTGTTAAGGAGCTCGCTTTGGCACAAATTTTTATTCATGTAGACTGAAAAATTTCCCGTGTTTAAACCCGGGGCTTTTAAAAACATCTATTGTTTAATAAACCAGAACAAAATTTGAGTTATGAAAACGATGAGAAAAAGTGTGTTGTTAATGCTTATGTTATTGGGCTTCACTGCAACACAACTATCTGCACAGATAGTTGTGCATGTGCGCCCCCCACGGCCGCATGTTAATGTAACTGTGCGTCCCGCCAGGCCTAGCCCCCGTCACGTATGGGTGCGTGAAGACTGGGAACCTAATGGTAACGAGTACCGCTGGCATGGCGGCTACTGGGCCGAGCCACCTCGTCCACGCGCGCGTTGGGTAGAAGGCCACTGGCGCCACAGCCGTGCTGGCTATATTTGGATACCTGGCCACTGGAGATAATCACCTGTTAAAGAACTGAAATGGAGTGCCAAAAGCACTCCATTTTTATTTTTACTGCTTTATCTCTTAGTCGGCTATGGTCCATTTTTCTGAACGGCCAATGAGCGATATGAGCACATAGCCGTGCACGTCGAGTACATTGCCTTTCAGCTTCATGGTGCAGTCGTAGGTTTTGCCATTCTTCGGATCGTAAATGGTGCCGTCCTCGTATTCGCCATCGCCTGTTTTCTTAAATTTTTTTAGCACCAACAGGCCCATCACCGGGTCGTTCCTGCGGGCTTTGTCGGGGTTGCTGATGTCGAGCTTGGGCTTGCCGTCGCGGTTGGGTTCTTTAAGCCATACTATCTTACCGTAGAACTTACCATCCTTCGCTTTGTATATCTGTATCTTGCCGGTCTTAGCTTCATTGTACCAGGTGTGCTCTATGGGATCGGCCTGGGCAAAGCTTGCCACCCGGAACGCCAGCATTGCGATGGAGAACAATAATATCCTGCTGAAGTTGCTCATTGTCATACGCGGGAACTGTTTTATTTATGCCTGCAAAAATTGTGCTAGTTCGCGTCCTCTACCCCACCCATGCCGCTGGTTTGTGTGGTGACCTGCGGGTGCCCTTTGTAACGAACGGTGCCTGCGCCGCTGATGCTGGTGGTAAGTTTTTGTTCGGCATATACGTCCACATCGCCGGCGCCCGCTACGGTGGCACTGGTCTCGGTACTGTGCAGGCCATAGGCTTTTATATCGCCGGCGCCGGCCACTGAGTATTCGGCCTGCTGCACGGTGCCTTTGCTCACCTTTACATCGCCCGCGCCCGATACGGTGGTGCTGAAGTGGGTAGTGTTGACCTCGTCGATGGTTACATCGCTGGCGCCCGATATGGTGAGCTGGAAGTCTTGCCCGGTGATGGGGCCGTGCACTTCGGCATCAGGCGCGCCTTCCATTACCAGCTGGCTCAGCGAGGGAATGCTTATCTCGGCATTGAGGTATTCGGCATTATCTATATTGACGCCGGGGTCGGTAAATATTTTCAGCTTGTTGTCCTTTACCTCTGTCTTGATGTACTTAAGGATGTTGCTGTAGCCCGAGAGCTTTACCGACTGTGCTGCTCCTACGCGGATGGAGGCTTTCAGCGGCACCGATATTTCGATGGCGGTGAAGCTGCCTGTGTTGCGCATCTCGTTGCCGATGTTGCCGTGGCCGGATATGGTGTTCTCCCTGCAGGAAAACAGGACCGCTGTGCTGCATACCAGCACTGCTAAGTGGCGGAAAGCGTTGTTCATATTGGTAATGAGTGTTTAGCTAAATATACAACACATCTTCCGCAAGCACTAGCTGTTCTTATTGTGCCGCCACCAGATGAAGCCGATGGCGCCTATAAGGCTAAGGGGTATGGCTGCGAGGTAGAGGATGCCGCCATTGAGGCCGCGTGCGCCCTTGTCGCCGAGGGTGGAGGCCGTTTTGGTACATACTGCGCAGCCCTGTGCCGATCCGCGAGGTGCTGTGGCCAGCAAAGCAAAGAAACAAAGCAATACGAGCAAGTACCTTTTCATGCTGCAAAGTTAGGAAATTGGTGGAATCCAACCTCAAGTAGGGTGGGTCTTCCGACTTCGTCAAGTTGGGCGAAGTCTTTAAGTTGGGCGAAGTCTTCCGACTTCGTCCCACCGGCAGGCAATCTTCAGATTGCCGTAAAACAGCTACGCTACCTGCCTTTGCTCAAGTTGGGCGAAGTCTTTCAAGTTGGGCGAAGTCTTCCGACTTCGTCCCACCGGGAAGTCTTTCAAGTTGGGCGAAGTCTTCCGACTTCGTCCCACCGGCAGGCAATCTTCAGATTGCTATATTACCTGCCATGAGCACCGGTTACCAGATCACAAATCAATATGGCTTATATTTTGTCACATTTACTGTTGTAGACTGGGTCGATATTTTTTCCCGGAAGATCTACCGTGATATCGTGATCGACAGCCTGAGGCACTGCGCTGAGCATAAAGGCTTAAAAATATATGGCTACGTGATAATGACAAATCATATGCACCTTATTATTCAGGGTGCACAAGGCAACTTGTCAGGAATAGTCAGGGACTTCAAGAAATTCACCTCCTTCAAAATATTGGAAGCGATAAAAGAAGAGCCTGAAAGCAGGCGCGAATGGCTGCTGCATCGCTTTGCATGGAACGCGGCACAACGCACCGCTAACAGCCATTTCCAGCTATGGACGCACAGCAACCATGCCGAGGAGATATTTTCGCACCCGTTCTTCTTACAGAAACTTAACTACCTACATCAAAATCCCGTGCGGGCAGGCTGGGTTGAAAAAGAGGAGGATTGGTGTTATAGCAGCGCGGGCGTCTTCTACGGCAAAATCAATTTATTGCCACTTAGTCATTGGCATGAGTAAAGCAATCTGAAGATTGCCTGCCGGGACGACGAAGTCGGAAGACTTCGCCGAACGGAATGGACGGCTATGTATCAATTCCGGATGGTTGCCTGGTTGCCAAAAAGTAATGTTGCCGTCTTGCTTGAGTAACCATAACAGCCAGCTTTTGCGGCTCTCCTGTTTATTGTTCTCTATCGCCTCAACTATTTTTGATGCAGTGTATTTTTTGAAATCGCGAAGAGTATCGCTTAACTCATGACCCCCGGTACAGGCAGCGATCATGTGCAGGTGGTTGCTCATGATGACCCAACCATATATCTGCAGGCCTTTGTGCTGCTGGCAATGCTTCAGGCTGTTTATTATAATATCTGCATACTCCTTGCGTGTAAAAACATCGACCCATTGTGTTACGGTGCACGTGACAAAGTACAGGCCCTGCTGGTCGTCTATTTTGTAACCGAAACCCATAGTGTTGTTTTATTTAATTTAAGTATATTTGGATAGCCTGTGAAAATACGTAACAGAAGTGAGTTGTTCAGGATGTTCAGCAAAGACATCCGGAACAAGGAATAGAAAGGCAGTTTTGCAAACGGAATGCTGTGCGGTGCGGATAAAGATGTAGAGTAAGCGGGCAGAAGTTCCGACCGCTATTTGGGAATGTCAACAATCATTAAGCTAAAGATCAATGAATGCCATTACAAATGGAGCTTTATTTCGTGTACCGGATGCCCTGTGGAACATCCGGAACAACTGGTCACTCTGCCATACTGGGTGGCCTTAATAACAGGATAGAATTGCAGAACTGTAGCACTATAGTTGGTGGTGCGTGCAACAGGCAGCAGGGCGTTTACTCGGCCATAGTGCAGGGTTTCTGCAACCAAGTGTTGCATGGTGGCTGCAACTTTATAGGCGGTGGCTTCTGTAACAATGTTGATGGCGCGGGTGCTTTCTCATTCATCGGAAGTGGCGCGCATAACTGCGCACTCAATGTACATTCGGGCGTGCTGCTTGGTAGCGCTAACACGGTGAATGCCAGCTACTCGACAGTATTGGGCGGTAGTGGCAATACGATAGGTGTTACACATGCATATTCAGCTATCTTTGGGCAGAATTTGAACTCGGCTGCAGCTAATACGTTCCATGTGGAGTGTTTGAATGCGATCAATACGCCGGTATACAATCCGTTATTGCCAACTGGTACAATATATTATGCAACATCCTGTCCTTTCCCAGGAGCTTGTGCACTCTATATAATGTAGAAAAAATTGAGGATCAATGAAAAAAGCTATTTTGTTACTGTCAGTATTATTGCCGTTATTAGCAAATGGTCAAATCATCACTACAGTTGCAGGTGATGGTTCTACAGGATATTCAGGTGACAATGATTCTGCAATATTGGCTTCAATAGGTTCGGCAGGCGGAATAGTGTTCGATGTTTCAGGTAATTATTATGTCTCAGAAAATAACAATACAATCCGAAAGATTTCTAATAATGGAATCATCAGCAAATATGCGGGCACAGGCACTCAGGGATATAGTGGAGATGGTGGATTAGCAACATCGGCCAACTTATATCTTTCAGGCTTTATGGCAACTGATTCTTTGGGGAATCTATATTTTTCTGAAATTATAAATAACAGAATAAGAAAAGTAGACGCAATTAGCGGTATCGTTTCAACTGTGGTTGGTAACGGTACTGCTGGTTTTAGCGGAGATGGCAGCGCTGCTGTTTCAGCTCAATTAAACATGCCATATGGAATTTGTTTTGACAAAGAAGGGAATTTATATATAGTAGATCAACTAAACTATAGGATCCGTAAAGTTAATACAAGTGGTATTATTACCACTGTGGCAGGAACGGGCATTGGAGGATCAACCGGAGACGGTGGACTGGCAACCTTGGCGAAAATATATTCTCCTATTGCGATATGCGTTGATCAATCGAATAACTTATATTTTACTGATAGTGGCAGAGTTAGAAAGATAAATACTACTACCGGCGTGATAAGCGCTTATGCCGGAAGCGGTGCAGTAGGGTTTGCAGGAGATGGGGCATCAGCCCTAACTGCCTCCTTTAGTTTTCCCCAAGGTCTAGCCATTAATAACTCCGGGAACCTGTACATTAGCGATGATAATAATGACAGGATTCGCAAAGTAGACGCAATAGGTATAATTCATACTGTCGCGGGAAATGGGATTTCCGGTTATAACGGTGACGGCGGTAAAGCTGATACTTCGGCATTAAACAGCCCTAGAGGGATTGCTCTTGACTCCTGCGGCAATTTGTATATTGTTGATAATGGTAATCATCGCATCCGCAAGGTAGCTTTCAACCCCAGTTGTTTGCCCACAGAAGTTAAACACCTACCAACTATAAATGCTATCGCCATTTATCCCAACCCTGCCAAAGAGCAACTAACGATAACAGGCAGTAGTATAAAAAGCATAACGGTACTGAATGCCATAGGCCAGGTGCTGATAGAGCAGATGAACTACAGTGACAAAGCGATAATGAATGTGGGAAGCCTGGCAAGTGGTGTGTATTTTGTAAAGGTGAGTGACAGGAACGGAAATGTGGTGGTGAGGCGGTTTGGGAAGGAGTAGTTGCTCGTAAATGAGGGGAATTGTCACGCTTGCCTTGTCCATATTATTGCTTCGTACCACGTGTGATTTCAAACAGGCCCAAGTTGGGCGAAGTCTTCCAAGTTGGGCGAAGTCTTCCGACTTCGTCCCACCAGCAGGCAATCTTCAGATTGCCGTAAAACAGCCATATTACCTCCCCTTTGCGCCTCGATCAAAAAATTGAAGCTTTATTTTTTACTCTCAAAAACCCATCCGAACTTTGTAACCATCCGGCTACTTTCACGCCGGCAACCTATAAAAACTATGAATCTCAGATCAGTATTTTACACACTTTTTCAATTTAGTGATACCCCCGGATTTGGCGTGACATTTCAACGGAGTCGGGCACAGATCAGGCATGGTTCGGGCATCGGCATTTCAGTTAACGCCTGAATATCAATTACCTATCAACAAGAAGCCCGATTTTCGTTATTATGCCCGATTCGGGCATTTTAGCAAAACGACCGCTTAAACTTCTCAACCTATCAACCTGTCAACCTTTCAACTTATTAATCAATTAACACATTAAAAGCGGAAGCGAAACAAATAAACCGTACCTTTGCGCCTCATTTATTATAAAAGTTCTTAAATTTAATGACGTCTTTTTCTAGCTTCCCCATGCGGGAAGAACTAATGCGTGCCGTAGCTGATCTGGGTTTTGAGACCCCTACTCCCATCCAACAAAAGGTAATCCCCACACTTTTATCCCAACCTGTTGATATCATTGGCCTGGCACAAACCGGTACCGGTAAAACCGCCGCCTTTGGCCTGCCGCTTTTACACCATACCGATACTGCACAGAAGCATGTGCAGGCCCTGGTGCTGAGCCCCACACGCGAGCTCTGTATGCAGATCCAGGAAGAATTTAAAAAATATGGCGCGCACATGCGCGGCTTCCGCAGCACTGCGGTATATGGCGGTGTGCCCATAGGCGGCCAGATACGCGAGCTGAAGGGCAATCCGCAGGTGGTGGTGGCCACCCCCGGCCGCCTGATAGACCTGCTGGAGCGCAAGGCCATCAGCCTGGACCATGTGCAATATGTGGTGCTGGACGAGGCCGACGAGATGCTGAACATGGGCTTCCGCGAGGATATCGACTTTATCCTTAAGAACACACCTGCACGCGAGCATACCTGGCTCTTTAGCGCCACCATGAGCAACGAGGTGCGCGGCATCGCCAAACGCTTTATGAAGCAATGGCAGGAGTTCAGCGCCGGCGCAGCCAATGTGACGAATGAAAACATCGATCACCAATACTTTGTAACCAATCACCACAACCGCTTCGAGACGCTGCAGCGCCTGCTGGATTTTGCGCCCGGCATATACGGTATCATCTTCACCCGCACCAAGCAAGACTGCCAGGACGTGGCCGAGAAGCTGATGCGCCAGGGCTACCATGTGAGCCCCCTGCATGGCGATATGGACCAGAAGATGCGCAGCAAGGTGATGGAGCGCTTTAAGAATCGCAGCCTGCAGGCCATAGTGGCTACCGACGTGGCTGCCCGCGGTATTGATGTGAACGATATAACACACGTAATAAACTACGAGCTGCCCGATGATCCTGAGGTCTACACCCACCGCAGCGGCCGCACGGCGCGCGCCGGAAAGAGCGGTATCTGCATGAGCATCGTGTCGCCCAAAGAGATATCGAACATCCGGCAGATAGAAAGGATCGTGAAGCAGCGCTTCAACCGCAGCGATATACCCGACGGGGCTGAGGTGGTGCGCAAGCGCCTGTTCTACTACCTGGAGCAGATAGCCGAGGCCGATCCGAAAGAAGACTTTGCCCGCGTGTACCAGGAAACCATACACGAACGCTTTGAAGATATGGAGAAAGACGAGCTGATACGCCGACTGATATGGCTGCAGCTCAAAGACACAATAGCATCCTATGAAGAAGCTGAAGATCTGAACGCCAGTTACGAAAGCAAGGAGCGTGGCCGCGGTGGCCGCAGCAGCGTGCGCCTCTTCATTAACATTGGCCAGAAAGACGGTATCAATTCAGCCGAGCGACTGATCAATTTCATTACCGAAAGCACCGATATCGAGCCGGGTATTATTGACCGGGTAACTGTTCGTGACCTGAGCAGTTTCTTTAATGTGAGGGCTGATGCGGCTGAATTTATCGTGCAAACCATGACCCAGAAGAAATTTAAGGGGAGAAAAGTGCGCATGGAAGAGGCCGAGCAAAGGGACCGGGAAAGGGGTGGCGGAAACTTCGAAAGGCCGCAACAGAAGCGCTTTTCGGGGCAATACAAGAAACCGGGTGAGCGCGGCGGTTCACAAAAGTTTAACAAGAGATATTAATTATTAAATAATTTGAGTTTGACTTTTTAGGAGTATATCCCTATTTTTGCAAACTAATTATAATGCGTATGAGGCTACTGAAAATTTTTACACTGTTCTTATTTACGGGAATAGGCCTTCGGGCACAGCAAGTACAAAAGCAGGATAACACCATTGCAGACAAAAAGGGCACAGCAAGCTTTTATCATGATAAGTTTGAAGGCCGCAAGACAGCAACGGGCGAAGTTTTTGACAATGATGAATTTACCGCAGCCAGCAACAGGGTGAAACTGGGCACCTATGTAAAGGTGACCAACCTGACTAACGGCAAGATCGTATACGTACGCATCAATGACCGTATGGCGCCTAACAATCCCCGCCTGATAGACCTGGCGAGTGTAGCGGCCGAGAAGCTGCAGTTTAAAGACAAGGGCCTGGCTAACGTAAAGATGGAAATAGTGCCCGCCGATGAAGGCAAAAACAAAATACTGGCCCAACGCGATATAGCTGAACCGGTGAACAGGAACGAACTATAAAAGGTCTTGATATAAAAGAAGATGTCCCGCCGGTGGCGGGACATCTTCTTTTATCGTTGGAAGGACAAGCATTACCTGTCCCATTTGTCTTTCTTCTCCCATTTAAAAGACATCGGCATCAGCACCAGGGCCACTGCAAAGTTCGACTTGTCGGTCAATGAAAGCGACTCATCGTACGTACTACCCTTATCATGATAGCTGAAGTAGTCGAGATCGCCAATGGTGTAGAGCACCCTCAGCTTCATACAGATACCGGCCATCATGCCCAGTTCCACCTTGGCATAAGGCTTTACCTTCATAGACGCCCCTGCAGGTATGCCACCGAACTGTGTCAGGGTCATGGTAGGGGCCACGCCCCCACCCATGGTGAAGCAGAAACGCTGCCCCTTATCGAGTGCGGCATCAGCGCCATATTTATAGTCGAAGCCCAAAAGGAAACTCATGATCATGGTAGAAGATGTGACGAGCGCATCATCATAAAACAGGGAGCCATCGTTAAAGGCATTATCAGCCACGCTGCCGAGGTCCCAGGTGATGATGTTAAAGGAGCCGGTGATGTTGAATGCCAGCATACTGGTCTTGGCATGCGCCGGGATGATGGGTATAAAGCCACCAACCGTAAGGCCGAAGCCGCCTTTGCTCTTTAACTTAAAGCTAAACGAGGTATCGTATGAAGTGCCGAACTGGCCATAGCCAAACTCGCGGTAGCGGTAGAAGAAGGATGTGTTGGTCATAGGGTAAGAGAGGCCCAGCTCGGAGCGGCGGGCTTTCTTGTGCTTGCCACCCTCCTCGTCGTCGTCATCGTCGGCAAAGGCGGTGTGCGTACAAAGCACCAATAGCATCAGGATGCTTAACAGTTTTTTACAGGACATAAATAATTGGTTAAAGGATAAATATTATGCTCAAATATAAAAATCATTTCATTTTATTCAAATAGCGACGGAACTTTTGTCGTCTCAGTAAGCGGTAAATTCTAGCTTTGCCCCCAATATGCAATTCAAGGGCGTACAGGTTGAGAGCACAAAGGATAAAGGACGGGGGGTGTTTACGAAAAAATTCATCCCCGCCGGGACCATCATAGAGGTAGCGCAGGTGATAGTAATGAGTGCCGAGGACCGCAAGCTGCTGGACCAGACCCTGCTGCACGACTACATCTTTGAATGGACGCCGAAGGGCGAGAAAATGTGCTGCATGGCCTTGGGCAATATACCCATGTACAACCACTCTTACACATCGAACTGCGAGCACTTTATGGACTACGACAATGAGACGATGTTCATCAAGGCCGTGCGCGACATAGAGCCCGGAGAGGAGCTGACCATCAACTACAACGGCGACTGGAACGAGACAAAGGATGTATGGTTTGATGCGAGGTAGCTACTCCATTCTAAAAACCGGGTAACGCATATATTCAGGCTCCATGTATTTTGAGTGCCGGTAGATGAAGTCGAGCTGGGCGCGGCCATTGGCTGAAAAGCCTTTGTTCCTCTTCTTTTCGGCTTCAAATAGCTTGCGGAGCTTCTCGTCTTTCTTCAACATTTTCGCCGCCATATCTTCGAAAATGTAGTCGCTGTAGTACTCCTTCTGCTGCAGTATGCCATCGAAAAAGTTCCATGCAAACAAGGCATCGGGTGCCATTGGTTCCAGCACCTCCACCAGGTAGCGTTTGGCCTGCTGGCTAGTAGGTATTATATAATCGCCCTTGTAGAGCTGCACTTTTTCCTTTTCAGCATGCACTGCTACAGCCCGGTGCATATAGTGGCGCTCGTAGGGATGCGGCATGGTGTCATACTTGTCGATGCGGTAAACCGTCAGTTTCATTACCGTATCATCCTCTACCTCCTGCATCTCTACCCCATTCCATTTCAGGCGTTTGATAGCCTCGGTAAAGCCGCGGGGTATTATATAAGCTTTGGGCGCATCCACTTTTTTAGTAGTCACGAAATGATCGAAGAGTGGTATGCGCCTGGTATAAGGCTTGCTGCGATCGTAATAAAGCCTGTCCTGTCCCGACACTTCGCTGGGTTTATGCACCGCTTCATAGCCCTTAAAAGTGATCTCGGAATGCTTGCTGGTATCTACTTTCCAGTCGATAGTGAAGGTTTTGCGTTTCAATATCTCATCCCTGTCCAAGTGACGCGCATCGCGTATATCTTTTGCATGCTCAGAAGCTGTCTTTATAAAGCTCAGCATCAATGCATAGGTCGACTCTACGCGTTGTTTGTAAGGCTTCCACATATGAGTTTCGGGCACGAAGGCCAGTGTCTGGAATAATGCAGCGAAGCCACTTGAAAAGCGAGGGTAATCGTAAAACTCGCGGAAGCCTTTGTCGGGCGTATTGTCGAAGTCATTCACATAGGGCACCAGGTCGTAGCCACGTTCTTTCATATCGCTATACACTTCCGGTATAATGGTCTCGTGCTGCAACTTTCCTGTTTCACCGCCCAGCTTGTTGTGTTGTGTTTCCAGCAGAGTCATAATGTGCTGGTAATCGGCGCCGTCGCTCACGTGGTTGTCGATGAATATGTCCGGGTCGAGGCGGTGAAACAGTTTTACCAGGCTGCGGGTCTCCTTCGCATCCAGCTTTATGAAATCGCGGTTAAGATCGAGGTGTTGAGAATTACCGCGAAAGCCATAGGCTTCAGGGCCATTCTGGTTGGCACGGCTTGGCCGGCCCCGGTTGAGCGCCCCACCGATATTAAATACAGGAATCACGGCAAGTGCCATGTTGTCGGGGATCACGATATTGCCCATTGCAGCATCGCGCAGCAGCATCATGCAAGCGTCGACACCGTCGGGTTCGCCTGGATGTATGCCATTGTTGATGAGCAGGATGGTCTTGCCTTTGGCTTTCCATTTGTCTGGATTTACATTACCGTCAGCGCAGTAGTACACCACATGCAGCGGGTAGTAGCTGTCGGTAGGCCCTATCTCTTCCATCCTGACGCTGAGATAGCGTTTATCGAGCTCTTTGTAAAATGCGATCGTCTCCAGGTATGTTGCGGTCTCTTTACCGCCCGAGCGTTCGTAAACTGTTTTCATATCCTGTGCTTTTGAGATGTATGAAATAAAGAGAAAAAGAATCAGTGAGAACCTAATGTGCATAAGCAAAATGATAGCTAAAGATAAATACAGTTTATATAATAGTCATTAATGGCATGTTTTTTACTGTTGAAGCCTTAAATGTAAAACCTACAATATGGGAGACGTAAAAAACTTAGCAGGTAAAGAAGCAATAGAAAAGATAAAAGAAATGGCAAGCGAAATAAAGAGCTGCCTTTTTTGTACGAATATCGGGGATGGCCGATTTGACACCCGGCCGATGTCGACACAGGATGTGGACGACGAAGGGAACGTTTGGTTCCTTAGCGACAAGAACAGCGACAAAAACCGGGATATAAAAGCTGACGCCAACGTGCAACTGCTTTATACCAACTCAGCGAACTACAACTTTATGAGCGTATATGGCGCAGCCGAAGCATTTTACGACAGAGAAAAGATAGAACAGCTATGGGAGCCTGTAGCCAAAGCATGGATGCAGGGCGGCAAGGACGATCCGAACCTGAGTGTTATAAAGGTCACCCCTAAAGGCGGATACTATTGGGACAATAAACACAACAAGCTGGTGGCACTGGCCAAAATAGCAGCGGCCCTGGTGAGCGGCAAGACCATGGATGACGGCATAGAAGGCACGCTGGAGCCTTAACAAATTCACTATCATTGCATCATGATCAAAATTGCACACGCCGGGGTTGATGATGCTGCGGTGATAGTGGCAATAACCCGGGCAACCTGGGAGCCTACCTACGATCCGATATTGCCGGTTGGGCAATCCAGGTATATGCTGGAGCTGCTTTTTGAAGAAAGAAAGATCAGGGAGCAGATAGCAACCGGAAGCCAAAACTATCTCCTGCTCTACGATGGCGATAAAGCGGTAGGCTTCGCTGCTTATGCTGTGCGCCCTGAAAACAGCGATGTCTATAAACTGCACAAACTGTACTGCATACCAGCATTGCAGGGGAAAGGTTACGGCAAAGCACTGATAACCGCTGTAGAACAGGAAGTATTAAAAGCAGGGAAAAGCATACTGGAGCTTAATGTGAACCGTAACAACAAGGCGATACAGTTTTACAAACGTATGGGCTATGCAGTTGCTTATGATGAAGACATAGCTATTGGCCCCTATTGGATGAACGACCATGTGATGCGGAAAGTGCTGATCTAATTAGATGCCAAACCGTAAACCCAATAGTACGGGGAAAGCAATTGTTTGATATCCGACCTTATCCTGAACATAATTTGTAGTACTCATCCCATATTGATAGCTGAGCGCATAAGTGCGCGAAAGCTGCATGCTATAATATCGAGGATTGAATGCAAAATCAAAAGACATCTCTTTAGTTAGTTTGAAAACGGCAGCAAAATTCGCCCCGATCATAAAGCCAGTGCCTTTACCATAGTATACGTCTGAAGGAATAAAAGAAGTTGCATAGGAATTCGCATTTATGCTTTCGGTACCGGTCGCTAAAGCAATGCCAAAGTTTAAACCAGCCGTAATGTAAGCACTGCTATTACCTGTCATTTTTTCTTCGAATTTTATGTAAACAGGTATCAAAGGATGGGCCAAACGAACAGAACTTATGATAGAATTCAATGTAATACCGTGAACATCAGCGCCTATGCCTGCTGAAAAGCTATTATGAGGAACATGAAACATAAGGCAGAGCGAACCTATTGGCTTGAAACTTGTAGTTCCATAATTTGACTTATCCAAAGCCTTTGTACATTTCACAAGGCCACCACTAACAACTATGTCCAGAATTTTGGCGTGCAACTGGCCAGCAATAAGCACTGCAAGCAGCACTAAAGAGAAACGCTTTAGCATCAAAATAAGATTTACAGTATTAAGTTTTCGTAATTTTAGTAGCAAATGTAAAAAAAATAATGGCCTGGGAAGAAAAAGACAACAAACTATATCGCAGCTTCACCTTTAATGATTTTTCGGAAACTTTTGCATTTATGACAAGAGTGGCTATCCTGGCTGAGAAGCAAAACCACCACCCTACCTGGACCAATACCTGGAACAAGGTGGAGATATGGCTGTGCACACATGATGCAGGAAATACTGTTACGGACCGGGATAGAAAGCTGGCAGCAGCAATAGATAAGATAGCACCATAATATAAATAATGTGGATATTGTTATAATCTTCGCCGCGGTCAAATAGTGTAAATTTGCAGACTATTTTATGGCCGTAAAGAAAGGTGCTGCCGGCAAGGCAGCAAGCAAAATAAAGAGGGTAGAAGGGATATCCCAGCCGGAACTGGAACATATAGGCGAGCACGAACCGAAGCAGGCAAGCGATCCCAATTTCATTTTCATCAAGGGAGCACGCATGCACAATCTAAAGAACGTGGATGTGGGCATACCGCGCAACAAGTTAGTTGTAGTGACGGGTGTGTCGGGATCAGGCAAGAGCAGCCTGACGATGGATACACTTTTCGCCGAAGGACAACGCCGCTATGCAGAGAGCCTGAGTGCCTATGCACGCCAGTTCCTGATGCGCATGGATAAGCCGGATGTGGATTACATACACGGCATTTGTCCGGCGATAGCCATTGAACAAAAAGTAACCACACGCACGCCACGCAGTACTGTGGGCAGCATGACGGAAATATATGATTACCTGCGTTTGCTATTTGCACGCGTGGGCAAAACCTATTCGCCCAAAAGCGGTAAGGAGGTGAAGAAGGACACCGTGAGCGATGTAGTTGATTTTGTAAAGACGCTTAAAACAGGCACCAAAGTGCAATTCATCGTTCCGCTGGTGACCCGTTATGGTCGCAGTGTAGCCGAGGAGTTGAATATACTCATGCAAAAAGGCTTTAGTCGTGTATACGCCCCCGATCTCGACGAAAAGCCGATAAGGATCGAGGATGCGCTGATCATTCCGGCGAACCCGGAAATTAGCCCGGAGCTAAAAATAAAATTGCCTAAGAAGCACCTTTATCTACTCATAGACCGGATAGTAGTAAAGGAAGTATTTGACGAGGACGACATTCACCGCATGGCCGACAGTATCCAGACCGGCTTTTACGAAAGTGAAGGCGAATGCTATGTGGAGACCGACGGGAAAGAACTGCATGTGTTCAACAACCGATTTGAGGCAGACGGAATGGTGTTCGAAGAGCCAACGCCCAACTTATTTTCATTCAATAATCCTTACGGTGCTTGTCCGCAATGCGAAGGCTTCGGCCAGGTACTTGGCATCGATGCCGACCTGGTGATACCGGATAAATCGCTAAGCGTGTATGAAGGCGCCGTGGCATGCTGGAGGGGGGATAAGATGAGCGAATGGCAGGCATCGTTCATACGCAATGCGGCGAAGTTCGGCTTCCCGATACACAAAGCTGTTGCAGACCTGAGCGCCAGCGAATACAAACTGCTTTGGGAAGGCAACAGCAAAGTGGAAGGCATCAAAGACTTTTTTAAAATGGTGGAGCAAAACCTGTATAAGGTGCAATACAGGGTGATGCAGGCGCGATACCGAGGCCGCACCATATGCCCCACCTGCAATGGCGCAAGGTTGAGGCCGGAAGCTATGTATGTGAAAATACAAGGCACTACCATTGCCGACCTGATGTTCATGCCTTCGGCAGACCTGTACCAGTGGTTTCAAAAGCTGAAGCTGAGCGATCATGAGTTATCTATCGGTAGAAGGATACTTATCGAGATCAATCAGCGGATGAAAACGCTGCTGGATGTGGGCCTGGGCTATCTTACCCTTAACCGCCTTGCCAACACACTAAGCGGCGGTGAAAGTCAGCGTATACAGCTCACCAAATTTTTGGGTAGCAACCTAACCGACTCGCTCTACATACTCGATGAGCCGAGCATAGGCCTCCATAGTCGTGACACGGAAAGACTTATTAACGTGCTGAAATCATTGCGCGATCTTGGCAATACAGTGGTAGTGGTGGAGCACGATGAAATGATGATGCGCGAGGCCGACTACATCATAGATATGGGACCGCTAGCCAGCCACCTGGGTGGTGAAGTAGTAGCAGCAGGCCCTTATGACAAGATCATAAAAAATAAAGCAAGCCTCACGGGCCAATACCTGGACGGGGCGATGCACATAGAAGTGCCGAAGATCAAACGCAAGCCCCGCGGCAAGATCCGCATAGAGGGCTGCCGGCAGCACAACCTGAAAAATGTGGATGCAGATTTTCCGCTTAATGTGCTTTGCGTGGTTACAGGCGTGAGTGGTAGCGGCAAGACCACATTGGTAAAACAGACGCTCTACCCTGCACTGCAAAAACACTACGGCGAAGGCGCTGACAGACCCGGACAGCACAAACAGTTGAGCGGCGACCTGCACAGTATAGGACATGTGGAGATGGTGGACCAAAACCCGATCGGCAAATCGTCGCGCAGCAACCCCGTGACCTACATAAAGGCTTATGACGAAATACGTAAGCTGTATGCCAAGCAGCCATTGTCGAAAATGCGCGGCTATGCTGAAAAGCATTTTTCATTCAATACAGACGGCGGCCGTTGCGATACGTGTAAAGGTGAAGGCGAGGTAATAGTTGAAATGCAGTTCCTCGCGGACGTGCACCTCCTCTGTGAAACATGTAAAGGCAAGCGCTTTAAAGACGATGTGCTGGAAGTGACCTATCGTGGGAAAAACGTTTATGACATACTGGAGATGAGCGTGGATGAATCGATAGAGTTCTTCAAAGACGAAAAGAAGCTTGCCACTGCGCTGCAGCCGCTCAGCGATGTGGGCCTGGGCTATGTGAAGCTGGGACAAAGCAGCGATACGCTGAGCGGTGGTGAAGCCCAGCGGGTGAAACTGGCATCGTTCCTGGGTAAGGGGAAAGTGAAAGAAAAAGTGCTTTTCATCTTTGATGAGCCGACAACGGGTCTGCACATGCACGATATCAAGAAGCTGCTTGGCTCCTTCGATGCCCTGATAGAGCAAGGTCACTCGATCATAGTAATAGAACACAATACCGACGTAATAAAAAGCGCCGACTGGGTGATAGACCTGGGCCCAGAGGGCGGTGCAGGCGGTGGCTATTTACTCTATGAAGGCGTACCCGAAGGATTGAAAGCCGTGAAAGGGAGCTATACAGGGCAGTACGTCTGAAGACAATGATCTTGATCAATAATCACCTATGGACGTGAAATGCCAATATCTTCTTGCTATCCGGCCGCCGGCTGAACTGACGGATGAGATACACCAGATAAGAATAGCATTTGCCGAGAAATACAATTGCAAGGCGGCCCTAAAACCGCCGGTGCATATTACGCTGCTACCCAACTTCTGGATGCTGCCATGAGCAGAAGCCAAGATAGAGTGGGTGACCGAATGGGCAGCTACCCTACAGCCGTTTACCATAAAACTGCGTGATTACAGCACATTTCCCGGCAATGGGGTCGTATTCATTGATGTAGAGCCAAATGCTGAATTGAATGCGCTTCGCATGGGTTTGACCAAAGTGAAAGATTCACTCCCATCCGGTACCTTCAGGGTGATTGGCCCTTTTCATCCGCATATCACCATCGGGTACAGAGATGTACCCACGGAGGTATATTCACAAGCCGCAGCTGAATACCAAGCGAAATCGTTTGCTGGCGAATTCGAGGTTGATGAATTCGAGTTATGGAAGCATAACGGGAAACGGTGGGAAACGTTATATACTTACGAAATGAAGGGCCTCCCGGAGGATCTACAGAATCGCGGCGATGAGCTATTTCATTGAGTGCAAGGCCAGCCTGTTACCTTCGCTGTCGAGAAAGATAGCCCAGTAACCCGCCTCGGCAGATATAAGGCTCTTAGGCATAATGATCTTGCCGCCTACAGCTTCCACCTTTGAAAGTGTATCATTCAGATTCTCGGATAGTCTCAAATAAACGATAGGCCCATCGGAGGAAGGTTCTATACCCGCCATCTGGAAGAGGTGACCTATGTTATTGCCAAATTCGTCCTTGAAGTAGGCCATTGGAAAGGGCATTGACGGATTCTTGACCAGCTTACCACCCGTTATGGCAGCGTAAAAATCAAAAGCTCTTTGAAAATCAGTACAGGGTATTGCGATATATGAGAAGTAGCCTGGCATCCAGCGTTTTTGCCAAATATAGCTATTCCGACATTTAACCGCAAAGGCGCGAAGACGCAAAGAACTATTTTGAACCGGGCATAGCCGCTATCAGCTTCTTTGTATAATTATTCTGCGGCTGCTTAAGTACTTGTTCAGCTTCACCACTCTCTACAATCTTACCGGCCTGCATCACCATTACCCGGTCGCTAATGTAGTACACTACATTCAGATCGTGAGAGATGAACAGGTAAGAAAGCTGCAGATCCCCCTGCAACTCTTTCAACAAATTCAGTATCTGCGCCTGCACACTTACATCAAGCGCCGAAACGCTCTCATCACATATCAATAGTTGTGGCCTTAACGCAAGCGCCCTCGCTATTCCCAGCCTTTGCCTTTGGCCACCCGAAAATTGGTGCGGGTAGCGTTTCAAAGCGTCAGCAGGTAATTGCACGATATCCAGCAAGCGCTTCGCTTCCGTTTCCAGTTCGCTTTGTGGTACGATGCCGTGTACCATCAATGGCTCTTTCAGCATATCGCCAATGCTGATGCGCGGATTAAGTGATGCATACGGATCCTGGAAGATCATTTGTACCTGCCTGCGTACACTGCGCCAGTCCTTATGCGGTATCTGTGCCAGATCTTTACCGTTAAAAAGGATCTGTCCGTCATGCACCGGCAGCAATCCTAACAGGCTGCGGCTGAGCGTGCTTTTACCACATCCGCTCTCTCCCACCAGTCCCAATACTTCACCTTTATGCAATGTGAACGACACATCATCTACAGCCTTAAAGTAGCTTAGCGGTTTGCCGAAAAGATTCTTCTCTTCGGCAAACCATACTTTTAATTCATTTACCTGCAGCAGTGGCTTTTCTTCCGGCATGGTCTGCTGTTGCGCTACCGGTGCCACCAACACTTTGCCGGGTTCCATAAAATCGCTTACCGTCGGCAATTTTTGGCCTTTGTTTTGTGCAGCCGGTCTGCAGGCCAGGAGCGCTTTTGTATAATTGCTTTGCGGGTTTTGAAGCACCTTTTCAGTACTGCCGTATTCCACCACTTCACCCTTGTACATAACCAGTACTTCGTCTGCTATTTCTGCGGCAAGCGCCAGGTCGTGTGTGATGAATATCATGGCCGTGTGATGCTCAAGCTGCAACTCGCGCATCAATAGCACTATATCCTTTTGCACCGTTACATCCAGTGCAGTAGTAGGTTCGTCGGCTATTAGCAACGCGGGATGGTTACACATGGCCATTGCTATCATTACGCGCTGCTTCTGACCGCCCGATAGCTGATGCGGATAACGATCGTACATTTTTTCGGGCGAAGGCAGCTGCACTTTTCGCAACCATTCTATCGCCAGTTCCTTCGCAGCTTTACTGCTTATGTTTCTGTGCGCCAGTATGCATTCGGCCAGTTGTTTACCAACACGCATTACGGAATTCAGTGAGCTCATCGGCTCCTGGAATACCATGCTGATATCTTTACCGCGTAATTGCTGTTCGTTCGTGGCTTTAATATCCTGCAAGGCGTGCTGTTTGCCGTTTGCATTAAGTGAAATATTACCGCGCAAGACTGCTGTCTTTGGCAACAAACCCATCAATGCAAGTGCAGTCAACGATTTTCCCGAGCCGCTCTCACCCACTATCGCAAGGGTGCGGCCCTTAGACAGTGCAAACGAAATATCCTTTACAGCAACGAAATCACCGAAGGCAACCCGCAGTTGGTCTACGCTTATGACAGTTCGCTGTTCCTGCACTAGAATTTCAGGTGTTTTACAGTAAGCCCGCCATTTATCAACTGCTTCAGCGAATCGATGCCTATTTTAAGATGCATGTCGACGTAGTTATTGGTCACCGTCTTATCGCTGGCACTTGTTTTAACCCCGTCAGGCACCATGGGCTGATCGGACACCAGCAAAAGCGCTCCCGTGGGGATGCCATTATAAAAACCTGTGGTAAAGATCGTGGCTGTTTCCATATCGATAGCCATCGCCCTGATCTTTCGTAAATATTCTTTGAACTCGTCGTCGTGCTCCCAAACCCGACGGTTGGTGGTGTATACGGTGCCGGTCCAGTAGTCGCGCTTATTATCACGAATGGTAGTTGAGATGGCTTTTTGCAGAGCAAAAGAAGGAAGGGCCGGCACTTCGGGCGGGAAGTAGTCATTGCTGGTGCCGTCGCCCCTTATCGCAGCGATAGGCAGTATCAGGTCGCCTACCTTATTTTTCTTTTTAAGTCCCCCGCATTTGCCAAGGAAAAGGGCTGCTTTCGGCTCGATAGCTGAAAGAAGGTCCATCATAGTTGCGGCGCTGGGGCTACCCATACCGAAGTTGATGATCGAGATACCGTTGGCAGTAGCGCATTGCCATGGTTTGTCTTCGCCCACCACGGGCACATCGTGCATTTCTGCGAACAGCCTTACATAATTGATGAAATTACAGAGGAGAATGTATTCGCCAAATCCCTTGAGCTCCTGGCCTGTGTAGCGCGGCAGCCAGTTTTCTACTATTTCCTGTTTAGTTTTCATATACAAAGGTAGCAAATTCGAAAAATATCCTGAAAGCAATAGCCCTGAGCTCTGTTATTTTCATCTTATATTTTGTATATATTGGGATTGAATTCCGCTTTATGATACCGGTCAACCTTACAAGTGTCGAGCTTAAATTAAAAAACGAAGGTGGTAAGCCATATGTATACGATGCCCTGCGAAAGGGCTGGTATGTGCTCACCCCCGAAGAACATGTGCGCCAATACCTGGTCCATTATTTTACTGAAGTCGCGCAATACCCTATCGGCATGATGGCTGCGGAACGCCGCATCATGGTGGGCAACATGCCGAAGCGCTTCGATATTGCGGTGTACGACCGCGAGCACAAGCCCTGGATGCTGGTGGAATGCAAAGCCCCCTCTGTAGAGATCACGGAAAAAACGCTGCACCAACTGCTTAACTACCAACGAACGATACAATGCAGGTATTGGTGCATCTGCAATGGCAGGTATCTGTTTTGCGCGGATGGCGAAAAGATAGAACAGATCAAATGGCTTACGGCGTTACCCGCCTACAACCCTTGAGTAGCTACCATTGTTCAGCACGTCGAGCGCCTGAAGCACTACATTGTCCTTTTGTGAGTTAATGTAATAGTAGCCATTATCGCGGAAGAGCAGCCGCGCCAGTTGTGCACGAATTTGCAAGCGGAAATATTGGTAATGCCCGGTGTCTTTCAACATTTTTTGGGCTGCAGTCCTGTTACCCTCTTTGAGCGAAGCCAGATATGAATCAATGAGTGCCGCCTCGCCGGCAAATTTGCGATCATAGTCTTTTACCGAGCTAAACTTCAACGAATCTCTATGCCGGATAAAATAATCCCACAGCACATCTTTCAACTCTTCGCTGTAGATCATGTTCAGGAATGCTGCGGACAATCGCGCCGTGTCATAGGGTACATATATATCAGGATTAATGCCCCCGCCCCCATACACCAGCCTGTGCTTTGAAGTGTAGTAATGAGTGGTATCGGCCTGGGCAAATGAATCGCGGCCGGTGAGCTCGCCATTCTCAAAGCGTTGCGTAAAATCATCTTCGTAAGCTTGCTTGCCTTTCGCGAAGGAACGCTGTATGCTGCGCCCTGACGGCGTGTAATAACGCGCTATGGTCAGCCTGAGTGCAGCGCCGTCTTCCAGTTCATACTGCTCCTGCACCAGGCCCTTTCCAAAAGTGCGGCGTCCTATTATAACACCCCTGTCCCAATCCTGGATGGCACCCGCAAGTATCTCGCTTGCAGAGGCTGAACTTTCATCCACTAACACAGCCAGCTTACCTTTTTCAAACATTCCATGACGGTCTGCTTTGTACTCCATCCGCTGCGTGTGACGGCCCTTGGTGTAGACTATTAGTTTGTTGTCATCGAGCAGTTCATCGGCTATCATGGTTGCATCGTCGAGGTAGCCGCCGGGGTTGTCACGAAGATCGAGTATCAATTGCTTCATGCCCTGCGCCTTTAGTTTCTTCAATGCTTTGCTGAACTCCTCGTATGTAGTGGCACTGAAGCGATTGATCTTAATAAAGCCCGTGGCGGTGTCAAGCATGATACCCGCTTCTACACTGAAAACAGGGACTATGTCGCGTTCGATGGGTATCTGGCGCGATGTTCCTGCTATAGGCTGGCGTAGCGTCACGAACACTTTGGTATGTTGCTTACCCTTCAGCAATTTCATGATCTTATCCGACGAGATTTGCTTACCGGCTACAACGCTATCGTTCACTTTTATCAGCTGATCGCCTATACCAACACCTGCATGCTCTGCCGGGCCGTTCTCTATTACTGAGGTAACCTGTATGGTATCCCTGATAATAGAGAATTCTACACCTATGCCAAAGAAGCCACCTTCAAGGTCTTCGTTAACTGACTCCAATTGATCGGCGGGGATATAAACTGTATGGGGATCAAGCTTGCTCAATATTCCGGTTATCGCGTCACTGTAAAGGTTATTACTATTTACACTGTCCACGTATTTCGCGTTGATAAGGTCGATCATTTCCTCCAGGCGGTCATTGCGTTCTATCACGGCTTGTATGTCGCGTTTATTTCGCAGGGTATCACGCAGGTTAAAACCCAGCGTCATACCAATGATTAAAATAAGAGAGAAAAGTAGCGGAGTCCAGACCCTAAACCTACCCATCCTGTGTTCGCCCATGACCTAAATTGGAGTGCAAAGGTACTTGCAATTACTTAACATTATAATAAACAAAACGCATAAACTCATAAAAAAACATACCATCATAAATATCTTTTCGGGAGTATGAATTTACCGGATTGCTGTGCTAATTTGTACTGTCAAATTGATTGCTATGTCCCTGCTATTAGCTGAAAGCGGATCTACTAAAACAGACTGGTGCCTGCTGCGCAAAGGCTCAAAACCTTTACGTCATAAGACCCAGGGGCTGAATCCCTACCTTCAATCGGGGGATGATATGCTGGGTGTTCTCAAAAAGGAATTACATAAGTGGCCTGCAACGGGACAGCCAAAATGCATTGCATTTTACGGAGCGGGACTTGGTACTGCCCAACGCAAAAAAGAACTGAAAAACATACTGAAAAAGCACTTCGGCGTAAAGCAGATCGATGTGCAAAGCGACCTGGTGGCAGCCGCACGCGGACTTTGCGGTAATGATAAAGGCATAGTTTGCATTTTGGGCACAGGGAGTAATTCCTGCTATTACAATGGCGAAAAGATCAAAGATCGCCAGGTGTCGCTTGGCTATATCGCCGGCGATGAAGGCAGCGGCAATCATATGGGCAAACGCGTATTGCAGTATTATGCTTACAATACGTTCGATGCAGAATTAAAAATGGGCTTTGAACAGCTTTTCGGCAGCAATGTCGGGGACATACTTCACCAACTATACCGTGAGCCATTTCCCAATCGGTACCTCGCCACATTTGTGCAACTGCTGGTGGCAAATCGCGGTCACTATATGGTGGAAAATATTATTGAAGATTGCCTCAACGATTTCTTCCAGCACCACATTTTAAAGTACAGGCAGAGCTTCAGGTATTCAATCAATTTTACCGGCTCAGTGGCCTATGCCTTTAGTGACGTGATCCGCGCACTATGTGATCAATACGAATTGGAGCCGGGCGCAATTGAAAAAAGCCCCCTGGAAGGCCTCATCCGCTACCACAAACAGTAATAATACTACTAATGATAGCTAAGGTCCCGCGTCCAAAAAATGCGGGATTTTTTATGCGGCATAAAAAGAAGTAGTCCCGCCGTTGGGCGGGACTACCAATATTATTTACTCATTTTGAGATTAGTCTCTCCTGAGGTTCGGGAACGGAGGAGCTACGTTAGCAGGTCCTTCTTCGCCGCTCATTGCAGAGCGATACATAACTGTATTAGCGTCGCCCGGCTGGCCATATTGGAATATGAAGCGGTTGCGATCGATACCGTGTTTTTCGCTCATGTACTCGATGATAGCGTTAACGCGATCCCATGAACGTTGCTGTTGCAGCTTGCTACCGTTACCTGCACCGGTGATCACCACCTTACAAGTTGGGTTAGCCTGCATTTGTGCAGCCAGGGTAGCCAGTTGCACCTGCATTGTAGGACGTATCCTTGAAGAGTTGTTGTCGAAAGTGCAAGCACCTGAACCGATGTTACCGCAGGCAGGAGCAGCAGTGCCGCAACCTTCTGGGCATGGACACTTACCAACACCATCAGCGTCAACAGGCTGACACTCTGTAGGAGTGATAAGCTGCTTATCGCGGAAGTCAGGTACACCATCACCGTCTGTATCCATTGGGCAGCCATGGCTGTCAACAGCTACACCAGCAGGAGTGCCGGGGCACTTGTCGAACTGGTCAGTGATACCGTCACCATCTGCATCAGGCAGTACTGGCTCAGGCAACAACATGTGGCGCGGAGAGTTAAGTTCGCTGTAAGCGTAGTCGAGCGGGTTGAGCCAGTACAATGGTTCAACATTCTTCTTCTTGTTGCCCAGGTTGAAGTTCAGCCCAACTGAGAAATAGTTGATATCATCATTGTTCTGAGTCTGTATCGGAGAGCCTGAAACCTGCTCAGCCCAACGTTGACCATCCAGCAGATCTTCATCGTTCGGGAAAGAAAGGCGGTCTTCGATAGAGATGTTTACGCGCTTGCTAACACGGAAAGCCATGCCAACACCCAGGCTCGGAGTGAACACCAAAGTCCTCACACCTATAGTGCCAGGGCTGCCTAATGCCTTGCGGCGGCGGCCTGCTTCTGTTTCAGCAGCCGACTCGTAAGTCTTATCCATATGAGCCTTCAGTTCTTTACGGATCTCATTACGGTTTTCGTAAATCTGGGGGGTGTTGCCAACAATAGCAGCGAAATCATATTTCTCAGTACCGTTTGCCGCGTTTACACGCGTGTTATACGCAATGCCGCCAATACCTACGAAACCATATACCGACATACCTGTACGGGCCTTGTGGAAACGTATATTGTTTGTAGATGCCATCAGGTCCAGGTTCAACTGGTGCGATGTCATTTTATAGTTATAAAATACGGGATCAACCGGTGAATTGGTTGGATTACCAGCATAATTATAAGCTTCGTGCGGAGCGCGCGGGTCGCCATTCCAGGCTGGGTTCCACCTGTAGTTGGTAGATTCCTGCCACTGAAGGCCTTTACCTACACCGTAGCTATAATCCAGGCGGGTTGAGATCACATAACCCCACGCCTTACGAACGTGTACGTTGAAACCATAACCACCACCCTGCCATAACATAAGGCTAGGCACGTCGCCCAACACATTATACAGGCCGGCACCTACACCAATTTCCCACATATTGCGAGGTTTTGCGGGGAAAAAGTACTGGTGATTCATGAATTTGCGATGCTGATCCATGCGTGATTTAGGGATGTAGCTCGAGTCCATAACATCGTAGTTCTGACCACGATATGTCATGTCACGACCTGCCCACTGTGCATTGGCACCATCGGGTTGTGTCTGACTTTCCTGTGCGAACACCGGCTGCGATGCAAAGGCAAAACATAAACCGGCTAGCAATAGGTACTTTTTGTTGACCATAACAGATTTGTTTATTTAGAGAATTTTGGTTAAACTATATTTTGGTTAAAATACAAATACGGAACAAAGGTAAAGGACACTTTGAAAAAAACAAAGAATAAAAAATAAAAATGTTTCATTAACATCGATTTTACATTTACCAAGGACTATGCCAAAAAAAAGGCCAATTTTTCGCATTCATAGCCGACTTTTGCAATCTTTATGGCCGTTTGGCATCAATAAATGGAACTGGTAAAGCAGCTGATAGGCAATGAACTGTCGACATTTGAGAAAAAATTCTCAGACAATGTAAAGGGCTCAAACCCCTTGCTAGACAAGATTATGCGCTTTATTATAAAGCGAAAAGGTAAGCAAATGCGCCCCATGTTCGTGCTGCTTTCTGCCAAAATTGCCGGGGGCATCAACGAAAAGACTTATCGCGCCGCATCGCTCATAGAATTGCTGCACACTGCTACCCTGGTGCACGACGATGTGGTGGACAATGCCATGATTCGTAGAAATTTTTTCTCAATAAACGCATTATGGAAGAATAAAATAGCTGTGCTGGTGGGCGATTACCTGCTCGCTAAGGGCCTCTTATTGTCAGTAGAGCATGGCGACTACCCTATTCTGCAGATCACCTCGCGTGCTGTGAAGGAAATAAGCGAGGGCGAGCTGCTCCAGATGGAGAAAGCACGAAAACTGGACATTAAAGAAGAAATATATTTCGAAATAATTAAAGCGAAAACGGCGTCCCTGCTGTCAGCGGCCTGTGCGGCCGGAGCCTTTTCAGCCGGTGATAGCCCGGAGCAAGCGGAATCCTTCAGGCTTTTCGGCGAAAAGATCGGCATCGCCTTCCAGATCAAGGATGATCTCTTCGACTATGGTGACGACAACATTGGCAAGCCTACAGGTATAGATATAAAGGAGCGCAAAATGACCCTCCCCTTGATATACGCGCTCCAAAACGTAGACAATGCTACAAAGAAGAAGATCATATATATAGTAAAAAATAAAAATACTGACAGGCAGGCCGTAAATGAAGTGATCGGTATTGTACGTAGCACAGGCGGTATTGAATATGCCCAGCAAAAAATGAAGGAATACCAGCAACAGGGCCTGGAATTGCTACACCTATACCCTGATTCCCCCGAGAGACGTGCTATGGAAGAATTAGTGGCCTACGTGATAGACCGCAAGCACTAAATAGGGTCATTCCAAATAACAATAACCGTAAGACGGATTCCCTGTATTTTCATTAGTAAATTTGCATCCTCAATTTATGGCAAAGCAGGAGCAGCGCACAGCAGACGGACATATAGAAGTGCAGGGAGCAAGGGTGCATAACCTGAAGAATATCGATGTCAATATTCCCAAGAACAAACTGGTTGTGATAACGGGTATCAGCGGCAGTGGTAAATCTTCACTGGCATTCGATACCATTTTTGCAGAGGGGCAGAGGCGATATATGGAGAGCTTTGCTGCCTATGCACGACAGTTCATGGGCGACCTCGACCGGCCGGATGTAGATAAGATATCCGGGCTCTCGCCTGTAATATCAATTGAACAAAAGACCACGAATCGCAACCCACGCTCAACTGTGGGCACCGTGACGGAAGTGTACGATTTTATGCGATTGCTTTTCGCAAGAGCTTCGGAAGCGTTCTCTTACAACACAGGCAAAAAAATGTCGCGCTTCAGCGAAGATGAGATCATAGCCCATGTGCGCGAACATTTCAGCGACAAAAAAATAGCCATTTTAGCACCTATAGTACGTGGCCGCAAAGGGCATTATCGTGAACTCTTTGAACAATTGCGGAAGCAAGGCTATCTGAAAGTGCGCGTAGATGGCGAGATCACAGATCTGAAAGAGCGGATGCAGGTGGACAGGTATAAGATTCACGACATTGAGCTGGTAGTAGACCGCTTGATCGTACAAACCGATGCAAATGCGCGCCTGAATCAAAGTATACAGAAAGCTTTGCAAATGGGCAAAGACCTCCTTTTCGTTCTCGACGTTGACAAGAATGCGGTCACACAGTACAGCAAGCAACTGATGTGCGCCGATACAGGCCTGTCATATGAAGAACCATCACCCAACACCTTCTCTTTCAACTCACCTTACGGCTACTGCCCCAAGTGTAAAGGCCTGGGCAGTGTGTACCAGGTGAATATGGCTGAGGTGCTGCCGGACAAGAGCAAAAGCATTAATGACGGCGGCATTGCTCCATTGGGTGGGGAGCGCGAAGCATGGACATTTCAGCAGGCCACTATACTGGCCCGGAAAAATAAAATATCACTTACCACGCCGATAAAGGACATTCCGCAAAAGCAACTCAACCTTTTGCTCTACGGGAACGAAGAAGGTGTGCTCACTTACACTAACGACGAAGCTGAAGCTTACCATGAACAAGTAGCGCAACACAGCTATGAGGGTATTGTGAACATGCTGCTGCGTTGGTTCAATGAGACGACTTCTGAGGCTATACGCGACTGGGCAGAAAGCTATATGGAGTTGACACTCTGTCCTGAATGCAATGGCGCAAGACTAAAGAAAGAAAGCTTGTGGTTTAAGGTAGATGGGCTGAATGTTGCTGAACTGTCGCAGAAATCATTGCAAGACCTGATGACCTGGTTCACAGGGATAGAAAAACGGCTGAGCAACAAGCAAAATGTAATTGCCAAAGACATACTTAAGGAGATACGCGACCGTTTGCATTTCCTGCTCGATGTAGGCTTGCATTACCTCACACTCGACAGGCCCACCCGCACACTCAGCGGCGGCGAATCGCAACGTATCCGCCTTGCCACCCAGATCGGCTCGCAGCTCACGGGCATCACTTACATACTCGACGAGCCAAGCATCGGCCTGCACCAGCGCGATAACCACCGGCTCATCAATGCCCTGCGCAACCTGCGCGATGGCGGCAATTCAGTGTTAGTGGTAGAACACGATAAAGACATTATGCTCGCGGCAGATCACCTGATCGATATCGGCCCGGCTGCCGGGATACATGGAGGCAGGATCGTAAGCCAGGGCAGCCCCGAAGATGTTATTAAGAGCAACACAACAACAGCAGGTTACCTCAATCAGCACCTAAAAATAGAAGTGCCCGCGGAGCGCCGCAAAGGCATCGGTAAGAAACTGGTATTGAAAGGAGCAACCGGTCATAACTTAAAGAATGTAAGCATCGATTTGCCGCTTGGCACCTTCGTTTGCGTAACGGGTGTTTCCGGCAGTGGTAAAAGCACACTGATCAACGATACGCTGTATCCCATATTAGGTAAACACTGCTACCACAACTTCAAGCAGGTACCCATGCCCTACAAAAAAGTAGAGGGCCTGGAGCATATCGATAAAGTAATTGAAATAGACCAGAGCCCTATCGGACGAACGCCACGCAGCAACCCTGCCACCTACTGCGGTTTCTTTAACGAGGTGCGTCAGCTTTTTGCTCAGGTGCCGGAAGCAAAGATCCGCGGCTACAACGCAGGCCGCTTTTCCTTCAATGTAAAGGGTGGCCGTTGTGAAGAATGCCAGGGTGGTGGCATGCGTGTGATAGAAATGAACTTCCTGCCCGATGTATATGTGCCTTGCGAAAAATGCAATGGCCGCCGCTATAATCGCGAAACGCTTGAAATACGATACAAAGGCAAATCGATAGCCGATGTGCTTGATATGACTGTTGACGAGGCCGTAAGCTTTTTCAACAATGTGCATTACCTGCATCGCAAGATCAAGACATTGCAGGATGTGGGCCTGGGCTATGTTACATTAGGACAAAGCGCTGTGACATTAAGTGGTGGTGAAGCTCAACGGGTAAAGCTGGCAACGGAACTCTCAAAGCGTGATACCGGCCAGACTATCTACATACTCGACGAACCGACCACCGGCCTGCACTTTGAAGATATAAAACACCTGCTCGCGGTACTCAACAAACTTGCCGACCGGGGCAACACAGTCTTAGTAATTGAACACAATATGGACGTGATCAAGGTCGCAGATTATATAATAGACATGGGCCCTGAAGGCGGCTCAGGCGGTGGCAAGGTAGTGGGAGAAGGTACACCCGAGAAGATCGCCAAAATTGCCGATAGCTATACCGGCCAATATTTGAAATTGGAACTATGATAAAAGAGAAGAGGCGGGAAATTTCCCGCCTCTTCTCAAAGTATATTATCGGTATTAAGCTACCGCTTCTTTCTTCAACACTTTTGCCATAGTCGCACCGATGTTGGCCGGGCTTTCCACTACATTGATACCGCACTCCCGCATGATCTTCATCTTCGCTGCGGCCGTATCGTCGGCGCCGCCTATTATCGCACCCGCATGGCCCATACGTCGGCCCGGAGGTGCTGTCTGGCCGGCTATGAAGCCTACCACAGGTTTGCGCATATTATTCTTCAGCCAGTTGGCAGCTTCGGCTTCCATGTTGCCGCCTATCTCGCCTATCATGATGATGCCGTCTGTTTCCGGATCGTTCATCAGCAGTTCCACCGCTTCTTTAGTCGTGGTCCCTATGATCGGGTCACCACCTATACCTATGGCAGTAGAGATGCCCAGTCCGGCCTTCACCACCTGGTCGGCAGCCTCGTAAGTAAGCGTACCCGATTTTGATACCACACCAATACGGCCAGCCTTGAACACAAAGCCGGGCATGATACCCACCTTAGCCTCACCCGCCGTAATTACGCCGGGGCAGTTGGGGCCTATCAGCCTGCAGTCCCTGCCTTTGAGGTACTCACGGGCCTTCACCATATCCTGTACCGGTATGCCTTCAGTAATGCAGATGATCACCTTGATACCGGCATCGGCAGCTTCCATGATCGCATCGGCTGCAAAAGCGGGCGGAACGAAAATGATCGACACATCAGCACCGGTCCCGTCCACTGCATCTTTTACGGTATTGAACACCGGGCGGTCCAGGTGCTGTGTACCGCCCTTGGCAGGCGTTACGCCACCCACTACATTGGTGCCATATTCTATCATTTGCGTGGCGTGGAACGTACCTTCGGTACCCGTAAAGCCCTGCACAATCACTTTCGAATTCTTATTAACCAGAACAGCCATAAGCCTTATATCAATTATTTTTTTAGAACGCGGGCAAAATTAAGGGAATTGCCATCAAAAGCAAGCGTCCTTTCGGCCCGCTTGTTAAGAATAACAAAAAGCTTTTACCTTTTTCCCAACCTTTTCCAAACACCTTATGTCTACTTAATTGCTACAAAGATAAACCTGTACTGTACCATAAAAGATTAAATTTTGTAATGGGTAATCAATTCTAGATTTCGAAGGCCGGTATCTACCGGCCTTTTTCATTTTATTAATTTTCTGTTTTCTTCTAACGCCCATACATATATTTACGTCAATAATACCGAAGCACCTTTTTAACCTTCAAATCGAAATCAAATGAAAAAGATCTACTTATTCCTGACCATATTGACTGCAATGCTTGCAAGTTCTTCCAGGATTAGTGCTCAACTATATCACATTACCGGTGCGGCCGAATCCGTTGATACATCGTGCAACGGACATGTGGGTGCTCACGTAATGACCAACACCTATACTGTTGGCCAAGCGATAGAAATCTCCTGGGGCAACGCCACCGTAGATACAGTTAACGTAACTAACATGGCCGGGCAGGGCAATGCGCAGGGAAGCACAATATATACAAGTGTGGGAGCCTACACAATAAAGTATGTGCTGATTAATGCCGGCCAGCGTGTTGACTCTCAAACACACAATTTCAACTATAATGGTTGTCAGCATATCAGCATATCTTCATACAACGACATTAATAATAACTGCGTTTTCGACGCCGGCGATATTCCCAACTATTTTCCCTTAACCATTGAGATCGACTCGAGTAACGTTGTAATAGATACTGTCGACGCATGTGGGCTGTATTTCATCCACTATGGCCCTCCCGGAACGATCTATACCTACAAAATCATCGCGACACCGCCCGGCATCACCGTTACGTGCCCTTTAAGCGGCATTATTTATGACACGGTAAATGCTCCGAACCAACACGCGCACAAGTATTTTGCGCTTAATTGTGCTCCCGTGCCTGCATACGATCTAGCGGAACATGTTAGTATTGGCATAAAGCCGACATGGGCTTACATTAACATTCACGTTACCAACACCGACTGCAACGGAGCCAATGCAACCCTTGTGGCAAACCTCAGTCCGAAAATAGCTTTTTCGGGAGCTTATCCAGCCCCAACGACTGTTGTCGGCAATACTGTTACCTGGAATTTTGGTGTGGCCGCTTACATACCCCAGTACGTAACTCTGGCAGTAGATACGCCCTTTATTCCTTCGCTAACAGTAGGCGATACCCTGCAATACAGTTTTTATCTTACGCCAACCGCCGGTGACACGAACGTTTCAAATAATACCGTCATAAGGGTGGATACTGTTAAAGCTGCATGGGACCCTAACTACAAAAATGTATCACCGCAGGGTGATATAACGGCAGGAACAAGACTGGAATACACCATTCATTTCCAAAATACCGGGAACGACACAGCCAGGAACATTCACATATTGGACACCTTATCCGACAATGTAACTCCAAACACCTTTAACCTGGTGTCGACAACTGCGGACGTCTACACGGAACTGATAAAATATGGCGGGAGTCACTACATATTAAAGTTCGATTTCCCCAACATCAACTTACCCGATAGTTCGCACCACGGCCATGATGCAGGCATGGTGGTATACAATATTCAATCTAAACCGACATTGCCACCCGGAACTTACATACCAAATAGAGCAGGCATTTATTTTGACGTAAATCCTGTAGTGATGACCAACCAGGTTGTGAATAAAATACATGTTCCCGAAAAGGTTGAAATTCTGAACAGCACGAAAATTGCAGTGTTCCCCAATCCTGTAAACGACCTACTCACCATTACAACTGACATGTCGACTTATAGTACTATTGAAATAACAAACACCCTTGGCCAGATAGTGCTGAAGCAATCCATAAAACAAAACAACACCAAAATAAATGTCAAAACCTTACCTGCGGGTATCTACTTTGCCAATTTGAAGGGTGAAATGGGAAACAAGACAATTAAGTTCGAAAAGCTCTGATTTTATTGTCATCCTTATAAGAAAAATGGCTGCATTTAGCAGCCATTTTTTATTTCTTCCCTATTATAATCGACTAGCTTATTCCATCAGTAGCCACATCCTTCGCTATCTTCTTTACCAGTCCCTGCAGCACACTGCCCGGTCCCACTTCTGTAAATTGTGTTACACCGTTACGCACCATATGCTCCACCGTTTGAGTCCAGCGCACGGGCGATGTCAGTTGGTTGATCAGGTTTTCTTTTATCATATGCGGGTCTATATACGGGTTGGCATCCACATTCTGGTATATCGGGCAGGTAGGGTTGTTGAAATGCGTGCGCTCTATCGCAGCCGCAAGTTCTTCCCTTGCAGGCGCCATTAGTGGCGAGTGGAAAGCGCCACCCACGGGTAATACCAGCGCACGCTTCGCACCTGCGGCCTTCAGCAGCTCACATGCCTTATTGATACCTGCAATGCTGCCGCTGATCACCAGCTGGCCCGGGCTGTTGTAGTTCGCAGCCACCACCACTTCATCGGTAATACCGCTAACGATCTCTTCGATCTTGGCATCTTCCATGCCCAATACCGCGGCCATGGTGGATGGGTTGATCTCACAGGCTTTCTGCATAGCCATGGCGCGCTTCGCAACCAGCTTCAGGCCATCTTCAAAGGTCAGTACCTTATTTGCCACAAGCGCCGATATCTCACCCAGGGAGTGCCCCGCCACTACATCCGGTATCAGGTCGGGCGCGGTATTGAAGAGTATTACCGAATGCAGGAACACAGCCGGCTGTGTCACTTTCGTCTGCTTCAGGTCTTCATCGCTGCCGTTGAACATAATGTCCGTGATCCTGAAACCCAGTATCTCATTGGCCTGTTCAAAATATTCCTTTGCCAATGAGTTTTGCTCGTAAAGGCTTTTCCCCATGCCCGAAAACTGAGCGCCCTGGCCGGGAAAAATATATGCATGCTTCATAAATATCTTTTACGCCGCGAAAATAAAGGCAAATACCCTCCCGAACAAACATTTGCCTATGGCCTTATTAACATTATCAAATAGTTGATGGCATACTTCATGATATATTTGCCGTATGAACTGGATCAAACTGACTGACGAAACACAGCTGGACACAATAATAGAAGAGAGTAAACATCAGCCGGTAATTATATTCAAGCACAGTACCCGCTGCGGCACCAGCGAAATGGCCAAAATGAGATTGGAAAGAGCAAAAGCCCCGGAAGACATTAAATTCTATTTTCTGGACCTGATCAAGTACCGCGCGTTATCCAACAAGATCGCCGATGTGTTCGACGTTTGGCACGAATCCCCACAAATATTACTGATCAAAAACGGCGAGTGTATCTATGATGAAAGCCATATCGGCATTACAATGGAAGATATTATCGCACAAGCCGCTTAAAAGCCACGCACTAACTTACCAACCTATATCGTTTTTCCTCTCCAACGTCCGCTTCTCAGGTAGATAAACGAGCCTATCAGCAGGCTGCTCCAATACACGAATTCTGATACCCACGCCCATGGCAATGAACAGCGGTTGCGCTCTATCATAAAGTAACAATACACAAGGTAGGTACATACACAGGCTATTTCAGTGAACAGGTTAACAACAGTGTTACCTGTGCCTACGACACCATTGAAAACCACAGTCGAAATTGACATAATAACCGTGGCCAGCACAATAACCCTCAGGCTTGGTATCGCGAAAAGCACCAATGCTTCATCGTTACTGTATAGCTGCAAAAAAGAGTGAGAGAATAGCAATAAAGTGGCGCACACTATCACTGTACAGAGCATACTTAGCTTCACCACTTTCAATATCGTAGCGATCACAAGGCTTTGTTTTCCCTGGCCAATCACATGGCTCACCATGGTGTTGCATGTGGAAGCAAATGCCCAGGTGATAACACCCACAATACCAAAGATACTTCTCAGTATTTGAGAGGCCGCAAGCTCTTGCCCCCCCAGGTGCTCCACAAAAATGAAAAATATCTGCCAGCCACCTATGCTAAAGAGAAATTGTATGATGAGCGGAGCAGCCACTTTCAATGTTCTGCGCGATAGTTTTATATCGAAAACCATGTAGTCCTGAACACGGTAGCGGACATAAAGTTTGTTGAAGTAGAAAACCCCATACATCACTGCACAAGATGCCCCTTCCCCGATTATAGAAGCAGTAGCCGCACCGGCAAGCCCCCAGCGCGGAAAGCCGAAATGGCCGAATATCAACGTGTAGTCAAAAAATATGTTCATTACGGCACCCACCAATGATCCGTAGATCAGGTAACGCGAACGATGGATGGATATAAAGAAGGAGTTGGCTATCTGTGTCAGCATCAGGAATGGCAAGCCCCAGACTCGCACATATAGATAATTGATCGTAAGCACAATGTTGTCGCTATTGTGCAGGCTCAGCCCGAAGAGCACCGGCGTGACCCATAGCGATAGCATCATCAGGCCTAAGGCAAACATTACTGAGAGCATCGCGCCATTCACAAACACTTTGGCAAGACCGTCATTATCTCCTTCCCCGGCCCTGCGCGACATCTGTATCTGCATACCGCAGCTAAGCCCGTAGCCGATCATCGATATAATGAGGTAAAAAATACCGCTCACACCGTTCACCCCAAGTTCGCGCTCGCCAAAGCGGCCCAGGAAGGCCGTGTTGGTCAGGAAGCTTACCTGAGGCACCAGCAGGGCCAGCGATATGGGCGCCGCCAGCCTGATGATATCTTTATTTGTAACCGGTACTTTCACAATCAATTATCAAAAACGGCACAAGATAACCCATAAACATCGTTCCCCTTCTATCTGCAATGGCGTTGTTTGGCCCTTGTGATGCCCGATTCTCGTAAAAATATTCTATAATTGTGTGCGTATCTATGACAGAGATAAGTAATAGTAATTTAAGCCAGCAGGTCTACAATGCACACGGTGGCGATTCGCTGATCAACCAGGTAAGGCGGGTGCTTTGTGTCCTTATGCCCCGTGCTTTGACCATCGCAGGCTTTAGCGAGCATGGCGATCTGCTGATGATACGCTATAGCGATTATAAAAAGAATCTCCCAGCCTGGATCCTCGATTTCTTCGAGCACCAGTTCATCAATGAGCCCCTCTTTGCCGACCCAAACAAGGTTACCGCAGCTTTCATAGCCGGCGAAAAGAGCATGGTGGTTCCCGAAGTACTGTTTAACGAAACTGCTTCAGAAGAGTGGATGAAGAAGATATACTTCGTAGAAGGGAATGAGATAATAAGCAAGCATCACCTGCGCGAGGACAAAGCCAACTATATGTATGCATGGCCGGGCACTATCAAAAGCCTCATGACCCGCTATTTTGGCAATGCCCGCATACTGCCTTTCGCAGCCTACCAGTTTTACAAGCCGTATAAGTCAGAATGCTCTTTGCAGTGCTGCATCACGAGCGAACATGTTTACGCCACATTGTATAACAATCGTACATTGCACTGGCACCAGGTATTCCCATATGACACTGCCGAAGACATCGCCTACCAGGTGAAACTGCTTTGCAAGCAAAACGACATTGAGCCCCTGCGCATGGGCATGCAGTGCACCATGGCCAATAAGGGCCTTGCAACTATTGTAAATGAACTTGCACAGTTCTTCCCGGATCTTAAAGACGGCACCGGCAATGTAGGCACCAATGATCGCAACTGGACGGGCACTATCTACCTGCTACAACAGCTCTACGCATGCGCATTATAGGCGGCACATTCAGCGGCCGCAGGTTCAGTCCACCCACTAGCACGCCGGCCCGCCCCACAACAGACATAGCTAAGGAAGGGCTCTTCAATATTCTGCAGAATATGATGGATATAGAAGGGGCAAAGACCTGCGATATTTTCGGTGGCACGGGCAGCATCAGCTACGAGCTGGCCTCGCGTGGCGCTGCCGACCTCACCCTCATCGAGCGTGACCAGGGCAATATCAATTTTATAAAGAAAACAGCCAAAGAACTGGGTATTGAAGACATACTGCACATCATCCGGGGCGATGTTTTTAAATTCATGAAGCAAAGCACCGATCAATATGATTTTATTTTTGCAGGCCCGCCCTACGCTTTACAGAATATCGACGACCTGCCCATGCTGGTCTTCGAAAAAAATATGTTGGCGCCAAATGGTATATTTGTACTGGAGCATACGCCACGTAATGATTACCAGCACCATCCGCATTTCAAACGCATGAAAAACTACGGCACCACGGTATTCACTTTCTTTACAAACGCAGCTGAATAGTATATGCAACGCATCTGTTTATTTCCCGGCACTTTTGATCCTATTACACTCGGGCATGTCGATGTCATTAAACGCGCAGTTTCACTTTTCGACAAGCTGGTCATTGGCGTGGGCATCAACTCATCCAAGCAACCGATGTTCAGTATTGAGCAGCGCACAGGCTGGTTCAAAGAGATATTTAAAGACGAGCCGCACATAGAAGTGGCCGGCTACGAAGGATTGACCGTGGACTTTTGCAAAAAGATCAACGCCGCATATATTCTGCGCGGCATCCGCTATGTAAGTGACTTCGAATATGAGAAAGCGATCGCCGACATGAACCGCATGCTTGAGCCCGGCATTGAAACACTCTTCCTCACCTGCTCACCCGACTACTCTACCATTTCTTCCACACTGGTCCGCGACGTCATTCGCAACGGCGGCGACGTGAGTAAGTTTGTTCCTAAAGAAGTAAAATATTAAGAAGGAATCTATCTCCGCCTTTCCGCTGCTTTGTACCTGTTATACCTATGCGTCTCGGCATGCAAACGCCTCAATAAGAGATAAAGCACTAAGCCATCGTCTATCCAGCCAAGTACGGGCATATAATCCGGCACGAGGTCAAAAGGAAATATAACATAAGCAAGGGCAAGTATCATCACCAGGGTAGTGATCAATGACATTTTGTAACGGCCTCTAAAAGCCTCTTTCATCATTTGCAATAATGTTCTGCGGCTTTGGAACAGGTGTGAGGCGTATCGTGCAGACTTCACATGCCGCGCAGGTATCAATTTCGGCATATCCGGGGTATTTATTCATGCAAATTTACCCCGCTTAATGTTGAGGTAATGTTAAACAAACTCTACCCCACCGTTACTTAACAGTATAGTTTTTCGGTATCGAAAAAGGAAAGTCGATTACCCTGTCAAAGTCCATGCTCGTATAATTCATATCGAGGAAGTAATTCACTCCCGCATTCGACATATTGATGGCCCGGCTGAACGAAAATAACCTGTTATCTACAGGTACATAATTGGCATACTGTATCTTGGCCGTAGGCCCACCCTGTCGCTTATCAGTGAACTGCTCAAGGCGGATTGCACTGTCAGCCTTGTTGTAGGTCACCTCTTGTACATAGCGGTCATTTTCAGTAGCTAGCACCCATGAGTCTGATAAGCTCAATGCATTACTTACCGGGTTGGCTTTACTCATCACATTGCCAACTATCACATTTTGCAATACGGAGTAGTCCATTGGTGTGGGCAATAGCGCCTCGGCCTGGGCCAGCGTCATCATCGTTACCGACTTATCCAGGTAGTTGATCATCTTAAAGCTGTCAGGCGTTATGTAAATCCGCGCCACTTGTACAATGCCACCAAGCGCTGTTGCCGATACCCAGATGATCTGGTCTTTTTGTATCCTGATGTTGGCTGTAAAATCCTGCTTCTGATCACCGGCCTCATAATGCATTTTTGCCTTGCCTGCAAAGGTCTTATAGTTGATCTCGTGGTTCCAGACGGGCTTCAGGCTATCTATCAACGCCTGTTTATTGGCTATCTGCTCGTTCAGTTTGTTGGCCAGTGCAATACTGTCCGCCACCTTGTTAGCGGCGAGGGTCTCTTTTTTCGCCGCTTTTTGTTTCACCTTGCAAGCCGGCAGCACCATTATCAAAAGCACCGCCATCACGGCCGCCCGCAATTTATTCATACAGCTTTTTGTCTTTTATTTTTTTATCCAGTTCCGGGTTCTCGCTTCCTTTCTCTTTGGCTTTCTTCCAGTATTCCAGCGCCTTGTCAGCTTTGTTCAGTTTATAATAGATGTCGCCAAGGTGTTCAAAGAGTGTGGCGTCCGCGTTTTCCCTATTGCCCTCCACAGCTTTCTCCACATATTCCCTGGCTTTGTCATACTGTCCGCGCTTATAAAGTATCCAGCCATAAGTATCCAGGAAGGTGGGTTCGTTAGGTCTTAGCTCCAGCGAGCGTTTTGACATTTTTTCTGCGTCATCCAGCCTGGTTCCTCTTTCCGAGAGGTAATAGCTGTAGTTATTAAGCATCGTCGCATCATCCGGCTGCAGTTTTATTGCCTTGTTATAGCAGCTATCCGATAGCGCATATTGTCTGTCGGTGTAATAAACATCACCCAGGGTGGAGTACATCTCGGCAGTGAGGCCGGTATTATCATCACCTTGCAGGTCTATAGCCCTGCTGATCGCCTTCTCGGCTGCCTGGTTATCCTTTTTGTTCACATAACCCAGCCCGTTCATAAAATGGGCCAGTGCCTGGTTGGGGAACAGCTTGATCGCTTTCCGGCTGTAAAATATCAGCGAGTCGGCGTCCTTTCGTGCTGTATAGGTAGACAGCAACCTTTGCCAAACGTCGAAGTGCGACTGGTCTATAGCCAGTGACTTTTTGAACTGCTGCGCCGCCTCTTCAGGTTTGCCATTTAATACCAACACCTGGCCATATATGTCCTGCACTTGCGCATTGCTATCGTGGAGTTTGGCCAGCCCATCCGCGATCTTTATCGTCTCCTGCTTTTTCAGGCTATCGTCGCCGGCCTGCTGTATCAGCTCTATCAGCATGCCCATTTGCGCCTCAGCGTCCAGGTCTTTATTGGTAACCAGTTTTTTAAGGTAAGCACTGTAGTTCACCGTGTCATTAGTGCGCCTGTAATATTCGGCAACACCAAATTGTATGTCGGCATCATTGGGCAATTGTTGCTGCGCTTTTTTGTATACTTCCAGGGCCTTCTGCGGCTCTTTATTATTTTCATACATCTCTGCCAGCAACACATAGTAGCGGCCTTCTGTCGGATTGTCGTCTATCAGCCTTTGCGTCACCTTTGCAGCGCTCTCCAGGTCGTTCATCTTCAGGTATATCTGCTGCTTTTGCATCAGGTAGTTCTCGTCGTCCCCCGTCTTTTCTATTAGTTTATCCAGTATCGCCAGCGCCTCCTTATGCTTACCGGCGCGCTCATACAACAAAGAAGCTTTTAAAAGGTAATCGTTATTTTGTTTCTCTGTTTTTGCCAGCCCACCATAAATGTCCGCCGCCTCCTCATAGTGGTTATCCATGCCCAGTATGTTAGCATACTGTTCCTTATACCACTTGTTCTTATCATTCAGGGCTATTGCTTTTTTTACATTCTCTGTTGCCTTCGCAAGGTTCTTCTCCTTCATGTAAAGACGGGAGAGGTCGTAATAGGGTGCTGCTTCCTGTGGCTTCATGGCTATCACACCCTGTAGCAAGGTCATTTCCTGCTTGTCATCGTCCAGCATACGCGCCTTTATCGCGTCATAATACATAGAATCTGCACGGCCCTCTTCCCTGGTGATGGGCACGCTGAGGTCTTGCCCATAGGCGCCAAGTGCAAAACAACTTGCAGGTAATAGTATTATCGTTCGGAGAATTCCTGTCCGGCTCAGCAGCTTCATGATTCCGTTGAAAAATCGCCCAGGCTCAGTTCCTTTGGCTTTCCGCTGTAATTTACGCTTTTACCCAATAAGGAATTGTCAATGACAGCATTTTTAACAACAGTGTTAGCCTGCACAATGCTGTTGGTAATACGCGAATCGTGGACCTCCACACCCTCTTCGAGAGATACGAACGGGCCGATCACCGAATTGCTGATCTTTACATTCTCACCTATGAAACAGGGTTGAATGATCAGCGCATTCTGAGTCTTATGGCTGTCCGACACTAACGGCTCCTTATCTTTCTTTATATCCAGTATCCGCTGGTTAGTGTACACGGTAGCATCCTTATTGCCACAATCCAGCCATTCGTCCACCTGGTCCATATAGAATTTCACTCCATTTTGCAGCATATGCTCCATGGCATCGGTTATCTGGTATTCGCCCTTCAGCTTGATGTCTTCATCCAGCAGCCGCTGTAACTCCTTTTTCAGCCTTTGCCCATCCCTGAAGTAATATACCCCGATGATCGCCAGGTCTGATACGAAATCCTTGGGCTTTTCCACAAAGGCTTCTATCTGGTTATTATTCGTGAGCTTCACCACGCCAAAGGCCGATGGGTCGTCGATGCGCTGTGTCCAGACGATCGCGTCCTTGCTGGTGTCGATACGGAACGTGGCCTTGAACAGTGTATCGGCAAAGGCAATGAATACGTTGCCATCCAGGCTTTCTGAAGCACACAATATTGCATGCGCAGTGCCAAGCGCTTGTTCCTGGTAGCAAATTTTGCCTTTTGCGCCTAGCGCTTCAGCCACCTTCAACAGGTGATCCTCTACTTCCTTCCCAAAATTGGGAGCAATGATAAAAGCGATCTCATCGATCTTTTCATTGCAGGTAGCTACAATGTCCTCTACCAGGCGCTGCACTATCGGCTTGCCTGCTATAGGTATTAATGGCTTAGCGGTGGTTAAGGTATGCGGCCTCATTCGCTTGCCCATACCCGCCATTGGAATAATAATGTTCATTGATTTCTTTTTAACTTTTTTGAATTTGACTTTTGATTTATCAATGCGTTCCCGAATGCCCGAAACCGCCTGCGCCGCGCACTGTTTCATCCAGGCTCTCGGCCGGCAGCCACTCCGCACGCTCATACTTGGCAATTATCATCTGGGCTATCCGTTCGCCGTCCGTCAGTTCCTGCACTTCGGTGCTTAGGTTGATGATCGGCACCATTATCTCCCCCCTGTAATCGCTATCTATTGTACCGGGTGTGTTCACAAGGCTTAGACCCCTTTTTATTGCCAGGCCGCTTCTCGGCCTTATCTGCGCCTCATAGCCCTGTGGCAGCGCCATATATAAGCCTGTTGGTATCAGTTTGCGCTCCATGGGCCGCAACGACACGGGCTCGGGTAGCCAGGCCCTAAGGTCCATTCCTGCCGAACCTTCAGTCTGGTACTCAGGCAGCGCGTGCGGCGACTTGTTGACAATAGATATCTGTACGGTCATAAATGTGTGCGCAAAGGTAGCGAAGGATGAACCAAAAACACCATCCCTTCATTTTGCGCGGTAACTGTAAAAATATAGCGTCCGTTGGCCTTTTTACTTATTGTTAAACCTTAATTATATTATTATTAATATACATGCAAACTCCGAAAAAGCAGGTTGGATTGGTTAATTTTGTAGGCAGTTTAGAAAAACAAATTATTAAGCCCTCAGGCAAAAATGGCATTGTTAGGTAATCTTATAGCACGTTCATTAGAAGTAAGGAAAAAATTTCATCTTCCTGTAGCATCACCCATAGTTTATCAGCGTCACACTCTCCGCCAGCTCCTGGAGCGCGGTCAATATACAGCGTTCGGAAAACATTACGGTTTCAATAATATACTCAGCCGTGAGGTTGATTTCGTAAAGGCCTTCCGCGATCGGGTGCCTGTTTATACTTACAACGAAATGTATAAGCAATGGTGGTATCGATGCCGCGAGGGTGAGGAGAATGTAACATGGCCCGGCAAGGTCAAGTACTTCGCGCTCAGCTCCGGCACTTCCGAGTCTGCCAGCAAGCACATACCTGTCACACAGGATATGATCCGGTCTATCAAAAAGGTGGGTTTCAAGCAGCTCTACAGCATGACCGATTTCAAGGTACCCGCATCAGCTTTCGGAAAGGGTATCCTGATGCTGGGTGGTACTACCTCTCTTTTTGAGCGCGGCGAATACTACGAAGGGGATATGAGCGGCATCAGCGCCAAGAACATGCCCCGCTGGATGTCGGCCATGCTCTACAAGCCGGGCCAGCGTATATCAAAACGCCCCAAATGGGAAGACAGGATCAGGCTTATCGTTCGCAATGCAAAAAAATGGGATGTGGGTACCATTTGCGGCGTGCCGGCCTGGGTACAGATAGTGCTGGAACAGGTCATCAAATACCATAACGTAAAGAATATTCACGAGATATGGCCCAACCTCACCATATATATACACGGTGGCGTGTCGTTCGAACCCTACCGGGAAAGCTTTAAAAAACTATTGGGTAAGCCCATCAAGTTCATCGAGACCTACATGGCTTCCGAGGGCTCTTTTGGTTTCCAGGCCAGGCCGGGCGTTCCGGGTATTAAGCTGGTACTCAATGCAGGTATCTTCTTCGAGTTCGTACCCTTCACCTCCGAAAACTTCGATGAGGATGGCAACCCCAAAGCGGGCGCCAATACACTAACGATCGATGAAGTGCAGGAGAATACCGACTACGCTGTGATGATCAGTACCTGTTCAGGGGCCTGGCGCTACGTTATAGGCGACGTTATCCGCTTCACCAACCCAAAAGAACACGAGATCATCATCACGGGTCGCACTAAGCAGTTCCTCAGCCTCTGCGGCGAGCACATGTCGGTGGATAATATGAACAAGGCCATCGACACTGTTTCGAAAAAGCTCAAAATAACTATACGCGAGTTCACTGTAGAAGGACTTAAATACGATACACTCTTTGCCCACCGCTGGTATATTGGCTGCGACGATCCCACGGTCGATCCTGAAGAAGTGCGCAGGCTGCTTGATCAAACCCTCTGCGATATTAATGACGATTATGCGGTGGAACGAACATCAGCCCTCAAAGAAATATTTGTTGAGATACTGCCCAGCAATGTATTCTATGACTATATGAATGCAAAGGGGAAAGTAGGAGCGATGAACAAATTCCCCCGCGTGATCAAAGGACAGCAATTGGAAGATTGGCTGAACTTTATCGGAACACAAAAGGTTCACATTATCCATGCACCGGCGGGCTCATGAGTCTTGCCTGGGAGAAAAGGGATTTACCGAGCCCCACATGCGCCATAATGTTATAACCGGAAAGATGAGCCAGGCCGCATTGGCCAGCAACACCCTGCCCGGTGCGGGGGTCACATGTTCGCCGCAAAATTCTTCAAACAGTATTATAGTGACATTTGTGAGCATAACTGATGCCCACACAATGCTGCCAAAGCGTATCCAGTTTTTTCCCTTCGCATATGCATAGATAGCCGCCGCGTAGAACGGCCCGAAGAACAATGCATCGATCCATATTGTAGCACGCCACCATGCCGGCCGCGCCATTAGTACAGGGTCAAAATTGCTGCCATACCAGTGCACCAGGTCCACCATACTTTTTGGTGGCCACACCGGGTATTGAAATTTTTCCGGGTGCGCGATAACCAATTGCTCGATATCCACTATATAGGTAATGAAGCCAAGATTGATGATAAAGAAAACGATCAGTGCGATATCAACAGGTCGTTTGGAAAGCGGCAGCGATTGAGGCATACAACAAGATAATCACTCAAGCTAATTTCTTCAAATAATCCGCTATATACCTGTCCTTCTCTTTCGACTTATACTGTACTATAAACCGGGGATGCTCCAACGGAACGATCTCCCCGAAATATTTGTTCTCCTTGTTCAACTGTGACAGAAATTGATAATTTTTCGAATAGCCCAGGCAAAATACCTTGTCTGTATCGCAACCTATCTTTATCTGCTCTTTAATATTCCAATCAATGAAATCGCGTAGCATTCCAATCAGTCCTTTACTATCGAAATAATTGTAGTTGGTAGCCTTACCTTGCCTGTCCATCTTTACGAACCCCAGCGGGCACACTGAGCTGATATAATAATCGGCATAGAAAGCCTCAGCGCCACCGTAAGCTTCTATCATCTCGTACACATATACCGAGGAGGGTTCATGCAAAAGTTTTCCTGCATATGGTATCCCGCATTTTTCTATCAGCCGCTTCGGATCCGTAAAAGGAATGCCTGTAGCACCCGCTCCTAGCCGTCCTGGATTAATGCCTAGTATCAGTCTACGCCTATTGTTGTCTCCATAATACTTATTGTAAAAGGCCTTCACACAAACCATTACACGCTTATCCTTGTAAGGGTTCATGATCGCTATACCCTCCGGCAATGCACCCTTATAGTCTACTTTCTTAAAAAGGCGCAGCACCCTGCCCGCAAACGTTTCCGTACCGCTCACAGCTTTCCTTCTTTTATGTCATCCACTACCTGCGGGTCCAGCAGCGTTGTCGTGTCGCCCATATTGCTCATGTCGCCCTCGGCTATCTTACGCAGTATGCGGCGCATTATTTTCCCGCTTCTCGTTTTAGGCAAGCCTTTCACGAATTGTATCTTATCGGGCTTTGCAATCGGCCCGATAATACGGGCCACCGTTTGCAGAATATCCTGTCTCGTCAGCTCTTCATCATGTGTGTTATCATGTATCACGTAGGCATAGATACCCTGCCCTTTCAGGTCGTGCGGGTAACCTACTACCGCGCTTTCCACTACACCCTCATGCATATTAATTGCGTTCTCTACCTCAGCAGTTCCTATTCTGTGTCCGCTCACGTTCAGCACATCATCCACCCGCCCGGTGATTCTGTAATTGCCATCAACATCCATGTAGCATCCGTCGCCGGTGAAGTAATAATTCGGATAAGCTGCAAAATAGTTGGCACGGCAGCGCTCATGATCGCCATAGGTTGTCCGTATGATAGACGGCCAGGGAAATTTAATGCACAGGTTGCCACTCACATCGTTACCCTCTATTTCATTGCCCTTCTCATCCATTAATACCGGCTGCACACCTGGCAGGGGCAGTGTGGCAAACGATGGCTTTGCCGGCGTCACCCCTGCCAGGTTCGATATCATAATACCACCGGTTTCCGTTTGCCACCAGGTGTCTACTATAGGACATTTGCCTTTGCCAACATGTTTATCAAACCAATGCCAGGCCTCTTCATTGATCGGCTCTCCTACCGAGCCCAATATCCTTAAGCTGCTCAAGTCATGCTTGTCCACCCACTCCGTACCGTAGGCCATCAGGCTGCGTATGGCCGTTGGCGCAGTATAGAGAATGTTCACCTTATGCTTGTCCACTATATCCCAAAATCTTCCCGCATCCGGCCATGTCGGTATCCCTTCAAACATCATAACGGTAGCACCCGCACACAGCGGACCGTACACTATATAGCTGTGCCCCGTTATCCACCCTATATCTGCCGTGCAGAAATGGATCTGCGCCGGCTCATACTGAAACACATTCACAAAACTGTACGCAGCATACACCATGTACCCGCCGCTGCTATGCACCACACCCTTTGGCTTCCCCGTCGATCCTGATGTGTAGAGTATGAACAGCGGGTCCTCAGCATCCATTACCTCTGCCGGGCAAGCGGCATCCGCTCGCGCCATCTCATCCGCCCACCACACGTCCCGGTTCTTTATCATACTCACCGGCGTCTTGGTGCGCAGCAGCACGATTACTTTTTTTACAATGTCCACCTGGTCCAGCGCGTCGTCGATCACGCTCTTCAGCGGTATATCTTTCGCACCACGGTATGCCCCGTCTGCTGTCACTATATACTCCGCTTGTGCATCCACCAGCCTGTCAGCAATGCTTTTTGCGCTAAAACCTCCGAAGATCACAGAGTGTATCGCGCCTATCCTTGCACACGCCAGCACGGCAATTGCCAGTTCAGGCACCATACCCATGTATATGCACACCCTGTCTCCCTTGCGTACGCCATTGTTCTTTAGAACATTCGCAAAACGGCATACTTCTGCATGCAGCTCTGTATAGCTGAGTGTGCGATACTGCTCTTTAGGATTATTAGGCTCCCATATGATAGCCGCCTCGTCACCCCGTTCCACCAGGTGCCGGTCCAGGCAGTTCTCAGTGACGTTCAGCTTCCCGCCAACGAACCATTTCACGTTTGGTTCTGTAAAATTCCAATCCAACACTTTGTCCCAACGCTTCTTCCAGTCAAAATTGCCAGCCACATCGGCCCAGAACCCTTCGGGGTCTTCCACGCTTCTCTTCCATGCGGCCTGGTATGCTTCTTTTGAACCGATTTTATAAGGATATGACATATTTCCTGGTCTTTAGTGGTGTAAGTAAATTTACAATTTTGCGCTGGTTCAATACATTTGTTCCATTATTAGTATATTACGATAGATGAGTTTATTAAGCCAACTGTCAGAATCGCTTACTGGTTCCGAGATCGTCCGTCTCGGAAATGAGATCGCCGACCGCATCCGTCAGGGAGAGAAAATATATAACTATACCATCGGCGACTTTGACCCGAAGATATTCCCTATCCCCGGGCGACTTGAGGAGCTCGTCATCGATGCTTATAAGCAACATTACACCAATTATCCTCCCGGCGATGGCCTGCTGGAACTCAGGCAGGCAGTTGCCGCCTTCATTGCCAAGCGCGAGGGCATTCAATATGCTGCTAACGAAATACTGGTAGCCTCAGGCGGCAGACCGCTTATTTATTCTGTTTTCAAAACAATAGTCGACGAAGGCGATAAGGTGATCTATGCGGTCCCATCGTGGAACAACAATCACTACACCCACATGAACCACGGCCGCCACTGTGTAGTGGAAGCGCTGCCGGAAAATGACTTTATGCCAACGGCAAACGACATAAGGCCGCATATAGAAGACGCAACGCTCATCTGCCTCTGCACACCGCAAAACCCTACCGGCACTACGCTTAACAAGCAAACGCTGGAAGAGATATGCGATATGGTGCTGGAAGAAAACAGCAGGCGCAGTGCCGATGCCAAAAAGCTCTACATCATGTTCGACCAGATGTATTGGGTACTCACCTATGGCAACACAGTACACTACAACCCCGTAGCGCTACGGCCGGAAATAAAACCATATACAATCTTCGTAGATGGGATATCAAAGGCATTTGCTGCAACCGGCGTGCGCGTGGGCTGGGCGCTGGGCCCCACCAAGGTGATAGCAAAAATGAAGGCGCTCCTTAGCCACATCGGTGCATGGGCGCCAATGGCCGAACAGAAAGCCACAGCACAGTTCATGAGCGAGGAGCAGGCCATCGACACTTACCTGTCGGGCTTTAAGGCAGCACTCGAAGAGCGCCTGGTGAAGATATACAACGGCTTCAAAGCACTTAAGGATAAAGGATACCCTGTAGATGCCGTTGCACCGCAAGCCGCCATCTATCTCACCATCAGGATCGACCTCAAGGGCCGGAGCCCCAATGGCCGCTTCCTGGAAACGCAGAACGATGTAACGAGTTACCTGCTGGATGAGGCGAAGCTGGCCCTCGTGCCCTTCTATGCCTTCGGCGCCGACAGGCAATCGCCTTGGTACCGCCTCAGCGTAGGCACCTGCTCACTTGGAGAGATAGATGAAATGTTCAAAAAATTGGAATCAGCACTACAAAAAGCACATTGATGACACCGATATCACTCGACGACAATATCTTTTTCAAGATACGCTTCAATACCATGCACGGCGATACCGATTTTTATTGGCGTATTATCATTAACGATGAAGAGTACCTGGCCCGCAGCCTCGACTGCCGGGTTAACACTTTTTCAGACGAATCTTTCGACAAAAAAGCGAACAGCACCAAGTGGCACATAGCGGGTATCTGCAGACACTTCGTCATCGACGAGGAAGGCAAGGCTATTTTCAGCAATTAGTGGACGGTGATCTGACACAACTACCTCACCAGTGTAACTGTGCCTTTGTAATAGTAAGTCTTTCCTTCACCGTCTTTAAACTCTATATAGTAGTTGAACGTGTCTCCATCAACAGGTACGCCTTTAACCGTACCATCCCATCTGTTGCTCACATCCTCGCTATCGAATACCTCGTTGCCCCAGCGGTTGTAGATCATCATCTTAAAACTGCTCACCGGGCAATTGATGGTCGGACCGAACCTGTCATTCCTGCTGTCGTTATTCGGACTGAAGCCCGTCGGCAATACCACCACGCAGTCACATCCTTCGAAGCGCACCGTCACGCTCGCTGTAGTACTGCAGTCATCCTGCATCACCTTCACGCTGTAGCTTCCTTCTTTCGTTGCCTTATAAGTACGCCTCGTGCTGCCGTCCTGCCACAGGTAGCTCGCATTGTCCACACCCGCATCCAGTATTATCGAGTCCTCGTGGCAGGGTATCAGTCCATTACCCAGCTTCACGTCTATCACCTTCTCATGCACCCTGATTACATCACTCACAGTACATGGCCCCACGCTCACACTCACACCATAATCTCCGCCACTGGTCACAGTATAGGTAGCATTGGTGCTACCGTCCTGCCATAGGTACTTTGCCGTATTGTAAATTGTGTTTGTCGCATTCAGCACCACCTTCTCGCCCTTACAAATGGCGGTATCCGGTCCCAGGTTCACACTCAGATCGTTGATGAATTGCGCATGCATCGTATCAACTCGTTCGGCGCATGCCTTATGTGCATACACCAGCTTTGTCGACGTGTAGCTGAAGGTGTCTGTTTGTCCCGTATTACCGTCAGTCCATTGATAGCTCAGGTAGCCCGGCGCTGCGCTCAGGCGCACTCCGCTGCTGAAGCATAGCGTCGTGTCCACCCTCCCCCTCAGCGTGTCAGTGCCTGCGGAATGGACCAGGAAGGTATCCACAAAAAGATAGCACAAACGCTGCGAGTAAACCCATTTAGTACCGGGACCTGTAAAAACGTCAACCTGTTGTGTGCTTCCATCGCTCCAAAGATAGTAGGTATATCCCGCCGGGGCTGATACGCTCACTGCGCCTGCTTCAAAACATATTGCAGTATCCGTTCCCAGCATAGTCACCGAATCCTGCGGCACCTGCGTCGCTGTAAAATGTACCGTGTCTATCAAAATATTGCAGCCGTTTTGAGCGCGCACCCATTTTGTAGTGCTTGAGAAGAAGGTATCCACCTGTGTGGTTTTGCCATCGCTCCACAAATAAGTAGTATAACCGGCCGGGCCAAAGATCGTGATCGGCGAATAGGCTACACAATGGGTGGTATCGGTAACATATGTTGTCGTGTCTAAACTGCTGTGCACTTTAAAGGTATCGGTAAGCTCCGTGCAGGCATTTACATTTTTTGCTATCACCCATTTTGTGCCTGGAGCGCTGAACGTATCCTGTTGTTGTGTGAAGCCGTCACTCCATGCATACGAAGTATACCCTCCCGGCGCGGTAACCACAGGCACGTTATTGATAAAACATACTGAAGTGTCCGTAACAGCCGTGTTTTGGCTAAAGGGCATCGCCGTCACATGAAAGGTATCTACCCTGATACTGCAACTCTGAGTTGCCACCACCCATTTAGTGCCCGTAGCGGAGAAGGTATCCGATTGTGTTGTTTTACCGTCACTCCATTGATAAGTTATGTAGCCAGCTGCCGACGATTGAGTCAGTGTATTAAAGTGCAGGCAGACTGTGGTATCATGGGAATAAATGCTGGATTGCGCCACCACGTGGGACACGAAATTATTTCCTATCCCGATCGCACCGGTCAAATTGGTCATTCCAAAATTGCAGGCCGGCCCCAGCGCGTTGGGATTGTTAACTGCCCATAGCACCTCGTTACCGTCCGAAACATAAACCTTATTGTCAGGCCCAATGCGCATACTATGGTATAAATGATTAGCGATCTGTGTCCTCGAATTATAGACAGCTGCCACGTTCGGCATCAGGCTCATATCATACTGGTAGAGACCTACGGGATTTGAAAAACAGGTGCGATATAACCTGCTGCCATCAGGCGAGAAACTGATCCCGTACCAGGTACTACCAGCAATCAATGACGAATCAAGATCAACACCATTGGAGACGACACCTGTACTATTGTTGAAGGAATGCAGTTCTAAAATGGGGTTCCAATAAGTAACTAATGCTATAATACTGTCCCCCTGCGCCACCTTCATCTCACCGAGGGCATAATAGTTATTGCTATTGTGAAAACCCGAAGTTGAAACGATGGGATTGGTGTTTAATCCGGAGGCATCGATTTTAAAGGCATGAAAAAGCGGTGACGACATATGATGCACCAACAGCCAGCTAAAACATCCGCTGCCCCTCACCACTATCATTTTCTCAAGCATTCCACTATCAAGCAAGATGTTTTTTTGTCCCACTATCACATCGCCTAGTCCTGCATTGAGCGTCATGTCGATCACTGAATAATGGAGGTATCCTGTCGTAGCAGGATATGCAGGATCGTTATCCATTGTAAACAGGAAATACTGATCTGCGTTGGCGTACGATTGGACGATAGCGACACCCTGTGTGCAGGAAGTACCCCCCTGTAGTCCGCTGCCATTTGGCATTATGTTGTTGTTACGGTCATAAACCTCATTGGCATTGGAGTAAAAAAGCAGATTGCCTGCCGGATCGCAGACGGATCCGCAAGCTTCGACCGCGATCATTGGCGTGGTAATCTGCACCGGCGGCCCGCCGGTAAAATCCAATCCTAGCTGGTATCCGAAACACCAGATATTATTTTCACCCTGCCCATAGCAAAAAAGCGGGCAGTTCAGCATGAATAAAAGACAGGTGGCGACAACAGGTTTCACAATATAAAAATACAGAAAAAATATAATTAATCATATCTCCTAAGTGTTTTTGTCATCCCCGCCGCAGGTGATACATTCATCTCGCCTCCACCGTCAATTTTACATATTCTCACATTCGAACACTATCAATTTGCACATTCTCACATTGGCATATTTGCAAACTAAAAATGTGGATATCCTTATTTGTCCCATCCAAAACCCCGTCCGACCTTTGCAGGGAAATTATCATTTTATGAGCCTTAAACTATCATATTATCTGGATGCGCCTTAGCACCTAGCATGCCTTGGCGTCCATATGTCGCAATACAGCTTTCTGCTAACACTTACGACTTATGACTTATAACTTACGACTTACGACTAAGTACTCTTGTGCCGGCGCAAGTATGTAGGGCGGCCATGAGGATAGCATACTTGTACCCCTCGCGCTTACATGTTGCAATTCCAGCTTTCAATTTATGACTTACGACTTATGACTTATGACTAATAACTCTGCCGGCGCAAGTATGTAGGGCGGCCATGAGGATAGCATACTTGTGCCCCTCCCGCTCACATATTGCAAATAAAGCTTTCGAATTACGACATATGACTTATAACTTACGACTTACAACTTACGACTCTGCCGGCTCTGCCGGCGCAGGTATGTAGGGCGGCCATGAGGATAGCATACTTGTGCCCCTCGCGCTTACATGTTACAATTCCAGCTTTCAATTTATGACTTACGACTTATGACTTATGACTTACGACTTATGACTTATGACTAATAACTTACGACTCTGCCGGCGCAAGTATGTAGGGCGGCCATGAGGATAGCATACTTGTGCCCCTCCCGCTCACATATTGCAAATAAAGCTTACGACTTACGACATATGACTTATAACTTACGACTTACGACTAAGTACTCTGCCGGCGCAAGTATGTAGGGCGGCCATGGGGGATAGCATACTTGTGCGCCTCGCGCTTACATGTTACAATTACAGCTTTCAACTTATGACTTACGACTAAATACTCTACCGGCGCAAGTATGTAGGGCGGCCATGAGGATAGCATACTTGTGCCCCTCGCGCTTACATATTGCAAATACAGCTTTCAACTTAAGATTTACGACTAAATACTCTCTACTAACTACTAACTACTAACTACTAAACAACTATGAAAAAATCATCCGAACAGCAAACAGCACGCGATCTCTTTTTCGCTACAGATCATTCCCAGGCCGAAATTGCCCGCCGCGTCGGCGTTGACCCTAAAACAGTAAACCTGTGGGTCAAACATGGCAAATGGAAGGAAATAAAACTGGCAGCACGGCGCACACCCGCCATTCTTGTCGAGCAGTATTTCAACCAGTTAGCCGCACTCAACGAGGCGATCGATGCACGTGATGAAGGCAACCGGTTTCCTACGTTAAAGGAGGCAGAGACCATGCGCAAGCTCATCGTCTGCATTAATAATATACAGAAGCAGGTATCCGTAGGCGCCAGTATCGATGTCATGCAAAACCTCATCACCCGCATCGGCCTCCGGGATATCACACTTGCCCAGCAGGTCACCGACTACGCTCAGGAAGTCCTTCAGGGCCGCGAAATGAACGGCATCAAATCCCACGAGGTCGCCTACAACTGGGGAGATGAAAATGACGGTTCCCCCCTTGAGGGGGGACGTTCTGCGGAAACGAATGTTGACGCAGAACAGGGGGATGTGGAAGCTCCCGGCGATCGAAGCCCCACAGAAAACCCACAGGCACAGCATAGGCAATACATAGGCAATGAACCGGTACTGAATTCCTCCTTCGAGGAGGGACGCTGTGCGGTAACGGCTGTTGCCGCACAGCAGGGGGATATCGGCCCGCAGATCACCGAAGTAAAATACCCTCCCAAGTGCACCCGCGACCCTGACGATCCCTACACTTTCTATTACTACAAGATTACCCGGCGCAAGTTCGGCAGCCCCAAATACGGCCTGCCGCCCGATGGCTTCCGCGAAGTGCCGAAGAAAGACTGCGTAGAGATACGCCACGGCAAGGGGTTTTGCCGGTATTAATTTGGCATTATTTATGCACTCAAATGCACACACTAATATGTATGCGTCAAACATTACTTAGAGCCTTTTTCCTGCTTTTTTCTATAACGAATGTTGCGGAGGCGCAACACTTTCGTTTTTCCCACTACGACCCGGGCAGCTACAGCTCAGTTTCAGAGCTTGGCCGGCATGAGATCAGGCTGGATATAGGCGCGCTCAGTGCCGACCAGATAAGAGGCATCAGTACGGCCGAACAAACAAAATTCGATTTTCCTAAGACCATCTCTACAGCCGTTTCACTTGGATATAGGTTTTACCCGGTCGATTGGATGGCGATCAGCCTCACTGGCGCAGTCGATTATCAGAATGGTAATGCCAGTAATTACTCCAAAACTTATCCCAACCTTACCATTGGCACCTATGATCGCTGCTCCTGGTCTGCCGCCCTGGGCATCACCTTTATTTATGTCGACGATTTTGGCTTTCAAATGTACGGTGGCATCGAAGGCGGCTATACACTGTATAAGGCCAATACCTATTTTGACACTGCTTATTGGAATAACAGGACGGTAGTAGGTTACAATCTATCACAAACTTCCAATCCGCTTCATGTGCGCGACACCTATCCGTGCTGGCAGGTGACAGCTCTGGGTCTAAAAAGTAACGGACCTTTTTCTGTTTTCTTCGAGCTGGGATATGGTTACAGGGGGATGATAGTATTAGGCGTTGCCGGGCGCTTGTAAGGTGCTCAACGAACGGTTATGATTTGGCACTATTTATGCTCATCAACAATAAGATCTTATTATGACCAAAACTTTATCAACAATCATATTATTCACACTGTTCTTGTCCACTGCATCGGCACAATATAATTACAATCCTGCAACCAACGACCTGGGCTCTGCAATATGGTATGGCCGGCACGAGATCCGCATCAGCGCAGGCGCCTTCAGCACAGACCAGTTGATAGGTATCAAGACAAATTATGACACCGGTTTCGATTTCCCTCAAATCATTTCAGGGGCTGACTTTATTGCCTACAGATACTATGTTGCTAACTGGCTTGCGGTAGGAGCCGCCTTGGGTGCGGATTATCAAAAAGGTAACCGTACCAATTACTCAAAGCAAAGTGACAATGCGATAATCGGCAAATACGACCGTTGCGCCTACACCGCCGCTCTGGAGTTTACATTCATTGTCATCGACAAGCAGCGCTTTCAACTGTACGGTGGCCTTGCTCCGGGCATCACGTTGTACAGGGCCACCAGCACACTTAGCAAAGACTATTACAACAGCCGCCCTTACATCACGCAACCACTGGCTCAGGACGAGGTAACCCATGAGCAGTCCACCCATTTAAACGGGCAGTTCACTCCTCTTGGGATCAAAAGCAACGGCCCACTGTCCTTTTTCTTTGAGCTTGGCTACGGCTACAAAGGTATCATCTGTATGGGACTGGCCGCCCGTTTTTAGCCTATAAATAGCCCGCTATTAGTTACCTTTGCAACGCTTTTCGAATCGCATTTATTGCAAATGATTAATATACGACCTTTCCTCCGGCTCAGTGGTTTGGAACCGCTGACCGTCAGGCCCGAGACCAACTTTGTGAATGTAGGGGAACGTACCAATGTTACGGGCTCTAAAAAATTCGCGCGTCTCATCAAAGAAAACAAATACGAGGAGGCCCTCTCCGTAGCCCGCCAGCAGGTGGAAAGCGGCGCCCAGGTGCTCGATGTGAATATGGATGACGCCCTGCTGGACGGTGAGCTGGCAATGACCACTTACCTGAACCTCCTGCAGAGCGAACCCGACATTGCCAAGATCCCCATCATGCTCGACTCCTCTAAGTTCTCCATCATAGAGGCCGGGCTTAAGTGTGTGCAGGGCAAGTGCATCGTAAATTCCATATCACTAAAAGAGGGCGAACATAAATTTATTGAGCAGGCCATCATATGTCGCGACTACGGCGCGGCGGTGATAGTAATGGCCTTCGACGAAAACGGCCAGGCCGATACGCTCGAAAAGCGTGTAAGCATCTGCGAACGCGCATATAAGATACTTACGGAAAAAGTTGGTTTCCACCCGGAAGACATCATCTTCGATCCCAACATCTTCGCGATTGCAACAGGCATCGAGGAGCACAACAATTATGCTGTCGACTTCATTGAGGCTACACGCATCATAAAGCAAAAGATGCCGCTGACCAAGGTGAGTGGTGGTGTCAGCAACGTTTCGTTCTCCTTCAGGGGCAATGATACGGTGCGCGAAGCGATACATAGTGTGTTTCTGCTTCACGCAATAAAGGCCGGCATGGACATGGGTATTGTAAATGCAGGGCAACTGCAGGTGTATGATGAGATAGAGCCGCAACTACGCGAGCTGTGCGAAGACGTGATACTCAACAAACGTCCCGATGCTACTGAGCGCCTCGTCAGCTTTGCTGAGACGGTGAAGGCAAAAGGAAAAGAAGAAAAGAAAGACGATGCATGGCGGAGTACCACTGTTGAAGAACGGTTAAAGCATGCATTGGTCAACGGCATTACCGACTATATTGACACCGATACTGAAGAAGCGCGGCAGAAATACGCACGTCCGCTTGAGGTGATCGAGGGCCCCCTGATGGACGGCATGAACGTCGTCGGCGATCTTTTCGGCAGCGGCAAAATGTTCCTGCCACAGGTAGTGAAGAGCGCACGCGTGATGAAGAAGAGCGTGGCGTGGCTGACACCTTATATTGAAGAAGAAAAGAAGACCAACCCCGCAGCACAACAAGGAGGAGCTGCCCGGATATTGATGGCCACGGTAAAAGGCGATGTACACGATATAGGCAAGAACATAGTGGGCGTGGTGCTGGGCTGTAACGGCTACGATGTGATAGATATGGGCGTGATGGTACCGGCAGATAAGATACTGGAAACAGCAGAGAAGGAAAATGTAGATATCATAGGGCTGAGTGGGCTGATCACACCATCGCTCGATGAGATGGTGCATGTAGCAAAGGAAATGAAGCGCCGTAACATGAAGCAGCCGCTGCTGATAGGCGGAGCAACTACATCGCGCACGCACACAGCCGTAAAGATCGCACCGGAATATAACAATGGCGTGGTCCATGTGCTGGATGCCAGCCGCAGCGTGACCGTGGCCGGCAACCTGCTGAACAAGGAACAAAAGCCGGGCTTCCTGAATAATATAGGCGCGGAATACGATAAGATACGCGCCGACTTCGCCAACAAGAAAAGCGTAAAAGAATACATACCATATACAGAAGCACAGCAAAAAGGCGTGCAGATCGACTGGAACGGTTACACACCGCCTGTACCACAGTTCACCGGCACCCAAGTCTTCAACAACTACGATCTTAACGAGATAAGGCAGTACATCGACTGGGGACCTTTCTTCATCGCATGGGAAATGAAGGGGAAATTTCCCGCCATTCTTAGCGACCCGCACGCAGGTGCTGAAGCGACTAAACTATATAACGATGCCAATGCCCTGCTCGATACGATCATTAAGGAACAATGGCTCAATGCCCAAGGGGTAATAGGCTTCTGGCAAACAAGCAGGCCTGCACCCGATACTATTATTGTGCGCGACGATAAAGGTAATGAGCTGAAGAGGCTTGAACACTTGCGGCAGCAAGTGAAGAAAGCCGCTGACCAACCGGAATTTTCTCTCGCGGATTTCATTAGCCCCGTTCAAAGCGATCACATTGGCGCTTTCGCAGTAAGCATACACGGTATAGAGCCACACCTGCAGCGTTTCATCGCTGCTCATGACGACTACAACAAGATCATGTTGCAGGCCCTCGCCGATCGCCTTGCCGAAGCCTTTGCTGAGACGCTCCACCTGAAAGTGCGCAAGGAATACTGGGGCTATGCAAAAGAAGAAAACCTGAGTAATGAGGAACTGGTAAAGGAAAGCTACCGCGGCATACGCCCGGCACCCGGCTACCCTGCCTGCCCCGACCACACGGAGAAGTACAAACTCTTCGACCTGCTGAATGCTACCGAAAATGCTGGCATACAGCTTACGGAATCGCTGGCGATGTATCCTGCGGCATCAGTATGCGGATGGTACTTCAGTCATCCGGAGAGCACTTACTTCGGCATTGGCCATATCGAGAAAGACCAGTTTGAAGATTATGTACAACGAAAGGGCCTATCCGCTGATGAAATGCGGAAATGGCTTTCACCAATATTAGACACTTAATGAACGATACAGCTACAGTACCGGCAACAGGCGAGATTCAACCGGTGCAATCAAAATTCGTGCGAGTGATGGCATATATAGTGTCCTATATTTTCCATCCCGTGTTTGTGCCCACAGGCATGACGTTCGTGCTCTACAAATTTGCACCTGTTAGCTTTGCGGGCATCACTCCCTTCCAGTTTTACAGGTGGTTGGCGAGCATCGGTATTACTACCCTCTTCTTCCCGCTCTTCAGCCTCTTGCTGATGAAGGGCCTCGGCTTCGTGCAGAGCATTCACCTGCGCACAGCGAAGGAGCGCGTCATTCCCCTTATAGCCACGATGATCTTTTACTTCTGGGCGGCACATGTATTTAACTCTCTTGGCAAGGAGCCCGGTAATAACCAGGTACCGCCGCTCATCCTTCGTGTACTACTGACCGGCAGCTATTGGACCCTTATTGTGCTCTTCGTCATCAATATCTTTTATAAGATCAGTATGCACACCACCGCCATGGGCGGACTTATCGGTATACTCATCGTGCTGATGATCGTGAGCCCCGTCAACGTGGTGGCCCTGCTCTTTATCGCATTGGCAATAGCCGGTATTGTGGGCACAGCACGTATGCTCCTGGGCATGCACCGCATCTGGGAGGTATGGCTGGGTTACCTATTGGGCATAGTGGTGATGCTCGCGGCCTTCCTCTACCTAAAATAATAAAGGCACGCAGTGCGTGCCCTTAGAAAAATATCGAATTGAGCTACTAGTAGCGATATTGTTCAGCTTTGAACGGGCCATTCTTCGGTATGCCAAGGTAATCGGCCTGGGCGTCAGTCAGTTCTTCCAGTTCAACACCGATCTTGGCAAGGTGCAGGCGTGCAACCTTTTCGTCGAGGTGTTTAGGCAGCACATACACTTTGTTTTCGTAGTTGCTGTGGTTGCTCCACAGCTCTATCTGTGCCAGTGTCTGGTTGCTGAATGAGTTACTCATTACGAAGCTTGGGTGACCTGTAGCGCATCCCAGGTTCACCAGGCGGCCTTCAGCCAGCACGATCACTTCTTTACCGTCGATGTTATAAAGATCTACCTGCGGCTTGATAGTGTCCTTCGTGTGACCGTAGGCACCATTGATCCATGCCATATCGATCTCGATATCGAAGTGGCCGATGTTACAAACAATAGCCTTGTCTTTCATGAGCCTGAAATGCTTTTCAGTGATCAGGTCGCGGCAGCCGGAAGCGGTAACGATGATATCCGCTTCTTTCACTGCGTCGATCATCTTCTTCACTTCAAAGCCATCCATAGCGGCCTGGAGGGCGCATATCGGATCGATCTCTGTAACGATAACACGGGCACCGGCGCCACGCAGTGATTCTGCAGAGCCTTTGCCTACGTCACCATAACCACCTACAACAGCCACTTTACCGGCCATCATAACATCGGTAGCGCGGCGTATGGCATCCACCAGTGATTCTTTACAACCGTATTTATTGTCGAACTTAGATTTGGTAACCGAATCGTTCACATTGATAGCAGGAATAGGCAATGTACCCTTCTGCATCCTTTCGTAAAGACGGTGAACACCGGTAGTGGTTTCTTCGCTCAGACCCTTGATATGTTGCACCAGTTCTGTGTAATTGTCGAATACCATGTTGGTCAGATCGCCACCATCGTCGAGGATCATGTTCAGCGGGCGATCTTCGCTACCGAAGAACAATGTCTGCTCGATACACCAGTCTGCTTCCTGCAGGCTCTGGCCTTTCCAGGCGAAGACACCGATACCGGCAGCTGCAATAGCCGCGGCAGCGTGATCCTGTGTAGAGAAGATATTGCAAGAGCTCCAGCGTACTTCAGCACCCAGTTCAACCAGGGTTTCGATGAGCACGGCAGTCTGGATGGTCATGTGCAGGCAGCCAGCGATACGAGCGCCTTTCAAAGGCTTTTGTGCGCCATATTCGGCGCGTATCGCCATTAGGCCGGGCATCTCAGCTTCAGCCAGTTTTATTTCTTTACGGCCCCACTCTGCAAGGCTGATATCTTTAACCTTGTAAGGCAATTTGAAGTCAATGTTCGAACGAGTCATCGTACTCATGATAATGAAATGTTTTATTTATTTCGAATAAGAGCTGCAAAGATAAGGAATCCCCAAGATATAACAGGGTGGCTTATGGCTATTTGAAGGATATATATCAATAGAAAAAGGGGCTATATATGCCCCCTCTCCTGATCTTATCCTGAACGACTTACCTGACCAGCGTAAACTCTCCATGCTGCTCGACAAGCTTGCCTTCGCAGCTATATTGAAACTGATAGAAATAGGTACCTATATCCTGCGCAACACCGTCGACCGCACCGTTCCAACCATGCTTCACGTCGAGTGACTCGAACACGATCTTGCCCCAACGGTTGAAGATGCGGAAGTAGCTTACAGGGTTATCGCGAACAGTGATGGGACGGAAGTTGTCGTTATTGCCATCGCCATTTGGTGAAAAGGCTGTGGGGAACTCAACATGACAGCAGGAATGCGTGGTAACCAATACGCTATCCGTGGCCTTACAGCCATAAACTGAGGTCACCTGCAGCTTCACGTAGGTTGTGAAATCGATAGCGCCAAGTATGGATGCGGAATAATTGCCATTGTCGAAGAATTGCCCGGGGTACCACCAATACTTGTTGGTAGGGTCGTTGGTAGACGCTGATAATAAAATAGTATCGCCCGCACAAATGTTATCCCTGCTCTGCGCCATGATCTTAGCTTCCGGTCTTGGGAACACATTGACGCTATCGACCACCAGGGGCGATGAACAGCCGTTATGCCCGGCAAGCAGACTAACAGTGTGCATACCGGGAGCCTCCCATTTGATGAGATAAGGGCCACCTGGCCTTTGGTTTTTGACCGGTATTATTTTTGCTCCATCAAAATTCCAGTTATAATTGTCAACGGGCGAATCAACATAGCTCATCCCGACACTAATGGTATCTCCAGGGCAGGCAGACGTAGGCGCCGTAAGCGTAAAATCGGGTGCATCTTTGACGTGTACAGTATAAGTTGCCAATGGACTCTTGCAGCCGTTGTTGTCCACCACCAAAGAAACAGTGTGATCGCCTGTTGCATCAAAACGCACTAACACAGGTCCCTGGCCCGTGCCGGACAGGATAGTTGCACCTGCAGCCACTGACCAATTGTATGCGTAAGCAGTTGTACCATTACCTAGATATGTGAAGCTCAGCGTATCGTGCTGACAAACGCTATCGCTCTGAGCAGTAATAGCGGCGTCGGGCTTGAAGTATACGATGTATTTTATTGCTGCACGATCACTTTCGCAGCCATTGGTAGTCTGGCTTACATACCATACGAACACACCCGAATCGGCAGTTACCGGCAGAGGCGCGTTTAGTTGTGGTATGCCGCCTGATGCGACATCGTACCATTTCAGGTTCTGGCCTGTGGCGGTGAGCGGCGTTGCTGCATCGCCCTGGCAGTAAGTGACATCTGCAACAACCGGCGGCAGTGGCTTTGCATTGACCGTGACAACGATGGGTAGCCTGTCACTTTCACAGCCATTCATGGTTTGGGTAACATACCAAGTGAATGTGCCGGCTGTAGTGGTAGAAGGCACGGGAGCAGTTGCAACCGGCGTGCCACCTATGGGCTGATCGTACCACTGCAGGTTGGCGCCATTTGCAAGGAGTGGCAGTGCACCCGCATCGAACTGGCAATACGTGTATGAGGAAACAGCAGTTGTCGGAACGGATGGTTTGGGCTTTACCGTAACAGTGAGGCCGGAGCGTTCGCTCTCGCAACTATTTACAGACTGTGAAACGTAATAGATAATGGCGCCGGGTGTGGCGGTAGAAGGCGTAAGTGAAGGAGTACCAACGCCACCGATAGCCATGGTATACCAGAGCAGGTTTTGCCCATTAGCTGTAAGCGGCGGGGCCACCTCGCCCTGGCAATAAGTAATGTCGGAGGTGGTGGGCGGTTGCGGTTTCGGATTTATATTGACCGTGAGCGCTGAACGCGAACTTTCGCAATTACCGAGGCTTTGTGTTACATAATATGTAGTGCTGCCGGGCGTATTGGTGTTCGCAACAGGTGCTACCGGATCACCAATACCACCTATCGGTGCGGTATACCATAAAATGCCATTGCCCGTAACGTAGCTGCTCATTGGCTGCGATGGGACATCGAACTGACAATAGGTAACCGGAGACATAACTGCAGGGGCCGCAGGCGTGGGGCCTACTATTACAGTTATCTGCGAGCGATCGCTTTCGCAGCCATTCAGTGACTGGCTGACGTAATAATCTGTGGAATTCGCAACAGCTGTTGAAGGTATGGGAGCAGCAGCATTGCCGACACCGCCCGTAGGCGTGTTGTACCAAAGTAAATTTTGCCCTGTTGCGGAAAGTGCGATAGCCTGCTCATACTGGCAGTAGGTAACTGGTGTCACAACGACAGGCGCAGCAGGTTTTGCATTAACTGTTACTACCAGAACCGCCCGCTGGCTCTCACAACCATTCGTGGTCTGGGTTACATAATATGGAGTAAGCCCGGCCGTTGCGGTTGAAGGCGTGGGTGCGACCGGGTCACCAATGCCGCCTGTCGGCACGTTGTACCATAACAGGTTGATGCCTGTAGCGGTCAACTGTTGCGGGACATCAAACTGGCAATAAGTAACATTGCTTACAGCCGGTGGCGCCGGAGGAACGGGATCGGCCAGCGTAAACGGACCAACAACATTTGACAGGCAGCCAAACCTTGTAAGAGAGATATTGTTGTAGATGCCCGCAGCCAGACCGCTTATTGTGACATTGCCTGTAGCGTCGCTGACAACGTTGACCGGTCCCTGCGGTGTAGCGTTCAGGTCGTAATTAAGACTATAAGCGGTATTAGGGAGCAGGCCATACAACGTTATGCTGCCCTGAGTGCCGCCACAAGTGGTGGGGTTGGCAGCGAGGGAATTGGTAATAGATGGTGCTGTGGGGTCGACGAGAGTAACAGGTCCAAGAATATTAGACAGACAGTTAGAAAGAGTGACACTGATGTTATCGTAAGTGCCGGCAGACAGGTTTGTCATATTCAGATTTCCGGCAGCATCCGAAGTAACATTTACCGGACCCTGGGGAACGGCGTTCTTATTGTAGTTTAAAATGTAAGAGGTGCTTGCCTGCAAGCCCTGAAGAACGATGCTGCCGTCGACGCCTAAACAAGTGGTGGGATCAGTATGGGTGCTGCTAGTAATAACAGGCGGTGCCGGATCGATCAAAACAAAGGGACCGGCAAATATGTTAGACGGGCAATTGTTCAACGAGACATAGACATTATCGTAAGTGCCAGAAATAAGGCTGGCAACGAGCACATTGCCAGACGCGTCGGAAGTGACCACAACAGACTGTGGTGACGCGTTGTAATTGTAGAAAACCGTGTAAGCTGTGTTGGCCAGCAATCCGGTGATGAACAATGAACCATTGGCGCCAGTACAAGTTGCGGGATTTTGCGCTGCAACATTTGCGATCACAGGGGGGACCGGCGCTACGAGCGTAACGGGGCCAACCGTGTTGGAAGTACAGCTAAGCCAGGTGACATAAAAATTGCTGTATGTTCCCGCCTGCAGATTGCCGATGAGTATATGGCCAGCATTATCGGCAGTAACCGGAACCGGGCCAACGGGACCGGTGGGCGAAGTGTAGTACAGGAAATACGTTGTATTAGCAAGCAATCCGTACAATGTAATAGTACCATTGGTACCATTGCAGGTAGTGGGGTTGGTAAACGTAATGTTTGTAATAACCGGCGGCTGAGGACTAAAGAGTGTAACGGGCCCTGCGACATTAGAAGTGCAGCCAAACCTCGTTACAGTAATATTGCTATAAGTACCCGCTGCAAGGTTGGCAATAATGATATCGCCCGAGGCATTAGCAGTAACAGTGAACGGTCCCTGAGCAACGTTGTTAAGCGCATAATTAAGTGTGTATGTTGTGTTGGCCAATAAACCATGCAGCGTAATTGTACCATCGGTGCCGCCGCATGTGGTAGGATCGGTGTAGGTAACGGAGCTAATGGAAGGAGTGGGAGGATCGACCAATGTGATCGGGCCGGCTACCGTATTGGAGTTACATCCGTTGACCGTGACATATATGTTCGTATAAGAACCGGCCGTAAGACCTGTAATGACAATGGAATTGGCGGCGGCGGTGGCAGTGAATGTTTGCGCGGACAGATTCTTTAAATAATGCACTGTGTAGCTAGTGCCGGTTGTGAGGCCGTTAATTGTAATATTGCCATCGCTGCCGCTACAGGTTGTAGGGTTTGTAAATGTTGTAGTAATTACCGGTGGCACTGTGATCGTCACAGTAGCTGTGCCTGTCTGACTTTGCGAGCAGTTACCGAATGCAGCGCTTACAAGGCTGTAGACCGTGGTCTGTGTGAGCACGCCGGTGTTAAGCGTAGCTGTGCCAGAGCAATTGAGTTGTATTGTTTGGTTTGGGCCGTTGTTCTTAGTGTAGGTAACTGTTGCATTAGGTGTACCCGTAAAAGTAATAGTAGTGCTGCCACTATTACAGAAACTTGCATTGCCGCTTATTGAAGCTGTAGGCGGTGTGCAGGTATTGGTAACAGAACCGTTCAAAGTAAGATTCATAACCTGTGTCGTGCCGCCGTTATTAGACGAATTGAAATAGAATAATCTGAACTTAAAATAATTCGGGTAACCTACCTTGACACCACCGGCACAGGGAAATGTCCAGGTAGCGGTGGTCAACTGGCCACAACTCCCGTTGTAAGGAAAATCATCCGTTCCTTTATCGGTCCAGGTAACCCCACCATCAACGCTATAGGCAAGACGGCAATTGTTAGGACCAGTACCACTCCGACGGATACCGACGCTTACACTTGTCACGGTCATTACGTAGCTGTTGGCCGGAGTGATGTCTACGTTTATCGCCGGATCGGAGGTACTATAGCTCGTGTAAGTGGTGGGTACTGTGAAACCGCTGAAACCGGAGGCGCAGGGGGTATTGGTGCCTCCCCCTACCTTAGTAAGATTGGAAGCTGTAAGGCCTGTGATAACAAATGCGGGGGCACCGCCAACATCTGAAGTGTAACTGTATATCTGTGCAGCGCAATTGGCGGAACAGAAACAAAACAGCACAAAAAACAATGCGTGTAAGTGTTTTCTCATGATAAAAAGTTTTTTTATACTAAGGGGATTCGCTTTTATCGTACAAGTGTTATATCTCCATTGCGCTTTACTATTGCGCCGTCTTTACACTCAATGGACAAATAGTAGTAGTACACTCCGACATCGCATGCCTGGCCTTTGAATGTGCCATCCCACGCCTGGTGATCATAATCGCTGCTGAACACTAACTGGCCGAAACGATTGTAGACATACATATACTGCAGCCGATGATTAACGCCAGCCGGTGCACGGAACACATCATTGTGGCCATCGCCATTCGGGGAAAATGCAGTGGGGATCATGATATTATCGTCGCAACATTTTTGCACAACCACTTTAATAGCACTCTTGAGTCCTTCGCACCGGTCCACAACCTGCGAAACGTAGTAGCTGAACACGCCAAGGCCGGTGGTATTGGGCGTGGGCGGCACTATCGAGCCACGGTAGCTGGTATCGGTGTACCATAATGGGAAAGGCTCTGTGACAAAAAGCTCTTCCGCATCGTTGTTCTGGCAATAAAAAACCGGAGATAGCTGAGAAACGTCGGGCGCGGCAGGTGTGGGTTTCACCGTCACATGCACTGAATCGGTAACAGGTATACAGCCGGGATACATCACCGACAAAATGTACTCACCACTGTTCGCACCTGTAACGGCGGGTACCGAAGCAGAATCGACGGTTGATGAAAAGCCGGAAGGGCCCGACCATTGATATTGCAGATTGGCAGCGGACGGGGTTACTAAAGGATAGAAATGGACGGTTTCCCCGGTGCAGACGGCTGTATCCATGCCCGCTTCGAGCGTAATGGGCGACATCATATTGATGTACAACTCGTCGGTAACCGGCGGGCAGCCGTTAGCTGAAACAGCTATGATATATAGGCCAGTGTCCGTTATAGCGGTATTCTGTATGGTAGCATTGGCACTATCGGCGGTGAAACCATTAGGACCGGTCCACTGATAAGTGTAGTTCTGCGAAGGCGGCGTAACCAATGCGTTCAGATCGACCTGCGTGCCGGCACAAATAGAAAGATCAGAACCTGCATCTACCGTGATGGATGGAAAAAGGTGGAGGTGCACATCGGCGGTTGCCGGAGGGCAGCCCTGTATATTCACGTGTACGGTGTAAGTGCCTGTGTCCTGTGCGGTAAAATTTTGAAGCAGGGGACCTGAACTGCCTGATGTGAATGAATTAGGCCCTTGCCAGTTGAAAATATAGTTGGGGGACGGAGGTGTTACGGTTGTATACAGCTGTACAGATGACCCGGGACACAAAGTAGTATCGGGGCCTGCGGTGACCTGTGGCAACGGGTTGATATTAATAGTGACCTGATCGGTAAGTTGAGGGCAACCCATGCTGACCCAGTTGCCGGTAAGTGTATAGGTAATATTGGCTGTAGGCGTTGCTATGGGTTCTTTTACTGAAGGATTGCTTAGGTTAGTCGCGGGCGACCACATATAGGTCAAAGAATCACTTCCGTCGACGTGCAACTGAACGCTGCCGCCCACACATATGGCGGTATCGGCTGTGAGGATATCGAGCTTGGGCGCATCGAGTATCCTGATGTAAGCACTGTCGATAATATCCTGTCCATTGCAGCTATAAGGCGAGATCAATAATATCTTCAGGATGGTGTTACCATTCGGCGCCGTGACCAGGCCCGTTATCGGCAGATCGACCAGCGAGTCGTTTGCGGGTATGATGACACTATCGGGAATGGCAGCATAATCTGTGGCATTAGTTGCTGTGCCTACGATGAAGAACTTCAAGGTTTGCGGCGTATTTTTCTTTATCGACCGGGTAAATGTGAACTTACCGGGCGCACAACCCTTTACTATCATGGTATCCGAATTGTTGTTCGCACCCGAAGCGAACACATTGAACCCTGCAGTCTTCAAACTACCGGCCTCTATAAAAACGCCTGAGTCGTAAAGGCCGTTACCCGCATCGGCTATTGTCATTATCAAGTGGTAGGTGCTGCAAGGTGTCACCGCATGAGTGGCAGAAAGCACCTTGGTGAAGCCGTAATAAGTGACAGTGGTGCCGGTGGAATTATCTATGAAGTAAGCGGGAAAAGGTGAGCCCGGCCCCATAGCGTGACAATTGGCTATGTTTCCCTGTATCCCAGCCACACCACTATTTACGCTGTTTACAGTAACAGGGATGTTAGTACCCGGTACGAGCGCCATGTTTTGGACACCGACGATATTGGGTCCTGAAATGAAAAAACCAAAAGCATCATTATAACCGCTGCATGTAGATTTCCAATACTCTTCGGATCCGAAAACATAATTGAAACTGATCGAATCGCCTTTAGGTACGAGATCAAACTCAAGGCGGCAAGCATCGTGGGTAGTAGCGTTTGCCAATGAATTGAGCAGCGCATCACCGGGTGCGCCATTGTTAGTGCTTGCATTCGCATTGTTACCATTGTAAACCTGCGGACCATTGCAACCATAGCTGTTACCGGAAGTAGCGGCTCTGCCACTTGTAAGAATGACACCACTATCAAGACCAAGGTTGCTGCTTACCACCTTGAAGGTACCATTTGCAATAGCCGGGCAAGTGAGTGCGGCATTTGTAATGGTAATACCCTGTCCCACCAGCTTCTGTGCAAGCGTATTAGCTGTTTGGTTGGCTGTAACATTTATCTGCGCTTTTGCGGAAAAACAAAAGCATGTCAGGCACATGAGTATCGTTAAGGACTTGTACATATAACATAGTGAATTATTGCTTTTTAAAACATAGCTATCGCGTTTCTTTGCTGCTACCCCGGAGAACATAGTCATGGTGAGTTTGACATGCGAAAGTATCGGCGCGGTGTTACTACGAGGTTATGCCGGCTTTAAAAAACAGCATCATGTGTTTATGTTATTGTAATCTCAGGGCCACATTGAGTGGAAAAAGTGAACTTATTATTAAGGCTGTGTTATCCTCAAAGGAATAACAGAGGGCACGAATTACAAATGAATTAAAAGAGAAGCTGACAGTATTAAGTAATGGTTACAGGTGTGATTGCAACAGCGTGATGTTGCCCTTTTTTTCTAATGTTTTACCATTGGCAAAGTCAACCACGAGGTAATATGCATAAACAGATTCCGGACACTGCACACCTTTATAGTAGCCATTCCACCCGCGTTTATCGCCCGTAGCATAGTTGTAAACCTCATTGCCCCAGTGATTGAATATAATGAACTTCCGTATGGTGAAAGGCTTTTCGGACATAGGAATAATAAAATCGTTCAGCCCATCGCCATTAGGTGTAAAGGCATTGGGCATGAGCGTATAAGGATCGGGGCGAACGGTCACTGTGATGGCTGCCGTGTCCTTACAACCTGCTGCTTTCGACTGCGCGATAACCGTATACCGACGCGTCTCTTCGGCCACCAGTTGCTGGCTGTAAACATGCTGATGCGGGAAGAGATATTGCGGGTACCATAAGTTAACATTGTAGGGGAAATTACCGCTTGTGATCAATGTGAATAGGTCGTCGGTAAGCGCATCGGCATCGGGTGACGCAGTGAGATTCAATACAAAGTTCTCAACAGTTACGGTAGCGGATGCCGTGTCTTTACAACCGTTTGCACTAGTGCCTACGGAAGCATAAACGGTAGTGCTGTCGGGTGTGACGGTAAGCGAATCAGGAGCGGTAAAGCCCAGCCAGGACAAATCGGCTGTTCCAGACGCTCTCAATGTTACGGACTTGCCGGGACAAATAGCTGTATCACCCGGTATTATGGTTATTGGATCCGGCTGCAAAATAATAACCGTGAGGCTACGGTAAGCGCTGTCGCAACCAAGCACGCTGTGCAGCGTATCACTTGTTATCGTAGTGGAGTCGTAAACATGATCGTTCACAATGAGCCCACGACACCCTGTAAAGGTGTCGTTGGTAGTGACCGGTGTGATCTTATACACTACTATATACGTACCGAGGAAAGCACTATCGCAGCCGGCGACCGTTTGAAGTGTGTCGCCAAGGAATGTGGTAGTGGTATAGTCAACATTGTTGTAGGTAACATGGCCGCAACCGGTTATAGTGTCGTTATAAAAAACCGGTGTCGCGCCCTGTATCAAAATATGAACAGTGCGGTAGAAACTATCGCATCCCTGGTAGCTGTGCAGTGTATCGTGCAGATCGGTACTGGTGCTATATGGATTACCAAGATAGATAATGGTGTGGCAGGAACTGATGGTAGTATCGTAAGTAGAAGGCACGACTACATTCAAATGCAGCTTTATGATGCTATCGCAGCCGGAGACAGTGGGTAAGGTATCATTGTAAGTACCTGCGACAGTAAGATTTTGATCGTTAAAAAAATAACTGTGCCCTTGTGTCACACAGGCGTAGAGGTCTGTATCGACGGTACCAGTTACCGGTGCAAGCATACCATTTATCCAGGTTGCGTTGGCCGCATCATTTGGCGCGCCGGGCGTTTCGTCGGCTGGCGCACTACCCACTGCCCAGCTAGCGACATTGTTATACTGATCGTTGGTAAGGTAGTATACTTTACCGGAGCCTGATGTGGCAATAAAGATGTCTGCGGCAGGAGAATTGGTAAGGTTACCATAGCCAAAGGAATGATAGGCTGTAGTCAGATCGGCGGGACTGGTAACAATGAAAGCATCCCCACTGTTATTAAGGCCCATGCTACTCCAGCTCCCCCCTGCAGTAAAACCTGTATTTGGATATACATAGTTGAGCATCGATGGAGAGACAGGCGAGGAGCTATTGCGCTCCAGATAAATGGATGAAGCGGGGACTATATAAACGTGATCGTGATTAGCATCGGTGGGATCATCAGGCTGAGTAATGGAAGGGTTGTGATCGCCATCGTTGTAAACCAGGATGATGGAACCATAGGGCACACAGGACCATACGGGATCATCGGCAAAACGCAGACACCCTGTTGCTATACCCTGCCCTGATCCGGCACCGAGCCAGCCATTGTTATCGTCGATTATCCATTTACGCAGATCGGCACAGCTATCTGAACAGGTACGTGTGCCTACCACCACCATTTCTGCATACTCCTGGGTACCTCCCGAGCCTTGCGAAACTTCATTGATACGCAGCTGTGCCTTGATAATAAAGGGAATGAGCAACAGTGCGATATGTAAGGGCAGGAATTTCATGTTTTTCAATGGTGACAAAGCGCGAAGCATACGATCTTATTTACAAACGCACGAAAGTATAACCATGGTGTTACCTGCATCTTAAGGGAATAACGGTGAGTTAATAGTCAACATTAAGATTGCATTAAGTGCATATTGTGCGGATATGAAGAATAGAACGCGAAAGTGGCGTTGGTTTCATAGTGCGGGTATGGGGGCTGGCTCCCAAGGGTTTAGCAAAGAGGTAACAAAATTCCTGCAGTGGTTTTTTGATAGTGTTACCGGGCGGTAATTAAATCGTTATTTCGACGGGATCATCTGATAAAATAAAAGGGCTTCCGACTGGAAGCCCTTTTATTATCGTGGCAGCAAATATCAGTTGTTCATAAATGCTTTTATCTTTTGTTTTACCGCTGCGCTTACCGGCACTAAAGGCAGACGTAAAACATTCTCGCAAAGGCCCATTTCCGACATGACGGTTTTTACTCCCGCAGGGCTGCCGTCAGCGAAAAGCAGATCAATACCAGTAAGCATTTTGTAGTGCAGCTTACGTGCTTTATCAAGCTTGCCAACGATGGAGAGGTTGATCATGTCAGCAAAATCGTGTGTAAAACAGTTGGCGGCTACCGAAATAACGCCGTCCATGCCGATAGCTATATGCGCCATTGCAAGGTTATCGTCGCCTGAAAGGATCACAAAGTTATCAGGGCGGTTTTGGACGATCTCCATGCACTGGGCCATGTTACCGCTGGCTTCCTTTACGCCCCTGATATTGCTCACTTCGTTTGCCAGTTTAATAACGGTGGCAGGCAAAAGGTTGCAGCCCGTACGGCCGGGAACATTGTAGAGAATGATACGCTTATCAGTTGCGTCTGCAACTGCCTTGAAGTGTTTGTAAAGACCTTCCTGCGAAGGTTTATTATAATAAGGTGTTACGCTCAGAATGCCGTCGACTTTTGCAAGATCGAAGGTCTTCATTTGCTTCAGTAGCTCGGCTGTGTTGTTACCCCCGATACCGCAAACGACCGGCGTCCTTCCGGCACATTTGTCGATAATGCAGGCAAGCACATCGCGCCTTTCTTCACTGCTGAGCGTTGGCGTTTCAGCTGTGGTACCCAGTGCGACCAAAAAGTCCACACCATTTGAGATGACATAGTCGACAATTTTCTCCAATGCCTTGTAGTCGACCTGTTCGTTTTTTTGAAAAGGGGTAATTAATGCTACTCCCGTGCCACGGAATTGCTGTTGCATGTAAAAAATTGTTTTTAAAAATTGTTAAACCACTTCATTATAAAAACCCATCCGGGAAAACTTCCCAATGCGTTGTTCAATTCGGGTCTCTGGATCGATACGGGATAGTTCGGCAAGTGATTGCAGGAGGTACTGTTTCAAAGTTTGCGCCATGGCTTCGGGATTGGCGTGCGCACCGCCCAAGGGCTCGGGTATTACTCCGTCTACAAGGCCAAAGCGGCTCATGTCTTCGGAGGTGAGTTTAAGTTGCTCAGCGGCTTTCTCTTTGAAGTTCCAGCTGCGCCATAAGATAGAGGAACAGGATTCGGGGGATATTACGGTATACCAGGTGTTCTCAAGCATAAAGACCCTGTCGCCAATGCCTATACCTAGTGCACCACCTGAAGCGCCTTCGCCAATGATAACGCAGATCACCGGAACGGTAAGCTTTATCATTTCGAAGAGATTACGGGCTATAGCTTCGCCCTGGCCACGCTCTTCGGCTTCAAGGCCAGGATATGCGCCCGGTGTGTCGATCAATGTGATAATGGGCCTATTGAATTTCTCCGCCATCTTCATCAAACGGAGTGCTTTGCGATAACCTTCCGGGTTAGCCATACCGAAATTACGCAGCTGGCGCATTTTGGTATTAATACCTTTCTGCTGCCCCATTACCATTACCGGCATACCATCTAACTCTGCCATCCCGCCTACCATTGCTTTGTCATCCTTCACCTGCCTATCGCCATAAAGCTCTGTGAAATTTGAGAATATTTTCTCTATGTAGTATAGCGTGTATGGCCTATCCGGATGGCGGCTTAGCTGCACGCGCTGCCAGGGGCTAAGATTGGTGTATATCTGGCCGCGTGTCTTTTCGAGCAGATCTTCCAGCTCTTTGAGCGAACTAGTGATGTCAACCTGATTTTTGGCTGACATCTCCTTCAGTTTATTGATCTGTCCATATATCTCCTCTACCGGCTTATCCACATCCAACACATGAATACTCAACTCTTATGAACACAAACGTAATAGTTTATGGAAAGGTTATATAGCCCTTTGGTAAAAAATATTCATTGTAACACAGGAAATTATAAAGAAAAAAAAGGCTATGGCATGTTTTTGCTAAAGCTATGCGCAGCGACACATCAATAATGGATATAAAAAGTACTAAGGACGAGCAAAGGAGTGTCAGTCGTGCCGGGTCATCGCATAAGCTATGGCTGGGGGGATATCTTTCTCTAGCCGTTTGTTGCCTGGCACTTTATTTCTTGTTTCGACTTCATGTCTTTAACGGCATCAATAATGGCGCGCCCATAGTAAAACGAAGCTTTCTTGCCGGCTTCTTTGCGTTCATTGTACTTGGCGGATCAAAATACATGCAATCGCTGGTTGGGAAATACAGCCACTCTAAAGCGATCCAATACAACCTCATTAAACTGGTGCGAATCGTTGCGGTGCTGGGCATATTCATGATCATTATTGCTTTCCTATTCGAGAACTGGTATACGGCGGCGGTCTCGCTGGGATTGTTTTCGCTGATCCTGGGTTTTGCACTGCAGACGCCAATATCGTCTTTTATAGGCTGGCTGTATATCATCGCACGAAATCCGTACAAAGTGGGCGATCGTATACAGATCTCAGATTTCAAGGGTGATGTTGTAGAGATCAATTATCTCGACACGACACTTTGGGAATTTGCAGGAGACTACCTGACCAATGACCTGCCTAGCGGGAGGCTTATCCGCTTCCCGAATACACTTGTTCTGCAATCGGAGGTATATAATTATTCATGGCGTAAATTTCCTTACATCTGGAATGAGCTGCCTTTCCATGTGGCCTATGAGAGCGACTTGAATTTCGTGGAAGGAACGCTGCGCGAGGCCGCTAAAGAAGTGCTTGGATCCGGTATGGAAGAGAAAGTGAGAGAGCTAAAACTATTGGTGCAGCAAACGCCGGTTGACGAGCTGGTGATCAGGGAATATCCCTTCGTGACTTTCAGAATAAATGCGAATACATGGGTAGAAGCGTCGGTGAACTATCTTGTTGACCCAAAACACTCATCGAAGACCAGAAGCGACATTATTAAGCTCGCCTTATCGCGACTGCTGCAAGAGCCGGACCGGGTAATGTTCCCTAAATCGAATGCCCGATAAAACTACCACAGCAATTTTGCGAAGAACAAATAGTAAAGCCAGTGTTCAAAAAAGCAAAAAAGCCTCACAGTTGTGAGACTTTTTGCGGACCGGACGGGACTCGAACCCGCGACCTCCGCCGTGACAGGGCGGCATTCTAACCGACTGAACTACCGATCCGTACCCTGTTGGGGCAGCAAAGATAACTGCAATTTTCTGAAATCTGCAAATGTTGTTTTAATAAAATTTATAGCAATACAACCTACACAGCACAAAAAAAAGTCCTGCAAAATGCAGGACTTTTTTTATCATCAATTAAGAAGTCAATTATTTCTTATAAACCTTGATCACGTCAGTGTTATACTTGTCAGTATAACGAACAAAGTATAAGGCCTGCGGCAATGGAGTGAGGTCAACTATGGCCTTGCCGTCGATGATGGCCACGTAAGTAATAAGCTTTCCGTTGACATCTTCCAGTGCAAGCGTTGCATCGGGATTTTGCGGACCATCGACAGTTACCGTCAGCATATCGCCCGTAGGATTTGGATAAGCTGAAACGGTGAGCCTATTAGCAGGCGCTGCCTGAGTGACATTCAGCGGGAAATCGGTACGGAATGGCAGATCCACCCAAATTGAATGGTGATTCGGACTGCACTTCGTACGAACGTGGAAATAATAATCCGTGTTAGCAGTAAGACCTGTGGCAGTGTAGCCCGGGAAGCCCGTAGAATTAACTGCGTCTCCGAAATTTACGGTAGGTGTCGTATTAACAACTACTTCGTAGCCAGCGTTTCCATTCACGACATTCCATGCAAAGGTGGCAGTCGTTTGTGTATAACCTGTCTGATGCACATTGTTCGGTTTGAGACAAGTCGGGTCGGCAGTGGTAAATGTCTCGGTGCTCCACGGAGAATAGTTACCACTATCGCAATCGGTGCGAACGTGCAGGAAGTAAACCGCTCCTGCCAGCAATCCACCGGCTATGGCAGTAGTATTAGCTGTAAAAGTACCAGCCACAGGCGGATTGAAGGCCTGGTCGACCGCGTATTGATATCCCAGGGCACCGGTAACAGGATCCCAACTCAACAGGGCTGAGTTAGTAGTAACATTATTAATCGCAAGGTTGGTAGGTTGTGTACACCTTGGGGGTGTAGTAAATGCCACCGTGACCCACGGAGAGTGATTGCAAGGTGTACAAACGCTCCTGATGTGGAAATAGTAGGTGGTACCTGCCAAAAGACCTGTATAGGTTTTTTGTAATTGCTGTGTGGGTATACCATTACCCGTAGGGGCAACAGGAGTCTGATCGAGTACGTACTCGAAATCCGTGATGTTTGCGGCCGACCAGTTCACTGTAGCACCGGCCGTATTGACATTGGTGAAAACACCAGACACATAAAGCAGCGGAGGGCTACAATAAGGCGCCGTAGTGAAAGTGGATGTAACCCAGCCGGAATAATTACCCATGCCGCAATTGGTGCGAACGTGTACATAATACTGTGTAAGCGGCGAGAGCCCTGTAACCGTAACATAAGGAGTAGTAATCGGTGTACCGGATACAGTGGGCGAATTTGCCAGCTGATCGACGATATATTCATAACCTACAGGACCGTTAGGTGGGAATGCAGGTGTAGACCAGCTAAGATCTGCACTGAAATAGCTCATGCAATTGGCAAGTATGTTGGCTGGGGCCGGGCATTGCGGTAACCACCTGTAAACCTGGCCGGACGGCGGGTCTGAGCCGATGTTCTTCTGCTCCGTAACGGAACTAACAGTTGTCGGGTTGGTGGGCGACTGGACAGACAGGAAGTTGGGACTCGCTGTGGCGACAGCTGTGATACCTATGGATGCGGAAGGGTTGGCATAGGTGCTACCGCCGTTGGGTATAAAGTAAGCAAAGTCGATCACGTTATAGCCCTCGTACAATTTCAATTCAAATGAAAGCGAGGCAGTGGTTGGGTTCGCATTAGTGGGGAAGATCGCATCGACCCACTCCAACGAAAATACCCTGTTGGGAGCCGTACCCAAAACAACATACCTCATCGTAAGATTCGGCGTAGGATTTTTCAACTTCAGGTTATCCCAAAGCGGGGCCAAGATGGGCCTGCTGGTGCCGCCACCAAGCGTCAGATCATTATTGGGCATTGCGCTGGTAAGCGCAGAGCCTAAGGCTGCAAAGCCATTGGTGCTTGCTGTCAGTTGCGTATAAGGTGTGGGGTAATTGTTGTAATAGAAGGGGAACGAAAAAGGCAGGATATTAGTATAGCCTTCGTCAGAAGTACCTGTGACAGTACACCATGTAGATGGAGTCGTTATCGGCGCCACGGTCTGGGTATCCGGCAGATAATTTTCGGTGGTGTCAACAAACGAATAATACATCTGCGCACGCAAGCCAGTGGTGCATAGTGTTGATAAGACAATAATTAAGAGAGAAAGGTACCTCTTCTTCATAGAAACTTATTTATCAAATAACAATTTGGTACTAAAATAACTAATAAAAACGATATAGCAAGCTATATTTTCACCCTTAACCAGAGATTAGATTTAAATTACCTTTATACATTGCAACTTAAACGTAATTCCTTGTTTAAAAACCTACACTCGTCCTTAAAATATAGGACGGTAATAAAAGCATAAAGGTTAGGTAATGAATCGGGGATCTGCAGAAAAAACGGTGGAAATTGCGATTCTTTATCGATAATTATGAGTTTTTAAATGTTTTTAGGAGTTTTGAGGAGCTATAGCAGCACAGGCATTTGTGGAAATGAGTGAATTATGGCATCTTATTTGCCTGTAAGGGATTACTAGATATTTTTGCAACAATAAAAAACACGACACAATGAAAAAACAATCCATTTTATTCCTTGCCGGCGGCCTGATGGCGCTTGCATCGTGCAACAATGGCGGACAGAACGCCGGTATGAGCCAGGCCCAGGTAGACTCAATGGTGAATGTAAAAGTGCAGGAGATGACTGTACAGATGCAGGCCAAGAACGACTCATCGATCAATGCTTTGGCCCAGGCGAAGGCTGACTCTATGATCAACGCAATGAAGGGAGCCAGTGCGAGTGCTGCACCTGCGCCCAGCCATCATAGCAGCAAGCCTGCAGCAACTCCGACGCCTGCACCTGCACCTCAACCTGCTACGGTTGGCAACGGCAAGCCTGATATGCGCAACCCCGGCAATGCACAGCAGCCAAAGGAAAAAACTGTAGGAAATGGCAAGCCCAGCATGAAGTAATAATGCGAGGAGATTCCCAAAAATGAAAACAGGCGCTTTGAGCGCCTGTTTTCATTTATTTTAGTATCCAAACTTATTTAGTACCAGTAAAAGTACATGTGTTTGTTGAGACACCGTTATTAATAGAATATGACACTGTGAGTGTATTATCTGTCAAAGTACCAGTACCATTGAAGGTTGTAGTTGTGGTAGTTGTCTGAGAACCAGAGAAGCTAAACGTGTTCTTGCCAGTCATTGTGCAAGTAGCAGTAAATGACTGATTGTACAAATTTGTCAGGGTCAGCTTTAAAGCATCTGAAGCGGCAGTCAAGGTGATGCTATAGTTGTCAGAACCAACTGTACAGGCTTCATTACCGGTGTAAACGCCAACGAATTTATCCCTGCTTAAAGTGGCACAGTCCGTGCCTTCGTAACCAGTAGCACAAGAGCAAGAACCATCGGTACTGTTACAAGTACCTCCATTTTTACACACTACACTTTTACAGTTGTCTTTGCTGCAAGATGTGTAAGTTACAACGCTGAAAGCGCCGATTGTTAACGCTGTGGCTAACGCAATTTGACGAATTAATTTCATAAATAGCTAATTTTTGTTAAATGATTTCAAATCCTGTGCCAAAGATACTATGCAATAAGTGTCTATGCAAATGGTTAAACCAACCATTTCAAAAAATTAGGAAGGGTTAAAATATATATAAGCCTGACAGTAAGTAACAAGTACTCTTAAAGCGGTATTAAAATCGCAATAAAAAATCAATCAAATTGTTACGCATTTATTTTTATATAAGACGATGCGGACAACGAAATAGCCTGCTAAGGTTTAAATTTGTGGTGGATGACCAGAAAATTCCCCGCGATAACATTGCTGACCTGCTTGCTGTGGAACGTGGGAAAGGCCGATATCTACATATATGACTACGATGCCAATTGCAGCAAAGCATACGAATATGTTACCGCTATGCGCTTTGGCGAAGCGAGGAACGTACTGGTGCAGGAGATGAGGACGCGACCTAATAACCTTATGACCACCTTTATCGGCAACTATGAGGATTGCCTGACCTTACTTTTCAACGGTGATAAAAAGGACATGGAACAGCGTAGCGGCCACCTTGAGGATAGGCTGGAGCTGTTATCTAGAGGCAATCAAAAGGACCCCTGGTATCGCTTTTGCAAGGCAGGTATAAACCTGCAATGGGCACTGGTGTACATCAGGATGGGGGAAAACTTAAAGGCTGTGACGCTCTTCAGGAAGTCTTACCTGTTGCTGAAGGAAAACCGGGACCTGTTCCCATCGTTTGAATATAACAATGTGTACCTGGGGCTGGAGCAAGCCACACTCGGTGGTATACCGGAAGATTATAAATGGGTGGCGTCGCTATTCGGGATGAAGGGTGATGTGCGGAAAGGTGTAGGGCTATTGGCCGGCTTTATCAGCAAACACCATGAAAATGATCTGCTAGAGCATGAAGCGATCATCTACTACGCGTATCTCAGGTTTTACCTGATGTCGCAGCATGATGAAGTGTGGGCCTTCCTGAACAAGAGCAACTTAAATACCCAGGGCAACTTACTGAACAGCTTTGTGAAAGCGAATATCGCCCTCAACAACAGAAAAGCTGATGACGCCCTCAGGATACTGAAGGAAGCATCACGTGAAGCCAACTATGGCCTATATCCTGTGTTTGACTATGAGACGGGGAATGCACTTTTTTACAAATTAGACCCGGGATGCGTGAATTATTACCAGCGTTTCATTAATAATTACAAGGGCCGGACGTTCGTAAAGGATGCCTGGCAGAAAATGTCGCTGGCATATTACCTGCAACAAAACCAACAGCAGGCGGAACGCTGCCGGCAGCAAGTGCTGAGCCAGGGAACCACACAAGTGGATGCAGACAAGCAGGCGGTAAGGACCTGCAAAAATGAACCATGGCCGAACATGGGCCTGTTGCAGGCGAGATTGCTGACAGATGGCGGATTTTATAAGCAAGCCTTTGAAAAGATAAGCAGCTATAAAGAAACTGACTACAAGAGTATGAGTGACAAACTGGAGTATTTCTTCAGGCTTGGCAGGATATACGACGAGCTGAATGACGACAAACGGGCCATACAATATTATCAATACGCTATCAACATGGGCAAACAACGCCCGGAACACTTCGCCGCGAGATCTGCCCTGCAAATAGGCTTTATCTATGAGCGTGGCGGACAAGCCGCGCAGGCACTAGCAAGTTATCAACTGGCACTAAGCATGCGTGGACATGATTACCAGGCATCGATAGATCAGCAGGCAAAGGCGGGCGTGAACCGACTGTCGGGCAAGTAAGTCTGAACACGATCAAGAAACTAATGATCGCCAGGATCATTCTCAGCAGTTCCCTTTCTACGGATAAGTTTATAAATCTTTATCGCACTCATCAGGGCTACAACAAATAGTAACAATCCTATAATACCCCAGAGCCAGCTCATACTTTCCTTTACAACAGCAAGCATTACAATTGCCACGAGGAAGATAGTGGCTACTTCGTTCCAGATGCGGAGTTTTTGCGATGAATATTTGAAGATGCCTTTGGATTGCTGTTTATAAATAGCGTGCAGCGTAAAGAAATATGCGTAAAGGCCGGCGACAAAACAGAGTTTTACCGCGAGCCATTGCGGTAAATTATTGAAGGTGTATAAAGAATACCAAACCCACGGGCCGAGTATCAACGTAAGTATGGCTGATGGCCAGGTGATACCGAACCAAAGGCGGCGGATCATGATACCGAACTGGTTTTGCAATATTGTCTTTTCGGGCTCGGGCTTATCGTTGGCCTCGGTGTTATAGATAAAGAGCCGAACAATGTAAAACATCCCTGCAAACCAGGTGACGATGAAAATGATATGGAGCGCCTTGACGTATGTGTACATAACTATTGCAATAACATCTCTTTTTCGCCATGGGCGATGGACTCGTACCAACCCGCGATCGTGCGGACCCATGAAGGCTGCACGTTTATGCAAGGTATATAATTGTATTCCTGGCCTCCTGCATGAATAAAGGTTTCCTTGCCACGTTCGGCCAATTCCTCAAGTGTCTCCAGGCAGTCGCTGACGAATGCCGGGCTTACGATGAGTAATTTTTTCTTTCCTTCAGCGGGTAATTCGGCCAGACGATAATCGGTGAAGGGAGTGAGCCAGGGTGTGCGGCCAAGCCGTGACTGAAAGGAATTACTGTATTTAGAAGCAGGGATATTCAGCATCTCGACAACTCTCTTGGTAGTTGCGAAGCACTGATGACGGTAACACTTGCTGTGCGCCGGGCTGGGAGTATCGCAACAGTCGGCAGACTGCAAACAGTGATGCCCGGTAACATCTTCTTTAATGACCTGGCGCTCGGGTATGCCATGGTAGCTGAACAAAAGGTGATCGTAATCGCCTTCGACATAAGGCTTAATGCGCTCTGCAAGGGCCTCCAGGTAACCGGCATCATTATAGAAAGGCCTTATGGTGCGGATGCTAAATGAATAGCTCCCTTTTTTATGCGTTTCCTCCGCATCTACAACTGCCGTTTCGTAACTGGCCATTGCGTAATGCGGATACAGCGGCAGTAATATGACCTCGGTTACATCTTTATGATCGCGGGCAATATTATCGAAAGCCTGCCTAACCGAGGGATTGCCATAGCGCATCGCTATCTCCACCGGGCAATCGACCTGCTGCTGCAAGGCCTGCTGCAACTGCCGGGTGAGCGATATAAGCGGCGAGCCATCTTTCGTCCATACGATACGGTATGCTTCCGCTGACTTTGGAGCCCTGGTGGGAGCAATGATGACATTTACAAGAAGAAAACGGTTAATATAAGGAATGTCCAACACACGCTTGTCCATAAGGAATTGTCTCAGGTATTTCCTGACATCTTTAACCGCCGTGGAATCGGGAGAACCGAGATTCATGAGTACAATTGCGCGCTTATTAGCTCCTGACATATCTTAAAAAACCTACGATTTGTGAATGCCCTGCAAAGAAAGCTAAGATAAACGAGTGATGATAAAAATCATAGGCACAAATGACGCAGGCATGACACAAACATTAGACCGTAAGGGAGTGCTGAAATATCTTTGTGCCGTACTTCTTCCAGCCTGAATGCACAAGAATCACAAGCATAGCGAAATAGACCAATTCACTGTAGCAGGGATCAACTACAAAAAGACCGATGCCTGTGTAAGAGGCCTTTTTGCAATAAACGATGAGCAATACGGTAACATACTGGAACTGGCAAAGGCAGCCGGCATACGGGAGCTTTTTGTGCTATCGACCTGCAACAGGACCGAGATCTATGCCTTGTGCAGCGAACGGGACCAGTTGACTGACCTACTCTGCTCCCAAGCCAGTGGCGACCGCGAGACATTCGAGCAGCTTGCTTATATCAAAAGCGGCTTCGATGCAGTACAACACCTTTTTAACGTGAGTGCGGGATTGGATTCGCAGATATTGGGGGATTACGAGATACTGGGACAGATAAAAAAGGCGGTGAAATTTGCCAAAGGGCATGGGTTCATCGGCACCTTCACGGAAAGGCTCATCAATTCGATGCTGCAATCGTCGAAGGCAATTAAAACTGAGACGCAACTGAGTGGCGGTACTGTATCGGTATCGTTTGCAGCGGTGCAGTACATCAAAGAGCGCTACAGCGATATAGCAGATAAAAAGATACTACTGGTAGGCACAGGTAAGATAGGCCATAGCGCCTGCAAAAACCTGGTGGACTATCTGCAAACCAGAAATATCACCCTTATTAACAGGACCGAGGACAAAGCGGTGCAACTGGCGGAAGAAATGGGCCTGACCTATGCATCGATAAGCCAGCTAGACGAAGCAATAAATGAAGCGGACATCATATTGGTATCCACAGGGGCTGAAGAACCGATCGTACTGAGTGAACAACTGGAAGGGAAAGGCGAAAAACTGATCATAGACCTATCGATACCCTGCAATGTAGAAGCTAAAGCGGGACTACTGCCTAACGTGACACTGGTAAATGTGGACGAGCTATCGAAGATAAAGGATGAAACGCTGACCAAACGCAGGCAGGAGGTGCCGAAAGCAATGGAGATCATCAGCCAGCATATGCAGGAATTTGCCGAGTGGTATGACCTGCGCAAGCATGTGCCGATACTGCGCGAAGTGAAAAGCAAGCTGCAGGAGATAGAGACGATCTACACTTACGGAAATGACTCGAAGGAGAAAATACAGAAGGTGCTGAACAGCCTTGCGCTAAAAATGCGCAACCAGGCGACACCGGGCTGCCAATACATTCAGGCGATCAACGAGTTTATCGCCTAAAAACAATGGAAAAGAAGATAAGAATAGGTACACGCGACAGCCAACTGGCTGTATGGCAGGCTACGCTGGTGCAAGATCAACTGCGCGCCAACGGCTGTGATACCGAACTGGTGTATATAAAAAGCGAAGGCGACACCGACCTGGTGACGCCGCTATACGAGATAGGCGTGCAGGGCATTTTTACGAGGACACTGGATGCGGCGCTACTAAGTGATAGAATAGATATTGCAGTGCACTCGATGAAGGACGTGCCTACGATACCAGCGAAGGGTATTGTGCAGGCTGCGGTATTGAAGCGCGCGTCTTACAAGGATATTTTTGTACCGAAAGTGGGGACGGAATTGCTGGATGATCAGTTGTCGGTAGCGGTGGTGGCTACAAGCAGTACAAGACGGAGGGCGCAATGGCTAAACAGGTATCCCCTGCACACGATAGAAAACCTGCGTGGCAATGTGAATACACGCCTGCAGAAGGTGAAGGACAATGATTGGTATGGCGCCATATTTGCCGCTGCAGGATTGGAGCGCATAGACCTGCGACCGGCAATGGCAGTGGACCTGGAATGGATGCTGCCTGCACCTGCACAAGGCGCGATCATGGTGGTGTGCAAAGAAGGTGACGAATACTGCATGGAAGCCTGTGCTAAACTGAACGATGCTAACACTGCGCTGTGTACGAAAATAGAAAGGGACTTTTTGAGGGCACTGATGGGCGGCTGCTCGACACCGATAAGTGCGCTGGCAGAAGTGCAGGACGGAATGGTGCAGTTTCATGGCAACATACTGAGCCTGGACGGAAAGCAAAAAAAGGAGGTGCGGATGTATGCACCTGTGCCTGATGCGGATAACCTGGGCACGGAAGCCGGTGCTGAATTATTGAAAGACGGAGGCCAGCAAATACTGGACGAGATACGAGGTGGACAATAAGATATCCATATTGAGCACGGCTGCACTTGCTGAACCACTTATCAAGAAAGTGACTGATGCCGGTATTGAAATAGAGTCGATGCCGTTCATCAAGGTAGAATACCTTAGTGACGTACCGGAGATAAAGGAATGCGCCCGGAAGAAAATGACCGCCGTATTCACCAGCAGCAATGCGGTGGAGGCGGTTGCGCGGCAGATAGAAGGCGCTGAAGACCTGAAGATATATTGTGTAGGCATCAGTACGGCGGAGCTGATAAAGAAGCATTTTGGCGACAAGGTAGCAGGCATTACGAACAATGCAAGGGAATTGGCGAAACTGATGCTTGAGGACAAGGAGATAAAAGAAGTAACATTTTTTTGCGGCGACATGAGGCGGGATGAATTGCCTGGATTGCTAAAGCAAAACGGAGTAGCCGTAAAGGAAGTGGTAGTGTATAATACTATCCTATCGCCGGTGAAAGTGGAGAAAGAATATGATGCGGTATTATTTTTCAGCCCGAGCGCAGTGGAGAGCTTTTTTTCATTGAATACTGTAAGTGCAGCTACTGTGCTCTTCGCGATAGGAGATACTACGAGCGCAGCATTATCAGAGAAAACGACAAACACAATAATAGCCTGTGAGCGGCCCGGAAAGAAATTACTCATCGACCAAGCGATAGCGTATTATACAAAAACGAAACAAGAACTAGCATGAGCCTCAAAAACGACCTTTTATTAAAAGCATTACGCGGAGAAGAAGTAGAACGCCCCCCAGTGTGGATGATGCGCCAGGCAGGACGTTACCTGCCCGACTACATTAAGCTACGGGAAAAGTATGACTTCTTTACAAGAGTGGAAACGCCCGAACTGGCTTGCGAGATAACATTGCAACCTGTGGACCAGGTGGGCGTAGATGCTGCCATTATCTTCTCGGACATATTGGTGATACCGCAGGCAATGGGTATGAAAGTGCTGATGGAAGAGGGCAAAGGGCCGCTGTTGCCAAAAACAATACAGTCGACGAATGATATCGACGAGCTGTTAACTGATGACGTGGAGAACAGGCTGGACTATGTGATGAAGGCGCTGGCCCTGACCAAAAAAGAGCTGAACGGAAGAGTGCCGCTGATCGGCTTTGCAGGTGCGCCGTGGACGCTGCTGTGTTATATGGTAGAGGGTAAGGGAAGCAAATCGTTCGATAAAGCAAAGCAGTTTTGCTTCACTCAGCCTGAGCTGGCGCATACACTGCTTCAAAAAATAACGGACGTGAGCATTCAATACCTGAAAGCACAGGTAAAAGCCGGTGCGGATACAGTGCAGGTATTTGACAGTTGGAGCGGTATGCTGAGCCCGGCAGATTTTAAGACCTTTGCGCAACCTTACCTTGAACAAATTGCCGAAGCCGTAAGCGAAGATGCCCCTGTGATACTGTTCCCTAAAGGTAGCTGGTATGCCCTGCCTGAACTGAGCAAGAGCAGCGCTTCGGGTTTAGGCATAGACTGGTCGCTGACACCGGAGATGGCCCGGAAAATGACTGACAATAGCATTACGCTGCAGGGCAACTTCGACCCGTCGAAACTGCTGGCGCCAATACCGGAAATAAAGAAAGAAGTGCGGAAGATGATAGACGGCTTCGGGACACAACGTTATATAGCTAACCTGGGACATGGCATATTACCCAACGTGCCGGTAGACCATGCCAAGGCTTTTGTAGAAAGCGTTAAAGAGTACAGTACCGCCAATACGATAGTATAGTATGGAAATAAAAGACAGGTTCACGGCGTATATTCAACAACTACAGAACGAGATCTGTGCCGGACTTGAACAGTTGGATGGAAAGGCTAAGTTTATAGAAGACCGATGGGAGCGTACAGAAGGTGGCGGAGGTATAACGAGAGTGATATCGAACGGGGCAGTTTTTGAAAAAGGAGGCGTGAATACTTCTGCAGTGCATGGCACATTGCCCACCGCAATGCAACAAGCATTTGGCGTAGGCGAAAGCAATTTTTTTGCCTGTGGGCTATCGCTGGTGATCCATCCTTTGAATCCATATGTACCGACCGTGCATGCTAACTGGCGGTATTTCGAATTGTATGACAAAGAAGGTAAAAAGATAGATAGCTGGTTTGGCGGCGGATGCGACCTGACACCGTATTATATTTTTGAGGAGGACGGAAGGCATTTTCATGGTACGCTGAAGACTACTATGGATGAATTTGGAACTGAGCTCTACCCGCAATACAAGCAACATTGCGACGAGTATTTTATTAATAAGCACAGGAACAACGAAGCCAGGGGCATAGGTGGTGTGTTTTACGACTACCTGCGGCCTAAAGACGCAGAGGATGCCGAGCGGCTTTTTCAATTTCAGCAGGCGAACGGCAATGCCTTTTTGAAGGGCTACCTTCCGATAGTTGAGCAGCGAAAGAATATTGCCTATGGGGAAAAGGAAGTAGCCTGGCAGGAAATGAGAAGAGGCAGATACGTAGAATTTAACCTGGTGCATGACAGGGGAACGCTTTTCGGGCTAAAGACAAACGGGAGAATAGAGAGCATACTTATGAGCATGCCACCCAGGGCGAGGTGGGAATATAACTACCACCCCGAGCAAGGAAGCAAGGAAGCGGAATTACTGGAGTATTTGAAACCGAGGAATTGGGTTTAATATTAATTGTTATTGCAAATTGCATATTATGATGATCAGGCGTAACCGGATACTGAGACAGTCACCAGCTATAAGGGCTATGGTGGCAGAAACGGTTTTAACTGCAAACGATTTTATCGCGCCACTTTTCATAACGGAAGGAAATGGTGTGAAAGAGGAAATACCATCAATGCTCAACTACTACAGTATGAGCATTGATAATACAGTAGCTGAAGTGAAAGAATTGTGGAACATGGGGATCAAGAGCGTGCTACTGTTTATTAAGTGTAAAGACGAACTTAAAGACAACAAGGGCACTGAGGCGCTGAATCCCGGTGGGCTAATGCAACGCAGCATCAAAGCCATAAAAGATGCCTGCCCTGAAATGCTGGTGATGACGGACGTGGCACTTGACCCATTCTCATCGTACGGGCATGATGGGATAGTGGAAAATGGAGAGATAGTGAATGATGCCACTGTGGAAGTACTGGCTAAAATGAGTGTGAGCCATGCGGAGGCAGGTGCGGACATCGTGGCGCCGAGCGATATGATGGATGGCCGCATACTGGCTATACGTGAAGCTCTTGAGCAGAGCGGTTTCACAAAGACCGGCATCATGAGCTACAGTGCAAAATACGCATCATGCTTTTACGGGCCCTTCCGCGATGCGCTGGATAGTGCCCCAGGCTTTGGCGACAAAAAAACCTACCAGATGGATTATGCCAACCGTCGTGAGGCTATTAAAGAAACGCTGATGGATGTGGAAGAGGGCGCTGATATCGTGATGGTAAAACCGGCAATGGCTTACCTCGACATCATCCGCGAGGTGAAGGATGCCGTAGATGTGCCGGTGAGCGCTTATCATGTGAGCGGTGAATATGCCATGATAAAAGCGGCTGCCAAAATGGGTTGGCTGAACGAAGAGAAGGCCATACTAGAATCACTGACCGGCATTAAGCGGGCGGGGGCAGACCTGATCGCAACCTATTTTGCAAAAGATGCAGCAAAGCTGCTTAACCGACAATAACACTATGGTTGATACAAATACAAGAAGTAAGGAATTATTTGACCGCGCACAACAATCGATACCGGGTGGCGTAAACTCCCCTGTAAGGGCATTTCGTGGCGTGGGCGGAACTCCGATATTTATTGAGAAAGCTAAAGGCGCTTATCTATATGACGCGGATGGGAAGCAGTATATAGACTACATCAACTCGTGGGGGCCAATGATATTGGGCCATGCCTATGAGTCTGTGGTAAATGCTATTAGGGAAAAAGTGCTGGGCTCAACCTCGTTCGGTGCACCTACCGAACTGGAGATAGAAATGGCCGAGCTTATCAAAAGCATGGCACCCAATGTGGACCTTGTACGCATGGTGAGCAGCGGCACTGAAGCATGCATGAGCGCGATAAGGCTGGCACGCGGCTATACAGGCCGCAACAAGTTCATCAAATTTGAAGGTTGCTATCACGGGCACGCTGATGCTTTCCTGGTGAAGGCCGGAAGTGGTGTTGCGACATTTAATATACAGACTGTACCGGGTGTGCCAGCGGGAGTATCGGGCGATACGCTTACCGCTCCCTATAATGATATTGAGGCTGTGGAAAAGCTGGTGCAGGAAAACAAAGGAGAGATCGCTGCGATTATTATAGAACCTGTGGCGGGAAATATGGGATGCATATTGCCCAAGCCCGGCTTCCATGAAGCATTGAGAGCTATATGTGACAGGGAAGGTATTTTGTACATTTTTGACGAGGTAATGACGGGCTTTAGACTTGCCAGGGGCGGTGCGCAAGAGCGACTGGGCATCAATGCAGACCTCGTGACTTATGGCAAGGTGATAGGGGGCGGCATGCCGGTGGGTGCATTTGGCGGCAAGCGCGAGATCATGGAGCATATAGCACCAGTGGGCAACGTGTACCAGGCCGGCACTTTGAGCGGCAACCCAATAGCGATGATAGCGGGATACACGATGCTGAAAGAACTTAATGACAACCCGAATATCTACACCGAACTGGACGAAAAAACCGAATACCTGAAAAAGGGACTGAATGAAGTACTGAGAACTGCCGGTACGCCCTACGTCATCAACCAGCTAGGCTCGATGATCAGTGTGCACTTTAGCGAAAAGCCGGTTACGGATTTCACATCGGCAAGTACAGCTAATAATGCCTTGTTCAATAAATTCTTCCATGCGATGCTGAACAGGGGGATTTACCTGGCACCATCCGCCTTTGAAACATGGTTCTTATGTAATGCCCTGAGCAAAGCAGATATCGACAGAACGGTAACAATGGCTGCAGAATCGTTGAAGGAGATATTGTAAGTTAATAGACATAAATCAGGAAGTCCCGCCTTAGCGGGACTTTTTATTTATGATTAGCGGTGTCTGATTATTTACCGAATTTCTTTTTCAGCAAGCTCAATGCATCATTCATGCTCACTTCGGCCTGTGGCTTATTGGATTGCTCGCGCTTTTGATGCTGCGGCCTGTCGCGCCGTGCAGGCGCCTCCTGGGTTTGTTTGATCGATAGGGCTATACGCTTTCTTTGGACATCTACCTCGAGCACTTGGACAGTCACATGCTGATTGAGCTTTAGTGCTTCGTTGGGATCAGTAATATAGGTGTGTGATATTTCGGATACATGCACCAAGCCATCCTGTTTCACGCCTATGTCCACAAAGGCGCCGAAGCGGGTAATATTTGTTACGACACCGGGAACGATCATACCTACATGCACATCGTCAATGCTGTAGATGTTGGCGAATTCAAATGCCTGTGCTTCGCTGCGGGGATCGAGCCCCGGTTTTTTTAACTCGTTGATAATGTCCTTTATGGTATGCTCGCCTGTTGTTTCACTGATGTATTTCTTAGGCTCTATCTTTTTAAGTAGCTCTTCATTGCCTATCAAAGCTTTCACTTCCACACCTAAGTCTTCTGCCATTTGTTTTACAACTGCATAGGCCTCGGGGTGAACTGCACTTGCATCGAGAGGATCTTCACCATCCTTTATACGCAGGAAGCCGGCACATTGTTCAAATGCTTTACCGCCCAGCCGCGGCACCTTAGTAAGCTGTTTGCGGCTTTCGAAGCGGCCTATTTCGTTGCGGTATTTGACAATGTTGTCAGCTATGGAAGGGCCTATGCCGCTCACGTAACTTAACAAGTGTTTGCTGGCTGTATTCAGGTTGACACCGACATTGTTCACGCAGCTTACCACGGTCTGGTCAAGACGTTCTTTGAGGCGCATCTGGTTTACATCGTGCTGGTACTGCCCCACTCCAATACTCTTTGGATCTATTTTAACCAGCTCAGCCAGCGGATCCATCAGGCGACGACCGATACTCACAGCGCCACGAACTGTTACATCCTGGTCGGGAAATTCTTCGCGAGCTGTTTCAGAAGCGGAGTAGACAGAAGCACCATCTTCATTCACCAGGAATATCGGCAACTTCAGGTCCAGCTTCTTAATGAATTGTTCCGTTTCCCGGCCCGCAGTGCCATCGCCAATGGCGAAGCATTCCGTGTTGTACTGCTTAACAAGATTGCGAATTTTGTGCTCCGCATCAATAAGTCTGCCCGGCTCATGGATGTATATGAGATCGGTCTTCTTTAATTCGCCCTTCTCATCCAGGCAAACGATCTTGCAACCTGTGCGATAACCGGGGTCGATGGCCAGTATCCGTTTGCTGCCCAACGGGGAGCTCAGTAACAACTGGCGTAGATTTTCGGCAAAAACATTGATGGCTTCTTCGTCCCCTTTTGTTTTTAAAAAGGTACGGAACTCTGATTCCAGGCTAGGCTGCAGCAAGCGGCGGTAAGCATCTTTTACTGCTTTCTTTACCTGTTCGGACGCATCATTGTGTCCCCTAACAAATTGCTTTTCAATAATGGCTAAGGCATCCTCCTCAACGGGTGCTATGGTCATGCGCAATATACCCTCCATAAAACCACGCATAACAGCGAGAATCCTGTGAGAGGGTATTTTTGAGATCGGCTCGGAGAAATCAAAATAGTCTTTGTATTTGACACCTTCAGTTTCTTTATCAGCCAGCACTTTGCTTTGCATAGTGCCAGCGGTTTCGAACAGGCGGCGCATCTTAGCCCGCAATTCTGCGTCTTCGTTCACTAATTCAGCGATGATGTCACGCGCTCCCTGCAGCGCCTCATCAGTGGATTTTACAACGTCGGTAACATAAGCTTCAGCTTCTGAAGCAGGATTAATACCGCCCTGTTCCAATATCAGCAATGCCAAGGGTTCGAGACCATTCTCGCGTGCCGTCTGTGCTTTGGTCTTTCGCTTAGGCTTGTAAGGCAGGTAAATATCCTCGAGCCCGGCTAATGTAGTGGCTGCATCTATCTTCGATTGCAGCGCTTCTGTCATTTTGCCCTGCTCAGTAATTGTCTTTTCAATAAAGGCTTTGCGCTCGGTAAACTCTTTTTGAAACTTCGCCTCGTCCTGTATGTACTGTACCTGCACCTCGTCCAGGGCACCTGTTTTATCTTTCCGATAACGCGCGATGAACGGTATCGTGGCACCTTCACCCAACAGCTGAAGTACCGCTGTTACATCTTTTTCCCTGAGATTTAATTTTTCGGCGACTGCCCTGCTGAATTCCTGCATATATGTTTCTAAAAGAGTTTGCGAATGTAAAACCTCCCGCCCGAGTTCGGCGCAATTTGGTGATATTTTTTATCTTTCAAAATGTATCGTATTTAAATGAACCTGGAGACCGAAATATTACAGGAACATTCAAAGGCGCAAAGCCTGAAGATCGTAGCATGGGTGGGCAGTGATAAGAGCCGGTTCAAGGCTTTGCTTGACTTGTTTTTGCATGGAGAATATAGAGTTGTGCAGCGCAGTGCCGGCATGGTAAGCAAGATCGCCGACATACATCCTGAACTAATAATGCCATACCTTGACGCTATTGTCAACAAAATGAGCGAGCCGGGCGTTCATGTGGCGGTAAAGCGGAACGTGATCCGCTTATTGCAAGGAATCGATATTCCACAAAAACTTCATGATATTGTGATGAATAGCTGCTTTGAGCTATTGGCGGACGCCAAAGAAACCATTGCAGTGCGGGTCTTTTCGATGACCGTTCTGAATAATCTCTCCAAATCTTATCCTGATATCAGACAGGAGTTGAGGGCCACCGTTTACGACATAATGGAACACGAACCCAGTGCGGGTTTCCGCTCGCGGGCGGGAAAGCTTAAATTATACTAAACGCCTTCTTTCTTATCCCCAACATTTTGCTTCCACCGGCTTACGATAAAATTGGAAATAGGTATGTGCCCGGCAACAAGAACATATCCTAATATCAACTTTACAATTGTCGTCAGCAAGGACGTGCCGCTTGCCGTGTTCACACTATACAAGTCGGTGCGGTTGTATCCGCTAACTACCCGGATCAACATCGGAATCTCATTGATAAACATGTATAGTCCAATGATAAGGAGCGCAAGATTGAGCAAAGCAAAGTGATCAACTTCAGCCTGCTTCTTTTCAAAAAACGAAAAGTCTTCCTTCTCAAACCCATCGTCTAGCTTCAGGCGATCGATTACAGTCCCGGTTTTGAACATTAATAAATGGAAAACGCCATAGTATGCAACAAGAACGATCAAGAGCAAAGCAAATCGCCACACTAATTCATTTGTATCGCCATAGGTGCCGTTAAAAAATAGGGCGATGATGCCGATAGCCTCGAATAATATATCCTTAAGAATTAGCAGACCCATTACCCTTAAGATGATCATAAAAATGCTGCGGGGGCTCATAAATTTCAATGTTTGTATCGAAACATACAAAAAAAGAAACTTATTTCACATTCTTATCCAGCCAGTCGACAATGAGGGCAAGCGCGGTTGGGGAAAAAGTTTCTTCGAGCTCAGCATATTCCTCCACAGTACATTTCGTGCAGGTCTGGAAAAGGTGATTCAGACCTTTCATTTCTTTTGTAACGACCACTTTGCTTTTACTTTCGGACAGGCCGATGCGTATGCCTGCGAGATTAGAGCGTGAGACCACCTGTATGTCTTTGTCACCATCCAAAGCAAGTACTTTGCACGACATGCGTTTAAGGTAGGGTTTAGGATCGAATGAAAGGAAATACCTGTACCACCTGTTTGAATAGGTCCGTATGGCCGCATCGAGAAACTCTTCTTTACTTTCAGTGTCGCGGATGCCGGTTGTAACCGAAACTGAAGCTGAATCTGTCTGCTTCACCCAAAGGTCGATATGGTTTTTTAATGCGGTATAGGCCTGGGCGCTGTCTTTGCTGTAAATGATGTCGTGGGCGATACTGCTGTAAAGTGGTTTGTATTTATCTATAGCTGCCTGGGGTATGCCCAGGCTGGCCATATACGCCGAGTTTTGCTCTTCCATCAGCATTGTGGTGCGCACACCCGGGCCTGCTAACAGCACCACGAAATCAACATCCTTCCTTTCAGCAGCGATCATTTCCGCTATCATACCACCCTCGCTGTGGCCCATCAGGCCGAGGTGTTTCCTGTTGGCTTCGGGCAATGTCTTCATGTATTCGAAACTTACCGTTGCATCCTTCGCAAAGTCTTCTGTCGTTGCTGTGTCAAGGTTGCCTGTGGTTTTGCCAACGCCACGATCATCCACTCGCATTACCAGGTAGCCGTTCTTCGTCAGATAGTCGGCGATCACTGCAAAGGGTTTATGCCCAAAGATCTCTTCGTCACGATTTTGCTGACCCGACCCTGTTATAAGCAGCACAGCGGGAAAGGGACCTTTGCCTTTAGGTATGGTGATCGTTGCACCATATTGAATGCTCTTATCAGCATTGTTGTAGATCACATCCCGCACCTCGTAGTCGAAAGGAGGTTGAGGCGTCTGCGGGCGTCCTGAACGTGGCGCTGCCAATACTTCGGGCACTTCGGTCACTTTTTTCAGCTCCATAGGGAGTGTATGGCCGGACTGTGACCAGGTACCGGTCAAAGTAACAGAGTCCGTCATCTTTCCTGAATAAAGTCCATGGATATTGCTCATCTCAATAGCGATACTGTCACCCAGTACGGTAACCGCGGAGCAGGGAATATCTTTAGCGCTTTGATCCGGGCTATCCATCGTAGCGGAGAACTTACCTCCGCTATCGCTGACATGGAAGACGATGCGCAGATCTCTGCCGACCCTCAGCTTGCCCAGCCAGTTGCCGACGAAATTATTTTGGGCGTGGCCGTCCGCAAACGCCAGGGATAGCAGGAATATTGTGAGGAAATACTTTTTCATATTGCGGAACGAAACTAATATTTATTTATCGTTGTTCCTTCATTAACATACAGAGGTCTCATTGCTTCTTTCTGAACAACCCGTGCGAGCAGTTATTGCCGTCAGCACAAGTACGGTTGTGACACCGATCATCGGATAGGATCTGGCTACCACTGGCAGGAAGAACGATAAGGACCAATGGCCGAGGATGTTGCCAAGGCTTCTATTGAGGTGACAAAATGCCCGGTAAAAATATCTACCGGGCACGAAGTTGTAAAAGCTTTCGTCAGGCTATACTCTCTTTAGTACCAGCGAACTCGAGCGCCTTCTTTACCATATTTTTCGACCCTATATAGATTGGCACGCGCTGATGCAGCTCCTGTGGTTCAACGTCCAGCACACTGCCGTAACCTGTGTCGGCGATGCCGCCGGCGGCCTCCACCAGGAAAGCCATTGGGTTGCATTCGTATTGCAGTCGCAGCTTGCCTTTGGGTGAACTTTTATCGGCGGGGTACATGAAGATGCCACCTTTGATAAGCGTGCGGTGCATGTCGGCCACCATCGAACCGATATAACGGTGGGAGTAAGGGCGCCCCTCTTCCTTTTTGTTTTCCATGCAATAGTCGAGGAAAGCCTTCATACCATCGTCGTACTTACAGGTATTGCCCTGGTTGATAGAGTAGATCTTTCCGTTCTCGGGACATTTTATATTTGGATGTGAGAGGCAAAATTCGCCGATAGATGGTTCAAGCGTAAAGCCATTCACGCTCAGCTTGGTGGCGTATACCATCATGGTGCTCGAACCGTATATCACATAGCCCGCTGCCATCAGTTGGCGGCCCGGTTGCAGAAAATCTTCCATCGTACACGGCTTTCCTAATTCGCTCACGCGGCGGTAGATGGAAAATATGGTCCCTATGGGTGCATTGACATCAATATTTGAAGATCCATCGAGCGGGTCGAAGAGCACCACGTATTTAGAGTTATTGGAAAACTCATCATCGTAACAAACGTGATCGTCATTCTCCTCCGAGGCTACACCTGCGCAATCGGCAGCATTGCGGAGGACGTTAATAAGGGTCTCATTCGAATAGACATCCAGCTTCATCTGCTCTTCACCCTGCACATTCGTAGCACCATGCTTGCCCAGTATATCGACCAGGCCCGCTTTGAGCACTTGCTTGTTAATTATCTTGCATGCAAGGCCAATATCGCGCAGCAGGGCCGAAAGCTCACCTGTGGCCTGCGGGAATTTTCTCGTTTCCTGGATAGTGAACTCATCCAGAGTCATTAATTTACGGTTAGGCATTATGTCGTTTGTTACTCATGCAAAAATAAACAGATAGCCGCAAATTAAGTACGGGAACGTGTTTTATTAAATATGATACGAAGCAATGGCATAATGTCCTATTTTCATGATGGAAAATATCACCGCTCTTGAAGAGAATACTGCTTTATGCAAGCCTGTGGGCCCTAACCGGGTGCTCAGTAATAAACAAAACAGCTAAATTCAGGCTGAACGACGGCGTGTATCGCACCAGTCTGCTAAAACCCGACCGGGTGTATGTGAGTACGGAAGGAGATACAACGATAGCTGTGGAGGTAACTAGCAAGCATGGAAAGAAATACACATTCGACACGAGTAATAAGACCAAATACACGCCGATCATGAAAGAATTGGGTAAGGAAGACGAGATAGTCGATAATCTTTACCAGCCTTCTTTTGATGTCGATGTATTAACGATACCGTTCAAATACCGGCCAGCCACAAGGAACTTCCCCAACCAGCTAAATGTAACCTACAACGGCGCTGTATATGTAGGTTACAGAACTGACAAATACCAGCTGAACTACGAAAGAAACCCATTAGACGTGTACACCCGCAAACTGAGCCATTTTGGCCTAAGTGCGGGGCTCATATTGGGACTGGGCAGTACAGATATGAACCAGTATGTAACCGAGAACAAAATAAGCATAGAGTATGAAGGGCTGGTTTTCATCAAGGGCTTAGGAATAACTGCGGCTGTGGAGAACCTGAATTTTGGAATAACTGTGGGGACCGATCATCTCTTTGACCGGAACCATATATACTGGATCTATCAAAATAAGCTTTGGCTGGGCCTGGCGATAGGTTTAAATATCAACTAATATGGAGGGATTTAACGTGCGGGTTTACGGCGTGTGGATACACGATCAGCGGCTGCTGGTGAACGAAGAGATCATTAAAGGAAAAAAGATGATCAAATTTCCCGGTGGTGGCCTTCACTTTGGCGAGGGAACCATAGATTGCCTGAAACGGGAGTTTCGCGAAGAGTTGGGCCTTGATATAGATGTGCAGGAGCATTTTTATACTACAGATTTTTTCCAGCCATCAGCCTTTGATAATTCACAGGTGATCAGCATTTACTATTTGGTTGGGGGCGATATACCGGTGGAAATAGTGAACCATATACCGAACGAACGTACCTATTGGATGGAATTGGGCACGCTAAATGCCGATACGTTCAGCCTCCCCATCGACAGAATAGTAGGTGATAAGCTGCACAAATTGTTTGTATCTAAGAAGATATAGAAAAAGCTTAACGCATCATCAACAAGGGCTCAATACAAAGACCTTACCTTTACAGGATATTATGAAATTACTCTTACAATATTTAAGCAAGTACAAGGGGCTTATTGTTTTAGCGCTTGTGCTGGCGGCGATCAACCAGGTTTTCTCACTGTTTGACCCTATGATAGGTGGTAAACTGCTTGATGGCTATGTGAATCATCCACATAAAGGCGCCGGGGAGCTGTGCGTGAATTAAGCGAGTATTTGTGGGGTGCTATAGGGATGATCGGTTTGCTGATCGGCGTGGCCATGGTGTCGCGTATAGCTAAAGCCTTCCAGGACTATGTCGTTAATGTGATCATACAAAAGTTCGGCGCCAGCCTGTATACGGACAGCCTGCGACATGCGCTCCAGCTACCTTACCAGGATTTTGAAGATCAACGCAGCGGCGAAACACTGTCCATCCTTCAAAAGGTGCGTACGGATTGTGAGCGCTTTATGACACTTTTTGTAAATGTGCTCTTCACAATACTGGTGGGTCTTGTATTCGTGATCGTTTATGCCCTTAGTCTCAACTCGTGGCTTGTGGTAATGTATATGGGAGGTGCTATAGCGCTGGGCACACTTACCAACCTGCTGAGCAAACGTATCAAAGGCATACAGAAAACCATTACAGCAGAAACCAATTCATTGGCAGGATCAACCACAGAATCGCTGCGCAATATAGAGTTGGTGAAAAGCCTGGGCCTTACCGGGCAGGAAATACGCCGCTTGAATGCAACTACGATCAAGATATTAAGGCTGGAACTGAAAAAGGTACGCAGCCTACGGGCTATCTCTTTTATCCAGGGTACATGCGTAAACTTCCTGAGGCAATGCATAGTGCTCTGCTTGCTATACTTCATATTCCAGGGCTCGATCACGCCGGGACAGTATCTGACCTTGATGTTCTATTCTTTCTTCATATTCGGACCGATGCAGGAAATAGGCTCTGTGTTAATGGCCTACAGGGAAGCGGAAGCATCGCTGAATAACCTGCAGGACTTGATGAAAAAGCCCGCTGAGTACAAGGCGCCCAATCCGGTGCCGCTAAACGATATCGATAGCCTGCGCTTTGAATACGTCACTTTTCAACATAACTCAGCCAATCGCCCGGCATTGGAAGATATTTCCTTCAAGGTGAAAGTAGGTGAAACTGTGGCTTTCGTTGGCCCTTCCGGCTCGGGAAAAACTACCATGGTTAAGTTGCTGGTTGGTTTGTACCATCCAAACAAGGGACATGTGTACTATAACGAACATGACGAAAAAAATATCGATTTCGAAGAACTACGCGGTCAGATAGGATTAGTGACTCAAGACACTCAGCTGTTCTCCGGTACAATAAAGGAAAACCTGCTTTTTGTAAATCCCGGCGCCAGTGATGCCGACATAAAGGAGGCGCTGGATAAAGCAGCTTGTCAAAACCTGCTGGCCCGTGCGGAAAAAGGTATCGACACAATGATTGGCGAAGGCGGCCTGAAATTATCCGGGGGCGAACGCCAGCGTTTATCTATCGCGAGGGCCCTGCTGCGCAACCCAAGACTGATGATATTTGACGAGGCTACTTCGGCGCTGGACTCCCTAACGGAAGAAGAGATATCATCAACCATCCGAAACATTACAGGGCTACGGCAGCATATCACCATCATGATCGCTCACAGGCTTTCTACGATCATGCATGCCGACCGTATCTACGTGCTTGAGAAGGGCCATATTATCGAAACCGGCACCCACCAGTCGCTGCTGGAGGAGAAAGGGTTGTATTATGCGATGTGGAGGCAGCAAATAGGCGAGCGTAAAGACACAAGAGTACCTGCAACAAACGGCAGGAGCGTGCTATCATAGTACGATATCCTGTAAAAGATCGCTCTTCATCGGATAATCGGTATTGAAGTGCAGGCCGCGGCTTTCTTTGCGAAAATGCGCACTTTTTACTATGAGATAACCTATGGTGATAAGGTTACGCAACTCGCATAGTTGTGGAGATAATGTCGCGCTCTTGTAAAGCTCTTCTGTCTCGGCATGCAGCAGGTCGAGGCGCTTCATGGCCCGATCGAGGCGAACATTATTACGCACAATGCCTACATAGTCACTCATCACCGATTGCAATTCCTTCAGGCTTTGTGTTATAAGGATCATTTCCTTCGGGTCGGTAGTGCCTGACGCATTCCAATCCGGCACTTCATCGCAAAAAGGTATGTCATTTATTTTTTTTGCCGCGTCTTCGCAGCAGCGATGGGCGAATACTAAGGCTTCAAGCAATGAGTTGGACGCAAGCCTATTGGCTCCATGTAGGCCGGTACTCGAGCACTCACCACAGGCGTATAAATTATTCACAGAAGAGCGGCCGTGCTCATCAACCTTGACACCACCACAGCAATAGTGCGCTGCAGGAGCTACCGGTATCATCTGGGTAAATACATCTATTCCCGCCTCCTGGCAACGCGCAAAGATATTCGGGAAGTGTGCTATGAACTTTTCGTGGTCCATATGGCGGCAGTCGAGGTACACATGCTCGGTACCCGTGCGTTTCATTTCGCTATCTATGGCTCTTGCTACCACATCGCGGGGGGCGAGGTCCTTCCGTTCGTCGTAGCGCGGCATGAATGCCTCGCCTTCCTTATTTCGCAGGATGCCACCATCTCCACGCACAGCCTCTGTAATGAGGAAAGAGGGACTTACCCCAATCTCATATAATGCAGTTGGATGGAACTGGATGAACTCCATATTTTCGATGCGCGCTTTGGCACGATAGGCCATAGCGATACCATCGCCGGTGGCAATGCGGGGGTTGGTAGTGGTGCGATACACCTGCCCTACTCCACCCGATGCCATCAGCGTTACCTTAGCCAATATTTTCTCAATGTTATTGTTGTGCAGGTTTAACGCGTATACGCCATAACACTGGATATCCGGCGTAGACTTTGTGACGAGGTAGCCAAGATGGTGCTGTGTGATGATATCTACAACAAACCAATGGTTGTGTATCTGGATATTAGGAAACTTCTTTGCCTCTTCAACCAGTGCCCGCTCTATCTCCTGGCCGGTTACGTCTTTGTGGTGCAATATCCGGTATTCGGAGTGGCCCCCTTCTTTGCCGCGCATGTATTCGCCCACAGAATCCTTGTCAAAACGGGCACCCCATTCTATGATCTCGTTCACGCGCTCAGGGCCTTCTTTTACCACGGCCTCCACGATTTTCACATCGCAGAGCCCATCACCGGCCACCAGGGTATCTTCTATATGCTTTTCAAAACTATCGCGCTCCAGGTCATTCACTACTGCGATACCGCCCTGGGCGTATTTCGTATTGGTTTCGTCGGTGTTGACCTTAGTTAATATCGTGATCGTCGTTTCCGGAAATCTCTGTGCGGTTTTTACAGCAAAGGTTAATCCTGCAATACCGGAGCCGATGATCAGAAAATCTGTTTTCAACATGGTCTAGAATGTTGTCGTAATACCCAGCTTGACGCCACTGAACGCGGGTTCGTAACGGCAAACGCCGCCGGCACAGTTGATCCCATCAACTTGTTTGGCATACGCTAGTGTTATGCGATGAGGGCCTGTAGTATAGGCAGTAAAAATGCTGTAATAATGGTTAGCCTCGTGGCCAGGGGTTGGATCATAGTTATACATATCGGATGCAGCCAGCGAGAAGTGGGGTGCAATATCATACTCCAGCAAACCATATACCCAGGAACCATAATCCTGCTTCGTGTTCATATACTGTGCCTCCAGGCGGAGAGAATGCCGTGTATTGATGCGATAGCTGATCTCGGTAAAGGGGGTTACGGCTACTACTAAGGGTACGCCGGGTTTCACCTGGTAAAGTTCCTGGTTGTACTGAAGATATTGTACACCGGCATTGATGATCCATGGGGTATTGGCATGCCATTCACCTTCAAAATAGCCTTCACGATAAAGCTTTACGCCTGTCAGTGTATTGATGAGGATACCTGTGAAAGTGAAAGACCAATCATCATTCGGGTTAACGATCAGGTCTCCGCTAACGGCAGCTTCAGAAAGGTCCTGCGATGGTGGCGTATATCTTGAGATAAGGCGTTGAGTGCGTACGTGTGCGATGGTGGGCTGCCAGTTAAGCAGGCCGCGGATCAGTACTTCGTTGGGTGATGTCCGCATAATAAACTTCTCGGTCCGCTTTGCGGCGAAATTAATGGCGAGACCTTTGCGCGCATAGCTCAAGGTGCTGTATAAAACGCTTCCAGGTTTATCAATGAGCAGGTTTGAGGTATTTACGATCGCTTCGTGCGTTTTGTAGGCACCTTCCGCATACCAGGAAAAATCGCCTATGGTTAAGGTATTATAACCCGTAAAGGCGTACATATTGTACATTGGCACAAAACGCGTAGTAACGTCCTGCGAGTTGATCGCGGACACTACAGCATCCATTGAGCCCTGATCTAACGTGCGGTTTATCAAACCGATACCGGGTGCAAGGCGTACATTACCACCGAGGCCGAAATCGCCTTCCGCGTCAAAGCCCTTGATAATAGGGTTGTAACGGCTAAAATTAGCGACGTTCTTTTGCTGTCCCGTAAAACCCTTTACAGTTATGTTGTCAGTCACCTTGTATTTTAACGAAAGCCCAACAAGTGCGTTATCCAGCAGCAGGCCGCGATCTTCATAGGATCGGAAGAGAATGCCGCTCCCTATCTGGTCGTATATATAACCGGCAGTCACGGTAAGGCCTTTGTATTCCTTGCTAAGGCTCCAGGCACCGATGCCAAAACCACTCATTGCTGTTGTCGGATTATAAAGATTAGAATTATGGAACGCATCGGTACGCAGGAATGCTGTAAAACCTTTATAATTATAACGAAGGCTAAGCCAGGCTTCGCCACCACTGAGGTAGTTATCGTAAAGGGGGTTGTTAGCTGCCCCAATACTTGTATCGCGTTGGAAAAACTTAGCATTTAACATAAGATCGCCGGAAAGTGTACCTTGTGCAAATAGTTTGCACGACAGTATAATAAGGAATAGAAACAATCCAGTTTTTTTCATCAGAAGTGCGCTAGTTTAGAAAATTTTACGAAATTAGAATCTTTTAACAAGATTTGGCAGGATTTTAGCATCTTAATTTTAAACAGTTTTTATGAAAAAAACAATATCGTTGGCAGTAGCCTTATTGATGGGCTGTGCAGCTTTTGCCCAAAGCGAACTGCCGACTACTGAACTCAAAGACCTCAAAACAAAGAAGAAGGTAGAGTTCAATAATACTATCGAAAAAGGCAAAGTGACCGTTGTTAGCTTTTGGGCTACCTGGTGCGTTAACTGCAAACTGGAAATAAGGACGACCCGTAAGAAAATGGCTGACTGGAAGAAGGAAGTGGATTTTAACTATGCTACGATCTCAATAGATGACTCGAAACTGGAGAACATGGCCGCTGCATATGCAAAGACTGAAGGCTGGGACTTCCCTGCTTACATCGACGTAAACTCAGAAGTTAAAAGGTCGCTGAACTTCGAAGATCCCCCATTCACAATGATAGTTGATAAGAACGGCAAGATTGCTTATACACACACAGGATTTAAGCTGGGTGACGAAGAAGAGTTGTTCAAAAAGATCAAAGAAATAGCGGCGAAATAAGCCGTCCCGATATAATTACCGAAGAGGTTAGGAAGATCAATTCAATTGAATTTTCTCAGCCTCTTTTTTCATGGTCAGTTCCCAGCGCCATGCTGTATCCATCATCTGATGCAAATCATATTGCGGTGACCAACTAAGCTGGTCGTGAGCTTTATTATTGTTGGCATATACTGCCACCACATCGCCTGGTCTGCGAGGCCCTATCTTATAATTCAGTTTTTCACCGGACGCCTTTTCAAATGCTTCGATCAGCTCCAGCACGGTAACGCCGTTACCGGTGCCAAGGTTAAATATCTCGCATTTATTCGAGTTTTTACCGTCCAGCATGTTCTGCAATGCTTTTGTGTGCGCATTGGCAATATCCATTACGTGCACGTAATCGCGTACGCATGATCCGTCTCGCGTGTCATAGTCATTGCCGAACACCTGCATTTCGCGACGTTTGCCGATTGCCGTCTGCGTGATCATTGGCACCAGGTTCTCCGGCTTTTCCTGCAGCTCACCAATAAGTGCAGAAGGATGTGCACCGACCGGATTGAAATACCGGAGAAGTGTTACATTGAATTTCCGAAGCTGTCTTGCAAAGTCCCTGCATATCGCCTCCCCCATTTGTTTGGTGCGGGCATATGGCGATTCCGGCTCTGTAAATGGCGTAGTTTCTACCACTGGCAATTCCTTAGGATTGCCATATACCGAACATGAAGAAGAAAATACGAAGTGATTAATGTGATGCTCCTGTGCGCATTGCAATACATTGACCAGGGAGTTGATGTTATTCCTGAAATACTTCAGCGGTTGTTCCACAGATTCGGGCACTGACTTAAACGCAGCAAAATGAATAATGCCGGTAATGCCCGGATTTTCAATGAAGAGCGCTTCGGTATCTTCGATATCGCAGAGGTTGATCTTGTAATTCTTAACGCTCTTGCCTGTTATCTTCTCAACACCCTCAAGCATACGTAGATAGCCACGCGACAGATCGTCGGCAGAAATCACTTCAAAACCGTTTTCAATAAGGTCTATGATCGTATGCGCTCCTATATACCCGCAACCGCCTGTAACCAGGATCTTCTTCATCAGCAATGTTTGTAGTGCAAATATACCGCAACTATTTCACCTGCTGCAATTCAACGAGCTTTTTATACAAACCGTCATGATTTATTAACTGGCTGTGCGTGCCGCGTTCAGCTATCCTGCCCTTATCGAGCACTATGATCTCATCGGCGTGTTGAACTGTCGATAGACGGTGGGCAATAACAATGCAGGTACGGTTCTTCATCAGGTTATTGATGGCATCCTGCACCATACGCTCACTTTCGGTGTCGAGGGAGGATGTCGCTTCATCCAGTATAAGTATTGGTGGGTTTTTGAGTACAGCTCGAGCTATGGTCACGCGTTGGCGTTCTCCCCCGCTTAGTTTGCTACCGCGGTCGCCTACCGATGTTTGGTAGCCTTCAGTCTTTTGTGTAATAAAATTATGCGCATTGGCGATCCTGGCAGCGTCTTCTACTCTATCCATGGTCACCCCGCCGGTGCCTAAGATGATATTGTTGTAGATCGTGTCGTTGAATAGTACAGGGTCCTGATTCACTACGCCCATCAACCTTCGCAAGTCACCCAGTTTATAATCTTTAATGTTCACGCCGTCTATCAACACCTCACCTCCTGTAACATCATGGAAGCGGGGGATCAGATCAACCAGCGTGGACTTACCCGCACCCGAGGCGCCCACAAGAGCAACAGTTTTCCCTTTAGTCACGACGATGTTGATGCCATCAAGTATTTTTTTGTCTCCATAGGCAAATTGAACGTTCCGCAGTTCAATTGCCTCGTTAAAATTGTCGATACTCTTAGCTCCCTGTTTTTCCTGTAACGTGTTTTCGACATTCAGTAAGTGCTCTATGCGGTCCAGAGCTGCTGCGCCCTTTTGCGCATTGTTATAGGCAGAGGAGATGTTTTTGAAAGGAGTAATGATCTGGTAAAACAAAGAAATATAGTAAATGAATACCGGGCCTGTCATTGCTGTGCGCCCGGAAAAAATCAGGTTGCCGCCATAAAGCAGAATAATACACACTACTATTATACCCATCGATTCCGATAAAGGTGACCCAAGCTCTTTTCGTGCAGCAATTCTGTTACGCACTCTAAACAGTGTGTTGTTCACTTCCATGAAACGGAGATACTGATGTTTCTCCGCGTTAAAGGCTTTAATAACGCGCATACCTACCAGGGTCTCATCAATGATGCCTAATATCTGACCGAGGTATTGCTGTGCAAGATCGGAGGGACGCCGGAGTGACTTACCGATCTTCCCTATGACCAATCCCGCTACAGGCAGAAACAAGAGCAAAAACAATGTGAGTTGAGGACTCAGGTAGACCATGGTACCGAGCGTGATCAATATTGTCAGAGGATCGCGAATAAATATTTCAAGCACGCTCAGGATCGAGGTTTCGAGCTCATTGATGTCATTTGTCATTCTCGACATTAAATCGCCTTTTCTCTCCTCTGTGAAGAAACCGATCGGCAATGAAAGCGTCTTTGTAAAAAGCTCATTGCGTATCCGGCGAAGGATAGCATTGCGAAGAGGGTTGAGAATATATATCGCGAGATAGACAAAGAGATTCTTGAGAAGCGTTGCTACGACCACGATAACAGCCGTATAGATCAAAGCTGTCATTTTCCCGTGGCTAACACTGAACTCGTAAATAAAATTGGTGACCTTCGGCAAAAAGCCGGTTACACCCTGCGAAGGCTTGTTATCCGTGAACAAAATCTGCAGCACAGGCACCAGCATGCCAAAAGAGAATAATGCGAATAGGATACCGAGTACGCTAAATAGGAAATACAGCGCTACCTGGCCTTTATAGTCGGCCAGGTAATGCCTGTATTTCGCGAGTTTCTTCATCAGCTATTATTCAATTGTATACGATACGCTGCCGTCTTTTTCGTCCTTGAGCAGAACGCCGGCCTCCGCCAGTTTATTGCGTATCTGATCGCTGGTAGCGAAGTCTTTGCGGGTACGCGCTTCCTTACGCATTTCTATCAGCAGCATTAGCACCTTGTCCAGCTTATCACTTTGCTGTACCTGCAATGCCTGCATGCCCAATACATCTTCGAGATATACTTTAAATGTTTCCTGCAGCAATTTGAAGGTTTCCGCAGAAAGTGCGGTTTGCGCTATCTGCCCGCCTTTAATACTATTTACAATAGGCGCCAGTTCAAAAAGATTGGCGATCACTTTAGCTGTATTGAAGTCATCGTCCATAAATTCTTTGCATTCCGTGCACCAGGTTTTCACTTGGGCATCGAGCGTCGGATCACCTGCCTCCGCATTGCCCGGATGCTGCAGCTTATGCAATACCTCATAAGCTTCCCACAGGCGACGGAAAGCTCTCTCGGAAGCCTGCAGTGATTCGTTCGAGAAATCGAGTGTGCTGCGGTAGTGGGTTTGCAGAATGTAAAACCTGATGACCATCGGGTGGTAAGCCTGCTCCAGCATAGGGTGATTGCCACTGAACAGCTCAGTAAGCTTTATCACATTGTTATAGCTTTTGCCCATCTTCCTTCCGTCGATGGTGATCATGTTGTTGTGCATCCAGTAACGCACAGGCGCATGACCATGAGCTATGGTCGACTGTGCTATCTCGCTCTCGTGATGCGGGAACAGCAGGTCCATACCGCCACCATGAATATCGAATGTAGTGCCGAGATATTTGCTACTCATGGCCGAGCACTCGATGTGCCAGCCCGGAAAACCCTCGCCCCACGGACTTGTCCAGCGCATGATGTGCTCGGGTGGTGCATTTTTCCAAAGCGCAAAGTCAACTTTGTTCCGCTTTTCTTCCTGTCCGTCAAGTTCGCGAGTCGTCTCAAGCAAGTCGTCCAACACACGTCCTGATAGCTTACCATAGGGATATTTCTCAGCGTATTTTTTAACGTCAAAGTATACGGATCCGTTCACTTCATAAGCGTAGCCTTTCGCGATGATATCCTGTATCATATTGATCTGCTCTACGATGTGGCCGGTAGCTGTAGGCTCGATGGAAGGGTTTACATTGTTGAACATATGCATGCCCCAATGGTAAAGATTGGTATATTTCTGCACCAGTTCCATCGGCTCCAGCCTTTCAAGCTGTGCCTTCTTAGCCACCTTATCCTCCGCCTCACGGCCTTCTTCCTCAAAGTGCCCGGCATCGGTGATGTTGCGCACATAGCGCACTTTATATCCTAAATGGGTTAGGTAACGATATACTACGTCGAAAGTGATGTAAGGCCTTGCGTGCCCCAGGTGCGACTCACCCGATACTGTGGGACCGCAAACATATAAGCCCACATGACCTGGAACAGAAGGTTCAAACTTTTCCTTTTGCCGCGTATACGAATTATATAAATGCAAATCTGACATGGTAAAAAATGATTGTAAAAATATGGTTTAAAAATCGGAGTAGATAAAATAAGATAACCGGGGACCGGTGCGATCCATTAACAACAGCAACAACAACAGGAAGTGAATATGAATGCTATGTCTTTCATGTTTACTGGTATCCTAAAATGGTTTTAAACCACCGCAGATACTGCAATATTAGGAATAAAATGAGAGGTATCCTAAAAAAGCATGTATGTGTTTATTCCACTACCTCAAAATTGGCAATGACCGGGTTGTGATCGGAAGCGTAGTTGGTGGGGCATTTATAGCCGATGATGCGAAGCCCGGCAGGATCGTAAAACATATGGTCGATCCGAAGCGTGAAAAGTATCTGGTTGTAAGTGCGTCCCAAGCCCCGTCCCCGCTCCAGGAAGGCATCCTTCAGGCCATCCCTGATGGTAGTATAAGTATAGGATGCAGGCAAGTCATTAAAGTCGCCGCAAATGAAAACCGGGTAAGGGCTTGCCTTTACGATCGCCGCAACCGAATCCGCTTCTAAGGCGCGGATGGCAAACGAACGGTTAAACTTCCATATAAAAGGCTTTGTCCGCTCTATTTCTACTACATCGGTAGTTCGTTCCTTTACCTCGTGCAGGTAGGCACGGTCATAATCATTAATATTGAATGAAAAAAGATGCAGGAAGAACATACGGATCATTTTGCCGGCCACCTGCATGTCGGCCTGCTGCATAATGATCCAGTTGCCCAGGGGATAAACCTTATAGTCGGCGACGGGGTATTTTGAGAAAAACACAGTACCCAATACCACATGCGTACCGAGGGTGTTATCAACATCGAAATGATATTCCTTGAAGCCGCAGCTCTGCAGTATTTTCTTTTCGTTGACTTTCGAGCTACTATCGCGATACATATAGTACTCAGGCATTACCAACACATCGGGATTCTCCTTTCTTATGGTTTCGATGATCGCGTCCTTGTCGCCTTTCTGTGCACTACGTTTTTTATCATAAAGCCCCATGCCATGTATGTTCCAATGCATGATCTTGAGCCGGCCTGGCCCAGCCTCCAAATTATTGTCACCAAAATAGTTGACGGCGAAAACCGTAAACACCAATTTGTAACAGAGCGCAAGTGACATAACGGATATCAGTGCGCGCACCTTTTTACGCGATACCAGCCAGGCAAATACAAAACCAATGTTCACCATAATGGCAAAAGGAGTAGTAAGAGACGCAATGCCTATGTAGCGATAATGAGCAGGACTGACGAAAGAGGCAAGGTAACAGACTCCCAGCCATAACACCGCGCACACATTGAGGATAATAAGCGTGTGGCCTATGAGCCGGCTGAATGTGCCCGGTTTCTTTTCCAAGGTTTATCAATTTTCTTTGCTGGCCTTCATTAAGATTTCTTTTTCCTCGTTACTGAGGGAGTTGTAACCGTGGCGATTGATTTTATCGAGGATGTCATCAATCCTTTTTTGCGACACGCTGCTGTGCGAGTGTGCATGGTCAAGCACCTCACGGCGTCTGCGGGAGCTGCGTGGCCTCATATCGTCAGGGGTCACTGCCCTTTCCATGCTTGCAAAAATACTGTACATCCAATCACCCGGACGATAGCCTGCGCGGAGGAGACGGACGTATATAAAGCCCACGAGTCCGCCGCCCAGCAGCATGAAAAATAGTAAGGGCTGATCGCTGATGCCCAGGAAGATCAATAGAACAAAAATACCGGCCAGTACCAGTATCGGAACGCTGAAATATTGGCCGAAATATAAGCGGTAGCGGGGGGCTATCGTCACTGACGCACTAACAAATGCCACAAGCGCCGCCTGTGTACCCAATACATAAGATGAACTGTTAAAAGCCTGCACAGGCACCAATTGGATCAGCAGAAAAAAGATCCCGCCTACTACTAAACTATAGATAAATATGGGTATCACCTGCCTGTAGCCGACAAGCGACTGAACCACGCTACCGAAGCAGTAGAGCCAGATCATATTGCTTAACAACCTGAAGAAATCCTTGTCAACCAGCCCATAAGTAAGCAGGGTCCACCATTTATGCTTATAAACTGCTACCGGAGGCAAAGCGACATTACCTACCAGCATCTGCTGCACTTCGCCTTTCGGCACACCTACTATCCAAAGAATGGCCTCAACTAGGTGGTACAGAACGAAAGCAACACCACAGGCGATAATAAGCTGTAACACCGCATTGTTGTTATAAGCGGGCAGAAATGCCGATGGCGAACGTTTATATGCTTTGGTACTCATTATCCTTTAAAGTTATCAATAAAAATCCTTCCTGTTTCGCGTGTTCCAAATCCTTAACAATATGAATGCAAAGAGCATACCACCAAGATGGGCAAAGTGCGCTACGTTGTCGCCGGCTGTATTCTTTATTCCTGAGTACAATTCGATCAGTGCATACACGGTAACAACCCATTTGGCTTTAATAGGCACCAGGAAATAGAAATATAAAAGCGTGTTCGGGAACAAATAACCAAAGGCGAAGAGAACACCGAATACCGCTCCTGATGCGCCTACCGTTGCCTCATCGAAAATTCCTTTTTCATAAACTCCGGTATTCAGGTTTTGGAAGCCATGAATATATTCATTCAATACAACCTTCGAATCGTTGCTGTACTGCATCGTTTCCGGGAAGTGGGCCCATTCGTTATGCAGGTTCACCAGTCGGGTGCCTGTAGCCCCGGGATCGATAGGTAGGATATGCTGCTGTATGAATAGATGAAAATGATCGAAGGTCGGATTACTTTGATATACTGTGAATGCTTTCTCGATGGTTTCAAACTGGTAACCCACCACAGCTAAATGGCATAAAGCCGCACCGAGACCACAGACCATGTAGAAAATAAAAAAACGCTTAGGCCCCCACACATTTTCCAATATGCTTCCGAACATCCAGAGCGCGAACATATTGAAGAAGATATGGGAAATAGTCAGGCTCACATCATTGTAGCTGCCGTGCATGAACATATGTGTCACCAACTGCCACCAGTGGAAATAGTGCGAACCCCAATAGTGCAGGCCCAACCAGTCGGCAAGGTCAATATGCACCGCATTGCCCAGCACATATTGGGCAATGACCATAATAACATTGATAATTATGAGATTCTTTACTACTAGAGGTAATACCTGGAAACGTCCCGGCCTGAAATCTGTCATATAATATATTCTAAAACCGCCGCGCTCTTTGCCAACCGGCATCGCACACGTTCAAACATCAAAATAACGAAAAATAAAGACGCTGAGTGCTATCCATGGCCCTTGTTCAGCAGGTCGATAACGCCTTCTTTTTGCAGGATGCGATAACCGATACGGTCATTGGATATACCTGGTTTTAGTTCGTAGGTAAATTGAAAATCACCATTTTCATTCATATTAGTTACGAAATAATCGAAAATGATCTCTTTACGGTCTTTAAAATGCTGGGCCACCTCGTACAAATGAGTAGAAAGCACCATAAGATGGCGCGGACGTTTTAACAGCCCGTCTACGACAGCCCGCGTGCACTCGTAGGCGTCATGCACATTAGTTCCCTTAAATAATTCGTCCATCAGCACCAGGTGGGGCATGTCCTGCACCAGCTTTTGTGCCGTGTCCTTCATACGCTGCACCTCGGCAAAAAAGTAGCTCTCGCCGCGCATGATGTTGTCTTCCACCTGCATGCTGGTAATGATACCGTAAAGGAAACTGATCCGCACAGACTTCGCAGGCACCCCCATGCCCAGATGGGCCAGCAAAGCGGCAACGCCCATGGCACGCATAAAAGTTGTCTTGCCCGACATGTTGGCCCCTGTAAGCAGAAGAAAATTTTTATCGTCGCGGAAGTCTATGTCATATGAAACCGGATGCACCAATAGCGGATGCATAAGCCCCTTCGCCTCAAAAGTGACCGGCAGCGGAGGCTGCAGCTCTGGGAACTCCCATTTGTTTTTAACGGTAGCCTCTGCCATCGACCTCCATGCATCCAGGCGCGCATAGTGATCGATAAGCCGGTACACCATGTTTTTCATTTCACGGCGCGCCCGATAGCTTAAAGTGGTTAGCTCCGCATAGGGAGTTTTCTTGTCAACGGTCAAAAGCTCCGGCACCAGCCTGTGCTCCAGCTCCTGAGCTATGTCGTCCAGTGCCAGCTTCAGCAGCGGTGGCACATCATGTTGCTTTGAAATTGCTGCAAGTTCGCTACAACCTTTAAGAAAATCGGAAAGGTGTGATATAGAGAACTGGGTGAAGAAGTACTCATTACGGTTCAGCAGCTTTTGAAAAAAATCTCCCATCGCTTTTGCCAAACCTGTAAGTGGGGCACTCATGTCGGCCGACTCGAAGAATTTTTCGAGCATTACCAGGGTGCCATTCGAGATAATATTCGGCCAGAGCTGTAGGTTTTGCGACCAGAATTTGATAGTGTCCTGCAGGGCTTGCAGTTGCTCGAAGCTGTCGGGAGGGTGCTGGATCAGTTGCTGCAGACGCTCCCGGCCCGCCTGGGTAACTGTATGATCGATCAAACCAAACACCCCGCCACCGGTATCGGCGGAAAAAACGGAGAGGTCCTGAAGGGTGATCTTATCGTTTAGCATTTACCTGTCGAATATCAATCTCTGGCCACGAACATCGTCAAACACCTTGCCATCGTGGTAAACGATATCGCCATTTACAAAAGTGTAACGAACGGCTGCGGGAAATATTTCATTTTCCAGGGGCGACCATCCGCACTTGTATAAAATGTTCTCTTTTGTAACAGTAGTAAATGTATCCAGCTCCACGAGCACCAGGTCCGCATGATAACCTTCACGTATGTAGCCTCTGTCTTTAACCCTGAAACATTGAGCGGGAGCATGGCACATTTTCTCCACTACCTTTTCAAGACTCAATTTTCCCTCTTTTGCATATTTCAGCATTAATAAAAGTGAATGTTGTACGAGCGGCAGTCCGGCAGGCGCCTGCTGGTAAGGCTGTTGTTTCTCCTCCCATGTGTGAGGGGCGTGATCTGTGGCTATGATATCCAGCCTGTCGTCCAATAACCCTTCCCACAAACCAGCCTTATTCTCAGGCGACTTGATGGCAGGGTTACATTTGATCAGGTTGCCCAATCTTGCATAGTCATCGGCAGTGAAATGCAAATGGTGCACACATACCTCTGCCGTGATGCGCTTTTCACTCAGAGGCAGCATATTGCTGAATAGCTGCAATTCTCTCGCGGTTGAGATATGAAATACGTGCAGGCGTGTATCGTGCTTCTTAGCCAGTTGCACCGCCGAAAAAGAACTTTCAAAGCAGGCCTCTACATCACGTATCAAAGGGTGAAATGAGGCGTCCTGCGGGTCGGGGTATTTTTCTTTATTAGCCTTGATGATCCGCTCATCCTCGCAGTGGGTTGCGATGAGTAGTTCAGATTCCGAGAAAAGCTTGTTCAGGGTCACGTAGTTATCTACCAGCATGTTACCGGTGCTCGATCCCATAAATATTTTGATCGCAGCCACATCCCTTTTCTTCGAGTTCGTGCGCAATACCTCATCAGCATTGTCGTTCGATACACCCATCATAAAAGAGTAGTTGGCCACCGAACTCCGTGCTGCTATCTCGAACTTCTGCTCCAGCAATTCCTGCGTCAATGCAGGCGGATTGGTATTGGGCATCTCCATGAAAGAGGTGACCCCACCCGCAACCGCTGCCCGCGCCTCAGTTCCTATTGTTGCCTTGTGCGTGTATCCCGGCTCGCGAAAATGGACCTGGTCGTCTATAATGCCGGGCAATAAATGCAGCCCTTCAGCGTCGATCTCTTTATAGTTCTCCTTGGGCTGTATATCTGAAGCGATCTTTTCTATATGCCCGCTTTTTATCCACACATCGGCAACAACACTGCTACCTTCATTGACCACGGTTGCTTTTTTTATTACTATTGACGACATATTATTTTACCTACAACGAATTTATAAAGCTAATTTAGCGGAAAGTTAAGGCATACGCATGGAGAAAACATTGGCGAAGAACAAAAAAGCCTCTTATTTAACCTTGTTCTATGTAGCGCTTAGCGCGGTAACAACTGCGCAGACAACTTATCTTCCGATCAATGCAGTGGACTATAACCTACTCGACAAACTGGAAACCCGCTCAGGTTACCTTGACGCCAAACTCTTCCTCGCCGACAAACCTACATCAAGGCAAGACGCGATCAACTTCCTGGTGGAACAACGCAGAAATGCCCGCTTTAATAACCTCAGCAGAGTAGACCGCGACAACATCCGGCGGATGGAATCGATAAGCGGCGAATGGATGCCTGATGGCGACGGGGCTATTGATTCAAAGACACCTATATTCCGTACATTTTATAAAAAACAGCCCGACTTCATACATGTAAAGACCGATGATTTCTTCCTTGCTGCCAATCCCATTGTTGGTGTCCAGTTAGGTTATGAAAACAACGGCAATAATCCGTTGTACATTAATAGTAAAGGTGTAGAGCTGAGAGGCCGGATAACAGATAAACTCGGCTTCTACACATGGTTTACCGACAACCAGGAAAAACCTGTGTCTTATATCGCTAGTTGGGCCAATGCACACCAGGGCTTACCGGGTGCCGACTACTACCAGGCGCCTGCTGCCAACAAATACGATTACCTGTTGGCTGGTGGCTATTTCGACTTCGCCGCTGTAAAAGACCATATCAATATTACATTTGGCTACGACAGGCATTTTATCGGCGATGGTGTCCGCTCACTGGTTATTAGCGATTTCTCCACTGGCAGCCCATTTCTGCGCATAAGCTCCCGGCTGGGTAAATTCAGGTACCAGAATTTGTTTCTCGAACTGGTTTCACCTTACACCCGTACAGGTGACCGTGTGCTGCCAAAGAAATACGCTGCCATTCATCACTTAAGTGTGAATGCCACCAAATGGCTAAACGTAGGCATCTTCGAAACAACCATGTTCAGCACCCGCGATTTTGATATCGGGTATCTGAACCCCATCATTTTCTATCGCAGCATCGAATACGCTTCAGGCAGCAATACCAATGTGAACGTCGGTTTCAACTTTAAGGCCATCATGCTGAAGCACATCCAGCTTTATGGTCAGTTTCTGCTCAATGAGGGCAATGGCAACAGGTTCGGGCTCCAGGGTGGTGCTAAATATTTTGATGTGGCGGGCATCAGGAACCTCGACCTGCAGGGTGAGATCAATTTGGTTCGCCCTTATACATATGCGGCAAAAGATAGCTCAGCCAGCTATACACAATACAATCAGCCATTGGCACACCCCTTGGGTGCAAACTTTGTCGAGTTCATCGGTATCGTCCGCGCTCAACCTGTAAATCATTTATACGCAAGTGCGAAAGGGATGTATTATATCCAGGGTGTTGATTCGGCAATATCAAATTATGGCAGCAACATATTCAGGAGCACTGAGATAACCACTCCCGATGCTGGCGGAATTATCAACGGACCGAACGGAAAGTGCTTCCTGGTAAATATTAACTTGTCGTATGAGCTAAAACCCAACCTGTTTATTGATGCAGGCACTATTTACCGGCGATATCTCAACCCAAATGGTCTGCCATTTGCGGCCAGCGGCTTTTTGTACGCCGGCATACGGTTGAATTTCATAAGGCGTGGCTACGATATCTTATAGCAGCACATAAAAAAAGTCCCCCGCAAAAAGCGGGGGACTTTTTTTATTGAATATAGTTCTATTAATAGCCCATATCCATGCCACCACCCGGCATGCCATGTGAATGGCCCGCTGCTTCTTTAGGCTGTGGTTTGTCAGCTATAACGCACTCTGTGGTGAGGAGCATGCTGGCTATTGAAGCCGCATTTTCCAGTGCCACACGGCTCACTTTGGTCGGGTCGATAACGCCGGCTGCGAGCATATTTTCATAAGTCTCAGTGCGGGCATTGAAACCGAAGTCGGCTTTGCCTTCTTTTATTTTTTGTACCACTATCGAACCTTCGATCCCAGCGTTGGCAACTATCTGGCGGATAGGCTCTTCAAGCGCACGGCGCACAATAGCCACACCTGTCTTCTCGTCGTGGTTGTCACCCGTTACTTTCTCAAGCGACTCGATAGAACGGATGTAAGCTACGCCACCACCCGGTACGATGCCTTCTTCCACCGCAGCGCGTGTAGCGTGCAGGGCATCGTCAACGCGGTCTTTCTTTTCTTTCATTTCCACTTCCGATGCTGCACCTACGTACAGTACTGCTACGCCACCGCTCAGCTTCGCAAGGCGCTCTTGCAGCTTTTCGCGGTCATAATCGCTTGTAGTGGTTTCGATCTGTGATTTGATCTGGTTCACACGGCCGGTGATATTGTCTTTTTCACCTTTACCGCCTACTATCGTAGTGTTGTCTTTGTCGATAGTAATGCTTTCAGCCTGTCCCAGGTAGCTCATAGAAGCATTTTCCAGCTTGTAGCCCTGGTCTTCGCTGATAACGGTACCACCTGTCAATACCGCGATATCCTGCAGCATTTCTTTGCGGCGATCGCCGAAGCCCGGAGCTTTCACGGCAGCTATCTTCAGTGAGCCACGCAGCTTGTTCACTACCAGTGTAGCCAGTGCTTCACCGTCTACGTCTTCAGCTATGATCAATAGCGGACGGCCTGTTTGTACTACACTTTCCAGTATAGGCAGTATGTCTTTCAGTGTGCTTACCTTCTTCTCATAAATAAGGATGTAAGGGTTCTGAAGTTCCACCTGCATTTTCTCTGTATTCGTTACAAAGTAAGCGCTCAGGTAGCCGCGGTCGAACTGCATACCTTCCACTACTTCCACAGTAGTTTCAGTGCCTTTCGCCTCCTCTACGGTGATAACACCTTCGTTACCTACCTTAGCCATAGCCTGCGCGATCAGCTTACCTATTTCGCCATCATTGTTGGCAGAGATAGAAGCAACCTGCTCTATCTTCTTATTGTCGTTACCTACTTTCTCCGACTGACCTTTCAGGTTTTCAACTACAGCAGCTACTGCCTTGTCGATACCCCGCTTCAGGTCCATCGGGTTAGCACCTGCTGCCACGTTCTTCAGGCCTTCAGTTATGATAGCCTGTGCAAGTACGGTGGCTGTGGTAGTACCGTCACCTGCTACGTCGGCAGTTTTAGATGCTACTTCCTTTACCATCTGGGCACCCAGGTTCTCGATGGGATCTTCCAGCTCTATCTCTTTTGCTACGGTAACGCCGTCTTTGGTAACGCCCGGAGCACCGAATTTCTTTTCAATAACCACGTTACGGCCTTTAGGACCCAGGGTCACCTTTACTGCATCAGCCAGTACGTCAACGCCGCGCTTCATTTTGCCGCGTGCATCTGTATTAAAAAATAATTGCTTTGCCATGTTTATTTAGACTTGTTTTTATTGTAAATGAATGAAGCCCCTTCAGGGGTTTGGGGTTTAAACGATCGCCAGTATGTCGCTTTCGCGCATGATCAGCAGGTCTTCACCTTCCAGCGATATTTCCGTACCCGCATATTTGCCATATAATACGGTGTCGCCCGATTTTACGGTCATCGGCTCGTCCTTTTTGCCGGGGCCGGCAGCCACGATGGTGCCGCGTTGTGGTTTTTCTTTTGCAGTGTCAGGGATAATGATGCCACCGGCTGTTTTTTCCTCAGCAGCGGCGGGTTTAACGATTACCCTGTCGTGGAGCGGAGTAATGTTCACTTTGTTAGCCATAGTCGTTGTATTTTTTAAAATTTTAGACTTCGATTTCGTACACCTCTCCCATCAGTTATTATGCCAAGGGGGGTGGGGCTGCAAATGTCAGTCAATTTTTCAGAATAACCCCATGTCTTTAAAAAAATATCTAATTTGACAAAGCCATTTTTTCAGGGTAGCCTGTCATAGCCTTTCATTTTGACAGAAGGGCGACCGGACTTACATTTGACCAAAAATTGAAAAATGGCTATACAAATTGGACAACAGGCTCCGGATTTTACACTCCGCGACAATGAAAAGAATAAAGTGAGCCTCAGCGAGCAGAAGGGCAAAAATGTAGTGCTCCTTTTCTTTCCGCTGGCCTTTACCAGCACCTGCACCAAAGAGCTCTGCTACATGCGTGACAATATGGCGATGTATAATAACCTCGATGCACAGGTATACGGTATCTCCGTCGATTCGCTGTTTTCACTCAACAAGTTCAAACAGGAGCAAAACCTGAATTTCCCGTTACTCAGCGATTTCAATAAAGAAGCTTCCACGGCTTACGATTGCCTCTATGAGAGCTTTTTCAACGACATGCGCGGCGTATCAAAAAGGGCATCTTTCGTGGTGGATAAGGAGGGTATCGTGCGCTATTCTGAAGTGCTCGAAAATGCCTCCGATCTACCTGACTTTAAGGCAATTGAAGACACATTAAATTCTTTAAATTAAATTAAAATTAGCCTTTATCTTTGTTTGCTTAAATAACATACACTTTTTATGAAAAAACTTTTTACACTAGCATCGCTGCTTTGCGCGGCCATCTCATCAAACGCGCAAACAATAACAAATGGCGCAATGGACAATTTCCATACGGTGCAAATTGCAGGGACGAATCCTGCAAAATACACACAGGCGCCTTCTTCCTGGTACGGGCTCGACTCATTTGCCATTTCACTGGCAGCAACCTACATCCACCAGGATACAGGATATAAAGCTCAAATTGCCAGCTCGGCTACGGCACATACCGCTGCACCAGCTGCACAAATCACCACAAAAGACCAGGACACACTGGGCATCATCGCCGGCTGCTTGTCCAATTGCGCCCCTAAAATAACGGGGATTCCAAATGCAAATAACTTCTTGAGCGTGTTGTCATTTTCCGGAGGACAAGACATATCAGCTAATGCTCACAGACCCGGCACCATTGGTGTATGGATTGAATATGCACCTGTTGGAAATGACACCGCGCACATCATTGCCCGTGTTCTGAATGCCGGAGACAGCATCATAGGACAGGTTGACAGCATGATCACCTCAACGGTATCGATGTACACTTACGTAACACCACATATTACATATTCCGGCCCGATGGGTACCGGTCCGAAAAAGCTGCAAATAATACTTACCAGTTCTACCCTGGGTGGAGGAAATGTGGGCAGTGTTCTTTATGCCGACGATGTAAACTATACTATCGCTACCGGCATAGAACAGCCGGCCGCAAATGGAAAAGCCGTTAAGTTCTACCCCAACCCAAGCGCAGGCATCGTTTATCTATATAGCAACCTGAGCGAAAAACTCAGCTGGCAGGTATTTAACGCCAACGGCCAGGTTATCATAAACAAGACACTCGCCTCCGCAAACAGGGAAGACCTTTCTTACCTGCCTGCAGGTACCTACTTCTTTAACGTTATCGATAGCAAAGGGGAAGTGGTACAGAAAGACAAATTCACGCTGGTTAAATAAAATACGCCAAAAACACTCAGCAAGAGCCCTCCCTTTGGAGGGCTTTTTTTATGCTTTATCTTATCCCAACCGTAAAAAAAGTTTAAAAATTTGTAACTTTCACGTAAACAAATTCAGCTTTATGAAAAAGACACTTGTACCTCTGATTCTAATGCTCATCGCATTCACCGCAAAAGCACAGTACATCCCCAATGGTTCGCTTGAACATTGGCACCAATTGACTGCCCCGATTTTCACTTACGTGCCAGACAGCAATTGGTACACACTTGATTCAGAACTGACGTTCATCGGAAAGGCAGTAAAACCTACTGGGGTTTTCGCAGAGCAGGTTTATCAGACCAATAACGCTCATGACGGCGCACTCGGCGCGAAATTGTGGACCAAAATGCAGGATACCCTTGGCATGTGCCCCGCAGCCATGTTCAATTGCAAAGACTCTATCTCCTATGCGCAGGTAATTACGGGCACGCATCCTCTTGATGCGTTGTATTTCAAAGGCGGAACCCCGGTTACCGCGGCCCAGCGGCCCGGAACGGTAAATATGTGGGTAAAGTATTTCCCCAACGGTGCTGATACAGCTCATATTCAGGCAAAAGTGCTAAACGCAAGCGGCACAGTGATAGGCAGTGTCGACTCGATGATAACAGCCACTCTATCAACCTGGGCATATATAACGCCACATATCTCCTATCTGGCAGGACCGGATACCAGTGCTACTCTGCAAATTATCATCAGCGCTTCGTATCTGGGCTCACACCGTGGCAAGGACAGTACTATCATGTATGTCGATCAGATCAATTACACACCCGCTCCGGTTGGTGTAGCTGAGACCAGCCTTCAGCAAAACGCAATTCGCTTCTACCCCAACCCCAGCACAGGCGTAGTTTACCTCTACAACAACGGCAATGAAAAACTCAGCTGGCAGGTATTCAATACCAATGGCCAGGTGATAGTAAACAAGCAACTGGCAGCGGCCAACAGGGAAGACCTCTCTTACCTGCCCGCCGGCACCTATTTCTACAACGTTTTAAATAGCAAAGGAGAAGTAGTGCAGAAAGATAAATTCAGCATATTGAAATAAAGACTTACAGTTTAAAAAAAGACCCCGCTGAGCGGGGTCTTTTTTTTATGTCTTTGCCTGGTCTTTGTACATCATTTTGATCAGGCCGTCCGCAAGGCCTATCTTGGGTACATATATCTCATCGGCATTGGCCCACCGCATAATGGATATGTATATCTGTAAGGCTGGCACTATCACGTCGGCGCGGTCATCGCGGAAGTGGTAGAGGTGTTTGCGCTCTGCCACAGATGTATAGCTAAGTTCCTTGTAATAATCCTTCAACAGGTCCACAGGCAACGGCTTTCCTTCCTTCCGTTTCGATATCGTGAATATCTTATTGATATTTCCGCCGGTACCGATCGCCTCGATAGGTTGATAATCTTTCACATGGGTCTTAATATACCATTTCATATGCTCCCACTGTTCATTAGTCACCTTATCGTGCAGCACGCGTATGGTACCAATGTTGAAAGACTCTTTAAAGATGAGTTGATTTTGCGCATATAGCGTTACCTCGGTGCTACCACCGCCCACGTCTATGTACAGGTAAGATTTGCCACCGCTTAGGTATTCCGCAATATGGGTTTCGTATAGAATGTTTGCTTCTTCCTGCCCCGTGATGATATCCACTTTGAGGCCGGTAGCTTGTTCCACTTCTTCCAGTACCTTTTTACTGTTGGCCGCATCGCGCATAGCCGATGTGGCGCATGCTTTGAAGTGTTCCACCTTATAAATATCCATTAGGATCTTGTAAGCCCTCATCGTGTCTATAAGCAACTGTTTCTTTTCGTCGCTGATGAACCCCCTATCGAACACATCGAAGCCGAGGCGAAGTGGAATGCGAAGCAGTGAAAGCTTGGTGTAGTCTACTGTCCCGTCCTTATATGCAGATGCCTCTGAAATGAGCAGCCTTGCAGCGTTCGACCCAATATCAATAGCAGCCAGTATCAATGCTAATAGTGTTTTTGGCGTAAGTAATCATAAATAGCGACCTGCGAGCGCAACTCCTTTTCACCGTCTTCCCTTTGCACATACGTGTTGCTCTGTTCACTATCTAATATACGCCCTTTCACGTTTTCCGCAAGCTGAATGTTGAGAATATCTATTAATTCCTGTTGTATTTGCTTGTCATATATTGGGCATGCCGCTTCTATGCGGTGGTCCAGGTTACGCACCATCCAGTCCGCCGACGAGATAAACACCTCATTTTTACCGCCGTTATGGAATACAAAAACCCTCGCATGTTCCAGGTACTCGTCTATAATGCTTATGGCGTCTATGTTATGTTTTAGTGATTTCAGGTCGGTGCTTACACAACAGATGCCCCTTATCACCATGTCTATCTTTACACCAGCCCTCGCGGCGTCATATAATTTGTTGATCAGCACTTCGTCCACCAGGCTGTTCATTTTTAGGGCAATGGCGGCATCTTTTTTCCTTCCTGCATTTCTTATTTCCCTGGCAATGAGGTCCAGGAAATACTTCCGCATGTTGGCAGGCGCAATAGGTAGCACCTTGCATACCTTCAATGCCGTCGTATTGAGGTTGCCGCTTTGCAGGAAATCAAAAATCTTGTTGATGTCCGCCACTATAGCTTTGTTGGTGGTCAGCAGGCAATGGTCACCGTAGTATTTGGCAGTATTTTCGTTGAAGTTGCCTGTAGAAACGATCCCGTACTGGTGTGTCCGGTTAAATACACGTTTTTTGATCACCCCTATCTTCGCATGCACCTTCATATCAGGCAGGCCAAACACCACTTTCACCCCTTCCTCCTCCAGCCGGGCCTTCCACATCAGGTTGGCCTCTTCGTCAAAACGCGCACGCAGTTCAAGCGCCACCAGCACTTCCTTGCCATTGCGCACAGCGTTGATCAGCGCATTTACCATCTTCGAGTCTTTAGCCAGCCTGTAGCAGGTGATACTGATGCTTTGCACATAAGGATCGATCGCAGCCTCGCGCAGCAGGTCGATGATCGAATCGAAGGAATGATAAGGGAAATGCAGCATCACGTCCCGCTTTTCCAGCACATCCATTATCCGGCAAGGTTGCTTCAGCAGAGGATGCACAAACGGCCGCGGGCGTGGCTTCAGGTCTTTGAACACCACCGAGGGAAAATTCATAAAATCCTTGAAGTTGTGTATCCGGCCTCCTGCTATCAGGTTATCCTTTTTACTCAGGTTCAGCCTTTTGATCAGGTAGTCGCGCAGCCTGGGATCTATTGCCCTGTCGTAGATAAAGCGCGTAGCTCTGCCCCGCTTGCGATTCTTCAGCCCCTTTTCTATTTCGCTGATAATGTTGGTGGTCACATCATTATCCAGTTCCAGTTCAGCGTCCCTTGTCACCTTAATGATATAGCCCAGGAAACGGTTGAAGCCGAACGGTGCAAAAAGATTCGGTAGGTTAAACCGGATGATATCCTCAAGTAAGATGATGTCCGTTTTACCGCTGTCCGAAGGCAGTATCACAAAGCGCGGCAACACCCTGTCAGGGATCTCTATAAGGGCATAACGGTGCGACATTGGGTTGTTAGTATCACCCAGTACACATGCCAGGTATATCGACTTATCGCGCAACAACGGTATATGCGGGATACTTTCTATCATCAATGGGATGATCTCCGTGCGCACACGCTCTTCAAAAAAGGCTGTAACAAATTTCCGTTGTGGCGTAGTGAGCTGTTTTTCATTTTTGATCCTGATGCCGTCCTTCTCCAGTTCTTTGATGATACCCGAGTAAATGTTATCGAAGGCCGTCTGCTGCGTTATAACTGTCTTTTGTATCTTCCTTAATATCTTATCCGGGTTCGTCTCCAGGTGCATCTTTGCCGATTTGCCCAGGCTCACCATCTTATTCAGCGCTGCCACGCGCACCCTGAAAAATTCATCGAGGTTATTTGAAAATATTCCGAGGAAGCGGAGCCTGTCGTAGATATGATTGGTATCGTCCTTAGCTTCCTGCAAAACCCTTGCGTTAAATGCCAGCCAGCTCAGGTCGCGTACTATCGTTTGCTTAGTTTGTTTCAAAACCTTCTGAATGAGTTAAGCACAAAAATATACTGTGCTACAAACTACCATGCAATACAGGCTGCCGGTAATAATGATTTCACAATTTCTTAATATTGTTGATAACAGTGCTGGTGGAATATCCTTCCACGAAGGGTATCACTTCTACCCTGCCGCCATTACTTAACACGGTGTCGGCACCTACTATTGTCTCCACTGTATAGTCTCCGCCTTTAACAAGCACATGAGGTTTTACGGCTATGATAAGTTCAGCCGGCGTATCCTCATCAAAAAGACACACAGCGTCCACATACATTAATGCACCCAGTTGAAACGCCCTGTCATATTCGTTGTTCACAGGACGCCCCTGTCCTTTCAACCGCTTTACGGAGGCATCGGTGTTCAGGCCGATGATCATAATATTACCCAGGTCGGCGGCCTTAGCAAGGTAATCCAGGTGGCCGCGGTGCAGTATGTCGAAGCAGCCATTGGTAAAAACGATCTTCTTTCCAATAGCTTTCCATTGGTTACAATGGTGCACTAATGCATCAAGGGTCATGATCTTATTTTCTATCCACTGCAGTCTCGACATTGCGGTTCCTGTTATATAGTTGTATCAAAAGTAATGAACTGATGCCCAGTACAATGAGGATACCGGTTTGCGCCGCCCACGCTATCCAGCCAAAGGCCTGTGCCGATATCTCGCTGATGGCATAGGCTCCAAGGATCTCAGCCACCAGAAAAGTGTAGGCGCCTATGCCTCCCGGTGTGATGATCATGCCCACAGCCCCATATACCAAAACTACGAGTGCTACGGATATCGAAAGGTGATGGGTATCATGCAGGCTCAGAAAACCCAAATATATCTGCAGGGTATACATAGCCCATATCAATACCGTATAGCCTAAGAATTGCCACCTTTTCTTCATGTGAATGATAGACAATATGCCATGGCTCATCTCCCGCATAAAGTGCCCTACCTTGGTCTCTTTATGCCTTCGGTAAACCAATATTGTCGCGATGGTCAATGCCAATAAGCCTGCAAGGATCAAAAAAAGCACCAGGGTATGCCTCATGATCTTATCATGAATACTCTTTGTCAATGCAGACACATAATCACTTATGACATGGGCCTCGATCGAGAAAGCTGCAGCAGCTATCACAACCAGGCAAAGCAGGTCAAAAGCCCGCTCTGAGACTATAGTACCTACCATTTTGTGAGCAGGCACCTTTTCATACTTCGCCAGCACAGTGCATTTGGCTACCTCGCCTGCGCGCGGCAACACCAGGTTCATCACATAGCCTATCAACACCGCAAAAGTAGTATTAGCGATACCCGGATGCATATTCATTGGCTCCAGCAATAAGCGCCAGCGCAATGCCCTGAAAAAATGAGAGAAGAAACCAGCGATAAAAATGGGAACTAAGAACCAGAGATTTACGCTTTGAATGGCACCCAGCAGATCTTCTCTTTGGTCAGGTTTCAGGCTGGTGATCATATGATAGATGATCCAAATGCCTAGCCCGAGGAAAATAACATATTGCAATATGGTATTCAGGGCTTTCTTCATCAGCAGTTGTTTGTCCTATCAAATAAACAAAGTATGCCCAAAACGTGCAAATTAACATTTGGCAAAGGCGAAGCGCTCGCCGGTGCGAAACCTGCACAGAAATGGTTATCTCTGTAAAGTTAACAATTACAAACTATTATCCTCTTTTGGGAATATGATGACAGGTTTATGCTGCTTTGCTTCCTCAAAGTCCATTATGGCATAAGATATCACAATGATGGTATCGCCAACGGATACCCTGCGGGATGCCGGACCGTTCATACAGATCATGCCCGATCCGCGGGTGCCTTTAATAACATATGTTTCCAGGCGGGCGCCATTATCAATATCCACCACCTGCACTTTCTCATTCTCGATGATATTCGCCGCCTCCATCAAAGCCTCATCAATAGTTATACTGCCTATATAATGCAGGTTTGCCTCAGTTACCTTTACCCTGTGCAGCTTCGACTTGAGCACTTGTATTTGCATAGCGCCGCAAAGGTACAGTTTTACCTGAAACTTGAATTATGATTTAGCGCGATTGACCAATTGACGTATCTGATAGAGGAAGGTGTAACAACAAAAAAGAGGCTGCAAGCGCAGCCTCTTTTCATTATTTAAAGGAGTTGGTATTACTCTCCTACTACTTCAAATTCCATTTCAACAACATTGTCTTTGCCGAAGTCTATCTGGGCTTTGTAAGTACCGGCCTCTTTCACATCGTCAACGATGCTGATGCGGCGGCGGTCTATTTCATAGCCTTTCTGCTCGCGTATAGCGCGGCCCAACTGTATAGCAGTTACAGAACCGAAGATCTTACCGCTTGTGCCTACCTTAGCACCAACCTTAACAGGCGATGCTTTCAGCACCTGGGTAACTTTGGCTATCTCAGCCATCAGTTTATCTTCTTTCTTCTGCAGTTGTTTACGACGCTCTTCCAGTACTTTCATGTTCGAACCACTGGCTTCAATAGCGTATTTCTGCGGTATCAGGTAGTTGCGGGCATATCCCGGCCTTACTTCTACCAGTTCGTGGGCTGCGCCCAGGTTATCTACGTCTTTTATCAGGATTACTTGCATGATTGTTTTACTTTAAAAGGTCAGTAACATAAGGTAATAATGCCATCTGGCGTGCCTTCTTGATAGCCTGAGACACTTTGCGCTGGTATTTCAACGAGTTTCCGGTAATGCGGCGTGGCAGCATCTTACCCTGGTCGTTCAAAAACTTCTTGAGGAACTCCGCGTCTTTATAGTCGATGTATTTGATCCCCATTTTCTTAAAACGACAGTATTTCTTCTGGCGCTTTTCTACGCGGGTAGAGGTCAAAAATTTTATTTCGTTTTGCTTAGCCATTGTTTCAGATTTTTTCAGATTAAGAAGCGGTTTCTACTTCAGCGGTCTTGTTGCGCCTGCGCACGCTGTACTCTGCAGCATACTTATCCAGGCGAGTGATCATGTGACGCATGATGTTCTCGTCACGGTTCATCTGGATCTCCAGCTTAGCGTTTACGTCAGTAGCCGCTTTGTACTCGATGAGCCAGTAAAGACCTGTGGTTTTTTTGTTGATGGGATAAGCCAGTGAACGAAGGCCCCATGCTTCCTGGTGTACTATTGAGCCACCATTTTCTGTAACGAAGTCAGCAAACTTCTTTTGAGCCGCTTTGTAGTCTTCCTCAGCCAATACAGGCGTAAAGATGACCATCAGCTCATAGCTTTGATTTTCTGTTGCCATAAAAATTTAAAAAAGTTAAACAATATCCCTCCAGCCCGGCCGCAACGCTGGATATCTCGCTTACGCGGGATAGCCGGAGCTATTTTGGGACTGCAAAGGTAAGCTAAAAACCTTAAACAAAACAAATAATAAACGATTCGTTGAACACACGCCGCATTTACTCCCACCACCTCGCTGACGTAACCTTTCATTTACATCTTCTTTCGGATTCCTTCACTACAACATTTTACTTAATGAAAAGACAACAAATTTGTTTTAATTATTTAAAAGTAATATTAATAATAACCATTTAATAAAATGTCACCTCTGGGCTTGCCAGTACTTTTGCCTATCGCAATTTTTATCTATCGCATAATCAATTATTAACATAATCATTTTGTCCATGAAACGGTTTTCACACGTTAAGCCATTATTACTTCTCGTATTGCTGCTCACATGCCGGGCCACCGGTCTTTTTGCCCAGTTAGCAGTGTTTAACCCAACCAGTCCTGCACTGTCCAATTATGGCCCCAGTCCATGGAGCCCCACCACTCCGCCCCCTACAGGTATAAGTGTTACAGGCTGGACACGCGCGGCAGGCGTAGGCACCAGCGGAACAGCTGCAGGTAGCGCCTGGGGTGGTAACGACTGGCAGCAAACCAATAACCCCTCTGATGCGCTGGCATCTAATAAATATGTTTATTTCTCCATCCAGGCAACAGCCGGCTACACCATGTCACTAACCACCTGGAATGAATGCTACCGCCGTTCGGGTACCGGGCCGGCTAACGGACTATTACAATACAGTGTCAATGCAGGACCGTATACGGACATCACCACATTTGCCTTTACCAATACGACATCCGGTGGTGCATGTCTAACCCCTGTTGACCTCAGCACGATCAGTGCATTGCAGAACGTGGCGGCCGGCGTAACGGTTACTTTCAGGATACTGCTATACGGCGCTACTGGGTCCACCGGCACCTGGTACATCTATCAGGCAAGCGGCATGTCGCTCAGCGGTACGGTTACAGCCGTTCCGTCATGCACCACTCCGGCTAGTCTCGCCGCTGCCGGCATCACTACCACCACGGCCAACCTTAGCTGGGGCGCCGTAGCCGGAGCATTGGACTATGAATATATTGTGGACCAATCACCCTCAACCCCGGCAACCTCCGGCACATCTACAACCAATACTTTTTATAACGCTACAGGCCTTACACCCGCAACAACTTACTATTTGCACGTGCGTACCCATTGCGTCAGTGGCTATTCGGCCTGGGCTACGGCATTTTCTTTTACAACGCTCGCCCCATGCTCAAATCCCACAGGACTGGCTGCTGGCAGCATAACCACTACTACTGCAAATCTCAGCTGGAACAGCGTGGCAACGGCACTCAACTATGAGTACATAGTCGATCAGTCGCCTTCCACTCCCGCAGTAGCTGGCACAGTAACAACCAACCTGTTTTACAATGCCACAGGTCTTACACCTGCTACTACCTACTACCTCCACGTTCGCGCCAACTGCGGTAACCCGAACTACTCAGCATGGGTTACAATTTCGTTCATTACTCTTACTCCTTGCAGCAGCCCTACCGGGCTTGCGTCTAATAATATAACTACCACCAGCGCCGACCTAAGCTGGAATACAGTCGCTACCGCGCTCAACTATGAATACATAGTCGATCAATCACCTGCTACACCTGCAACATCCGGTACTGTCACGACCAACCTGTTTTATAACGCTACAGGCCTTACACCGTCAACAACTTATTACCTTCACGTTCGCGCAAACTGCGGCACGCCCAACTACTCAGCATGGGTTACCATTCCGTTCACCACGCTTACGCC
>JAFDXN010000005.1 GCA_018267915.1 Bacteroidota bacterium | reverse complement strand
CGTTCTAAGGAGATACGTGATAGCGCATCTCGCAATAATAATGAAACAGACTTCTCTTCATGGCAGACACTTGGCGTAGTCAAGGCTACGCAGGTGTCGTCAGTTGACGACCCTACTCTTATGGGGTCATGTAAGAACATGGGAAAGATAACCGTTCCAACGCCAATATATCTTCCCGGAAACTGCGGTGTGCAGTTGTTTACCCCATCGGGAGAAGGACAGTACCATGAAGTGTCAATGTCGCAGTTTATGGCAATGCCTAAAGACTACCTTCATAGCCCGTTTCGTTATTTCTATCGTGTAGGTAACAGTGTTTATTTCTCTTACGACAAGTATGTAAAGCCTTTTATCTTACTCGACAACCCTATGGATGGCTATGTTTTCAATACAGGGGATATTGCATCGGGGGATTTGATTTATAACACAGATTATACCGTTGCGGAGTCGTATGTAGTTGAAAGCGGCACTATCGTCCATGATGGCACAACTTATAGTGCAGGGAATGTGTTTGTAGCTACACGACCAGACTATACAGGTACAGGGGTGGTGAAGTTATCTTCACAAAAGCGAAGATTCGGATGGGATGATGAGTACCCTATGAGTTCTGTTATGTGGGAGGTTATAAAGGCTAAGATATTCTCTATTGACTTTCGCTTTGAGGCTACATCTCCAAGTGATGATAACAACAACTCACAAGATGAAGCCAAAGCAAACTAATACAAAAAATACTATTGGGATATATGGGCTTTGCTGTGATGCTGTAAGGAAAAAGTCTTTATCGGGCATCTCTGTAAAAACGTGTATGTCTGTTATAGAGGCGTATATAAGGATAGTCACCGACTATTTATTAGATGGCGGAGAGGTGTCTGCGCCAGGAGATAAAGTAGTGTTGTGTATAGAGAAGCGTGGCATCTTAGACCATGATACGGTAGGGTTTCTTTCATTAAACAAGGTGGATATTATGAATGTTTATTGTATTCGTAGTAAAAGTGATTTTATGAAAAGGGACAATTACAAGTTTCGTTCAGACAGCAAATTAAGGAAGAGGCTAAGGGCTAAAATAGATAGTGGTTACAGGGGGTACAGGCATGAGTGATAACAGCATAGCTATTGGAATAAACAGATTTGTGTCTATACACAATGCTGTTCAGAACGCCATTGACGATTTAGGTGTTTCGGGAGAATACAGGCGTATATTTATCAGATGGGCGATAGAGGCTGATATGCGTATTGGCGGCATCAGGGCATTAGAAGAAAAAAGCTGCTGCATTACCGTTTGTGGGTGTAGTGCTGAGTTGCCGATGGATGCTGTGGCAATATCTAATAAAGGCATTGTGTTGGGTTCTTGCGATGGAGAGTGTGATACACGTACTTTGTTTAACGACTATTGGATAAATCGAGAGGTGCAAGTCGGGGGTTTCTGCTTTTATGATTTCAACGGTAAAACTTATTCGTTTTTTGACAGATATAGAATATTAGATAATAAGATTTCCTTCTTTGATGACAGGCTCGATGGAAAAATGATAACGGTGTACTATGTAGGGTATAAGACAGACTGTGATGGCTTCCCTATGGTAAAGACCAATCATATCGAGGCGTTGACAGAATGGATAATATATAAATATTATAGACGCACTAAGACATCTGCAACAGAGAAGCGTATAGTGTCAGGAGATGTTACGGAGCAGCGTCAGGTGGCATTGTTTGCTATATTAGCAGCAAGGGCAGAAGATGGTGAGCCAACGCAAGATGAGCGTGATAACATTATTTCTGCTGTTAACAGTCCATTTACAGGTACGTCCGATTTTATTAACTTATACGCTACTGAAACATGGGTATAGATGGCGGAATCGGACATTATCTCAAACAACAATTTTAGTGGTGGGTTACAGACGGGGATAGTTCCAGAGGTGTCATCAGGGAATACTGCCTATGACATCTATGGTATGCGTATTGTCAGTAACGGCAGCAACTCTTATGCCCTTGAAAACATCAAAGGCACAAAATTTTCTTTTACCCTAAACCCCAACTATCAGCCCATAGGTTTCAGGACAAATGGAAATAAACTATTTATCTTTTCTCACAACAACACGCTTGGACGTGCTAACGGAGAGATAGGGTATGCTGTATTAGATTATGTGACAAGGACAGGGGCTTACTTCCCTCTGTATAATCACGAAGGGCTGAACTTTGACCGTCAGCACCCTGTTGAGTGTCGTGCGGTTAAAGAAAACAGCAAGACAGAGAGGCTGTATTTTTGGGATAACAAACTTCCCCCACGAGTATTAAATGCAGAACAGGATACTTTTACCAAACACATACCTAACGGAACGCTGGTGGCAGGGGTTAAGTATATGGTTATTCAAGGGGCGATAACCTATGAAGGTGTTGATTATGGCGTTAACGAGTTGCAGGGAACGGTATTTACAGCTACCGTTACAGGTACTACCGCTTATGCAGACAAGAACGTCATAGGCTTCCCTGCTGTGGTGATAGTCTATTATGATATAAACCAGATAAACTTTCAACCAGACTTTCCTATCGGGGATGTCTGTCAGGAGCAGATTATTTCAGGGTCTTTGAACAATGGCATGTATAGTGTTTTCTTTCAGTTAGAAAATGCCGAAGGCAAGAGGACACCGTTCTCTATGCCTACAAGGGCTATACATATAGAGAGAGCCAACCCCGACCCTTCCGTGCAGGGGTGGCTTGACTATGGAGGTGATGGCGGTGAATATGACCCTCAAAGGACAGACCTCTCTACGCCAAAGGGTGTCCGTTGGCGTATTAGCGGAATAGACACTAACTACTCTATCATCAGGGTGGGATATATGAAGTTTAGCGCAAATGCTGTACATGGCAACCCTATAATATTTGCAGAGCAGAATATTTCAGGAGAAACCATGCTTATAGACATGATAAGCAACGATGGGCTTGAAGAACTTATAATTGACGATATAGCCTTACAGCCTTTGATATTCATTAAAAACAAAGCAGGGGAGGTGGTTAACAATATCTTGTTCTTGGGCAACGTAACCACCAATGACGATATTAACGTCCCTAACAAGATAACAGGGGCGTTATTTACCCCTTTGATACGATTGGAGGCTGCTGACTTACAAAATTTACGTGCGGCATTTCCAAGACCCGACTATGGAAATCAAGTTTATGGCAACGAAGAAGTATCTACCGGCATTGGAGGAACGTCAAATGGCAGCTATGGCACACTTGTTCCGTTTGTGTATTACGAAGTGGTTACTGCCACACCTACCCCCCCAATAGGGGTGTATGTAACTTACAATGGCGTGGACTATGCCCCCAACAGTCCTAATGGGGACTTGTTTCAATGTACTACTGCTGTAACAAGCGTGTTATGGACAACGGTGTCGGGGTATTATGTAGGCATACGCCCTGTGATTGTAATAAAGCAATATAACGGCAAAATCAAAAGAATACCTTACGATGGGCAGTATCACGACTATAAAGACCCTGCTCATTCTATGTACTATTCAGGATATTGGAGAGGCAATGAGGTGTATAGATTTGGACTGCTTCTGCATGGCAAGAAAGGACAGGCTTACTATGTAAGGCATTTAGGAGATTGGACAACCCCTAAGATTAGCGACCCCTCTTATGGAACGACAATGGCGTTTAGTTCAGGGACGATATTAAGGCACATGGGGCTTACCATTGACAATATAGACTTTAATCAGATAGCTAACAGCATGGGCATATCGTTATCAGACCTGCCTAACTATTTCAATGGGTTTTCTATTGTCAGATGCCGCAGGGATGCTAAGATAATAGCGCAGGGCTATGGGCAGCCTATCATTTCTGATAATGGCAACAGGCTTGATATTCTTCCTGGCACTACACCAAGCGGATATTCTGCGTCAGGGACATCAGTCGGTGATGAGATAATCCCTAATGGCTGTATGTTTTACAGCCCTGACATCAACTTACAGTGGGGTTTTGCTGATTTAGAGATACGGAGTGGAGACAAGTTTGAATATGCAGGGTTGTATATGGACTTTGCCGCCCCTGACTACATTACTCATAACGGAACAAACTACTGTATGCGTGTGTCGCAGAGGCTATATGGGTCGGGCAGCAACATAGACTATTACACTATCTTAAATACCCCTATTGCGCAAGGTGCATCACCGAAGGTTATGCCTTTTTGGGAAGACGAGGTAAATGCTGCTACCTCTAAAGACTTAGATGTGGGGTTTACGGACTTTGACGCAGAAGCACCTTATGTAGGGAAGACTTTTCATAATGAGATTCAGTATAACAGCACCTTTAGCGGCAAAGACCCATTGTCGTATAGTGCAAGAGGGCGGTTGCTGTTTACAAAGAATAAACATGCCCATGACCCCTTGCTTGGTGACGGAGATTGCCAGTTTGCCTTTGCCATAACGGAAAATGATGTTCTTGATTCAGCCACAAGGATTCACGATACAGACCCCAACCGTTTTACTTTCCTTACCTCAGCAAGACCTGTGTTTAACTACAAGCGAAATAAGGTGGTGTTGTATGGTGGCAATACAGATGCCGCATTAGCCAATAACGAGTATATATCTACCAACCACTATCAGTTGTTTGACGCAGACTTTATGAACTACCTGCTGTCGGCAACAGAGCCTATTACGGCAACGCCAAAGTCCATAGGGGTAATCAATGGTGTAGAGGTGTGGGGTGGCGACTGCTATCTTTCGTTATTTGATATTACCGAGCGTGTCCCTTCGGCTGACGATGATGGCTTTACCAAAGGTGTTATCATTCCGTTAGAAACAAGTGTCAACCAATATCTGCGTCAAGGACGTACTTATGGCAGGGTGAGAGGTTACGATGATGTGTCTAACGCAAATGGCATAGGGCTTATAGGCACTACCCCTCCTGTTGAGCAGCCCGAAGCGTGGATATACAATAACGTTTATCATGCAGAGTTTCCTTTGATAGCATATCCTGCGCTGCCGTTATTTTACAAACTTGGAAGAAACGAATATCCGAGAAGGGCGTATTACTCAGGCAAAAAGCGTGATGGTGAGCGTGTTGACCAATATCGGGTTTTTGGCTTTACAGGGTATATAGAGGTAGGTAATCAGCAAGGGCAGATAAATAATTTAAGAAGCGGTGATGAGAATAGGCTTATAGCCATACAAGACTATGGTATATGTGTTGTCCCTGTCAACGAGCGCACTTCTATACCTGTATCTTTCGGGGAGTCGCTATCCATAGGAGAAGGGGCAGTGGCGGAGAGGTATAGCACCATAGATGGCTATCTTGGCTCACAGCATAAGTGGTCGCTCGTAGATACCCCCGATGGCTATGTAGCCTATGATGCGGTTAAGAAGATACAGTGGTTTTTAGGTAAAGACCTAAGTTTGACCCCTCTGAATAAAAACTTCGACAACCACAACCTTGTGTACGATATGTTTGAGTCCTTAATCATAACATCGGACAACCCTCTTGACAAAGCAGGGATTCATGGTGTCTATGATAATAAGTTCGGTGAGGTGGTGATGACATTTAACTACCCTAAAGTCACCAACAGCAAGGTGACGCTTGCTTTTTCCATGATAAACAAGTTTTATGCAGGGAAATACCCTTTCTTCCCTTGTATATACCATCTGCATCACGATATAATGTTGTCGGCAGAAGACGCAAAAGAAACACCTCTTTTCCCGAATAAAGATTATGTTGTAGGGGATATATGTACAGAACGGCAGGGTGGTGGCATTGCAGGGGTTAGCACTTCTGCGGACACCATAGAATACTATGTGTGTATTGCTGACTATAATTCAGGGGTCACCCCTGTGGCGGCATCTTCCGACACCGACCATTGGGCGTATGTAAGAAGGCAAAGTGATATATTTGCTCATAATCATGGCGACTATAACAAGTTTTATGGAATAGTAGAGCCAGAGATAAGAGTAGGATTCGTGGTGAACGAGAAATATATCATTGCCAAGTTTTTCAACAACTTTGAGTTTACAGGTAACGACAAATTTTTTACCGATGTAATTTGTATGACCCATGACCAAGTTGCACAAGACAATAACATAACTTTGCAAAATAAGGACTATGGGTATGTTGACGGAAGATGGGAGGGTAGTGTTCCTCTGACACAGCAAGGGCAGACGATGGTAGGGAAATGGATGAAAGTCCTTTTAAAGAAAAATATGAGGGTCAACGGAAACCCTGTAACAAGTAATAATGAGTATATTTACCTTTTATCGGTATTGACAAAAATGATAAAGTCATGGTAACAAAAAGAGCAAATCCATATAAAAATAGCGTTCAGCGACTTAACGAAGGGGGTGCTGTCATTGCTTCTTCCAACAATAATAATTTTGCAGGATGGACACAAGACGAAATTAATCAGTACAATTCATTAAGGACACCTATGGAAAAGCAGGTGTTTTATTTTGATGTGTCTAATCGCATTAAAGGGAGTGCCTTTGGCGGTATGCAAACCACTTCTTCTACAAGCGGACTGTCTTTTAGTGATGCTTTAAGTGGGGCTAATGCAGCTAATGGCTATCAACCATCTAACATACCTTCTGCAAGGACAGCACAGCAGCAGTCGGCTATTGATGTGGCTGCAAAGATGCAGTCTAACATACCGCAATATCAGACTGATGATTCTGTTTCTTCAACAGGTACTTCTACGGCAGGAGATGTTGCAGGTGCTATGGGCGGCAAAGGTGGTGGCAGTCAGGGCAAGTTTGCAGCAGGAGTGGGGAAGTATGGCGCAGCGATAGATTCTGCCATACCTGTGCTTAGGTCTTTGGAGAGTTCGCAGAACCAAAATTCGGCAGGAAACCCTTACAGAAAGAATGAAGATGTACAGAACAATGCTGTCATGGGCGTTGTCGGCCAGATGGGTGGGGTTGGTAAGGTTATCTCTGCTGTTGATGCGTTAGGTGGGGCTATCGGTGCGCCTATAAGAAACAAAACAGAACGTGTTGACAAGAAAGGAAACCTAAAGAATAAAAATGATTTTATTGCAGGGACTACAATAGGTTCTCTGCTCGCCCCTCACAGGGGAGGGCTTAATGCTGTTAACGACCCTGACGCTTCTACTGGTGAGAAAATTCTTTCTTGGACAGGTTTAGGCGGTGTGTTTATGGGTAAAAAGAAAGCCAATAGGTTCGAGAAAAGAACAAAGGATGCTATAAAAAAAGAGTGGGAAGATGCTAACTTAGGCTATGCAGCACAGAAAGCCAATTGGGATGCAGCTTATGCCAAAGGTGGTGTTGTAAAAAAGGGCAACCCCTATGCTAAAGGAGGGGAAGTTGTCGGTAAAGGAACGAGTAAGTCTGACAGTATAAAGGCAAAGGTTAAAGAAGATAGTTTCGTTGTCCCTGCGGAGAACGCCCCCTTAGCAGAGATGCTAAGGTATAAGCATTTAAGAAATAAGGGTGGCAACGCTTCATTGCAGCAGAATGGTGGTGAAAACGTGAGGCTTTCTAATGGAGAGCATCTGTTTACCCCCGAAGAAGTGCTTGCATTGAGGAAAAAAGGCGTTGACCTTTCAAAACTTGCGCCCAACGCAACACAAGATGTGTCAGAAGGGGCTTATTTGGCTGATGGCAGCAAAGACCGTATAACAGCGTTGTTCGATAAAGTCAAAGAAGATTCTATTGCCGAGTTAAAAAAGATGTACCCCAACTCGAAAGTTGATGTTGTCTATAAAGGAGAGAAAAGAAGCTTGCAGGATGCAGCAAAAAACAAAAAAGCAGGTATTGGAGCAGCAGCATCAGTGCATAGTATTGGTGGGGCGAGGGATTACAATATTATTATTGACGGCAAGCTAATCAACGATTATAATGTGTATAAAAAGTCTGTTTGGAAAGCAGCTAAAGACAATGGACTGTTTCATTTAAACGAAAACGGTGAAGGTGCAATAACAGGAAAGACAGACCCATATCATATCGGTCTTGCACAAGAAACAGGTGATGGGACAGCGTTTGGACGTGTTTTAGATAGCTACCCTGAACTTCTTGAAAAAGACTCTGTTAAAGAATATATAAAAGAGGTGAGGGACTACAAGTCCTCAAATCCTAAAGATACAACTTACGACAATGTTTTGGCTGCATACGATAATGGTGTAAAAAAAGCGCAAGATAAAAACAGTAAACAACCAGATGTGGCGCAAGAGGGGAAAAGCACTATATTCCCCGAAGCAGATGGTTCTTTTTTTACAAGACACAGTGATAATTCAGGTAGCGCAGATGATGCTTCTATGGCTAAGGTTAAGGATGCTTCGGATAAGCGTATTATGGCAGCACAGAAAATATATGATGCTGTGGTGACGAAATATAAGGCGCAAGGTGTTGACCCTGAAAGTGCTATGTTTAAAACGCAACATGCTCTCAATAGAGCCAATCCATTCAGCTACCCCGATGTTGCTAACGATGAATATTACAACGCTAAAAAGCAGTTGGATGAGGCACATAAGTTTGACGAGAAACTTCGTAGTCGCAGTAATTACAGCAAGGCGCAGTTGAAAGAAAAAGCAGATTACATGAAAGACAACAAGTTGAACATGTTTTCTCTTAATGGCAATAATTTCACCCCTACCCATACTGATACCCCTGCTACTACTACTGATACCCCTACTACCCATACTGATACCCCTGCTACTACTACTGATACCCCTGCTACTACTACTGATACCCCACCTGCTGCTACAACCCCTGATGATGGTCGTGTTGCTGTCATAGAGCCTATGCAGCCGAAAGGGTATAATCCATATACAGGGAAGATGAACCCGATACCTAATAATGTTTCAGAACAAGAGTTAATAAAGAAAGACCCTTATTTTAGAACAAAGAAAGACACCCCTAAAGATTTCTCGATAGCGGATGCGTTGGCGTATAGTCAGGCAGGAATGGGGATGGCTGCATCTTTTGAGAAGTCCCCTGACTACAAAATACCGCCCGAACTGTTAGAGAGATACCATCAGGCTAAAGTTGACGAGGAGAGGGCTGCTATTATGTCAAGACAAGGGTTTAGCGGCATAGAGAAAGATAGCCTGATGAACAACCTTGCGCTTGCAAGAAGAACAGATTGGGCTAACATAGACGCTCAGTCCTCGTCTGACACAGGGGCTTCTTTGGCGATGAAAAGACAGGCATCGGCTAATAACGCAAGAAACCTGATAGACGTGGCTGCTAAAGATGCAGCACTTCGACAGGCGAAAGAGGCTCAGTTACAAAACACTTATAGACGTACAGACGAGCTTGCAGGGCTTCTTGCTTCAAGCAGACAGACTAAAGACAAACTGAAATACCAAGAGTGGCTGTTAAGGCAACAAGCGGCAGCAGACCTGCTCGATGCAGGGATAAGTAATGTTGTAGGCAGAAAGGTCTATGACGAAGAAAAATCTATGTTAAAAAAATAAGGCTGTGGCGATATTGAATTTTGGAACACTAAAAGGGATGGCGTATAAGCACGACTATCAGCGTCAGCTTGAAAACGAGTTGCGCATTATGCAGATGAACAGACAGCAGGATATGTATAACCAACAGCAGTCTATGCTTATGGCGGATAAGTTTCGCTTTGGTAAAGCTAACAACAAGTACGACCAACATAGGCTTGACGAATACAATAAGACGCTGATGAATGAGGTAAAAGGGTATATGGCGGCTAACGTATCAAGAAAAGGCGACCCTTCTTATTGGATGGACTTACAGTCCTATGGTGACAAGTTTTTAAATAATAGCATCATTACCGATGCTTTGATGTACGATAAGCAGATGGAGATGGCACAGGAAGCCATTAAGAAAGACCCTTCCCTGACAACAAGCGAGGAGTATAAGCGTTTTATTCAAGATGCTCACAACTATTCAGAGTATGGTGACGCTGACGGTGATACAGACAAAGCGGCTAAAGGTGTTGGGAGAAAGCTGCTTTGGGCAGCACCGGATAATTCCGATACACTTAAAGATATTTCTGAGTTTGCAAAGACAATAGGAACGGTAGAGAAATATTATCCTGACTTTTATAGTAAAGGGGCAGGGGCTATCGTTACAGAAGTGCCTGATGAGTATCTTGAACGTGCAGCAAATTCTTATTACAACTCTAACCGAAAGGCTAAGTTGGACATGGCGTTTGGCGCATTGACGGCAGGGGAGAAAAGTCTTTACAAAAACAACCCTATGGTTTGGGTGAAGTCAAGAATAAAACAAAGCAGAAATCAGGTTGCTGAACAGATAAAAGGGGCAAGTGCCGATGGTAGTGGCAGTAGCGGTGGTGCATCATCCGCTATGTCACCCGATATGTACTATTACAAAAGGGATGTTTCCGATGCCAAGAATAATTCTATTTATACTCTCAATAATACAGAGGCTTTATCCCCTGTTTCAGATAAGTCTTACACCCCAACGAATGATGGCATGGTGATACCTATGGCTACAAAAGATGGTGATGTGGAGTGGACTGTTATTAATGCTTTAGATGG
>JAFDXN010000059.1 GCA_018267915.1 Bacteroidota bacterium | reverse complement strand
TAAGCGTTTTGGAACCCCCCAGGTACTCTTTTACTACTTGCCGGCGTAAAAGCCAGCTGCGTCTTTGATGGTTTCTTGCCATATATTACACTTTTTTAGTGTCAACCTATGGCAGGACTAGACACATCCTCAAGTGCTTGCATTGCGAAATAATTCAACCGCTAAGGCGCAAAGACGCAAAGCCGGTAGGGTCTATGATATGTCAAAGAACTTTAATCGCCCTCCGATATCTTTCGGGACAGGCCTGCTCACTCCGCTTGCCAAAAAGGGCTTAGGAGCGTGCAAGTTATAATGGCGGAGATGGGATGACCAAAATTTGGGGATAAGTTTTGATAGATTGAAATTCGTAATGACTGTTCAGTAGATGGCAGTTAGTAAATAGTAAATGGCGGACAGCAGTTGTTTACCACAAAGAGCACAAAGATGGCACAAGGGGCACAAGTGTGCTTCGGAAATATGCTTGTGCACGATCAAGATGAATGCAGTTCGAACATCAGGAACAACTGAGGAACAACCAGTAAACAATCTGGCTTATTTTGTCAACACCAAATTACTGGCGAAGTAATAGTAAGCATCGAAGTTATAACCTGTATATGCCCGTCCATTCCGGGTAACCAGGAGATCACTAAAGCGGAGATAGTTTTCACAATCGAAGTGCCGAACGTGATCTTCTTCGCATTGATGTGCTTCTACCCTCTGATCGGTATTCAGCCTGGAAATTCTATAAGTATCGCCGGCTCCAGGCAAAATAAGCTCGTAATCATACGCGGTTGTCAGCATCGCTGCCGTAAGTGTTTTTTTCCCTGCATTGGTATCAACTGTATACATTGCCTCACTTAGCAGCGTGGTGAAACTACTGTCCTTCTTATATTTCCTGAAGATTATCGTGTCCACTTCACTATACTGGTATCCATGGAATTCAGTACCGTAATCCGGGTCAAAACACGTGCTGGAGCAATCGACCGTACGAGACTTATGGCAGGCAGCATTCACAATTGTGAACAATAACAGAATGGAAAGGATGCGTCTCATGTTTATGAAATATTTTTTTAATTAACCGGATGATTACTCAATTTCGTGTTACCGAACTCAAACCGTTTTAACATCCCTACCTGCACACAAGCATAAGCAGGATGTGAACCCCAGCCGCTGATATCGTTGAGCAGGAATGTATAGCTCTCATCGAACACAAGGCACCACTTGTCTCGTACGATGGGCCATATCTCCCTTAAGCCGATCCCGATAGCTTTGTATCCTGACCTGATGTTGTGAGCATCATCATCAACAATTGAGCTACTGCCATAAACGAGCGATTGTGAGTTGCTGATCGTCTTCTGCCTGCCACTCAGCATCCAGCCAAAGGGAAAAGACATGTAATAATGAAAGAGGTTGGAATGGCCCAGGCTAATATCGATGATGGGTGTAAGACACAAATAGGCACTTTGATGCTCAACTGTAAAAGTTCTTGTAGTGTGCGTTTGCTGATCGGTCCATAATTCGCTGAAGCGGAAGGGCTGATACTGCAAGGCAAGGCCTAAGTGCAGCGGGTCGATGACTCTGAGGGTTGAGGTGCTGCTTAAGCCTAGACCGGCATATAAATGTGTTTTCAAACTTTCCTCGAAGGGATGAAAGATGACCGGGTGGCTGAAGCCCGCTTTAAGGTCGGCGTCAATAAAGGCTTGTGCGTGTGAACTACAGGGGCTGAAGAACACCAGGAGCGGCAATATTTGCAAAATGGCACTGCGCACAATTCTATTTTTTTAGCTCGATTAAATACCCGTTGCCCGGTTCATATGCCCAAAAGTGGACCGGGGTGTCGACGGCGCCATTCCGGGTAACATAAATAGAATCAAGATTATTCAAGCACACATAATTACTCTTGCCCATGCCACTGCAGGAACCTGTTATCGTCCGGGAAGTATCTCCTACGACAATATCGAATATCCTATAGGTATCTGTCGTGGCAATAATAAATTCATAATCGAAGCCTGGGTCCAGATAATAATTAAACAGAACATCGGGATATTGAAATTGTGAATCGGCCGCAAAATATGCCGCGCTCAGTAGCATAGTAAAGTTTGTACTCTTCGCATATTTCCTGCAATAAACACTGCTTGCTTCCATTCTCGTATATCCTAAAAAGTAAGGGTGCAGACCGGGATCTATACATTCATATGTTATAGGACACTGTTCACCTGTTGCCATCTTTTTGCAGGCAAGGCAAAACAGGAATAAGCCTATAGCCGCGCTGGCCAGTATGATAAAGGATCTGCATAGCATTGAAAGGGATCAATAATAATCTTATTGTAACAAGAAGTATGCCGTATTAAAGATAACTGAAAATCGCTGCGGTTGGCTGCGCAGATTGCGGATATTCTGAGTTACGTGAGATTGCTTCCTATCTCGCCCACCTGCGAAACGAGCAGGCAATGAAGCGAGTGGCGGATCCTACGGATATGTCATAGCTCGACACGGCTCTCTATGACAACCTGGGCAGCTTTTCCCTGCGCGGGGTCTCGCTCTTTTTTATTGGAATCGCATCTATTTGAGCGATCCACCCCTCTTTCCACCCGCACCTAATGCTAACCAAAGAGGGGACTTTTTTGCGGGAGCTTTCGGGCAAAAAAATAGAGGGGCTGGAGAGCCCCTCTATGTGTGAAGTATGAGGCATTAATTATTTAGCAACAGTGAGGCGGGTAGTTGCAACGCCGTTCTCTGTTTGTACCCTTACGTTGTAGATACCTGCTGCAAGGTTACCTGTTGGTATCACAATGCGTTGAGAACCTGCTTCAAAACGCTGGCTGTAAGTATATACTGTGCGGCCGATGGCGTCCACCATGCTGATGCTGATGTTAGCAGCTTCGGTAGTGTTGAAGCCCAGTGTAGCCTGAGATGTGGCTGGGTTCGGGAAGATAGCCATGTCGCTAACGCCGTTCAGCTCTTTTACACCGGTAGCCCACTGAACCGGTATTGATATCGATTGCAGGATGCTCTGGTCTGTATTGTCCTGAACGAAAACAACGAGATCACTGTTGTGCGCGTCAGTCCAGAAATTGTGGTTGCCTTGTGCGGGACTGCCATTGGTGTAAGCCTGGTTGAAACTGAAATTCTGAGGCGTATTAGCAGTCCAACTGGTTACGGCAGCACCGTTACCACTGTTATTCATTGTGCGCATAACGTGGTAGTATTGTGTCTGGCCAACTGTAGAAGAAGGACCATTATTTACATAATGCCTTTCGCAAACAGCCATGTGAACTGACATATCTGCACCTGTGATGGTGAATTTAGGTGTGCAGGTCGCAGTACACTTAAGCTGGCCGCCCTGGAGCTGGAATGTGCCAGAGATGGTCATGAAAGCAGGATCTGTCTTAGAACCATCGATATCAGACTGCATGCTTGCTGCTGCAGTGCCGCTTACCGCACCGTTCACCCAATGTTCAGGTATAGAATTACAATCATAGTATGTACGACGAGCAAGACCTTCGTTGTTGTAGCTATAGTCGGTACCCGGGCTAGGCCAATTCATCTGGTAACGAACCAGATTGTAACGGGAAGTACCATTGTTAGGCAGGTTAGTTCCGTTCTCAGAGATCGGATCGAATGTACCATTGAAGGCTGCACAAGGAGAGCATGTAGAAGAAGAGAATTCTTCGATCAGGCCATTACGGTTAACACTTGTAGCAGGATCAACCACTGCGAAGTTGCGCGATTTTACGTTATCAGCTGCTGTAGGATCGTTATTGCCATTTTCCTGCAGCAGTGTAACGGTAACTGTGTGGCTGCCTGCGCTCAAGCCTGTAATAGGCGTTGGGAACTGCAGTGTTTGCGAGCCAAAAGGAGTGATGTTGAGGCTCGGGAACGTGTACGAAACAGGAGCAGCAGCGTCAACAACATACTGCGCCTTAAGTGAAGTAATGTTCTGAGCGCCGGTGTTAGTAACGTTGAACACGACGTTAGTGCTGCCGGTAGTTAATTGGATTGTTTTAACGCTAACGCTATTATTTTTACCATCAGTGGCGTTGGCCGGTATTGTAGTGCTTACGTTATCTACCATCAGCACATACTCATCGGTTGAGTTGTCGCGGAATGCGATGCGGATGTTCTGGCCGTTGTAAGCGCCGAGGTTGAGACCCCTTGTTGTGAAGCCCTCTGTACCTGCTTTGGCAGCATAGAGCTTCGTTGTAAAGTCGGCGACAGTATTACCACCGGTAGGTGATACCCATACTTCCACAGAGTCGGTATAAGTGGCATCAGGGCAGTAGTCGTCCCATTTCAATACAGTGTTGGGGCTTGTAACCATAAACTGCGAAGATACGAGCCAACGATCGGCCTTGCCAGCAGGGTTAAAATAAGAGGTAGTGAGCATACATGAGTCTGTAGCTGATACCGGCCACTTCATCCAACCTGCCGATGCAAGACCACTTACGATCGAAGCATTGAGATTTGGTGAAATTGTCTGTCCGTCAACATTGATCGTAGACCAGCCTGCGGGTAAGCCCGCGGCGTTAAAATCCACCGGGCTCAACTGCGCATTAGCCCCCCAACCCATGAGCAGCAACGCACCACATGTGAGTAAAGTCTTTTTCATTTTGGTATATTATTTTAATTTTTAGAAATAAGAAGTACCAAATTAACGAAAAAATAAATCGGAATAACAAAATGTTAGGCTTTTTTTTGTTTTTAATAGATTCTGCTGATAGTTTATCTTAAGTTTGCGTCAATAATCTGATAAAAGGTTATCCGGGGTGCCTGTAAGGGCTGAGATTATACCCGCTGAACCTGGACCGGGTAATGCCGGTTAGGGAGGCTGAATAAGTCAAAAGTCAAAATTAAAAAGCCAAAAGCGGCAGACTGAGACGATAATCGAAGCGGTTTTTTCAACAGAAATTTAGGGATCCGGGATGGCTGCAAAAAAGCTACCATGCGGAAATTTTACTTTTTTCTTTTCGGAGCAGCAGCGGCTGCCAACGGTGTGCAGGCACAAGCGCCTGACAGCCTAAAAAAAAAACCTGAGCAGGCGATGTCTGCCGTGGAGGTGCGGGCAGTGAGGGCGGGATCCAATGCGCCCTTCGCCAAAACAGACATCAGCGGTGGGGAATTGCAAAAGCAGAACCTGGGACAGGACCTGCCGATGCTGCTGCAATACACGCCATCGGCAGTGACCACATCGGACGCCGGGGCAGGTGTGGGCTACACGGGCCTGCGGATACGGGGAACGGATAACACGCGCATCAATGTGACCCTGAATGGTGTGCCGGTGAACGATGCCGAATCGCAAGGGACCTTTTTTGTTGACCTGCCGGACCTGGCATCGTCGACCAGCTCGATACAGCTGCAACGTGGTGTTGGCACCTCAACCAACGGACCCGGAGCCTTTGGCGCTACGATGAGCATCAGCAACCTGGGGCAGATGCTGACGGCAGGAGCCGAGGGCAGCTTCAGCGCGGGCTCCTTTAACACCCAAAAATATACGGTGCATGCGGGCACGGGCATGCTGGCGGGTGGCTGGCAGTTCGATGTGCGGCTGTCGAAGATCAGCTCGGATGGGTACATTGAGCGCTCGGCGTCGGATTTGAAATCTTTACAGTTTACGGCAGGATGGAAGGCGAGTGAAAAAACGTCTTTTCACTTTATGGTGCTGACGGGCAAAGAAAAGACGGGACAGGCCTGGAATGGTGTGCCGCAGGACTCGCTGGCTGTGCACATGACCTATAACGAATTGGGGCAAAGGCCGGACGGCAGCTATTATAAGAACCAGACCGATAATTACCAGCAGGATTACTACCAGCTATTTGCCGACCACCAATGGACAAAGTACCTGAGCGGGCATGTGGGCTTGTTCCTGACCCGTGGGAGGGGTTACTATGAGGAATATAAGCAGGGCGCGAACTATGCTGACTACGGATTGCCTGACGTGGTGACGCCGAGCAATGATACTATAGGGACCACGGATATCATTCGTCAATTGTGGCTGGATAACTACTACTACGGCGGCGTGGGCTACCTGATGTATGAGCGCGGCAAAACACAGTTGACACTGGGTGGCGGATGGAGCCAATATTACGGGCAAAACTATGGCTATATACTGTGGGCACAGAATGGCGGGGTGCCTGATGACTATAAATGGTACACGCACGATGCCAATAAGAACGATGTAAACGTGTACTTGAAATGGCAACAGCAGCTAGGGAATAAGTTTGTGCTGTACCTGGACGGGCAGTACCGCGGAGTGGACTATGAGATAAATGGCTTTCGAAATAATCCGACGCTACACCCGCATGAGTCGTATGCGTTTTTTAATCCCAAGGCGGGTATTTCGTATCTGGTGAGAAACAGCGAAAGTAAACAACGACTTTACCTGTCGGCAGCAATGGGACATCACGAACCGAACCATGATGATTTTGAGACAAGCCTTAGCAGCCTGCCTAAGTTTGAGACATTATATGACGGCGAAGCAGGATACGAAATAAATGCACCTATATGGAACGCCGGACTGAACCTTTATTATATGTACTACCGCGACCAACTGGTGCTGACAGGACAGATAAATGATGTGGGTGCTTATACCCGTACCAATGTGCCCAAAAGCTACCGTGCCGGTATAGAAGTACAGGCGGCGGTGAGGCCCAATGAGTGGCTGAACATTAACTGCAATGTTACGCTGTCGCAGAACAGGATCATGAATTCGAACGAGTATGTGGATGCCTATGACACTGCTTATAACTATGTAGGACAGGACACCATACAGCACAGTAGTACGAATATCGCTTTCTCGCCGGCCGTTGTAGCGGGTGGTGGCATCACCTTCATCCCCTTCCGCAATATGCCGCACCAGCCGGCGCTGGAACTGAGCATACTAGGCAAATACGTGAGCAAGCAATACCTGGATAATACCAATAATGAGGCAGCGACCATAAAACCCTATGGGGTATGCAACGTGCTGCTGCGCTATACGGTGCATGTAAAACCCTTCCGGGAACTGGGACTGAGCGTGATGCTGAACAATATCTTCAACCACCTGTACGAGAGCAATGGCTATACCTATAGCTATATAGTGGGTGCGGACAGAACGATGGTGAACTATTACTATCCGCAGGCGGGCTTTAACTGGCTGGCGGGGCTGACGGTGAAATGGTGATTTTAGTAGAGAGTAGTGAGTAATTAGTAGATAGAATTTGGTGTCCCGCAGGTAATGCGGGACTTTTTTTATCAAACGAGCTTATCCACCAAGAAAAGATCATGTTCCGTGAGATTGCTTCGTACCTCGCCCGCCTGCGGACCGGGCAGGCAATGACGCGATTCGGCGTTCGCCTGCCAAAACGGCTGCTCTTTGGTATTGGTAGGCAATTTGATTGTATTACAGCAAAGCAAAAAAGACACGAAATATGGGTGCTTATATGGGCTATTGGGTGCTGGCGGGAATACTCTTCCTGGTCGGTATGGCCGTTAGCGGTACATTAAAAAGGAAATTTAAGGAATATGGGGAAATACCTCTTGATGCCGGACTCAGTGGCCGGGAAGTGGCGGAAAAAATGCTGCATGAGAATGGCATCTACGATGTACAGGTGGTAAGCGTGGGCGGCATGCTGACGGACCACTACAATCCTGCGAACAAGACGGTAAACCTGAGCCCGGAAGTATATGAAGGGCGCAGCATATCATCGGCAGCGGTGGCGGCGCACGAGTGCGGCCATGCGGTGCAACATGCTACGGCTTATAGCCTGCTGGGATTGCGCAGTGCGCTGGTGCCGATAGTGAACGTGAGCACCAGCCTGTCGCAGTGGGTCATACTGGCCGGTCTGGGTGTGATGGGCTTCGGCCATGGGAACCAGTTGGTGCTGCTGATAGGTATTGTGCTGTTCTCGTTCTCGACGATCTTCTCGCTGATCACACTACCGGTGGAGTATGATGCCAGCGCAAGGGCGTTGAAATGGATGGAATCGACCCACCTGACGGACAGGCAGGAACATGATAAGGCTGCAGATGCACTGAAATGGGCAGCAAGGACCTACGTGGTGGCCGCAGTGAGCTCGGTAGCTACATTGCTTTACTATATATTGATATTTACAAATCGAAACAGGGATTAAAGAGGGATTGCGTAATTTTGCCGGGGCAATGTGATGGGAATGCGACAATGTGGGAAATGTGAATACAATCAAATAAGACATGCAAGTAGAACAATTATATACGGGTTGCCTGAGCGAGGCGGCTTATTTTATCGCCAGTGAAGGTGAAGCGGCCGTGGTGGACCCACTGCGCGATGTGGATACTTATATCAATATGGCGAAAGAAAAAGGTGTGACCATTAAATACATCTTCGAGACGCACTTCCATGCCGACTTTGTAAGCGGCCACCTGGAACTGGCTAAGAAGACGGGCGCGCCGATAGTATATGGTCCGCAGACGAATGCGGGTTTCCCGATACATATGGCGAAGGACGGCGAGGAATTCTCAATCGGCAAACTGAAGCTGAAGGTGCTGCATACACCGGGGCATACGCTGGAGAGCAGCTGTTACCTGTTAAACGACGAGAGCGGAAAGCCTTACTGCATATTCACGGGCGATACGCTATTCGTAGGTGATGTGGGCAGACCCGACCTGTTTAGCGGCAACATGAGCAAAGAAGAACTGGCAGGCATGATGTATGACAGCCTGAACAACAAGATAAAACCACTGAACGATGATATCATTGTTTACCCTGCGCACGGTCCGGGGTCATCTTGTGGCAAAGCATTAGGACCCGAAACGTTCAGCACCATCGGTACGCAAAAGCAAAGCAATTATGCACTGCAGGACATGAGCAAGGAAGAATTTGTAAAAACTGTGACAGAAGGTCTATCGAAACCACCGGCACACTTCCCGCTGAATGCCAAGATCAACAAGGAGGGATACGAAGGACTGGACGAGGTGATGGAACGTGGCCTGAAGCCGCTCTCAATAGCTGAATTTAAAGAGCAGGTGAAGAATGGCGCATGGCCGCTGGATACACGACCCGCGACGGTGTTCACAGAGGGTTTTGTGCCTGATTCGATCAGCATAGGGCTTGAAGGGCGCTTTGCGGAGTGGGCAGGAAGCTTACTGCCTTTCAGCCAGCCATTAATACTGGTGACGGAAGCAGGGAAAGAAAAAGAAAGCCTGATAAGGCTGGCTCGTGTGGGCATAGATAATGTGCATGGCTACCTGGATGGCGGATTTGAAGCCTGGAAGAATGCAGGCGAGAAAATGGACCTGATCATAGACATAGAAGCCGATGAACTTGCCATGGATATGCCGCACGATAACAAACTGGAAGTGGTGGATGTGCGCAAGCCAAGCGAGTTTGAAGCAGGGCATGTGAAGAGTGCGGTAAACGCCCCACTCGACACACTGATGGACCCGCTGAACGTGGCGATGATAGACAGCGACAATAACCTCTACGTCCATTGCGCAGGCGGCTACCGCTCGGTGATAGCTGCATCGCTACTGAAAAGGCAGGGTTACCACAACCTGAGAAATGTATTGGGTGGCTGGGGCAAGATCAAGCAGGTAAAACAGATACCTACGGTTACTCCGAAGCAGGAGCAGGTGTAGGGATTATCGCAATAATTTAGAAGGATCGCGATTTGCGATCCTTTTTTATTGTTAGTTTCTTAATGGTTTTCCGGTTTGTAAAATACTCTGCAGACGCTCCAGTGTTTTCCTTTGACCGCAGAGGCTGAGGAAGGCTTCGCGCTCAAGGTCGAGGAGGTATTGTTCGGAGACGAGCGTGGGCTGCGATAGGTCGCCGCCGCAGATGACGTGAGCGAGTTTTTCTGCTATGAGTTTGTCGTAATCGCTGGCATAGTTGCCGCGCCACATGGCGTGGATGCCTGCCAGCAAACCGCCTAGACCACCGCGGCCCTGGACTTTAATGTCTGTGCGCGGGGCCGGCTGTGTGTAGCCCTGCTCGTACATGGCCAGTATGCGGCGTTTGGCATCGGCTATGCGCCTGTCGGGATTGATGGAGACGCGATCTGTACCAGGGCGGAAGACAAAATTCTCAAAGCCTTCGTGTGCTGATGTGGCTACTTTGGCTGTCGCTACATTGATGAATAATTGCTGCAGGTAATTTACCTCAATGTCTTCTTTGATATTACGGTCGCTGGCGCGCACTGCCATTTCTTTGGTACCGCCGCCGCCGGGTATGAGACCCACGCCTACCTCTACAAGACCTATGTATGTCTCTGCCGCAGCCTGGACGGCGTCGGCATGCAGGCACATTTCGCAGCCGCCGCCGAGGGTGAGCCCATGCGGAGCTACGATTACCGGTATGCTGCTATAACGCAGGCGCATGGTGGTGGCCTGGAACTGGCGTATAGCGAAGTCAAGCTCGTCATACTCTTGTTCAGCGGCAAACATAAAGATGAGACCTACATTAGCGCCAGCGCTGAAGTTGGCGCCGCCATTGGCCAGTATCAGCCCTTTATATTTTTCTTCAGCGATAGCTACGCTCTTTTGCACACCCTCCAATACCTCACCGCCGATGCTGTTCATCTTTGTATTCCAGCGCAGGGCTACCACATCGTCGCCGATGTCATACAGCTTACAGGCACTGTTCTTCCATACCACTTTCTCGTCGAGGTGCTCGAGCAGTATGAAGGCACCTGTGCCGGGTAGGGGTTGGTAGCTTTGCGTGCGGATGTCGTAGTACTTGCGTTGACCGTTTTCTGTTTTGTAAAAAGTTTTGAAACCTTTTTCGAGCATTTGCGTTACCCAGTCTGCTACTTTGATCCCTGCTGCGTCCATGTTCTTTAACACCTTCTCTACACCCAGCACATCCCAGCTTTCGAAGGCGCCCATATCCCAGCCGAACCCGGCTTTGAGCCCGTCGTCTATCTTATAAAGCTCATCGGTTATCTCGGGAATACGATTGGAGCTATAGGCAAACATCATGTGGTGCACGAGGCGGTAAAAATCACCGGCCTTATCCTGTCCTGTGTACAAAACCTTTAATCGCTGCTCGAGGTCATCGATTGGCTTTGCGGCCTCGATGGTAGCAAACCTGGTTTTGCGTTTCGGGCCGTACTCCATCGTATTGAGGTCCAGGGTCAGTATCTCCGTCTTCGTATTCTGCGCTGCGGTGCTTACCTTTTTCTCGTCGCCGCGGTCTTCCGGCGATTGCGTAAATGAAGCTTTATCCGCGTTAGCGGGGACTTTTACCTTTTTGTAAAAACCCTGTCCTGTTTTGTCCCCCAGCCATTTGTTCTCCAGCATTTTTTCCAGGAAGGGTGGCATTTTGAAGAGGTCTTTTGCCTCGTCGTTGGGCGCATTTGCAGGCAAATCTTTGGCCACGTGCACTAAAGTATCTAATCCCACTACATCGCCTGTGCGGAATGTGGCAGACTTGGGGCGACCTAATATCGGGCCTGTTAGCAGATCTACTTCGTCGACATTCAAACCGAGCTCCTGCATGGCTTTGAACACTGCCATGAAACCGAATACGCCTACGCGATTGGCTATGAATGCGGGAGTGTCTTTACAAAGCACAGTGGTCTTTCCGAGGAAGCGGCTGCCATAGTCCATGAGAAAATCAAGCACTTCGGGCTTTGTCTTTGGAGCAGGTATTATTTCGAGCAGGCGTAAATATCGCGGCGGATTGAAAAAGTGTGTGCCGCAAAAGTTTTGCTGAAAATCTTCGCTGCGGCCTTCGCTCATCAGGTGGATGGGAATGCCTGAAGTATTGGTAGTAACTAGTGTTCCCCGTTTGCGGTACTGCTCTATTTTTTCAAATACCTTTTGTTTGATATCCAGCCTTTCTACCACTACTTCTATGATCCAGTCGCTCTCCGCTATAAGGTGCAGGTCGTCGTCGATATTGCCGGTCTTCACGAGCTCCGCCACCTTTTTTGTGTAGACGGCTGAGGGTTTGCTTTTGAGTGTGGCCTGCAGTGCATCATTCACAATGCGGTTGCGCACCTGCTTGCTTTCAATTGTCAAACCCTTTGCTTTTTCTGCGTCATTAGGCTCCCCCGGAACTATATCCAGTAATAACACCTGCACCCCGATGCCTGCGAAATGACATGCGATACGACTACCCATCACGCCACTACCTATCACCGCTACCTTACGAATGGCCCTGTTCATAAACCCGATCTTTTAGACACACAATTTATTGAAAATAGTTCAGAACAGGGATTAACTAATAAAGAACCAAACCTGCCTTTTCAAGCAGATTCCTGCCAGGGTCGGCATATATGCGATATTCGCCAAAGGGGACCGATGGCAAGTTCTTAAACTTCTCTTCCGGACCTAGCTGCACTACCGCAGTTCTCTTGCCAGCAATAAAGGCTTCGTTGACCCGGCGCGTATAAGCAGGATATCGTGTCCTGGCTCCGTAATAACGTGCAATGACGTTTTCGTTCGAATAAAAATCAATCTGCCATTGCAATAGCTCTTCAGGGCAAAAGACATAGTTGATCTTTTCGCTTTGCAGGTATTTTATAGAAGCCAGCAGGCTACTTCTGTCGGCACCAAAGACCTGCAGGTCCTTGAAGGAAAAGAGCGCGACGGCACCTATTGCGCACAACGGAACGATAAGGCCGTAGCTCAATACTTTACGGTTGACCTTGTCGAGAAAAACGCCTAGCGCCAGCAAAGTAATGCCGGATACAGGCAGCAGGTAACGCGGGCTGTTGGTAGGAATAAAAGGTACATACAGTATCGTGAATAAGATAGCGAGGAAGAGCGATACATATAAGCTGCTTTTTCCCGGTGCTTTTAAGATAAGCACGATGCCCCAGACGATCAGTCCTAAAAGACAGAGCATAAATGCCAGCGCGAAAAGACTATTTGCCAGTGGTGGCGGGTAGGTCCAAAAAAGATAATAAAAGCCGTGAAAATTCACGAACAGGAAGTGAGGGAGGGTTGCAGTCTTCTCCCAAACGGCCGGTGGAGAAAACCTGAGCGAGTATGCTTGTGAAAAGTCGGAGGGTGAATGTGGAAGGGCTAAAAAAATGGCAAAGGGAATTGTGAAACCCAATAGCAGCAGCAGTGTGTTACGCAAGCGGTGGCCGCTAAGATAAAACCTGTAAACCAGGAGCGGCAACAAACCCGGAATCCACAAGGCCTGGCTTTGGTACGTAATCGAAAGCAGCAGTCCCAGCAGCAGGCAGATGAGCGGCTTATAATCGTTCCTGCTGAATAATATCCAGGTGATGAGCCATGTAAGTGTAAACGAGGTAAGGTAGCCACCCCTTGCCTTCATGGACCATGCCCCCCAGGCAGGGGTGAAAATAAACAAAAGAGTGACCAGCATAGGCAGTAGGCTGCCGTTCCGGCAAATCGACCGAAGAGTTTTATAAAAAAAAATAATACCGATGGCCCAGAGCACAAGCATCGAAAGCTTCACGCTATAATCGTTTACGCCACCGATGCAGTATGCAAGCGAAATGAACATTGTCTCTACAAGGCAAAAACCGTACGACTGGCCGTAAAAAAATACCGGGAACTCCTTACCCTGCAACATATGTTTAGCCATCAGCCCAACTGTGCATTCATCGCCATCCATTATGAAATTGTGACTAAACAACTGCGGTAAACGGCTAATGAAGCAGAGCAAAACGATACATATATATGGTGCACTATTGCGAAGCCGGCTCAAGGAAGTGAATTTGATCAACAATATATGGACATTCGGCGAATTCGCATTAGTATGAGCGGTGTGTAAAAACGATACACCAATCAGCGATTTTATTAAATCCGGTTCCCGTATTTAGCCATTCAAGCTTTTATTTTGCCTAAATTCATCCCACAATTCAGTTACCATGTTAAGTATCAGGCATATTGTAAAAGAGTACGACAAATACCGCGCGCTGGATGATGTGAGTATGGAAGTAGAGAAGGGCAGCATCTTCGGGCTGCTGGGGCCCAATGGGGCCGGCAAGACCTCGCTGATACGCATCATCAACCAGATCACCGCGCCCGACTCGGGAGAAATATTTTTTAACGGAGAACGACTTAACCAATCGCACATCGAACGTATAGGCTACCTGCCCGAGGAACGCGGGCTGTATAAAAAGATGCAGATAGGTGAGCAGATCATGTACATGGCGAGGCTAAAAGGGCTAAGCAATGACGAAGCAAAACGCCGGATAAAAACCTGGTTTGTGAAGCTGGGCATCGAGAGCTGGTGGAACAAAAAAGTAGAGGAGCTGTCGAAAGGCATGCAACAAAAGGCACAGTTCATTGCTACAGTGATACATGAGCCGGAGCTGCTGATACTGGATGAACCGTTCTCGGGTTTTGACCCGGTGAATGCCGAAGTGATCAAAGACGAGATTCTGGAACTAAACAAAAAAGGCGCTACCATCATTTTCTCTACACACAGAATGGAATCGGTGGAGGAGCTATGCGACTCGATCGCATTACTGAACAAATCGCATAAGATATTGGAAGGCAGAGTAAAGGATATTAAAAACACCTACAGGAGCAATAGCTACTTGCTTGAGTATTCAGGCAGCAACGCAGAACCGAACGGCAATGCACCGTTCACGATAACTGAAACAAGCAGCAATGGCGATGAGCACCACCTGAAACTGAAGTTGAACAGCGGCGCCAACTCGAATGATATACTCAGCTACTTTATCACAAAGGGGCATATCAGCCGTTTTGAGGAGCTCATTCCCACTATGAACGATATATTTATTGACAAGGTTAATAAAATGAATTAAGCCATGAACAAAGTCTTCCTCATTATAAGGCGTGAATATTTATCGCGTGTAAAAAAGAAATCTTTCATCGTAATGACCTTCGTGGTGCCGATATTAGTGATCGGCATGTACGGCACAATGGGCTACCTGATGGCTAAAAGTGATGAGCTGGGCGATGCCAAAAATGTGACCGTTGTAGACGAAAACGGTATGTTCCGCAATAACCTGAAGAACGTAAGCAATATTAAGTTCAGCTACACCGATGAGACTTATGACAAAGCCAAAGCTAAGGTGACCGATAAGGAAAACGCCTACCTGCTGCATATACCGGCATCGCTGGAAAATGTGGAAATACTGAGCGAAAAGAAAGCAGGCGCAAGCATGGTGAGCAGCATAGAGGACCAGATGAATAACCTGGTAAAAAATCATAAACTGGTGGCCGCAGGTATCGATACTGCGGTCCTTCGCAAGGCGCAAAGCCACCTGGAAATAAATGCTAAACAAATAACAGCCGAAGGTGAGAAAGACGCAGACACACTGGTTGCATATGGGGTAGCCTTCCTTTGCGCTTTCCTGGTGTATATGTCGCTCTTCATCTATGGGGCGCAGGTGATGCGTGGGGTAATAGAGGAAAAGACCAGCAGAGTTATTGAGGTGATCATTTCGTCAGTAAAGCCGTTCCAACTAATGCTTGGCAAGATCATAGGTATAGGCATGGTGGGTCTTACACAGTTCCTGCTATGGATCATTCTAACAATAACATTAACAGGAGTTGCAGGTACTATGGTTATGAAGGGTAATCCCGCCCAGGTGCAGCAAACGATGATGCAGGCTTCACCTGCGGGTGCTAACAGCGCTGTGGCGCAGTCAACGCTACAAAAGCCGGACAAGCAGGATATGAAAGTGAAGATCATGCAGAAGATACAGCAGATAAATGTGACCAAAACGGTGCTCACTTTCCTGTTCTATTTCCTATTTGGCTACTTCATCTACAGTGCTGTGTTTGCAATAGTGGGTTCGGCTGTCGACAATGAGACGGAAACGCAGCAGTTTATGCTACCCATTACACTTCCACTTATTTTTACTTTTATACTATCCATCAGCTTCGTCATTAACAATCCTGATAGCCCGCTGTCCGTATGGCTGTCGCTCATTCCGTTCACATCGCCTGTGGCGATGATGGTAAGGCTGCAGTTTGACGTGCCCGCATGGCAACTGGCGCTGTCGATGGGATTGTTGCTTGCCGGTTTTGTATTTACTACCTGGGTAGCTGCGCGCATATACAGGGTAGGCATCCTTATGTATGGCAAAAAGGCCAGCTACAGGGAACTGGTTAAATGGTTCTTCTACAAGGAGTAGCAGCTCGTGTGGAAATATAGAAAAGATGCATCTTATGCAAAGACCAAAACATTTTGCATATGCATCGCGTTACTCCACTGTTGTGCTGCATTTTGGCAGCCATCGCATTTACAGCTTCAGCCAGCATTCCGTTGACCGTAAAACCGGATAGCATCGTCGTTTACAAACAGCGACACGAGCTCTGCGTGTTCAAAAACAAAGCGTTGCTGAAAACCTACAAAGTGGCGCTGGGCCTGCAACCGAGCGGCGCCAAACAATTCGAGGGGGATATGCGCACACCCGAAGGAGCCTATTTCATCAACGGCAAGAACGGCCATAGCCTTTATCACAAAAGCCTGGGCATCTCGTACCCCGCAGCTAAAGATAGGCAAGCGGCCTATAAACTTGGGAAAAGGCCCGGCGGGGATATCAAGATACACGGACTGCCTAATGGCCAGGGCTATGTGGGCGAGTTACACCGGCTTAAAGACTGGACCCATGGTTGTATAGCGCTGACAGATGAAGAAATCGACGAGTTATTTGACCGGGTGGCTTTAGGCACGCCGGTGAATATACTGCCCTGAGCAGTGTTAGCGACATTGCGCTTTTGTTGTGAAGCTGAACGTCTGGCTAAGGATTTCCTTCGGCGGATAAAGACACAGGTAATAATGGCCAATAATGATCACATTGCTATAGAGCGGCTTATAGTCGTCGGGGTGGTCGTTATCACCTATGAGGGCGGTCTTTCGGCGGCTATCCAGGGCGTCATTTATCCTTAACGAATAAACAGGATTCCTTCCCGGCATTTCCGGTCCCCTGCATAGTACCTTTTCGTCCGAGTAAAAAATGATCTGCCAGGCAAACATATCATTCCGGGTAAACAGGTAGTTTATTCCGTTGTGGTCTATAGAATTTATGGCAGCTTTTAACTCCTTCTCACGTACGTTATCAAAAGAAAAATTATAAAAGGCGGCTGTGGCTACGGCACTTATCGCCGAAAAGGCAAGAATAGTAGCTGTAAGTACTTTCTCTTTGGGAAAAACCGGTAACAGCAAATACCAGCTTAGTAAGGTATAGCCTAACAGAGGGAGCAAATAGCGGGGCTCAACGACCGGGGATAATAAAGTATAAGACAGGGTAAGCGCTATGCTAAATATTGAGACGACAAAGAGACCTGTACCTTTCGTACGCAATACCAAAATAACTAGCGCCGTCACAAAAAGACCGAAAACCAATACGGCATATACGTAACCGCACAAGGCCGCAAAAAAGTCGGGTTTCTGTATGGTGTTCAGAAAGTAATTGCCGTGCATGTTATCATATACAAATAGCGGAAGGCGTGCGAAATAGTTTTTGACATTGGCTCGCGTGGGCAATGCCCAATACGGTGTGTAGAAATTATGCAGATCTTTTTTGAGATACCAGAACAGTAAAGCAGTTGGTAAAATACCTGCCCCCAAAAACAAAAGGGTTTTTAAGCTCTTGTTCCTGAGAAAAACGTACAGCACAAAAGGAATCAGGCCAGGCAACCACAACGCCTGGCTTTGGTATATTAACACAACCAGGCAGCCAGGAAGGAGATGGATGTGAGGCCGGGCCTGAAAACGTGGATGAAATAACAGATACAAAACCAGGGAGGACAGAAAAAATGAGGTAAGGTATCCCCCACGCGCTTTCATTGACCATGCCGCCCAGGCAGGCGCTGAGATAAATAATATCGTTACGAGCAAAGCGAATTTGCGGCTACCGGGATTAATGTTTGCCAATGCACGATAAAAGAGCAGTACCCCTCCCGACCATATAGTGAGCATTGCCAGCTTCACGGCGAGTGTGCTAATACCAAAGATGGCATAGAAGGGAACTATTATGAAGCTCTCCAAAAGCGAGAAGCCGTATTGCTGGCCAAGAAAAAAAACATCAAAACGGCGGCCGAGGTAGAGATTTTTCGCCATAAAGGCGACGACGCATTCGTCGCCGTCCAGCACCAGGTTGGGGCTTAGTAACTGAGGTAGCCGCGTCACGACACACAACACAACTATGAGTAGTGAAGTCTTTTGAATTGTGCTGATCTTACTAAGCGACATCAGGCAAAGATGTAAAAAAAACGTCAACCGCCCCGACCGCACATAAAGGCCATTCCCTATCTTTGCCCAATATGCAATCCTTACAGGAACAGATAAAAATACACGAACAGGAGATCAATGCCTTTAACCCGGCGGATGCGGCAGAACTGGAAGCCTACCGTATCAAATACCTTGGCACAAAAGGCATTGTGAAGATGATATTTGGGGAGATGAAAAACGTGCCTGCCGAGCAAAAAAAGGAAGCCGGCCAGGTACTTAATGCTTTCAAGCAACTGGCTGAAGGTAAATATGAAGCTTTTCAACACCTGCAGCAAGGCGGAAAAAGCGCCGGCCCTGCTGTTGACATAACATTACCAGGGACCGCGTTGCCAATAGGCACACGCCACCCGATCCGGATGGTGGAGAACGAGATCGTATCGATCTTTGAAAAGATCGGTTTTAGCGTTGCTACCGGCCCTGAAATAGAGGATGACTGGCACAACTTTACCTCGCTGAATATGCCGGAAAACCATACTGCCCGCGACATGCAGGATACATTCTACGTATCCCAAAATCCCGATTGGGTGTTGCGCACGCATACATCATCCGTGCAGGCACGCATCATGGAAAGCCACCCCTTGCCTGTGCGGGTAATATGCCCTGGCAGGGTGTATCGTAATGAGACGATATCGGCGAGGGCACACTGTTTCTTCCATCAATGTGAAGGCTTGTATGTTGATAAGAATGTGTCGTTCGCTGATCTGAAGCAAACGCTTTACTATTTTGTTACAGAGATGTTCGGCGCAGACACCAAACTGCGTTTCCGTCCATCTTACTTCCCTTTTACAGAGCCAAGTGCCGAAATGGATATATCCTGCACGGTTTGTGGTGGTAAGGGCTGCAGCCTGTGCAAGCATACCGGATGGGTGGAAATACTGGGCTGTGGTATGGTGCATCCCAATATGCTTCGCAACTTCGATATCGATCCTGAAGTGTATACCGGTTTTGCATTTGGTATGGGCGTTGAGCGTATTACCCAAATCAAATACCAGGTGAATGATCTCCGCCTGTACTCGCAAAATGATGTGCGTTTCTTAAAACAATTCCAATCGATATAAGGAATGGTGCTTGTAACAGGTGCAAGTGGCTTTTTAGGACAACACCTGGTTCGGGCCTTATCGGCGCAGGGTGAACGAGTTCGCGCGCTTTATAACAATAACGCACCGGGTGACGATCTGAAAGATTTGCCCGGCATTAACTGGCAGAAATATGACCTGCTGGATGTGTACGAAGTGGCAGAGGCCATGAAGGACATCACGCATGTGTATCACTGTGCCGCGATCATCTCTTTCGACCCGAAACGGAAAGAGGAAATGATCCACTTTAATGTAGAGGCGACTGCAAATATCGTGAACCAGGCATTGGAACAGGATATTGAAAAGCTGGTGTACGTGAGCTCTATAGCTGCGCTGGGCAGATCGGAAGATGTGAAAAAGGAAATAAATGAGGATGAGGCCTGGGAAGAAAGCAAGTACAACTCGGGATATGGTTTGAGTAAGTACCTGGCCGAAATGGAGGTATGGAGAGGTATAGGTGAAGGCCTTAATGCAGCCGTCGTGAACCCGGGTACCATATTGGGCGAAACGAATAGCTGGCATGATGGTTCTGCCCACATTATGAAGATCGTGTACAAGCAGTTTCCTTTTTATACACCCGGGGTTACAAGCTGGGTGGACGTGCATGATGTAGTAAAAGCGGTCGTGATGCTGATGCAAAGCAACATATCAGATGAGCGATTCATACTCAGTGCAGGCAATTACTCGTTTAAAGAGATCTTCACCATGATGGCGGGAGCGCTCAATCGCAGAGCACCACGAATTGAGGCAGGTAGATTCCTGTCGGGCCTTACTTGGAGGGCATATGGATTAAGGCGTTTGCTCACCGGAAAACCATCGATAATAACCCGGGAAAGCGCGGAGATCGCCCAGAAGCACAGCTATTATGACAACACGAAATTCCGCAGTTTTTTTCCTGCATTTTCTTACACCCCCATACATGAGACGATAAGCAATATGAGTGCTGCGTTTTTGCAGACCGGCATCAAAAAAGCTTAATTTTTTTGGTTTATTAACAAAAACATTTGTAATCTTGCATTACAGGAGCTAAAGCAGTTCCGTCCTTTCATTCAGTTTCTGAAATTTTTCCATTTCCATTTGACCGGTTTTTTCAGGAATTAAGTCAGAGAAAGTTTTATCAAATAAGTCATTTTTTTAAGTAGAGAACTCAATCCTTTAGAAAAAAATCAAGCATGCCTTACGACATTTTGCAATTGAACGACATGCTCGTTCCGGAGCTAATAGATGTAGCCGAAAACCTGAACATCAACAACGCAAAAAAACTGGATAAGCAAACACTTATCTACAAGATACTAGACCAGCAGGCAATTAACGCCGGCGGTGCAGCAGCAGAAGACGAGCCCAAAAAACGCAGGGGCCGCAAGCCCAAGACCGATGCCGCACCGGTAGAAAAAGTGGGCCATAATACCCCGCGGCCAGCAAAAGCCGCTGAAAGCGTACCTGAAGAAGAAGACAAAAAGCACCATCGCAGCCGCAAACCGGCGATCGAAGATTTCGCTGTTGCTAGCGAAGGTGCTGAGGAAGCCACAGAAGAGACCGGGGATTCCATGACAGAAGAAGCTTCGGGTATCATTATGCCATCCATGGATGATAGCCAGGAACAGCCCCCAATGGCTGAAGCAGAAGCGCCCGCACCGCAAAGGCCACAACATCAACAGCAGGGCGGCAACCGCTACCGCCGCGACCAGCAGCAGCAACCTAATAATTTCAACGTGGAATTTGACGGTGTTGTAGTAAGTGAGGGTGTGCTGGAAATGATGCAGGATGGTTACGGCTTCCTGCGCAGCAGCGACTATAATTATCTCAGCTCTCCCGATGACATATATGTGTCCCCGTCACAGATAAAACTATTCGGTCTGAAAACCGGCGACACAGTGCGTGGTAGCGTGCGCCCACCGAAAGAAGGCGAGAAGTATTTTGCACTCCTGAAAGTGGAAACCATCAATGGCAAACTGCCCGATGAGATACGCGACCGCGTGCCCTTCGATTACCTGACGCCGCTGTTCCCATTTGAAAAGCTGAACCTCACTTCGACAAGCAATAACTACAGCACGCGTATTATGGATCTCTTTACCCCGATAGGTAAAGGACAGCGTGGCCTGATAGTGGCACAACCAAAAACGGGTAAAACCATGCTGCTAAAGGAAGTGGCTAATGCTATAGCTCGAAACCATCCTGAGTGCTACCTGATGATAGTACTGGTGGACGAACGCCCCGAGGAAGTTACCGATATGCAGCGCAGTGTAAATGCGGAAGTTATCGCATCTACATTCGACGAACCTGCTGATAAACACGTGAAAGTGTCTACGATAGCTTTGCAAAAAGCCAAGCGTCTTGTAGAAGTAGGCCACGACGTGGTGATACTGCTTGATTCTATTACGCGCCTGGCACGTGCCCACAATACTGTGGCCCCCGCGAGCGGTAAGGTATTGAGTGGCGGTGTGGAAGCTAATGCCATGCAAAAGCCCAAGCAGTTCTTCGGTGCTGCCCGTAAAATAGAAAACGGCGGTTCGCTTACTATACTGGCTACTGCACTGATCGATACAGGTTCTAAAATGGACGAAGTGATCTTTGAAGAATTCAAGGGTACGGGTAATATGGAATTGCAACTCGATCGGCGCCTGGCCAACAAGCGTGTATTCCCCGCTATCGATATCACATCATCTTCAACCCGCCGCGACGACCTGCTGCTGGAGAAAGACGTTCAAAACAAGATGTGGCTGCTGCGTAATCACATTTCGGATATGAATACCGATGAAGCGATGAACTTCCTGCTGCAGCAAATGAAAGGGACGAAGAGCAATGAGGAGTTCCTTGCAACGATGAATAAGTAACTGTGGAAAAGAAGTATATCTGATTAACAATAGTATCACAAAACCCGGTATTTGCTGATGCGTTTTTTGACATTAATCATTGTGTTATTTATGTGCATTGGCGGGACATCATGTCGGAAAACTTCCAGTGCTACTGCTCCTAAAAATCGCGACAGTATAGCTCATTCAGCATTTTGGAACGACAGTGTGCATTTTTCGGGAAGTTATACCGGTATGTTGGTAACAGAATATAGCGATATGGGTGGTAATCATAGCAAGGATACGGCATACAACTCACACTATGTTATTACCTTAACGGATAGCAATACGATGGTGATCCGCTGGGGAAATAGCAACACCGTCGATACCATTTTCCGGCAGCAAAACCCTGTTGATTCATCTAAGCGCGCCGACATGTCATTCATTGGCTGGAATAGTAAATTGTTTTCCCCTTTGGTCTATAACGTGTATTATTATAATCAGCAAGATAGCATGTACATGAATATTTTCACGACTTGGTCGAACTCACATACCAATTACGATTTTTACGGAAAAAAATAGTTTATGAGCTGTGATCGACCACAATAACCCATTTTCCTTTTATCTTCCTGATCAACAAGGTATAGTCACCGGCAACATTTCCTGCAATCCGCTCAAGGGCCCATTTGCCGACAATGAAATAATAATCTGCAGAGAGCTCTCGGAATTCTGTAATGGTCGATGTCAGCTTACCCATGTGGGCTTTATCGGGATAAGCTTGCTTGTATTTGTCTAAGGTGGCTTTATAACCGTAACGCGGACCTTTGGAACCGATGAATAGCAGGCTGTCACTTTCCCAGTAGCCATGCATGTAGCCTTCAATGCTGCCTTTGTTCCACTGTTCTACTTGTGCAGCGAGCATGCGCTTGATCTTTGCCACATCATCCTTGTCAGTTGCAAAGGCTGAAGCAGATGAAAGCAATATGCAAATAAGAAGTAAATGTCTCATAACGTCGTTGATTGGGCCCTAAAGTACGGCAGGATGAGCCGGAAAAGGAACATCCCGCGAAGCGGGATGTTGGGTGTTTTTTCAGCGCCCTAAGGGCTTACAGGGGCTGGAGCGTTCTTAAATTCAAAATCGAAAGTAGCCAAACCATTGGTTCGGTTGGAAACAATCCGACCAAAGGCTATTCTCATTGGACGAAAACCAACTGACATCTGATGAATTATAGGCATGAAAAAATCATTAATTAATAATGATTTATGGCATGTTGGCATTTAGGCGCGTTGAATTGCCGAAGCGTCAGCCAATTTTTTTACTTTTACCGACATTAATTTAATGAGCTATGGCCAGTCAATTGTTAAAAGGCAAAAAAGGGATCATATTCGGTGCGCTGGATGAGCGTTCTATAGCATGGAAAACGGCACTGGCGGCTTATGCCGAAGGGGCACAAATAGTGCTTACCAATGCGCCGATCGCGCTGCGGATGGGGAAGATCAATGAACTCTCCAAACTTTGTGGAGATGCCCCTGTGATACCTGCGGATGCTACTTCGCTACCCGACCTGGAAAACCTTTACCAAAAAAGTATGGAAGCATTTGGCGGCAAAGTAGACTTTGTGTTGCATTCTATAGGCATGAGCCCGAATGTCCGTAAGAGCATAGAATATACTGACACCAATTACGAAAATTTCCATAAAACGTTAGATATCAGTGGCTTATCACTTCACAGGGTGCTTCAGACTGCTATGAAGCTGGATGCGCTCAATGAATGGTCTTCCGTTGTAGCGCTCAGCTATATCGCAGCGCAACGTACCTTCCCCGGTTACAATGATATGGCGGATGCGAAAGCGCTGCTGGAAAGTATCACCCGCAGCTTCGGTTACTATTACGGTTTTAAGAAGAAAGTACGTGTAAATACGGTTTCGCAATCACCTACGGTTACAACGGCCGGTTCAGGCGTATCGGGATTTGATGTTTTCCTGAGCTACGCGGAGAAAATGTCGCCACTGGGTAATGCCAGCGCCGACGACTGCGCTAATTTCTGCGTTACACTGTTCAGCGACTATACCCGGATGATCACCATGCAAAACCTCTTCCACGATGGTGGCTTCTCGATGACAGGCGTGAGCGGTGCGATCGTAGAGGACGAACAAAAAGCAGCTGCACAGGGCTAGACAAGCAATATTTGAAAACATGAAGCGTTTTAGTAGGCGTATGGTATTGAAAAAATGGATCGGTATTGTTGCCCTTTGCTGCCTGGCAGGCACCGCCGGTGCACAGGTAACAGGTGGGGAGCGCGCAATGGAGTTTCTTCGCCTGTCTAACTCGCCACATGTCTCTGGCTTCGGCGGTATGAATGTATCGGCCACCGACGAGGATATCGCTTTTGCTTTTCAAAATCCTGCGCTGATGCGGCCGGCCCTGCACAACCAGCTAGGCCTCAACTACAATGTCTATTATGCGGGTATCGGTATCATGAACCTGCAGTATGGCTACAACGTTGAAAAACTTAAAACGGCTTTCGCATTCGGCGTACAATACATCAACTACGGCACTTTTACGCAAACGGACGACATAGGCAATCAATATGGCGATTTCCATGCCAATGACTACGCTATATCGCTGGCTGCATCGCGCAGCTACGGCCAACACTGGCGTTATGGTGCAACGCTGAAATGGGCGCACTCCATGCTTTATGACGTGAAGGCAAGCGCGGTACTGGCGGACGTGGGGGTTAATTTTTTTGATAGCAATGCGCTTGTAGATGTGGGTATAACTGCAAAGAATATGGGCTTTACGCTGCATAGTTATAGTCCGGGAAACAGTGAGCCGTTACCATTTGATCTGCAGATCGGCATCACCAAGCAATTCAAGCATTTGCCGCTTCGTTTCTTTGCCACCATTCATCATCTTTATGAGTGGGATATACGGTATGATAACCCTGCTGACGTGCAAACCAGCATATTGAACGGCGCTGATACAAGCACAAAAAAGAAAAGCTACTTCGCTGATAAGTTATTCCGCCATTTCATCTTCGGTGCGGAGTTCACATTGGGCAAACGTATAGCGCTCATGGCTTCTTACAACCATCTGCACCGTTCAGAGCTTGGGGTGAAGGACCATACGGCAATGGCCGGCTTCGCATTTGGAGCGGGGATCAATCTCAACAAATTCCAGGTACATTATTCGCGGGTTTATTACTCCTCGGCGGGCGCGTATAACGAGTTTGGGCTCAATATGGCGCTCAATAAACTCTTCGGCTTCGGTAAGGGTGGTGAAAATATCCATTGGAATGCTGTATATCCTGACGAATATGTTCAGTAGCTAGCGCCTTCGCGGATAGTTGAACAAAATACAGCCCAGTATTGGCACCAGGAAGATAAGAACTGTTATTGCGGAAGTGAAAATATCTGCATTATGACCTGAAACTATTGTGTCAAGCGTAGAGCCCTGCAAGTACCTGCTGCTGAGTGAAAGTACCAGCTTAATGCCAAGAACACCCAATACTACAAAGGCAGCCGTTTCCAGGAAAGGATAGTGAGTTATAAGCCTGACGAATACCTGTGCAACATATCGCATTGCCAGGATACCAATAAACACCCCTGCCCAGACAAGAATAATATTGTCAGTAAAGGCAACTGCTGCAAAAACATTATCGAGCGAGAATGCCATGTCCATTACTTCTACCATCAGCACTGTGGCCCAGAATGGTCCGGTCACCTTGACGATCTGCTTGTAGAGCCATGAACCTTTCTCTGCAACGGTTTCCTCCTCCAGTTCTTCGTGTTTCGGCCTGATAAAGTACTTCAGGCACAGATAAAGCAGGTAGGCGCCGGCGAGGGGCTTTAACCACCATATTTTTATCAGGAAAGCAGCAAAGAACAGGCTCACGCCCCTGAATATGTATGCGCCGATAAGGCCGTAACGCAATGCCTTGCCACGCTCATGCTTATCGAGGTTTATTACCATCGTTGCCAGCACCGCAGCATTATCGACCGATAACAGACTTTCTATGAGCACCAGGTTAAACACGATTGCCAGCGAAGCCAGTGGCTTGTGAATGATCTCCCCAAAAAGCTCGCTTATTGTCATTGTGTTGGTCTCCTCCTCCCCTTACGTTATACTAAATTAAGGTTTTGCTGCTATCCCCCGGTTTCCAATGCATCGCTTAGAGCCAGCACCAGGTTATAAGGTAGCTTCAGGCCCTCCTGCTCCACCACGTCATATCTGCCGAGTGCCGACCATTTCATAAAAAAGCGGGGAAACCCTGTAATATTGACCTCGTAATACCTGCCATCCTGCCTCACCTGGGACACAATAACGGCCAACACATTTTTACCGTCGAAATTTAACCGTATAGAAAAGTTCTTTTTCACTATATTTTACTATTAGACTGCATTTTACACCACATAAATAATAAACAACTGTTTCCTGCCCACGTACTTACACACTTCACATTAAATTCAAGATGGCGATCTAAAAAAAATCCAGTCTTAAACAATTATTAACCAACGAATACTAGCCAAAGTACGTCTATATTTGCAGCACAATTTTTGAAAACACTTACCATAATATTTGATAACGAGTTAAAACCCTGCTGATTTATGAATTTAGGCAAAGCTATTAAATCCGTTAGACGCCAACTGGGTATCACCCAGTACGAACTAGCCGAGATCTGCCAGATCTCACAAACATCCCTATCACAGATCGAAACAGGAGTAAAAAGACCTAGCCAGCGCACCATGAAAAAAATCTGCGCCGCCTTTGAAGTACCTGAATCGGTTTTATATATCCTTGGTATGCAGGATACCGACGTGCCTGCCAGCAAAAGGGATATATACGCTATGCTGTTCCCCTCGATCCAAAGCCTTGCGCTACAGATGGTGTCATCTGAGCATAGCAAGCTGCTGGAAGGAGAAATAGCTTAAAGATAATACTCCGTTCAGGCCGGCCTGTGTAGCCCCTACACAGGCATGGAGATGGTCTCTTAACAATTAAGACCCAAGAGGATAGTATCTTACAATTTTTGTATGCCTGGTTAGGGCAAAATGTCTGCTGCGCTTTTTAAGCGTGACAATGCTGACTTAATGCCTGCGACAAACTCGTTGCCGAGTTGTATGTCCTTGCGCATGCGCCCGGGTATTACCGCAGCTTTTGCATCTACCACAGGCTCTGATATGGGTGCCGAACTGGTGTGGGCGGAGGCGACTTGCTTATCGCTTTTACCAAAGCGGTTGCTTACTTCATCCCAATTGATGATGGTCATAAGAACGGCATAAAACAGTACTGACCAAAGCAGCGACTTGGAGATGAACATGAGCTTTTGAGATAACACCCTATTCATATTGAGAAATTTTGAGGCGGAAATTTACTTATCATAAATTTCCGCCTTTTTATTAGTTCTGTAATTACCCCATTCCGGGGGATATTTTGGCTATTGCTTCACGACCTTGGTGAAATACCTGCCACAACTAAGGAGATAGCTGCCGGCCGGCCAGGTATGCGTATCTATCAGCAGGCTTTTTTTATCCTTGATGCTATATACGCCAATGAGCTGACCGCTTATGTTATGCACTTCCAATACAGTGTTGATCCCGGCAAGGCGTTGCAGATCGACAGTTAGCGAAGCGGTTGCGGGGTTGGGGTAAGCCAATAGTCCTGCCTGTTCGTTCTCAAAAATAGGAATACGGTTAGGCGCCTGCGCCAGATCGCCCACCTTCATGCCATTGCCAAAACTGCTCACCCAAACCTTTGTCGAATCGTAAGGATTGAAGTAAACACGCTCCGGCTGGCGGAAGGGGTAGCTGCTTACGAGCGCAAATGTCGGGCTGGCTGTGTTCATGTTATTGCTGAAGTTCAGCCCCTGTGTCTCGGTAGTCAGGTAAGCATTGTTGGCATTCCCCGGGTCGAAGGTAATAGATGTCACCCTGTCGAATTGTGTGCCGGTCAGCTTTGTCCAGCTTGTGCCGCGGTTGGTAGTTTTATATAGGCCTCCCTTTGGCCCTCCCGCATTTCCCCAGGCGCTGAATACACAGGCATACCAGGTGTTTTGCGCCGCGTCGGTCGGGTCAGGCACGATGTCCTTTGTCCAGTACTGCATGTTCGGATCGCTTTTATCAGCCCAGGTGCCGGTTGCGGGGTCGTAAAGAAATACCCCTGAGCTGGCTGTCCATGTGCCGCCCGAAGTTATACGTCCGGAAAAAGTACACAGCACCTTACCATCGTTCAGCACAATGATACTGGCGGGATGCCCTTCCGTGCGTGGTGGTGCAGGCAGTTTGGTCCAGGTGCTGCTTGCATGGTTGCTGAGATTACTGCACACATAAATTCCACCGATGCTCGTATCATGATCTATCACACTTGCATAGGCTTTATTTGAGTCGTTAGGGTCTATGGCCAGCCAGAAAACCGGATGGTTGAAGGTGTGCACCGCGCTCCAGTTGGCACCCATATCTGTGGAATACATGATCTTGCCGTTGCCGTCATTGGCATCCAGCTGCGCGTCTTTCAGCCTGGTGCTTTGGTACATATCATGTATGCCCGAGGTGCCCGCATACAGCACGCCACCGGGCGATTTCGCCACCCGGTAAACGGAATTGACGCTCATGCCATTGTAAGTATAACCCCAGCTTTTACCGCTGTCCGCGCTTCTTATACCACCTATGTCACTGTAAGCCGCAAACATTGTACTCGGGCTTTGCCAGGTCACCTGCCAGCAGGTGGTGTTCTCCAGGCCTATTGAATGATAATATTGCTTGGTCGGCGTGGTGGCATTGGCTGTATGGTCGTCATTATTATCCACGTACGCCTGTTTCCAGGTGGCGCCACCGTCGCTGCTCACATGCACAAAACCAAAATCGCCGAAGAGCAGCTTGTTCGAATTGTTCGGCGCCACTGCGATACCGAAGGCTGTCTCTCCCCAGGTCCAGCCCTTATCGCCGTTATACCCGCTCCAGCCGGTGGTAATGTTCAGGTTGCCCGTGGTGTTGAATACCTTGGTCCAGGAGCCGCCTCCATTGGTGGACTTATAAACCAACGGAGTGCCGTTGTCGCTGCCGGAGAGGTATATCGTGTTCACATCATTCCATGCCATACCTGTGTACATCACGAATTCGCTGGCCAGGTTGATGCCCGTGGAAGCCGGTGTCCAGGTCCCGTTGGCATTGTCCATTGTGTACACACCCGTGGCATAGCCCCAGTAGTCCCAGGGCATAATGCCGTTGTACGTGTTATTATTTGCCCCTGTGATGCATACAAAACGCATGGTGCCGCCATTCTTCGCTCCCGAAAATGTCCATATCACATCGCTTGCCGGTATGCCGGTGGTGGCCATTGTGCTGAAGGAGCCGCCGCCATTGGTGGAATACAGCAGCCCTTCGTTGGTGCCTATGTAAATACTATCACCCGTAAAAAATACCCCTCCCATAATGATGCCCGCACCATTGTTGGTAGCCTGTTTTACCAGCGAAAATGTAGCGCCGCTGTCCTGCGATATCACTATCTGGCCATAGTAGTTCATCAGCAGTTGGTTAGGTTTGTTATAGTTCGCCGCCATCCGGTACACCCCGCCCTGGTTGGCATCGAAACCCGCAAGCGGCGTCCATGTATTGCCGCCATCGTTGGTCTTTACCGGATAACCTTCGTTACCATCGTTGTAGTTGTTGTACGCTACATTGGGATTGCCGGTAAATTCATAGGTCGATACATTCAGGGTAGGCAGCTTGCTGAAGTGGATCTGTGAATAGCTGTCGCCGAAGTTGGTGCTGTGGAACATCTCGCTCATATCGCAGGCGATGTAAAATTCGTTATCGTTCGCGGGATTGATCCTGGGAAAGAACAGCGCACCGCCGCCTCCCACGCCACGCGGCGAAAAATTAGCTGGCTGCGCATAAAGGCCTGTGGCAGCGCACAGCGCCACCATCGCCGGGTAAAGTGTAAATTTTGTCTTCATAAGCTTTTATTTAACCGGGAGTAAATTGGAACACTGGTATATTTAACAGACGAACCTGGTATTGGCTTCGTTGGTAGTAAAATAAAGATAACGATAATAATTGATGCTTGTGCCGCTACCCGGGATGGAGGCATTAGCAATTACCATCAGGCAATGTAGGTGGTTAGCGTTACCAACGGCGATAATAGCACAGCTTTGATAAAATTTACGGTTTAGCCGCCCTGCATTAATTCTTAATTGCCGGGACTTTTCAATGAATTATTTTACCCTGTACGTTTCATCTTTCGGTTATTGTTTCTAATTTTAATAATACTTAAATTGAAAAAACTCTCGCATGAAATATACTTTATCAGCCACTGCATTCATTACCTCTTTGCTTTTTGCTCTTTCCACATTTGCCAACCAGGGAAACACACGCAATAAAAGCAGCAATGCCTACAGGAATAATTATAAGCGCCTCACTGCCGGTAGTTTTGCCAGTTACGAGATACGCGGCGGTAAGCTTTATTCGTGGGGATCTAATTTTTATGGCCAGCTAGGGATCGGCAATAACACCGACCAATGGGTGCCCGTGGCGGTGGGCGTATCGACAAATTGGGTTAGTATAGGATCAGGCGATAATCAAACCATCGCGCTCAAATCCGATGGTACACTCTGGACTACAGGAAAAAATAATAAAGGACAATTAGGGATTGGTAATACCACCGACCAAAACAGTTTTGTGCAGGTGGGTACTGATAACAAATGGGTAGTTGCAGCAACCGGAAGCTTTTATTGTGCAGCTATCAAATCGGACGGGACATTATGGACCTGGGGATACAATAGCTCCGGACAATTAGGCCTGGGCAATACGACCGACCAAAACGCGCCAACACAGGTGGGCACGGATACGCATTGGGTACGCCTTGCTTGCGGTGGCACACATATGCTCGCCATCAAGAGCGATGGCACCCTCTGGGCCTGGGGCAGTAACGGCTCGGGCGAACTGGGCATTGGCAATACAACCCAACAGACCAGCCCGGTGCAGGTGGGCACAGACCGTGACTGGGTATCGATTAGTGCAGGTGGCTATTTTTCAGCCGCTTTAAAATCAAATGGCACCATCTGGACCACAGGGCTTAATAATACCGGCCAGCTAGGCCAGGGAAATTTCCTCAATTTAACAAACTTCACCCAGGTGGGAACGGACAACAACTGGGTGGTGGTGAGTTGTGGAACGGGCCACATGCATGGGCTTAAATCGAACGGCACCCTGTGGTCGTGGGGAGCGGGTAGCGGCGGCAGGCTGGGGAACGGAAACACCAGTAACCAAACAAGTCCGCTACAGATTGGAACCAGTCACAACTGGACCGATGTATCGGCTGGAAACGTATTTGGTATCGGCATACAGGCGGGGGGCAGGGTCTTCGCCTGGGGTGCCAACGGTAACGGGCAACTGGGCATCGGCAACACTACCCAGCAACTGAACCCGGTGCCCACCAGCACACCCGCCGTGGAGTGGATCAATATCAGCACGGGCGGCAACCATACCGTAGGCGTGCGCTCGGAAGGCTCGCTTTGGGTATGGGGGGCAAATGGTAATGGGCAACTGGGCACGGGCAATACGACAGATATCCACTTTCCTTATCAAATGGACGCCGACACCACCTGGGTGGGCGTGGCCGCAGGCAATGTGCATACGCTGGCCATAAAGGCCAACGGTACGCTCTGGGCCTGGGGCGGCAATGCCAATGGGCAACTGGGCAACGGCAACAATGCCGACCAGCACAGCCCGGTACAGGTAGGCAACGACACCAGTTGGGTGAGCATATCGGCAGGGCGCGCGCACAGCGTGGGGCTAAAGAGCGACGGCACTATATGGACCTGGGGCGTTAATACCTACGGGCAACTGGGCAATGGCAACAATACGAATACCAACGCACCCGCGCAGGTGGGCACCGACCACGACTGGATAAGTATAATGGCAGGGTCGGACCACACGCTGGCACTCAAATCGAACGGCACGCTGTGGGCCTGGGGCTACAACGCATACGGACAACTAGGGATCGGCAACCTCACCAACACCAATGTGCCCACACAAATAGGCACCGCTACCGACTGGGCTATGATCTCCGCAGGGGGCTATCATAGCGTAGCGCTAAAAGGCGATGGCACTATGTATGCATGGGGCTACAACCTGTACGGCCAACTGGGGCTTGGCAACAATACGAATGCGGTGAGCCCGCAGCAGATAGGCACGGGCAACACCTGGATAGGTATCACCACGGGCGAGAACCACTCTTTTGCGTTCAAAACAGACGGAACCGGCATGTCATGGGGATATAACACCTATGGCCAGCTGGGCCTGAACAACAATACGAATTACAATACTCCGCAAACAATACCTTCGCAAAGCGGCATCGTGCAGCTCTTCTGCGGCGCGGAAGGCAACCACAGCACGCTCATCAAAGACGCCCGCGACCTGGTATGCCTTGCAGGCCGCAACACGAATGGGCAATTGGGTGATAATTCGCTCATCAACAAGAACAATTACAACTGCATCACCATATGCACCCCGGTGTTGCCTGCAGTGCATATTACTGTTTCGCCCAACGATACCTTGTGCGGCAGCCAGACCGTTACCTTCACTGCCACACCCACCAACGGTGGCCCTACGCCCACCTACCAATGGTATAAGAATGGCAACCCCGTGGGCACCAACTCGGCAGTGTATGTTGACAATACACTGACCAATGGCAACACCATAGTGTGCTCCGTGACAAGCAGCACTCCCTGTGCCTTCCCTAACCCTGTGTCGGACACCGTGCATATGGTCATCACAACTACATCCAACGCGCTTGCGGGCAATGTGATCTTCCCCGAGAGCATGACGACCAATGTGACAGGCCCGGTGGATGTGCGCTACTATACGGACTGCGACCTGATGGCCAGTATCACGCCTTCAGGCGTGAGCCCGATAGGTGGTAACACCACAACAAAGGTGACGATCGACAATGCGGTGTACACCTATAACGGACAGCCTTACGTGCAAAGGCACTTCGACATAGAGCCTGCCGCCAACGCGGCCGGCGCCACTGCCACTATTAAGTTATATGCCTACCAGGCAGAATTTGACCAGTACAACCTGGTAGCGGCTGTGGATGGCCTGCCGCTGCTGCCCACAGGCACAGTGGACAATGGCAATGTGGTGGTATCGCAATTTCACGGCACCGGCACGCTACCCGGTAATTATACCGGCGGCGAAGTGCTGATAACCCCCGCTGTAACGTGGGACGCCGTGCATAACTGGTGGGTGCTGAGCTTCCCGGTTACCGGTTTTAGCGGTTTCTACATTCATACAGCCTGGGGCCATGCGCTCGATATCAGCATAACGGATATAAGCGCTCAAAATGCCGGTAGCAGCAACCGGGTCGACTGGATAACAGCCACGGAAAAGATCGGTGGAACACAGGTTTTACAGCGCAGCGCCGATGGCGTCACCTTTAGCGACCTGGCCACGGTGAGCGCTAAAGGTCAGCCGTCCTACTACAGCTATTGGGATGAGCATCCTTTTAATGGGGTCAATTACTACCGGCTGAAGCTGGGCGATGCAAGCGGCAATGTGCTTTATACCAGGGTAGTGAGCGCAACCCTGCATAATGGCAACAACCTGAACATAACGGTAACTCCCAACCCTGTGCGTAGCACCATGACCGTAAGCCTGCAGGGCGGGCAGCAGGGCAAGGCCGTTTTGACACTCTCCGATATTACCGGGAAAGAACTGCAGCATCTGCAGCCGGGCAGCTCCAAAGTTGACATAGACATGAGTGCTTTATCACCGGGCCTGTACCTCCTGAAATATAAGGATGATGCGGGAAGCGTGACAGCGAAGGTGGAGAAAGTGCAGTAACTGGTCAGGATATTTTGAGGGCCCGTCTCATGCGCTGGGACGGGCCCTCTTGTTTTTCCCGCTTCCCGGCAATGTGCTTCACTTAATGAATTTTAATTTTAGGATAGTTTATCCACAAAAAACCGGCTGTCCGTTCATGTGCAGTACCTTTGTGCTAAACTGTGCATCTTGCCGGTTTGCAGTAAAACTATGCACCCTCTGAACACCTCTTTTTGTTATTCCATTGCTCTCACCCGGTATGCCGGTTCCCATCCCGGCCATGGTCGTAATACGGGCTGTTTGAAGGTGTCGATGGGAGGTCCCTGGGAGTTTTTTGTGAGTTTTTTTCACCTTAAAACGCTGATTATCAATGAAAATGTGTGATAAAAAAATTTCGACCGTTAAAGACTATTTACGTAGCTTTAATATTTACACCTTCTTTATGAAGCAAATTGTATTTGCCCTGCTTTTTTGCATCGCCGCAATCCCCGATTTATCAGCACAACCCGCTCCCGGATCGCTGCCCGCTTGTAGCGCCCTGAAGCAACAATTAAGTGCAGCTAAACATACCATTGCCGACCCGGCTGAGGACAACTATGACATGCAGTATTTGAAGCTGGACCTTGCGGTGACCAACACGTCCACCTTCATCAGTGGCAGTGCCACCACCAGGGCAAAGGTGGTAAGTGCAACTATGCCGGCTTACGTTTTTGAACTCACCAGCCTGCTTACAATCGACTCTGTAATATTCAATGGCCAAAATCTGCCGGTGAGCAGCAACGATTCCGTAAGAACAGTTACACTACCCGCCGCGCTGGCACAAAATAGCCAGTTTACAGTTCAGGTTTATTACCATGGGGCGCCGGTGTACCCGCCCGGATTTTTTGCAGGGATAGCGAACGACGTTTCGCCAAGCTGGGGCACACAGGTTACGTATACCATCAGCGAATCTTACCACGCATTGGCCTGGTGGCCCACCAAACAATCGCTTATCGACAAACTGGACTCCTGCGATGTATGGATCACAGTCGACACATCGCTCAAGGCAGGCAGCAACGGCAGCCTGCAACATATAACGCCAGTTGCCCCCGGCAAAGTGCGCTATGAATGGAAAGAACGCTTTCCCATTGACTACTATCTTGTTTCGCTGGCTGTAGCTCCCTACGTCGATTATTCTTATTACATGCACTTTACCAACAGCAACGACTCGATGCTGATCCAAAGCTACGTATATAACAACCCCGCAACCCTGCCCTACTTTCAAACCACCATCGACTCAACAGGGATGATGGTAGATTACTTCTCCACCATATACGGACGCTATAAATTCTGGACGGAAAAATACGGTCACTGCATGGCGCCAATAAGTGGCGGCATGGAGCACCAAACGATGACTACGCTTGGTAATTTTCATGGCACATTGGTGGCGCACGAGTTATCGCATCAATGGTTTGGCGACAACGTGACATGCGGCTCCTGGGCCGATATCTGGATGAATGAGGGCTTTGCCTCCTATTCCGAATATCTCTTCGTAAAGCATTTCTGGGGCGCCGATACAGCGTTCGGCTACATGACCGATTTCCAAAACAATGTGTATAGCAATCCCACGGGCACTGTGTACTGCGATGACACCACCGACGAAAACAGGATATTCGATGGCCGCCTCACCTATGCCAAGGGTGCGTGCGTGCTGCATATGCTGCACTTCCTCTCGGGCAGCGACAGCACCTATTTCCAGGTATGCAAAAACTACCAGCAACAAAATAGCGGCGGCAACGGCACTACTGCAACGCTGAAAAACACGGCCGAGGCTGTACTGGGTCAAAACCTGGATACATTCTTTACCCAGTGGGTCTACAAAGAAGGCTGGCCCATTTACAGTCTGCGCTGGGCACAGGCAGGCAACCAGGTCGTTATCCGGATCGACCAATCGACCGCCATTCCAAGCTCGGTGCAAACATTCGCAACACCGATCGAGTTGAAACTCACCTCGGCCACCGGTGACACGATCATCAAGGTCTACAACAATGCGTCGATACAACACTACCTTGTCGGCTGGAACAAAACCATGACAGGACTGCAGGTGGACCCTAACGACTGGCTGCTGAAACAAGTGATTTCGGTAAATAACGATCCGGCTTTGCTGCACACCAGCAACCTTATCAAACAGGAACTGTCAGTATTGCCAAACCCCGCTTCCGACCACTGGCTACTGACTGCAGTGCCCGACGAAAGCCATCTTCAGCTGTATGATATTACGGGCCGCACCCTATGGCAGGGCAATAACCTGAACAGCTTTAGTATGACCATACCCGCAGCCAATTTGCCATCAGGATTTTATATATTGCAACTAACAGCCGCAGGCAAAACCGCGTCTGTGAAACTGGTAAAACAATAACTTGATTATGAGCCTGCACAAATACATCGCCGCATTCGCCATCGTGACCTTTTCTATGACCGGGCTCCATGCACAGCCGCAGGATATCCCTTCGCTCTGCGCAAAATCGCAGCAGTCGCAGCAAATACGCCTGGGCAAGGCAGCGGTAGCTACGCCGGAGGAAGACTACTATGATGTGCATTACCTCAAGTTCAACCTAAGCCTAACCGATAGCAGCATGTATGTAAAAGGCAATGTAACTACTTATGCTACTGTATCGGCTGCCACGATGAGTGTATATGCCTTCGAGCTGGATACGACGCAGATAATTGACTCAGCCAAATACAACAACCAGCTCATCAGCGTACAAACAGCCGGCCCGGTCAGAACTATCAACCTGCCGTCAACACTCAACCAGGGCAATTCATTCAACGTGCAGATCTTTTACCACGGTTACCCATTACCGGCCGCGCCCGGCTTCTTTAGCGCTATGACGCAGGCTACCACAGGCACCGGCGTGAAGATGCTGTACACTGTAAGTGACCCTTATGTGGCAAGAAGCTGGTGGCCCACCAAACAATCAATAACAGATAAGATCGATTCGGTGGATATGTGGGTTACGGTACCGACTGGTCAAAAGATCGGGAGTAACGGCCTTCTGAAATCGGTTACCACGCCTGCGCCGGGATACCAGCTGTTCAAGTGGCAAACCCGCTACGCGATCGATTATTACCTGATCTCGATAGCAGTCGCTCCTTATTTCGATTACTCTTACTATATGCATTTTGACGCCAGCCCCGACTCGATGCTGGTTCAAAATTACTTCTACGATTCTGCTACATTCATGCCGGCATATAAAGCCAACTTCGATAGCGTTGGCCTGATGATCAACTATCTCTCAAGCCTGTTTGGCCGTTATCCTTTCGATCATGAAAAGTATGGCCATTGTTACACCACGTTGCCGGGCGGCATGGAGCACCAGACCATGACCACTATCGGCGTTACTAATACCGAACTGATCTGCCACGAGTTAGGTCACCAATGGTTTGGCGATCACGTCACTTACAACAACTGGCACGAAGTGTGGCTGAGCGAGGGTTTTGCTACCTATTGCGAGCAGCTTTACAGGGGGCATTTCTGGGGACCGGCTGCGGGCCTGGCATACCGCACTTCTCAATATAATAATGTAATGAGCACGCCGGGCGGCCGGGTGTATATAGACGATACCACAAGTGTGCTGAGCTTATTCGACTCGCGGCTTGTTTACAAAAAAGCAGCTGCAGTGATACACATGCTTCGCTTCCTCGCACCCTCCGACAATGTGTTCTGGAACGTGTTGCAAACATACCAGCAGCAATATGCTTTCGGTAATGCCTCAACTGACGACCTGAAAGCCATCGCCGAGTCTGCATATGGTCAGAACCTGGATACGTTCTTCAACCAGTGGATATATGGGGAGGGCTATATAAAATACGACGTACGCTGGGCGCAGGATGGAAATATGGTTGTAGTAAAAGTTACCCAAACGACATCCAAACCCTCTTCAGTGCCACTGTTCTCGACGCCCCTCGAAATACAACTGCATTCGGCCAGCGGTGATACCACCTTCAGGGTCTATAACAACCAGCCTGTGACGTATTACTTCTTTGATCACGCCGATTCTGTGACCGGGATAACAATGGACCCCAACAACTGGATACTGGATAAGGTGCTGACAAATGTGCATGACCAAAACCTGCTGAGCGTTGCAGAAACAAAAACGCAGCACTTCAAGGCTTACCCCAACCCAACGAAAGACGACTGGAGCATAGATCAGCTACCTGCGAATACTGACCTGGTTCTTACAGACGCAGGCGGCAAACTCTTGTGGAGCGGCAATAGCGGTAGTGGTCACGTAATAATTCCCGGCCGGCAACTGCCTGCAGGTCTTTACACGCTCAGGTTGTTCGGTAACCGGCACAAAACGGAAGCATTGCAGTTAATACACTGGTAGCTGCTTAATCTAAGTCGGGAAGATCAGAGGAAGGGTCAAGGGTGTAAAAATCCAGCCCCGTTACTTTCAGCAGGTACTTAACATAATCCAATATCTCTTCCGGACTATTACTATTCCGGATCTTTTCGCGGATGAATATGAGTGTCTCAATATCATCGTCCGACAATCGCTTAGGGTGCATGTTTATCACCTTGCTGATGCCGGTAACCAGTTCCTCTTTTGACTTCATTGCCTAAACCGAAATAACGGTGATAATATAGCGTGTTACAGGGAGTAAATATATATAAACTTCAAATTTTTTTTAACAGTTCGTTAAAAAAAGCAAGTTAATAATAAATTATTACCTCAAAAATAAAGGAAGTGCCCCGGTTAGGGCACTTCCTTTATTATGTAATTAGTTATTGCTTATGCCTCTTCCAGGTAAGCCTCGGTAGGCTCGCAGGTGCATACAAGGTTACGGTCACCGTAAGTATTATTTACACGTGCTACGCTTGGCCAGAATTTATTGTTCTTCACGTAGGGCAGCGGGTAAGCAGCTTCCTGCCTGCTATATTTATGGTTCCATTCATCCGCTGTTATCACAAATTGCGTATGCGGCGCATGCTTAAGCGCGTTGTCCACTTTATCGGCTTTGCCCTCCTCAATGGTGCGTATCTCTTCCCGTATTGCTATCAGTGCATCGCAGAAGCGATCGAGTTCGCCTTTGTCTTCACTCTCTGTTGGCTCTATCATGATAGTACCGGCCACGGGAAAGCTCATGGTAGGTGCATGGAAACCGTAGTCGATCAAACGCTTTGCCACATCCTCCGCCTCTACCTCGGCGCTTTTCTTGAAGGGCCTGAGGTCCACAATGAATTCGTGGGCACAGGTGCCATTGCTACCTGTATAAAGGATATCGTAGTGATCCTTCAGCCTGGCGCGCATATAGTTGGCATTCAGGATGGCATATTTAGTTGCCTTGCGCACGCCCACAGGGCCCAGCATCCTGATATAAGCGTAGGAGATAAGCAGGATACTTGCCGAACCATAAGGTGCAGCCGATACTGCATGGCCACGCTCCCTACCGCCGTTGAACACGTGGCCGGGCAGGAATGGCGCCAGGTGCGACTTAACGCAGATAGGGCCCATACCAGGACCGCCACCACCATGCGGTATTGAGAATGTTTTGTGCAGGTTCAGGTGGCATACGTCCGCGCCTATCAGGCCGGGAGCCGTAAGGCCTACCTGCGCGTTCATGTTGGCGCCATCCATATACACCTGGCCACCATGCTGATGCACTATGTCAGTTATTTCCTTTACTGTCTCTTCATATACCCCGTAGGTAGAAGGATAGGTGATCATGATGCCGGCCAGGTTGGCTGCATGTTGTTCAGCCTTCGCCTTCAGATCAGCTACATCGATATACCCATTCTCGAGCGCCTTCACTACAACTACTTTGTAGCCTACCATCACCGCGCTGGCAGGATTGGTACCATGTGCCGATATTGGTATCAGTATCACATCACGGTGAGCTTCACCGCGGCTTTGGTGATATTCACGTATTGTTAAGAGACCGGCATATTCACCTTGTGCACCGCTATTGGGCTGTAAGCTGCATGCGTCGAATGCCGTGATCTCACACAGGTAGCTTTCCAGTTCTTTTGCCATTTGCAAATAGCCTTCACATTGGTCCTTCGGTGCAAATGGATGCATCTTGCTCCAGTGTGCCCAGCTCAGCGGCATCATCTCGCTGGCTGCATTCAGCTTCATGGTGCAACTGCCAAGCGATATCATACTGGTGTTCAGGCTCAGGTCCTTGTTTTCTAACATCTTAATATAACGCATCATTTTCGTTTCGCTATGGTGTGTATTGAACACCTGCTGCGTGAGAAACTCAGATGTGCGCGTCAGTGCCGATGGGATATTCATCAGGGCCGTATCTTCGTTGATACCGAAAGCTGACGGTTCCTCACTATTGGTAAATACAGAGATGATATCCAGTACATCACTCGGCGTGGTGGTTTCGTCAAGCGATACCCCTACAAGGTTATTGCCGAAGTAGCGGAAGTTGATACCCATGTTCTCAGCGTTCTTGCGCACCTGCTCATCGTTGTTGACGTAAACGGCGATGGTATCGAAATAATACCTGCTGTACAGCCTAAATCCTGCTTCGAGGAGCGTATCACCCAGGCTTTGCGCCAGCACTGCCGTACGTTTGGCTATATTTTTCAGGCCGTCGGGACCGTGATATACTGCATACATTGCAGCCATATTAGCCAGCAGGGCCTGTGCCGTACAAATATTCGAAGTCGCTTTTTCGCGCTTGATGTGTTGCTCACGCGTCTGCAGTGCCATGCGCAGTGCGCGGTTGCCCTGTGCGTCAACACTGATACCTATTATACGGCCCGGAATGTGGCGTTTGAAATCGTCTTTGGTTGCAAAAAAAGCTGCGTGCGGACCGCCATAACCAAGTGGCACGCCGAAACGCTGCGCGGAACCCAGTGCTACATCAGCCCCCAATTCGCCGGGTGATACCAGTAATGTCAATGCCAGCAGGTCAGTAGCCATCGCCACGTACGCGCCTGCATTATGTGTATTCGCAATAAAGCTCCTGTAATCTTCCACGCCGCCTTTATCGTTAGGATATTGCAGCAGCGCACCGAAGTAGGTATTATCAATAGCAGCACTTCTATAATCGCCGTACACCACATCAATACCCAGTGGCAGCGCACGTGTCACGACTACGTCCTTTGTTTGGGGGAATACATCATTATCCACAAAAAACTTAGGTCGCTCAGGGTTATGCTCGTCTTTATTCAGTGTGTGGAAAAACATGCTCATCGCCTCGGCGGCGGCAGTGGCCTCATCCAGCAGTGAAGCATTTGCCAGTTCCATGCCTGTAAGGTCGCTCACCATGGTCTGGAAATTGAGCAGGCTTTCAAGACGGCCCTGGCTGATCTCAGCCTGGTAAGGGGTATACTGGGTGTACCATCCCGGATTCTCGAAAATGTTACGGAGTATTACGCTCGGGGTGTGTGTATCGTAATATCCCTGGCCTATGTAACTGCGGAACACTTTATTCTTCAGTGAGATCTCCTTTACCAGTTGCAGGTAAGCTGCTTCGCTCAAGGGCTCGGGCAGGTTCAGTTTATGGTCCATGCGTATCGACTGCGGCACCGTGCGGCTGATGAGTTCGTCCATTTTGCTAACACCGATGATGCGCAGCATCTGTTCTGTTTCGTGCGCGTCAGGCCCTATATGCCTGCCTGTGAATTCCTCGTTCTGAAGGGAAAAAAGATCCATAAATATTTATAAAAGAAAGGTTGAAAAAGATGTGCAAAGTTAATGGAATATTAGCAGCTAATAAAGAATAGAAAATGCAGAAACATTAGAAAATACAGTATTCGATATCCCTGGATATCAAAACAGCGCTGATATATGTACCTTTCTATTGTGCAAAGGGTACAGTTTTTAAACAGCTTCGTATTATGACCCAAATTTCGCTTTCAAGGACCGTACAAATACTTCTTTTCTTCTTTCTGCTGTTTGGCGGCTTGTATATTGCAAAGGCATTCCTGGTACCTGTCACCTTCGGGCTGCTACTAGCCATGCTCATGATGCCCCTCTGCCGGCGCATAGAACGCATGGGGTTACACCGGGCGTCGGCGGCATTTATTTGCATACTGCTATTGGCAGCCTTCGTCTCGGGGGTAGCGGCAATCCTTTCCTGGCAGCTTAGCGGCATTGCGCAAGACTTCTCAAATATCGAAGGGCAGGTGGTGAAACTGGTAGATAATGCAGAAGCTTACATCAGCAATACCATAGGAATAGCCCCCAGGCAGCAGGAAGAACTGCTGAAGGCACAACAGGAAAAAATATCCGGTAATGCCGGCAACCAGCTAATATGGGTAGCCGGCTCGGTAGCCTCCACGCTGGGCAGCCTGTTGCTGACGGTGGTGTATATTTTCCTGTTCATATTTTACCGCGGGCATCTGAAAGCGTTTATAACGAAACTTGTATCACCGGCACACCGCAAGCAAGCCGAGCATATCATGCAAAACAGCGCTAAGGTGGCCGAGCAATATATATCCGGGCTGGGGCTCATGATCATCTCCCTTTGGGTAATGTATGGCATCGGATTTAGTATTATCGGAGTGCGGCATGCGCTTTTCTTCGCCGTGCTCTGCGGCATTCTTGAAATAATACCTTATGTGGGCAACATAACCGGGACGGCTATCACCGTGTTGATGGCTTTTACACAGGGCGGTAGCATGAGTATGGTGATAGGGGTTATTGTTACATATGCCGCTGTACAAACCTTCCAGACCTATGTGCTTGAGCCGCTTGTTGTAGGCTCAAGGGTGAATATCAACCCGATGTTCACGATCATGTGCATTATCGCAGGAGAAATGGTTTGGGGGGTGCCCGGTATGATATTGGCAATACCCCTGATGGGCATTGTGAAGATCATACTCGACAATATCGAGCCGCTTCAACCATTCGGGTTCCTGGTAGGCTCCCCAAAGAGTGGTAAAAAGAAAGACTGACCGCTATCTCACCAGCATCAGCTTGCGATAACTGCTTTGCCCGTCGACTGTTACCTTGCATATATATATACCTGCCGGCAGTGTTTCCGTATCGACATCTATCTTCCGCGCGGTTATAGGCAGAGACTTGACCAGGCGGCCTATAGAATTATAAATCTCGATATAGCCATTTTTATCCCCAATGCTATTGCATGTAAGGGTGAACATATTCTTAGCCGGGTTTGGGTACAGCAGGACATTTTCGGCAGCCGTGCCCACATCACTTACATCGAGGGTGTAGGTTTCGTAATAGTAATGCCATGTGTACATGGATGCCTGTTGCCATTGTGATGTTGTGTCGTTGTAGTAATATTGCGCTCCGGTCACCGGCTGGTTATAAGAGTCGTAAAAAAACTTCGTGAAGTTTTTGTCAATGTACGTTGCCGTAGCGTCATAGCTTGTCTCTAGAAGAGTATCAACTAATCCGCCCGTCACATGTTTGGTAGAGATAGTATATTCCGACAACAGGCCATTGCTATACTGTTCGTCGCGGTAAAAAGTGTAAAAAGGATTGGGATTGGTATAGCCCATAGAATCCCTTTGTAGCGTCTCCCAACCTGATATCCCATTGGTCGAATCGATATACACACTCAGCCTGTTACTGGCATCATAGCTCATTGTATACGTCTCGGCAGGATCCCAACCCGTACCATTATAGGTGTATGAAGTTGCTTTGATGAGTGCACCATTCGCGTTATACTGGTAGACATTTTTCTCTATCGGCTCCCAGATCGGACCATTGTGCTGAGAAGTACTGTCTGCTACCAGTTTATTATTGCTGTAAATAAAGGTCCTGAACTCTATCGAGTCCCATCCATTGTTATATTCCTGGTAAACCGACGTGGTGATCGCCTCCTGATTATTGAACGTATTAAGATACCTTGTGTTCCAGACATTGGGCGTATCCACATACAGGTCGATCAGAGAGGTAATATTACTGGCTGCATTATAAAGGCTGATCCTGTCTTCTGTTTTAGCCAGTGGCGACAATGGTGTAAAAAGATCCGAATACCAGGTCTTCATCGTATCCGCCTGCACTTCCGGCCTGTCATTTTGACCCGAGGTCAAACCCAACATCTGAAAATACAAAGGGTATGCACCATCCAGTTCGTAATCGGTGTTGTAAGCCATCGCATTGAAGTTGAATTTCGAACCCATGCTGCCGTGATACTTAAACTGCATGGAATCCAGTGCCCATGTTCCCATATAAGCGCTCTGGGCTACAAGTCGCTCAGCTAGTTGGGTGCTCTTAGCTTGCAGAGCAGGAACGGTTGTTGCCCTCAATAAATTTTCTCTGAAACGGTTTGCCGCAGCCTTTCGTTGCGCGACATTCATATTCTTATAGTGTAACGGACGGGCAGTAGAGACGTTGAAAGTCACTGCAATGAGCAGTAAAAAGATAGTGTTTCTCATAAGTTTTCTTGTTAACCGGCTAAAAATAAGCCTTTTACCAATAAGAGGAAAGAAGTAATGTACTATTTATTAGTGCTGAACTCTATCGGCAACACCACAGTTTTGCCCTCGCGCATTACCGTCACAGTGGTCTTATCGCCCGATGCAAATTTCCCAAGTGCCTCCATATAGGTCTGCATGCCTTGCACTTTATAATCGCCAAGTTGCACGATAATGTCCCCTGTTTTCACGCCTGCCCTGATGGCCGGCTTTCCCTCAGTCACTCCGTCTACCCGCACACCGCCATCGTTAAAGGTATAATCGGGCATAATGCCCAGGGTAACTTTAAATTTCGTCTTGCCAATCGCAGGTGCTTTGGTTACCGTATAGCCTGGCTTGGGCTCTGTTTCCAGCTGCGTTACTATCTCATCCATATAATTGATCACCTCCACCTCTCCCGGATAATTGATCTTGTCGGCATCGTCACTTGGCTTGTGGTAGTCGCTGTGCAGTCCTGTGAAGAAAAAGAGCACAGGTACCCCCGCATTGTAAAACGACGTATGGTCGCTGGGGCCGATACCTGAACTATCAACAACAACTTTGAACAGCTTATTCGGTTTTGCAAGGAACTGCGCCCATGCCGGCGAGGTGCCGATGCCACCAATCGTGAGCGCATGTGTACTGTCGTTCAGCCGACCCACCATGTCAATGTTGATCATGTAGGCTACTTTGGTGCTGTCAAGTCCCGTCTCCTTCACGAAAGCTTTCGAACCGAGCAGTCCCAGTTCCTCGCCTGAAAAATTCAGGAACAGGTAATTGTAGTGGTGCAACTTCTTTCTCTTTTTATTGATCTGTGCTGCCATCTCAAGTACCGCCGCAGTGCCGCTCGCGTTGTCGTCGGCACCGTTGTGTATAGACTTGTCCTTGCCTGCATAAAGACTATTGCCGTCTTCACCGAAACCAAGATGGTCGTAGTGTGCTCCTATTACAACAGTATAGGGCGCTTTATTGTCTATGAAGGCAGCTATATTGGTGCCCGTTCTTTCTACCTTCCTGATGGCGATATTCATTTCCACGGGCAAGCCTGCCATTCCATCCGATATGTACTCTTCATACTTATCGTCCGCTATATATTTTTTGTACGCCTGGTTTGTAAGAAACGCTACAGGGATATCCACCGTTTCATACTCCGACTGGCGGTTGAACTCAGGCGGGAACTTTGATCCGTAACCATCGTAAAACAGCACCGCTGAAGCGCCCTGCCTCGCCGCATCCCTGGCTTTCTCATACACTGTTTTCTCCCATTCAAAATGCGGATTGTTCGCTTCGTCGCCATCGGCGTACAGCGGCATCAGCCATATCTTGCCGGTCTCAAGTATATCGGGCAGCACTTCACTCTTCACCCTGGCCGATTTGCTGAACGGAAACAATACCACTTCTTCACCTTGCTTCAAAACGATCTTCCCGATGCGCACTTCAGCCGGTGCTACTACCTCGCGCCCATATGGAAACTGAAAAGGGAGGCGATAATGCTCTTTATACGGAGGTATGCCCAATTGTTTGTACCTGTTTTCTATATAATCACCCGCTTTGCGCTCCCCCTCGCTTCCCGTGCGGCGGCCCTCCAGGCTGTCGGATGCCAGGTAATAAATATCGGCCTTCACACGCGCCACCGCTTTACGGTCGCTCTTTTTATTGGCCGCAGCCTGCTGTGCCGTGAAGATGATAACCAGTAAGAATAAAAAAGAGGTAGCGCGTAAACCCATTAACAGGCGTTTAGGCTGCAAAAATACGATAGTATCGGTATTAGGAAAATTAAAAAACCGTCCCCACGCCGAAGGGGACGGTTTCCGCAAAACTGATCTTCCTCTCTACTCCCCGGTATGCTGAAGGGAACCATCCTCTGTTACTATCAGAGCTCCCTCATCCCCAGGTTGTGCCTCCGTTCCGTTGGTAGGCAGTACTATCTCTATGTTGGAAATGTCTTTCAGTTCAGGTAACTGCGTCGGGTTATTGATGCCCAGATAGTCCATAAAGTTCTTCGATGTGGCATATACCAGTGGCTTGCCCACCATCTGTTCATTACGGCCTGCTATTACTATCAGTTCCTTTTCCAGCAGCTTTTGGATAGAATAGTCGGCACTCACACCACGTATATACTCTATCTCCGACTTGCTAATGGGTTGCTTGTATGCTATGATAGCCAGTGTCTCCATAGCGGCAGCCGATAGCTTCTTGATGTGTTTGTCGCCATTCAACTGCAATACCGTCTTATGATATGCTTTCTTGGTAAGGAACTGGTAACCGCCCCCTGCTTCCCTAAGCTGGAAGGGATAATACGGTGCGTCGTATTTTTCGCGTATAGCATCAATACAGGTGGCTATACGCTCCATTTCTATTGTCGTTTCAAAAGCCTGTCCCAGCATCTCCACCATCTCCATTTGCGTAATGGGGCGCTCGCTGGCAAATATCAAGGCTTCTACATGGGGCATCAGTTGTTCGATATCCATACTTTCTGCATTTACTGTTCACATCGAAAATAGTACAGGGTACTTATTTGCGGGGAAAAAGAAATCAACACTTGTGAGTAAAATTTCAAACCCTTGTCCCTGCCGGGTTTGAGCTAAATGCAAAATTACACATATGCTTGCACCGCATCAAAAATGAAAGATTTTTTAACAGTTATGGCCGTTCAATGGCAACCCCGGCCATTGCCGCTGAAATTGTATTGCAATTCTGAAAATATCTAAAACAAAAAGAGGAGCTGCAAGCGGCCCCTCTTAGTTATACAGTTTTTATGTCAGATCGCTGCCGGCTTATTCTTCTCCATGGCGCCAATGATCTCGGGCATCGCCTGGTTGAAAGTGCTTTCCACTTCAGCGTATATCGATATAATGGCCGCCTTGTTCCTGTCGCCCCTTGCTATCTCTTCTATTTTACCCAGCTTGTCGAACATATCGCGCACCTTCACAATGCCCACACTCGATTTTAGCGAGTGTGCCTGCTTGTAGATCGCATCATAGTCGTCCGTATTGCGTATCAGTTCGCCCAACTGGGCCACGCCACCTGGTGTGCTGTCGAGGAATATTTCTATCACATCATAGATGTATTTGGGATCGTTGCCCGATAGCTCATAGAGATAGCTGAGGTCCAGCAATGGAGCTTGTTCCATACCGCTTTTATTTTGTTGTGCTGAAATAATGCTTGTCACGCTTTCTGATCGGGCGCGTAAGATCTGTTCGTAAAGGTCCTTAGGTTCAAAGGGCTTAGAAATAAAACCGGTCATACCCGCCTCAAAACAACGTTCTGCTTCACCCTTGAGCGCATCTGCGGTCATAGCCAGTATGGGTATATTATTTTTCATTACTGCTCTTATATACCGCGTGGCGCTGTAGCCGTCCACCTCGGGCATCTGGAGATCCATGAGTATTACATCGAAATCCCGCTTTTTCAGATGCTCTATCACCTCTTTGCCATTAAAAGCCAGCTCTACGCTTGCTCCCTGCTTCAGCAATGTATTCTTTACTACCTTCTGGTTGATGAGGTTATCCTCGGCTACCAAAATATTTATGCCGCTGAGCATACTTTTCGACTCAATAATGTGATGTAGCTGATCCTCTGTGTCCGATACTTCAACACCTACCTTATAGGGAATCATCAGCGAAAAAACAGATCCCTTGTTTACCGTGCTGCTTACAGAGATCTCACCATATTGCAGTTCTACCAGTTGCTTCACGATGGCCAAGCCGAGGCCGGTACCACCGTACTTGCGCGATGAACTGGCACTATTCTGCGTGAAGCTCTCGAATATATATGCAAGCTTGGCTTCAGGGATGCCAATGCCGGTATCTGTTACACTGATCAGGATATCTACATAGCCTTTTTCTTCCTGCCCGGCCGATACCTTGAGGGATACGCCGCCCTTGGAAGTAAACTTGATCGCATTTCCTACCAGGTTGATCACTATCTGCTGCAGTCGCAAGCTGTCGCCCACCAGCACATCAGGCACATTGGGATCTATTTCCAGTTCCAGCCCTATCAGCTTCTCATCTGCTTTGAACTGGAGCGGGTACAGCGTGCGGTTTAATAACTGCCTCACTTTGAAAGGCGAATGTTCCAGCTGAAATTTGCCTGATTTTATTTTAGAGAAATCAAGCAGGTCATTGATGATAGCCAACAGGTTGTGTGCCGATTCCTGTATATTCTCAGTGAAGTCTTTTTGTTCTTCGTTAAGAGCAGTGCTTAACAGCAGGTTACCCATGCCTATGATACCATTCATAGGCGTACGTATCTCATGGCTCATGTTGGCCAGGAAGCTTTCCTGTGCAGCCCTTGCCTGTTCAGCTTCTTTTTTTGCCTTCAGCAGTTTCAGCTCCACTTCTTTACGCTCGGTGATATCGGTAGCCAGGCCGCATATATTGCGCACATTGCCCTGCTCATCCAGGAGCGGAAACTTTGTTACCCACAGGTATTGTACTTCACCGCCCGGCAGGTTGATCACATCTTCAAATGTGCTGAGTGTCTTATGGATGCGGACTTTGTCGTCCGAGTATTTGTATTCAAGGTAGCGAGCACTGTCGGTAATCAGCAGTTCGTCGGTTTGGCCAATGATCTGCTCCGCGGCTAGTCCCATCATTTCCTCCATCTTTTTATTGATGAGCACGTAGCGGCCATCCAGATCTTTGATATATACGACCCAGGGGATGTTATCGATGATATCCTGTATCAGTTTTTGCTGGTTGCGGCGTTCTGTTTCCATGGCCTCTATTTCCAGCTGTAATTTCTTTTCCTCGTCTATATCCCATATCACTACCTGCCATTCTTTCGTTTCGCCATTCTCGCGGCTCACGGGAAAGACGCGGCACGATACCCATTTGCTTTCTCCTGAGGCGGTGTACAGTTGTAGCTCTGCCGTATTATTGTAATTGCCGGTCGTTACCAGCGAGTATATGATCTCATCAGCCGTCTTTCTGAATTTTCGTGGCATGCCCTCGAGGAAAGTCATCCCGATCAACGAATCCGGCCTGAAGCCCAACAGTTCGGTGACGTTCTTACTCGCAAACTTTATTTCGCCACCACTATTGATCACTATCATTGTCAGGCCCGAGTCTTCCACCAGCACTTTGTATTTAGCCTCGTTCAGCCGGGCGCGCTCTTCGGCCAAGGTGCGCCGCTTTATGTTTTGATTTATCTTATACAGCGTAGTTATTAGTAACAGGCTGATAACGATATAACTAAGCAGCGAAAATATCGCGCGCGATTTGTTGTAGTATCTATTGTTGTCCGTCCGCTGGGCCAGCACATTGTATGCCTCAACCTGCATTTTACCCAGGTAGCTGTTTATATGGTTATCAAGACCAGCCAGCTTATCGCTCAGGCCCATCCTGGGATCTACCTTTACCGGGACCTTCAATATGCTATCGGCTATCTTTATTTTTTGGCTCAGCAGGCGTGTCACGGTGGCGGTGCGCGACTGCTGCGCCGGCTCGTCTTTGGTCAACTGCCCTAAGTGAGTGAGATCGAGGTTAAGGGCGTCTATTTGTTCCCTTACGGTTATCTCGAATTTACGATTGCCGGTTATCAGGTAGTCTTTTAACGCTGCATCGATCTTGGTGGCATGTGCGTCGGCCGATTTAATGTTCATCAGCTCGTCGTTGGTATGTATCACGCGCTGGTCCGACTCGGCAGAACGTTTATACAGAAAATAACCCTGCACCAGGTACAAGATGAACGATATGACAATGAACACGTTAATAAGGAAGAATGACCTCCTTACATGCGAAGCAACAGCCTGTACAGCACTTTTTGATAACTGCTGGCGCCTTTTCATATCATTTTGATAAATTCAGAAAAAATGTCCTCTATAAAAAATGACTCCTCTGCGAAAAATGAGATCTTCTGAAAAATAAACCCTCTAAAAAATGTGCGGCAAGTTAAATCGCCGACGAAAAAAATGAAAAGAAATAAGCCTCATTAACAAGCGAACAACAAAAATGGCAGCAGTTTAAGACGGATTTAACAATATCCTATGTCTATTGTGTTTGAGGTACAAATATTGTTTTTATCGTACCTTTGCTGTATCTTCCAGAGGAATAAAGTGAAAGCCCATATGAACTGAGTATTCATCGTAGGCAATTCAAACCCTTTTTCATTTTCTTCGTATATTTTTGGGTAGAGGAAAGACACCATGTAAATGCAGTATAGGATTAGAATTCTACCACGCTGGATCATATTCCTACTTGACCTCATATTAGTTGAAGTAGGCATATTTACCTCATTCCTGCTCAGGTTCAATTTTGACCTGACACTTATGGCACGTTTCGAGATCCGCTCGATCCTGCTGCTATCCCTGGTGTTGAATATGATACTTTTTTACCTGTTGCGCAGTTATGCAGGTATCATACGCTATACCAATATCGAAGACACATTCCGGCTATTCACGGTCACCACTATTGCGGCGTTGTTTTACTACGCTGTCAACCTGATCGTCAATCGTCCGCCGCATGCACACCTGTTGTTCCCCAAGGCGGTAGTTGCCATAAACTTTTTTATCACCTCTTTCATTCTCATAGGCTACAGGTTATTGATACGGTATTTCTATAATTTTTACCAGCAGCACCGGCTCGATGAAAAAAGTAAAACCAAAGCCGTTGTCTTCGATACCAATGAACATGGCCTCATTACGAAAAGAGTAATAAACGGCATGCCCAACGGCCGTATACAGGTGGTGGCCTTCCTTGATGATGGCGGCGAGACGGGCGGTAAAATGATGGAAGGCCTGCCCATCTACAACCTCGACGAGGTGAGTTTCCGCAAGTTAAAGCAGGAGGATGTGAGCCTGCTCATCATTGCCAACCGCAATCTGTCAAAGGAAAAACTGAACTACCTGGTTGACGTATGCCTCAACTACGGCATGCGGATCCAGCAGGTGCCACCAATTCAGCAATGGCTCAACGGCACGCTGAATACCGACCAACTTAAAGACGTAAAGATCGAGGACTTGCTGGAGCGTGATGTCATCAAAATCGAGAACGACTATATCAACAGTCAGCTGCGCAATAAGACCGTGCTGGTAACCGGCGCCGCAGGGTCCATAGGCAGCGAAATGGTACGGCAATTGACGGAATACCAGCCTTCACTCATCATCATGTGCGACAATGCCGAGACACCCATGCACGATATGTTCCTCGAGATGAACGAGTAGTTCCCGGATGCAACATACAAGATCTTCATGGGTAATATTACCGATCGCCAGCGTATGAAGTACCTTTTCGAGACCTTCACGCCTGACCTGGTCTTCCACGCTGCGGCATATAAGCACGTGCCGATGATGGAGGACAACCCCACTGTTGCCATTCTGAATAATGTTTTAGGCACTCGTGTAATAGCGGAAATGTCGGCTGCATACGGCGTCGAGAAATTTGTAATGGTGTCGACCGATAAAGCAGTGAACCCCACTAATGTGATGGGCGCTTCCAAACGTATTGCCGAAATATTTACACAAAGCTTCTTTAAGCAACTGCAGAAAGAGCACGCATCGAGACACGCCGATGGACGTCCGCCTACACGATTTGTAACCACGCGCTTTGGCAATGTATTAGGCTCCAATGGCTCCGTGATACCGCGCTTTAAAAAGCAGATAGAAAATGGTGGCCCTATAACAGTTACCCACCCTGAGATAACCCGCTATTTTATGACCATACCCGAGGCTTGCCGACTGGTAATCGAGGCAGGCGCTATGGGCCAGGGAGGCGAGATATTCGTGTTTGACATGGGCTCGCCGGTTAAGATCGTCGACCTGGCGCGCAAAATGATCAGGCTGTCCGGCAAAGTGCCTGAGGTAGATATCCGCATAGTATTTTCTGGTCTTCGCCCGGGAGAGAAGCTGTACGAGGAGCTGTTGAATAACTCCGAGAATACAATGCCTACTTATCATAACAAGATAATGATCGCCAAGGTAAGGGAATACGATTTCGAGACGGTTAAGGAAAAGATAGACAAGCTTATTGCCCGTGCGGCTAGCCACGACACGCTGGGCACTGTGGCGCAGATGAAAAGTATAGTTCCCGAATTTATCAGCAATAACTCCATTTACGAGCAGCTGGACGTAAAGCCTACCGTTAGTAATTAGTTTTTATCATTTCGGCAGATTCCTTGGCATGATTTATTAATATGTAAGGGTTTATCTATCCACTATGAGCAGACGAAACCCTGACACTACCTTCAACAATTTTATGTCACGCTTTCAGCAGGTTGCTGTCAATATTGTAGATAAGTATTGCTCCATGGCTTTGCCGTACCGGCCGGGGCTGTATAGCATTTGCTGGGAATCGAGCTACCGCATCAACGGCATGCTCAGCGAATTGCAAGTAACTGCACAACAGACATTGCTGGAAATGCGTAATGAACGATCGGTTGATTTGCAAAAAGCGCGGGATGAATTTGACGATATCATTGTCAGGTCGCTCATGCAATACACTGAGAAAATATTTGGGGCAGAATATCCTGATTCAGAGCAACCTGAGTGGATGATGGAGATAGCCAGGCGCCTGCATAGAAACACCCGCGTCACCCTCTGATCTGTACTCAATACTTAAGCAACAAAAGGATGGCCCGGTTAACAATGAATGCTACGAGCAGCGCGCTGCCGGCTACGACCATACCGGCACTGTAGACCAGCCAGGCGGCAATACCAAAAAGTATCAGCTCCATTATCACCCTTACGCTAATGTGCGGTTTCACTTTAGCTTTGGGCGAAAGGAATAAACCCCAGGCGATCGCTACAACTAAAGGGAGAGCTACCATTAGCACCATAGAAAATACGGTACCGGTACCGCTATGATAGCCCCACCAGCCATAAGCTGCCAACATGCATAATTCCAGCGCAAAGCGCACTGCGAGGTTTGCATTTTTTAAGACTGAAAGCACGCACTAAAATAACCCTTCTACATGTTTCGTCGCAATCCTCAAAGCCTTTACCACAGTTTACCTGTGGGCAAATGCTATTATAATTAAATTTGTGTAATAAATATCGACCGTAGCTTCGACACTGTATTGATCAAATACTCGCTTGCTGCAAACATGGACGAGCAGTGCAGAAAAATGAAAAAAGAAAAAACAGAGGCTGAACTAGCACACATCAAGATGCAGGTCAACCCGCATTTTCTTTTCAATACGCTCAATACCATCTACGGCATGGCGCTGGAGCAATCGCCGGCTGCCGCTGATGCGATCGCAAAGCTATCCGGCATCATGCGCTACGTGCTTAACGAAAGCGCGAACGATCTCATACCGCTCAATGTAGAATTGGAATGTATAAGCAACTTCATAGATCTTCAACGCAACCGGTTCGGCAACAGTAGTGTTGATATTCAATATAAGGTCAATGGCCAGGCGTACGGGAAACATATAGCACCCCTTTTTCTATTGCCGTTTATAGAAAATGCTTTCAAGCATGGCATCAACCCGGAAACAGGCAGTAGGATCGCCATTGATATTGACGTGTCCGGCGACACGCTTAAAATGCATGCTGAAAATAACATTGTGCCAATAGCCAATGAAGAACCGCGGAGTGGCATGGGAGGCATTACAAACGCACAAAACCGCCTGCAAAATCAATATCCCGGCAGACACACGCTGGCAATTTCGCGACAAAACGATATATTTATAGTGGACCTCTCGATACACTTATCATGATAAGCGCTATTGCCATCGACGACGAAACACCTTCGCTGAAGATCATAGAACACTTCTGTGCTAAAACAGGTTATATCAACCCGGTTAAAAGCTTCCTGAAGCCGAACGAGGCGCTTGCATGGCTGGAGAATAATCCTGTCGACCTCATGTTCCTGGATATCAGAATGCCCTCCGTGTCCGGCATCGACTTCTTCAAATCCCTCCCAATAAAGCCTCCCGTTATTTTTACGACCGGTTATAGCGAGTATGCAGTTGAAGGGTTCAACCTCGATGCAGTGGACTATCTGCTGAAACCTTTCACTTACGACCGCTTTTTAAAGGCCACCGACAAGGTCAAAGAATATTACGACTATGTGAAAGCGGAAAAACCAGCCGGGCAACACCTCATCATTCGCGCCGACTATAGCCTATATAAAGTACAGTTCGCCGATATACAATATATGGAAAGCGCCGGCGATTACCTTAAATTCCACCTAAACAATGGCAAGACCATAACAGCACGCATGACGATGAAAGCGCTGATGGATAAATTGCCTGCCGATAAATTTGCCAGGGTACACCGTTCATTTGTGGTGCCGCTGTCAGCTATTACGTCCATCCGCGATAAAAATGTTCATCTCGGGGATCTCGCCATTCCTATCGGTCTGAACTATGAAGAAGAGCTGATGAAACAATACGGTGGCAAATCGTAGGTTTGTTTTAAGACCGGGTTGTAGCTATTTTTAAGGAACATTGTTGGTTAGAAATGGACGCACAGCAATTGAAACAGTTCCTATACGAGCTTTGCAAAAAGTACATTGCTGACGGCATGGCAGCAGCCTCACAGACCATTGCCGACGCCCGCGAGGCTGCCAATGATGACACCAAGAGCAGCGCAGGCGACAAATATGAGACCGCCCGTGAAATGATGCAACAGGAAATAGACCTGAACACAGCACACCTCAACGAATTACAAAAGCTAAAGGCCATCCTCGACCAGGTGAACCCTGCAGTTCATAGCGGCGTAATACAGCCGGGAAGCATCGTGTGTACCAGCCAGGGCAATTACTTCATTGCGATAAGCATTGGCAAACTGTTGGTTAATAATTCAACCTATTATGCCGTGTCGGCATCAGCGCCACTCGCAATGCGACTACTCGGGCAGAAGGCCGGCGACACTGTAGAATTTAATGATAAAGAATTCAGGATACACGAGGTTTTGTAAAGGACACATATAAAATACAAGCGGGCCTGTGATACAGGCCCGCTTTATACCATAAAGTAAAAAACTATTGTTTGTTGACCTTAACGATCTCGCTGTGCGCGTCATCGGTATATTTCACGATGTATGTACCGTGCGCAAGGCCACTCATGTCTATCGTCATCTTGTCGCTGTCGCAGTTGAGCGTTGCTACCGTTCTGCCGATCATGTCTGTAACTATGATGTTGCTGTTAGCTGCACGCTCGCCTGATAATGTAACTGTCAGCACATCGTTTACAGGGTTCGGATAAGCCCTTACGGTGAATGCATTGCCCGTAGTAACGGTTGCAGTCACTACATTCGAATAGCTTACGCTCCTGTCAGCTCCTGTTACTTTAAGCCTATAGTAGTTTACACCGGCATAAGGTTTCTCGTCCCAATAAGTGTAGTTGGAAGCAGCACCCTTACCGGCTATATTAGCCAATGTGGCAAACGCTTTACCATCCTTACTGCGCTCAAGTGTCATCACATCGCCCGTTTGCTCTGAAGCTGTTCTCCAGTCCACACGATTGCGTTGTCCTGCATTGGCAGCCCTGATATCGGCTATGCTAATGGCAAGAGGGTTAGGGCCCAAAGCGGTGTGTATAAAGAAAGCACTAAAGCCATGCACGTCGAAATCTATCTGCCACCAGTTGTGGGTAGGATCCCAGCTGACGTTAGGTATTACCAATTCGCCGGGCACGTCAAAATCTTCAGGATATGTGCCAAAGCCGTGGAATTGTGTAACCCTTACGTTGCCATTATCCACACCGCCTGTCGGAAGCAGTGGCTCACCTAACGGGCCGGCAGCAAAATTATAATTGTCGAACTCGTGCTGGTATGCGTATAGCGTGATGTGCGCAGTCAGCGATTCAGGATCCGGACCTACTTCATCCGGATAATAGGGATTTATCGAGAAGTGCCTTTCAACATAGGGTTGACCGTTAAAGGTGAAAACTGCGGTATCTATTGTCACGTCCGCTTCATACTGTCCATAGTAGGGATTCGGGTTACTTGGTTTAATGCTCACCATCAGGTCGCAGTCATTTTCATAGCGTATATCCTGCGGGCCGTTCACGACTGCTACCTGGGTCTCTGTGGTGCCAATAAAGCCGGCGAGGTTGTTTGGAGCCGGAGTAATAAGGGCCATAATGCTATTGCTCGTATCGGTCTGGGGTCCTACACATGGGCTGGTGGTGTTGATAACGCACTTCACCTGGTCGCCCATGTTGAGTGTATTAGTAATGTAAGTGCTATCATTGTTGCCTACAGGGAAGCCGTTGACGAACCATTGGAAGTTTGGTGATATTCCCGGGAATTGTGTATGTGCATTAAATGTAACTGAGGTACCCGTGCAAACAAAACCGCTTGCAGAACTGGTAATGGTGATATCCGGTATTTGCTGGCCAATGATGATGTTAACACCATTGTCAGCTCCCGTATAGGCTGTGTCGGTTGATACGATCCGGATCCTGTAGCCATTTCCTGTTGCAAATGGAAGAGTGACAGTAATACTGCCGGAGGTTGCGGTACTTGTAAGCGTGCCCAGAGTAAGCGGGCTTGCGAAAGAGCCAACGGCGTTACTGAGTTGTACAGTGTACACATTACCCGGATGAAAATTCAGTAGAGTAGTAGTGAAGTTGACGGTGATCACAGCGCCGGGGCAGAATACATTGCCCGGAAGCTGCACGTGGATACCCTGTAGGGGATAATTATTTACGTAAAACAAGATGTTTTGCCAAACATTGATCGCCTCAGCTTGCGGCGAATGAAACCAGGGCTGTGTGATCCCTCCAAAAAATACGATCCCGGATCCCCATGTTTTATAGCAAAGCACGGGATTTGCATCAGGAGCGAAAGCAACGTCATAAAGCAGGCTGGTGAGCCCGGTGCCGGAAATATAGGCATGAGCATAAGAATTGCCCGACATCGTGGTTGCAGTTGGGGTAGCAGGGCCGGTAAATATCTGGTGACTAGGAACGCTGGTAGTAACGGTTCCGGCAAAGGATGGATAGTTCAGCGTAGTACCTCCAAATCCCCAGCTTTGATTGCCGCCATAGTTAGGGGCGGCATTCATAAACAGGCGGCCACCTGCAGCTACCCAGTTCTCAATTGTCGTAATGTTGTTGCTTATAAATGTGGCCATCGTTGAGTTTCCATCGCCCGCCTCCAGGAACACAAAGTTGACGCCGGGTGCGAAGATCGTGGCAGCCGGAGTGGAAGAATTGCCCTGTGTCCAGTTGCCGGACCCGAAAACTGCATCCATATTACTGTTGTTGTAAGTAAATCCCCAGGGATTACTATCCACAACATAGTATGCTGCAGCATTAGCCTGCCGTGAGCATAATAACAAAAGTGAGACCAGTCCGGTAACCAGGACCGCGAATTTAGTTTTGGGGTAAAATGATCTTTTCATAAGCATGATGTATAAATACGAGTATAAAAATATATTTTTTGCCGGATAATACACTCGCTTACGCGTGTGGATTTTTTATTAACAAATCGGGTACTAGTCGCTAATTTGGGAATGCCGGGATAAATATAATAAGTTTATTGCATAAAGCCGCCATTTCTGCTAACATTTTTTTAACATACGACGCCTAAACATAAAATCACATCTGTATATTAACGTATACAAGCGAGCCGCCTGGCTGGATTACTGGCCAAAAACTAACGCCATGGCTATTTTTTTGCAGTACCCGACTGCCGTTTTTGTTGCTTATTCATTATATCAGAAAGGTAGGGAGCAACGGTCTCCTGGAGCGACGCTGCATCAATATCCAGCGCATGCGGTTCATTGAGCAGCCGCCGCCAGGGCTTTTGGCTACCAAAAGGATAGGCGCCAAACACGATCACGGGTGTGCCATAAACTTGTATATTATCCGTGCCCTTGATCACCCATTGACCGGCCCAGTTGTAGAGGTATCTCGCATCGGTATCCAACAGCCGCAGACATGAATGTGACGCCGGATAGCCGGGCAACGCATACTGATGAAAACCTATCCCTTCCTTGTTCTGGATATTAAAATTCCATTTCAGGTCCCACTCATCGTTGAAGGTACTTTTCGTTTCCTCCGCTTTCCAGTTGCAGTAAAAGAGGCCCGTTGCCGTCGTATCTTTTTTACGTCCCATACTGGTAGGCCCCGAACGTACCAGGCGACCATTCTCATAAGCCGCGAAGTATTCTGCAGGGTAAGAGAAGAGCAATATCTTATGCACATCCCTCAGAGCGGGCACATCGGTGGGGAAAGGCGAGTACTGCAGTATGTCAAGGTCAAATTTGTCGGGCATTATCAATGTATCCAGCGAGACAATGTGGGCTGAGTCCACCCGGTTGACCGCAAATAATACCGGAAGTTGAGATGAAAAGTACTTGAGCGCGTGCCTGATGCTGTCCTTTGAGGTGATGGCACGGTAAACGATGGTTACACGCGTCGCAGTGTCGACCGTTTGTACCGCGGCCTGCTGTTGCGTATCCGGAGGATGCATTTCCGACCGGTGAGTGGCTACCGTTTTATTATTTTGCTGCCAGCCGTTGCATTGTGCGAATAACACAATGCACGCAAGCGCGCAGAGAAGTCTGAGGTTCATAAACAGGCAGAGAAAAATATCGTGCCGAATGCTATTGCCTGCCCCCGGAATGATGTATATCATTTGTGTGAGGGAGAGGCCAAATACCAGGGTGACTTTATTTATCTTTATCCGAGGAAACGCTAACAGCTGAAAAGCTGCCAGCTGCCGGGGCTTACCCCAAGGAACACCGGAAAATAAAAGCAGTAAAACCAATGCGCGGACCGGGCAAAGTATCGGCAAAGATCAGGAAAGTATTAAAGGTGCTGGGCCCGGGCCTTGTAACAGGGGCCAGCGACGACGACCCGTCGGGCATCGCCACCTACTCGCAGGCAGGCGCGCAGTTCGGCTTCAACACCTTATGGACCGCACTGCTAACCTTTCCGCTGATGGCAGCCATACAAGGCATGTGCGCCAGGATAGGGCTAGTAACCAGCCAGGGCCTGACGGTGACCTTGAGACAGCACTACCCGAGATCCATCTTATACCTTATGTTGCTGTTCAGCTTCCCCGCCATTACCCTCAATATAGGCGCCGACATACAGGGCATGGGTGCGGTGGCCAATATGCTGTTGCCTCAGGTGCCTGCGAGCATCTTTTCCATAGCATTTACCATTGCGCTGATGTATATCATCATCAGGTATCCCTACCGGAAAATAGCCCGGATATTAAAATGGCTTTGCGCAAGCCTCTTCCTGTACCTTATCATCCCTTTTATGGTGCATAACGACTGGGCGGAGATACTGAAGAAAACCTTTGTGCCCGGCTTTAAGTTTGACAGAGATTCCCTTTCGATACTGGTAGCCATCCTGGGCACCACCATATCGCCGTACCTGTTTTTCTGGCAGGCCACCATGGAGGCCGAAGACCTGAAGCACAGCAAGCAGAACATAGTGGTGGACAAGCAGGTGCTCAACAATATGCGTGAGGATGTGAACATAGGCATGTTCCTGTCGAACGTGGTGATGTTCTTTATCATCCTCACCACGGGCAGCGTGCTCTTCCGCGCAGGTATACATAAGATAGAGACGGTGGATGAGGCAGCCAGGGCCCTGGCGCCGCTGACAGGCAGATATGCCCACCTGTTCTTTGCCATCGGCGTGCTGGGCACGGGGCTCCTGGCCATACCCGTGCTGGCCGGCTCGCAGGCCTATATGCTGGCCGAAACCTTTGAGTGGAAGGCAGGGCTCGATAAAACATTTCCGCAGGCCAGGCCGTTCTACTACTCCATCATCCTTTCACTGCTGGTGGGCCTTTTGCTCAATTTCATAGGCATCAGCCCTATACAGGCCCTTTTTTACACCGCCGTGCTCTATGGCATTACGGCGCCGGTTTTGATAGCGGTGATACTGCACATCGGCAACAACAAAAAAATAATGGGCGACAAAACGAACAGCGCCTTATCGAACATACTGGGCTTTATAACGCTCATCTTAATGACCGCGGCGGCTGTTGGTTTGATCGTGTTGAGTATTGGATAGGGGGCACAGTAATCCTGTTGTAGCTCTGTCACACTATTTTTACAAAACAAGCGTTATACCCGTGCTATCTTTATAAAAACCTCAACCTATGCAACGTACAATTCTGATGTTAACCCTGGCAGCGATCGCTGCCAGTTCCTGTAAAAGGGATAAAACGCTACCTGCAGCCAAGGCTACCGCGCAAAATGCTATGACCATCAAGAACACCACAAGCCATCCGCTGGCTTTGAACTTCAGAGCACATGATGTAAATAATAGCGTAGCCTACCTAAACAGCAATAGTGTCCTTGTAAATCCACAATCCACATTGACATTTAACAGCCCGGCGGACCTTAATACTAATCCTGGATGGGCCTATGCTCAAATCTATACTGCGCCCGGCGATTGGGATGGTGTAAAGGGCGGGCCTTATGACATTGGCCAGGGCTGGGAAATAGGCAACTACCAGGCCGGCTACCCCGTGGACTCCACTTGGTCGCTCTATTACCCACAGATCAACGCAACAGTACATGCAGACTGGAAGCATGTGAATGGCGGGTATGAGTTGGATGTGTATTGACTGACATTCCATCTTCACGTTTGACTTCACTGTAACTAGTCAACTCCCAAATCGTGTGTAAAAGACCTTTCAGGTTTGATCTCGTGCAGTGATACCCCGATCTTATCGGCAAACAGCAAATTCATCACCTGTTCCATTTCCCGGCGTGTCACACCGTCTTTATTCAACTGTGAAAAATTCAGGCGCAGTACCTCATATACCAGTTCCCTCATAGTAAGCAATTTGAATGCAGTCCGCAGGGGGGCAACTACCTTATTCAACAAAGCAACAAAAACTATGCAGGCAGCCATCAGCAGCCAAGCTTTAACATGTCGGCCATTCGCATATAAATGACCCAAGCTAACAAACACCACAGCAAGATCGAACAATACAATAGCGATAGACCAGGGCCTTGGCAAAACAAGCGATGGAAACTTCAGTTTCGAATCCGATTGAAGTTGTCGCCATATTCTTCGCCTGTTTTTGCTTGGAACGATGGCGTTGAGCTGTGTTTCCGGTTTGATGGCGACCGATCGAACAGAGAGTTGCTCCTGAAAAAGCCTACGCAACCGGTAAAATAATGGTTGTGACACACATTCAGGTGAGCTTTTGTGCTGTATTTTCGCCCAAACTACTTCGTAGAAATCGCGAACTGTACGTATCTGCTCCGCTTCCCTATCTGCAATGCTTATCTTAAAGGTTTTTTCAACCTCCATCACTATTTCTATTGAATCGAGTCCCATCAGATGGTTGAATTTAAGAATACCCGGCAAAGGAAGTCAATTTCCCACAATTCTCTCATTCTCCTAACTTTGGCCCTATGAACTTAACTGCTCCCGATAGGATAGCCAATTACATAGCCGGCAGCCTGCAGGCCCCGCTGAACGGTAAATATATTGACAACATCAACCCCGCAACGGGTGAGGTGTATAGCCAGATACCAGACAGCGACGCGCAGGATGTGGACGAGGCAGTAGGTGCGGCGAAAATAGCGTTCGAGAGCTGGGGAAGGACACCGGCTGAGGAGCGCTTCAGGATACTGAACCGCATTGCGGAACTGATAGATGAAAACCTGGACGCACTGGCACTGGCAGAGAGCAATGACAATGGCAAGCCGCTATGGCTGAGCAAGCGTGTGGACATACCCAGGGCATCGAGCAATTTCAGGTTCTTCGCCACGGGCGCTATGCACTTCAGCACCGAGAGCCATAATATGGAGGACAAGGCGATCAACTATACCCTGCGCCAGCCGATAGGCGTAGTGGGCTGCATATCGCCATGGAACCTGCCGCTGTATTTATTTACCTGGAAGATAGCCCCGGCGCTGGCAGCGGGCAACTGCGTAGTGGCCAAGCCCAGCGAGGTGACACCGATGACGGGCTACCTGCTGAGCCTGATCTGTAAAAAAGCAGGCCTGCCCGATGGCGTACTGAATATCGTACATGGCACAGGTCCGAACTGCGGTGCGGCTATTGTGGCGCACCCGGGCATTAAGGCACTATCGTTCACCGGCAGCACTAGGGCGGGAAGAGAAATAGCTGCAACGGCAGGACCTATGTTCAAAAAAGTGTCGCTGGAGCTGGGTGGTAAGAACCCCAACATCATCTTCGCCGACTGCGACTGGGACAAGATGATGCGCGTGACGCTGCAATCGTCCTTCAGCAACCAGGGCCAGATATGCCTCTGCGGCAGCCGCGTGCTGGTGGAGGAAAGCATCTACGAAAAATTCAAAGCGGAGTTCGTAGCTCGTGCAGCGAAACTCACGGTGGGCGATCCGCTGGAGGAGAGCAGCAAGCAGGGCGCGGTGGTGAGCAAGATGCACTTTGATAAGGTGATGAGCTGCATCGAGCTGGCGAAGCAAGAGAGCGGCAAACTGTTGCTTGGCGGCAATAGTGTACAATTAGAAGGCCGGTGCAAGAACGGCTACTTTATACAGCCTACCATATTTGAAGGACTGGGCCCCAACTGCCGCACGAACATGGAAGAGATCTTTGGCCCGGTGGTGACGCTGCAGTCATTCAAAACAGAAGAGGAAGCCCTCCAATTAGCTAACACCAGCGACTATGGCCTGAGCGCCACTATATGGACACAAGACGTGAGCCGCGCCCACCGGGTAGCGGCACAGGTACACAGCGGCATCATCTGGGTGAACTGCTGGCTGCTGCGCGACCTGCGCACACCTTTCGGCGGCTTTAAAAACAGTGGCGTGGGCCGCGAGGGCGGTTGGGACGCTATGCGTTTTTTTACAGAGCCGAAGAATGTGTGTATTGAATTGTAGCGACTACCAGTTGATAGTTAGCTCTTGCTTTGAAAGAATATAATAGAGGTTTTGCAGGCGGTGCAGGTATTTTACGTCCCAGAAGTGCACCATTGTCTCGTTCCTGTCATTGAGCAGAATAACGTGCCCGTTAGCACGGCGTAGTTTGAATTTGTCTGTTTTAGTGGCGAATTTCAGGTTGCCCAATTCGTCGAAGAGGCCCAGCCCTTTCACAAAATCGTCGCCGAGCAGTATCGGTTTGATATCGATAACGGAAGGCTTCACCTGTATTACCTTGTCCTTTCCATGATCGAGCTTGACGACAAAGTTGTCTTCGTCCTCTCCTTCGATGCCCACTACAGTGGCAATTTTGCCATCGGCGTAGAGGATGTTTCCTATTCTCAAATCTTTCGTATCCATAAACCAAACTTTTTTAGTCCACAATACATTCTACAATCAGAGTTTTGAAACGTGTGCCACGACATGCAGACGAATGTTAATGGAAATCCAAAGCCTATAACTATCAGCTACTTAACATCATACCTTGCAATAAATTTTATAGAAAAATCTTTGCATGAGCATTTTTGCAAAATGGACAAAACGGGGAAAAATCAAAACAAAAGGCCACTCATTAAAGAGCGGCCTTATCATAATGTGCTGTTTGCCAATATTATTGAGTAGGTCCATTGTCCACCTGCGATTCTATCGTGCTTTGTATGGTGGTTGACACATTAGAAAGGAAATCGTAGCCGGTAGAAGATTCAATGGCATTCACCGTAGTACGGTAGTAGCCCCATGGATGGCTGTTGACCGTCTGCGTGTTGGGCATGTCTATAGCGATCACGCGGGTCGATGCAGTAACACGACTTACATCATTGCTGCCGTTAGGCAATACCACTATTACCTTCCAGAAATGTGAAGGCACGTTGATGGCGCCATTCGCTATCGTATTGGCTGAACCGTTGCTGCCGGTGCCGCCTGTGCCGTAGCCGCCTGAGATGATATAACATTCATTGCCTGAGTTGGCCAGTGTCCTGCAATAGTCTTCCAGGTCTGCCCAGGGGCCCTGGTTAAGGTTTGGCGCCTGTGGCGTTATGTTGGTCATCAGGAAGGTAGCCGAGTTATCGGTAGCGTTGAGGGTACGATCGGCTGACGGGCACATGTGGCCGCGGTCGAAACCACTGTTGGTATAATTGGAAGTGGTGGCTTTGAAATAACCCGCGGGCAAAGTAGCATCAGAAGTGAAGCAATCGCACCGCGGCGTATTGCCGAGCCATGCTGCGCTGAGGTGCCAGCTTACCCAGTTGGCCATACCTTTTGAGTTATTGTAAGCAAGGGCATACTGGGTCTTTATCATGAGGTAGTTGTTGGTATTACCCGTGTTGGTAGTAGCACCGCTGGGATTGCCCATGGCCATATTATCGTCCTGGGTGGGGTTATTATTGTTGTTATTGCCGTTGTCGGTAATACTGAAGTCATCAATATTCAGCCTGCCGCCGGATAGCTTCTTTATTTCGAAACGCACATTGCCGGTGATGGTCATGTTGAATGTCGCGGTGTTCAGCATAGTAGACGATGTGGTGATGGTGCTACCGGTTTGTGTCCATGAGGTACCGCCATTGGTTGAATACCAAAGCTGCCATGTGCTGGATGCGTCGGTACCATAAACAGCGTGCTTAATGCTTACCTGGCTGGCGCCGTTTGCCAGATCAAATTGCATGCTTACGATGCCGGTATTTTCGATGCGGACGCTTTTTGATCCATTCTTCCTGTCGTTAGCGAGATTGCCTATGAGCGCGTCATCGAGTGTCCACGTCCCGGTTGACAGTGTTACGTTGCCGACGGCATAAGCACCTTTAGTACCTGATTCGAAAGTCTCAGGAAAGTTAGCATAGATGGCAGCGCCACCCAGTGAAGGTTGCAGCGTTGCAGTTGTTTGAGTGGCTAACGGCGATTGTGTGGTTTTGTCTTTGGTACAATTGCTGAGGCCAAAGCACAGTGCGAATGATGCAAATAAAAGTGTAACTTTTTTCATGCCGTAATGGATTTGCTACAATAATATGATAACAATATTACCTAAATGACAACGCAATGTTAAGCCCGGATTATGCATTTACCGACAGGATACATGTATTGGCCGAAAAAAGATAACAGGCAGACTTCCAGTAGCTAGCTTTGCAGCGGCAATTGAAAGATCGAAAAATGAGCACCCTAAAGCCATCGGCAAAAGAAGGAAAGAAATTCGTGAACCCGGTACCCACGCAAACATCTACCGGCAGTTTCGGCAACATCATGAAAGGTCTCTTGACGGGCAAGCAGGAGCGTGTGCCAAAAATACCCCTGGGACCGTTCATCACCGACCATGAAGTATATCAGCAACACCCGGATAATGGTTTGCGTATAACCTGGATGGGACATTCATCTTTATTGATAGAGATCGACGGCAAGAAATTGCTTACCGACCCGGTTTGGGGAGCACGGGCCTCTTTTGTGAATTTTGCCGGGCCTAAGCGTTTCTTTCCGGCGCCGCTGGCATTGAGTAAGCTGCCGAAGCTGGATGCTATCATCCTCTCGCACGATCACTACGACCATCTCGACAAGTCTACCATCAAGCAAATGGCCAATTTGGACACCCCCTTTTATTGTTCCCTCGGGGTGGGCAGCCACCTCAGGAAATGGGGCATCGCTAAACACCGGATCAACGAAATGGACTGGACAGACACCGTGACGATAGACGACAATCTGGAAATAACCGCTGCACCTGCACGACACTTTTCGGGCAGAGGAATTACGGGAAGGAATGAAACGCTATGGTCCTCATTTGTAATTAAAGGTCCCAAACACAATATTTTCTTCGGGGCCGATTCGGGTTACTTCGATGGCTTCAGGGATATAGGAGACGCATACGGTCCTTTTGACCTGACGATGCTGGAGATAGGCGCCGCCAATGAAAACTGGGCACATATACATATGGGACCGCAAAAGGCAACCCTCGCGCATATAGCGCTCAAAGGCAAACTGATGATGCCCATCCACTGGGGTACTTTCAACCTTGCTTTCCATGGATGGCGTGAGCCAATAGATGAGCTACTGGAACATGCCTTCGATAAGAACATTACACTCTTTGCGCCAAAGCCGGGCGTACCCACGGAGGTAAGGCCCGATGGCTATAATTCGTGGTGGTGGGACAAAAGCCGTGGTTGAGCGTAAAGATCCACCGACATTTGGAGGTCATTCACCGATGGACTTATAGAATTGACCGAAATAAATTTTACAGATAGCATTAGCAGGCTAGTTTTGCGGTGTCAATTGAAAACAAAAATGAAACCATTTTTACCAAAGATTAGCAAGGGAGCAACACGATTGAGATGGCTGCTGGTATTACCACTGGTATTACTATGCACTATGGCGATGGCACAAGTAACCATTAGCGGCAAGGTAGTAGATGAAAACGACAAGCCGGTGAAGGGCGCCAGCGTATCGCTGGACAACACGCTGGATGGTGCAACAACGGATGACAACGGCCTTTTTAAATTCACTACAGAAGAAAAGGGCAACCAAACCATCGTGGCAACGGAAGTGAGCCACCAGAATGCCGGTCAGCCAATAAATGTAGATAAGGATGTGGCCGGCCTGGTGCTAAAAATGAAAGGCAACAAGGCACACGACCTGGACCAGGTAGTGATAACAGCCGGATCGATAGAAGCAACGAATGATAAAGACAAGACCGTGTTGAAACCGCTGGATATTGTGACGACAGCCGGCGCGCAGGCCGATGTGGTAAGAGCTATACAAACATTGCCCGGCACACAGCAACAGGGCGCACAGACAGGGCTTTTTGTACGCGGTGGCGATGCCAGTGAAGCAGCAATGATAGTGGACGAGATGACCGTGCAGGATGCCTTCTTTAACACAGCCCCGGGTGTAGCTGCGCGAAGCCGTTTCGGACCATTCCAGTTTAAGGGAGTTGCATTCAGCAGCGGGGGCTATAGCGCCAGGTACGGACAAGCTCTGTCGAGCGTGCTGGAACTGAACTCACTAGACCTTCCTGACAAGAGCAATGTGAACCTGGGTGTAAATATGGCCGGTGTTTATGCATCGGGCACCCACCTGTGGAAGAATGCAAGCATCGATGGCACAGCTTACTATAACAACCTCACCCCATTCTACAAACTCGCAAAAACCAATTTCAACTTTTTCGAAGTGCCTGTGGGCGGCGGAGGCAGCACCCGTTTTGTATGGAAGCCAAATAAAGACGGCATCTTTAAGATATCGGTGAACGGCTCTTATTTCACCAGCGGCGTGGGCGTGCCTAACCCTTTTGGCGATACCAGCGTAGCAGGTGGCGATACGATTGACTATCGCATCAAAGACCAGAACTGGTACAGCAACGCATCGTACAGGCAAATGTTCAAAGACAAGTTCAGCCTCTACACTGCTGCTTCGTATAGCTACGACAAAAGTGATAACAGCTTCGGCGCGATACCTGCACCACAAAACGACCAGCGCGCACAGTACAGGCTGGAAGGAAAATATTACGCTACAAGCAGGATAAGCCTGCTCGTGGGTGGAGAAGCGCAGTATTATAAAGTCAACAAGCAGTGGACAGACACGCTGCCGCAGTATGGATTTCATGAAACACAAGTAGCCGCCTATGCCGAAGCTGATATCGCGCCGATGACATGGTTGGCCATCAGGCCTGGGGTGCGCTTTGAGCATAGCGAGCTGCTGGGCAAAAACAATATCGCACCCCGACTGTCGCTAGCTATAAAAACAGGCGCCTACAGCCAGGTGTCGCTGGCGGGCGGCATGTTCTTCCAGAACCCCGACTATATGTACCTCTATTACCAAAACCCATACGGCATGGGCTTCCAGCAGGCAATACACTACATAGCTAACTGGCAGTGGATCAGGAACGACCGTACACTCAGGATAGAAGGCTACTATAAAGACTATAAAGACCTGGAGCTGGAGCATTATGCTACACCATTCGATCCTAACTCGTTCCGTTTCTTATATCCCGGCATCACCGTGGACAATGCTGGTAAGGGTTATGCAAAGGGCATAGAACTCTTCTGGCGCGACAGGAAATCGCTGAAGAACCTGGACTACTGGATATCTTATAGCTTTATTGACACCAAGCGTGAGTATAAAAACTATGAAACTATGGCACAACCCGATTTCATATCGAACCATAACCTGAATGTCATCGCTAAATATTTCATCGACAAGATCTCGACCAATGTGAGTGCTACCTACAGCTTTGCAACAGGTAAGCCGTATTACGATCCGAACCCCGGCGTAGCGTTCCTAAGCGAGCGCACACCGGCCTATCACAACCTATCGCTGACGCTGAGCTACCTGCACACGATCAAAAAATGGTTTACTGTAGTTTACTTAGGTGTGGACAACATTACAAACAACCCCAACATTTTCGGCTACAGGTACCGGATGACACCGGCCGGATATGCATCGGAACCCATCAAGCCTGCGCTGTACAGGAGCATTTTCCTCGGTGTGAATTTCTCGCTGACAGAATTCAGCAAAGACGAACTTTAAAAGCAAAACGAGCAAAAACAATTTTGAACACAAATAAAACAACAATGAGAACACTCATCTTAGCAGTAGCCACAATCGCCTTCTTGTTTATCAATACAGCGCATGGGCAGGATTTCAAGTCAACGCTGCAAAAAACTTTTACCGCCTTTGACGAGACCAAAGACCCACAAAAGCAGATCGAGGCCAGCAATAAGCTGACACTGATAGCAAAAAAATGGAATAATGAAGCAATGGCGCACTATTATGCCTCGTTGAGCAAGGTGATCCTCTCATACACCAACGGCCTTGAAGCAGCCAAAAGGGATGCCTATGTAGATGAAGCTGAAAAGGAATACGACGACATGATGAGTGCAATGGGCAACAAACCGACCGACGAGACCTATGTGCTTGCTGCCTTTATAGCCAATGCCCGCCTGGGCGTCGATGGTGCCAGCCGCTGGCAGAAGTACGGAAAGATATTTGCGGAGAATATGGACAAGGCAAAAGAATTAAATCCGAACAACCCACGCATGTATTACCTGCAGGGCACCAGCAAGCGCTTTACACCCAAGATGTTCGGCGGGGGTAAAAAAGCCGCACTTCCCTATTTTGAGAAAGCCAATGAACTGTTCGCCAAGGAAAACAGCGATGACATCCTCAAACCAAGCTGGGGAAAAAAGGAAACAGCTTACTTCATCAACGACTGCAAAACTGAAGATAAGGACTGATAATGAAGGGTTTAGAAAAAGCGCAGGTCTTAAAATGCCTGCGCTTTTTTATTTGATGCATTGCCTGGCGAAGGCTGGCACGATTCTATATACTATGTAGGCGAAGATAAATTTTAAATTTCCTCTCTTGAAATCTCTCATTATTCCTCCCGGGGAGTGACACTAAAAGTCTCACTCCCCTTTCTCTTTTCTAAAATTGTTGCAATTCTCTAATTTTACTTTATGAAAAAGATATTACTATTCTTAGCTGCAATACTTTTTTTCACAACAGGTATCTACGCACAGGCAGCCCGCTACAGGTCTGAACAGAAAGAACAGGAGAGGTCTATAAAAGCGGCTTACAGGCATCACAAGGTGACTGAGCGGGAGTATATAAAGCTCATGGACGAACAGGATGCGATAAAGTATGCCATCGACAAGTATGACGCAGAAGGCGTGTGGACCGCCCACCAGCGTGAGGTAGTGGTTGGTAAACTGGAACGTGCCAGTAACCGGTTGAGGAAATATAAGACCAACTGGGAACGTTAGCAGTGCAAAAAAATCATAGCACAGGTGGACACCTGTGCTACTTTTCCTATGCCTGTACAATTATTACCTGTACAGTTCCCTATCGAAAAAACATTTTCTGAGTTCTGCTGAATCCCGGCGCTTTTATTTCCACAAAGTAGAGTCCGGTGTTTATTCCACTGATACTAATCGTAGGGCTGGTAGCCATATCGATACTGCAGTGGCGGATGAGCCTACCCGTTACATCTTTTACAGATACCTGTGCGCTGCCCTGCAAACCGGCATTTACCACACGGATGTAGTCGTGAGCAGGGTTAGGTACAATTTGAACGTCAGCGTCCGTTTGCACTGAAGGTATTCCGGTGACAGCAGCGTTTCCGATCCTGACCACGAACGGCGTATAGTGCTGATACGAGACCGGCAAAGAAACAGTGCCGAAGTCCAATGAAGAGCTGTCATAGCCCAGCCCTGTGATCCAGACATTATTGCCGTCGGCTGTGATCTGCTCGGGGAAACTTTCATCTGCTATACCATGAAGCACCCATGCCGCATCACCTGCTGCATCTATTTTCAGTACCGCAGCGGAAGAATTAAGACCGGTATTGATTATAACGTTATTGCCCCAATCGATGAACCCGCGGTGGCTATAGGCAATATATACCGAACCATCTGTTGCAAGGACGCTGTGATACTGGTTAGTAATATCGGCATCTCCGCCCAATGTGTCATTCAATTGTCTTGCCCAGTTCAGGTGGCCGCTGCTATCGAGCGCTGATATCATAAAGTCGTAGACCCACGCCGGATGGTGGAAGTTGTGCCCGGCAAGGCTGAATGTGTCGTGCACATTGCCGCTGTAATAAATTGAATTGTCGGAAGCCAGGATGAGCGCGCGATCGACACAAGTAACATCGGCCATCCAATGCGACCAGTCGAATTGGCCATTGGCTTTATAGCGCACGATATACACGGGGTATCCCGAAGCGCCTGATTCAACGTGACCATTGAAATCTACACCACTGAAAGCACAAGAACCTGCCAGGTAGATATTGCCATGGCTATCTACCTCAATAGAGGAAGTGATGCTTTGCCCGTTCTGTGTCCAGAGATCCGTGCGGTCGCCTGTTTGCAGGTCCATCTTAAAAAGTTTGGTTGCGGCGCCTGAGGAATCCATGCTAACATACAACGCGTTGTTCCGTATGGTAAATGCGCCGCTGCTGCAACCTTCCTCAGCACCCACATGCTTGAACCAATGAAGCGCAAGGCTGCCGGCATCGAAACGGGCTATAAAGTAATCAGGCGACGTCAACGACGGATTACGCGTAGCATCAAGACCATTTGCAAAGTGCAGGCTATCGTAATACTGGCCCATTACATACCAGTTACCCGCATCATCGGCTTTAACGCTGATAAGATGTAAAGTACCCGTAATTGTGGTACTGTTCAATTGATTACCGGAGGTGTCGAATTCGGCAAGGCTGTAATCTCCATTGGCCTCGTTCAGGTTCATCTTATCTGTCTGAAGCGTGCCCCACAGCATTTTGTTGTTACCGGAGGCAACAACCGTTTTGATATATGCTGGATTGACCTGGAAAACAATGGAAGTGTCCGACTTACCCCACCGCCATTGCGGGCCAGACTGTGCATTTGTCCCGAAAGCAAACAAAACACAACAAATGATAAAAATTCTCTTCAACATCATGATGGCATTTAGGTTCTGATCTTAAAGACGTAATATCGGCGTCATTGGTTTGGCCACAACATGCCGAGCAGGTGCTTATAGGCCCGAAGCGGGATTTATAAGAGATTAATGGTTAATTTTGCCTTATGAATACCATAAGCGAGCTGAAACGCCTGTTAGATGAACGGATCGTGATCATAGACGGTGCCATGGGCACTATGATACAGCGTTATAAACTTAGTGAAGCCGATTACCGGGGCACCCGATTTGCCGAATGGCCTACAGACCTGAAGGGCAACAATGACCTGCTCTGTCTCACACAGCCGGATATCATCCGCAGCATACACCTCGAGTACCTGGAAGCGGGCGCCGATATTATTGAGACCAATACTTTCAATGCACAGGCCATTTCACTGGCTGACTATGGTATGCAGGCGCTGTCGTACGAGATAAATCATGCGGCTGCGAGAATAGCCAAACAAGCTGTGGAGGCATATATGAGCGCAAACCCTGGCCACAAAAAATATGTAGCAGGCGCCCTGGGCCCAATGAATAAAACGCTATCCCTGTCACCGGATGTGAATAACCCAGGCTACAGGGCTATGACCTTCGACGAAGCGGAGAAAGCCTATTACGACCAGGTGCGCGGCCTTATGGATGGAGGAGCAGACATACTGCTTGTAGAGACCATCTTTGACACGCTCAATGCAAAAGCGGCAATATTTGCCATCAACAAATACCTGCGCGAATATAACCTGCGCGGTAAAGTACCTGTAATGATATCGGGCACTATCACAGATGCTTCCGGCCGTACCTTGAGCGGGCAGACACTGGAAGCCTTTATGATTTCGGTGATGCACGCTGAACCCTTGAGCATTGGCCTCAACTGTGCATTGGGTGCGGCACAAATGCGTCCGCATGTGGAAGAACTGGCACAGATAGCGCCTACATTCGTTAGTTGCTACCCGAATGCAGGCCTTCCCAATACCATGGGTGAGTATGATGAGACACCTGAAGAAACAGCTGCGATAGTTGCAGGTTTCGCGGCAGAGGGCTGGGTGAACCTGGTGGGGGGCTGCTGCGGCACCACACCTGCTCATATTAAGGCCATTGCCCAGGCTGTAAAGCAACATGCCCCGAGGCCATTACCCGAACTTGTGGCAGCACTTTAACAGTATTTCTCAAACGATTATACACAAAGGGCTGTCTTAACCGGCAGCCCTCCTTTTTTATTATTATTTACATTCAATGCGCTATATTGCCTGTACTAAAAGCAACATTTTGAAGCGGTATTTTTCATTTTTAGCCTTGGCCGTTCTGCCCTTATTCTGCATGGCCGGGGGACATGTTGCCTTACATGGCAAAATATTCATGCCCGTCGCCGATAGCATTTACATTAGTTACAATAACAGCAGGCTCGCCTATGACCCGGTAGAAATAGCGCTACACCTTAACAGGGATGGTAGCTTCAGCACTTCATTTGAGATACCTGAAAAATACACGATCCTGGCGTTGAAGTACGCCGGCCGTAAAAGCGACCTGGTTGTCACAGATGGCTTTGACCTGGAGCTTGGTGCAGAAGGGAAACGATTTGACAGCACCATACACTATAAAGGAGACGGCAATATCGTAGCAGGTTTTGTGGCTGCGCATGCAATGAACCGGGGCCTGATGGAAAATTACCTGGTACCTATGCAGCCCCGCTTTGCAGACACTGCACCGACCTTCAAAAAGGCCATGGCCGACCTGGAACAAGCAGAGGTAGCCTACCTGAACGAGCACATGAGTGGCCTGCCTACGGATTTCGTGCACTTCTGGGTAAACTACTACCATTTCTACAGTTACTTTGCCATGCTGCAGTACCCGCTACTTCATGAAATGGCATTGCAAAAGAACTATTACGTGAGGCAGGTAAGACCCTCCAATTATGCAATAGTCAGGGATATACCCGACCTGTTCAACGATTCGATATTGTATGTTCCCACCTACAGGATGTACCTGGACCAGCTCTACAGAATGAAATTGGATGCGGATGGATATAGTAACCTGCAGGAGGGAACGGAATCGCAGCGGTTCAGGCAAGACGATAGTCTCATAACCCTGTATTTTATGAAAATGCTGCCGATGACTATGGAGTACAGCATGGCATCACTTATTTATAGCAACGTGCGCCATCAGTCGATAGCAAGGACAGAACATTTGCTCGAGATCTTCAGGGAGCGCTGGCCAGGTAGCCAGTACCTGACGCCCATACAACAGCAACTGGCTATTATGAAGCGTCTTGCGAAGGGGGAAAAAGCGATGGACTTCACTATCAGCACACCCCAGGGGGCGGTTGTGAAATTATCTGAGCTCAAAGGCAAGGTAATATTGCTTTGCTTCTGGTCTGGGGATTACGAGCAGGGCATCCTGGATTTGAAGCTCACCAATAAACTTTTTAACCGGTTCAAGGATAGCGGAGCTGCATTTGTCTTTGTATCGATAGATGGAAACGACCAGGTATGGAAAGCTTATATCGACAAGTACAAGATATCAGGTATGCATACCCATGTAAACGGGTGGAAATCGATGCTCGCAGAACTATACGGAATACAATCAGTACCAACATTCTTCCTGATAGACAAACAGGGAAGGTTCGCTACAGGAGCAGGCGAAGTACCGTTACCCCGTTTCGGCGACGCGCTGGCCGGCAAGATCGAAGAGCTCTTGAAAGAATGACGGCCGCATGCTGAATTAACAATACATTAAGGTCGGCTTAATATTATATTCATATTCGTTTCGTCATTTTGTATAACCAAAAGCTTCATCGGAGCAAACAGAATGTCGAAAAGAGAGGTGGATATTGTAGTGCTTTCGGACATACATCTTGGAACATACGGATGTCACGCAAAAGAGCTACTTCAATATCTGAAAAGTATTAAACCAAAGGCGGTGATCCTGAATGGGGACATCATCGACATCTGGCAATTTAAAAAAAGATACTGGCCTGTAACACACATGATGGTGGTAAAGCATCTTGTGGGCCTGATCGCCAAAGAAGTGCCGGTGTACTACATACCGGGCAACCACGACGAAATGCTGAGGCGTTTCAAAGACTTCCAGGTAGGTTCTCTGAAAATCACTAATAAGCTTTCTTTGAAGATAGACGGAGCCAACGTATGGATCTTCCACGGGGATGTATTCGACGTGGTGATGCAGCATAGTAAATGGTTGGCTAAACTAGGCGCCGTAGGATATGATACCCTGATACTCATCAACCGCTTCGTAAATTTTATCTCACAGCAACTGGGCAAGGGTAAAATATCGCTCTCGAAGAAAATAAAAAACAGTGTGAAGGGCGCAGTAAAATTCATCAATAAATTTGAAGATACTGTATGCGGTATAGCTGCCGAAAACAACTACGATTTTGTGATCTGCGGCCACATACACCAGCCGGAAATAAGAAACATCGATACTCCCCACGGCACTATCACTTACCTGAACAGCGGTGACTGGATAGAGAATTTAACATCTCTTGAATACACAGACGGCAAATGGACCGTTTATAAATACCTGGAAGATCCTGTAGCGCAGGCAGTGGATATAGAAAAAAAGAAGCAGGCCAAAGAAACATCGAAAGAGATGATGGTGAGCCTGATGCAGGAATTGAATATGGTAAAGGGCAGCCAGAGCAGCACAATAAGTGGTATCGCTGACTCTATGGAAGCTGCATAAAGTAAATACTCAGACTTGTGAAAATACTCTTCGCGATCCAGGGTACCGGCAACGGCCACTTAAGCCGCGCGCGGGATATCTACCCTGAGCTAGCCAAATACGGCGATGTAGACGTATTAATCAGTGGCATACAGGCCGACGTCACTTTTCCGTTCCCGGTAAAATATAGGTTCCACGGGTTGAGCTTCATTTTTGGAAGCAAGGGCGGCGTGGACATCTGGAAAACAACTAAGTCCGTTAAGCTCTTTCAACTGATAAAAGACATTCGTAAGCTGCCTGTGCAGGATTACGATCTCGTCGTCAACGATTTTGAGGCAGTAGCGGCATGGGCTTGCAAAATAAAACACGTCCCCTGCATTGCCTTAAGTCACCAGAGTGCAGTGATAGATAAGAATGCACCAAAACCCAGGGAAAAAGATTGGTTCGGCGACCTGGTACTTAACCACTACGCACCGCACACAGCAGCATACGGCTTTCACTTCGCTGCTTATTCACCTAATATCCATACACCTGTTATCCGAAAGCAGATACGCGACATCGTACCCACAGACGAAGGCCACTACACCGTGTACCTGCCGGCCTATGATGACGAGACAATGGTAGAACATCTTTCTCATTTCAGCGCTGTTCAATGGCAGGTATTCTCAAAGCACAATAAGGAAGCATTTACTTTCAAAAATATCTCAGTACAGCCGATAGAGAATGATGCTTTTATTAAGAGCATGGCCAGTTGCACAGGGGTGCTTTGCGGTGCCGGCTTCGAAGGGCCGGCGGAAGCGCTGTATCTTGGGAAAAAAGTGATGGCTATTCCGATGGTAGGCCAGTACGAACAGCACTGCAACGCTGCGGGACTGGAGGGCCTGGGCGTACCCATCATTAAGCAGCTTAGTAAAAAATATTACGATGATATTCACCGCTGGCTGACGTCAACCGAGCGCGTGAAGGTCAACTTTCCTGACAATGCTGCGAAAGTGGTAGAACAATTAATGCATGAGCAAGTAGACGTTAAGCAGATGCAACCTGCTTTTGCCAAATGATTATTGCTTATCCGTCGCAATAATATCCGACAGGTCGTGCTCGATGCTCTGGGCAACCGATTCAGTAATACGGCCTATCTCGCGGCCCTCCCTGTATAATATTATGGTTGGAACCTTAGTGATCTTGTAACGCTCTTTTTCATCCCCGTTTGTATTCTTATCCCTGTCGACACCGTACATGGGTATTTTGGCTATCGGGTAGTTTAATTTCTTCAGCAGGGCATACAGCTTCGGGATGAGGTAGTGCGAATCGTCGCACCAGGTGCCCATAAAGATAACCATGTCGTAATTGCCAAGACGATCGGTGAGAAAACGCAGGTCGCTGTAATCCGGCTTGTAATCCTGCATGCTTTCATTGAACCATGTGAAGGTCTTCTCACCTGTGAGATCCCGGAAAGTAATCGGTCCCTTGAAAACATAAAAGCCTGTTTTCTCGTCGGTCGTTACTGTATATCTTTTCTGCGCCACGGCATATGTCCCCGCTATCATCAGTGCTGCTAATAATAAATATTTCATAGTTAGGCGAGTTCGTTCTTAATGGTGACCAGTTGATTGCGGAGCCGCAGCAACGAAGTTCTCAGATCCACAACCTGGCCCGTCATTTTCTTCTGTTCCTTTAGCCTGGTCTTAGCGCCGGCTATTGTGAAACCACGTTCTTTCACCAGGTGGTAAATGGTGCGTATTTCTTTTATCTGCGCCGGAGTGTATAGCCTGTCGCCCTTGCGGGTGGTACGCACCTTGATGGCAAATTCGTTGGTCCAAAAGCGGATGTGAGAGGTTTTCACGTTAAACAGTTTGGCCACCTCGCCTATTGCATAATATTGCTTGTCGCCCTTAAAACCCTCCAGGATCTCTGTGCTGTTCTTACCAACAGGGGCAATATAAAACTCCTGCGAAGCCACTTCTTCCTGCTGCGGCTGATTGCTTGTAGCGTCCTCTGACGCAGCCTGCTCCTTCAACTGCTCTAGCTTCGTTAATTTGCGCTTAGGCTTTTCCTCCGTAACGGCGGATTTGACCGGGTTTGCTTCCTTTCCCTTTTCTTCTTTCTTTGCTTCCTTTTCCTTGCCCTTTTTCGAGTTACGCCCCCGCCCTACCGCATTGATCTCCTCGGGTACGATCTCTTCACCAAACAGGGTAAGAATTGTTGTGCTCATTACCACAAAATAACGAAAGTTTAATAACCAAACCAATCACTAGAACGGATAACCGATCGCCAGGTTGAATATCATATTTTCCCCCCGCCATTTGTTATTGCCGAAGTCTATCTGATTGAATACCCATCGTTGGTTTTCGGCCAGCCATGGCTTGCGGACAGGGATACCAAGATCCAGCCGTATGAGCAGTATCTTAAAATCGAGCCGTAGGCCGGTACCAACGTCCACCGCCAGCTCTTTATAGAAGTCGGACGTGAATTTGCCGCCAGGAAAATCGGGATTGTCCCGGTACAACCAAATATTTCCCGCATCAACAAAGAGCGCTGTGTTGATGAACTGGTATATCTTGATACGCAGCTCTGAGTTCTCCTCTATCTTAATATCGCCAAGCGTCTGTATGTAATTATTGGTGCCGAAAAGGTATTGTTCATTAAAGGTACCGGGCCCAACCAGTCGCGACCTGAAGCCGCGGAGACTGCTATTGCCACCGCTGAAAAACTGCTTTACATTCGGCAACTGGTAAGAGTTTCCATAGGGATAACCCACCCCGCCGAATATCCTGTTAGCCCATGTGAAGCCGGGGAAAAAATCGTAATAGTATCGTACATCAGCCTGCAGTTTCACATATTGCGCATAGGTACTGCCGAATAATTTCTGCGGGTTATCTGTATAATCTGCTTTTTGAGCGAGACCCAGGATATTGCCGGACAGATCGATCAGTCCATTGAAGTAAATATTGTTTTTCTTTTTCCTGCCTGCCTGCGAGTTATAGGTGTATTCATAGGTGGGACCAAGAATAATCCCGTTAAAGAGCAAATTGCCATAATACAGATTAAGATTTTCTCGCCCCAGCGTATCGGTTTGCACGTATGTAAAATTGATGGGGTATAGCTGATGGTCTTTCCTGATGTCGTCTTTCCAGTTATAACCATAAGAGAATTTATAGGAGTTGATGGTTAGCAGGTTCGACTGGGACTCATAACTGTAACCCGCCTTTATGTACGTTCGGGGTATGTAATAGCTTGAGCCCCTGATGTGCGTGAATGGGATCACAAAGCGGGGGATCACCGTGCTCACCTCTGCATCGCCATGATATATATTCGGGCGGCTGGATGAGCCTGCATACTGGGTTTCAAAGCCGGCACCCAGTTTTATCCGCAGCTCTTCTGCACCTTTAAAGGTATTGCGATTCCTCCAGGTGATGCTAGCATTCGACCCATACCTGCTGTCGTTTTGCGTGAGGCCGCCCACCTGGAATTGCAGCGATTTCTTTGGGAAGGGTGTCAGGTAATAATAGACATCCAATACAGAGTCATTAACGGCATCGAACCGGTTCTTTACAAATTTAAAGGTGTTGAGGCTCACCAACCGGTTAAGCGACCTGTTCTGATCGCGCCTGTTATATTCTTCCCCCGGCTTGAATTGCATTGCTTGTGTAAACACGATAGGCCTGTAGGTATGGTGCGGGTCTATAAGGTTATAGCCTTCATAGCTTACAGCACTTTCCTTACTGGTATCTTCCGCTTTTCCCCGTATCCTGTAATTCGGATAAATGTACACCTTGCCGATGTCATAGATATTAAATGCCTGGTAAGGAACACTGTCTTTTACGGTTACGTAGAGATCCACCTTGTGGTTTCCCTGGTTTGTATCGGCTTTTACCAGGATATAATCGGGCGTAAAATAGTAATAGCCCACCTCCTTAAGACCGCGATCGATGCGTTCCCGCTCTCCTTTGATAAGGTCCAGGTTATAAGGCTGGTCTTCTTTCAGCAGTGTTTTGTCCTGCAGCTTTCTGATATCCTCTGCAACGAGGGATGAATCCTGGGGGTATATCGTTTTCCGTATATGATATTGCGGCCCAGTCGTTATATCGAAAATGGCTTTTGTCTTTCTTTTTTTAGATGTTTCTGTATGACCCGTAACCACAGGATAAAAGAAACCCCTGTTTTGCAGCATGTTCGTAAATATCTGGCGGTTCTTTTCTACATCAAAGCTACTGGCAAGTACCGGCGGCTCGCCTGCGGTGTTGCGCAGCCAGGCACGCAATCCCTTTTTGTGCTTCGGCTCCTTCGTTCCCGATAGGTTGTAAAGCCACAACTTCGTGCGCATGCCCAGAAGTGTGGTATTGGGTTTAGGCCGCACGGCACCCTGCAGATCTTTTCGCATTACCTTTCGCTCCTTTGCTGTTACTTCTGCATCGTTTATCCGCACCCGGCCGCCAATGAACAGCGAGTCACCAGCGGGAACGTTTTTGGTAATATTACAGGCCCCCGCCAGCAGGGCAAATAAGAGAAGTATATAGCCTGGCCTTTTCATTTCTTATTTGTTGTATCCGTAACTTTTGGGAGCGCATTGCCCTTTGGTCTCCTGCGTTTAAAAATATATTTGAAGCGATTGTAATCGAGACTAACTATAAAGTTGACACCCGTCTCTGTAACATAACCCTCAAGCACACCTTCGTCCTGGTCTTGCCGGTAAATACGCGTCACATAGCGGCCGTCCTGCGTCAGGTTGTAATCCGCTGCAAGGTTACCGGGGATATAGCTGGATCCCTGCGAATTCCTTTGCGTTTGCGGGCCTTCTAGTTCAAAGTTATTGCCTACTGTTACCTTGAGCCGGTCGTTGAACAAACGTTTGGAAGCAGCGAGATTCAGGTCGGTACGATTTCGTTGCTCCCCTGTTGTATAATCGTCAGATGTGGCCAGGTCTACGGACAAGTCTATACCTTTTATCAAGCCATTAGCAAACTGGTTGAGTTGTTCGCCGATAAAACGGCTCACACTCTGGCGGGCAATACTGCTTACGGAGCTACCGGCACCCGAAGAAAGTATGTTTTCCGATACGAACCTGTTTAGTATCAATACGGCAAAAACCTGTTTGTTCAATTCTGACGTATCCATACGCACCTGCGCCAGTTTCGCCCGTACTAATTCCACCTGGTCGAAGGCCAGGCGATAAGACTTCCCCTCCGGCAACACAATATCGAAGGAAATATCCGGCTTCATGATCCTGCCTTTAAGCTTCAGCAATACCTGGAAAGGCAATCGTTCTTTATAGTAGTTGAGCTGCGAGGGATCAGGCACCTGGTTCTGAACGAGGTCGTATGCCGGTATATTAGCATTATATACTGCAGTTATGTCCATCTGTGCGCGCATCGGGTCACCGGCCATCGTGATAATGCTTCCTTTCTGTATATCGAACCTGCGTTTAACGAAATTATAGTTGAACTGGTACGCGCCTTCATTCAATTCGTAAGTCCCGGTGACCGCCAGGTTACCCGCCGGGTCAACTGACGTGTTAAGCGATGCGACGCCACGCACTTTAATAAAATCGCCACTCGCCTGGTCTATTATCACACTTAGTTCCGCATCCTTATCTACATTCAGATTTACGTTCACATTTGACCCCGGCGATAGCCCGAGCTTCTTTATAGAGTCCTTCGGAAGGGGTTGCAGAACGGGCTTGTGGTTGGTATCGTCCATATCCACGAACCTTACAATGCCTTGCGCGCTCTCAAGGCCCGGATCGGTTTTAGGAACGGCGACTACGAACTTAGTGTTTTTCAATACGTTCAAATTGCCGTCGATCTGAGGCTTTACAGGTGTGCCGTTTATGTTCAGGTTGGTGGATAGATAAAGGTCGCCGTAGAATAATTTATTGTTTTGTGCCGTCGAGTGTACTGCCCGCCAATTATTAGCGTTCACATTCAGGGCCATCTCCATGTCGCGGTAATTCCTGGTAACGATCTTTCCGTTAAGCACCGCCTGGTTACCAGCACTATCCAATATTTTAAAATTCGCGAAATTCGGACCTTGTTCTGTGAACACGATCTTTTCGTCCGGCAACCTGTAGAATGCATTCAGCATGCTTACAGTTGTTGCAACATTATCGGTATGTATTTCTCCTATCACCACCGGAGCATCCGCCATGCCACGCACTGTAAGCTGACCTCTTAAAAAACCCGAGCTGCTTTTTATAGCATTACCGGTAAGCCCTTCTATGCTCCGCAGGTTCAGCGCCTTCATATCCAGTTTCATGTCAAAGCTGTTTCCATTCACAGGTTTGGTATAGTAAAATCCAGCGATAGCTACATCGTTGCCATGACCGTCGACAGTCACCTTCGCATCGATGGCATTCGCGGTTTTATTGTTAACGTCTATCTTAAGGTTGCCTACGGTGTCGCCCAGCACGGATAAGTTATCTATCCGGAGAGCGCTGGTTATTTGGGGGCTGGGTTGAAACTGCTCCAGGGTAACATTGCCCCCAAGAACACCGTTCGCCAGCAAAACGGTATCCTTACTGATGATCTCCGTAATATTTGCCAACAGGAAATTGCTTATGTCTACTTTCAATGGTGCATTCAGCGCAGGCCGATCGCTGTTCATCTTCAGGTACTGGCCGCCATTACTAATGCTGAAGTTTTGTACATACATACCACCCTTCGCCAAAGCGATACGATTAGTCTGAGCCACTGCCCAATCGGTATAGTTCAGTTTCAGGCCCGGCTGCAATTGTATCACCTGGGTATCGCCCTGCTGCTGCATTGAGGCAGCGAGCGCAAAACGTTCCTTTTTTGCGGAGTCGGAGACGGTGATATTTGTAGTTAGCCCATGAGGCGCAACGTTGCCGCTTGCTTTGGAATACAAAAATTGCATACTACCCGTACTGATCTTGTCGGCTGTTACTGCGTAAGTGAAGGCTGAGTCCGATCCGTTCACATGCGCTTCAGCTTTCTCTATCGAATTGCTACCATACACCACTTGCGGCATCAGTATGTTCAGCACCAGTATCTTTTGTGTAAGCTCGCCGTCTATGTGCACTGTGTCCAGCGACTTCAGGTCCGGCAATATTCCGTGAAGTATTGGTCTGTCGCTCAAGCTAGCTACCATTTTCAGATCGTACTGGGCAGGCATCGAATCTTTGTTCACGCTATGTTTCATTGCCGCCAGGCCCTTGGTGGTATCTGTGCCCATATAGTGCCGGTTGATATTCTCCTGCACTATATCTCCCACTTTTGTAAGCGGGGTTTTGCCGGTAATATGAGCTTGCAGCGCATCGAAATTCACTACGATATTCTGCCCTGTGTCCGGGCTGGGCTTTGAAGAGACATACAGGCTATCTGTGGCATATCTGAGGCTGTCGGTAGCTATCACCGCGTCCTTCCACACAAGCACCCCTTCAGGATAATCAGGATCTAATTTCGGAAAATCAATATCGATAGTGCCGTGCGTGCGAAGCGCCGTCTTATATAATTTAAGTGCGTGGAAATCCACACTGTCCATCTGCAAGATGCCCTTTACTGCGGTATATTTTTCGCGCATGTCTGCATGTGCGTCAAGCGATAATTTCGCATTGGGATCGTTCGAATTAAGCTTCACATCCGCCACACGCGCCGCTACTTTTGCGTTCAGCTTTATATTGCTGTAGGTGTAACCTTTATAGTAGGCTCCCTGTACTGCTCCATCCACAGCCGCCGTCATTGTTTTCACATCAAAGCCTTGTCCTTTTGCCGTTATATCTGCCGTCACAGGGCCCAGAGTGGTATCCCTCAGGATATGGCCCATGTTCAGTTGCGCTGTTTTTACATGCATATCGTACCGCTCCCTGCCTTTCCCTGTCGACATTTTCACGTAACCGTTCAGCACGGCATTGCCGTCTGTGCTCATGAACACCAGCTTTGGATAGTAATCCTTTGCGGTTCCCGCCAACGTGCCGCTTATACCAAAACGCTCAGGGAGTTGCAATTGCTTTTGTGTTGCAGGCGGCAGAAAACCGGCAATGTCATTTCGCGACGACCTGAATTTTGCTATGCTCAGGTTATAGCTCAGTTTATTTGCATCCGGTAGTCCGTTCAATTTGCCCGACAAGTCGATCTCTGTACTACCGAGACCCGCCACGGTAAACGTTCTGATGTCGATAGCATTAACGTAACCATATAAGGCGGCATCCAGCCTTAGTCTTCCATTCCTGTTCTTTCTTAGAACCTCCTGCTTTTCCAACTGTGGCGCGAAAAGAAGGATATCATGTATTCCGATAATGCTGTTTTTCAGGTTGACGGCTAACATCATGGAGGCCATGTTGGTTTTCAGGGCATCTAACGAAGGGTAGGCGACCTGTACATAGTCTTGCAGCAATGTGTAGGGCGTTTGCACATAAAGGCCTTTCAAGGATGCACCTTTCGGGTTATATGCAAATTGCGTGTGAAGTTCGTAAAGGTCGAAGCCACTTTTCTCAGATACGGCCAGGTGTTTGATATTCCCGTTTAGGGTGTCGTCCGTAAAGAGCACGTCCTGCGCTTCCAGCCTGAGTTTCGTCGCCGCAAGATGCCCGTAATCGATACCTGACGACTGCTTCGGCAGGTTCTCATTGTCAAAAGCGAAATTGATCTCGTTCAGTGCCAGGTCTTTTGCAACCAGGTGCCAATTGCTTTGAGGAAGCGTATCCGTGATCGTGTCTACCTTTGCCGGGATATAGGAATTTTTGCCGATAACGATCCTGCTATCAGTGCTGTCCAGCATGAATTTGTCTATTTCTATCTCCTGCTTCGCAAGGTCAAACCGGCGTGCTCTTGCCTGCAATTCTCCAAGCCGAAGGTCGAACAACATTTTGTTCTGGCTATTGCCATAATGTACGGAAACGTTATCGAGCCTGATATCGTCCGCTACCAACCGGAATTGCGTTGGTTTGGTACTCGTATCCGGCTTTGGGGGAAGCAGCGAACTGTCTTGCAGGAATGTCGTTTTTAGCCCGGCCACTGCCAGTTCCTTCAGCCTGAAATCCATACTGTCGAGATCCATTTTTCGCATGCGCAGGTCCAGCTTGTCCAGGTCGAGGGCTAGTCGCGTGCCGCCGGTATAATCGTCGAAACGGATGTGGATATCGTCGAGTACCAGCCTGTTTAGATCAATTACCATTGGCGCCGAACTGGTGTCCTTCACCGCTTCCTTCTTTTCAGTTTTGGGAGTGTTCCCGGTAAAGGCCGTGATAATATAACTGTAGTTGAAATTGGTATCAGGCGCGTCGCGGTACACATGGGCATGTATGCCCGCCAGGTGAATTTGCCTGATGTCCACTTGCTTCTTGAAGAGCTTCAGCATATCAATATCCACCCTAAGCTCCCTGGCCGCAAGCAGGGTATCCTTCGCCTGGTCTTTGAACACTACGTCTTTCAGCACCACCATTTTGGGCAATCCATATCCTAATTCCCCAACATACACTTCAGTTTTCAGCTTGCCTCTCAGAAACGCTACCGCCCTGTTTTTCACGAAGTTCTTTCCATATGGCGTGTTCAGTAATACCACAACAAGTATCAGCAACAACAGAATGCTGCCTAATACATAACCTGTGATTTTCAGAGCCTTGCGCATGTATCCATTTGGGGCTAAAAAAATCATACCCGCCAAAAAAGAAATCGGCACGCATAGGCGTGCCGATCGGGAAAAAATCATTAAATGGCTTACATATTTCTCCTGTACTGACCACCCACTTCGAAGAGCGCCCTGGTTATTTGCCCCAGCGAGCAATACTTTACGGTTTCTATGAGCTCTTCGAAAATATTCCCGTTATTCACCGCCACCTGCTGCAGCTTCTTCAACATTTCCTGTCCCTTCTCACCGCTGCGCTTCCACAGGTTTTGCACGGTTTGTATCTGGAATTCCTTCTCTTCCGTTGTAGAACGGATCACCTCTTGCGGAATGACGGTTGGTGAGCCTTTTGAGCTCAGGAAGGTATTTACCCCAATTATCGGGAACTCACCGGTATGCTTCAATGTTTCGTAGTATAGGCTTTCTTCCTGTATCTTACTGCGCTGGTACATGGTTTCCATCGCGCCCAGCACGCCGCCCCGCTCCGTGATCCGATCGAATTCCATCAGCACCGCCTCTTCCACCAGGTCGGTCAATTCCTCGATGATAAACGATCCCTGCAGCGGATTTTCATTCTTAGCCAGCCCCAGTTCCTTATTGATGATCAGCTGTATCGCCATGGCGCGGCGCACGCTTTCTTCGGTAGGCGTTGTAATTGCCTCATCATATGCATTCGTATGCAGCGAGTTACAGTTGTCATAGATAGCATAAAGCGCCTGCAGCGTAGTGCGTATGTCGTTAAAGTCAATTTCCTGCGCATGCAGGGAGCGGCCCGACGTCTGTATGTGGTACTTTAGCATCTGCGAACGCTCATTGCCGCCGTACTTCAGCTTCATAGCCTTTGCCCATATACGGCGGGCCACGCGGCCTATTACGCTGTATTCCGGATCTATACCATTGCTGAAGAAGAATGAAAGGTTAGGCGCAAAGTCGTCAATATGCATGCCGCGGCTCAGGTAGTACTCCACGAAAGTAAACCCGTTGCTTATAGTAAAGGCCAGCTGCGAAATAGGATTGGCGCCTGCCTCCGCAATATGGTAGCCCGATATGGACACCGAGTAAAAGTTCCTTACCTTTTTGTCGATGAAATATTGCTGCACATCACCCATAACACGCAGGGAGAACTCAGTGGAGAAGATACAGGTATTTTGCGCCTGGTCTTCTTTCAGTATGTCGGCCTGCACCGTTCCACGCACGGCTTGCAGTGTTTCTGTCTTTATCTTTTGGTACACATCGGCCGGTAACACCTGATCGCCTGTTACGCCCAGCAACATCAGCCCAAGACCGTCATTACCCTCCGGCAGCTTACCCGCTTCACCACCGTATACCGACGGATTGTACGTGGGTCTTGCGATCCCTTTGTCAGCATAGATAGCCGCTATCTTTTTGCCCACCTCTTCCTCCAGTCCGTGCTCCTTGATATAAAGCTCACACTGCTGGTCTATTGCCGCATTCATAAAGAAAGCAGTAATAGTAGGTGCCGGACCATTTATGGTCATCGATACCGATGTCTTAGGATCGGCAAGATGAAACCCGCTGTATAACTTCTTAGCATCATCAAGACAGCAAACACTCACTCCCGAGTTCCCCACCTTGCCATAAATGTCCGGGCGATGATCAGGATCTTGACCGTATAGTGTAACACTGTCGAAGGCAGTGCTCAAACGCTTGGCCGGCATTCCTGCCGATACGTAGTGAAAACGCTTGTTGGTGCGCTCTGGCCCACCTTCGCCGGCGAACATACGCGCAGGATCCTCGCCTTCGCGCTTAAAAGGGTATATGCCAGCAGCATAGGGGAACTCCCCGGGGAAATTTTCGCTTAGTGCCCAAAGCAGAATCTCGCCCCATGCCTCAAATTTCGGCACTGCAACTTTAGCTATCTGTGTGTGCGAAAGCGACTCGGTGTGTGTTTTTATGCGCAGCTCCTTGTTGCGCACTTTATATACATAGTATTCACCAAGGTATTGCTGTTTCTTTTCTTCCCAGTGCTCCAGCAGGTATTTGTTTTTCGGGTCCAGGTCAAGCTCGGTCTTAGCATATACTTCTTGCAGGGTTTTCACCAACCTGTCCTTATCCTCCACCTCGCTGCTTTGAAGCGTCTCAATGGTTTTCTTAATTCCAAAGAGCTTCTGTGCTATAGCAGCCTGGTCTTTGGCCCACCTATCATATTTCCTGTTGTTCTCCGATATCTCGCTCAGGTAGCGCACACGTGCAGGTGGAATGATGTAGATCTTTTCGCTCATTTCGTTGCTGGTCTCGAAATGAGATTCCAGCTTAGCGCCTGTCTTCCTTGCTATGATGTCCATCAATGAGCGGTACATCGTATTCGTGCCGGGGTCATTGAACTGCGAAGCGATGGTGCCGAAAACAGGCATATCGTCTGGTTTCTTATCGAAAAGCTTCTGGTTGCGCTGGTATTGCTTTTTCACATCGCGCAGTGCATCCATAGCGCCGCGCTTGTCAAACTTATTGATGACTACGATGTCCGCGAAGTCCAGCATGTCTATCTTCTCCAGTTGTGTGGCGGCGCCGTATTCCGGCGTCATCACATACATGCTCAGGTCGCTGTAGTCGGTTATTTGTGTATCGCTCTGGCCAATACCTGATGTCTCAAGGATGATGAGATCGTACTCAGCCGCCTTCAAGATATTCACCGCATCCTGCACATATTTGGACACCGCCAGGTTGCTCTGCCTGGTAGCCATCGAGCGCATGAACACACGCGGGTTGCGGATAGCGTTCATGCGGATCCTGTCGCCCAGCAAGGCACCTCCTGTCTTTTTCTTCGAAGGATCAACAGATATAATACCGATGTTCTTATCCTTAAAATCGAGCAGGAAACGGCGCACTATTTCATCCACAAGCGAACTCTTGCCGGCACCCCCTGTGCCTGTGATGCCCAATACGGGCGTCTTCGATTTGGCGCCCAACTCCGTGATCTTTTTCAACATGGCCTGCGTCTCAGGCAAGTCGTGATAATTTTCTGTAGCTGATATCAGGCGTGCAATGGATTTGGCATCTTTATCATGCAGGTGGCCCACTTCACCGTTCAGTTGGTTACCCACGGGGTAGTCGCTCTTTTGCAGCAGGTCGTCTATCATGCCCTGCAGACCCATAGCACGGCCATCGTCGGGGGAATAGATGCGGGTAATGCCATATTTGTGAAGCTCTTCTATTTCTGCTGGTAATATCACACCGCCGCCGCCACCAAATATTTTGATGTGCCCGCAGCCACGCTCCTTCAACAGGTCATACATGTACTTAAAGTACTCCACGTGGCCGCCCTGGTAAGAAGTAATAGCGATAGCATTGGCATCCTCCTGTATCGCACAGTCCACTACTTCCTGTACGCTCCTGTCGTGGCCCAGGTGTATCACCTCGGCGCCACTGCTTTGCATCACCCTACGCATTATATTGATAGATGCATCGTGCCCGTCGAATAATGAGGCTGCAGTTACTATCCTGATCTTGTTCTTGTGGGAATAAGACATAAATAAAGACAAATTTTCTTACCGGTTTTCTCTTTCGGCCATGTGCTAAAACAGCAGCGATGAAAATGGCCGCGACCGGAGTGCAAAGGTACAAAAAAGGTAAGGAAAGCTTGTAATACTTACAATCCTTTGACAGTCTCCGATCAGCATTTCCTTTAATTTTATATCCTAAGCCTGCTGTTCCGTGAAAAAGCTTTCTCTATACAGCATATTCTTCGCCTGTCTCATGGGCCGTGCATTGAATGCATCGGCTCAGCAGCAGCTACGCTTGCAATTCCTGGACAGCAGCAGTCGCATCCCGGTTAGCAAAGTTTCCATTTTGGATCCTGAAGGCGGGGAGCTCACGAGCTCCGATAAGGACGGCTACGTAACTATCAAAGCCCCCAATAATTATTTCATTGCGCTACGCAAAGGTTACAACCCCGATACTATCAGGGATCAAAACAGTGCGGTCGTTTACATCAAGCCGCTATCGGTTATACTAGATGATGTAGTGGTAAACAGCAAAAAGGTTCGCCGCGTTTTACACTCTGCAATGGAGTATGTAGTAGATTATGATTTTGCAGGCGACAATATTCTTGTAGCTAGTTATAGTGGCGACAACGGACGGAATGCTAAACTCTTCCTTCTCAACGATGCAGGTGACACCCTGGCACTCACAAAATTTCAGGATCAGCCCATTGCGCTCTTTAGGAGCTGTACCGGGCACCACTACTGCATCAGTAAAGACAAAATGTATCCGCTGGACGTAGACGAAACGGGCATTCGCATAGGGTACCCGTGGGACATAGAGATGCTGCCCTTGCTGAGCCAATGCGAGCAAAATATTGGCACCACATTCTACTATCACTTCGTGAACAGGGAAGCTTTCACCTCGGTATACAGCTACAAAGACGCCAACGACTTCGAAACGAAGCCGTTTTATACTATAGGCCAGCCTGCTGATGCAAGGGGCAACTGGGAAGAAGAGCAAGAGATACTAGCGATGCTTCAGTTTGGCAATTTTAAGCAGGCAATGAAGCTGAATGGCATGCGTAAGCTGAGAAACGACATTTCTTACAGGAGCCTTGGCCTGCCCATCTTCCGCACATCCGATAGCCTGGTGATCTTTGATTTCAACAAAATGCTGATCAATTATTTTGAGCCTGATGGCAAAGCCCTTCCCGAAACCGGTATCGCCTTCGATCCCGGCAAAACATTTCGGATCAGCATCATCCAGGATCTCGCTACTTCCAGGTTTTATATTTATGACCCCGTATCGCAAAGCCTCGAAGAAGTGAATATACATTCTGGCGAAAAGGAAAACGCGCCTATCGCCCTCCGTAAGCCTTTTGCGGAAAAAGTGAAAGTGCACAAAGGGAACATTTATTACCTCTGGCAGGATGGCGGGAACAGCGCTACACGTCAGCTCTTCGTGCAATCACCCTTCTAAGACGCACTCCAATAAAACAATAAAGCAACCAGCCACAAAAAAGAAGTCCCGCCACATGGGCGGGACTTACCTATTTTTAGAGCTTTTGACTATTCGTCATCATCGCTCTTCATTTTCTTTGCTTTGTGAGCTTTTGGTGCTGGTGCATCATCATCATCGTCGTCGCTCATATTCATGTGGCGAGTGTCGTCACCTGGCTCGTGATGGCCATGGTAGCGATGCATGCTGCCGCAACCGATGTTACGAGAGATACCCAGGTTGATCTGCTGGCCGAAACCGATTTTAAATGTGTTGTGATCGATGTTGATAGAACCGGGGATACCCTGATCCGTATTAGTGTAACGATAGTAAACACCGCCAACGTTGAAGTTAAGCGCAAAGCCTTTGCCGATGAAAGCACCTACAGCAGGATACCAGTAAGTCTGGAGGCCATTGTAGAAAGCCCTTGGAGAAAGACCGTCATATTCGTAAGTACCGGCTACATAACCCAGGCTGATCTGGTTGTAAACGAAGAATATGTTACCAAGATAGTGAGTAACACGCAGGAAAGGCGCGATGCTCCAATCGTTATTTATTTGTGTATACCACACGTTAGCCAGTGTGTTGTCACCAGTTATTGTTGCGCCGGTGATCGGGGTGTTGCGCTGGTTGAAACCGCCTTCAAGACCCAAAGTAAGGTGATTAGTTACCTGGTAACCTACGCCAGGGTTGATTCCCCAATTTGTAGATCTTACGTTGTAAGGACCGTAATCTACATTGTCCGTAGCTACGTAGGCGTTTCCATACATTAAAACGGAATTTCTTTGAGCATTAGCTGTACCTATGCTTCCTACAGCCAACAGAGCAAGGATCAATTTTTTCATATAGATTGTGTGTTTGATTTGGAGCAAATATATTAGTTATTGTTAAAAAATACTACTGTTTTTGCAGAACCTTTTTTGTTTTTTTCAAACTCTCTTTTCAACCTCTTCGCCTGCTTTTTATTAGCGGGCTTTCCCTCTGCACTGATGCCTGGAAGAACCTTTTATCAGTCGCTGCAAGCACAAATAAAAGAACAAAAAATTACTAATCAAAGCGATTTTCAAAAAATTTTTAAAAAAGTGGGCTTTTTGAACTTTCCGGCTTAAACCCTATGATTTTTGCATTTTTTTTCTATAATCAGCTAAAAGCCTTTACTGGCGCAGCTTCCAGCCGTCTGCTATTTGAACCACGAGCTATACATCAGGTAATTATTGGCAATGCGCTCTACCTCGCCCTTCAATAGTTCCTGGCTTATATCTTTTACCTTTTTTGCAGGCACACCGGCATAGATACTGCCTGCTGGCACCTCGGTATCCTCAAGCACCACTGCACCTGCTGCTATGATACTATTCTGGCCTATCCGCACACGATCCATCACAATAGCCCCCATGCCTATAAGCACATTGTCTTCTACAGTACAGCCATGCACTATCGCATTGTGGCCTATTGAAACATTGTTGCCTATTACCGTCCTGGTTTTTTCATAGGTACAGTGTATACAGGCGCCGTCCTGCACATTCACTTTATCGCCCATAGTGATGCTGTTCACATCACCGCGCACCACTGCATTGAACCAGATACTGCACCCCTCTCCCATCTTCACGTCACCAACTATAGTGGCATTAGGTGCCACAAAGCAATCGTCTGGTATCTGTGGCGAAACGCCTTTCACCGGTAATATAACGGGCATAATACGATTTTAGTCCTCGAAGGGAAACAACAATTTTCTTTTGTAAAGATAACGAAAGCCGCAGCCTATTTGCTGAAGAGGTTGTACTTAAGTATGCAGTAAAGCGCCCTGAAGCCATCTTTCCAGCCTATCTTTTTGCCTTCCTCATAGGTACGCCCGTAGTAGGATATACCCACTTCATAGATGCGTATCTTAGGTATCCGTGATAGTTTGGCCGTTACTTCCGGCTCAAAGCCAAAACGCTTCTCCTTTAGCTTAATACTCTGGATGGTCTCGCGCCTGAAAAGCTTATAGCAGGTCTCCATATCGGTCAGGTTCAGGTTAGTGAACATGTTCGATGCTGTTGTCAGCCAGCGGTTGCCTATCGAATGCCAGAAAAACAATATCCTGTGCGGATTACCCCCCATGAACCGGGAGCCGTATACTACATCTGCAAAACCATCCAGTATGGGCTTGAGCAGGATGTTATACTCCTGCGGGTCATATTCCAGGTCTGCATCCTGTATGATCACATAATCACCCGTAGCACTATTGATGCCTGTATGCAAGGCTGCGCCTTTCCCCTGGTTCACCTCGTGCTTGTAATAGCTTATCGGAAGCTCAGGATTTGCATTCTTATAAGCCAGGATAGCTTCTTCAGTATTGTCCTTTGAGCAGTCGTTGACGATGATCACCTCTTTCATCATCCCATCGGGTAGCACAACAGCCTTTACCTTATTCAGGATATGGTGAATGGTAGCGCCTTCATTATAAGCGGGAATGACGATCGACAGTTTGCTGCTCATTTACGGGCAAATAATTGAGGTCGCAAAATACACTCATTTTTACAAAATTCACCCAATATCCCCACAGTCAATATAAATAGGCTCAAAACGCGCCGCTTATAGTATTTTTGTAACACATGCAGCAATATCTCGACTTACTAAAGCATATCATGCACTCCGGTACTGAAAAAAGTGACCGCACGGGTACGGGGACTATCAGCGTCTTCGGCTACCAGATGCGGTTCGACTTGCAGCGTGGTTTCCCCTTAGTTACTACCAAAAAGCTGCATGTAAAATCCATCATTTACGAATTGCTGTGGTTTTTGAAAGGCGATACCAATATCGCCTGGCTTAAAGAACACGGCGTGAGTATATGGGACGAATGGGCAAATGAAAACGGTGACCTCGGGCCAGTATACGGACACCAATGGCGCAGCTGGACCGGCGTTGACGGCAAAACCTATGACCAAATAAAAGACGTGCTGCACCAGTTGAAGACCAACCCCGACAGCCGGAGGATGATCGTGAACGCATGGAACGTGGCCGACCTGCCTAAGATGGCGTTGAGCCCATGTCATGCCTTATTCCAGTTTTATGTTGCGGATGGCAAACTAAGCTGCCAACTTTACCAGCGTAGTGCCGACGTTTTTCTCGGTGTACCTTTCAACATCGCATCGTATGCACTCCTGACCATGATGATGGCCCAGGTATGCGGTTTGCAGGCTGGTGAATTTATACATACTTTTGGTGACGTTCACCTGTACAAAAATCATGTTGAACAGGCAAAACTTCAGTTGACGAGAGACCCCCTTCCCTTGCCGCAAATGAAACTAAACCCATCGGTCAGCGACCTTTTCGCGTTCACCTACGAAGACTTTACCCTGGAAAATTACCAGTATCATCCTGCCATAAAGGCCCCTGTCGCTGTATAATTTTGACCTTGAATTAAAATGATAATTTCTGCAATCGTCGCTGCCGCGGAAGACAATGCCATAGGCAAGCAAAACGGGCTGCCGTGGTACTTGCCCGAGGACCTTAAGTTCTTTAAGCGCACCACTTTAGGCAAACCCGTTTTAATGGGCCGCAAAACCTACGAATCACTGGGCCGACCCTTGCCGGGCAGGCTTAATATTGTTGTTTCAAGCCAAAAGGACCTGCAACTGCCGGAAGGGGTCCTGCTTTGCGATAGCCTGGAAAAAGGTGTTGAATTGCTGCAGCAACAAGATGCCGGCGAAGGATTTATTATTGGCGGGGGCAAAATATTCACCGAAGCCATGTCCCTGCTCGATAGGATCTACATGACGCGTGTACACACAACTGTGCCCTTTGCGGATACTTTTTTTCCCGAGATCGACCATTCTCATTGGAAGCTGGTTTGGGAAGAAAAACATGAAGCCGACGAGGTTGATAAATACGCCTATACCTTCCAAAAGTTCGAACACCTCGACCTGTGACCGCACATTCTGTTGCCGAATACCTTAAATACAGGTTAAAAGCTAAAACACGACATGGGGTACATTCTCCTTTTGTTTACAACCTCATAGAACAGGTACTCAAAAGCCGGTCTTCGGCTCCTTTTCACAGCAAACTCGCCGCTTACCTCGAAGATGCCCCTGTGATCCTTCTAGATGGATTGCCACCTGACGAATGGCTGCAGGCGCTCGACAATATCCGCGATCCGCGAACTGCCCTTATCCTACGCGATATTCACCGCACACCGGCTCACACCATCCAATGGAACCGCCTCGTGGCCGATGAACGCGTGCGGCTGAGTATTGATATCTACAGCAGGGGCCTTTTATTTTTCAGGGAGGAATTCCGGGAAAAACAACACTTCACACTCAGGTACCCGGCATAAAAAAGCACCGCTTCCGCGGTGCTCCAATATTATGATTAGGTCCTGCAATTATTACGCTGCGTTCGATAGCCCCAATTTCGAGTGGTCCAGCATCTGTTGGGCATACTCTTGTGTGATCAGCAGGTGTCCGTTATGCTTTTCAGACGGCAAGTCGAACATAGCATCGGTCAGGATCATCTCGCAAATAGCACGCAGGCCGCGACCACCTAACTTGTATTCTACAGCTTTCGCAACCATAAAATCCAATGCCTCGTCAGTTACCTCAAGAGCTACTTTTTCATACTCGAACAGTCTCGTGTATTGCTTGATCAGCGCATTCTTCGGCTCGGTCAGGATGCGTTTCAGCACATCCGGGTCCAGCGGGTTCAGGTAGGTAATGATAGGCAAGCGGCCCAGCAGTTCAGGTATCAGGCCGAAAGTGCGCAGGTCCTGTGCATTTACATATTGAAGCAGGTTAGCACGGTCCAGGTCCTTACTCACCTTTATCGCATTATACCCAATTGCTGCAGTTTGCACACGCCTGGCTATCATCTTATCGATGCCCTCGAACGCACCACCGCAAATGAACAGGATATTCTGTGTGTTCACCTTCACCATCTTCTGTTCGGGGTGCTTGCGCCCACCTTGCGGAGGCACCAACACTTCAGCACCTTCCAGCAATTTAAGCATAGCCTGCTGAACGCCCTCCCCGCTCACATCGCGGGTGATGGACGGGTTGTCGCTCTTGCGGCCTATCTTATCTATTTCGTCTATGTAAACGATGCCCCTTTCCGCTGCCGCCACATCATAATTGCTGGCCTGCAACAGGCGCGACAGAATACTTTCTACATCTTCGCCCACATAGCCGGCCTCAGTGAATACCGTGGCATCCACTATTGCAAATGGCACCTGCAGCAGTCGCGCAATGCTTTTGGCAAGCAAGGTCTTGCCCGTACCGGTTTCCCCTACCATAATGATGTTCGACTTTTCGATCTCCACATCATCCTGGGCAGGCATCATCAACCTTTTATAATGATTGTATATCGCTACGGAGAGTACTTTTTTCGCATCATCCTGGCCTATCACATACTGGTCCAGGAACTGCTTTATTTCGCGGGGCTTGTAAATTTTATGTTGCGAAAGATCGGTTGCAGGTTTCTGCTCCTTTTCCTTCTTTTTCTGATCGCCCATAGCGTCTTGCAGCAGGTAATGGGCGTTTTCAATGCACTGGTCGCAAATGTTTCCTTTCATGCCCGTGAAAAGTATACTTACTTCACTTTCCGCCCGGTCGCAAAAAGAACATTTTCTTTCCATCTGTTTTGCCATGTAAATATCTGTACTGGTACGCGGCAAAGGTACGGTAAATCATATCGTCAAATGGGGTGATATTCCGTTTTAACATAACAACGCGGCCTTAAGATATCCACATTTATCCCAATTTTGCTTCCCTTAAGCCCCTTTAGGGGTTTGGGGCCGTAACTTGCAGCAGCATGTTTGCCGATATTATTCTTCCCCTAAACCTGCCGCAGGTGCTTACCTATGGCGTTCCAGCGGAAATGCAGGACCTGCTGCGTCCCGGCATGCGGGTAGAGGTATCGCTCGGGAAGAACAAGCAATATGCAGGCGTAGTGCAGAAGGTACACAATAACAAGCCTGAACTATACAGCATCAAGCCCATTCGCAGCATTATAGACGAGGAGCCGGTTGTCAACGAAACACAACTGCGTTTCTGGGACTGGATAACACACTATTACATGGCCGCACCGGGCGAGGTAATGCAGGCTGCCCTGCCGGCGCACCTGAAGCTAATGGCGGAAACAACCCTTATTTGGTCCCCGGCGGTAGAGCACGCAATTTATGAATGGAGCGATGAGGCCTACCTTGCAGCCGAAGCGCTGGAATTGCGTAAAGAGTTATCGATCAGTGAAGTACGCGCCATAGTAGGACCGAAACACTTTAATGATGTCCTGAATGAGTTGCTGGAAAAGGAGGTGGTGCTCATCAACGACACTCTGGAGCCTTCCTACCGCCCGAGAAAGGAAAAGACAATAGCGCTCACTCCGGCCTACGAAAACGAAGACGCAATGCGTCAGCTGTTCGATACTCTCCAAAAAGCCCCGAAACAGTTGGAGTTATTGATGGCCTACATCGAGCTCAGCATGAAAAACAATTTCGTGCGCCAGGCCGATCTCATTGAGCGCTCAGGCGCAACCGGCGCACAGGTAAAAGCCCTCGCCGACAAAGGAGTGTTTACCATCGAAGAGAAAGAAGTGGACAGGCTGGTTTACAAAGAAGCTAAAGATGTAAAAGCAATAGCCTTTACCCCTGCGCAGCAAAAGGCCTTCGACGAGTTGGAGAAAGGTCTGGAAGAAAAAGACGTTGCCCTCCTGCACGGCGTTACGGGCAGCGGCAAAACATTGCTCTATATCCACAAAATAAAGGCCTGCCTTGCGGCCGGCAAGCAGGCCATATTCCTGTTGCCCGAGATAGGACTAACTACTCAGCTCGTCAACCGGCTCTATGCTTACTTTGGCGAAGAGCTGGGTGTCTACCATTCCCGCTTTACAAACAACGAACGGGTCGAGATATGGGAAAAAGTACGGCAAGGCAGATATAAAATAATTGTGGGGCCCCGTTCTGCCCTTTGGTTGCCTTACAACGACATTGGCCTCATCATTGCCGACGAAGAGCACGATGGATCTTACAAACAAAAAGACCCTTCCCCCCGCTTTCACGCGCGCGATGCGGCGATATTTCTTGCAGGCCTGCACAAAGCCAAAGTCATACTAGGTTCAGCTACTCCGTCCATAGAGAGTCTTTACAACGTAAAGCAAGGCAAGTACGCCTTTGCACAGATCCGGGAGCGCTACCTGGGCGTCAATATGCCCGCCATCGAGGTGATCAATGCGAAATCGCTCGATACCGTTCGTCAGCAAGGCTTCAAAATGCTGACACCCGAGTTGCAGCAGGCCATGTTATCCGCATTGCAGCAGCGAAAACAGATCATACTCTTTCAAAACCGCCGCGGCTATGCACCCTTCCAGGTTTGCGTAATGTGTGGATGGATACCCCAATGCCGCAATTGCGCTGTCTCACTTACTTACCACAAAAGCTCCGACAAACTGCATTGCCACTACTGTGGGCTTAAATATCCCATAGTTCATACCTGCCCCGCCTGTGGCAGCAATCGCATACAAAGTAAAACCTTCGGCACGGAGCGCATCGAAGAGGAGGTTAAACAACTTTTCCCCGATGCGCGTGTTGCCCGCATGGACCTCGACAGTATGCGCGGCAAAGAAGCCCTGCCGAAATTATTGGAGGAAGTGGAAAAACACAAAATAGATATACTGGTAGGCACCCAGATGGTGGTAAAGGGGCTCGACTTTGCTAACATTGCCATGGTTGGTATCCTGAGTGCAGACACACTCCTGAGCTATCCCGATTTCAGGGTCAACGAGCGCGCCTTTCAGCTCATGGAGCAGGTAGCAGGCCGCGCGGGCCGAGCGGATGGCGCAGGTAAGGTGTACATCCAAGCATACAACCTGGAGCACCCGGTTTTGAAATGGGTGCAGGAGCACGATGTGAAAACCTATTACGACTACGAGATACAATACCGCAGCCGCTTTGCCTATCCGCCTTTTACACGACTGATAAAAATTGTCTTCAAGCATAAGGATGAACCAAAGGCAGTAGCCGCTGCCGGCCAGTTGGCGGAAGCATTAAAGCTGGTGGATGGCATTCAGGTGCAGGGGCCTGTGCCCGCACTTGTAGCGCGCGTACGCAACCTCTTCATACAGGAACTTTGGATCAAATGCCCGCGCGACATAAGAACCATTGAGCACACCAAATTCGTTGCAAAAGAACAACGCAATATTATCACCGCGCAAAAAGGCTTTACCTCCCTGCAAATATTGTTTGATGTTGACCCGGTCTAGGTAAATCCGAAGGGAATTATGTACCTTTAACTAACCAATCTTAAGCTTATGGTGGCCATCATATTAAGTATCCGTCCTGTTTTCTGCTTGTCAATGCCAGGCGGTGGTGAGTGGCTGTGGATATTACTGGCTATTATCGTGCTTTTCGGCGCCCGCAAAATTCCTGATCTGGCACGCGGCCTGGGCAAGGGCATGAAAGAATTCAAGGATGCCAAAGACGGCAAAACTGACCAAACAAAAACAGAAGAAAAGAAATCGGAATAATACTGAACCCTCTTGGGGTCAGGAGATGATTAATTTTTGCCGACTACAAACACAAAGGGGATATGCATACGCTCGCGTAGCGCCTTGCCTACTTTCTTCACGTCTGTTACCACTTTATATTTTTGTAGGTCTATTACTTCCAGCGCTGGCACATAACTTCTTTTCAGACTGCCCTGGCGCAAGTAGCTGGCCAGGAAAACGGCCGAATATACATCAGCAGCAATGATGTCCTTCACGTAGTGCAACCATGTCTTATCTTGTCCCTGCCACATAAACGCACATTTTTAAAACAAATGCCTCGACCTGTTGTTATTGACACGGTTGATGTCTGCACCGCAGCCGCATCCCTTCCTTGGGCCTGCACAGGAGCCCACCAATACCATGCCAAAGCATAACAGCAGCATATACACAATTGTTTTCTTCATCTTAATAGCTTGATAAAAAATCTACTTTTGTAAAAATAGTGAATTATTGCCCGGCCAAAAACATAAAAATATTCTTGTTGCGCCTCTCGATTGGGGCCTTGGCCATACCAGCCGTTGTGTGCCAGTCATCAGGCATTTACAGGCATCAGGCCATAAGGTAGTGTTTGCAGGTAATGAGTGGCAAATAGATTTTATTTATAAGACTTTTCCGGGCATTGAAACCGCCTTCCTCGATGGATACGATGTCTCATACAGTCGTCATGGCCGTGGCTTTATTACAGCTATTCTACTTCAGTTGCCCGGTATCCTGTCCACCATTCACAAAGAGCACAATTGGCTGATAAATATCTGCAACCATCACCATTTCGATGGCATCATTTCCGACAATCGCTATGGCCTGTATCACCCTTCCATACCCTCCGTTATCATGACGCACCAATTGCATGTCCAAACGGGTAAGGGGAAGCTGGCGGATAATATCTTCGCCTGGCTGCATTACAAAATGCTGCAGCGCTTCAGCACCTGCTGGGCGGTCGATCTTGCGGGTGATCCTGATCTTAGTGGCAGCCTCGCGCATCCGGATTCGCTGCCCCGCAATACTTCCTACCTCGGCTTGCTTTCCCAGTTCGATGTTGCAAAAGATCAAGAGCAAGAAAAACATTTACTCGTCCTCCTTTCAGGTCCTGAACCGCAGCGGAGCATCTTGTCTGCCCTGCTTTGGCAGCAAGCAAAAGTCCACACCAGAAAGGTAGTGTTTGTAGAAGGCAGCAATGCTGTAACAGAACCCGAACAGATCCCTGAACATATCACTTACCACAAACAGCTCACACGCGAAGCGCTTCAACCCCTCATTGCGAACGCTTCCATAGTTATCTGCCGCAGCGGTTATTCCAGTATCATGGACCTCGTGGCGCTCAACAAGAAAGCCATCCTCATTCCCACACCCGGCCAAACCGAACAGGAGTATCTGGCGAAGCACCTGCAGCAATCCGGCATGTTTTACAGTGCAGTTCAGAAAGGCTTTAACCTTGAAAAGACGTTGCGAAATGCTACTTCATTCCCTTTCACTAAGCCGGATCTTTCAACAGCCTTCACGCAGCATAAACAGGTAATTGATGATTGGCTATTATCTTTACCCGGTCAATGAGTCAACCCGCATCCGACAAACTCAAAGCACATCTTGCCCTCTTTGGCGCCAACCTTTTCTATGGCGCCGGCTTCACAGTCGCCAAACAGGTAATGCCGCGCCTTATACAGCCTCTTGGCTTCATATTTATTCGTGTAAGCGTCGTTACTGCACTCTTCTGGCTCAGTGTTTTCGCAGGCAGTAAATACCGCGCAAAGATTCAGCGTAAAGATTGGCAGATCCTGGTGCTGGGTGGCCTCTTCGGTGTTGGGCTCAACCAGATGCTGTTCTTCATGGGCATCAATCTCACCTTCCCCATACACGGCGCCCTCATAATGATGAGCACCCCCTTGCTCATCACACTCATTTCCACCTTCGTATTAAAAGAGAAGATAGGCATCAATAAATCCATCGGGCTCTTGCTGGGCATCGGCGGGGCAGTACTGCTCATGAGCGCCGGCAAAGAGATCACCATTACAGGCAATTCAGCCCTCGGCGACCTTTTCGTACTGCTCAATGCAACGTCCTATGCCATATATCTTGTCATTATCAAGCCCCTCATGCAGCGCTACCGGCCCATCATCGTAATCCGCTGGGTATTCTTTTTTGGCCTGTTGATCGTATTGCCCTTCGGCATACGCCAGTTCCTTTCCATCGACTGGTCACAATTCCACACCGGCGATTACCTCTGCGTGACCTTCATCGTCATCTGTGTCACCTTCTTCACCTACCTTTGGAACACCTACGCGTTGCGCCACCTTAGCCCTTCTACCGCAGGCGCCTACATTTATATGCAGCCCGTCTGCGCTGCCATAATATCGGTTATCGTCACCGGTGAAACGCTAACGCCCGTAAAACTGCTGGCTACTGCCCTCATTTTTACAGGCGTGTATATGGTTAACTTTCTGAAAAGTAAAACTGCGCGGGCTGCCTGATTGTCCGCAGTTCCGTTTATTGCTTAAACCGCCTGAAGAAATACGTGATTCCGTCTTCCTCTATGCGCAGTTCATTGTCCTGGCACCTCAACACCTTCAATTCCCTCTTGTCGCGTCCGCTGCAGTGCAGCACGCCATTGCTATAGCTGTCTATATGCCACGAGGGGTTATTGTCTGCGTCGCGCGTTGCAAATACATACCCATAGTTGCCATCCTGGAACTTGGAGAAGATGTCTATCATCTTTATCAGGCGCTGGTAGTCTATCTCCTGCATGGTCCTCTTGCTTGTGCGCTTGAATTCCGACCAGTGTCCCTTCATCTGCGTGATATCTGTAACGGGTATGGCCGCAGGTTCGTCAGGCAACAATGCAGCGCCGCTGGCAGGTGTGTACAGTTCAAATTCATAAATACCCGCCTCATCTTGTAGCTTCAATATTGTTTTTGTGTGTTTTAGCACGGTATACACGCGTGCTCCCATGTCTAGGGTATTATCGTCCATTTTATAAGTACCTCTGTAAATAAAGCCCGCCTTCTTTTGCGATACATATTCGTTCCCCTCCGTGAACTTGAAGAACATCGTATCCATGAATGATATTGATTCGCCGGTTTTCGCGCGCATGCGCTTCACTTCTCTCCAGTCGCCCTTCAGGTCTTTACTTTCGGCGTATATTGCAATGGATAATAATGCAGTGGTGATAAGTAGTATTTTTCTCATGCAGTTTTTGTTTAGGACAGTAAAAATATTCAATTAAGCCTTTATATCAAATATATGCCAACCGATTTTTTGAATATCACTCTGGTTCAGTCCGACATTGTTTGGGAGGATAAGCAAGCGAATCTAAGTCATTATGAACAATTGATCGCCCCGGTTGCAAATAAAGAAGTTGTGGTGCTGCCGGAAATGTTCAGTACCGGCTTCAGTATGGCGCCCAAACGACTGGCGGAACCCATGAACGGCCCTTCGGTGCAGTGGATGAAAAACATGGCCCTGAAACATCGCTGTATCCTTACCGGAAGCTTGATAATTGAAGACCACGGGAAATATTACAACCGCTTGCTTTGGGTACAGCCCGATGGTAACCTCGGGTACTACGACAAGCGCCACCTTTTTGCTTATGCCGAAGAAGATAAACATTACAGCCGCGGCGAAAAACGGCTCATCGCGCAGGTAAAGGGTTGGCGCATCTGCCTCATGGTCTGTTACGATCTGCGCTTCCCTGTCTGGTCCCGCAACCTCGATAATGCTTACGATGTACTCATATATGTGGCTAACTGGCCCGAGCGCCGCAGCCTGGCCTGGAAAACACTTCTGCAGGCCCGTGCAATTGAAAACCAATGCTATGTAATAGGTGTAAACCGCGTAGGCAAAGATGGTAACGAGATCAGCTACAGTGGAGATAGCAGCGTATTCGGCCCTCTGGGCGAAGCGATTTGGCAACAGCACATGGACGAGGCTGTACATACCGTTACGCTTAGTAAAGAGAATTTAAATGAGACGCGCCGGCATTTCCCGTTCCTCAACGATGCGGATAAGTTCATGATATTGTAACCTCGACATTGTCCCATATCCGCCCTTTATGCGATATCATCCCTTTTCATTTTGGGATCGCGCGCCGCCATTCATTTTATTAAGCTTTACTTATCAATTAATTACATCCAAATTTAACGGTATCATACCCTTTATTTTAAGGTATCATAAAACAAATATTTTAGCGCCTGCTCATCCCTTGCGACCTTTGTGACACTGCGTAATTTTTTTGTCGATTCGCAGGTATACATTGTCGAACGTGGGACCACTTTCTCACATTATTGCTACCACAACTTTTTGTCTAGTCCTGCCATAGGTTGACACTAAAAAAGTGTAATATATGGCAAGAAACCATCAAAGACGCAGCTGGCTTTTACGCCGGCAAGTAGTAAAAGAGTACCTGGGCGGTTCCAAAACGCTTAGGGAGTTGTCGGCACAGTACAATATTCCTAATCAAACCATCTGCGACTGGATAAAAAGTTATGAGCAGGATATGGGACGAGGTTCAGAAGTGGGTACATTTAGTGTTATGACAAATGAGG
>JAFDXN010000058.1 GCA_018267915.1 Bacteroidota bacterium | reverse complement strand
GTTGGGATGGCAGTCACGAAGGTGTGGCACAGGACATCGGTGTATACTACTACATCGTTAAGTTCAAGTGCGATGGCAAGCTTATGACAAAAACAGGTGAAGTAACCCTGATAAGATAAAAAATATGAATTCATAAAAAGAGAAGGCCGTCAGAACGACGGCCTTCTCTTTTTATATAAATACTCCTTTATCATTGCCGATGTTTAGGAATAATCGCTACTCGGTTAGCTGGGCTCCCACTCATCGCCTTGGGATATCGTGGGCAGGTTCCTGCTAACAAAAGATTGAAACCACGTTTTTATATAATATAATGCATGAATTATATTGCTATCATATTACAGATACTGTAAAACGACACGATAAATTTAAAATTTTATCCCCTGTTTTCATGATATAACCGTATCTTTGCAGTCCCAAAAAATCTACTTAAAAAGGAGGGACTAAAATTTGGAAGAAAATCAAAACCAATTAGAAACAGCCGGAATCCCGCAGGAAAGCGAGAAGTCCGTACAAACAACTGCAACATCATCACAGAATGATTTTGCAGCTCAAACAGCACACGATGACTTCGATTGGAGCGTTGACAAACGCAACGTAGCATCGTATTCAAAAGAAAAACGTGTGGAACTTGACCAGGTGTATGACAGCACTTTCAAGTCCATCGCAGAGTCTGAACTGCTGCACGGCAGTGTAGTAGGCCTGACGAAGACTGATGCTATCATCAACATCGGCTTCAAATCTGACGGCCTTGTGTCGCTCAACGAATTTCGTGACATGCCCGATGTAAAGATCGGCGATGAGATCGAAGTAATGGTAGTTGAGAAAGAAGACCGCAATGGTCATCTTCACCTTAGCCGCAAGCTGGCCCGCCAGGCCCGCGCATGGCAAAAGATCGTCGACTTCTATAAAACAGGCGAAGTGGTTACAGGTACGATCACATCTAAGACCAAAGGCGGTCTTATCGTGGATGTGTATGGCCTCGAAACCTTCCTGCCAGGTTCGCAGATCGACGTTAAGCCTGTAACTGATTACGATCAGTACGTAGGCAAAACAATGGACTTTAAAGTCGTTAAGATCAACGAAACCATCCGTAACGCAGTTGTATCGCACAAGGCGCTTATCGAAAGCGATATCGAGCAGCAGCGTAGCGTTATCATTTCTCAGCTCGAGAAAGGACAGGTTCTTGAAGGTACCGTTAAGAATGTTACAGACTTCGGTGCGTTCATCGACCTCGGTGGCGTTGACGGCTTATTGTATATCACCGATATCAGTTGGGGCCGCGTAACGCATCCGAGCGAAGTATTGGAAAATGGTCAGAAACTGAATGTTGTTGTGCTTGACTTTGATGACGAACGCAAACGCATCAGCCTCGGCCTGAAACAACTTACGCCTCATCCTTGGGACAACCTTCCTGCTGAGATAGCAGAAGGCGCTAAAGTGAAAGGTAAGGTTGTGAATATTGAAGATTATGGTGCCTTCCTTGAGATCATGCCTGGTGTAGAAGGCCTTGTGCACGTTTCTGAGATCACCTGGTCTTCTCAGCCTATCAATGCGAAGGAATTCTTCAAGATGGGTGACGAGCATGAAGCTGTTGTGGTAACGCTGGATAAAGAAGAACGCAAGATGAGCCTCTCTATCAAGCAACTTACTGCTGATCCTTGGGAAAACATAGAAACAAAATATCCTGTTGACAGCCGTCACAAAGGTGTTGTGAAAAACATTACTCCTTATGGCGTGTTTGTGGAACTGGAAACAGGTATTGGCGGCATGATCCACATCAGCGACCTGAGCTGGATCAAGCGCTACAATCACCCCGGTGAGTTCACAAAGGTTGGTGAAAATATCGACATAGTGATCCTCAGCATCGATAAAGAAAATCGCAAGCTGTCACTTGGCCACAAACAACTTGAAGAAGATCCCTGGAACACTTTCGAGACGATCTTCCCGATCGGTTCGGTTCATGAGGGTAACGTAACAAGGAAAGATGAGAAAGGCGCAACAGTACAGTTGCAATATGGCCTCGAAGCTTATGCACCTGCACGTCACCTTCGTAAGGAGGATGGAAGTACTGTAGAAGCCGATGAGGTACTGCCTTTCCAGATCATCGAGTTCGATCGTAACGACAAGCGTATCCTCGTTTCCCACACTAAGGTATGGGAGCAAGGTAAGGTTGAAGAGAAAGAAGCTGCTAAGAAAGAAGCTGCTGCTGATGCTGAAAAGACAAAGAAGGCTGTTAAGAACGTTCAGAGCAAAGTGGAAAAACCAACACTTGGCGACCTGGGTGCTCTTGCCGAGCTGAAAGAAAAAATGAAGAAAGCTGAAGAAGGCGAGTAATCGTTTTTTAGATACTGAAAAAGAATCCCGCCAACCGGCGGGATTCTTTTTATGGCTGCGCGAGAGTAATAAACGCCGTAAATATGGGGTTACTGTTTAAATTTATCTATAAGTTACCACTCCCTGATAATACGAGTGAGGTTGTGCTTTTGTTTGATCGTATGGCGACGATGTAAATACCGGCCTTAAGGTCATCTATGTTGATATGGTCTCGCACACCGTTAAATGTTTTTTAAAGGCGCCCCAACATGATCCATGGTGTAAAACAGGATTGACCTGGCCCCCGTTTCAATAATTCCCGATAAGATTTCGGGAAACGACGACTACTTCTCCGCTAAAAGCATGGACGTCTACATAACTAAGATAAGTCGTCTGCTGAAAGACGCCCCTGGTATTGAGATTCTCAGTGCTTATGGCTCTGGTTATAAGCTTATTGTCAACGAACGGGTGCAATAGACGCGGCCGTTTCCTCAATTTTCGCTAACTTGTTGAGTGCAATAAGGGCTATTTAGGGCAGTTTTATTACTGTACAAGGTATTATTATGCAGATCACGAGAAACAGCATATTCCACTACACGACTATTATTCTCTTATCGCTGGTCTTTTATGCTCGCTCATTGGCACAGCAAAAAACTCCCATCGGCATCGTCCATTTGCGCGACCGCACGATCAACCTGGCAACCAATACTCAAAAATGGCTGGACAGTGTTTCTTACCTAAAAGACGAAACTCCTGTTCAGGTGATCATCTCATTCACCCTAAACCCAACGCCCGCCCAAAAGGCAGTCCTGTCCCGTTCGGGAATAGACATTAAAGATTACCTCGGTGACAGAGCATTTACAGCCTTGGTGAAGCCTACTGTAGCCTTAAAAGATGTCGATAGGCCATCCGTTATCGGCATCACCACGATGCAAGGGGCATGGAAGATCCCCGCTTATCTCTGGAAGAAGTTATCGACGGCGAAGGCCAGTGTAGATTTAATGCTTACCTTTTTTAAGGACATTGACCCGGCCGCTATTAAAACGCTGATTAGCTCCTTTAGCGGAACAATACTCCCGGGAAATTTCGAACAGTTCGGTATGTATCGTGTGTCCCTGCCTGCAGATAAGGTCGCCGCGCTGGCTGCCTGGTATGGGCTGCAATATATAAGTCCGGCCACCAACAATGAACCTCTCGATAAAGAATCGAAGGCGCAGGAAAATGTTGCGATTGCGAACGCTCCTCTGTTGCTCGGCGGCTACGGCTTGTTGGGTGATGGTATGACAATAGGCATTGGCGACAATGTATCCGGCATATTTCACACCGATCTGAAAGACAGGATTATCAACTACAACCCCGCGCATATCACGCATCACGGCGTCCACATCAACGGCATTGCCGCTGGTGCAGGCATCGTTGATTCTAAAGCCGAAGGCGTCGCCCCACATGCCAGGATCGTAAACCATTTGTACGACAATATACTGGCTAACACTGAACTCTGCCACAGGGATTACAATATGACGGTAACCAACAATTCATACGCCATCATCGTCGGTGACACTGGTTATTCGGGCACATACGATGCCTATGCGCAGCTTATGGACAACATGGCACGCCAATACAACACAGTATTGCATGTATTTGCAGCGGGCAACGATGGCTATCTGAATCGTCCTCCTTATCCCCAGGGCTTTGCCACGGTTACCGGCGGTTACCAGCCGGCAAAAAACGTGCTTGTGGTCACTAGCACGACAAAATTCTACGTAAACGCCGCCGATGGCTCACGGGGCCCGGTGAACGATGGCAGGCTAAGACCGGATATCACCGCAGATGGCGCAGACGTTTTTTCTACGATCGATTACAACGCTTACCTCACAGCTGGCGGCACAAGCATGTCTTCCCCGCAGGTGGCCGGTGCTTCACTTCTTCTTGCGCAGCGTTACAAACAGTTGCATGCTAATAACGATCCACGTTCCGATATCTTGAAGACAATTATTCTCAACGGTGCTAACGATATCGGCAACCCCGGCCCCGACTATAGATTTGGATTCGGCTTCCTGAACCTGCAGCGCTCACTTCAGATACTCGACAGTAATCGTTATACCACCAATACCATTACTGAAGGCAACCAGCAGAGTATAAATATTAATGTGCCTGCCAATACAGCTCAGCTCAAAGTAATGCTCTATTGGCACGACGCTGCTGCCAGTCCCTTAAGTGCTAAACAACTCATCAACGACCTCGATCTAACTGTTCAGGATCCTGCATCTGCCGTACATAAGCCATTAATACTGGACCCGGCACCGCCCAACATTCTCAATAATGCGATAGAAGGGGAGGACCACCTCAATAACTGCGAACAGGTCACCATCAATAATCCGGTAGCAGGCTCCTATACCGCGAAAGTGTTTGGATATGATCAACCAACAGGCGCCCAGGACTATGTGCTGGCTTATGATTTTGTACCGCAAGGCGTAAAGCTTGCCTGGCCCATGACACAAAGCACCGCGTTGGCAAATGATTCTATGCGCATCTATTGGGAGGCTTCTGACGATGCTAATGCCTTTACACTTCAGTACTCGACAGATAACGGTAACAATTGGAACCTTATCGATAACAATATCCCGTCTGGCCGGAGGTACTACACCTGGGCAGTTCCTAATATCAGTTCTGGAAGATGTAAGATATTGCTGCAAAGAAACAATACTGCAGAATCGTCTGTTTCAGGCACCTTCGCCATTAATCCTATGCCGCAGCTGCGTCTCGATTCTATACAGTGTCCCGGTTACATGCGTGTAAATTGGGACGCTGTGCCTAATGCCGCAACATACGAAGTGATGCGCAAGATAGGCGCGGTCATGGTCTCCATTGATACTGTTGGCGCAACGAACTATACACTGCAGGGTTTGTCTCCCGATAGCACTTATTATTTGGCTATTCGCCCCATAATTGACGGAATTGGTGGCTATCGCAGCATCGCTGTATATCGCACGCCCGGTAGCGGCACATGCGCCGGCAACTTCTCGAATGGCGACCTTGCGATACAGGAGATCGTGTCGCCGGTTAGCGGCCGCAAATTCGCCAATAGCGAACTGGGAAATGCAGTTGGCATGCAGGTGCGTGTGCGCAACCTTGACGATGTACCATGTGCTAACTACCAATTCCTATATAGTTTGAACGCCGGTCCATGGCAAGCCTACAACTCCACATTCACTTTAGCAGCAAATGCTGATACAATTATCAGTATCCCTTCTGGATTGGATCTCTCTGCTGTAGGCACTTACACATTGCAGGTAGCTATTAAGAACCTTGCGGCCATTGATCCCGTCGCACAGAACGACACGGCGATCAAGGTGGTCCGGCAATTGAACAATGCGCCTATCAACCTCGCGACCCCCTTTATAGATGGCTTTGATGCTATGTCTGCGCTTACACTCGTCCGCGACTCAATGGGTATCGCGCCAAGCGAGCATTGGGATTATGCGAATACTTCCCCGGACACAGCTCGTTTACGGAGCTTTGTCAACGATAGCATTACGATTTTCGGCACACGTTCCATAAGTATGGATGCCAATATAAATATGCCCGGCGCTCAAAACTATCTGATAGGAACTTTTAACCTTGCCGGCTACGACACCGCCACAACCGAGATTCGTGTCGACTACGACTATATGATTGCAGGTAAGCCTAAATTCCTGCAAGGCAACGATGTTGCAGTGCGTGCCGCGGACAATGCTAATTTGCCATGGATCATCATAAAGACCTTCGATACGGCTTCTATACCAGGCCAGGTCTATAACTCCGGCACACTTTCCCTTACCGACGCATTGAAAACCTGCGCACAGAATTTTGGCCCGGCTTTACAGTTGCGCATCGGCCAGCACGATACAAACCTCATTGCGATGAAGGGCTATGGATCTGGTATGACTATTGACAACTTCAGGATGTACATCATCGGGCACGACGTACAGTTATTATCTGTCGTCAATCCTTCTGCTGTAGAGTGTGGCTTGGGTGCTAGTGTTCCCCTCACTGTCCGGATATACAACAGCGTCAATGTTGTTCAAAACAATGTCGCAGTCTATTATAGGCTCGATAATGGTCCCGTGGTATCCGAAAGCATCCCTTCTATTGCTGGAAAAGATACAATTGACTACACCTTTACCCAAACGATGCAACTCACAGCCCAGGGTGCGCATACCCTGAATGTTTGGCTCGTGGCTCCCGGAGATGACTATCTTGCAAATGATACCATTGCCAACTATGTATTCCACAACGAGCCGCTTGTCACATTGTTCCCGTATCTCGAGAACTTTGAGGCAAACGATGGCTTTTGGTATAGTGCTGGCATCAATAATTCATGGCAATATGGAACTCCCGCTGCACCAAAGATCAATAAGGCAGCCAGTGGCACAAAGGCCTGGAAGACTAATTTGACTGGTTTGTACAATAACCTGGAGACATCGTTTTTGTATTCGCCTTGTTTCGATATTTCATCTTTATCGCATCCTATGCTCAGCTTCAGCATGGCTTCTGATATTGAAAACTGTGGCGGCACACTTTGCGATGCAGCCATTGTTGAGTATTCCTTCGATGGCTTTAACTGGTCGCTTCTTGGACTGAACGGGCAGGGCACCAACTGGTATAATGAACAGAACTTTCAGCTCTGGAATTTACAGAACGATACTCGTTGGCATGTAGCATCTATTCCCTTGCCTGTTGGGTCGCAGCCCATTCGCCTGCGCTTCAGCTTTCGTTCCGATCAGGGCACCACACGCGAAGGCCTGGCTATAGACGACATCCATATCTTCGACCTGTTAAACCCTGTATACGATGGTCCTTCAGTCGGGCCTGTGGAGCAAAACGTAACAGGCAATCAATGGATGCCCTTTGTTTCCGGTACAGGCATTCTTGTGGACGTTCAGCCTAATGCCCAGGATCTCGGCAACACAACTGTCTCTATGTATACCCACAGTAGCGTCGCCAATAATTCGGCAAGCCAGTATCTCTTCCCGCGCAATTACACCGTAACGCCCTCTCAACAGCCCGGCAATAGTACCGGGGTAAGGCTTTACATACTCGATAGCGAATTCCGTGCTGTGATCAGCGACACTTCCTGTCCTTCTTGCTCAAAACCTGTCGACGCATATTCCCTCGGCATCACTAAATACAGTGACCCGAACACAACCAATATCAACGGTACATTGAACGATAATATTGGCGGTACTTACACTTACTATCCGTACTCGTCTGTTAAATGGGTACCCTACGATAAGGGCTACTATGCAGAGCTGAACGTCAATGCTCTATCCGAGTTCTGGTTCAACGATGGTGGTCCCACCGGCACTATCGATTTGGCCACCGATTATCTCAGCTTCGATGCCTACAAGATCACCTACGATCATGTTAAAGCAGAGTGGACCTCAAATATCGACACATCGGTAAGTCAATATGAGTTGCAGCGTTCCTATAATGACACCTCATTCAACCCGATTTATACAGTCACTGCTTTGCACCAGGCCCCTGCTACTTATAGCTACGTTGATACCCCCGTCGTGGCCGAAGGTGGATCGGCATTCTATAGACTAAGATATACGCTCGTGGATGGTAAGGCTTTTTATTCAGCTACCCGCCGCGTCGACTGGATCAGCGACAAAGAAGCTGTTGTCTATCCCAATCCTGTTCACGACGGCAATATCTACATCAACTGGGCGGCCAATGCAGGTACTGAAATGCAGGTGGCTGTCACGAACGAGATAGGCAAACTGGTTTATAAGAATTCATTCACTGCAACGTCGTACAACAATACCACGCATATTGCCCTCTTTAGGCCGGGTAGCGGCGTCTATTTCGTCAAGCTCTACATAGGCGACAAAAGACATGTTTACAAGGTAATTTGCTGGTGATAAGATAAATTTATGTAACTTGTATTTACCTAAACATTCATTTTATGCTCACAATTCTTTTAGCAGGCCCGGGCGGCAATTGGATGGGCTTCCTTATCCCGCTTGTCCTTTTAGTGGTGTTATTGAAAGGTGGCAGTTATTTGTATGGCAGGTTTACAGCCTGGAACGCTGCCCGTAAGCGCAGGAAGCACCATATTACACAGCCTTGACTGTTTTGAGATTGTAGGAAAGGAACAGGTTAGCCTTACCAACTCAGTAGTTCCGCAATACGTGCGGCCACTTTATCGGCGCTCGGCAGCATAGCTGCCTCCAATATCATGTTCATAGGCACTGCCGGTAGGTCCAGCGCACCTATGGTCTGCACCGGTGCATCTAGGCTGCTGAAGCAGTGCTGGGCAATGCGTCCCGCAAGGGCTTCGCAAAATGAATTGCGCAATTGCTCCTCGGTCAAAACGATGCACTTGCCGTGCTTGCGAACAGTATTATAGATCAGGTCTTCATCGAGGGGATAGATACTGCGGATGTCGACGATTTCCACCTGTCCGGCGAATTGCTTGGCTGCATTCTTTGCCCAGTAAACGCCCATGCCATAAGTAATGATGCATAGCGACTCACCATTGTCTACAGCTTCTTCGCTGGCCTCGAGCACTACCTTACCCGTGCCAAGCGGTAATACATAGTCCCTGTCAGGCTCCACGGTTTTGGCTTCCTCCGTGCCGGGTACCTTGCTCCAGTATAGTCCTTTATGCTCCAGCATCACCACAGGATTTGGGTCCAGGAAGGCGGCCTTCATCATACCTTTTATGTCTGCAGCATTGCTGGGGTAGGCTATCTTGATACCCTTTATTGTGGCCAGGGTGCTTTCCACACTGCCGCTATGATAGGGTCCGCCGCCGCCATAAGCCCCGATAGGTACGCGCAATACGCACGAGACAGGATATTTCCCACAGCTCAGGTAGCACGATTTGCTTATTTCGGTTACCAGTTGGTTCAGACCGGGATAGATGTAATCTGCAAATTGTACCTCCACTATGGGCTTCAGTCCCAGCGCACTCATACCCACTGTAGAGCCGATTATATACGCTTCTTGGATAGCGGTATTGAATACACGGTTATCACCAAACTTATCTGCAAGCGTCGCCGCTTCACGGAACACCCCTCCAAGTCTTTTGCCCACATCTTGCCCGTAAAACAGCGCCTCAGGGTTGTCCTGCAATATTTCCTCTACGGCATGCAAAGCCGCATCTACCATTACCACCTTCTCACGCCCGGCCGGCGCGACGTTACCCTTTTCTTCTTTCACGGGGCAGGGGGCAAACACGTGGTCAGTCACCGTGCTTGCATCAGGTTCCGGCGCAGCCACAGCGGCTTCAAATTCCCGCGCCACAAAATCTTTCTCCTCCTGCTCTATGGCGTCCAGCATAGCATCCGTAATGCCCTTTTGCTGCAATAATAATTTTCTCAGTTTCGGCCCGGGATCGTCTACCGCGTGCTTGGCTAGATCTTCGGGTGTTCGGTACCATTCCTTTCTTACCCCCGATGTGTGGTGTCCCAGCAATGGAACTTTTGCGTGCACCAGTATGGGTTTCCTCTCGCGGCGCACCCAGTCGATGGTATATTCCATCGTCTTATACGAGTCGGTAAAGTCACTGCCATTGATCCGCACACGTTCCATTCCCTTAAAGCCTCCCGCAAACTCGTAGGCATCCATGGTTCTTGCCTCATCGCTGCTCACCGAGATGCCCCAGTCATTATCCTGCACCAGGTAGATCATCGGCAGCTGGTGCAATACAGCAAACTGGAATGCCTCGCTCACTTCGCCTTCAGTTACGCTGCCGTCTCCCAGTGAGCATACTACAACTGGTGGAGTGGGGTAGTCTATTAAATTTTGCTTTTCTATATATTGTATTCCCTGCGCAATGCCGGTAGTCGGTATGGCCTGCATGCCCGTCGCACTGCTTTGGTGTATGATCTTCGGATAATTGTCTCTCCGGATGTTGGGATGATTATAGTATTCCCTGCCTCCTGTAAAAGGGTCATCGCCTTTGGCGAGCAGTTGCAGCATCAGTTCGTAAGGTCGGTAACCCATGCCCAGCATCAGGCTCTCGTCCCGGTAATAAGGGCTCACAAAATCGCAGGGCTTCAGCAAAAAGCCGGTAGCCAACTGTATTGCCTCATGTCCGCGCGATGTGCTATGCACGTATTTGCAAACCTGGCGGTTTGCGTCATATATTTCAGCCATGGCTTTGGCTGTCATCATCAAACGGTATGCCTTTAGCAGTAGTTCCTTAGGAAGCATATTTGGTAGGCGCAAATGTAAGCCCTAAAGAGCATATTTATCAAGGTATATTATTTTGCAGCATGTGAGATCGGGTTACCCAACATGCATTCGCTTCAAGGAACCGTTTGCCGTCACTTGCTTTTTTTCCGTCCATCCTTTCATAAGTAAATAGAACCCCTATTTTTGTTTCATTAAAGCGCAACTTATGCTCAAAAAATACTTGCACGAGATCCTCATAATTGTAGGTTTTGCAGTTCTGGCCCTTATTTATTGTTACCCGGCACTGCAGGGCAAAAAGCTGCTAATGGGCGATACGATTTCCTGGATTGCTATGTCGCAGGAGGGTAGAGAGTGGCACGAAAAGACGGGCGAGGACGTTATGTGGAGCAACAGTATGTTCGGCGGCATGCCAACTTTTACCTATTATCTGCCCGGCTCCAACAACTATATATATGCTATACAAACTTTTATTGTAGGCATTTTCGCTAAGCCTGCCCACTTTCTTTTCCTGGCCATGCTTTGTTTTTTCATCCTCATGCGCGTGCTCAATGTCAATAAATGGTTGAGTGCCATTGGGGCGGTAGCTTATGCCTTTTCCACTTTTAACGTGGGTATCATCGTTGCCGGTCATGAGACGGAAATGTTCTCTATTGGCTATATGCCGGCAGTGATTGCCGGTCTTTTGCTCATTTATCGCGCCCGATGGTGGACGGGTATTCCCCTTTTGGGCATCTCCCTTGCGCTTCTCATAGGCAATGGTCACTACCAGGTTACCTACTACCTGATGATCGTTATTTTCTTTATGCTTATCAGCCTGTTCATTACCGCTTTAAAGGATAAGACGCTAAAACAGTTCTTCATAGCTTCAGCCGTGTCACTTGTAACGGCTGTCATCGCCTTGGGTACTGCTGCCCCGGGTCTCCTTTCAACGGCCGATTTCGCTAAAGAGACCATGCGTGGAGGTACAAGCGAATTATCGGGGCATGATAAAGGCAAAAAAAACGGGGGGCTGGATAAAGATTACGCTTTTCTCTGGAGCAATGGGGTGGGCGAAACCTTTTCGTTTTTAGTACCTTTTCTCTACGGGGGCTCTTCCGATGAACCTGCTGACGCAGCGCCAAAATTATCAGAGCTCACCGGCGGGCAAATTGGTGGTGCGCCCATGTATTGGGGTCCTCAGCCTTTTCTTGCCGGGCCTGTTTACTTTGGTGCTGTTATCTGCTTTCTTTTTGTGCTCAGCCTCATGGTTGTCAGGAGCAGGCATAAATGGTGGATACTCGCTGTCTGCATATTGGCCGTCACGATGTCATGGGGTAAGAATTTTGCGGCGCTCAATTATTTCCTGTTTGATACCTTGCCAATGCTTAATAAGTTCAGAACGCCCACCATGGTGCTGGTCATTCCCGAATTAATGTTCCCTCTCATGGCCTTATGGGCGCTTAACGATATCGTTACAGACAAAGTGACGAAGGAAGAGCTTTGGAAAATGCTAAAGATTGCAGCCGGTATCACTGCTGGTCTTTGTCTTCTGTTAGCCTTCGGCGGTAGCATGTTCTTTTCTTATACCAATCACCAGGCCGATGCGCGTTACCAGAAGGAAATCGTTGATGCGCTCAGGGAAGATCGCGCCTCTTATGCTATGAAAAGCGCCCTCACCAGTGCAGCGTTTATATTGGTAGCGGCAGCCCTCATCTGGGCCTATATCAAAAATAAGGTAAAGGCCAACGTACTGATAATTGGCATTGGCGTGTTGGTTGCGGCCGATCTCTTGCGTGTGGATAGTAACTATCTTAACTCGGAGAAATACCAGGATGAGTCCGATTATGAAGCTAATTTCCAGAAGCGAAAGGTTGATGAGCAGATCTTGCAGGACAAGGACCCTTACTATCGTGTCATGGATGTGACCAGGGATATCTACAACGACGCCATGCAGGCATACTACCACAAATGCATTGGCGGTTATAACCCTGCTAAACTTGAAATATACCAGGACCTCATCGATAGGCAAATGGATTTCAAGACGGGAAATGTAAATGCGCAAGTGCTGAATATGCTCAACACAAAGTATTTTATCTTTCCGGTGAAGGGCGGGGAACCCGGTGTGCAATTGAACCGAGAGGCTTGTGGCAATGCCTGGTTTGTCAACGAGATAAAATGGGCCAATACCGCAGACGACGAAATGAGCGCGCTCAACGCCGGTAAGATTGGCGATACAGCCAAAGTTGCCGGTGCCTTCGAACCCTTGAACACAGCCGTTTTGCGTGCTCGGTACAAAGATCAGCTAACCGGTACAATCGCTAAGGATAGCTCGGCAACCGTTACCCTCGCAAAATATGGACTTGACAACATCGCCTACAAGTCTAGTAATAGTAAAGACGGTTTCGCCGTGTTTTCAGATATTTATTACAAGGACTGGCACGCCTTCGTAGACGGCAAAGAAACACCTGTCTATCGCACCGACTATGTTTTGAGAGGTATCAGGATTCCTGCCGGTCAGCATAATATAGAATTCCGCTTTACATCGCCTGCATTTAATAAAGGCAATAAGATCGGGTTGATCAGCAGTATTCTGCTGATTGGCATTTGCCTGGGCGCCTTTTATCCGCTGTTCAGGAAAAATAAGCAGGCACCCTCGGAAAATGAGTAAGGGTTTACCATACTTATTACGCAGGTCTTTCCGTTTAAGGGAAGAGATGAGTATTGGCTTTTACCTTATGGATTTTTGGTTCCGCAGGGTCCTGAGGCAAAATGCCGGCGTTAAATGGGCAGTGCATCATACAAGCACGATTCATGTACCCGGCAGGTTGGTTGTCGGGAAAGGCACTTACCCAGGCGATTCGCCTTGTGTATACATCAACGCCCAAAATGGTGTCTCAATTGGCGATTATACTAACATTGGGCCTAATGTGGGGATAGTTTCGGCTAACCATGATTTTATTGACAATGAAAAGCATTCACCCGCTGCTGCCATAGTAATTGGTAAACATTGTTGGTTAGGTATGGGTGCTGTTGTTCTACCGGGTGTCACGCTTGGCGATTTTACGATCGTCGGCGCAGGCGCAATAGTTACTTCTGGTTTCCCTGATGGCTACTGCGTGATAGCGGGAAACCCGGCCAGGCTTATTAAACAACTAAACAGGACAGAGTGTGAAGCTTTTGCAGCAAGCAAAAAGTAATTCGTTTTTCGGGCAATCCCTGTTCATTTTCCTCATCAGGTTCCTCCCTGCATTGGCGAGTGCACTGGCGGCTATCTATTACAGCAGGCAGCTCAGCCTTGATCTGAATGGTAAATACATAAGTTTTTGGGCACAGTTACCCTTGCTCACTGCCGTCGCCTGTGCAGGCATCCACGCATTCATACCCACCTACACGGCCCCGGTACTTATGGCGCTTTTTCGCCGCATAAAAAAACTAAATTTTATTCTGTACTCGGTCTGGGTCATGGCGGCCGCTTTTATGTTTGCCGCTATGCAGTCATATGCTGGCGCTGCCGGTTTTCTTACTTCATTTATTTTTTTGTTGGTCTTTTCCGCTTCCGCTATCATCGAAACGTTTTTGATCGTTTGCAGAAGTTTTCGCTTCGTTGCCATCGTTAATGGCGCTTACGCTTTCTTTTTCTGTTTCTTGCACTGGTATATCCTGTACACCGGGCAGTCTCTGGACAAATTATTTGTCGGTCTGCTTGTCATAGCCATTATCCGTCTGGCAGTATATGTAAATATGGTCTTCAAACAAGCTGCACGCATTGTGCCTGCCGACGAAAGTACGCTGTCGCTGCAGGCCTCACAACAGTTATGGCGGCACATGATGTTCTACGATATTTCACAGATTACTTTCAAGTGGATTGATAAGTTATTAGTATCGCTTTTTCTTACCGCTGCATTGTCCGCAATCTATTTCAATGGTTCCAACGATATCCCGTTTTTACCACTTATCTTAAGTGCAGCAGGTAGCGCAGCGCTTATAAGCCTTGCCGACAGAAAAGATGATGATAAGCATGCCATTGATCTCAATCTGAGGTCAGGGCGCTTGCTTTCAGCCATTGTCTTTCCTTTGTTTTTCTTTCTGTTGTTCTTTCGCCACGACATCTTTGACGTTATCTATAAACACAAATACCACGAGTCGGTACCCATTTTCCTTGCAGCACTTTTTGTGGTCCCCTTGCGTGCGTACAACTTCACTACTGTTATGCAAAACCGGCACAAAGGCCATCTTATTAATATCGGCGCGATTGGCGATTTGGTCATTGCCTGCGCCCTGATGTACCCGCTATATCGTTTAATGGGCTTGCCGGGCCTCGCCCTCGCTTTTACTATAAGTACATGGCTGCAAGCGGCTTATTACCTCTATCACACTGCCAGGATACTGAATACCTCCGTTCTTAATATTGTTCCTTTGCGCGACTGGACGGCAAAGCTCATTGTTTTTTTCTTTGTCTTTATAGTATTTCACTATCTTCTTTCACGCTACTTAAGCCCGGTAATTGTGCTAACTTTAGGTTGTATAATAACCGTAGTTGCCATATTGTTGGCGCTGCGTCTGGAACTCGTAAAGCAGGCTGAGAATGAGCACACCACGCAAGGTTAAGGTGAACAATATTGATAACTCCGGCTTTGGCCCTAACAGTAATGTCGAGGGCGGCAGGCTGACCAATAAAGATGGTAGCACCAACCTTCGCAAAACGGGCATGCCCTTTTGGGAGCGCATTAGTTGGTTTCATACACTGCTGCGCATGTCTCGTGCTAAATTCTGGATCAGCATCCTCCTGTTTTACACCTTTACCAACCTGCTTTTTGCAAGCATTTATTACCTCATCGGTGTCGACCAGCTAATGGGTATCGATGGTCATGACTCCGAATTTCACCGCTTCCTCGATGCCTTCTTTTTCAGCTCACAGACCCTTACTACCGTGGGCTATGGTCACGTAGCGCCGCATAGCATTGCTACCAGCTTTGTAGCATCTACAGAGTCTTTTGTGGGCATCCTGGCCTTCGCCATTGTTACCGGCATGCTTTACGGGCGCTTTACGCGTCCCCGTGCATACCTTATATTCAGCGAAAATGCACTCGTGGCCCCTTACAGGGGTGGCCGTGCCTTGATGTTCCGCATGGCGACCTACAAAAACAATCACCTTACCGACGCCGAAGCCATGGTCACAGCCGCCGTGCATGTAAAGGAAAAAGACCGGGAACTTACACATTTTTACAGCCTTAAACTGGAATACACCAAAGTAAATTCCCTGGCCCTTAGCTGGACCGTCGTTCATCCGCTCGATGAGAACAGCCCACTTGCAGGTTATACCAAACAAGACCTGCTCGACTCCCGCGTTGAGCTCATCGTTGCCGTCAAGGCCTTCGACGATCATTTTTCCAACACCGTGCAGCAACGCACATCTTACACTATAAACGAGTTGGTATACGGCGCACGTTTCCTGCCTATGTTCCACCGGGCCGAAGATGGCAGCCATACGGTTTTGGAACTGGACAAGATAAATGCCCATGAGCCAGCCGCCGTTCCCGAACCGGAACTCAACCTTGCGGACCTGGATGCACTGACTAACAGTTAACCTTCGGACTCGCCAGGTTATTACCGGCTAGTCCTCGCTTATTGTATAGTCCATATCATAGTAGTGTTTCCCGTCCTCCATACGGATGACCAGTGAGCCGCTGATACCCTTTAATTCATCCGTCCCTGAATCGCGCACGATATTAACCGTTAACGATGGGTTGCCGCGGTCCATGATGCCCGTGTGCTGTAGTATAAAGCTGCCTTTCTTGCCCTCAAGTGTACCCGTTACACGTTCTATGGCTGAGTATACTGCCGACCCCTTTACATCAGTAGTGGCACTGATCATTTGGCCCTGCGATGAGCCTTCCAGCCCTCCTGTGAATTGTTTATCTATGGTCATGCGGCCCAGGCCGGGTATTTCCCTGTCAGTCTGCGGCACCAGGTTCACCGTAAATTCTCCTGTAGTCTGTGGCATTTATCTTCTTGTTTTAATAGTTCAAATATCGTCAATCTTCCGTCGTCATCCTGAACTTGTTTCAAGGCTTTGCTCTCGGCTGGCACGCCCTCCCGCGGTCATCCCGAAATTATTTCTGGACCTCGCTCCCGATTGATATGTGCTTCCTTCGTCATCCCGAATTTATTTCGGGACCTCGCTCGCGATGGGTCAGCTTAATCAAGGCACCTCAGCTTTTCATTCACGGCTTTCCCAAAAAATATTTCGAGTAACTAAAAAGTTACTTATATTTGTGTAACTTAAAAGTTACGCGATTATGGAACGAACGATCAGGCACAGCTATTTTTACCCGCATCCCGTAGAGACGGTTTGGGAATTTCTTACCGATTCCGAACTGCTGGCACAGTGGCTCATGAAGAATGATTTTAAGCCGCTCGTCGGCCACAAGTTCAGCTTTCATGCTGCACCGCGCATCAGGGTCGGTTTCGATGGCAATGTATATTGCGAGGTGCTGGAGTTGGTGCCCAATGAAAAACTCTCTTACTCTTGGCGCGGCGGACCGGGCAAGGGCAGAATAACGCTTGATTCCGTAGTCACCTGGACGCTGCGCCCGGTGGAGGGTGGCACTGAGTTGCAATTGGAGCATAGCGGCTTCCGCGGCATGCGCAATTTCATCCCATTCCTGGTGATGGGCAAGGGCTGGCAGCGCATTCTTAAACGCATTAGCAAACGCATCAATGAAAGGAGGAGTTATGCAGCAGGCTGATATCTTCCAGGCCATTGCCGACCCCGGCAGGCGGTACATGCTGCAACTGCTCAGCAAGGAACGCATGAGCATCAATGCACTGGCCGAACACTTCGACATGAGCCGGCCCGCCGTGTCCAAGCACATCAAGTTATTATCGTTGGCGGGTTTCATAGCTATTGAGGACATTGGCAGGGAGCGGCATTGTACTTTGAATAAAGAGGGCTTCGATGAGTTGCAGAGTTGGATCGATGAGTATGATAAGTTCTGGGCCGGCAAGTTGAAAAAGCTGGATGAATTGATGGATAAACGCGCGAAGCGCTGACCGTTTTTGGTTCTCCGTCCTGCTGAATTTATTTCAGCATCATGCTCCCTGTTGGCGCAAGAATGCAGCTTAGCTTTGTAGCCACGCGTTCTTGTGCCTTCCCCCACAAGCAAAAAATGTGGATATCATTATTTGCAACTCCCTTTCTCACCATCGTACCTTTGTGCCGGTTTTTATATTTTTTAACCTTTAAAACTTATCAACTAGTCAACCGGATCAACTTATTCAACTAAACCTTCACTTATGAAAACAGTCAACGAGCAGAAGCACCTGCAGGCGCGTGGCCTATTTTTTCAAACCAATAAAACACAGGGCGAGATCGCCGAAGAAGTAGGCGTCTCCGATAAAACACTTTATTTGTGGACCAAGGCAGGCGACTGGCATCGCCTCCGTTCCGCCTCTCGCCTCATGCCTTCAATGATCATCGAGAACTTTTACGCTCACGTACAGGAGTTGAACGATGATATCCGTAGCCGGCCACCCGGCAAGCGCTACCCCACATTGCAGGAGTCCGAGATCATTAGAAAGATGATGCTCACCATCGAGCGTTCCAAGAAAAAGCACACGCAGCCTGAGTACATGGAGTTAATGCAAAAATTCCTCGAATGGGTGGGACCTAAAAACATGGAGATCCTTCAAACCATCACCGACTATGCCGATGGCTTCCTCAAATCCCAATCGGTTGCCGGCTTTCACCCATACGACATAGAATATGAAGAACCCACACTCGCCTCATTGCCTGCCCGCAGTGAAGACGGGCGAGGTACGACGCAATATCACGATAACGTACAAGAAACTGAACTAAGCGAACCGCAGCCTTTGGTTGATTTTCCCCTCGCGTCATTGCGAGAAGCTGGCGCGGCCACCGGGTCTGGCGCGCCGAAGCAATCTCACGATAATGCAGGCGAAGCCGGTACCACCGTTACGGGTGAAAATTCCGGATCGGTAATTATCGGTAATTATGAATCAACGGCGAAACCTACTGAAAATCAATCTGAAAAGCTGCTGGGTACAGTCGAAATTGCCGGTCAATCGGTAATTATAAAACCGCCGGAAACAAGTAAAAACGATTATAAACCAAATATCTCACCGGAAGACCTCGAGCGCCTGATGACACTCCTCGAAAAGATGAATGAGATCAACGAACGTAACGACAAACACAAGCCTGAAGAAGAAGGTCAGCTCTATTCCATCGGCGAGAAAGTATTTCGCATGAAACCGAGATAAATTTTAGGTAGTATCTTAGATTATCTAACTATACAACCTATGAGAATACTCCTTTGGATATTAGCAATGGTATTAGCACTTGCTGGTTGTATCTATTTAGCTTATTTCTTCGCGTTTAATTTTATGGTGTTAAACGCCCATACGCACTATGGCGCGGGTTTCTATTTTGGCATGTATTGTACGATCTTCATCGGTATTGTGTTAATAGTATTTCTGGTCTACTGTGTTGTTCGCATCACGCGGCAAGTCTTCGGTTAGGCCATATTGATGCCGGTGATAAAAATCATGCAGCCCTCTCGCCCCAAATGATTAAATTTGTCCTATGTTAGCTACTACGAATTTATCGGATAAGACGAGCTATTTCCTGGATAAAGAGGAGCGTTTCGGGGCGCATAATTATCACCCGCTGCCCGTGGTTTTGAGCCGCGGCGAGGGCGTGTATGTATGGGACGTGGACGATAAACGCTATTACGACTTCCTTTCGGCCTATTCGGCTGTGAACCAGGGGCACTGTCACCCGAAGATCATAGCAGCTTTCATAGAACAGGCACAGAGGCTCACGCTGGTATCGCGCGCTTTTCATAGCGAGCTGATGGGCGAGTACACGGAATACATTACCAAATTCTTTGGCTACGATAAGGTACTGCCCATGAACACGGGCGTGGAGGGGGTAGAAACGGCCCTGAAGCTGGCCCGTAAATGGGGCTATATGGTAAAGGGCGTGCCCGAGAACAAGGCCAAGATACTGGTATGCTCGGAGAACTTTCATGGGCGTACTATTACGGTCATCAGCTTCAGTACCGACCCGGATTCTAAAAAGGATTTCGGTCCTTATACGCCGGGTTTTGAGGTGATAGAGTATAATAATATAGCAGCATTGCAGGCCGCGCTGCAGGATAAGAACGTGGTGGGCTTTTTGGTAGAGCCTATACAGGGCGAGGCGGGCGTAGTGGTGCCTGATGAAGGTTACCTAAGCAAAGCTGCGGCAATATGCAAGGATGCCAATGTGCTGTTTATAGCCGACGAGATACAGACGGGCCTGGCCCGCACGGGCAAGATGCTGGCTTGTGACCATGAAGGCGTGCGCCCGGATATACTGATACTGGGCAAGGCGCTATCGGGCGGCACTATGCCAGTATCGGCAGTGCTGGCCGATGACGAGATAATGCTGTGCATAAAGCCGGGCGAACACGGCAGTACCTATGGCGGCAACCCGCTGGCCTGCAAGGTGGCGATGGCGGCGCTGCAGGTGCTGAAAGACGAAAAAATGGCCGAGAACGCGCTGCTGCAGGGGGTGTACTTCCGCGAGCAACTGCTGGCCTTGAACCATCCGCATATCTCGACAGTGCGCGGCAAGGGGCTGCTGAATGCGATAGTGATAGACCATCCCGAAAAGGATGCGGCCTGGGACCTGTGCCTGCAACTGAAGGAGAACGGCCTGCTGGCCAAACCCACCCATGGCGATAAAATAAGGTTTGCACCACCACTTGTGATCACACGCGCACAGGTAGACGAGTGCATAGCCATTATCAAACAAAGCCTGGAACAGCATTTTAATGGCTAATAAACACGAAGAACAACACTTTAAGAGCAGCGACCTGGTGACGGATATCGTCATCGGCATGTCGGACGGGCTAACCGTGCCCTTTGCACTGGCTGCGGGGCTGAGCGGGGCGGTATCGACTACCGGCATTGTGATCACTGCAGGCCTGGCGGAGATAGCTGCGGGCGCCATAGCCATGGGCCTCGGCGGTTACCTGGCGGGCCGCACAGAGGTGGACCACTATCATTCGGAACAAAAGCGGGAGGAGTATGAAGTGGAGCACCTGCCGGAGGTGGAAAAACAGGAAGTGCGGGATGTATTTGCTGAGATGGGCCTGAGCAAAGACACGCAGGACCTGATAGCCGACGAGATGAGCAAGGACAAGGAGAAGTGGATAGACTTTATGATGAAGTATGAGCTGGGCCTCGACAAACCCGACCCTAAAAGGGCAAGGAACAGCGCGTTCAACATAGGGCTATCGTACGTAGTGGGTGGGCTGGTGCCGCTGACGCCTTATTTCTTTGTACAACACCCATTCGACGGGTTGAAATTTTCGGCTGCCATTACGGTAGTGTGCCTGTTCATCTTCGGATTCTTTAAAGCAAAAGTTACGGGGCAGAAGCCCTTGGCGGGGGCTATAAAGGTGGCAGTGATAGGGTCCATCGCAGCGGCGGCGGCGTTCTTTATTGCGAAGCTGTTTAGTGCGTGATCTTTAACCGCAAAGGCGCTGAGACGCAAAGTTGACCAGCGCGAGTGTTGCCCATGTTATGCAAGGTCCCGAAATAAATTCGGGATGACGGTTTAGGGGGGATTTTATTCTTGTTCAGTTAATGTATATTAGAGCTGTGTAATTCAAGCCGGATGACTGAGTTAGTATTCAGGATGCCTGACAATATAAGTAACGAGCACCACGTGAACCTGGCGGCGATCTTTGTGTCGCATAAAAAGGATATCAAAGAACGATCGAGCAATAAATACCCCGGTGGGGTAGAGCATCACCTCGTATTTCATGACGATGCGAGTGGTAATGATTTTTACCGGGGGCTGCTTGATAAAGGTATCAGCATTGGCGGCTATGTGAAGGAGAAAGAACCGAGCCCGCATGATGTGAAATTGCAACAGGAGAGTAAACTGAAGCGGACGATAAAGATGGTGAAGCTGCGGTTGTATGGCGGGTAGATTCTAATGTGCAAATTTGGGAATGTGCAAATGTGAAAATTTTTCCAGCGTGAGTATTTCCCGCGTTACGTAGGGTCCTGAAACAAGTTCAGGATGACGGTTAAATATACAATTCCACTAAAGAATTTTCGGGGTATTGGATGTGCTCGAGGTAGAGGCCGTGGCCGTCTACACTGAAATCGGCGAGGGTGCAGTCGCGGGCATCGATGGCGGCGCGGAATGCTTCGATGGTCATTTTACCACGCGCTACCTGCAGCTGCGTGCCTACCAGGCCGCGCACCATGCCGCGGAGAAAACGGTTGGCTTCTACTACGTAGTGCAGTTCTTTATCATGCTGCTCCCAATAAGACTGGTGTATGGTACAAAGGAAGGTTTTGCTCTGGGTATTGCGCTTGGAGAAGGTCTCGAAGTTGGTGTGCTCCATGATGATCTTTGCTGTTTCATGCAGCAGTGCAGTGTCCAGCTTGAAGGGGAAATAGAAGGCCCGCTCGTAGCGGAAGGGATCTTTCTTAGTGTAAATGCGATAGCGATAGCGCCGTGTGAGCGCCGCAAAGCGTGCGTTAAGCGTCGGGTCATCAGCAAGAAATATCCTGTTGACGGCGATGGTGTGAGGCAGGATGGAATTGAGGTTGTAAAAAAATACCTGCAGCAGTTCTTTGTCCGTATCGAAGTGATAATAGTTGCAGAGCGCGTGCACGCCCTCATCGGTGCGGCTGGCCCCGAATGTCTCAACAGGGCTCCGCAGCAGGGTGCTGAGCGCTGTATTGAGGGCAAGCTGTACCGTGGGCGTATCGCCCTGCACCTGCGAGCCATGGAAGGCCGTGCCATCGTACATCACCTCAAGGAAGTATCTTGCCATTCGCTTTCTTTTTCTTTTCTATCCAGCGGCCTATGAAGAAAAATGAGACTGCAAGTATAAGGAAGAAAATGCCCTTATTCACTGTGTCCCAAAAGTATTCGAAGTAGCGGCTGTAGAGATTGAGGAGGAGAAAGAGCACGCCGGTGTCGCGCGCGAAGTCGTCTTTGTACTTGATGCCGCCTATGAATGCAATAAGGGCGGCTGCAGCAAAGACAATAGACCAGGCGAGCACATGCACCTGGCGCACTTTAGACCAGGCCTCGAGGTCGCTGAAGTTGCCGAAGATGGAAACGCCCCAAAGGCCGGTGAAGAAAATGATCATAGCCGCTATGTAGGTGCTACGTGAAGTGAACTGGGCAAGCTTTATTTTATTGATGACAAATGAAAAACCTATAAGCAACAGTCCGAAGACGGTGAAGCGCAGCGGATAATTCATGCCGAGGAAGCGGTTGTTGATAGCATATAGATCGCTGAAGGTGCCGAACCAACCCATGAGTGCGAGGAGGGCGGTAACCCATAGCGCGTTGGAACGAAAGAAAACCGCCAGGGTGCCAAGTAAGATAGAAGCCGCGAAGAGAAAGCCTGTATAATTGCTGCCGAAGCCGATGTCTTTGCAGATGTAAACGAGGGTGCATAGCGTTGCCAGTGCACCGACCACCATGTATATCTCATAGGTGATCTCGCTAAACTTTTCGCGGCGCTTAGTTATGTACCAGAACCACGCGATGGAGAGTGCCAGCATCAAGCCTGCGATAGCCAGATTGCCGAAGGCGAAATAGGCTTTTACCTTTTCGAGGAATTTTTCATCGATAAAGATGGCGGCGAAGGCAAGGATGATACAGGAGAGGGCAATAAAAAAGAAATAACGTGCGACCACTTGCATGCCGCTATCAGAAGGGGTGATGGTGTGCCCGAGCTCAGCGGATTTTTCAGGGGAGATAAGACCGGCCTGCTCCCATTCGCTGAGGGCTTTTTTGAGTGTTTCGCGTTCCTGTTTGTTGGCCTCCATTTTTCCAGAGGATTATTCAACCCCTTCCGGGTTGTACCGTGTTTGGTTTTTTTGCTAACCCGGATGTCATCCGGGGCTATTTACCCTGAATCCCTGCCGGGGTTGTTGTAACTGTGGCAGCAAAAATATTGCCATCCTTTAACCAGGATGGCAATATTTCAAGTATTTGACATCATTAGAGATTACCGCGTTTGGCCTGCTCGCGCTCTATGGATTCGAAGAGGGCCTTGAAGTTGCCCGCGCCGAAGCTTTGCGCGCCTTTACGTTGTATTATTTCAAAGAACAGTGTTGGCCTGTCTTCAAGCGGCTTAGTGAATATCTGCAGCAAGTAGCCTTCTTCATCACAGTCTACAAGGATGCCGAGCTCCTGTAGTGGCGCCAGGTCTTCATCTATCTTACCTACGCGGTTGAGCAGGTCTTCGTAGTAGGCGTTAGGTGGCGCGCTGAGGAATTCTACACCACGGGCTTTGAGCTCGCGTACCGTTTTTATGATATCGTGTGTCGCGATAGCTACGTGCTGTACGCCTTCGCCCTCATAAAACTCAAGGTATTCTTCTATCTGCGATTTTTTTTTGCCTTCAGCAGGTTCATTGATGGGGAACTTAACATAGCCGTTGCCGTTGCTCATTACCTTACTCATGAGGGCGCTGTACTCTGTATTGATCTGCTTATCGTCGAAGGAGAGGATGTTGACGAAGCCCATTACGTCTTCATACCATTTTACCGTTGGGTTCATGCGGTTCCAGCCTACGTTGCCTACGCAATGGTCTACGTGGAGCAGGCCGGTAGGTGTTGGGTTGTAATCGCTGGTCATTGGCTGGTAGCCGGGGAGGAAGATACCTTTGTAATTCTTGCGTTCTACGAACATGTGGACTGTTTCGCCGTAGGTGTAGATGCCGCTCATGCGTACTTCGCCATTCTCGTCGGTGATGGTCTTTGGTTCCATGTACACTTTGGCGCCGCGCTTAGTCGTTTCTTCGAACGATTTATAGGCATCGTCGACCCATAATGCCAATACTTTTACGCCATCGCCATGCTTGTAGATGTGCTCAGAGATGGGGTTAGTTGACTTGAGCGGGGTGGTGAGCACCAGGCGAATTTTGCCTTGCTGCAGTACATAAGATGCTACGTCGCGCACACCTGTTTCGGGGCCGGCATAGGCAAGGTTTTGAAAACCGAATGCTGTCTTATAAAAGTGTGCGGCCTGCTTAGCGTTGCCCACATAAAGTTCTATATAGTCGGTGCCATTGATAGGCAGGAAGTCCTGCGCTTGTTTCATTTTGGCACTTGCTGTTAATGCTTCCATTGTTGAATGTTTTTGAAATAACGTTGTTTGTGTCGCGAGATAATTTAACCGCAAAGACGCTAAGACGCAAAGACGAGCGTTAAGTGTCTCACGGAGTGCAACTCCATTCTGCCATTGCTGATGTTCTCAGCAACGCTTTAACTCTTATGTAGCTTGTGTTAAATGCTTTCATTTTTAAACATTATTCTATCCAACTTATTATGTAACTGTCATCTTCGATGCCGAGGGCGTCGTTGGTCATTTTCAGCGGGTGGAAGGTGTCGACCATCACGGCCAGTTCCTTGGTTTCTTTTGCGCCGATGCTCTTTTCAACCGTGCCAGGGTGTGGTCCGTGGGGAATGCCGCCCGGGTGCAGAGTGATCATGCCACGCTCTACATGTTTGCGGCTCATGAAGTCGCCGTCGACGTAGTAGAGCACTTCGTCGCTATCGATATTGCTATGATTGTAAGGCGCAGGTATGGATTGCGGGTGGTAATCGAAGAGGCGCGGCACGAAGGAACAGATAACGAAATTATGTGCATCGAATGTCTGGTGAACGGGTGGTGGCTGATGTACACGGCCGGTAATAGGTTCGAAATCGTGGATGCTTAAGGCATAGGGATATTCATACCCGTCCCAGCCGATAACGTCGAAAGGATGGGTGCCATACCAAATGGGGTAGAGCAGGCCTTTTTTCCGTACCTGTATAAGGAATTCGCCCTTCTTGTCTATGGTTTGCAGGTCCTGGGGTTTACGCAGGTCGCGCTCGCAATAGGGCGCATGCTCTAAAAGCTGTCCGTACTTGCTCAGGTACCTTTTAGGGAAGGTGATAGGGCTGAACGATTCTACTATAAAAAGCCTGTTGTCTTTAGTATCGAACTCAATTTGATAGATGGTGCCGCGAGGTATAACCAGGTAATCACCATAGCTAAAGGGCAACTGGCCGTACTGGGTTTTCAGCGTGCCTGTACCCTCGTGGATGAACAAAACCTCATCGGCATCGGCATTTTTGTAGAAGGTATTTTTCGCAAGGCCTCCCTGGGGAGCGGCAAGCGTAAGTTGCACATCGTTATTAAAAAGGACGGTTTTGCGGCTCTTCAGGAACTCTGTTTCGGGATCTATTCTGAATCCTTTGAAGCTCCTGTGCTTCAGTATGTTATCTGATGCGGCTTTAGGCGATACATCGACCGGCTCTTCTGTTCTAATGATGCCTGTAGGGGCATGAAGGTGATAGAGCAGAGAGTAATTGGACGAAAAGCCTTCGGTACTAAAAAGCTGTTCGGCGTACAAGGTACCGTCTGGTTTGCGAAACTGCGTATGGCGCTTATGCGGGATATTCCCGAGGGAATGATAATGAGGCATGCCAGTTATTTGTATCAAAATTACGAAAATGGGAGGGGTTTGCAAAGCTGCCTATCTGCAATGAAATATGAGTTTAGTCTATAAGTTAATGCATTTTCCATATTTGGGGTTTTGTGCATCTTTGTCGCAAATTGTCTTTTGGCCTACAGACGTCTACATATTGCTTTACTCGTCTTCGTTGTTGTGCTAATGGCCCGAGGGCAGTCATCGGCGCAGGAGCAATACAACCTGAACATCAACACCGGTTTGCCATCCAACAAGGTGTACTACATGATGGAGGACAAGCACGGCTATATATGGATAGGTACGCCTAAAGGGGTTATACAATATAACGGGTACACGCCTAAGGTATATGGTTTTGAGGCAGGGCTGCCCAATGACGATGTATGGGAATTATATGAGGATACGATGGGGAGAATATGGACGTGCAGCATATCCAATGAACTAGGGTATTTTTATAACAACCGGTATAAGAAAATAGTGGCGCCTTTTACCGATAAGACGCTATACCCGAGAGACATAAGGGAATATCCCGGCGGAATAATGTTTTACAGCACTTACGTGACCAGGGCCGGGGCTATCTGCGTTGAGTGGAATGACACACTCCATGTGTATGATATGAAGGGACTATCATTTCCCTTTTTTATGCCGTTGAGTTTTGGGGCTGTTATCGTAACCTATCACGACCAGGTATATAAAATAACCTTTAATGGCATCGGCAGCATTAAGATAGCTAAGCTTTGTGAGGCAACTGCGATCAGTCAATTCAAAACATCCGGCATGGTTAATTCCTTCGAAAATTATTACCTGGATTACGATATTGATGATCACCGGGTTTTCATTTTCAATGCGAACAACTGCAAGTCTATCGTGATGGACATCGATAGCATTTCCCGGAAGCATGAAAAGATAAAGCTCATTTCGTTCAAGAAAAGAAGAGAGCATTGTTTCTACATCGTTACGGAGCAAAACGTGTTTAAAGTGGACGATTCGCTCCGATGTGTGAAGATAATTCCCGTTAAGGACCTGGTCGACGATCCGGAAGTTGACGGAAATAAAATTACAGGTTTGATAGACAACAGTTTTTGGGGCAGATGCATAAGTACCAGCAGCTCGGGTATTTTTTTGCGTTCGAACAGCGAAGGAGCGTTGAGCAGAGTTACCCAGCTGTATCTGCCGGATTTTCAATACATCGGTATGACCAAAGACAGTAAGGCTTTATGGTGGAATGAGCAAGGCAGAAAACTGGTGAGTGTGGACAGCGATTATAACGTGAGCTATGTAGCCGGCAATTATGAAAATGCAGTGAAACTTATCCCATACAACCGGGATACATCATTTCTGCTGGCCAACAAAAAGATCAATATTTACGACAATAGACGATCAAGGGTGGCCAACCTTTACTCCGGATATAACGATGAGAGTACTTATGCGAGCCCAATGGATATTGCAATCAAGGCGCCAGGTGAATTTTACATTTTGTCGAAGAGGCTTGGGGTTTCGCACTACATAGAAGGACACGGTAAGCCATCAAATGTTGTTATAGACCAGGACAGGTACGACAATATAAATTATGATGGATATACAAACACGACCTGGATATATAACAGCAAAAAAATATTATTGCTCTATGATGGGAAAAGGCTGGTGATTGACAAAAATACACTGGACGCCAATCACATTTCTAAAATAGAGGCTATTAAGACGGACAGCTTCGGGAACGTGTTTATTAAAGATTACGACCGGCTGCTGATGCTCAACTACCATAGTGCCGGCGTGCGCATTTTGTTTGGCAACTACCTGCTGAATGGTGCAGCCATAGACCTGGCCAGTAACAGGATCACTATTGCGGGTGCTTTCGGAACACTTTTTTGCAATGTGACCGGGCCATTAGCAGTGGGAACGCCAGTAGTATATCATAACGTTAAAAATATCGCCTATAACAACGTTGACGACATGCTGGTTTACGCGCATAAGGTATTGCTGCATACCGACAAAGGATTTTATACAGTAAACGTTCCTGCTGACACGTTATTGAAACAGGCCACCAGTGATCAGTTTGTTGACAACTATAAATTCCTGATCAGTTATAACGATAGCCTGTATAACATAAAGGATGGCGACACCATATCGATAGACCAAAAGAATACCAGCCTTTTTACCGATATCATCAACCCGGAGGGCAGCGGCAAGGCACGATATATGTTCCGACTGAACGACATCGATGAAGATTATCAAAAGCTGAATGCCAACGAGTTGCACCTGCCCTACCTGGAGCCGGGCAAATATTATTCGCTTTCGCTAATAGCATATGATAAGGTGTGGAAAGGAAAGAAGGTGAGCCTTCTCCTCTACATAGCCCCACGGTGGTGGCAGAAGACCACTTGGCAAAGGGCTTTCGTGCTTGCAGGGCTTGCCAGTTTTGCATTCCTTGTGGTGCTTGTGGCTTACGTGACAAGGCGCGTTGTGACTGCCCAAAATATAAAGAGGAATTTGAAACTGAAGCTGGAACTAAACTCTGTATACTCGCAGATCAATCCGCATTTTGTATTCAATTCGTTGAGCACTGCGCTCTATTTTATTAAAAAGAAGCAACTACCGGATGCCCAGGCGCATATTACGAAGTTCTCGAAACTGCTGAGGGCCTATATTAAATCGTCGAGGAATAAGTATATCACTATAGCTGAAGAAAAGGAGAACCTACGCAACTATATAGAACTACAGCAGGCGCGGTTTGAGGATAAATTTGACTACGAAATCGTTGTAAGTGATAATATATCTGAAACTACGGTGAGCATTCCGGCTTTGCTTTTACAGCCCATCGTGGAGAACGCTATCGACCATGGATTGTTGCACCTGGACCGCAAGGGGTATTTGAGTATCCGTTTTGAACGGGAAGATGACAATAATGCCATAGTGTGCATCGTGGAAGATGATGGGGTGGGGCGGGAGAAAGCGAAACAACTGATGCGCGGCAGCCAGGCAAAAGAAGAATCGTACGGCGACATATTGATCAACGATCTCGTGGACATCTTCAACAAGTATGAGCGAATGCATATATCGATCATTTATGTTGACAAGAAGGAACCATTGCAGGGAACAATAGTGCGTATAACAATAAAAAATCCATACAATGGATAAACGCTACAACTGTGTAATAGTGGACGATGAGCCGAAGGCAGTGGAACTACTGAAGGAAAGCATTCTCGAATTGTACCCGGAGGTGACCATTGAGGACACTTTTAATTCGTGGCAACCTGCACTTGCGGCCCTGCGGAGCAAGCATTATGACATTCTGTTCCTGGACATATCGATGCCGGGTAAAAATGGCATTGACCTATTGAGGCTGGTGCCGAACATCAGCAGTGAAATTATTTTTATTACGGCATATTCGGAATACGCGATCGATGCGATCAAATTCCAGACGAGTGGGTATATCCTGAAACCCTTTGAAGATGAAGACCTGCGGTTTGCGATAGATAAGGCCATTCAGCGAAGCGAGATAAAACGACAAGCGCTATCATTGGAAGAAACGGCCAGCTATACTTATAATTCAAAACTTGGCATACCGGGAATGGAGGCTGTAGATTACGTAAATATCAATGATATCCTATATTTTGAGGAAGCCCGGGGAGTGGTGCATGTTGTGCTGGATAACAAAAGCTTAGTGAGTTCATGTAACCTGGAGCTTTTCAAAGAACTGGTAGCAGACCACCCGTTTTACCAGGTCCACCGTTCGTACATCGTCAATTTAAGCTGCGTAAGACGTTTTGAGATGACGGGTGTCGTGACCATGGATAATGGTAAGGAAATACCAGTGTCCAGGGAGTTAAAAGATGAATTCCTTAAATTGTTCGATACGGTTACAAAATCGATCAACTGGAAAAAGGACGCCCTGTAAACACTGGGTATTAGAGTAAAGACAGCAGCAACTGGCACACACCAATTAGGAAACCTAATACTCCCCCAATCAACTCCACAAAGCGGAACTCTTTCTTCATAACATTCAGCAACATTTCTTCCAGTTTGTCGGACGAAAAGTTGGATACTTTGTCGGTGACCATACGCTCGATGTCTATAGAACCAGCTAAGGAATCGGTGTATTGCTGAATGAGGTCCGGGAGCAGGGACTCAATCTCTTCCATCATGCCTTCCTTTACCTTGCTAATCGTGCTTTCGCCTAGGAACATTGATATGACAGGCAGTTTTTCTTTCAGCTTTACCTCCAGGAAATTATCAAGGTGTTTACTGATGATGGGATTCAAATCCCTGAGCTTTTGAGGGTCTTTCAATAGCCGTGCGATCTCATCGAAGTGTATCAACTCCCTGGCTACCATGCTGCCGAGCTTGGCGGCTACCTGCTTCTGGCGCTTAGGAAATATGCCCTGAACGGTAATGCCGAGGAAACGCTTTGGCTCGCGGGGGTGGAACAGCATGAAAATGGCTATCCAGGTGGTGAACCAACCCGTGAAGGCTGCAATAAAGGGCTGAAGCCAGAACATGATATTGTGTGTCATATATCGCTGTATGGCCGCGAAGATAAGGGTTAAATGGCAACCCACCTGTTGGCTTTCAGGCTATCGATAGCTGCGATCGTGGCCCGTGTAGTATTTGCTAACTCATCGAAAGGTATAATGGGTGACGACCCGCTTTTAATACTTTTCATCAAGCGGGAAAATTGCTCATGGTGGCCTTTGTCCTGAGCAGCGGATGTTGAAGAGAAATTTTTGAAACCGTAGCCAGTTAGCCTGCGCCAGTTTTCCATCACCAGTGTGCGCTCCATATTGTAAACCTCCAGGCGCTCTTTGTCATAGAGCTTGCTACCATTGGAAAAGTAGTTGATGACCGCATTGCTGCCGTTGGCGTAGCGAAGCAGTATTGAGGCGTTGTCGGTATTCTCTTCGGGAGCTGCGCCCATTGCGTTCATGCAGACGGCTGTAACCTCAGAGCCTGTTAAGAACGTACAGAGATCGATAAAGTGACAGGCCTCGCCTAAGATGCGACCGCCGCCTGACGCCATATCATGCACCCAGGAGCTAGCCGGTATGGCTCCGGCGTTCATTGTTGCAATGATATTCATCGGTGTATCAACATTGCCCAGGAGGCTCTTCATTTTTTGAGCAAGGGGTGCAAAGCGGCGATTGAAGCCTACGGAAAGTGAAGTGCTACCTTGCTGATAAGTTTCTATGATAGCATCGAGTTCCTCGTGGGTGAGGGCAAGTGGTTTTTCGACGAAGACGTGTTTGCCGGCTTTCAAAGCCTTTATCGTCATGTCGGCATGCTGGGCGTGGCGGGTAGTGACAAAGACGGTGTCGACGTCCTTGTCGTTAAGTATTTCGTGATAGTCGCTGGTGGCCTGAGCAATGCTGAATTTCTTTGCGAGCGTAGCAGCAGAGAGACCGTTGGCACTGGCAATCATCTTAACCTGCTCACCATTCTTCTTTAAAGCAGGCAGGATAGAAGCGCCCGTAAAGTTGCCGGCGCCGATGATGCCTATTATGCCTTTGCGGCCTTGGAAGTTCTTATTGAGATACGTAACTGTATTGTTGGGTTCTGCCCCGGCATATTCTAAAATTGTTGCAATGCTTTTGGAACCCGACATGTTGTTATAGACGGAAGCATAGTTTTGAAGCGGTATGCGCTCGGTAATGAGTGGCAATACGTTGAGCTGCTTTGAGGACATTGCCTCTAACACCGCTTCAAAGTTGCGTTTCTCGGTCCAGCGAACGTAGCCGATGGGATAGTCGCTGCCTTTCTGCTCATAGGCTGGATCGTAGCGACCAGGACCGTAAGAGCAGCTTACCTGGAAAGAAAGTTCTTTTTCGAAGAAATCCGAACGGTTCAGTTCAAGGCCAATGACGCCGACCAGCACGATGCGGCCTTTCTTGCGCGACATATTCGCGGCCTGGGCGATGATGTCGTTGCTTTTATTTGAGGCAGTAATTAACACTGCATCTGCGCCTATGTCGTTTGTTAGTGACTGCACCAGTTTGACGGGATCTGTTTCTGCCGGGTTAGCCGTGATGATGCCGTTGTTCTTTGCAAGCTCCCGCTTGTCAGCTTCGTAGTCGAGGCCGATCACTCTACATCCATTGGCTTTTAATAGTTGGGCGGTGATCTGGCCGATGAGGCCTAAGCCGATCACAACTATTGTTTCGCCAAATGTTGGCGCAGCAAGGCGAATACCCTGCAGGCCTATGGCGCCAATTACGGTGAAGGCCGCTTCGTCGTCGCTGACATTGGTGGGGACTTTGGCCACGAGATTTTGCGGCACTGATACTATTTCGGCATGGTGGCCATTGGATGCAACCCGGTCACCGAGCTGAAAGCCAGTCACCCCTTTGCCCATGCCGATCACTACGCCGGTATTGCTATAGCCCAAGGGAATGGGTTGGGCGAGTTTGTTAAGTACTGTGTCTATTGTGGGCCTCAGGCCGTCGGTCTTTATCTTGTCGAGCACCATTTTTACCCTTTCGGGCTGCTGGCGGGCCTTGCTGATCCAGCCGGCCTTGCCAAACTCGATAAGCATGCGCTCGGTGCCAAGAGACACGAGACTGCGCGTGCTGCGGATCAATACATGGCCAGCTTTAATGGCCGGCGAGGGCACCTCTTCAAGGATCGTATCTCCATTTTTTATATCCTGTATGATCTGCTTCATGTACCGGTACGCGGCAAAGATATAAAAACCCTCCCTGCCACCCTAGTTGCCGGCTTTTGAGGGTGGGGTAGGATTCTGAATGATAAGTTATATTGTGGCTAAATCAGGCCCATAATCGTGGTAAATAACGGAACTTTGCACAGTGATAACAGATAGCCACGGCAGGCATATTAATTATTTAAGACTGGCGGTAACCGACCGCTGCAACCTGCGTTGTGCTTACTGTATGCCCGAAGAAGGGCTGAAGTGGCTGCAAAGGAGTGAACTGCTTAGTTATGAGGAGATGCTGCGCCTCTGCAGGATATTGGTAAAGGAGGGGATTGAGAAGATCAGGATAACAGGTGGGGAGCCGTTCGCGAGGAAGGATATTATGGGTTTCCTGGAGGCGTTATCGCAGGTAGAGGGTTTGAAGGAACTATCGATAACCACGAATGGCGTATTGACGGCACCGTTTGTGCCTGAGCTAAAGCGGATTGGCGTCAAGGCGATAAACCTAAGCCTGGACACGCTGGACAAGCAACGCTTCTACGACATCACAAGGCGCGACGAATTGGAAAGGGTGATGGATACCCTGACGGCATTGTTACAGCATGAGATAGAGGTAAAGGTAAATGCTGTGGTGATGGCCAGGCGGAACACCATGGACATCATTCCAATGGCGGAGCTGACTAAGGACAATCATGTGGATGTGCGTTTTATCGAAGAAATGCCATTTAACGGTGCGGGTAAACAATACGAGGCATTAGAGTGGGACCATGTGCGGATACTGGATGAGATCAGATCGCGCTACCCGAACATCCACAAAGTGAAAGATGCACCGCATTCCACCTCGTATAATTATTGCATCCCCGGGCATAAAGGGAATGTGGGTATCATTGCAGCTTATACACGTTCGTTTTGCGGTACCTGTAACAGAATACGGATCACTCCGCATGGGAGACTGAAAACCTGTCTGTATGATGAGGGGGTATTTGATGTACGTGCATTATTGCGATCTGGCATGGAGGACGAAGCCATAGCCGGAGCACTAGTGGCTGCTGTAAAAGGTAAGGCTGTAGATGGGTGGGAAGCCGAACATACGCGGCATGCGGGAAATCTTGTAAGTGAATCGATGGCTACAATTGGCGGATAATGATAACAGTAGCTGAAGCAGAACATATCATATTGAACTCAGCGTGCGACTATGGTGATGAAATGGTTCATTTCCAGTCGGCACAGGGGAGGGTATTGGCTGAGGATATCGTTGCTGACAGGGACATGCCGGCGGGTAACAGATCAACTATGGACGGTGTGGCAATCAGTTTTGATGCTTTTGAAAATGGTGTGAGATCGTTCAAGGTAAATACGATACAGGCCGCAGGTGATATGCCGGTGTTCATAAATGATGGACAAGAGTGTGTGGAGATAATGACAGGAGCTATGCTGAGTGAAACGGTGGATACCGTAGTTCGTTATGAGGATCTGAAGATCGAAAATAGTGTTGCTGTTGTGCAGATTGAAAAGATCAGGAGAGGACAGAATGTCCACAAAAAGGGGGTAGATAAGAAAGAGGGTGAAGTGATAGCGAAAAAGGGGAGTGTGGTTGGTCCTGCAATTGTGGGTGTGGCAGCATTTGCCGGTTACGAGAAGGTGAAGGTGAGGAAACTGCCAAGGGTAATATTGTTTTCCAACGGTGATGAATTGGTAGCTGTGAGTGACAAACCGGCTGCGCACCAGATAAGGGGATCGAATACTTACAGCCTGCAAGCTGCGTTGAAGGAGATCGGAATAAGTGCGGAGATGGTGCATTTGCCGGATGATGAGGCTGTTATTGAGCGTACATTGCAAGACAGTTTTCGGAATTACGATGTTGTGATATTGAGCGGGGGCGTATCAATGGGGAAATATGACTTGGTGGCGGCTGCTTTGGAGAAAGTTGGGGTAAAGAAACTGTTTCATAAGGTGCAGCAAAGACCAGGCAAACCATTTTGGTTCGGGGAGCATGAAAGGGGAACGAAAGTGTTTGCATTTCCGGGCAACCCTGTATCAACTTTTATGTGTTTTCGCAGGTATTTTGTTCCCTGGTTCAGGGCTTGCATGGGGATGGAGCAGGAGCAACAGTATGCCCTGCTGGCAGAAGATGTGCGTTTTGAACCGACTTTGCAATATTTTGTACAGGTGCAATTGCGAATAAATAAGAAAGCGCAGTTAATAGCCACACCAGTGGAAGGGAATGGGTCGGGCGACCTGACGAACCTTGTGAATGCGGATGCCTTTATGGAATTGCCGATGGAAAAAAAATTATTTAACAAGGGAGATGTGTACCGCATATGGCCCTTCAAACCATTTATGTTTAGCTAATGGCTGATCTTACACATTTAGATGAGCAGGGCCGCGCCACTATGGTGGACGTTAGCGGGAAAGCGGTGAGCAAGAGAACTGCAAGGGCGAGGAGCGTTGTTGCCTTGCCTGATGAAGTATTAGCAAAGCTGAGCAATGGCGATATACAAACTGCAAAGGGCGCTGTATTTCAGACGGCTATTATTGCGGGTATTATGGCGGCTAAGAAGACCGGTGAGTTGATACCTTTATGCCATCCGCTGGGACTGGATAATTGTAAAATAACGATAGAAGTAAATGAAAAGGATGAACTGATCATTGACTGCACTGCGACCATTACTGCTAAAACAGGTGTAGAGATGGAGGCATTGGTTGGTGTTTCTATAGCTGCCTTAACGGTATACGATATGTGCAAGGCTATGAGTCATGATATTGTGATCAGGGAAACAAAGCTGATGGAGAAGACCGGTGGTAAAAATGATTTTAAGCGTGACAAGTAAAAGTAAAAGATTGAACGGAGCAGTATTAGCGGGCGGCAAAAGCCTGCGTATGGGCCAGGACAAAGGTGCTATGCTTTGGCATGGGGTAGAACAACGTGAGTATATAGCGACACTTTTATCGAAATTTTGTGGTGAGGTTTTCATATCCTGCCGGGATGAGCAGCAGGTGGTCAGTAGTGCCTATCCATTGCTGCCGGATGTGTATGAAAATATGGGGCCACTGGGAGCTATACTGACGGCATTTAAGAAAGATCCGGAATCTGCATGGCTTATTTTAGCTTGCGATCTGCCTTTGCTGGATGAGGCCACGCTCCGGCACCTGGTTGAACACAGAAATGAAAATGCAATCGCTACTACATATGAGAGCCCGTATGATGGACTGCCGGAACCACTGATCACTATCTGGGAGCCTGCGGCTTATCCTTATCTGATTGGGGCTATAGACGAAGGCTATAAATGTCCGCGTAAAGCGTTGATGAGAAGTGAGCATGTTACCGTGCTGAAGGCTGCCGATCCCGATGCACTGATGAACACGAATACGCCAGAGGACGCAGAAAAGGTGCGCGATATCTTGTCTAAAACAAGTGTGAAAGAATGAACGAGGAATTGGAACGATATAGCTGCCAGTTGACGCTGCCGGGATTTGGCAAAGAAGCGCAGGAATTACTAAAGCAGGCCCGAGTATTGATCGTTGGCATGGGGGGATTGGGATGTCCTGCTGCAACATATTTGGTATCCGCCGGGGTAGGGACGATAGGTATTACTGATGATGATGTGATCAGCGTGAGCAATTTACACAGGCAAGTGCTGTATAACGAGGAGGAGGTAGGGCAAAAGAAAGTTGTTGTCGCGGCAGCGCGCTTGTCGAAACAAAACCCCGGTGTAACAATTGAAACCCATCAAACCAGGGTTAATGTAAACAACGTGGCTGAATTGATAGCTTACTATGACCTGATAGTTGACGCCACAGATAATTTTGAGACTCACTATTTACTGAATGATGCATGTGTTATGGCTGGGAAAGTGCTTGTGCACGGAGCTATTTACCAGTACGAGGGACATGCTGCTGTTTGGAATATGCTGAATGAAGATGGAACGCGCAGCCCCAACTACAGGGATGTATTCCCTGAGGCGAACGCGATGCAGATACCGGACTGTGCCGATGGGGGCGTACTGCCTACCATCGCCGGGATCATTGGTTGTATACAGGCCAATGAAGCGATTAAAGTGATCACCAGGCAAGGCGAAGTTCTTGCAGGCAGGATGCTGATATTTGACGCAAAGAGTATGCAAAGCAGGACGATCAACATAGGGCATGCTACGAAAACAAATATCACAACCTTTGGGGAAGATTCAAGGGTAGCGACCATTTCAAAAGAAGCCTTGAAGAAAATACTTGGTGGTGATAACCTGCAGTTAATAGACGTGAGGACTGTTGAAGAACATGCACTATTCAATATTGGCGGTATTAATTTGCCTGTTCATGAGCTGGAGCATAGTACGGAGCTTTTACAGGCAAATAAAGAAATAATATTCTACTGCGCGTCAGGTAAACGTAGCATGCAGGCCGCAAAATGGTTGCAGGAAAAAATGCCGGGTATTCAAGTCAAGTCGCTGGCCGGGGGTATTAATGATTGGTCCTGATCAGGGATGTGCGTTCACCCATACTTCTCCGTCGGCGAAAATTTCTTTTTTCCAGATAGGCACTGTTTGCTTCAACGTATCAATTATGAAGCGGCAAGCATCGAAGGCGGCTGCACGGTGGATGGCTGATACTGCTATGATCACGGGAACCTCGCCGATATTTAATAACCCGGTACGATGATGGACAGCAACTTTTAACACTTGAAATTTGTCTATCGCTTCGTCCGCTATCTTCTGCATTTCGCTAATCGCCATGGTTTCGTAGGCTTCGAACTCCAGTCGGTGTACTTCTTTCCCTTTTGTCCTATTCCGTACGGTGCCGACGAAAATATCAATGCCTCCTGCTGCAGGTGATGCAACAAATGACATGCAGGCTTGCAGGTCGAGCGGAGAACTTGATAATTTTATCTCTATCATTTTCAAAGGTTAGCCACCACTTACAGGCGGTATGATGGCGACTTCATCATTTGATTTTATAAGCTCATCGCCTGTGGCGTATTGATTGTTGAGCGCGATCATGAACGTTGAAAGCTGCTTAAGCCTTGGGTAGCGTTCTTCAAGTATATTTTTCAAGTCCGTTATCGTCGCGTTTTCAGGCAGCGCTATTTCTGTTGCTGAACTGCCTACAATGTCTTTCGCTATCCCAAAGATCAAAAGCCTGGTGACCATAGTGGTGTAAAAATACGTGCTTTAGTGTATATGCTTTACTAATACCTCGATGCCGGCCGCGAATACAAGTATCGAGGTCATGCGGCGGATCACCAGGTGATTAAAACGCGCGGCCCCCATGCGCGAGCCTAGCTGCCCGCCTATGAGCACGGCTACACATAGAATTGCGATCCGGTTGTAATTCAGATCGCTGGGTAGCTGTGACATTTGCCCGGCAATGCCTGCAATGGAGTTGACCAATATGAATACGCTGGCAGTTGCTGCTATTTTTTTCGCTGTGTCCCACTGGCTAAGGTTCAGCAATGGGGAAAGGAATATTCCTCCGCCGATGCCAACCATACCGGAGAGGAAGCCGATTGCTCCGCCGAGCAGACCATCTTTTGCATAGCTCTCCTTCGCAGCTTGTATCCTGTCATCGTTTTTCGTTGTCTTTATCCAAAGCAATACAGATGCCAGCAGCAGGCTACAACCGAGAATAATAAAAAAGACATCCTGGCTTGTTTTCAGCCTTGCCCCCAGGTAGGCAGCAGGTATGCTTACCAGCACCAGAGGGATGATCTTTTTCCAGTGTACATGTTTCTCACGTACGTATACTATAGTGCCACCGGTGACGACGATGATATTACATATGAGCGCAGTTAGCCGTATCTCATGAAAGGGCAGCCCATAAATGGCAAGCACAGCCAGGTAGCTTGATCCACCACCGAACCCAACGGCGGCGTAAACGAATGCAATAACAAGAAAGAAGAAAGCGATCTCCCAGTGTTGCATAAGCGGTACTTAAAAATTCAGTTCAAATTCGGCCTGTGAAGTCCGGCTGCGCACCATATCGGTGATGTGCAGCATAAGCGTCGTTGACAATTCAACCTCCCGCCAATCCCTGCGCTCAGATGGAGGCAGGAAGGGCTGCAATATCGCTCGTTTATGCCCTACATCTTTGGGCCAATACGATTTTTTGAACAGCTGGTCGTTTTGCCAGATCGATACTCTGCGGAAGTCGTCGACCTTTGCAATCACGTCGCCGCATTGCAGGTTCAGGGTTTCGTTAATACCCTCGAAGGGTTCGGTTCGGGAGGTGATGACGATATTAATAAGGTCGTGGTATTCTGTGGTAATGTTTACTGATATATTGTCGTCCGGTTCGTTGACATCTGCATAGCCCAGCTGTATTTTAAAGTTCCTGGGGACCTGGCCTCTGGTGTTCATTAGATAGATAGTCAGGTCGAGCCAATGGCTCAGGTTGCCGCAGATGCGAGTACCCTCATTGGGGGCGCGATACCAGTGCCCATCGTCGATAACGTGACCGGAAATGAAGTAGCTGATAGTTAGCGGCTGTTGTTTTGAAGAGATCGCTGAGCTTATCTTTTTAACAGCTGGTGAGTAAGGCCGGTTGTAACCTACGTAAACGTTAGCCTTTGTATTTTTTATGGCCTCTTTAAGGGCGTTGAACTGTTCCCAATTAATGCTTACAGGCTTCTCAATGTAAGTATCGATCCCTTTCTCAAGCGACCGGATAGCATACGGAGTGTGTGAAGCGTGATTCGAAACCACATATAGCAGACCTAACCCGGGCTGTTCGATAAGTTCATCAAAGCTATCCGATTTGCCTTTGAAGCCGTAGAAACGAGTAAGGGCATCGCGTTTCTTTGTGTCGGGGTCATAGGCACTCAAGAACACATCTCCCAACTTCCAATATATGAAGTAGCAAATGGAGGAAAAAGAGAATTGACCACAACCAACAACGGAAACGAATTGTTTTTTAGGAAGGCTGATCCCTAATACCAGATGCTTTAGTTTGGGTTTCTGTAGTCTGCCAGCTGCCTTAACCACCGATCTTCTTATGCCATAAATTTTTGTAAAGCGTAAAAGCTTTTTAAACTTAATAGCTAAAGGCATCTTTTCTACATCATACGCCATTCGGTCTGTTTAATTATAGCCGGATAATTTCCGCTAATTTATCTTATCTGTGCCTAAGTAAGTAATCTTTCATCATATTTAATAAATTTTCCGCCCTTTGCTTTGCAGTACCAAAATGAGCGAGGCGCTGTAAGCCTTTTTTCACCAGTTCTTCCCGCAGACCGGCGTTATTTATCAGCTTTTCCACGGCATTGGCAGCGTCAACCGGGTCGAACGGGTCGAAATATAGTGCGGCATCCATACAGATATCGCGCGCAAAGGGAAGATCGGAGGTGACAATAGGGCGGCGCATGATCATAGCTTCAGGATAATTGGCGGAAAATGTTTCTATCAGGGAGGGGAAGAATAGTGCGTCAGCGTCGTCATAGATAGCTGGTCCATTGTCGGGAGCTATCGGCCCTATGTTTTCAAGCAAGGGGTCATTGAGGTAGTTGGGGAAGCGAGTTTTAAAGACCTCTGGCGGTAAGGTCAGCCGAAACCTGCATTTGATTCCCCGCTCCCTTAGGAGGGGTACCAGGGAATTGAAAAGCTCAAGGTTTTTGTGAGGATAGTCGGCAGTGAGATACAGAAAAGTAAAGGGCTGCCCCTTTAGCCTTTCTTTTTTTGGATAGCTTTCGTAAGCGGGACCGTAAGTATTGCTTATGACAGCGATGTTCTCGCGGGGAAAACCAATCGCTTTGCTGATCTCGCCTTGGGCAAAGCCGGTTTCGGTCCAGAGGAGCGTTGCCTCTTTTTTTAATTGTTTCAGTAATATGCTGCGGCGTATGTAGAAGTGCAGGCGCTTCAGCGGAGTATTCAGCCATACTTCTTGTATGAATCTTGACTTATCGTACAGATATAAACCGTTGGCAAAGCCAAGAAGATGAGGTGCGTGGGGTTTCCAGAGCGCCGGACCGAATATGGTGAATACAAAATCCGGTTTCAATTGCCGCTCATACCTGTTCATTGTCCGACGGAAACTCAGCAATTTGCCGATAGAGGAGATAGGGTTAAAGCTGAAATGGTAAAAATAGAAGTTGGCAGGAAATGCGGTTTTATCCAGGATAGCGGCTAACTGCGGAGAAAGGAATATATGATATTCATGCTCCGTGAAGTTGACGAACTCACCTATAACAGATGCCGATAACTGGAGGCTGCCGCCTTGCTTTAGGTTGGTGGTGTTAACGAATAGTTTCATCAGCTTGGAGCTATAAATTTAGCTAAGTCCCACACGATTTATAGGATTTTCGGCGGCGAAACGATGATTTTGTTAGTATTATTACAGTCATGTCCGCCAAAAGACCACGTATTTTGTTTCTTTCGGCTTACCCGCAGCCTTTTCTTTTGTCGGGTATACGGAAACTGTGCGAAAATCATAATGCTGATGTATTGGTGCTGCATTGGCCGACACCGGATGAGTCGCCCACGCAGATAGATTTGTATGGTTTGGAGGTGGAGTTCTTAAATAAGAACAATGTCGACATAACTCAAGTGCAGGAACAGTTAGAGAATTTCGCACCCGACATAGTCTATGCTGCGGGATGGATGGATAAAGATTACCTGCGCCTCTGCAGGCAATTTAAAAACGCAGGGAAGACAACAGTGATGGGCATGGATACACAATGGAAGGGGACCCTCAAACAATACCTGAATTGTCTTTTGGCACCATTCACGTTAAAGAGCGCTTTTGCCTTTGCCTGGGTGCCCGGCCAACGCCAGTATGAATATGCGAGGAAGTTGGGTTTTGATAAGCAGCATATCCTTCAACATCTATACGCTTTGGATACGTCTGTCTTTGGGAGGACGTATGAAAGGTATTTGGCAGCAAAAGCAGATAACTATCCGAAAACCTTTTTGTACGCGGGCCGGCTTGTTGCGCACAAGTTCGGATCGCTTCTCCGTGCATTTTCTTCGCTTAGTGAAGATGAGCGTGAGGGATGGAAACTGATCGTAGCGGGAAAAGGTCCTATGGAGCATCACCAGGAGATGAAGAACGAGACTATTGTGTACAAAGGATTCCTGCAATATAATGAACTGGCAGAGCTAGTGGCTGAGGCCGGTGTATTTTGCCTAACGAGCACCGAGGAACCATGGGGCATGGTGATACAAGAGTTTGCTGCAGGTGGCCTGCCGCTTATCGTATCAAAGCAATGCGGAGCGGCTGGTTTATATTTGAAAGACGGAGAGAATGGCTACCTGTGCAACGGGAATGATGTTGCAGAGATCAAAACCGCATTGCTGAAAATGATCGGGAAAAGTAAAGAGGAGCTTTTGCAGATGGGTGAGGAAAGCACGAAACTTGCGTCAGCGGACAATTCTGCAGTGTGGGCCGATGAATTAATAAGTGTCTTATAAGCTTTCTGCGGCGATCTCGTGCAGGTAAGTGCCATATCCGCTTTTTTTGTACTTATCGCCAAGGGCTATTAACTGATCTTTTCCGATGAAACCACAGCGGTAGGCGATCTCCTCAATACAGCCAACCTTTAAGCCCTGGCGCTTTTCGATGACCTCGATGAACTGGCCGGCTTCCTGTAAAGAATCAAAAGTACCTGTGTCGAGCCAGGCCGTGCCACGATCGAGCACGCCAACTTCCAGCCTTCCTTGTTTTAAGTAAGTCCTGTTCACGTCAGTTATTTCCAATTCTCCGCGAGGTGACGGCTTAATATTGCGGGCTATTTCAACTACACTATTGTCGTAAAAGTACAGGCCGGGAACGGCGTAATGAGACTTGGGTTGCGCCGGCTTCTCCTCAATGCTTAAGACCTTAAAGTCTTTATCAAACTCTACCACACCATAACGTTCGGGATCTTTTACCTGGTAAGCAAATACTACCGCGCCGTTTGGGTTTACTTTTTCTTTCAATAATGTACCCATGCCTGAGCCGTGAAAGATATTGTCGCCAAGAACAAGCGCGACGGGATCATTTCCGATAAAGTCTGCACCCAGGATGAAAGCCTGTGCAAGGCCTTCGGGCTTAGGTTGTACGACATATTCAAAGCGGCAACCAATCTCATCGCCATCGCCAAGTAATTTTTTAAATGCGGCTTGATCTTCGGGTGTAGTGATGATCAGTATTTCACTGATACCTGCCAGCATTAAAGTCGACAGTGGGTAGTAAATCATGGGCTTATCATACACAGGCATCAGCTGTTTGCTCACCGCGATAGTAAGTGGGTAAAGGCGAGTACCCGAGCCACCGGCTAATATAATCCCCTTCATGTGCTGTGTGCGTATTGCTGTGAATAATATTTCTGATAATCACCCGAGGTCACATGATCCAGCCATTCCTGGTTTGCGAGATACCAGTCGATGGTTTTAGTTAGGCCCTCTTCAAAGGTTACCGAAGGTGACCATCCAAGTTCGTTCTTTATTTTGTTGGCATCTATGGCATAGCGCTTGTCGTGTCCCGGGCGGTCCTTTACATAAGTGATCAGTTGTGCAGAAGTGCCCGGGCTATTCCCCAACTTCTCATCCATTTTGCTGCATAACAGCTTCACCAGTTCAATATTCTGCCACTCGTTAAAGCCGCCGATGTTGTAGGTTTCCGCATTCCGGCCCTTGTGATATACCAGATCGATAGCTCTTGCATGATCTATTACATAGAGCCAGTCGCGGGTGTATTTGCCATCGCCGTAGACGGGCAGGGGCTTGTTGTTCCTAATATTGTTGATGAACAAAGGCAACAACTTTTCAGGAAATTGGTTGGGGCCGTAGTTGTTTGAGCAGTTAGTTATTACAAAAGGCAAGTTGTAGGTGTTACCGTATGCCCGCACAATATGATCGGAAGAGGCCTTCGATGCAGAGTAGGGGGATTGAGGATCGTAAGGAGTGGTTTCAAGGAAATAGCCGGTTTCGCCAAGCGAACCATACACCTCATCGGTCGAGACGTGGTAGAAACGCTTTCCTTCAGTACTGTCTTTCCAGCCTGTGCGAGCTGCATTCAGCAGATTGGCCGTACCCATGATGTTGGTAAGCAGAAAAGCGTTAGGATCGGTTATAGAACGATCGACATGGCTTTCTGCAGCCAGGTGAATGACACCATCAAATTTATACTGCTCAAACAAGTCGGATATCGCCGGAGCATCTGTGATATCGGCCTTAACAAATGTATAATTTGGTAAATGTTCGATATCCTTCAGATTCTCCAGGTTGCCTGCATAAGTGAGGGCATCGAGATTGACGATACTGTAATCGGGATACTTTGTTACAAATAACCTGACCACATGAGAACCTATAAAGCCAGCACCTCCGGTTATGAGCAGCGTTTTCGACATAGTGCTTATACCAGCTTAAAGGTTTCGATGAACTTAGTAGTGAAATTTCCTTTCCTGAAGTCCTCGTTTCGCATCAATTGCAGGTGGAATGGTATCGTAGTTTTTACACCTTCTATTACGTATTCACTTAGGGCACGCTCCATGGTGCAAATGGCCTCTTCGCGCGTCTGGGCTACGGCAATGATCTTTGCGATCATTGAATCATAGTACGGTGGAATAGTATAGCCTGCATATATATGCGAGTCGACCCTGACACCATGACCACCCGGCGTGTGCAGAACCGTGATGGTGCCGGGGCTGGGACGGAAATCATTATAGGGGTCTTCAGCATTGATGCGGCACTCTATGGCATGCATTACGGGATCGTAATTCTTACCACTGATGGGTACACCTGCAGCGATCTTTATCTGTTCCTTAATGAGGTCATAGCTGATCACCTCTTCAGTAACACCGTGCTCCACCTGGATACGTGTGTTCATTTCCATGAAGTAGAAGTTTCTATGCTTGTCAACGAGGAATTCTATTGTACCCACGCTCTCGTAGTTGATAGCTGACGCAGCTTTTATAGCAGCTTCACCCATTTTCTTACGTAGTTCAGGCGTCATGAAAGGAGACGGTGATTCTTCCACCAGCTTCTGGTGGCGACGTTGGATAGAACAGTCGCGTTCGCTTAGGTGACAAACAGTGCCAAACTGGTCGCCGGCTATCTGTATCTCTATATGGCGTGGTTCTTCTACAAACTTCTCCATGTAAATGCCATCGTTCTTAAATGCTGCTCCAGCCTCAGCCTTAGCGGTCGTATATGCACGTTCGATCTCGTCTTCCGCCCAAACCACGCGCATACCTTTACCACCGCCACCGGCTGTAGCCTTCAGGATCACGGGATAACCCATATCCTTTGCCAGCTTTTTAGCTTCTTCCACGCTCTCCAGCAGGCCTTCTGAGCCGGGGATAACCGGTACACCTGCTTTGATCATTGTTTCTTTAGCGGTCATCTTATCACCCATCGAACGGATCATGTCCGGCGTAGGGCCGATGAACTTTATATTATACTTAGCGCATATTTCCGAAAAATTGGCATTCTCGGCAAGGAAACCATACCCCGGATGGATTGCATCCGCATTGGTTATCTCGGCTGCAGCCATGATATGCGGGATATTAAGGTACGAATCGGCGCTTTGGGGTTTACCTATGCACACTGCCTCATCGGCAAAACGCACGTGGAGGCTGTCTTTATCAGCTGTAGAATACACTGCAACTGTTTTTATACCCATTTCACGACATGTCCGAATAACACGCAGGGCTATCTCGCCACGGTTAGCAATCAGTATCTTTTTAAACAACTTATTACAGTTTAGAGTGTGTATAATCGGCAATTCGGCAATCTAACCACCGGCTCTAAAGGACCGGGCATGTCAAATTGCCGAATTGGCTAATTAAAAAATTATGGTTCAACCAGAAAAAGTGGCTGGTCATATTCAACAGGCGAAGCATCGTCAACAAGTACTTTCACTATAGTACCGCTAACTTCGCTTTCTATTTCATTGAAAAGCTTCATTGCTTCAATGATGCAGAGCACCTGGCCTTGTTTTACCTCGTCGCCCACGCTCACAAAAGCCGGCTTATCGGGGCCCGAGCTGCGGTAGAAAGTGCCGATCATAGGTGATTTTACTGTTACCAGCTTATCGCTGCCGGCAGAGGGAGCCGGTGCTGCGGCTTGCGGCGCAGGAGCAGCAACTTGTGGCTGGGCTGGAGCCGGTGCGTGCACAGCCTGGTGCACCATCTGCGGTACAGCCTGCGGCATAGCAACAAATTGCGTTTCAGCAGCCTGTTTGATGGTGATCTTGAAATCGCCATCTTCAATATTCAGTTCGCTGATGTTCGACTTGTTGATGATCTTGATCAGTTCTTGTATTTGTTTGAACTCCATGCGGAATGCTTTTGGTTTTAAAAAGGATTATGACTTCACACGCTCCATATATGCACCTGTCCTGGTATCTATTTTGATCATTTCGCCGGCGTCTACGAACAGAGGCACCATTACGGTAGCTCCTGTTTCGACGGTAGCAGGTTTCAGCGTGCGTGTAGCGGTGTCGCCTTTTACACCCGGCTCAGAGTAAGTAACCTGTAGCACGATGTTAGAGGGCAGCTCTACGCTCATCGGCAGGTCTGTTTCAGTGTTCACCATTACCGATACTTCCTGGCCGTCTTTATAGAGTTCAGGACGCTCTATCATTTCAGCAGGCAGTGTTATTTGCTCAAAAGTATTATTGTCCATGAAGTTGAACCCCGTATCGTCTTTGTACAGGAACTGGTATGGGCGGCGCTCAACGCGTACCGGGAAGATAGTATCGCCAGAGTTCCAGGTGTGCTCAATGGTGCGGGTGTTGTCTACACCTTTTAGTTTGGCCCATACTTTTGCTGCTGCGCGGGCTGTCTTGTTTTGTCCGAATTCTACTACTGAGTAAAGGCTGTTATCTAATTTGATGATTAGCCCTGTACGCATATCTGCTGTTGTAGCCATTTAATTTATTTTGTTTTTATTTAATGCGGACTGCAAAAGTAATCATTAAAGCCAAAAAGAGAAAGCCTGCTTTTAGTTGATTTTGCCGTCAAAAACACATTTTTCGACCGGATTATTGCCAAAATCGTAGGGAATATGGGCTAAAGACGGGATTTTTTTTGTGATTATTAAATTGGCAGTCTTACCTTTCTGTATGCTTCCGAGCTCATTTTCTAGCTCCATGGCGGCTGCGCCATTAATGGTGACCGCATTGATAGCCTCTTCCGGCGTCATCTTCAGTTGTGTGCAGGCTATAGTGAGCAGTAAGGGCACATTACCCGATGGGCAGGAGCCCGGATTATAGTCAGTAGCCAAACAAACCGGAAGTCCGGCATCCATCATCTTTCGGGCGGGTTGATACTGTATCCCGAGGAAAAATGCAGCAGCCGGTAAAAGGGTGGGTATTGTATTACTGCCTTTCAACGTTTCGATCTCCGCTTCACCTACACACTCCAGGTGGTCAACGCTCACCGCATTGTGTTTCACGCCAACCTGCACACCTCCGGAGTAATGGAGCTGGTTGGCGTGTATCTTTGGTTTCAGGCCATATTTCCATCCGGCCTCCAGCAGCCGCTCTGTTTCAGGCACCTCGAAAAACCCTTTTTCGCAAAACACGTCCATGTAATCGGCGAGGCCCTCCGCGGCTATCCGGGGCAACATTTCATCGGTAATTAACTTTATATAGCCTTCTTTATTATCTTTATAATCAGTAGGGTATGCGTGTGCAGCTAAAAAACTAGATTTGACTGGGATGGGGGCATGCTCTTTCAATTTCCTGATAACCCGTAGCATTTTCATTTCCGCTTCTGTATTCAGCCCGTAGCCACTTTTGATCTCTATGGCACCCGTACCTTGTGCCATTACCTCGTGTAGTCTTTTAAGTGATTGGCGATATAACTCCTCTTCACTGGTCTCATTCAACTTCTTTGCGGAATTAAGAATGCCTCCGCCACGGCGGGCGATTTGCTCGTAGCTAAGTCCTCTGATGCGATCAACAAACTCCTGGTCGCGGGGAGCAGCGAAAATGAGGTGTGTATGCGAGTCGCACCAGGCAGGAAGTACTAGCCTGTCCGCCGCGTTGTAGATTTCGTCGGGATTGGTTTCAGGTATCTCAGCCATCGGACCGAAGCTGTGGATGAGCCCATCTTCTATCAACAACCAGGCATGCGCTATTGAGGGGATATTAGCCATATCCTTGCCATAAATCCTTTTGGCAGTGCTTACCTGGCAAAGCTGGCGGATGTTTGTAATGAGGAGTCGCATATCAACCCAAAAATAGGTTAAACAAGGGCAAAAAAATAAGCCCTCACTGCGGGGCTTATCTTTTTCTGTATTCAGTAATTACCTGTTTACCGCGCTCATGGCAGCCTGGGGATACCTGGTGCCAGCGGCGGCATCTTTCGGGAAGATGTTATTTATTTCTTCGAGTTCAGCAACGTTGAACGACACTTTTACCGCGCCCGCGTTCTCTTCCAGATATTTTATGCGTTTGGTACCGGGGATGGGGAAAATAAAATCGCCTTGCGCCATTACCCACGCAAGCGCCAATTGCGAGGCTGTGCAATTCTTGTCTGCTGCCAAACGCTCAATAGCCTCCACTATTTTAAGGTTCTTATCAAAATTTTCGCCCTGGAAACGCGGTGAGAACCTGCGGTAATCGTCGGCTTCGAGGTCTTCAAATTTCTTTATTTGCCCGGTGAGGAAACCGCGTCCCAGTGGACTGTAGGCAACGAAGGCTATGCCTAATTCCTTACAAGTATCGAGCACTCCATCCTCCGGGTCGCGCGTCCAAAGCGAATACTCACTCTGCACTGCAGAAACCGGATGTATGGCGTGCGCCTTCCTCAACGTTTCAGCCGAGACCTCTGAAAGGCCGATGCCTTTTACTTTACCCTCCTTCACCAGTTGGCCCATCGCCTCTACTGTCTGTTCGATAGGTGTGTCAGGATCGACCCGGTGCAGGTAGTATAGGTCTATTACATCGGTGCCCAGGCGCTTCAGGCTGCCTTCTACCGCTTGCTTCAAATACTCTGGCTTGCCATTTACGCCACGCGCCGCAGGATTCTGCGGGTCGCGGACGATCCCAAATTTGGTAGCCAATGTCACTTTATCCCTGTTGTCTTTTAGTGCCCTGCCTACCAATTCTTCGTTTGTATGAGGCCCATACATATCGGCGGTATCCCAAAAAGTGATACCAAGCTCTAATGCCCGCTCTAATGTTTTTAACGATTCTTCATCATTTCTGCCCCCGTAAAAGTCGCTCATGCCCATGCAGCCGAGACCTAATTCGGAAGCCGTCAATCCTTGTGAACCTAGTTGTTTTGTTTTCATCGATACGAATTTTAAGAAACAAAGGTGGGGGAATAACCGCAGAGGATAAAATAGAATTGCCCAATAGATAAATCGAGCGCCTGGAGCTGACCTTTATTAACGGATTGTCATAGTGTAAAAGGTCTATAATCATTAACTTTGCTGCCTCATGCGTTTTTTAAAGAAGTTAGGCAGGATACTTGGCTACACACTGGGTATACTCCTTTTACTTATACTTATATTTTGTGGTTATGTGTGGTGGGTCTCTGATATTAAACCGCCTGAGGTTACGGACCAAAGTGCCATTTACCTGCAGAAAGTGCATACTGACAGCACGTTATATTCCATTGGAGACAATTGGATCCGGCATAGCAGGTATGGCCTGTATGAAATGTACGTGTCCGGGGCGCCCTTTGAAAGGGGGGTGAAGAATGGTAAGCTATCACAGAGACTCATTACGGACCAGGAAGAAGCCTTTACGCAGGAGATAAAGCGTATGGTGCCTTCGCACGCCTATCTTAAATTCCTGAAGTACGTGATTGGCTTCATGAATAAGAACCTGCCCAATAACGTTACAAGGGAATACCAGGAAGAGATATATGGTATATCTAAATCCGCATCCGACTCCTTTGATTGGATAGGGAAGAACTACGCACGTATCCTTAATTACCACGCTGCACACGACATAGGTCACGCACTGCAAAATATGATGCTGGTGGGTTGCACTTCTTTCGGTGCATGGGACAGCAAGACGGCAAACGGCTCTATGCTGCTCGGCCGCAACTTCGACTTTTGGGTAGGGGACAGGTTTGCAGAAAATAAGATCGTAGCGTTTTACAGGCCGGACAAAGGCAATAAGTTCGCCTTCGTTACCTGGGGGGGCTTTACCGGAGTGGTATCGGGCATGAACGATAAGGGCCTGACGGTAACCATCAATGCCGCCCGGTCGGATATACCTTGGGGTGGAGCAGCCACCCCTGTGTCCCTGGTGGCGCGAGAAGTGCTCCAGTATGCTTCCAATATCGGTGAGGCGATAAGCATAGCTAAGCGCCGTAAGATGTTTGTTTCGGAGAGTTTCCTGGTAGGTAGTGCGGCAGATCACAAAGCCATCGTTATCGAAAAAACGCCTGATACCCTCGCGATCTACGATCCGGGGAAAGATAATATCCAATGCACCAATCACTACCAGAGTAAAGCTTTTGAGCACCAGAAGCTAAACGTAGAACAGATGCAAAAGAGTGCGTCCGTTTATCGCTACCAACGCCTGCAGGAGCTAATGCAGCAAAACTATCCGTTGACTCCCCAAAAGATAGCTGATATATTGCGAGACAGGAAAGGCCTGCATGGCGCAGACATTGGCGAGGGGAACGAGAAAGCGGTGAATCAGTTGATAGCACACCACTCGGTGATCTTTCAGCCGGACAGCCTGCGCATGTGGGTGAGCACGCAGCCATGGCAATTAGGTACTTATGTGTGCTACGATCTGAGGAAGATATTTGCATTGAATGGCCTTTATCGTGACCAGGAAATTGCAGATACAGTTTTGAATATTGCCCCGGACACTTTCTTGTATAGCGCAGCATTTAGAAATTTCGAGCTATTCCGGAAGAACAAAATTGCCTTGTTGCAGAAAAGGCCCGTGGACACTGCCGAGGTGGTACATGGCGATCCAAACTTCTACGATGCATACCGTGTGGCCGGCGACTACTGCAAGGAGCGGAAATGGTACGCCGCCGCCATTAATTATTATAAAGAAGCCCTGAGACACGAGGTGGCTACTGTTACAGAAAGAGAAGCCATCACTTCGAGGATCGATTACTGCAAAAAGAAACTCAACCACTAATTCCGATAAAAACTATCTTAAGCACGGTGACTGAATCGCAAGCTATTTCCATTGAAAGGAGCCCTGAGCATGAAATACTCTTCAGGGAGAACAAAATATGCGTGCTCATACCTACCTACAACAATGCTGGTAGTCTTGCCGAGGTTATCAGGAATGTGCTGGCTTATACCACGCAGGTAATAGTGGTGAATGATGGCTCCACAGATAATACAAGCGAAATATTGTCGGAGTTCAGGGATATCCATATTGTGAGCTATACACCGAACAGGGGCAAGGGCATTGCATTACGTACCGGCATTAAAGAAGCGGCAAGGCTAGGCTACGAATACGCCATAGCTATGGATAGCGATGGCCAGCATTATGCCTACGACCTCCCAAAGTTTGTTGAACAAATACTGGAGACGCCGGGAGCACTTATCGTGGGTGCACGCAACCTGAACCAGGAAAACGTGCCGGGGAAGAGTAGCTTTGGCAATCGTTTCTCCAACTTTTGGTTTTGGGCTGAGACTGGGTTGCGACTGCCCGACACCCAGTCGGGATATCGCTTGTATCCGGTTCAAAAACTTGCCCGAAAAAAATACTTTACACGCAAGTACGAGTTCGAAATCGAGGTGATGGTGCGCGCCTCGTGGAGCGGGGTATCTGTGATAAGCATACCTATATCGGTTTATTACCCACCCGCTGAAGAGCGTGTATCGCATTTCAGGCCATTCAAAGATTTCAGCCGTATCAGCGTATTGAACACCTTCCTGGTATTGATAGCGTTTCTATGGATAAAGCCCCGCGATTTTGTGAAGCTCATGTTCTCAAAGGATGGGTGGCGTAAAATATGGAAAGCCATTTTCGTAAATCCGCAGGAGAGCAATAATACAAAGGCAGCATCTATCGGTTTCGGTATTTTTATGGGTATCGTGCCGGTATGGGGTTTTCAGCTATTGATCGGCATTCCGCTTGCTGTGTTCTTTAAATTGAATAAAACGCTTTTCATACTCGCCGCAAACATCAGTATTTTCCCCTTCACGCCATTTATCCTGGCTGCCAGTCTGATAACCGGCAAGCTGGTATTAGGCGATGAGCACTGGCTCGAAATGCACACAATGACCTTGGAGCAATTCAAGCATGCAGGCATGGCATTCTTTCTTGGCGGTGCAGTGCTGGCAGTAGCAGCAGGCCTGCTGGCCTATTTGATCACGCTATTGTCGCTTACACTTTCCGGAAGGCACAGGCTCCGTGCATCAAATTGATCTTTGCCCCGGTATAAAAAATCCGCCCTGCCAAAGGCAGGACGGATAGCTATTTTCATATCAATGGAATCATTATCCTAAATACACTTTCAGCGCATTGCTATAGCGGGTTTTTTGCAGGCGTTTGATCGCACGCTCTTTTATCTGGCGGATGCGCTCTTTGGTCAGGTCATACTTTTCACCTATTTCTTCAATGGTCGGGCCATTATCGCCTTTCAGGCCGAAGTAAGCTTCCAGTATTTCTGCTTCGCGTACGCTCAGCGATTTCAGTATGCGACCGATCTCTGCACGCAGTGAATCTTTCATTACGTCGTCATCAGTGTCGCTACTGCCTTCCAGCAGGTCGCCCATGGCCACGTCTTCAGCTTCGTGAACGGGAGCATCAAGTGATGTGTGACGTGAGTTGCTGGTGAAAATATTGGTCACTTCTGTTTCGCTCATGTCCAGTATCTCGGCCAGTTCTTCAGTCGATGGTTCACGTTCGTTCTCCTGTTCGAAAGCTATGAAAGCCTTGTTCGCCTTATTATAGGTACCGATCTTATTCTGCGGCAGGCGCACCAGGCGTCCCTGCTCGGCCAAAGCCTGCAGTATCGACTGACGGATCCACCATACAGCATAAGAAATGAATTTAAAACCTTTGGTTTCGTCAAAGCGTTGTGCCGCTTTGATCAGGCCCAGGTTACCTTCATTGATCAAGTCGCTCAATGATAAGCCCTGGTGCTGGTACTGTTTTGCCACCGATACTACGAAACGTAAGTTTGCCTTTACCAATTTTTCCAATGCGCGCTGGTCGCCCATATGGATCTTTTGAGCAAGTGTCGTCTCTTCTTCCGGTGTAATCATCGATATCTTGCTGATCTCCTGGAGGTATTTCTCAACCGCTTGCGAGTCGCGGTTGGTAATCTGGGTGGCAATTTTTAACTGCCTCATAAGAATAAATTTAATTTATAACACTAACTATATAAAACATAGGGTCTCAATACTATAGACGAGAAACTACCTGTAAAAGTTTGAAGCCTTCAGAAATAATTTCCACATACTTTTTCACACAAAATGTGTTCCATCTTTACAGGAACACCTTATATGACAGTCATAATAACGCTAAAACCTGCGCCTGATTGTGTTTGTGGGATATATACATAAAATTGATGCCTTAACGGCACACGCCACGTCCAACTGTGTCAGATTTTCAGCTGCAAAGCTATATCGCATCTGTCAAAAATGCTACCTTTGCGCCATCGATATTATCAATTTTAACATAGTTTATGCAAAAGGATCTTTATCAGCACCCCGATTATTATCTATTAGACGAACTGTTGACAGACGAACACAAACTCATTCGCGACTCGGTAAGGGCCTATGTCAAAAAAGAAATATCGGCGATCATCGAGGATTATGCCCAAAGGGCTGAGTTTCCAAAACAGATAATCAAGGGCTTGGGCGAGCAAGGCTGCTTTGGTCCCTTTGTACCGCAGCAATATGGTGGCCCGGGACTGGACTATATATCCTATGGTATCATGATGCAGGAACTGGAACGTGGCGATTCTGGTGTCCGTTCTACAGCCTCAGTACAGGGTTCACTTGTTATGTTCCCGATCTATAAGTTTGGCAGCGAGGAACAAAAGCACAAATACCTGCCCAAACTGGCTACCGGTGAATTAATGGGTTGTTTCGGGCTGACTGAACCCAACCATGGTTCGGACCCGGGAAGCATGGAAAGCAACTTCAGGGATGCCGGCGATCACGTGATACTGAACGGGGCCAAAATGTGGATATCTAACGCGCCCTTTGCAGACATAGCAGTGGTTTGGGCCAAGAACGAAAGTGGGGAAATTCATGGACTTATCGTGGAAAGGGGGATGGAAGGTTTCTCTACCCCTGAGACACACGGAAAGTGGTCTCTGCGTGCATCCGCTACGGGCGAATTGGTGTTCGATAATGTGAAAGTGCCTAAGGCGAATATATTGCCCGGCGTTAAAGGTCTTAAAGGACCGCTGTCCTGCTTGTCGAGCGCCCGCTACGGCATAGCATGGGGGGCGCTGGGCTGCGCTATGGATTGCTACGATACAGCACTCCGCTATTCACTCCAGCGTCACCAGTTCGGTAAAGCCATTGGCGGTTTCCAGCTTACACAAAAGAAACTGGCCGAGATGGTAACCGAGATCACTAAGGGCCAGCTAATGGTATGGCGCCTGGGTGTCCTCAGGAATGAGGACCGTGCCACACCGGCGCAAATTTCGATGGCCAAGAGAAATAGCTGCCATACAGCCTTGACCATTGCGCGAGAGGCAAGGCAGATACTCGGCGGCATGGGCATCACCGGCGAGTTCAGCATCATGCGTCATATGATGAACCTGGAGTCGGTAATAACTTACGAAGGTACCCACGACATTCACTTGCTTATCACCGGCATGGACGTGACGGGAATCAACGCTTTTAAATAACTAAGCTTCTTAGAATAACTAAAAGACCGGCATTGCCGGTCTTTTCTTATAATATCACGACCTCTTCTTTCGGTTTGTTTGAGTGCAGCAGCCATGTTTGCATTTTGCCCTTACCCTTTATTTCGATGACGCCACGGGGCGTAAACTCATAATCGTCTAATTCGTAGGCCTGGTTTTGAACGGCATACTTGAAATTCTGGGTGCAGTGTATTTCTCCTATTATACCCGTGGTCTCCATACGGCTCGCAGTATTCACCGGGTCACCCCACAGATCGTAGATGAATTTCTTGGTGCCGATCACGCCGGCCACAACAGGGCCACAGTCCAGCCCGATGCGGAAATGCACAGGGGTACCGTCGGTGGTCTTAAAATCTTTGACCAGCTCTTTAACTTCCAATGCCATATTAGCTGCTGCTACACCATGGTCATTGCGAGGCTGCGGCAGTCCCGATACAGCCATATAGCAATCGCCAATTGTTTTGATCTTTTCCAATCCATGCTTTTCCGCTATTGCATCAAAGCGGCTAAATACCTCGTTAAGCATGCTTACAAGTTCCTTCGGGTCCTTGTCTGCGGCAAAGCTGGTAAAGTCGGCCATATCTATGAACATCACAGAAGCGCCTTTGAAATGATCGGCGATAGGGTGTTCTTTCTTCTTCAGGCGTTCAGCTATTTTGGCGGGCAGTATGTTCAGCAGCAGTTGCTCTGATTTTTTACGCTCTTTGGCGATGAATATGATCACGATTAATAAGAGCATGATACCGGCGCCCATGAAAAAACTGGTGTTTCTTTTTTTGGCTACTTCCAGTTTTTGTATTTGGATCTGTTTGTCTTGCTGTTCCAGTTTATATTGGGCCTCCAGCTTGCTGATCGACTCGTCGTTGTTCTGCTTGAAGATCGAATCCTGCATGTCTGCATATTTCCTGTCCATTTCGAAGGCATTCTTGTAGTCCCCCTTCATAGCATATAGGTTCGAGAGATTGTTATAACTGCTCTGCAGCGCTTCTAAAAAGCCGGCATCCGAGGCTAATGTTATAGCTGGCAGTATGTACTCTATAGCTTTGTCGATCAGCAATTGCCGGTTCGCGCGTGTGTATATGCCAACGCTTTTTTTACCGGTCGTATCTTCGGCTATCGTTTTGTAGATACTTGAGATATTGATTCGGAATGCGGCCTGTGCAGCTTTGTTGCCAATTTCTTCGTACATCTTTAGTGCGCCCGCATATTGCTCCAGTGCTTTTGTTTCGTCATCATCTTGCACGTATATGTTACCCGAGTTTCCCATGTTCCGGGCCATGCCATTTTTGTCGCCCAATTCCCTATAAATCTGGTAGGCCTGGGTGTAATAATCAAGGGTTTTTTGCCTGTTGGCAACCCGTTTATCCGGACTATGTTTTGCCGTGTCGAAATAATGAGAGTAGATATTACCCATATTCCCAAGGTTAGTAGCCATTCGCTGTTTGTTTCCAAGCGTAGCAAACATCTCATAGGCCTTGTGATAATAGTCGAAAGCTTTGTCATAGTCTTTTTGCCGATAATAAACGTTACCGATATTGCCCGTGCAGGTGGCAATTTGGGTTTTATTGTTAAGCGCCTCGCTGGTCTTGAGGGCATCGAAAAAATAGGACAATGCCTTGCCATGATCGGCCTTAGCGATGTAATTATTGCCGATAGCGATGCTGGCAAATACCGTACCCATCTTCCATCCTATCTCGTCGGCAAGACGCTGAGCTTTTTCGGCAAACCATATACCCGTATCGCTATTGATAGGCGAATAAAGTTCACTTATTCTGCATAGTAGCAGCACTTTGTTACTGTCGTTGACGCCATAAGGATATCGCGAGACCAATGAGTCTACTAAATCGTGTCCCTGCTTCTGCGCAAAAAGCGCAGATGGCGCTAGTAAGAGCGCGAACAACAACAACTGAAAAAAGCGTTTCATGTCTAAATCAAAGCCATATAAAGAAACGGAAAATATCACGCTCTTGCAAGTCGGCTGTATGTTTATTTCCAACTGTATGAGGGGGATACAGTTAGATAGACATTACCATAATAGGGTACAGCCTTCTGGCCCGCCATTACCGGCACTGTCTGAAAATAAACGGAGAAGTTGGTGCCTGCTGTCAACGAAACATCGAATTTCTTTCTTTTCGCCCGCCTCAGGCAAACAGCGGCATCGATGTAGCCCCCTGGGGGTAAGGATATATCATGATTAGCACGGCCTTTCGCTGACCGCCCTAGTACATAATCGCCATCTAAAAACCTGCTATGCGCAGCGTGGGCATCATATTTCTCATCCTTTATAATATAGTGCGGCCTTTGACCATTATTGTCGTCGTAAACGACGCGGAGATAATAAGGCACCAATATACCCATGCCGACTCCTGCCTGTATTCTCGCACATAACGCTAGTTGGCTCGTCTTGTTCAGTGGCACAATTATGATCTCCCTGCCATGGCCGAATTGAACTGCATAAAAACGGTTGATCTTTCCGGGTATATATGATCTGCTTGGTTCCGTGGACGGAAACAGTTTGCTACCCTCGCGCTTATTGTAATAGCCTAACGTGACCTCTGAAAATGAAAGCTGAAAAAAATGGCCCAACCGTGGTTTTACCTGGTGCTCGTACGTTGCCAGTACCTTCCAGCCGCTGGTACTCATCTGTGCGCCGATACCGAGACTATATTTGTTAGCAGTATCGCCCGCGCCTTCTTTTGCTTGTGCACGTGGAGCATACAATGACACGAAAAGAAACGCAATGAACAGGAGCCGGGCCATAATTTTCTGCTTATATAAATATAGCGAAAAAGCGCTTAGGCTTATCTTTACCGTATGCTACATCCGTACACATACCAACAGGCGCAGGAGATTGCAGAGGATTTTGAAGATATCATCGATACAGAGCAGAGTAGGGGTGGTGTGAAGATGGTAGTTGATTCAATATTGATAAGGCCTTACGACGAGGCTAGCCGCGACCTGCCGCTGGAGGACTATTACAACAGTGAGTATGTAGAAATTGAAGATGAGCAAAGGCCGGACGCGAAATATGTTGTATTGGTTGTCATGACTGCAATAGATGGTGGGGACGTTTTAGTGCTCGACATTGCGGACTATGTAGCAGCAAACGGAATAAATTATAATTTTCCATAGCATCAGGCTGCTAAGTGTCTCAGGCCACTCAAGTTACCGCATCTCACATTTTTTTCTTGTACTAGTACTTTGAACTTGCTGCCCATGTCACCCAGCAGCCGGTTCCTTATTTGTAAATTTTTTCGCAACTCAGCAGGGTTCGTTTCGTTCTGGCGCATGTATTTGTCTATACCCAGGTCGGCCAGGAAGTTTGCCTGGTCAGTGAAGCCACTGCCTTTCAGCCCGTGCTTCAGTCCCCAATGATATAGTGCGGTAAAATTGACGTGTGCGGTAATATCCTGCTTGCCGATATTGATATAAGGATTGCCATTCATCTTGTGCATGTTGTAGCAGCGCATGGTACCACCGGATCGTTCTGTGTTATAAAGTTCTGCGGAAGTGTAGCCGTAATCTATTGTTAGTATGAAGCCGGTTCCCATAGCTGTTGCTATCTCTTTCATCCATTCTGTTGCTTCAAGGTTTACTTCGGTGGTATAGCCCTTGGGAAGTTGCACTCTTAGTTCCCGGAAGTAGTCGACAAGCGCTTCGCCTGCCGGACGCAATGTTTCCCTGATACAACCGTTATCATACTCAACGAATGTCTCCATCAACTGGTCTCCCGTCACAACCTTGTGCATGGCCAGGTTATCAACTAACTCGTTCGATAGAACACACCCGGTAAAGCCCTTCACTTCGTCTATGCTATTCAGCCAGCTTACCTTTCCATCCAGGTGCGCCTTCTCTCTCGCACGCATTGCAGCACTCTTCTCTATAATACAATAGTTCAACTTTTCATATAGCGCAGGGTAGTTGCTAAGCCGGTCCAGGATATCATGACACAGAAAACCGTTACCTGCGCCATATTCTACAATGGTGAACTCTTTTTCACCCGTCAATTGCCACATTTCTTTGAGTTGTTCTGCCAGCATTACACCAAAAACGCTTCCCAGGCTGCAACTTGTATAGAAATCCCCCTCCGGACCTATCTGTGGGCCTGGCGAAGTATAGTAGCCGAGCTCCGGGTAATACAAACAGGTGTCCATATAATCATGGAAAGATATGGGGCCGTTTACCTGTAAATCCCTTGTTATTATATCATATAGCTGCATTGCGCCTGCTTGTTAAAATTTTTGTATAAAAACCATACCCTTTTAAGCATGGCATAGCTTTCGTGCTTTTGCGCTATATACCAAACTGGCAGGTTATGAAGTATATGATTTTGTTAGGCCGTCTGTTATTTACATGGATATTCCTCTCGTCTTCCATCGCACATTTCAGTGCTCCAATGATCGAACATGCAGCGTCCAAAGGAGTGCCGATGGCTTCTTTGGTTGTACCGGTAGCTGGAGTTCTTTGCCTTGTAGGCGGGCTGTGTATTTTACTCGGCTTTAAAGCGAGATTCGGTGCCGGGTTATTAATACTATTTCTTGTGCCGGTTACTTACTATATGCACGATTATTGGAACGTTGCCGATCCCATGCAACACATGCAGCAGATGATCAATTTTAATAAAAACCTGGCTTTGGTGGGCGGCGCTTTATATATTGCTTGCTATGGGGCCGGTGCATTAAGTATCGACGCATTATTAAGCCGCAACAGGCACACTGCAACGATCACCCGGGGATTTGGTACAATGCATAGAGGCAAGCATGTCATTAGTCATTAAACAGGATTAGGATTGCTTTTTCTTGCCGCCCACATACCCTCGGCTCATCATGTAGCTTTTGCTGAAATTGCGAAGGAACCATTTCTTTACCGGTTTTCGCAGCGATGCAATAATGATCACTGTAACAATAGAAGCAGCCACAGATATCAATGTGGCTTTTAACAGATCCACCTGTATATCGATAGTCAGAAAAACAAGAAACCAGGCCAGCCCCGCGAGTAAAAAGTAAAAGAATGTTTTCATGTTGTGTGTGTGATGATTTCATGAAAATAGAAAGCGTTAATGATTCTAATATTATAGCAGTAATAAAATTTTGTTAAAGCGTAAGCGATTGAATTTCTAACTTGAAAATATTGTATGTGATTTATTTTGCTGCATGTTGCTATGTCACGCCCTTTCTAAAGGACATGCCAAGTACGACACATGGAATAATACCGCAGTTTACCTTACGTTTCTTTAAAGGGAGAGAAGTGATAAAACATTCAGCACTGCGTGTAGATCACTTTCTGGTGCCTGGTAAGCCGGTCACCACATGCTTCGATGTAAGGGTCGGCAAAAGCTTCGGCACCGTTAGGTTCTCCTACCGGACTCCCGGCAGTGCCGACAGCCTGATTACCTACGATTTTAAGGTTTGGGCTTTCGATCCTTCTTAGCCTGCTGGGCAAGTGGTTTATTTTGGCAGTGTCCCGATTGGGTGTGCAGTAAGCGATCGATACTACACCACATGCTGCTGTCGAACCAACCGTCTTTGGCTACTATTACACCCTTTGCATTGATAAGGTAAGCATTATTGGGTGCATAGCCGGCATGGCTCCACCATTCGTTGCCGGGCCCGTCCAGTACTATTGTAGTGGCGATCCCCATCCGCTTGCGCATTCTCGTGGCCGACAGCCGCCTGTCCAGGTAAGACTCGGCTTGTTTGATCTGGATATGATCTTTGCGGTTTTGTTCCTCTGCCACAGGTATAGTGGGATAGGCCTCAGTTCCCCCCACCGGGTGAGCCTCTACCGTATATACAACATATACATTGAGCTTGTCCTTGTAGAAATTTGTGATACTATCGATCTCCCTGGCATTTCGCCTGTAAACGGGGCAGCTGAAATTGCCCGCCACCAGCAATACCGGTTTGCCTGTCTCCCGGAGCACCTTGCTGAGGGTCACCTCCTTGCCATCCACAGTGTAAAAACTGAAATCCGGTATATGGGTGCCGTTCTTAAAGCCGCCTTTGAAATCATCCCAATCTTTGGTCAGCGGTATTGGCTCGGTACATATAGGGCTGTTATCATTGGGCTGCTCACCTTCCAGCAGCGCCGGGCCGGTCTGGGCAAAGCTAAACATTGGGGACAAAGCCAGGGCAGCAGTGAAAAAGAATTTGCGCATTGGATCTTGTTCGTTTTTACAAAGGAATATTACTTGTTATCGCTAAAGTAATCAATTATGTATGTATTCCTATTCATGGCATGATGTTATGAGTGGTGGTGACAAAAAACATCTTTTAACAAAACCCTCGCCTTATGCGCTTAGATATGATTGTTGACGCCCTGGTGCCCGCCAATATAAAGGGCAAACAAAACGATCTCAGCACTAAAATAGTGTTGGATAACGATGAACAAGCCGTTGAACGCTACCGTACCGCACGCACACGCATGCTTTCACCGGCACTATGGCATAGCCTGTCAGGCGCACTAAGTGCGTCATTCGAAGCCTGCAATGCCGGCGGCGAACCGGTAGACCGAAAATTGACAATGAACGACCTGGTTCGCATCGATATTTCCGGTCCGGGCACAAAGGCGGGTCATGGCTACGACTGGGTAAAGGTTGACATCATTCAGGATGGCAACAGCGAAGACGGCCGGGAAGACCTTTGCGGTATGCGGCTTAGGCCAACAGCTCCACCCGGTGAAAATGGCGAGACCGCCCACTTTTTTCAGTCTGGCGCCTCTTCCACCTTCATCCTTCGCCGGACCGGCAATGTCGTTAGCGCCTCTTATCACGGCAGGAATGAGGTGCCTAATACCCACATGGAGCGTACCCTGGATAATGTACGCAATGCCATCATCACTTCGGGCGCCCTGGCAGGTCTGTCTGAAGCGCAGTGGATGGCCCTTATAAAAGGCTTCATTGCCGAATAATCGGTAGAATAGGGTAGAATAGGATACCTTTGCCGCTATGTCGCAGCACAAATTGTCCCCTTCACAGATACTGGAGAACCTGAAGATCGCCAACCTGAACGATATGCAGCAGGCCGCGCTCGAAAGCATTCCGCAGGATAAAGACGTGATACTTTTGTCGCCCACAGGCTCAGGCAAAACCCTGGCCTTTCTCCTGCCGCTTTGCCTGCATCTCGATAAAGAGATAAAGGGCACGCAGTTGCTCATAGTAGTTCCTTCGCGCGAATTAGCACAGCAGATCGAAAAGGTATTCAAGTCGATGGGCACGGGTATTAAAATAACTTCCTGCTACGGTGGCCATAAGCGCGAAATAGAGGAGAACAACCTTATCGAATCTCCCTCTATCATAGTAGGTACTCCCGGCCGCTTGGGCGACCATATCCGCCGCGAGAATATCACGGTCAACACGATCAATACCGTTGTACTCGATGAATTCGATAAGTCGCTCGAGCTGGGCTTCCGGGACGAGATGGCTTTTATAATGGAATCTCTTCCTGCATTGAATAAACGCATCCTCACTTCAGCCACACTTGCAGAGGAGATACCCGACTTTGTAGGCTTGAACGACCCCATTACGCTCGATTTCTCCGATGCTGTGAACGAACGCTCTGCCGGCCTCGATATCAAGGTCCTCCATTCTGCCGACAAGGATAAAGCCGATACAGTATTCAAACTGCTCTGCTACACCGGCGAACGTTCCGCTATTGTATTCTGTAACCACCGCGAGTCAGTTGAACGTTTAAGTGCGATCCTTAAAGAACGTGGCATCATGAACGAATACTATCACGGCGCTATGGAGCAGCAGCAGCGCGATGCTGCCCTTACTAAGTTCCGCAATGGCAGCACCTATGTGCTGGTCACCACCGATCTCGCAGCTCGCGGACTCGATATACCCAACATCCGTTATATCATACACTACCACCTGCCACTCACGCCCGACAGCTACACCCATCGCAACGGCCGCACGGCTCGCATGGATGCCAGCGGCACGGCAATACTCATCCTCTCGCCCGAAGAGACACTGCCGGAATACATAACTGATCCCGTTGAAGAAATAACGCTGCCCGAAAAACTGACACTACCGGAAAAACCCAAATGGACAACGCTCTTCGTAGCAGCCGGTAAGAAAGACAAAGTGAACAAGATCGACATTGTCGGCTTCCTCTCTCATAAAGGCGAATTAAAGAAAGAGGACATCGGCCTGGTGGACGTGAAAGACTTTTTCAGTTTCGTAGCTATACGCAAAGCAAAAGCATCAAATGCCCTTCACCTCATCAAAGACGAAAAGCTGAAAGGAAGGCGGATAAAAATAGCTGTGGCGAAATAGCAGGTATAGGTGCCCCGTCATACGCTATTTTTGTCTTAGCACCTGGACAGATGCTTGCCGGTTCTGTTCCCGATTTCCGGCGGGCTGATAATTGCCGGTTATTCTGCTGGTTACATAATAATGTGCTGATAAAAAATCATAACTACGCCTTCTTTACAAACTCAGATTTCAGCGCCATCGCGCCAAACCCGTCTATCTTGCAGTCAATATTATGATCGCTGTTCACCAGCCTGATATTTCTCACTTTTGTTCCGGCCTTTATACTTTGCGCCGAGCCCCGCACCGGGAGGTTTTTGATCGTTATAACCGTATCCCCGTTTTGAAGAATGTTACCGTTACAGTCCTTTACTACAAAAGTATCCTCGGCAGTGTTGCTTTCATGGGGGTTCCACTCGTGCCCGCATTCCGGGCATACTAGCAGGCCATCCATCTCATATGTGTACGAAGATTTACACTGCGGACATGGGGGAAGTTCCATATTTATACCATCTTTATTTTGTGGCAAATGTAAAAAACTAATCCAGATCGTATTGCCTTATTGTCAAAAGCAAAAGAATCATAAAGTTTGACTGGGGACGTCCTTCTCCACCATTTATTACCGATTTCCGTAGCATTCATAATTTCCGGTTGAAAATCTCTATACCGCAGCAACCATATGAAAATCAGCTCATAGCACAAAAATGATAATTTCCGATAATTACCGATTCGGAAATTATGATGTATTTCCGGAAATTACCGATCTAGGAATTATATCAAGTAGTTGGAACGGCAAGCATAGGATTTAATATGTCAAAGAACTTCATTGAACGGTGAAATAAAATTTAGCGAACCTTGCAAGATACGGCATATGTGTAGTCAGGACATAAATCGAACAAATGGCATTGTTCAATTATGCATATAGCACATTTTATATTCAGGGCTTATCAAAATATTGTGTACTCCCTTCATTTCTGCTATGCCCTCAATTGTGCTCTCAACAATAGAGGCCAATTTTTTCGCCGCACCTTCATTGTTAAAACAAATCTGTAAATACTGGTGTTTCATCTCCAGAACAAGAAAAAAGTAAGCCAATAGGTCGCCTTCCGCCTCAACAGATTCGAAAAACCGCAATATTGGAGTAAGATATTCCTTATCGATAGCGTCAATATTTCCACTTCCATCTGAATCAGGTTTTGTTTTTGTGACTTCCAGTGCCTTGGTCGCAAGATACATCCGTGCAATATTTTTAACCTTTGTATCGCCATGTGCCATGAACTCCTGTATCATCTTAAGTGATTTCTGATAATCCGCGAGCAAATTTGTTCGTAGTTCTGTATTGCTTCTATAGCTGGCCAAATAAGTTTCCTTGGCTAAATCAAACTGTGCAGTTAAGTATATAGCACAAACCTTTAAGTCAAAAAAATAAGATTCAGCATCAATTATGTTCCTAAATACAGTAGCATATGCGGCAAAATAAGTGTCATCAAGCATTCTGTCCATTAAATATTTGTATGCTTCAATTGGAGACATAGGAGCTATACCCAAGTCACTTTTTTTATTTTCTACCGATTTTATAATGGCGTTATATGAATTGACGAGGTATTCCGAAATACCAATTGCATCGGCTGTCAGTTTCTGCAAAATCCGGATTTTGACTTTAGAGTCTACCAGTTTGTTGCGGTTATGCTGATACAGATAGGAGAGAGTTGCAACAATAAAGGATAAAACAGCAGTGATAATGGCGTTGATAAAGTAATTCATAAATCTCGGTATAGTGACAAATTTGTTGTTTTTAAAAATAACAAAAACACTAGTAAATCGTTGATTTTATGATAATATGTAGATATTTTGGGAGTTTAAATCTTAGTTTTTGGCAACCCAAAAATCACTTCGGAAGTACATTAAGCGAGAAGTATTAAGTCTGCATTTTGGCATATTGTCAAGCGACTACGTGAAATACGCGCAGGTGTCGGATGAAATAAATAAGCTTGTTAATAATGGGCAAGATGTCCCAGCTAAATTGCTGGTAACTTGGTTTGAGTTCTTGCAGCCTTATGACGTAGTAAATAGAGAATTTAATAGGAAGCAAAACGAAAGGTTACTCAAAAGTAAGGCAGCCGAAATAGACGCATGTGTGGCAGAGAGCTATGCATTTTTCACTAAAACTAAACGAGACGCTAAAGAGTATGACAAATCAGTCTCGATAGACCTTTTTGAACCAATCTTTACAGTCCCCGGTGCGGATGCGCATACCATCGAAAATGGTGGGCAGGAGATTCTGAAGCATGTGGCCGAGTTTTCATTGAAAAAAATGCTAAGAGCCTGTATAGAGCAATACTTCATACACGGCACAAAATTATCATCAACGATTGAGTCGGTTGTGTTCTTCTACAAACGTGTTAAGCAATATTTCGCGTTATACAACTCTCATAAGGAGAATTTCAGTTTTTACCAGACTGTTGTGATAGCGGGATACTTCACAGCAAAAGTGGCTAAAAAGCCGCTTTTTTCAGCTCCTAAATCCTTTACGGGCAAAAGCATCAATAAAGACATCTTCGATGCGACAAACAAGGTTCTACTAAAAGAAGGGATAAAAAAAGGAGGAGCATAGGTTATCCCTATACTCCTCAAATGCTTAGACTTCCCACTGCAAAAATAGCTTTAAAATCCGAAACTAGTCTCATTTTCAAAACTAGTTCTAAAAATGGAACTAGTTTCTATTTTCAGACTAGTCCTAACAAAAATACTAACACGTTAAGATGAATGCGTTCACCTATGCATTTCCTTTGTGCCTGTTCATGGGGAAGTAGTTTAATCGGCAGAACGCTTAGACTTCCCAGTTAAGAGGTGACGGTTCGATTCCGTTCTTTTCCACTGAATTTTTATTAAAAAGTTTAAAATGCACTCTGAAAATGTGGGTTTTGGCATGCCGTTTGGATATATAAATGCGGATTAGTTAGATAGAGTAGCATTAGATAGTTTGATAGTCAGAAGTAACAATGGACAAGCTTACGATTAAGCAATTCAAAGACCGTTTTCCAGACGAAGACGCCTGTCTGGATTATCTCTTCCAAATCAAGTATGCAAAGCTTCAGGCTTGCCCGGAATGCGGCGGTATGGAGCCTTTCGCAAGGGTGAAAGACCGCAGGGCTTACCAATGCCCTCTTTGCTCGCACCAGCTTTACCCAACTGCCGGTACTGTATTCCACAAGACCACTACACCGTTACACTATTGGTTTACGGCCATCTACCTGTTTACCACTACACGAAATGGCGTAGCAGCGAAGGAACTGGAAAGGGTATTGCCTATTTGCTACAAGACTGCGCTACGCATGGCACACCAAATCAAAAAGCTGATGCGTGACAGGTCGTCTGACCTGCTCACAGGTGAGGTTATCATGGATGAAAGCTATATCGGAGGCCTTCAGGAAAACATGCACAAGTCAAAAAGAGCTAAGCTTAAAAAGGGTAAGGGCGGCGTTAACAAGATTGCGGTGTTCGGGATGATGGACAAGCAGGGCTTGCGGGTAGTTGCCCAGATAATGGAGAGTGATAAAATCAATAGTTCAGTATTGAGGCAGATAATCAACCGTCACGTAGATAAAAGCGCAGTAGTAGTAACGGATAGTCACAAAGGCTACACGGGGCTGGACAGGGTGTTTAAACAGCATGAAGTGGTCAACCACAAGGCGAAAGTGTATGTAAGGGACGGTTTCACTACGAACAACATCGAAAACTACTGGTCAACTCTGAAAAGGATGATTAAGGGTACGCACATTCACGTAAGTAAGGAATATTTACCGCTCTATATTAACGAAAACACGTTCCGATACATACACAGGAAACAGCCTGCGCAGATGCTGGATATCATTTTGAGCCAGATTGTTTAAGGGCTTTTTTGATGGTCTTTTCGAAGACCTTGCCATTGTCGGGGCGTTCCCCCTTCTCCTTGAGTAGCTTTTCTACTCCTTCCATCAGTTCCTCTGTAGTTTTTACCTTTTTGCCCTTCTTCGACATACTACAAATATACCGCCTTTAATACTAAATTTGTTTTGCTAAATAAAACATGCCAATGAAGTAAGTAAAGGCTTTAACAGACATATACTTGGTATTATAACCATTGTTGCTACTCTAAATCTGGAAAATTTAAAACGATGCAAGGAATGGGATATAGTACGCCGATACGGCGTAACTGTGTCCGATGCATCGTGGGCTTTCCAGAGCCTAGAGTAGCTAAGACCTCCAGTTACGCTCTTTTATTTTAATCAACCAACATAAACAGAAAACAAATGAAACAATTGCTATTAATCATCGCAGCTTTGCTGCCTTTCACATCACAGGCACAGGACGTTATTACAAAGCGAAATGGGCAGACCATCAGGGCAAAGGTGCTATCGGTAACACCTACGGATGTCTCCTATAAAGCAGAAAAGAACCCAGACGGTCCTACCTTCACACTAGCTAAAGATGACCTGCTTTCAATTTCTTACGAGGACGGCACGAGTACCAACTTCGCCCGTTCCGGCAATATAGGTATGCAGCCAATACAGAGTCAGACTTTCGTTGGAGATTCAATCAAACCTGACGGAGTTAATACTTACAAGCGTGGTGATCTCGTGCTATTCAAGAACGAAAAGGGTAAATTCAGGAAGGGTCTGATTATCGGGCTTAAACCCACATTCGCGATTGTAAAGGGCAATGGAGGCACCCGCGAGATGCCCTACGACCAGATAGCCAAGTTCGAGGATAAGTAAAATAAATTCCACCAATGGTGGACACATTTTCAAGCGCACGTAATAGTGCGCTTTTTTTGTGCCATTAAGTCCAATATAGCAAGTTGCCGTAGGCTGAAACCAAAAGTACCTTTGCTTATAGTCACATGACAGATATGTTCAAAACGCTTACATTTGTAGCACTAAAGGAGAATGACTACGGTCTTCTCATCAGCCAATCGGCGATAACAGGTAGTTATCGCATCAGTCACGCGGACACGTTCCGAACAACACCAGCAGGCACTGCTTGCTATTTCACTTCAAAAACATTTAGAAATGACAGGCAATAGCGATATGCTTCAACTGTTACTTTTCTTAGCTGTTTACGCGCAGGTATTCATGAAGTACATTGAGCTGGAACAAAAACGTAACGGCAAGAACTAAAACTAAATGGGGGCATCTGCCCCCATTTTTACATTAAATATCTGAGTTTTTATTATGCCATGCACTTATGTTCTGACTACACATATGCCCAAGATACACTCGTTAACATGCGTTTTCCAAATGGAGATATTCACATTTTTAAATGCTAACTTTATTATATACATTTGTCTCAAACGAAAAACCTCATCATGAAGAATATTTTATATTATCCATATATTAACGTTCCAAGAACAGATTGGACTTTAAGGACATTACTCTATTACGATAATATTGGATCAATCGTACCACAAGAATATTTTTACAACCCAACCGAAAATTACGAGCCGTTTATGTTGGAGCTTGTACAGAGTAATCTAGTAGTTCCAATAAATCCCATGGACGTGCTTGAAAATCCATGGGAAATTACCCGCCCATTTCTAAACTATATTGAGGAAAATAGAGAAAGGTTACGAAATGCCAGACAAAATTTTGCACTTGGTCATAGGCGTTTTATACATGGTGACAAATTTTCATATTCCAGAATCCATGCAGAAAAGTTCAATGAAAATGTTTTTCATAGACTTGAAAATTTAGGATTAGCGGAGAGAACTGATGGTCGTTGGTTTTTGGTGGAGAGAAAGACGGCGAGAAGTTTGATGTTATTTTTAGCAACTATTGTCGCAGCAAAAACTGAAAGACAACCTATAACTGACTATATTCAACCCTTTTTCAGATCCACATTCATATCTCAACAGCGGAAGAGAGAAATTATTTTAGCGGGATTGATTCCTTTTCCGGAAGAAATTGATTTATTTCAATTAAGACGTTTTAAAGAGAGACATTCGGATCTCTTAGAAACTTTTAGAACAAGGGTAGAACTATTGGTACTTGACCCCAATATTATTGAAGGGTCTCGACTGTTTGATGAATCTTTACGCGAACTTTTGCAACGAAAACATGAGTTGGCTGCTAAGATGAATGAAAGTCAATTTCGAAATATAATATTTGGTACAGTTTGTGGAATTGCAGGCGCTTTTGCGGGACTAGCGGCAGCATCAACAACAGGAGCATTTGTTGGAGCGCTCCCAGGTTTCATCAATGCTATTCACTCAGCGCTAAAAATTGAACGTGCTGAAAATGTTTTCGATCAAAGCGGATTGAAATATTTGGCACTTGCCGATAAGAGGTTGCGGAGCAGCAGTTAATACCAAGAATTAAACATAATTTTTAACGGCTATCAAATGGTCAATCCCATCCAAAAGATTGTCATAGTGCAACACCAAGACGTTGTTTTCCTTTCTGAGCTTTCTTCTTAACCTATAAGTTTTTGCAGTGTAGTTTTTTCTACGACCTGCTACTACGACAAAATGCAATCTGGTTTTATCTAGTTCAAAAAATTCATTAGGCAATAATTGGCTGTCAATCTTGTATTTTTCAAACATTAGTTTTAAATGAGAGTAATTTACTTCGAGCCAGTTATTCCAATCATCAACTTGTTTTAAGCCCTTTCGTATGGTTACGCCAAAATCGCCACCTGTAGTAGTAATATTGCCTACAGGGTTCTCTAATTCTATAAATATAAATTCAAAACCACCTGAATTCTTACCAATGAGCAAATAATCTACTTGAAAATTAGGTGGAAGCTGAAATTCTTTAAATGCGTATGCTATGTGATGCCCAAAGTTGTAGTATTGAAAAATTGAACCAATGATATAGTATGCTTCGCTTTTTTGTATAAAGCTCAATATTTCTCTTTCGGTTGGCTCAGAATCTAGAAGCAATTCGAGTTGAACTTTAATACTACTGAGTTTATCTACTTCTTCCAGTTCATCAACGTTTAGATAATTGTTAGGGAAAAGCGTTTTGCAATGGGCTGCCGCTCTAGGTATGTTCTTCCAATAATCATTAAGCCCTTTTGCGGTAATCGCACCATCGTTTTTCTTTTTCACACGGTTAAGGTCCGCTTCTACTTTTTCCCACATGGTTTTTTCCTCTTCTGTTAAAACAGTGTAATCCCTATTGTAAAGCATAAATTCTAGATTAACCCAAGTTTTTTGAGGCTTGTTTTTTCCGAAAGCTTTTTACCACTAATTTCTAATCCATACCATTTGGCTACGCTTAAGTAGGCGATCCTTAACTCTGAACTTGTCATTTTTCTTTTCTTATGAAGCAAGGATATACATAGTGCCCAATCAATTAAATTATTGATATCAAGCATTGCAAAAACATGTTTTAGTTTAATTATAGTAATTCCGGGATAAAGTTTTGGAGCATTTTCATGGAATTTGCCGTCTTCGGAAATAATAAAACGAGCCGATAACTTCTGAAATTGTGCAACTGCTGCAGCCTCTCCTGGATCAATCCCTACGGCAGACTGCATAAAAGCCTTACTTATTGTGTCATAAATACTACATTTTCGTAGAAATTTGCTATTGCTATCAATTTGAGCAATTATCTTTTGCCTTTCTGGGTCTCTTATCCTATCATAATTTTGGAATTCAATAAAAACTTCTTCAGGAACGTGCATACTTGAAAATATGCTTCTTAGACCATTAAAGATAGGATAATGACAATTAATAAAGGTAAGGTGAATCAACGAATCATTGTCAATGACGACAGAAAATGGCCTCATCTGAAGTCTCTATTTTTTGCTTGTAGTGAGAGCTCCTAGGAGCAATAATCCAAGCCCTGCCAATATTAACCCTGCCAAGGCTTCATCATTTTGCTTGGCTACCCTTGTTAACGCAGCATGTTGATTTTGAATGCGCCTCATAACATTAGCGATAAAGCTTTCGGGGGTTTGCGTTTTTCTATTATAGTACAGTTCGGTACACCCATCTGTACCTTTCATATTTTTACCCTGGGCAACGTCATATATGATAATTATCTTAGACTTATCTTTTAATATTTTATATGCATACTGTATTTCCTCTAAAGCAACCTTAGACAACTGTGCAGTAGTGCTAAATAATATGTAATAATTACTTATGTTTATCCTTGCCTGCGTTTCTTGAGACATGCTAACGGAATTGAAATGCCTATCGGGTAAATAGACATTAAATCCATGAACAGCTGCAATTGTATGCAATCTAATTGCCAAAGTCTCTTCGAACTCTGAATTCGAGTTATACGATATAAATATATTTGGTAGATTGTTCATTTAGTCAGAGTCGTATTTGTTTGTAAGTTAGTACAAATTTGTTGCCACTATCCCCATTAGAATCAAAACTTGTCAAAATGGCAACGCCTTTTTGCAAAGTTAAATATCCATTATTCCTTTATCGTGTATCTTGCTCCTAAAATACGAACATTTGCATTTCTACGATTTTGGATTTGACGACGACCTGCTGGATGGGATAGACTCGATGGGTTATGAATATGCCACCCCCGTGCAAGACCAGGTGATACCTGCTATACTGGATGGCCGCGATGTGATAGCAGCGGCGCAAACGGGCACGGGCAAAACGGCGGCCTTCCTGCTGCCGGTGCTGCAGAAGCTGATAACGCAGCCGCATGACCACCACAAAGTGAACTGTGTGATCATCGTGCCCACCCGCGAACTGGCCGTGCAGATATCGCAGACGCTGGAGGGCCTGGCCTACTATACCGACATCAGCTCGATAGCGGTATATGGCGGCGGCGACGGCAACCTCTTCGCACAGGAGAAAAAGGCGCTCACCAAAGGGGCCGACATAGTGATATGCACGCCTGGCCGCATGCTGGCCCACCTGAAAATGAACTACCTGAAGCTGGACTCGGTACGCTACCTGGTGCTCGATGAGGCCGACCGTATGCTGGACATGGGCTTTTACGAAGACATCATGCAGATCATAGGCGGCATGCCGAAGCAGCGGCAGAACCTGCTCTTCAGCGCTACCATGCCGCAGGCCATCCGCAAGCTGGCCGGCACCATACTGAAAGATCCGGCAGAGGTTAACATAGCCATATCGAAACCGGCGGAGAAGATAAAGCAGGGCGCCTATATCGTGTTCGACGAGCAGAAGATACCGGTGGTGAAGTATATACTAAGCCAGAAGCCTTACAGCAGCGTGCTGATATTCTGCAGCAGCAAGCAGAGCGTAAAGCAACTGACAAGCGACCTGAAGCGCGCCAAACTGCCTGCAGAGCAGATACACAGCGACCTGGAGCAGGCCGAGCGCGAGCAGGTATTGCTCGATTTCAAATCGAAGAAGCTGAAGATACTGGTGGCCACAGATATACTGAGCCGCGGCATAGACATAGAGGACATAGAGCTGGTGATCAACTACGATGTACCGCACGATGGCGAAGATTATATACACCGCATAGGCCGCACAGCCCGCGCCGCCAGCACCGGCGAGGCCATAACGCTGATAACCGATAAGGACCAGTGGAAATTCCAGAAGATAGAGAAACTGATGGAGAAGGTGGTGGATAAGCTCCCTGTGCCGGAACAATTTGGTCCCACGCCCGCTATCAGGGAGAGCAGGGATGGCAAAGGCGGGGCAGCAGGTAAAGGCGGCAGTAAGAAACGCTACAACAAGTTCAAGCGGAAGTAGGGTATAGAACGGGTTGATGGGATTGAACAAGAACTGTTAAAAGTGCCGGGGCCGGCCTTATAAAAAATCAATATTATTTTAAATTAGTACTTGCAATTACCATTGCCCGCTCACTGGAATAAACAAAATGAATAGAGGAGCATGACAGGACCAAAGAAACCGGATAATGAGCAGCAGCGGCTGGCAGCGCTATATGAATATAACATACTGGACACGCTGCCCGAGGCCGAATTTGATGCGATAACGCGCATAGCGTCGCAGATATGTGGCACACCTATATCGCTGGTGACCATTATCGATGCCGACAGGCAATGGTTCAAATCAAAAGTGGGCATGGAAGCAGCTGAAACATCGCGGGAAGTATCGTTTTGCGGTCATGCTATCCTAAACCCCCGGGAAATATTTGAAGTGCCTGATTCGGCGAGGGATGAACGCTTTTTCGATAACCCGCTGGCCACAGGCGACCCGCATGTGGTATTTTATGCGGGCATACCCCTCGTGACCGAAAACGGAGATGCCCTGGGTACACTTTGCGTGATAGACAATAAGCCTAAGGCGCTGAATGAAGGGCAAAAAGCCACCTTAAAGGCCCTGGCGCACCAGGTGGTGTGCCTGCTGGAGCTGCGAAAGAAAAAACAGGAACTGGAGCAAAAGCAAACGGAGCTAAAGGAAATAAATGAAGCGCTGGAAAAATTCGCCTTTGTAACCGCCCACGACCTCAAGTCGCCAAGCGTCAACATCATAGGGCTTGCACGCATACTGCGCGACAGTGCCGAGGGAAAATTGAGCGATGAGGAAGTAGAGTTGCTGGATCTGCTGGAAAGATCGTCAACGAGCATGAAGAACCTGGTGGACGGCATACTGAAGCACACCCGCAACGCGCACCTGGTGAAGATGACTAAAGAAGCATTCACCTTTGCCGAACTGATGACGGAGGTGAAGAACATGCTGCTGATACCCCCGGATATGCGGTTTGAATATGCTGGGAAGGGAGATATTATCTCGTCCAAAACAGCGCTGATACAGATACTGCATAACCTCTGCGAAAATGCCATCAAATACAACGACAAGGCCGATGGCTATGTAAAGGTCACTTTTAGGTGTGATGAGGCCAACTACATCTTTGAAGTGTCGGACAACGGCATGGGCATACCTCCGGGCGAAAAGGACAAAATATTCGACCTCTTTCATACACTTGATACCACCGACCGCTTTGAGGGCAAGGGCACAGGCATTGGCCTCAGCACGGTGAAAAAGCTGGTAGAGAAGCTGAATGGCAGCATCAGCACCGCGTCGGAGCTGGAAGTGGGCACCACCATCACGGTGATGGTGAAGCGCTAGCTTATTGTTTGCCCTGCTGCAGCAGCCAGCTTTCCATCCGTTCCTTCTCATTGACGGAGACGGAGAGCACGATCTTCCAGTCGTCGTTCTTATCGAGCTTCAGGATGTACTGGTAGTCGCAGTTATAGAGCGGCTTGTTATTGGCATCATAAAACTGCCAGTTGACACGCGTCTTGGCTATTTTATCGGTCCACTGGCGCTTGCTCCACACAGTGGGCCGGGCATGGGCTATACCATACTGCTTGTAAAAGGTAGCGCCCTGGTTGAAGAAGCCCTCGAGCTTGCTGGCCTCGGTAAAGACCGTCTGGTTCTCGTCGGCAAGGAGTGTGCAGGGCAGCATATAGTGCCAGGCAAGGCCCTTGGTATCATACTGCTCGAGCGCCTGTGCATAGGCATCGAAAAAGTTGTTTATATGGAGGAATGTATCTGCGGAATTGCTCATGGCGCAAAATTAATTGGCCAGGTGTTCAGGCGGTGAGCGAGGCAATGTATTTATGTTATTTTTAAGTACAAATGCGGCTGTGAAAAGCGGACTTTTAATAATCAGACATTTAAGCTATTTTTGGTCACAAATTCCTGCATTTGAAGACCCTGCTGGATAAAAATCAACTCAACATCACACTGCAGCGGTTGGCCCACCAACTGGTTGAAAACCATCTTGATCTAGCAAACACGGCGATAATAGGCATACAGCCCAGGGGTATATGGCTCTCGGACAGGATAGCAGCCATGGTGAAACAGATAACGGGGGAAAAGCAGATCAATTACGGCAAGCTGGATATTACCTTTCACCGCGACGATGTGCACAAGCACGATATACATGTGCCTGCGCCTACGAGCATCAATTTCAGCATAGAGGGCAAGGACGTGGTGCTGGTGGACGATGTGCTGCACACCGGCCGCACCATAAGGGCAGCCATGGATGCACTGCTGGACTATGGCAGGCCGAAGAATGTGGAACTGATGGTGCTGATAGACCGCCGCTTCAGCCGGGAGCTGCCGATACAACCGGACTATGTGGGCCGCACGGTGGACACGATCATAACGCAAAAAATAAAAGTGTACTGGGCGGAAAAGGACGCGAAGGAGGAAGTGGTGCTCATAGACCAGCAAAAACAAGATAACAAAGCATGACGCTTTCTGTAAAACATCTCTTAGGCATCAAGGAACTTCAAAAAGAAGACATAGAGCTTATTTTCCAGACAGCAGACAGCTTTAAAGACGTACTGAACCGCCCCATCAAAAAAGTGCCTGCTCTCCGCGACACAACGGTTGCCAACATATTCTTCGAGAACTCCACCCGCACACGCATATCCTTTGAACTGGCAGAAAAAAGACTGAGCGCAGATGTGGTGAACTTTTCTGCATCAGGCTCATCGGTATCGAAAGGAGAGACCCTGATAGACACCGTGCACAACATACTGGCCATGAAAGTGGATATGGTGGTGATGCGCCACAGTGCCAGCGGTGCGCCGTGGTTCCTCTCGAACCATACCGATGCCAGCATCATCAACGCCGGCGATGGCATTAACGAACATCCCACACAGGCGCTGCTCGACGCCTACTCGATACGTGAACGGCTGGAGGATGTGAAAGGGAAAAGGGTGGTGCTCGTAGGCGACATCATGCACAGCCGCGTGGCGCTAAGCAATATCTTTTGCCTGAACAAGCTGGGCGCGGAGGTGATGGTGGCCGGTCCGCCGACGCTGATACCGAAGCATATACAAGAGCTTGGTGTGAAGGTGGAATATAATGTGAAAAAAGCCCTGCAGTGGTGCGAGGTAGCCAACGTACTGAGGATACAACTGGAGCGGCAGCACAAACCGCTCTTCAGCACACTGCGCGAATATGCACTCTACTACGGTGTGAACAGGCAGATGCTCGACAGCCTGGAGAAAGAAATAGTGATCATGCATCCCGGCCCCATCAACAGAGGTGTGGAACTGAACTCGGACGTAGCCGACAGCAAACAATCCATCATCCTGGACCAGGTGGAAAACGGCGTAGCGATCAGGATGGCGGTGATCTATTTATTGTCGGGGAAGCGGGAAGTAGAGTAACTTTGGGCTATGCACCGCGTTAAATATCTTGTTTTGTTTGTAATCATCCTCTCGTCTTGTTCCGCCCCCGAACATAAAGCCCAACAACCATCCAATGTGTTACAGTCGCTCGACTATAGGCGGGTAACGTTCCGGGTACCGCTGTCGTGGAAGAAGCTGGATATACATGATTCATTGCGAGGAGGAATAACTAACGGCAATGACACATTGCTATTCACATTTAGTACAGATACAATAAACGATGTCGGTAAGAAGCCGGAGGGTACATTGTATGCACCCGATACGCTGGACGGCTTTTCAGGGGTTGCGGAGCTATCAAAGGATAGCAGCGAACACTATTTCAGGCTACAAATAAAGGATGTGGCACCTAATGCGAATTTCGTACTGGAGGTAAATCAGCTACATAACCTGGATGACGTACTGACTGCTATAGAGTGGATACGTTTCCCCGGCGGCAATGACTATTACCGGCTGCACAAATTAACCCGGCAATCGTTTCATTAGCGAAGCTATTGGTTCATAAGTTGTCATTGTTCATAGATGTCCTTTCTGTGCCCAAGGGTAATAACATCAATTATCAGTTCGCTATCAATTATGTCGTAAATGATGCGATAGTCACCCACGCGAATGCGATAGCCGGCACGGTTTACAAGCTTTTTACAGCCATGAGGACGCGGGTCTACAGCAAGTTTGCTAATGGCGGCTAGTATAGGTTTTATAGACTGGTTATCCAGCTTGTCTAAATTTTTACACGCGGTTTTGGATAGGACAATGGAATACCTACTCATTTTTGGCTTCTCTATACTTTACATAGTCTTCGAAAAGTATGCGTCCGCCGTTGTCTTCCTTTTTGGCTTCATCATAGAGCCGAACGTCTTCTATATCTTCCAGCTCTTCCATTATCCGGTCAAATTCCGAAAGAGGCAACACTACCAGCTTTTGGCCAGCTGTATCGGTTATGAATTGAGGATGTATCTTCTCCAAAGTTTTGCTTTTTGAGGTCAGCTATGTTGCAAAGTTAGCACACTTATGGCGAAAAATGGCCTTGCATTATGTAGTAAACACCTATTTTGACTAGCAAATCCCCCAATCAAATTGTATCTTTGGCGCCTTAACCAATCCTTAGAGATATGTCATCAACCTGGTTTCGGAGAGTGAGGAAGGGGATACTAACGAGTACACATGAGAAGAAGGAGACACCGGAAGGACTGTGGCACAAATGCTCGGAATGCAAGACCACTATTACACACGAGGAGTGGAAGCAGCATTTCTATGTATGCCCCAAGTGCAACCACCACGACAGGATCAACGCTAAAGAATATTTCGAGATACTTTTCGATGAAGGTGAATACGACACACTTTTCGATAATATTACGCCTAAGGACGAACTGGGCTTTGTTGACCTGAAACCCTATGATAAACGCCTGGTGGAAGCACAAAAGAGTACCGGCCTGGGTGACGCCATGACCGTAGGCGTAGGTAAGCTGGACGGAAAAGAATTTGTGATCGCGTGTATGAACTTCAACTTCATTGGTGGATCGATGGGCTCGGTAGTGGGCGAGAAGATAGCAAGGGGCATAGACTTCGCTATCGAGCAGAAGCTGCCGTTCATGATCATATCGAAGTCGGGTGGGGCACGGATGATGGAAAGTGCCTTCTCGCTGATGCAGATGGCCAAGACATCGGCCAAGCTGACACAGCTTGCAAAGGCAGGATTGCCATACATCTCTCTGATGACCGATCCGACTACTGGTGGTGTTACCGCATCATACGCCATGCTTGGTGATATCAACATAGCGGAGCCAAAGGCGCTGATCGGTTTTGCAGGCCCTCGCGTGATAAAGGAGACGATTAAGAAGGATCTTCCGTCGGGTTTCCAGCGCTCGGAGTTTTTGCTCGATCACGGTTTCCTCGACTTTATTGTTGAACGCCAGAACCTGAAGTTCAAGCTTAGCAACGCGGTAAGCTGGTTTACGCGACCGACAGCTAGTAATTAGTAGATAGTAGATAGAAAGCAAACTTGCCCGAGAAAGTTTACATAAAGAACAAACCGGCGACTTTTGAGTATGCCATAGAAGACCGGCTGACGGCAGGCATTGTGCTTACAGGGTCGGAAATAAAGTCCGTGCGCAACGGTAAGGTCAGTTTCAATGACAGTTATTGTTTTTTTGATCACGGCGAGCTGTGGATCAAAAGCCTGCATATCTCAGAGTATGTGAACGCAGGGTATGCCGGTCATGACCCTGTGCGCGAACGTAAGCTGCTGCTCAACAAGCGTGAACTCAACAAGTGGGCCACCAGGGTGAAGGAAAAAGGGTTGACGATTGTGCCGCTCGCTGTATTCATCAACGACGCCGGCTATGCGAAAGTAGAAATTGGGTTGGGTAAGGGCAAAAAACTACACGACAAGCGTGACAGTATCAAAGAGCGCGATGTGCAGAAGGAGATCAAGCGGCATATGAACCGGTATTAATTCAAAAATATCAATTTCAGGTGTTGCGATCTAAACCAGCAAGCATCAATGTGCCTGTGGACGGAACTGATCTATAAATTGCTGGTCGGGGAGCGACTTTTTGTGAACGGGAATATAGAAGCCAACATTCATGATCATCTCGTAAGTACCCATGTTCTGCTTTGCCGTTCCTTCGTATATCTTCAGTCCTCTATAACGGGCATAATCCAACTTATTGCAATACTCAATGTAGCCATATTTAAGTAGTGTAAGCCGCAAGGTTGCCTCACCACCGGTGTTCCACCCATTGATCTCGAAATGTGGGTTATTGGCTTTTCCGAAGAGGCTATTTTGCACGTGAGGTGTCATAAAGCCGGTGCCCAGTTTGGTGTATAGATCCAGCTTTATCCAATTGTGTTTGTCACCTATGAGTTTCCACTTCTTCACCATGTTGAAAAGGAAAAAGTTCGCGCCATTATTGAGGTAATAGTAAAAGCCATTTGCTTCGCTGAACGTTATATATCCATCGATGGGCTTACCATCTTTTTTACCCGTGATATGTACGCGTTGGCCGTCAGTAACGATAAACTTAGGATGATCGTAGTTGAGCTCTACGCCCCAACCTTTTTCTTCGTTAAAGATGTAGCCCAGGCGGCAGTTGAACTGCGGAATGGTGATAGGTTGCGATAAAAGATGGTGGTCCCAGCCGCGATGGTCGTGTGCAGTGACGTGATTGAGGGTGTATTCATTACCGAGTGCGGGTTGCGAAATTCTGATGTTGGGGTGTGTGTACCACTCGGTATTGTAGCCCCATGAGCCATAAAAGCTGGTGTTGCGTTTGTGGTTCTTCCTGGCATGGGCATGAAAAGGCAGCCAGGAAGCACAAATGAAAAACAGTATGTAGGAAAAGAGTTTTTTTAACGGTCGCATGCGGTGCGCAAATATAGGGGAAAATTCAGAGGTACAGGTATCCTGAATTTATCATTCCACTTCCTCAGTAAAACTAATACCGTGGTGGTTGAGCTCTGTTAACAAGGGTCGGTAAACAGAAGGCATGTTGGGGATATGCACGCCTTTGGGGGTACTGATCTTTTTACTTAAAACCATTTTTGCAAGGATGCCCATCGGCATGCCGACAGTCTTAGCCATAGCTGAAAATTCGCGGTCTTCACCTTTTTGGACCATGGTGCTGGTCATTTTTATTTTACGGCCTTTGTGCAGGTATTCAATTTCGTGCTGCATCACGACCATATCTTTTTCCTGTGGCTTCATTTGCCATTTCTCCAGCAGCAAATTGAGCAGTATATCGGCGGAGGACCTGCCGCTATCAACCAGCTTGTCATCGAAAAGGCCCAGCCATTGTAACATGCTTATCACCTTATCATCAGAGGCCAGGTTTAGCTTCTTCGCAACACTTTCGGCAAGGGACGCGTCCTTTTTGAAACCGTTCTTTTGCTTCAGCCACCCGGCATAGGTAAGTTGTCCATCGTTAACGTTGTCCTTATCCTCAGTGAGACCAAGATGCACGACGGCGTTCCAGCCCTTGCAGAACTGCGGATGACGCAGCGTGGCACGCATAAAGTTCTTCACTTCAGGCACATCGTAAGCGTCGAGATAACTGAGGGAGTCCCTGTTAGGATAATATGCGAGCGCGCCCAGGTCGTCAACCTTGATCTTCTTATTGTTATCGAACATCTTGTCGTAACGCACTTCGACATGCTTTCCGTTGAGCAGGTATTTTGCACCGTCCTTGCCTGCGTTTACAATATTGCGCGGGTTCCAGCTGAATTTGTAGTGCCATGGGTTATCATCACTTTCAGGAGCGATAAGGCCACCACAATAAGACTTGAAAGAGGTGATGCTGGCCGCCACACGTTGTATGCTGTGTATTATCTGGCTCGCGGTCATGTGATCGATGCCGGGATCGAGGCCCATTTCGCACATGAACATAAGCCCAGCATCTTTTACCTCTTTATCCATTGCGCGCATCTCAGGCGAGATATAGGACGAAGTAATGAGGTTCTTTTTGTGTTTCAGGCAGTCGTGAGCGAGATGTATGTGCAAGTGCGGTGGCATCAAAGATATTACCAGGTCGGCACGCTTCACCAGCGGTTCGCGCTGTTTTGCGTCTGTGATGTCAATCGGTGCAGCCTCAGCAAAGGACTTTCCCGGGACATCTATCTTTTCTGCGATCGCTTCTGCACTTTCATCGGCCACAATAACTTTCCATTTGCACCGATGTGCAACAGAGAGCAAATAACGGATTAAATATGTGGCTGATTTTCCTGCTCCTGCAACAAGAATTGTCTGCATAAATTAATGACAAAAGCTTAAATCCTTTCAAAAGTAAGTCGTATCATTGATTAATTTTCCGCATAAAATACAAATATATTATACTCATAGTTAATTATTTATATGTTAGAATGGGATTAAGTTGGAAATTTCAAAATATAACTTTAGAAAAGTTAAATGCACAGTCGATCAACACAATGGCCGAGGTACTCGGAATAACGTTTACAGCGATCGGTGATGATTACCTATGCGCAACGATGCCTGTAAACCATAATACGCAACAGCCTTACGGACTGCTACACGGCGGCGCCTCTGCTGCGCTTGCCGAAACAATAGGCAGTGTTGCATCGTGGCTGTGCATCGACCAGGAGAAAGAGATATGCACAGGCATTGAGATCAACTGTAACCATGTGCGCGGGAAGAAGAGCGGGGTAGTGACAGCAAGAGTTGAAGCATTGCATGTTGGCGCCAAGACGCATGTCTGGGACATAAAGATACGGGATGAAAAAGAAAAGCTGATCTGTGTAAGCAGACTAACCGTAGCTATACTAAAAAAGCCTAACGACCAAAAGGAAGATAATTGAGATCGAAAAGCAAATAGTAAACGGACGCTATGCGTTGACTTTTGCCAGGAGCAATTGGTGGATGTTTATCACTTGCGGAATAACTGCTTGCCGCTCGTCGTTCACGATAACATAATCGCAACGCTTCATTTTTTCGTCCTCATCCATCTGCTGAGCCATACGGTTTAAGACCTCCTCCCTGTTAATTGCGGAGCGATGCAAGGCACGCTGAATACGCAATTCTGCAGGAGCCGATACACCAACCATAATGTCCATCGATCTGTAGCTACCACTCTCAAAAAAGATCGCTGCCTCTTTAATAACGTAAGGAGCCTGTTGCTGCGACATCCATTTTTCACCATAAGCAATTGTGGCAGGATGGACCAATGCGTTGAGTGCAGTAAGTTTAGCAGGATCGTTGAACACGATGGATGCTATTTTGGCACGATCAGGCAGGGCACCGTTGTAACTCTCATCGCCAAGCAGCGACCTTACCTGCTGCTTCAGTTCTTCATCAGTTTCAAGTAGTTGGCGAGCAGCGAGATCGGCATTAAAAAAAGGTATGCCGAGCGTTGCGAACACCCGGCATACAACTGACTTGCCTGAACCGATACCACCTGTGATACCCACCTTAAGCATCAGTAAGCTTTTTTATTTAGTTGCCGCAACGGCCGTGTTTCCTTCAGCCTTCTTGCGCGCTGCATTGGTGAGTTCCATAGACACGGCAGAACGCTCGATAGTGATGAACACGCCGCGGCCTATTTCTAGCTGTAGTGTGCCGTCTTCGTTAACGCGGTTGATGGTGCCGTGGATGCCGGAAGTAGTGATCACCTTTTCGCCTGTTGCGATGCCGCTTTCAAACTTCTTTTGTTCCTTAGCGCGCTTTGCCTGCGGACGGATAAGGAAAAAGTACATAACCGCTACCATACCTACCATCATGAAAAGAGATACGTAGGGGCTGCCGCCACCGGCCTGTAATAAGATTGCTTCAAGATTTACTGACATTGTATTTTATATTGTTTGGTTTTAAAATTTTATTTCTTCTTCGCTTCGGCAACATTAGCCGTAATATACAGCCATTCTGTGCCACGTAATGTATTCGTTGTTAGCGTCACCGTCTTATTTTGCGGTCCCGTTTTGTCTTTTGAGTTGAAGCGCACAGTTATTTTACCGTTCTTACCGGGAGGCAGCGGCTCCTTAGGAAAATCAGCAATAGTGCATCCACATGAACCGACCGCCTTGCTTACGATCAGGGGGCTTTTGCCTCCGTTGGTAAATTCAAAATCGTAAGTGACCACGTCACCTTCATGTATCGTACCAAAATCGTGTGTGGTGTCGCGAAACTGTATTGTTGCCAGCTGAGCGGCGATGGCCGTATCGGTACCGGAGGCCGTATAAGGGTTCTTAACTAATTTGGCAGAAAGCATTCCGGAGTCTGCGTTAGTTGCCTTTGTTTCCGCCGGCTTGTTGTTACATGCAGCGAAAGCTAAAACCGAAAAGAACAATATATAGCGTTTCATAAGTTGCAAATTTACGATTTACCGTTACGTTCCTGTTTTTTGATCATATTATCGCGCACAAAGTCTTTTAGCAAGTTATCGAGTACTCCGTTAACAAACTGACCGCTTTGGGGCGTGCTGTACTGCTTCGCTATCTCGATATATTCGTTAATGGTAACTTTGGTAGGTATAGTAGGGAAATAGAGAAATTCGCAGACACCCATGCGCAGCAGAAAAAGATCGATGAGTGCCACGCGCTCAGTATCCCAGTTCTTAAGCTTCGGATTGATCAACTCCATGCAATACTCCTCTTTATCCATCACCGTATGCAGCAGATCATGTGCGTACTCACGCTTTTCTTTGGAAATAAGATTCATAAAATTGACCTTGCTGCTGCTCTTCATAAAATTGCTCATGAGCATAACGATCATATCTTTGTCGTCTTCCCAACCCGGTAAGTCCTCATCGAAATGGTTCTGCAGTTCTTCATTGCCCAGCATTTCCTTTTCCCAAAGGGTGGCTATGATATTACGTTCTTGGGTGGCACTGCGGTCGGAACTTGCAATGTATTTCAGGTACTCATCCGTCTTCACCAATTGCTGGTAGATCTTTTTCACCCATTCCGCATCAATATACTGCTCCAGGTGTGCCTCTTTCACACGATCGTGAAAGCTTTTATTTGCAGATATGGTCTTCAGAAACTCGTTGTCGACGATCCTGGTACTCACATTTTTATCTTCTTCGGAAGGAAGGTATTTTGAAGAGCGCTGCTGGGCATCGATAAGGGCGTATTCGGCAACTCTTAACAGGTACAATATGGAAACGATGAAAAGGTCAAGGGAACGATCGAGCTTATCGTCCAGCAATTTTGAACCAGCTTTTTTTGTTACTTCCTGTTCCCCTGGCTCCGAGACGGCAAGCACGTAGAGTGTTTGCATTACCTTGACCCGGATATTTCTTCGGCTGATCATATTTTAAAGACCTAATGTTTAGGGGCGCAAAAATAAGGTATTTGCCGCAATGAAGAGCCTTTAAAATGGGTTATAGAAGTTATTTTAGGACAAAGTCGGGACAGTGGCAGATACAGGAGTGTCCTGTTCTGGCTGCTGTCCCTCTTCGGCTAAGTGCTTTGCATTATCGCCGCTGATGATCTTGCTGTATTTCATCTTAGCCTTGAGGAAGGGGCTTTCAAACAACTCATAAGACAAGATGGTCATCAATATGCAAGAGCCGAAAATGACCAGGTATAGCACCACATTGCTCAGCACCAGGTTTTGCTTCGGTATCCAGGCTAAGACCGCCCGGATACCAAAAATGATGGCAATGCCGTGATACATATACAGGCCATAAGTGACCTTGCCCAGGTAGTCGAGTACTTTGAAGTCGAAGGTGACAAGGGTATTTTTATTAGCTGCCAGGTTTATGATCATTACCGCGAATGGAACAGCATAGACCTCGAAGGTGACAAAGGGCACGGAAATGCCCCTTACGGCGAGGAATACTATGACCATGTAAGTGACGAGCTGCGTGTACTTGTGAAAGAGAAACTTCAATGCTTTTTCCTTCTTATAGTATAGTATCCAGGCCATGATGCCGCCTAAGGCCATATCATCAATACAAAAATACTCCCAGAAATAGTTGATATCGGAAACCACCTTGTTATCGGGCGTATTTATGTGCCATACAAAAAACGTGGTACGTACGGCAAAGTAGACGCCTATGATAATGAGCAGGACCTTGAGAATGTTCTTACTGTACTTAACGATCCATGGCCACATAAGGTAGAACTGCTCCTCAACGCCTACCGACCAGGTCTGGTTGATAAAAGGCGCCGGTGCAGAACGGAACAACATATCGGCCACATTAGGCAGGAAGAACAGGAATACAAAGAGTTTTAAACCCCAGGAGTCATTCACATGATCGCTCAGGTAGGGTATATAAAAGAAGTTAAAATGAGGTAAGACAAAAATGCCCAGGAATATGATGAGGTAATAGAGCGGCCAGATCCTGAAAATGCGGCGAATGTAGAAATTGCGCACCGAAATGGTACCGGTCTTTTCTTTTTCCTTGAGCAGCAGGTAGGTGATCAAAAAACCACTCAGCACAAAGAACATGATAATGCCCAACTTGCCAAAAACACCACCCACAAAAGAATTGGTATAAATATTATCGAGACCGTAGATGTTCTTTGCCTGCTCGATGTGGTGCGCAATAACGCCCAGGGCAGCAACAAAGCGTACGCCATTCAGGTTGGGGAAATAGACTTTTTCCTTTGTGGTGAACATGTATCGTCCTCTACGGTGATTATTAGCGCAAACATACTGCCGCAGTGCTACAAAACAATAGTATTTGTATGTGTTTGCATATTATTAACAAGGCAGGAAAACTAAAAGTCCCGCCGGGGGGCGGGACTAGTCTCAGGGCTAAGAATCGTCTTTGTATCTATTCCGGTCTTATTTCTTTAGTGCATGGCCTCGGAGAGGTCGATCTTTTCTTTTTTCCTTTTATTGCTTCTTACCATCAGCAGGAAGGGAACACAAATAAGGAAGAGTATACCCAAATAAAGGAACACATCCATATAAGATAACACAGCTGCCTGCTTAGAGAGCGAATAATCGAGCGACTGGTAGGCGCTCTTGAGCGCGACATCGGGCGTCATACCCTTGGCGATAAAGCTATGCTGCATTCCCTCAACGCGTTGCTGTACGGAGGCGGTATTTGCATTCAGCTTCGCTGCCAGATCGTTGCGATAAACCTGGTTTTGCTGGGACATGAATGTGGTGATCAAAGCCACACCGAAGGAACCACCCAACTGGCGCATCATACCTGTGAAGGCCGCACCTTGGCCTATCTGCTGGCCTTTGAGCGTAGAAAGAGAAAGGGTAGTGATGGGTATGAACAAAAGAGCCATGCCTACACCGCGCACTATGAGCATCCAGAAGAAAGCATCTTTGCCGGTGTCGGGCGTCAATATTTTATAACCCCAGAAGCTATAGGCAAAAAAGAGCGTCATACCGGCTGCGGCAAGATATTGCTGCGGCACACCCCGCTGTATCAACTGGCCGATCAAAGGCATCATAAAGGCTGTAGTTAATGCGGCAGGTATCATGAGCATACCGGATTGCTGGGCATTCCAGCCGAGGATAGCCTGCGTATAAAGCGGGACGACAAATGTGGAACCATAGAGACCGAAACCTAGAATAAACGACAGTATGGTGCCGATGCGCAGGTTGCCGTTCTTCAAGACCCGTAATTCCACAATAGGGTGCTTGTGTGTAAGCTCCCGCCAGATAAAGAAGTAAAGGCCTAAAGCGGCTGTGACCGCTAATACTACAATTGATGTGCTGGAGAACCAATCTTCTTCGTGTCCGCGTTCCAGTACGTATTGTAAAGAGCCAACCGCAACAGCAAGGAAAACAATGCCCCACCAGTCAACTTCGTGCGCTGCTTTCTTATCGCCATATTTGGGGCTGCGCACAAACTGCAGCGTGAGCAGGGTAGCGATAACGCCGATGGGTATATTGATATAGAAAATGTAAGGCCATGAGAAGTGCTCAACAATGTAACCACCCAAAGGAGGGCCTAGTGTTGGGCCAATGATAACACCGAGGCCATAGATGGCCTGGGCCATGCCACGCTTTTCTGGCGGATAGCTTTCGGTAATGATGGTTTGCGAGGTTACAAGCAGCGCACCGCCACCCAGGCCCTGCAGGAAGCGGAACAGTACTAACTCACCAATGCCGTGGGCCTGGCCGCACAAAAACGAGCATATCGTAAATATCATGATAGAGGCGGCGAAATAATTTCGCCGGCCGAACTGCTGGGATAGCCAGCTTGTCATCGGCACGATGATCACATTGCCTATTGCATAGGCGGTGATGACCCAGCCAATTTCGCTCAGTGTTGAACCCAGGTTGCCCTTCATATCGTTGAGCGCCACATTCACGATGGTGGTATCAACGATCTCAAGGAGGGCGCAGAAGATGGCCGTAATGGTGATGATCACCCTCCGCGCCCCGTATTCAACTAATGATTCCGGTTTCGTCATAAAATATATCCAGTCCTAAAAATTAATCTAAATGCACGTCCACATTAACGTTCATGCCGGGACGCAATTGCTTTACTACTTCGTCATTCTTATTCGTAAACTCGATCTTAACAGGCACACGCTGCACCACCTTCACGAAGTTACCTGTTGCATTATCCGGGGGCAGCAGGGCGAACCTGGCACCGGTAGCAGGAGAAAAGGATGTAACCTTCGCCTCGAGTGAGTGGCCGGGAAACGCGTCAACCTTCACGATCACTTTCTGGCCCACCTTCATTTTGTCGAGCTGGGTTTCCTTAAAGTTTGCCACAACCCAAACGCCTTCTTCGGACACAATGCTGAACAGGGACTGGCCGGCTTGCAGGTACTGACCATTCTGCACATTCACTTTTGATACCAGCCCATCCTGTGGTGCAGTGATCACGGTATATGAAAGGTTCAGTTTTGCATTGTCCAGTTCGGCCTGCTTTTGCTTGATGGTAGCATCAGCAACGCTGATCTGCTGAGAGGTAGCATTGCTTTGTGAAGCGGCGGCGCTTGTTTGACGTGCAGCTGCATTTTTCTGCTCAACGAGAACCTGCAATTGGCGCTCTGCTGTTTGCTTAGCGGCTTCAGCCTGCTCAAATTGCTGCTGTGTGATCGAGTGATCTTTTATCAGGTTTGAGTACCTGTTATAGTCCTGTGTAGCGCGCCACACATTCACTTTAGCTGCCTCGATCTGTGCGTCAACCGTAGATATGTTAGCGCGGTAAGTGCCTACGCTGGCCTCGGCAGCCGAGGTAGATGCCCGTGCAACGCCCAGACTACTTTGCGCAGTAGCTAAAGTAGCTGCGGCCTGGTCGACCTTAATTTTAAGATCGCGATCGTCCAATATCATCAGGGTATCGCCCTTTTTCACTTTTTGGTTGTCCTTTACGCGTATCTCGGTAACATAACCTGAAATACGTGGTATCACAGGGCTGATGTTAGCGTCGATCTGCGCATCATCCGTTTCTTCGTGATACAGAGAGTGAACGTATTTAGTGATGCCAAAGCCACCACCGAGCAATACAAGCAGACCCAGTACTATTATGAAACGGTTATTCCGTTTTTTGGGAGCAGCAGGTTCCTGTTGCTGGTGATGATTATTTTGGTTGGTGCTTGCGGGATGTTGTGTATCTGTTACTTGCGTTGCCATAAAATCTATTTGCCTGTTGAGTATTATTTAATGTTTTCGTTAAGCAGCCCTGCACTCTGCAGCAGCCTGTTATAGGCTACCGATGCGTCTACACGAGCCGATATATAGTTTAGTTGTGCCTGCAGCTGTGCTACGTCTGCATCAAGCAGATCGGTAGTGGTAGCGAGGCTATTGTCGTACTTATTTTTGGTTATCCTGTAGTTCTCTGTTGCCTGATCGACGGCTTTGTCGTAAACTGTGATCTTTTGATTGCTTAGCAGGTAGTCTTCGTAAGCCTTTGTCACTTGTATACGTACCTGGTCATTAAGCATATCTTCATTGATCATCAGCTCTGCCTTTTGTGTCCTTGCCTCGGCTACTTTGGTACCCGCCTTCCATAGCGAAGAAGGTGAATACTTAACACCCACACCAGCGTTGAGTGCGTTTGTAATAGTAACAAAGTTCGGTATGTCGGCTGCGACGTAGCCGCCCGTAAGGGCAAGGGAAGGGTAGTAGTCGCCTTTGGCTATTTTAATGTTGGCATTGGCTGCTTTTTCGCGCATAGCCAGTGCGGCCACATCTTTACGGTTTTGTAACGCCTTGCTTTCCCAATCGTTGATGCTGCCGGCATCCTGTACCTGAATGAAGGAACTGCTGTCAGGTATCAACTGTGTATCTTCCGGCAGGCCCAGCATCAGGTTGATGTTCGTATTGGTCACCTTCAGGTTGCTCTGCGCATCTAAGAGCGAAAGCTCGACGTTTGACTGCTGCAATTCTGCTTTCAACAGGTCGTTACGCGCGATGACGCCGTTCTTCTCGAGATTAGTAAAGTCCTTTACGCGCTGCTGTGCACCACGCAGGTTCTCTTTAACCAACTCTACCGCCACTCTTGCCTTATAGAGTGTGCTGTATGCATTGACAATGTTCTGGATCACCTCTTCGCGATCTTTGTCAGCATCGAGCTGCGCGGCCTTTTGCAGGTATTTGGCCGATTCAATTCCATAATGGATCTTGAGCCCAGCAAATACAGGGAAGGAAAGATTTGCAATGCCATAAGCAGCTTCGTTCACTTTGATATTTGAAGCAGCATTGCTGGATTGCTCGCCATTTGTCTGGTTGCCTGTTTTCAGCTTCAAGTCGATGGTCGGCTGTGATACGCGTAGATACGAGCCGGAAACGCTCAAGTCTGGCAACATACGGCCACGGGCGTCGCGCAGTTGGTAAGTGGCTTCGCGCACCCTGGCATCACTTAACTTCAGTTGTTTGCTGTTCTGCAAACCGATCTTGATCGCCTCGTTCAATGTGATATCGCGGGTGGACTGCGCCGTAGCAAAAGACACAGGCGCCGCCAGCAATATCGCCGCTATAATTGTTCTGATTGTCATCTTTTTATTCATGAGTGAGTATTGACTTAAACAGTGATTTTAAATAAGTGCCCAGTTTTTTCTTCAATAACTTTTGAAAGTCTTCTTCTGCCATATCCTTCAGATTATTGTAACGCTTGTAAAAGTCCTGGGAAACAATAAAATGATTAGAGGTACCGATCATGGTTGCCATTAGCAATGCCGTGTCTATATTTTTCCTGAACTCGCCACGTTTTTGACCTTCGGCTATCAGTTTTTTGATCATTTCCATGTTTTTTGACTTCGACTCATATATCAACTCGCTGATATTATGAATGTCAAGTATCGAGCGCTCCTGTGCCATAAGACGATAGAAACACTGGTTCTTCATCATCTTATCTATATAGCTGTCGACGATCTTTTCCATTTTTTCGGTAGCGCTAATATCATTGTCATTGATGACGCTAAATATTGTGAGCCGGGTGTAGCTGATGCGGTAAGCAAATATGGCTTCGATCAGTTTTTCTTTAGAGCCGAAATAATAGGATATCATAGCTATATTGATCCCTGCCTCCTGGGCAATATCCCTTACAGAAGTACCTTCAAAACCCTTCGCTGCAAACAAGCGTTCCGCAGTGTCGATTATCTGCAGTTGCTTTTCATTATATTCCATAGGTCTAACCTCAATCATGGCCGCAAAGTTAAACAGTCGTTTAATTTTAAACAAACGTTTAATTAGTTTTTGGGATAGATTTTTCCTGTTGGCGACATAAGCAAAAGCTATACCACCGGCATATCGTTAGCTTATTTTGCTCCAGTTGGATTGCTTAGATTGTTCTAAAAGGCTGTGTTTCAGTGCCTGGTGCTCAGGTCTTATCAGGCCGGGGTCTTCATTAATTAATTGCATTGCCGCATTGCGGGTTTGCTCGAGAATGGCTGAATCTTTTACAATATCGGCCAATTTGAACTTCAAAACACCGCTTTGACGGGTGCCATAGAGGTCGCCGGGACCCCGCATGGCCAAGTCTTGCTCGGCAATAGTGAAGCCATTAGTGGTTGATACCATGATCTTCATGCGCTGGGCGCTTTCCTGCGACAACCTGTTGCCAGTCAGCAAAATGCAGTAAGACTGTTCACCACCACGGCCCACGCGGCCGCGGAGCTGGTGCAACTGGGAGAGACCAAACCGTTCCGCGCTCTCCACCAGCATCACGGTGGCATTGGGGACATTCACACCCACTTCTATTACTGTGGTGGCCACGAGTATCTGCGCTTCGCCTTTCACGAAGCGCTGCATATTGCGCTCGCGCAGAGCTGCATCCTGGCGACCATGCACCATGGCAATATTATACTTGCCTTCAGGGAACCAGATCTTCACCTGCTCATAGCCGGCCATAAGGCTCTCGTAATCCATCTTCTCAGACTCCTCGATAAGTGGATATACGATGTATGCCTGCCGGCCTTTCGCCACTTCTGCTTTGATAAATTCCATCACGCGCGAACGGTGTGACTCGTGGCGGTGAACCGTTTTGATCTCCTGTCGTCCGGGCGGTAATTCATCAATTACGGACACATCGAGATCGCCGTAGAGTGTCATAGCAAGGGTGCGGGGTATGGGCGTTGCGGTCATTACCAGCACATGTGGCGGCACTTCGTTCTTGGACCAAAGGCGGGCACGCTGGCCCACGCCGAAACGATGCTGCTCATCGATCACTGCGAGCCCAAGGTTTTTGAATTGAACGGTTTCTTCAATGAGTGCATGTGTACCTACGGCTAATGGAATGCTCCCGTTAGCAAGCCCTTTCAATATTTCCTTACGTTCTTTCCCTTTTACATTTCCCGTAAGCATTGCCACAGGTATCTGCATTTCCTGCAGCAGTTTGCCTACGCTTTCATAGTGCTGCTGTGCCAGTATTTCAGTGGGTGCCATCAGGCAGGCCTGGTACCCATTGTCCATAGCCAGGAGCATGGCCATGACAGCAACTATTGTTTTACCACTGCCCACATCTCCCTGGAGCAGGCGGTTCATTTGCTTACCCGTGGCAGTATCATGGCGAATCTCTTTCAATACGCGTTTCTGTGCGTTGGTCAGGTGGAAGGGCAAATGTTCTTTGAAGAAGTTATTGAAGTGATCGCCAACCTTGTCGAACCGCAAGCCGCGTTGTATTGTGTGTTGCAGGCGGATGCGGGCAATGAGCAATTGTGAAGCAAAAAGTTCCTCCCATTTCAAGCGATGGAGCGCTGCCTGTTTGTGCTCTTCACTATCCGGGAAGTGCACCCATTTGATAGCCTGGGCCCGGTTGGGAAGTTTATAATGAGCTAAAATACTGTGCGGCAAAATTTCAGGAATGTCGCTGAGTTTTACTTTCTCGAAAAGTGCAGCCGTGAGTTTTGCAAAAGAGCGGTTGCTGATGCCACGGGCACGCAGCTTCTCGGTAGTGGGATAGACCGGCTGCATACCGGCAATGTTTGTTTCGCTGTTAAGCAACTCGATCTCGGGGTGGGGAATGTTGTACTGGCCGTTGAAGAGGCCTACCTTTCCAAAGACGATGTAGCGCTCATTCTCTTTAAGCGACTTCTTCATCCATTGAGCACCTTTGAACCAGACCAGTTCAATCCTGCCCGTCTCATCGTAAAGCGTAGCATGCAGGCGTTGTTTAGCTCCCTGGCCTTCCTCCACCACGTTCACCAGGGTACCCATCATCTGTACGTAGTCAGCGCCGGGGTCTATGTTGCCGATCTTGCTGAGCTGAGTCCGGTCGAAATAACGGTAAGGGTAGTGGTAGAGAAGATCTTCAAAAGTGCTAATGCCAAGTTCGGTACGCAGGAGCTCTCCGCGTTGCGGGCCAACGCCTTTGAGGTACTCGATAGGAGATGCTAATATGGAAAGAGAATTACTTATACGTCTTGTTTGATGCAAACAAAAGTAATGAAGCAGCGCTTAGCAGAGCGCCGTTAGGTAAAAATGTGGATTACTTTCCTTCTTTGTCGATAGCCGCAACTACCTTCAGGTTGGCGGCCTTGGCAGCTTTCATGGCTATCATGATGTTATCCCAGGTAGCTTTTTTGTCTCCGTTTATTACAACGGTAGGTTCGGCATCGTTGGCCTTAGCGGCCATCCTTGAGATCACTGACTTTAACGAATCAGGTGGCGTCAGGTTGGCACCAACATAAAAGCGCTGCATCGAGTCGATACTTACTACCACTGTTTGTTTGGCCTTGGTATCGCTTTTCGCTTTGGGAGTCGACACCTTTACCACATTGGGGTTGGCCAGGGTAGATATGATGAGGAAGAACAGTAATAATATGAACAGGATATCGTTAAGCGCAGACGTATGCGGCTCAGATGACTCCCGTAAATGTTTTCTCAGGTTCATGCGTGCTTAGCGGGTTGGTTCCTGTAATATGTCCAAAAATTCAACTGATGCGGCCTCGATGCGGTTCACGTTTTTGTTGATCTGCGCATTAAGATAATTATAAGCCACATACGCCAGCAAGCCAATGATAAGGCCCACTGCCGATGTTACCATCTTAGTATAGATGCCACCTGCAATTGCCTCGAGCGAAAAGCCCTGGTGTTGCACGTTGAAGAACAGGATGATCATACCGGCAATGGTACCGAGGAAACCGAACATAGGTGCAATGCCGGCAAGCGTGGAGAGGATAGAAAGATTCTTTTCCATTTGGTATACCTCCAATTTGCCAGTGCTTTCCATCGATTTCTCAATGTGATCGATCGGCTTACCTATACGGCTGATGCCCTTATCCACCACGCGTGCGATGGGGGTGTCCGTGCTTTTGCACAACGATTTTGCAGCCTGTATGTTGCCGGTGGTGATCTGTTCGCGGATGCGCTGCATGAACTGTGCATCGCCCCCGGAGGCCTTACGGATAGCCATGAGGCGCTCAACAAAGACATATACCAGGAGCAGGGAACAAAGCAACAAAGGAATCATTAATGCACCGCCTTCGCGAAGGAGCTGGAACAGGGATATTTTTTCTACCGGCTCAGTTGCCGCATTAGCAGCTTTCAGCGCAGTATCGGCCTGCAAAAAGATCGTGAGTAATGACATGAAGATAAATCAAGTAGGTTTTAACAAATGTACAGAATACACTGTTTAAAGATAGGTTAAAATAAAAAAATACCGGACCGCATAGCGATCCGGTATGTATAAACAATATCGTTAAGCGATTGAAACCAGTTCGATCTCGAACGTTAGGTCTTCGCCGGCAAGCGGATGGTTAGCATCGAGCACTACTACTTCATCTAATACTTCAGTGATCACCACAGGGAAAACATTGCCCATATTGTCACTCATGTGCAGCTCCATGCCTACTTCCGGTATCATGTCAGCAGGGAACTCTGTCTTAGGATATTCCATCATCATATCCTCGTTGCGCTCGCCATAGGCATTCTCAACAGGTATCTGAACGGTCTTCTTTTCGCCAACAGCCATGTCAATAACGGCATCATCAAAGCCTTTTATCACCTGCCCGCTACCTACGGTAAATTCCAGCGGGTCACGACCTTCTGAACTATCGAAAGTTGAACCGTCGGTTAGTTTCCCATGATAGTGCACTTTTACCTTATCCCCGCTCTTTGCTTTTTGCATGAATATGTTCTTTTATTTGTCCGCAAGGTACGCGATAATATCAGAATTGACGGATTATCTTTAGGAAAAATTTTGTTGTGAGGCTGCTGGCATCTGTTATTTCCCTGGCATTTATTCTTTTCTGTAAACCATTGGTTGCACACGATGCCGCCGGCATACTTACCGGCGCCGAACAAACCGAAAGATACCTGCCCGGACTGAAGGGAAAAAGGGTAGGGCTGCTCATCAATCAAACATCTGTTGTTGGCGACAAATTGCTGCTGGATGTACTGCTGGAACACAAGGTAAAAGTGGTTAAGATATTTGTTCCAGAACATGGGTTTCGAGGTACTGCCGATGCAGGAGCACATATTGACAATGGTATAGACAAGGAAAGTGGCTTGCCTGTTATATCACTCTACGGCAACAACAAAAAACCGACCGCGGACCAACTTAAGGACATCGATATATTGATATACGACCTGCAGGATGTGGGGGTACGTTTTTATACTTATATATCTACACTACAATATGCGATGGAGGCATGTGCTGACAACGGGAAGAAAATAATAGTTCTGGACAGGCCTGATCCTAACGGGTTTTATGTCGATGGACCGGTGCTGGATAAGGTGCATCGTTCATTTGTTGGTATGCAGCCGGTACCGGTGGTATATGGCATGACGGCGGGTGAATATGCTAAGATGCTGGTAGGTGAACAATGGTTAAGTACTGCCAGAGTGCCAAACCTGGAGGTTATACCGTGCAGTAACTACGACCACAGTAAAAAGTATGAATTACCGGTCCCTCCATCGCCTAACCTGAGAACGATGGCCGCTATATATTTATATCCGTCCCTCTGCTTTTTTGAAGGCACACCTGTTAGCGTGGGCCGGGGTACAGACAAACCTTTTCAGCAATGGGGCCACCCGGCCTTTAAAGAGAAAGCGGGTCATTTCTTTGTACCGAAGGCCGTGACAGGTGCCAGCAAACCGCTGTATGAAGGACAGGACTGCTATGGCAAATTGCTGGCCCGGGACGCGCCGGAAGCGCTGGAAAAAACAAAAGGCCAGATCAATATAGAATGGCTGGTGCAAGCCTACAATTGGTATCCAAATAAGGATAAGTTCTTCACTGATTTTTTTGAAAAACTGGCGGGGACTACCCAGTTGAGGGAACAAATAGACGAGGGGTTGACAGCTGCAGAGATACATGCAAGCTGGCAGCATGATATTGATGATTTTAAGAAAATAAGGAAGAAATATCTGCTATATGCTGACTTTGAGTGATATAGTTTTAGTATAAAGGGCGCATAAACATTATTTTTGCGCTTTCTCCTATTGTAATGCAGGCTTTATTCGTTGGTATCTATGACTTTTTCCGTAGGCGGAAGGTATTGTTCTGGGCTGTATTCCTGCTTAGCCTCGGCCTGTGGGGGCTCCTTTCTTTTCGGGTTACTTTAAAAGAAGATATCAGTGACATGCTGCCGGATAGCAAGGCTATCAAGGCAATGAATGATGTTATCAGTCACACACAGGCCGGGGAGCAGGTGATCTTTTTAATGTCGTTCAAAGACAGCAGCCGCAGCGATCCTGACAGCCTTATCGCAGCGGCCAACAGCTTTGATGCAGAACTGGAAAGTAAATGTGCGCAGTGGATAGACACCGTTACACTACAGGTAGGAGGAGGTTATGAAGAGGCATTAGTTGATATCTTCCAGAACAATATCCCACTGTTCCTGACTGAGCGGGATTTTGCACAACTTGATACGCTCACTCAGCCCGACAGGATCAGGCATACGCTGGAAACCAACCGGAAGATATTATTATCTCCGGAGAGCATCGTGTTCAAACGGCTGGTAGCACAGGACCCGATAGGCATGTCGGGCCTGGTGTGGCGTAAGCTGAAAAGCCTGCAATTCGATCCGGGTTATGAACCCTACGATGGTTATGTGTTTTCGAATAGTCAAAAACGGTTGACATTTTTCCTCAAACCTAAATACAAAGCCAGCGAAACAGGAAAAAACGGGCAATTCTTTAAACTACTTAACCAGGTAATAGACCACTGGCAGTCGACCCACGCCGACGTACACATGGTGTACTTCGGCGGCCCTGCAGTAGCCGCCGGAAACGCGTCACAAATGCGTACCGATACCATCGTTACACTTTCCGTCACCGTCGTCTTGCTGCTTGCGCTTACCTATTATTTCTTCCGTCGCAAACGTACACCATTGTTGTTGTTGATACCGGTGTTGTATGGAGGTTTGATGGGTATGGGTATAGTGTACCTGGTGCAGGGCAGTATTTCTGTGATAGCTATGGGTGCGGGGGCAATTATCCTGGGCATCGCCATCGACTTCTCCATACACTTTCTATCCCATGCCCGGCATGCAAAAGACATCCGCTCTACAATAGCAGAATTGACACATCCGTTAACGATAGGCAGCTTCACCACGATCGCGGCTTTCCTGTCACTCCGGTTTGTGCAGACGCCTATACTGCAGGACCTCGGCCTTTTCGCGGCCGGCAGCCTTACGGGTGCAGCCTTGTGCACGCTTATCTTTATGCCGCATTTCCCACTGGGTATCGATCACGAAACACATCGGGAGACCATCTTCGACAAAGCAGCCACCTGGCACCCGGAGAAAAACAAATGGCTGGTATTAGGCATCGTTTTGCTGACGCCCGTAATGTTGTACTTCAGCTTTGGTGTGCAGTTCGACAGTGATCTCATGCACCTTAATTACCTATCGCCACAGCTACAGCAGGCGCAGGACGAGGTAAGCGCTGCGAACGCATACGCACTAAGCTCCGTTTTCCTTGTAGCCAATGAGAGCAGCGAAGAAAAAGCCCTGCAAAAGCTGGAGCACATATCGGCATCGCTGGATAGCATTACCAACAAAGGCTGGGTGAGGAGCGCATCTAATCCCACCTTATTGTTTCCTTCCAAAGAGGAGCAAAACCGGCGTATAGAGCGATGGAACCATTTCTGGACGGCGGAGAAAAGGCAACACGTAACAGACGCAGTAAACAAAGCAGCGGGTGAACTGGGCTATAACACCGCTGCCTTCGGGGCATTTAATACAACTATCAATAAGGTATACACCACCTTCGACAGCAGCTCAGGTAAAGTTCTGAAAGGCCTTTATCCAGCAAGCTTTTCGGCAGGTAATAAAAACCACTATGCTATTGCAGCCCTTAAAGTTCCCCAGGAGCACCGTAAAGAGGTTTTCGACTACCTCTCGAAGCAAAAGGAGGTCACGGTGACCGACAAACAACAAGGAGCAGTGCAGTTGGTTGGTGTGCTTAACAACGACTTTAACCGTATAGCCATTTATTCGTCGCTCATCGTATTCTTCGCCCTGCTGCTTGGCTATGGACGCATCGAGCTGGCGCTCATATCCTTCTTGCCGATGATCATATCATGGATATGGATATTAGGATTGATGTCATTGCTTGGGTTGAAGTTCAATATCGTAAACATCATCATCTCCTCATTGATCTTTGGCCTTGGCGACGACTTTGCCATCTTTACGATGGATGGCCTTGTAGAGAAGTATAAGACGGGCAGCAATAAGCTCATTTCGGTAAGGGCCGCCGTTTATGTCTCTGTGGTTACGGTTATTGTCGGTTTGGGTGTGCTCTTGCTGGCTAAACATCCTGCACTTAAATCGATAGCCTTTATTTCGGTAACCGGCCTGATTTGCGTGCTATTCATCTCGCAGGTATTGCAGCCATTCCTGTTCAACTGGTTCATACAGAACAGGGCCAATAAGAAGTTCATGCCTTTTACGCTGTGGAGCTTTTCTAAGTCGGTATTTGCATTTGCCTACTTCTTCACCGGCTCTATGGTTCTGACCATTGCCGGCATTGTCCTTACTAAGCTCTGGCCTTTCAACCGCAACAAAGCAAAGTATATATATCACGCTTTCGTGAGTAAGTACACCTGGAGCATGATGTACATAATGGGCAACCTGACTAAAAGGATATACAACGTACCGGGTGAAGATTTCAAAAAGCCTGCAGTATACATTGCCAATCATGCTTCTTTTCTCGATATCCTTGTTACTACTATGCTCAATCCACACCTGGTGCTGCTTACTAACCGCTGGGTGTGGCGCTCGCCGGTATTCGGTGCCGTGGTGCGGATGGCGGAATATTACCCCGTTGCTGATGGGGCGGAGGGTAGCCTGGAGCCCCTGCGCGACCTCGTGAACCGCGGCTATTCGATCGTAGTATTTCCCGAGGGCACTCGTTCGTATGATGATCATATCAAGCGTTTTCATAAGGGCGCATTCTATATCGCACAAGAACTAAAACTTGACATAGTGCCGCTGGTGCTGCATGGTATCCAATACACTATGCAAAAGGGAGACTGGCTCCTGAAGGATGGTCTGTGCTCTGTCTATATTCATCCGCGCATTAAACCCGCCGATACTACTTTCGGCACCACCTATAGTGAGCGTGCCAAGCTTATAGGCCGCCATATGCGCAATGAATATGCGCTCGTTAAAGCGAAGAACGAAACTCCGTCCTACTTCAGGGAACAACTGTTACGCAGCTACACTTACAAGGGTCCGGTGCTGGAGTGGTATTGCCGGATAAAGACCAAGCTGGAAAAGAATTATGAGCCCTTCCATGAACTCATGCCCCGCGAGGGCAAATTCTACGACCTGGGCTGCGGCTATGGATTTATGACTTATATGCTGCACTGGGCTGCCCCTGGACGGGATTTTACGGGGATTGACTATGATGAAGAAAAAATCGAGACTGCTCAGCACAACTATCTGAGAGATGAGCATATCCGTTTTGAGCACGCCGATATTACACAATATGAATTGCAGCCCTGCGACGGCATTATCATCAGTGATGTGTTGCATTATTTAACACCTTCAGAGCAAGAAGCTGTGCTTGAAAAATGTGTCGCTGCATTGAACCCTGGTGGCCAGCTCATCATCCGTGACGGGGTCGCGGAACTGGAGGATCGGCATAAAGGGACCAAGGTTACTGAAGTAATGTCTACAAAGATATTTAAGTTTAATAAAACAAAAAATGACCTGCATTTCATCAGCCGCTCGTTCCTGGAACGTTTCGCTGCAAAAAAGAACCTTGAATTGCAGGTGCTGGATTTAACTCGTTTTACCTCCAACTTAGTCTTTGTGCTAAAAAAAATTAATCATTTTTAATGTTTTTTTTTAATTTTATCCCTAACTTAGTGTTCCATATTACAGTCTATAATATTACAAAACGGTATAAACATGAAAAAAACGCTTCTATTTATTGCATTGGTAGTGGGTGCTACAAACCTTACATATGCTCAGCAGGCTAACAAGGGAGCAGATGCTAACGTGCAGGCCCAGGCTGCATCTATGACGCCTGAACAGCGTATTGACAGGAAAGTACAGAGGCTTACAGCTGAGCTCAACCTTACTACCCAGCAGCAGGCTAGCATTAAGCAAATTATGACTCAAGGCAATAATACGCTGGCGCCAATGAGGCAATCAAAGGACAAGACCAAGCTGTCGCAGGAGAAGAAGTCGATAGAACAGCAAATGGAAGCGGTTCTTACCCCTGAGCAAAGGACAAAATTGCACCAGATCATGAAAGATCATATGGCTAAAACCAAAGAAGGTAATGCCAACTTAAATACAAGGACTAACTAATTAATAGGCTTAAGCAAGCATAAAAAGCCCCGCGATCGCGGGGCTTTTTTTATTGAATGGAATGTCCGCGTTTGTTGTATTTATAGATACTGACGAGCCACAAGCACAGCCCGAAACACAGCAGAAAAACAATGTTTTGAAGTATATCGCCAAGGTTGCCATCCCTTAAGATAAGGTTGTGTACCCCATCGAGGGCCCAATGCATAGGGGAGAGCAGGGCAACCTTCTGCATAGCTGGCGATAGCAACTCGATCGGCACCCATATACCACCCATAGCCGAGAAAATGACTACAGATATCGCACCAAAAGGGAGCGCCTGGTTGGTAGTCTTGAAGAGCGTGCCGACGAAATAACCATAGGCTGTGGCGGCAAAACCCGTGGCCATTGCCATAGGCAGTAAGGCTAATGGATGCAGCCCAAGGCCGAGGGAGGGCAAATTTATTAGCGGCATGATCCACACGCCAATGCAGCACATAACAATAAACTGAAGTGTGCAGACCAGCGTATAAAAAACGATCTTTCCGAATGCTACAGAAATATGAGCACGCGGTATCAGTTCAATCCTGAGCGCGCTTCCTTCCTCGCGTTCACGTATTATGTGCCCGCCGATGGGTATAACAATAAAGAAAATGCCAAAGATGGCCCAGGCCGGCACATTGTGCTGCACCGAGTTCATGTGTTTTGTATAGCTAGCCTTATCATTGAGCGGCTCTTCTTTTAAACCGACACCTTCAAACACTTTCCCGAAGTCACCATTCTTAGTATCTGCAGTAGAATCATTTTGCAGTTTACTGAGTTTCGACACCCTGCTGATAAGCTCATTGCTGCAGGCGGCTGTGATGAACTTATCAAGGGCGAAATGAATGGACGTACGAAAAGTTGGCTTCGATACAGGGTCGAAATACATGTGTATATATGTGTTACCCCGGTGTTCACGGGCGGGAAGCGTACTGCCCAACCCCAGCTTTTTCGAAAGATCGTTGGCGATGATATTGGCTGAGTTAGCTACTTCCGCCGTGGCGCCTTTGGGTATCACAATGCCTACCTTATACTTTCCTTTTTGCAGCAACTGTTTTAGATTCTCTTCAGAAAGCGGCTTGCCATCAACACTGTCCACCAAATGAAAGTTTTTGCTTTGGCGCAGCCCGGCTTTTATCTGCTGTGCAAGGCTGCCCTGGTCATTATCGGCAATCAACAGGTCGAAGCGCATTTCCTGGTAATCCCTGAAAGGGGCGTCCTGCACCAGGGCCATCACTATTATCAATATGGCCGGCATAATGAACAGCAGCAGCAACCCGGCTATATCGCGCCGGAACAGTATCCATTCTTTAATGACCGTGGCCAGTGTTTTTCTCAAATCGTGTTATTGCTTTTAATCCCTTACCGAATGCCCTGTATAGTGAAGGAAAACATCTTCCAGTCGCCGGCAGCCAGCTGTATTACTCACCAGTTCCTTAGGGCTGCCGCCCACTACAAATTTTCCTTCGTCAATGATCGCTACTTCATCGCATATTTGCTCCGCCTCTTCCATTAGGTGCGAGGTGTAGAGTATCGTATTTCCCCTGCTATGATATTCTTTAAGAAAGTTGAGTATCATGGCCCGTGACTGCACATCAACACCTGCCGTTGGCTCGTCCAATATCAATAACCGGGGTTCGTGTAGCAATGATGCAATGATATTTGCGCGCCGCTTCATGCCGCCGCTATATCGGCCTATCCTTTTATCTGCATGCTTATCAAGACCCAGGCGTTCCAGCAGCATGTTGCTGCGCTCTCTTATCTTCTTGTCGTCTATGCCGTATAGCCGGCCGATGTAATAGAAGTTCTCCCAGGCAGTCAGGTTGGCGAAGAGGGCGATCTGCTGGGGTACAACCCCGGTCATTCCCCGAATGGCAAGTGTATCTTTTCCGCAGTTATGTCCATATATTTTAGCACTGCCTTCGTCCGGCTCCACCAGGCCGCAAAGTATGTTTATGCTGGTTGTCTTTCCCGCGCCATTTGGTCCCAGCAGACCGACTATCTGATTCTTCTTTACATACAGGCTCAGGCCGTCCAGTGCGGGCGACCATGACCCTTTATATTGTTTATGCAGATCGTGGATCTCTATGGCGAAAGGCATGAGGGGGATTTAGTGATAACCCAGACTTTTTACCAGCGTATCAGGGAGCTGTGGCAGCATATTCCTTGGCAACAAGAATGATGTCAACTCAGCCAGTTCCTTAAAGACATAATGGCTATCGGCAGCTGCACGTAAGTATTCTGAACCGCTGCTGCCTCCGGTACCAACACGCTTGCCAATGGTGCGCTGTACCATATGGATATGCCTGTGCCGCCACATCGATAGCAGTTCGTCGATCTCCAGCAGGCAATCCAGCAGCTCATAAGGTAAATGCAACATGGGATGATCGCGGTACAGCATTATAAAAAGTGCATTCCTGTTTGCATCGGCGCTAAAGCTCCTGTCGGCAGGGTAGTTGTCGCCGTCCATGAACAGGAGGTCGAATGTGGCGAGGTTACCCTTTTCTCCTTCCGAGAGGCTACCGGCATAGGCTTCCCGATACGTCGTCCAGAAGTTTTTATTCTCGCTGCCATCCCAGTATGAACTGTCCTTTACAAAGGGCATACGTTCCAGCCAGTTATTGATCAGCACCAGCAGCGACTCCTCGCTTTCGGCGGCTTTAACGCGCTCGATATCCTCTTCCTTCAGTTGGGTCAGGTAGTAATTCTTCGCGTACCTGTTCTCATACCTGAGGCCAAGGGTAGCCTCTATCATTTTGAATTGGATGCTCTGGAAGCCCGAGGCAGGCCTCAGCAGGTCGCGGAAATCGAGGAAATCCAGCGGCGTCATCGTTTCTAATATCGCCATCTGGTTCACAGCTACCTCCAGTATGCGACTCACGCGCTCCAGCCTGTGGACAGTGTTATAAATATCAGGGGTGTTATTATGGATATTGGGCTGCTTGAAGATTGCGCGAACTACGCTCAACTCGTGCAGTATTTGCTTGAACCACAACTCATATGCCTGGTGGATGATGATGAAGAGCATCTCGTCATCGGCCCTGATGCCTTCTTTGGCACTTTCCGGCTCCTGTGCATTCAATATCTTATTCAGTTGCAGGTATTCGGCGTAATATACCGGCTTCCTTTCCTTCTTTTCCATAAAAGGGGCAAATTACTAAATGTTAAGGGCTAAGTGAAATGACAAAGATCAACTATATACGCCCCAGGCGCATCAAAACCGGAAATATGATCTCCTTTTCCGAATTGCCGGGCCAAACGCTGTCAAGGTCTTCTGCTATCAGCGTTACGGGGCTATATCCATGCCTGGCCGCATAATGTCCTGCCGCCGACCATGTGTTGAGGTAGCCAAGGAGTTGCTCCTTTGTCCAGGTCACTTTATTGCGAAATACGGGCGTCGGGATCTCCTCAAATGGAAAGGGAATGGTCTGGTACTGTTCGTCAACCCATTTGCGCTCTTTATCCCAATAATCGCCCAGGATATTTACATATATCTTGTTGATGATCTCGTCGATCGGGCCATTGTCTATCTGCAGCAGCACATAAGTCCATAAAGCAATTAATCCGCCGGGTTTAACCACCCGCTTCACCTCTGCATAAAAGCTATCGAAGTCGAACCAATGTACTGCCTGTGCTACCGTCACAAGGTCCACGCTATGGTCGGGCAGGGTGCTTTGCTCGGCGCGCTCTGTTTTGTATATAATATTTTTCTTCTTCACAGCGTGGCTCATCTGCTGTTCGCTTACATCGGTAGCATATACCAGTTCAAAGTAGTCGGCCAACTTTCCGGCTACTTGTCCATTACCGGTGCCGCAATCCCAGGCTGTTTCGAAGCAATTCACCTTTTTGAGAAGAAAATCGTACAGCTCAGCAGGTGATTCCGGCCTGAATTTAAAGTAGGTTGCCGCCTGTTTGGAAAAGATATCTTTAACCTCTTTCATTTTGCTTTAGCCATCGCCTTTCATACTTTTACAAAGCTATCTATTATTTAAATACAATCTCGCGCCATGGCAACCCCTTTTCTACCGCAGATCAGTGCCGACGTGTTCAAACAGAAACAGGCCTCTGCTGACCCGGACGATCTTTACGAGCTCCTGGTGACGCCACTGCATGAGGAGCTTTACAAGCGGCAGACCTTCGACTTTTTTAACGATCTGAGCATCGGGCAGCAGCTATTGATCTCTTACGATTATGTGCGTTCGCAGGTGGAGCAGGGAGGCTTTATACAACTGATACAGAATGGCTACATTGGTTTGCTACCCTCAATGCCCGGATGGTTACAGGTGATAGGCGCGCACGAAATGGCGCAAACGCTTGATAATGTACTGAAAATCTTTGTTCAGCACCGGGATATACTGAGCAAAGAGCGCTCGGTAGAGGAGTTTGCTCTTTTGTACAACGAGTTCAGGGAGCTGGAGCAGTCGGATCGGGACTTTGAACGATTGAATGAACCAACTGTAAAGCTGATACTGGCGTATGCCGGGCATCATCCTGAGGAGTTTGTGGCGATTGCGGGCTAGTTCTTCATCTTCAATAGTGGTCACTGAACACGTTTGCCGTTTTTCATGTGCAGGCACACCACGTAGGAACCTGCGTCTAACTTCACAGTAACGTACGAATTGATTACTTTGTTAGCCTAAAAAACCGTAAGTAAATCCCGGCTCCTCCATATAGAAATTAACGGAAATGAAACAGCATTTCCTCCCCATTTCTTCGTACCTTTGCACCTCCAAAAACGGGGAGAAATTGAACTTTCTTTAATTTTTGGTTTTGACTTTTAACTTTTGACTTAGTAGAATGATTTCAGTTAATAATTTATCGCTTCGCTATGGCAAGCGCGTGTTGTTTGAAGATGTGAACCTCAAGTTCACAGAGGGGAATTGCTATGGAATTATCGGCGCTAACGGTGCCGGCAAGTCTACATTTATGAAGATCCTTTCCGGCGATATAGACCCCACTACCGGTAGTGTGGAGATATCGAAGGGGGAGCGCATGAGTGTGCTGAAGCAGAACCACAATGAATATGACAATATTTCGGTGCTGGAAACGGTGATGAGGGGTAATACTAAGCTCTTCGAGGTAATGCAGGCCAAGGACGCACTGTATGCCAAGGAAGATTTTACCGAAGAGGATGGCCTGAAGGCGGGTGAACTGGAGGGCATTTTTGCCGAAATGGACGGCTGGAATGCAGAGAGCGATGCAGCAACGCTGCTGAGCAACCTGGGTATAAAGGAAGACCTGCACTACAAAATGCTGAAAGAGCTGGATGGTAACCAGAAGGTACGTGTGCTGCTGGCACAGGCCATCTATGGCCACCCCGATATCCTGCTGCTCGATGAGCCTACCAACGACCTGGACCTTGAGACCATCGCATGGCTCGAGAACTTCCTGGCCGACTATGACAAGACGGTACTGGTAGTATCGCACGATCGCCACTTTCTTGATACGGTTTGTACACACGTCGCAGATATCGACTTTGGCAAGATCACCATCTTCACGGGCAACTATTCTTTCTGGTACGAGTCCAGCCAGTTGTTGCTGAAACAACGAACAGATTCCAATAAGAAGGCGGAAGACAAGATCCGCGAGCTGCAGGAGTTCATCGCGCGCTTCTCGGCCAACGCCTCTAAATCAAAGCAGGCCACCAGCCGTAAAAAGGCCCTCGACAAGATCAAGCTTGAGGATATGGTAGCCTCCAACCGCAAGTACCCCGCCATCCTGTTCAACAACCAGGTGCGCGAGGCCGGCGACCAGATACTGGAGGTGAAAGGACTGGGCAAAAGCAGGGAAGGGGAAGTGTATTTTAAGGACATCAGCTTCGACCTTAAGCGTGGGCAGAAAGTTGCCATACTTTCATCTAACTCATTGGCTGTTACTGCTTTTTATAAGATACTTGCAGGAGAAGATAAAGATTTCGATGGCAGCTATAAGTGGGGCGTTACTGTGACACCGGCCTACCTGCCGGCAGATAATCACCATTTCTTCGAGCATAAGGACCTTAACCTTATCGACTGGTTGCGCCAGTATTCCGAAGAGAAGGACGAGACCTTTATCCGCGGCTTCTTAGGCCGTATGCTGTTCTCGGGCGAGGAAACTTTGAAGCAGTGCTCGGTGCTCAGCGGGGGTGAAAAAGTGCGTTGCATGCTCAGCCGCATGATGATGCAAAAGGGCAATGTATTGCTGTTCGATGAACCTACCAACCACCTGGACCTGGAGAGCATTACAGCGCTCAACAACGGTATGAAGGATTTTAAAGGAACGATCCTCTTTACCACGCGCGACCATGCCCTGGCTGAAACAGTGGCGGACCGCATACTTGAATTAACCCCTAACGGCCTGATAGACCGTGAAATGGAGTTCGACCAGTACATAACCAGCGACAAGATCAAGGCTTTACGTGCAGAGATGTACGGTGAAGTGGTCGCTTAATAGTATACCTTCTTTTAATTAAAAGAGCCATGCTGTAAAAACAGCATGGCTCTTTTCTATGTATAAGGTCAGCCTAGTTCTTTGCCATAGCTTTGGAAGCAGGGGTGAACTTGATCACCGTATGTGCTACCGGCTTCAGTGTGCGCAGGTAGGTGTAAATAGCTGCAAGGTCTTCGCGCTTCATTTTACCATACATGGTCCAGGGCATAATGCTGTTAAAGTCATTGGCCCCCACAGTTGGCGGCACATAGCTACTGTCGCCATATGATTTGAAACGGTTCACGAAGGCGTCCTGCGACCAGTTGCCGATACCTGTTTCCATGTCAGGAGTAATGTTGGCGGAGCGCACAATGCGGCCGTCGGGGAATTTGAACTCCCTGCCACCCTGGAAGGCCAGCTCGGGTATTATCTGTCCTTTATCCACTTGTGTGTGGCATTCGCGGCAGCCTGCCGCGTTCACCATATATTCACCATATTTCAAGGTGTCTGACATATCAGGACGCTTTTGCGGATTGGCAGCCTTCGGTATCATGTTCAGTATAAAGTTCATCGGGAAGTCGGATACCGGCGCGGGCACCTTATTCTCTATGGGTTGCAACGTACGGATATAAGCTATGATACATTTAATATCTTCCGGGTCCATATTGGCGTAGTAGGGGTAGGGCATTAGCGGAAAGATGGCTTTCCCTTCCTTATCAACGCCGGTGGTGATAACGCGGAACAGCTCACCATCGGTATAGCGGCTGATGCCGGCAGGGGTAATGTTGCGTGCGTGGTACACACCCGGCATACCTACCGACTGATCGAACTTATCACCACCTTTACCAAGTGTGCCCGGTGTTGGCGGACCGGAAAACTTGCTCCAGTCGCGGGTAGAGTGGCAGTCCATGCAGACTGTAACGCAGTTGGCCAGGTAGCGGCCGCGTTCGATGTTTTCCGGTGTCATGGCAACCTTCAGTTCAGGTGCGGGACCAACATTAGGCAGGGCAACTTTTACATATGTAAGCAGGCCTGCAACTACAATAATAACGACTACAACAAGGTAGCCGAGTACCTTAAAAATTTTTTTCATTTGAGGCAGATTTGAGATGGATGGCGCTAAAGTAAAAATAATCTTTAATGTATGCAAGCTTCCATTCACCCTTTGAGGGGGATGTGGATAAATAAAATTATAGATCTTTTACTTGTTATTTGCTCATGATATTCACCGGGTTCAATGTCGGTAGAATGATCTTCGAAGCATTGGTAGCTTCATGAAACACCTTGATGGTCGATTTCACAAAGTCGTCGTCATAAGCACGGTAGATGTTCACGTTTTGCTGCGGGTTTCGGTCCACCAGCGGGAACCAGGTGCTCTGCACCTGCACCATTATTTTGTGTCCTTTTTTGAACACATGCGCCACATCCGGCAGGTTGAACTTAACCTCCGTAACTTGTTCAGGCTTAAATGGTTCCGGTTCGCTCAGGCTGTTCCGGTAGCGCCCGCGCATCACGTCACCACGCACCAGCATCTGGTAGCCGCCCATAGGGTAGTCCTTGCCCCATCCGGCACCATCTTTTTTATCATCATAGCTGAAATCGTCAGGGAATACATCGATCAGTTTTACCACAAAGTCTGCATCGGTAGTGGAGATAGAAACAAAAAGGTCAGCCGTTACAGGGCCGCCTATCATCAGGTCGTCGGTAAGTGGCCCGCTGGTAAAAGTCAGCACATCGGGCCGGCGCGATGCAAAACGTTGGTCGTCGTCCATATATTCAGCGGTGCGGTTGAAATGTACGTCTTCGGTATAGGGTACCGGGTGCGCCGGATCGCTTATGTACTTGCTCGATGAACTTTCCTTTTCCGGGATCACCAGCGACAAGCCACCGCCGGGCTGCAGGTAAAAGGCCTTATTCTTGCGCTCTTCTGGCGGCCATTTGTCGAAAGTACGCCATTCGTTGCCCCCGCTGAAGTAGATATTAGCCTCTTTTATATCGGTTATATCGCCCTTGTCCTGCAGGTAAAACCTGAAGAATGGCTCCTCTATATGCTTCTGATACCATTCGGAGGTCTTGCTGCCAAAGCGCACATTGCCCAGGTGCTCGCCAGTGGTCCTGGCCCAGCCCCCATGCTGCCAGGGACCCATCACCAGCCGGTTGTTGTTATGGGCATTCTTTTCTATGGCCTTATACAGGTTCCAGGCGCCAAAGCAGTCTTCAGCGTCAAAGAGACCCCCTACCACCAGTGTAGCCACGCTGTCAGGAATATGTGATACGTACTTGCGGGCATTGCGCGCCTGCCACCAATCATCATAATTCGGGTGCTCATACATATCGCTCCAGAACTTAATGCTATCGCCCATCAGCTTGCGGAAGTTGCGGAGTGAGCCTGTCTCGAGGAAAAATTTGTAATTGTCCTTCGTTCCGTAGTTGTCAAATCCCTTCGCGCCATGTTTCGTTGGCGCCGGGCGGGGCTTGCCGAAGCCGGAATAAAAATTGAAGCCGTCCATTAGCATAAAGGCACCGTTATGATGAAAGTCATCGCCTGCAAACCAATCAGTTACGGGAGCTTGCGGACTTACTGCTTTAAGTGCGGGATGGCCACAGAGGGCAGCCTGGGTGGCGTAAAAGCCTGGATAGGAAATGCCCAGTACGCCTACCTTGCCATTGCTGTTCTTCAGGTTGTTCACCAGCCAGTCGATGGTGTCATACGTATCGGTACTTTCATCTATATCACCTTCCCCCTTCTCAGGGTTAAAGGGCCGCACATCCACAAAGTCGCCCTCGCTCATGTAGCGGCCGCGCACATCCTGCAGCACCATTATGTAGCCTTCTTTCAGGTAGTCGACCCAAAAGAAATCCCAGAAGGCCTTGAAGGAATCGCGGCCATAAGGGGCTATGGAATAGGGTGTACGGAAAAGCAGGATCGGGTGCTTGCTCTTATTATCTTTGGGACTATATATGGCCGTATACAGCTGCTTGCCGTCGCGCATCGTTATCGCGATCTCGCGCTTCTCGTAGTTGCGGCGCACCCATAGCGAGTCGGCCTTTTTATTACTGCCGGCTGTGTTTTTGGGTACTGCAAAGGAAGAAATGGAGAAAAGTACTAAGGCAATGGTTAAAAACTGTTTCATACCGCGTGCAAAAATAAGGGCTTAAAAGTAGCATTTTTAATATTAAGTAGATAGTATCAGTAGGGGTGCCGGGGCGGGAAAGTAACGCCTTCGCCGGGAAAAATTGACAATGGGATCGAATGAAATCCTATTTACGAAATGATATAGTAAGTAATTGATTTAAAAAAAATTATGATAGTCTATCTGAATTATTAGTATCATCTTTTTTCGTCCAGAATTATTTTTCGTGTTGCAGGTTTTCATTTTTACTTTTCACTATATTCATGGTCAAATACTAAAACCTAAATTTTATGAAACTTAAATTTGCAACGCTTTTCATCGCAGCTGCGCTTGTATTCAGCGCCACCAGTTCATTCGCCGCCGGTCGCCATCGTAAGCACCACAGGCCGCATCACCGTCACCATCAAATGCATCACGGGCATAAGAACATGTAATAGGTAAGTCAATAACTAATTTTAGAAGCGACCTTCTCGGTCGCTTTTTTTATTGGGCTAACTGCCGGCATCAGGCCTTTTAGTGGCACGGATTTGGAAGACTTGCCGGAAAAAACAGCTATGAGAAAGATGATCATCTTAGTAACCGGATTATTGATCCTGGCCAGCAGCACCGAAAGCTTTGCCCAGTATGAACGTCACCATCATGCCCGGCACTTCAGGCACCGTGTACATAAAAGGATGCACAATATGCGGGCGCGCATTCATAACAAGCTCAGCAGGCATAAAGAGCCGGTTTACCGCTAAACCGGTTTATAGGAAACGGGGACAGGTCGTCAACGGCCTGTCCTCGTTTTTATTTCTCCATTCGCGCCGTTTACACTAGGAAAGATACGGAGACAATAGGTCTCGCAATATTCCAGGGAGATAGGCTCTTAACCTCTATCTATCTACTTAACATAATGTTAATTATAGAACAAATGGCTTGACGGGTTGGTAACAGCATCACATCCACAATTTCAATTTTATGACAACTTATCCCCATTTTTTGGAACGGGCTATTGCGCCGTCGTAACTTGCTTCGCCTGCCATAGCCTTTGGCGAAGGCATGGCTCAGCCGCCGGAGCTTTTTCCAGGCGAAGGAGGCGCATGTTGGCTTGCCTGGCAGCTACCATCTGTAAAGGCACGGCGATCTAGTTCTTAATTTATTGGTAAACCCCATCGTCCACTGCCGGTAATTATCGGTAATAGCGTATTAATGCTTCTGGTGGCCATTCAATCCGTAATCGGTAATTATCGGAAATTATGATTTTCGTTCTATGAACTGGTATTCAGCACATTGCAGCAAATCGCTGTTTACAACCGGTAATTATGAAAGTACCGGTAACCGGAAATTAACCCGCGCAATTCGGTGATTTTTTAAACCTCGCCGCCCCTTTATTAGTCTAAAGATACATGGCAGCAAAATACAGGTTTGATATCTGCGAAGCTAATAGCGACGGCTCAGGCAAGGTATTAGTAAGCTGCACATTTGAGGCCCGGGATGCTGAACAAGCCGATGCCTTCAAAAAGGCGACGCTGGAAGCCTGGAAAAAAATATATCCCCACACCGGCGTTGAAACCGAACCGAAGATGTCTGTTATTTCAAATCAGTAGCTGCGTTGTCACTAGTGGCGCGGGGCGTTATAGCGGCCGCGGTTGTTGCTCAGGTAGTGTTCTACATCTACCCGGTTGTTCCCCACTTTTTCGATGGCTTTACGCACTTCCTCAGGTGAAGCGTTCAGCTTTTCTGCCAGGTGCTGCACTTCATAGTCCTCGCTGCCCGATACGCGCACCCTGTCAGGCGTGCCCCGTAAATTCTTATTGTCTGCCATAGTGGTGCTTTTGCATGACTCACTAAAAAACAATGCCAATGCAATAATTTTTATTTTCCTTACGTTTGAGGGGCTATGAAATTTATCTTGGGCTGCACACTTATCGCACTTGTTTTAATAACGAGCGCTTGTCACAGTGATAAATATTACACTTGTCAATGCTCCAATACCGACACAACATTCACATACGATATCGGTAAAACCTCGAAAGATAATGCCTATACCATATGCCGCACTCATCAGGACAGTGTGACCAGCTGCAATATGATCATCTTTTAGCGAGCCGGATTTCTTGCTAATTTTGAAGTCCTTATCTCATTATGTCGCGTCGCTCGTGGACCATATTAGTGCTGTTACTGGTAGTTATCGCCATAGCCATACTGGGCTATAAGCAGGTTATTGAGCGATCGATAGCCAAACCGCTCATCTTCGCCATCGTCTGCGGCTATATCTACTACCGCGTATCCGCGGGCCAAAAGGAAAAAGGAGAGGCTAAATAGTGCGACCATATAATAAGGAAGGCACTTCTATGCGGGGCGGCTAAAATTTTAGCCCGGGAACCTGATCCCGCTTATCTTTTCGCACTCCCGCAGGAACCGGTCCTGCAGCTCTATGTCCTCGGTCTCCGCCAGGTGTCCCCGCTCCCTCATGTGATGGAAATATTTGCCGCTCACGTGCGCCCCGGCTTCATCGCTGGTTGCCAGCCACACCTGGGTTTGAGGCCCCTCCTCCAGCTTGTCCGGCGCCGATGGCCCGCCCATCTTGGTGGGCACCCACCCCGGATCCACTGCATTGGACAAGACATCCGGCCAGTGGCGCGCCACGGCAAAGGCCAGCAGCACATCATAAAACTTGGAGTCGCAATAGGCCTGCGTACCGTTCCAGTTACGCTCTTTCCAGGCAAGGTCATCAAGGCTTATATCGGCGCCGCGGTGCATGCCCGAGCTGGTATAGATGAGCCGCTTTGGCTTGTGTATGAGGCAGGTAAGTATGTATGGCGCTAAAGCATTGACGGCAAACACATGAGGTAATCCGTCAGCCGTCTCTACCCTATGCCGCTCTTTATCGCCTATACCTGCATTATGTATAACAGCATCGAAGGTTCCGAGTTCGTTCACCTTGCCGGCCAGTTGTATAGTCTCGCCTATCGACGACAGGTCGCCGTAAACGGATGCGAAGGCGCCGGGCACTGCCGCCAGTGCATCGGCAGCACGCTGTTCGTTGCGGCCATGCACTACTACTGTATGGCCCGCATCGGCAAGCATTTTTGCTGCAAGATGACCGATACCATCGGCCGAACCTGTGATAAAGACTTTTGCCATGAGATATACGAAGATGCTGAAATAATGCAGATGCAGCACATAGACCGTGCCGCCAATGGCTTTATTTCGACATTTCCGTTATTGGGTCATCGCCGTCACCTTGATGAAGCGGAATGGTCCGCAGCTATCGGTTACAACATAGTTAAGATACACACTCTGCGGGAACTGTGTGGAATCGACATTGCTGCCGGGCGGAAAGCTGAAGAAACGATAACTGCTATCGCCATTATCGAGCTTTAAAACATAGCCACCGCAGCAGGCGCATTTCTGCATGTCGTAGCCGGTAATGGTGCCGTGGATGTAGGCAGTGTTGCTGTTTTTATGGCAGGCTGATGCAATGATAACTGTGAGAAGCGCAGGTAAGAGTAGTTTCATATTATTGGATTTGATAGCCAAAATATGATTATATCGACGGAATTGGCTCACCCGTACAGGGGTATTCCTAAAACCTAAAATGAATTAACAAGGATCATGCGTTTCTGTTAAAGATTTCCGTAAATGTCAAATGCCGGCAATAAGAGAGCTATAGCTAAGGTTTATTATGCCGAACCAAACACAACACATATGCTATTCCGCAACAAAAGAAAAGCTGAGCAGATATCTGCTGCACCCGGCGAAAAAAAGACAAAAAGAAAAAAATCAAAACTGCGGGAGTGGATCGACGCCGGGGTATTTGCCGTCATCGTCGCATCGCTGGTGCGCACTTTCTCGGCTGAGGCTTACACTATTCCGTCGGGCTCGATGGAGGGTAGCCTGCTGGTGAACGACTATCTGTTCGTAAATAAGATGGCTTACGGCCCGCGGATACCGATGACGCCGTTGGCTGTGCCGCTGGTGCACAATACCCTACCGCTGGTTGGTGGCGAATCTTACAGCAATGCTGTGCAGTGGAAATATCACCGCCTGCTGGGTTACAGCCGTGTGCAGCGTAATGATATCGTCGTGTTCAACGGTCCGGATGGCGATACGGCCATAACAGATGACCCGAACCTGGACTATTACCAAATGTGCCGCATGCTGGGCCGGGACGTAGTGATGAGCGAATATCACGTGGTAACACGACCTGTGGACAAAAAGGATAACCTGATAAAGAGATGCATAGGTCTGCCCGGCGATAAAATAGCTATAAGAAATGCGCAGGTATATGTTAACGGACAGGCTGCCCCGCCCTACCCTCACGCCAAACACCAGTACGTCGTGCACACCAATGGCGCAGCCCCCGACCTCGAAGATAATGCTGAGTTGCTGCAGCAGATCAACGGCAGCACCTACCTCTACAATATCGCCACCGACCAGGTAGCAAAGGTGAAACAGGCAACCAATGTGACGGGAGCAGAACTATACGTAAGAGATGCAGCGGGGCAATCGCCTAAGGAACCCGGCGAATGGGTATATCCCTTTGACACGGTGAACTATAAATGGAACCGTGATAACTACGGACCGGTAAGCATACCAAAGGCGGGCGCAACTGTAACGCTCACACCGCAGAACATCGCTATGTACCGGCGCGTCATCAGGAACTACGAAGGAAACTCACTGGAGGAAAAAGACGGCCATTTCATCATCAACGGAAGGGAAACAAACAGCTACACTTTTAAGATGGATTACTACTTCATGATGGGCGATAACAGGGATAACTCCCTCGACAGCCGCTACTGGGGTTTCGTACCCGAGGACCATGTTGTGGGTAAAGCATGGTTCATATGGATGAGCTATGCGAATGAGGGAATACTGAGTGGAATACGCTGGAGCAGGCTGTTTCATAGTATTCACGCGCTCGAAAATTAAAAGCCAACAGAATACATATTTCTGCGCAGTTGGATCTTTGCAGCATAAAGGTCCAACTGCATTTTACTGCCCGTTGCGCTATACAAAAAAAACGTTTTAAGAAAGCTTTAACACTTGTTATTCCGTTGTTAAACCAACCCCGTTTTGTTGCGTCTCGCATGGTGTGTAATTATTTTTGATACCGAAATCGATCGCACACATGAATATGAACCTCGACATTGCAAAAAACTTACACACCACCTCCGCTCCCAATACCCCATGGGAAGATTTCGTGAGTGAGCTTGAAACAGGCCTGAGCCTGATAGAGCAATCGGACGACCTGCACAAAGGAACGCTGGCTGATATGAGAGCTGCCAACATTGCGCTCACATACAACCGTGAGGTAATGATGCAGTACCTGATGGACTAATCTTTTCTCTCCCCGAATAACTTACGGCGCTTTTATTGAAAAGCTACCCGATTCAATTCTCGTAGAATCGCTGGTGATAAAGATGAATGTCCCTGTGATATATGAATTCACAGAGCTGATCGTCACGTTACCATTCACTGCAAAGAGCATACTGTTGGTATATGAGTGCGGCATGTAACTGGCGTGCACATCGTCGGTATTGCTATTTGCAAGATAATAGGTGCCGGTACTATATCCCTTAGGCAAATAGATAGCGATATTGCTATAATCTCCTGACGACATGTGTAGCGTTCCCTCTATCGTCACCCCTTCCGTCGTTCGTGTTGCAAGACACTCATTAGCCACCCAGGACCCACCGTTTACGGTGGCGCTCATAGTACTGTTATTATGAGTTTTGCTACAGGAGAAAGAACATGTCAGCAGGAAAATAAATAAAGAAGCAAGTGTAAGAATTCTATTCATAATACTCTATTAATGGATTGGTTCGATATGTGATTTGTAGCAATGTACAATTGAATTAGCAGCAAAACTTATGCCGATTTTTTAACGAATCATTATACATAGAGTATTATCTTTATAATGGAATCTGAAACTTATGAAACAGTTCTGCCTATTAGCAATTCCATTATTCCTGACATTTGGCGTAAAGGCACAGGACATTGACAAGAATTACATGGATGCGGAATATAGAATGCCGGGGAAGCTGAACAAGATGGATGTGCAGCCGAGGGTGGATGGTTTCGACCGTGAAGCAGATAAGGCCCTATTTGCCGAGCCTTATACCAGTGCTGATAACAGGCAACATCTCAATTCCACACCACCGGTGAAGGTTCAGAAAGGATTATATTACCAGGGAGAGAATACAAATAGTAAAACAGAACAACATCCAATGCTGCCCTGGCAGAAGGCGCATCCGCTGCTCAGGAGTAAGCGGGACAACTAGCTGGCCCGATCTTTTTATCATTAACAACAGTTGACCCGGGAGACGCCAAGTATGCGTAGCGGGCATCAAGAATGCGGATCGTTTTCATACTTTCCGATCGCAGCCAACGAATTGGCAGACGAGCTTGTAACCCGCCTCTCCGGGGTCAACTTTTTCTAATCACTTAGCTGCATACGGCTCATATTTTTATAGAGCCCTTGTTCAATACGAAGCAATTCCTGGTGGGTACCCGATTCTCTTACCTTCCCGTCTTCCAGGACAATGATCTTATCGGCATTGCGGATGGTACTCAAACGGTGAGCAATGACAAAGGAAGTACGATTCTGCATCAAATTGTTGAGTGCCTCCTGTACCAGCGCCTCCGATTCTGAGTCGAGTGAACTGGTGGCTTCGTCAAGGATGAGGATAACGGGATCTTTCAGTATAGCCCGGGCAATAGCTATACGCTGCCGCTGGCCTCCGGATAATTTAATGCCCCGCTCGCCTACAACTGTCTGGTAGCCTTCCGGGAATTTTGATATAAAATCGTGGGCGTTCGCTTTCTTAGCTGCCTCTATTATTTCAGCTTCGGTAGCGTCGGGCTTGCCGTAGAGAATATTCTCATAGATAGTGCCTCCAAAGAGGTGGACATCCTGCGGAACCAGTGCCATCTGCATGCGGAGTTGTGCCAGGGGTAGCTCACCGGCGGCACGCCCGTCAAATAATAGCTGACCTGAATCCGGTTCATAGAAGCGTAAAAGCAATGCTGTTATCGTGCTCTTGCCTGCGCCGCTTGGCCCTACGATGGCAATCTGCTGTCCGCTTTCTGCATCGATCTGTATGTTCTTCAACACCGTAACATCCCTACGTCCCGGGTAGCTGAAGCTGATGTTATTGAAAGAAACTTTACCTGAGAGCCTATTTTCAGGCTTCAATTGCTCATTGGTTGTGTTCACATTTTCGATGCTGTCCGCTAGTATCTCGCGGACCCGCTGTGTGGCGCCTATGCTCTTTTGCAGCTGGTTATACAGGTCAGCAAAGTTGGCAAGGGTGCTGCTGAGGAAGGCGGTGTAAATGATGAATGCTGTAAGATCGCCATAAGAGAGGCGTCCCTGCTGCATAAGATGCGCGCTATACCAGATAAGCAATATGACGGTACCGAACATGCTAAGCAGCAATAAAGAATTGAAGATCGCCTGCTGGAAACCGCTTTTCAGGGCCAGCCGAACGGACTCCATTATGCTCTTTTTATAGCGCCTTATCTCGTACCATTCATTGCTGAATGCTTTCACATTGGCTATACCCTGCAGGCTCTCCTGCACTACGGTGCCCGATTCGGCAAGCTGGTCCTGCGCACGGCGCGAAAGGTTTTTCACACGCTTACCGAAAATGTATGATATCAACACCGTCACCGGTATCATACAAAGCATAAGCAATGTAAGCTGCGGAGATATGAATAATATAAGAACAACACAAATAACGAAGGTGAGGATGCTCCTGATGATCTGTGGCACCACGGAGATGATCGTATCCTGTATCTGCCCAACGTCAGCACTGATGCGGCTCGATAGTTCACCTACGCGGCGCTGAGTGAAGAACTCCATGGGCATCATGATCATGCGGCCATAAATGTCTTTACGTATATCTGCTATCGACTTCTCACCCACTATCGTAAACAGGTAGCTCCTGAAAAATGCAACGGTGACCTGTATAGCCAGAACACCGAACATGATCGCTAACAGGTAGGAAGAAGGAAGATGAAAGCCACCAGCCTCATTGCGAGCGCTATCGATCATCAGCTTGAACAGATATGGGAATGCCGTAGAAGCACCGCTCAAGACACCAACGAGCAAAAGGGCACCAATGAACTGGGCCCGATATGGTCTAACATACCTGAAGAGCGCGAGCGCTTCCCGGACACTCTCGCGATTCATCTTTGCTTTCGGTAAATCCTGTGTTATGCTACTGTTCCTATGCCTTGCCATTTGGTTAAATATATGGCAAAATAAGGGGCATTGCGACAAAGCTGCAATAAGTAATCGGTAAGGGACATGATACGGCAGGTAAACGCAATCCTAACAAATCGATTGCAGTAAAATGGCTATCTTTAGCGCCTTGTGAAACAATCTAAGCAGGCATTGTCAAAGGTCCTTTTTTATATAACGCTTCCTTTCATTTATTTACTGTCCATACTGCCATTCCCCATCCTGTATTTACTGTCTGATGGCATGTATGGGGTGCTTTATTATTTGGTCGGCTACAGGAAGGAAGTAGTGCTGCGGAACCTGCGCAATTCATTTCCCGATAAAACGGAGGCGGAAATACAAGCCATTTGCAAAAATTTCTACAAGTATCTATGTGATCTTTTCCTGGAGGTTTTCAAAACGCTTACCATCAGCAAATCTGCGATGGTTAAGCACTGTTGGTTCGATCCGGCAACCAGGGAAATGATAGATAAGCTGGGTGCGGAGAACCGCAGCTTTATAATGGTGTTAGGCCACCTTGGCAACTGGGAATGGGCGGGTAATACCTTCAGCCTGCAGCTACCTCACCAGCTATACGTGATCTATCACCCGCTTACTAACAAGAATGTCGATAAGCTGATGTATGATATGCGTACGCGGTTCGGTACCAAACTGATAGCGATGAAAGATACCTTCCGCGAAGTGCTTTCTAAGCGAAATGAGCTATTTTCGCCCGCGTTCATCGCCGACCAAACACCGGCATCGGCCGAGAAGGCATACTGGACCCGGTTCCTGAACCAGGACACGGCAGTGTTTCGAGGTCCGGCAGCTATAGCAAGGAAAACAGGTTACCCTGTAGTGTACGCATCTATCAAAAGGAGAAGGCGCGGCTACTACGAGATGTTTGGTGAATTGGTAGTGGATGATCCGAAATCGGTGAGCGAAGATGAATTGCTCGACATGTATACCAAGAAACTGGAGCGCGATATCATAGCTCAACCCGAAGTCTGGCTATGGTCGCACAGGAGATGGAAACTTAAGAAGCCGCAAGCCGTATAGAAAATTTGATACAGGAAGCTACATATGATAATTACATCCGCAGCGGCAAGGAACTGATACTTGCTACCAAGCCCTTTGCCAAAGAAGACAGGCGAAAGAGCTGGTTTTACCTGCTTTGTACCCTCTTCCTTTTGATAGCCGCATGGGTAGGCACTTTTGTATTCCCCTGGCTTGGAGTGAGGCTGCTTTTCAGTGTCGTCACGGCGTTGATCATGGTGCGGCTCTTCGTCATCTACCACGATTTCCTGCATCATACCATATTGCACCGCTCACCGCTTGCCACCATCATTATGGCATCTTACGGCGTGCTGGTACTGGTGCCTCCAAGCATCTGGAAGCGCTCGCATGACTATCACCACAACCACAATTCAAAGCTCTTCAGTGCCAGCATAGGATCCTACCCTATAGCAACAAAACGCAAATTCCTGGGCATGAGCCGGAAGGAACGCAATATCTATCTTGCCGTGCGCCACCCTTTCACCATCATTATGGGCTACTTCAGCATGTTCATGATCGGCATGTGCCTGAATTCATTCCTCAGCAACCCGCGCAGGCATATCGACTCAATCTTTGCACTGGTGCTACACTTTACTATCATAACGCTTGTCATTATTAAGTTCGGGTGGATGGTATGGCTTGTCAGCATCTTCATACCCTTCATGATATCATCATTCCTTGGCGCTTATCTTTTCTATGCCCAGCATAATTTCCCCGGTGCCAGCTTTTCACCGAACACCGAATGGAAATATGACGTTGCCGCATTGCAATCCTCAAGCTATATGAAGATGAGCCGGCTTATGCGCTGGTGCACCGCCAATATCAGCTACCACCATATACATCACCTGAACTCGCGCATTCCCTTTTACCGGTTGCCCGAAGCAATGGCAGCAATACCGGAGCTGCAACATCCGCGCGTAACATCTTTACATCCCCGAGATATGATCGCTTGTTTCCGTTTGAAAGTATGGGACCCGGTGGCCGGGAAAATGATCGGCTTCAGGGAAATGGCAGGGCCTGCCGAATAGCTATATCAAATGCATCACTGCCCAAAGCGCAGTTACAGATATCAACAGCCATAGAATAATGCCCTGCAGGAAAGGCTTGAAGCCGACAGATTGGATCACCTTTTTTGAAAGGCCTGCGCCTATCAGGAATAGTGTCAATGTCAGCCCTTTTTTTGCAAGTACCACTACATAATGACCGTATTCCTGCACGAAAGGAACATAGGTATAAATGACCATAGCAAGTATATACAGCCCGATGAACCAGGGAATGTTGATCTTGCGGGATTTTGCTTTGAACATGAACGCGGACACTAGCGCCACTGGGATGATCCACAGGGCACGTGCCAGTTTCACCGTCGTTGCGATGCGCAAAGCCTCATCACCATATTTACTGGCTGCACCTACTACAGAACTGGTATCGTGAATGGCAATGGCACTCCACAGACCGAACTGCTGCTGTGAAAGATTGAGCAAGTGGCCGAGATACGGGAACAGGAGTAATGCAATAGAATTAAGAATAAATACAATGCCCAGGGAAACGGACATGGACTTATCATCGGCATCTATCACCGGCCCCACCGCGGCTATCGCGCTGCCCCCACATATCGCGGTACCCGATGCTACCAGGTGGGACGTTTTCTTGTCGATCTTCAGCAACCGGCCCAGCAGCCACCCAATTAACAAAGTGCTGAGGATAGATACTATGGTAAAAAGTATCCCCTGCTTTCCCGCCTGCATTGCAGTTTGAATATTCATACCAAAACCAAGGCCCACAACAGAACTCTTGAGCAGCCAGTTGGTGGCTTTCTTGTTCAGGTGCATGTAAGGATGTCCGATAGTAAGTGCCAGCACCAAGCCCATTAAAAGGGCGACCGGCGCGTCGATATAAGGCGTTAGGCAAGCAGCCGCGGCAACGAGGAAAATGATCTTTGTCAGTGTCTCCTTAGTGCTGTTCGGTTGTTCAGGAACTTCCGGCTTATTTGCTGTGCTCATTAAAATTGATGAATGCCGGACAATAGTAAAAAATTAATAGAAATTTTACGTGACAAATATTACACTGCTGTGCATAACGCTACGCTACTCCACCCGCTATGCTATAACAAATGATACCTAATACTACCAGGGTTATGATCGTGTACAGGTAATCCTTTTCCATCAGAAAAGCGACAACGGAAAAGATGACCCGTGCGATGGGCGTAGCAATCAACAACAACACACCCAATTGAATAATGGCCCTGGCTTTAAACTGCGAAACACCTTTAAGTATATCAACGATCGATATGTACTGCTCCCCCACCTTTGTGAAATTGCGGTAATCGGGTACTATGTCGTTGTGCCGGAATATGTACAGCAAGCCCCCTATTACGGTTACACAGGCCGACAATGTCACACCCGTCCGCAGCATCTTACCGATGAAAGCCTGCATATCCACGTCCTGTATGCGCTTCTTCAGTCTCATCAAAAGCCAGTTTTTATCCCCTTATATATCATCTCTGCAGCCAGGATGCTGATAACAATGCTGAATATCATCCTGAGGGTACCGGTCGCTGAGCGCAGCAATATCCTGGAACCCAGTGTGGCGCCGAGTAATACACCGATGACAACGGGGAAGCAAAGTCCCGGATCAATATACCCCCTTTGGAAATAAACAACAGAACTTGCGGCAGCCGTTACCCCTATCATAAAGTTGCTGGTGGTAGTTGATACCTTAAACGGCACGTGCATGATATGGTCCATGCCCAGCACCTTAAAGGCCCCGGCGCCGATGCCCAATAATGCCGACATCATGCCGGCCAGAAGCATGAGCAGGAAACCACCCGGTACCCTCCTTACGGAATAATGTACTTCACCCTCTGACGTGGGATAGGAACTGTTGAGGCGCAGTTTTCCGGCCAGTGTATCCCCGTTGGCAACCTCGAGGTGATCCTCTTTTTTGCGCAACTGCAACGCGGCCGTTACGAGGAGGACCAGCCCGAAGAGAATAGCCACCCAATGTGTAGGAAAATAGACAGCTATCATAGCCCCTGCTACTGCGCCAATGGTTGTAGCTATCTCCAGGAACATGCCTAAACGGATATTTGTGATACCCTCCTTTATGTATGCTGCCGCGGCCCCGGATGAATTGGCTATGATCGCCACCAGTGACGTGCCGATAGCATAGCGTATATCAATATTAAACCCTAGTGTGAGTAATGGGATGATCACCACTCCGCCGCCCAGCCCTGTAAGCGAACCCAACAGTCCGGCGATAAAAGCACCCACAAGTATGATAAGCGTAAAAACCAGTATGCTCATGTACAGACTAAAGCTACGCAAAACTATGTCCCGCGGCATTAACCTATGTGTATGCGGAAATCCAAAGAACTTTTAACTATAAACAAAATACTTAGAGTCAGCGCTTTGTAAATGATTTATTAGTTTTTATATTCGTCAGGCAAGCCTCTTTAAAGATCAGTTGTATATGGCCAATATCTACATTTTTAGCGAAGCAAAGCAAAGCGGCAAAACGGCCGCAATAGTAAATTGGTTGACGAAGATACAGGGAGCAGCAGGCTTTTTGACCCCCGATATACTGGGCAGGAAGAAGTTGTATGATATTGCTACCGGCGACTACCTCGATCTTGAGGTGGATGAGTCGTGCACCGACTGTACACGGATGGGCGAATGCCAATACGATAACAAAGCGTTGGAGTATGGCAGGCAACTGCTACTGAACGCCGTCGATAACTGGCCACGGTGGCTGGTGATAGACGACATTGGCCCTTTGGAGATGGATCGCAACGAAGGTTGGGAACCTGCACTTGGCCAGGTGATAAAAGCCCACCATGAAATAGATGGCGACAACGACTTGCTGATGGTAGTGAACGAGCCTTTGCTAAATGAAATGATACAACATTACCGGCTACATGCTGCCATTGTGCTGGACAGGAAATTCTTCGTGCGCTGATCCGGATGATAGTTGTAGCGCCTGTATAAAAACTACATTATTTTACAGGCTTCTTTTCGTAAATTTGATACATGTTAAAAACGTCGGTAGCCTATACCGAGATAAGAAAGGTAAAGGGTGATAATATCGTCCCGGCGGAAGATGTTTTGGCTGCGGAAGAACCACTCGAAATAAGGCTGGAATATAATTCCGGGGCAGGACCGTTACAAAAAAGCGTCTCGATCACCATGCGTACTCCGGGCAATGACATGGAACTGGCAACCGGTTTCCTGTTTTCCGAGGGCATAATTACCAGTGCTGGCGACATAGCGAATATCCGTCATTTGAATTATGGCTGCCAGGAAGGCAATGGCGACAACATCATTATTGCCGAGTTGGCCGAAGGTATCGTTCCGGATATCCAAAAGCTGGAGCGCCATTTTTACACCACGTCCAGTTGCGGGGTTTGTGGCAAAGCATCCATCGGAGCCATTAGAACTATAACTAATAAATTGAGCGGTCCTGACGAACTGCGGGTACTCGCTACCCTGCTTTATAGCCTGCCTGATAAGCTCAGGAATTCGCAGGATATATTCGGCGATACGGGTGGTTTACACGCTTCTGCTATCTTCGACCTCGGGGGGAACCTGCTTATACTAAGGGAGGATGTGGGGCGACATAATGCACTTGATAAAGTTTTAGGTTATTTGTTAAGTAATGGCGTTAAAGATATTGATAATCAAATACTTTTATTGAGCGGTCGCGCCAGCTTTGAGCTGATACAAAAGGCAGCTATGGCGGGGATCAAAGTAGTGGCTGCCGTGGGCGCCCCATCCAGTTTGGCAGTACAGTTGGCCAAAGAATTTGATATTACATTGCTAGGTTTTTTGCGCGATCAGCGCTTCAACATATACTCAGGAGCACAAAGGATTATAGTATAAAGATATTATATGAAAATCAGGATAAAGGGCGATTCGATACGCATCCGCTTGACCAAATCGGAGGTGGACAAATTCGGATCAGAAGGACACATAGAAGAAACTACGCATTTTAGCGATGGCGCTTTTAGCTACATGCTTGAAAGCAGCGAGAAGGTTCATGAGCTTTCAGCCAGCTTTATCGATGGCAAAATATCCATGCTGGTGCCGGTCGCCATGCAGCAAGAATGGGTGAATACAGACATTGTAGGTTTTAAGAATAATATAGATATTGGTGACGGTAAAACGCTTTTCCTCTTGCTTGAGAAAGACTTTAAATGCATAGATGGCGAAGTGCTGGAAGACCAGAGTGATAACTACGAAAATCCATTAGCTACTTGCCAATGAGCCAGGAAATAAAAGACATACCCAACGCAGAAAACCCGGAGGAGTTCACGGGCAAGATGAGGCTGACCAAACCTAAAACCGTGGCTGCCGGCATACCCGCTGTGGTATGGAGCGCAAAGCACATATTTGGAGAAATGGGTGTAGGCCGTGGCCTGAAGGCCCTGGCAATACTCAACCAAAAGCATGGCTACGATTGCCCCGGCTGTGCCTGGCCCGACCCCGACGATGAGCGCTCAACAATAGCTGAATACTGCGAAAACGGAGCTAAAGCAATAGCTGAAGAAGCTACTACTAAACGATTGACAACCAAATTTTTCGCCGATAATTCGGTGAAACAATTGGCTGAGCTCGATGACTACCATATTGGCAAAAAAGGCCGCGTGGCACAGCCCATGTATTTGCCGGAGGGTGGTACACATTACCTGCCCATCAGCTGGGATGATGCATTTAAAAAGATAGCTCATCACCTAAATAAACTGGCGACGCCGGACGAGGCGGTTTTCTATACATCTGGTCGCACCAGTAATGAGGCTGCCTTTTTGTACCAGCTTTTCGTGCGCGAATATGGTACCAATAACCTGCCTGACTGCTCGAATATGTGCCATGAATCGAGCGGTGTGGCGCTCAATGAAACCCTCGGCATCGGCAAAGGCTCCGTAACACTTGAGGATTTTTACAAGGCTGAAGTGATCATCATCCTGGGCCAAAATCCGGGTACCAACCACCCACGCATGCTCTCGGCGCTGCAAAAAGCGAAGGAGAACGGGTGTACCATTATCTCGGTTAACCCGCTGCCTGAGACCGGGCTCATGGGCTTTAACGATCCGCAAAGCGTGAAAGGCGTACTCGGACTCAAGGCCAGGCTCACCGATATCTTCCTCCAGGTGAAGATCAACGGCGACATGGCGTTGCTCAAAGCCATAGAAAAACTGCTGCTTGAAGAAGAGAAGAAGGCGCCGGGCGCAGTGTTCGACCATGATTTTATTGCGAAAAGCACCGCGGGTTATAATGAGCTGATAGCAAAGATCGAACAGGAAGACTTCGATACGCTGGTTAAAGCCAGCGGTATCAGCGAAGCCCAGGTAAGAGAGGTAGCAGACATACTTAAAAAGAAGAATAAGATCATAGCCTGTTGGGCCATGGGCCTTACGCAACATAAGAACGCTGTGCGAACCATACAGGAAGTGGTGAACCTGCTGCTGCTCAAAGGCAGCATCGGCAAGCCCGGTGCTGGTACCTGCCCCGTGCGTGGCCATAGCAATGTGCAGGGCGACCGCACTATGGGTATCTTTGAGAAGCCTTCGCCTGCCCTGCTCGATAAGCTCAAATGGGTGTATGGTTTTGAGCCGCCACGTCACCATGGTTACGACGTGGTGGAATGTATACGCGCCATGCACGAAGGAAAAGCCAAGGTGTTCATCGCCATGGGCGGCAATTTCCTTTCAGCGACACCTGATACCGAATATACTGCTGAAGCGTTGCGCCGTTGCGATCTTACGGTGCATGTTTCTACCAAACTTAACCGCAGTCACCTTGTGCACGGTAAGGAAGCACTGATATTGCCAACTTACGGGCGCAGCGACAAGGACATTTTGAATGGAGAGGAACAATTTGTGACTTGTGAGAACTCCATGGGTGTAGTGCAAATGTCGAAAGGCGGCTTGAAGCCCATATCGAACGACCTATTGAGCGAACCGGTGATCGTGAGCCGGCTTGCCAAGGCTGTTTTGGGGGAAAGGAGCAAGGTGAAATGGGACCTGTACCTGCAGCATTACGATTATATACGGAACGACATAGAACTAGTGATACCGGGTTTTAACGACTACAATGCCCGCGTACGCAAGCCCGGCGGCTTCTACCTGCCCAATACGGCGCGTGAAGGCAAATTCCCAACCAGGATCGAAAAGGCCTCTTTCACAGTTTCAGATATTAGCATCCCTCAAATTGCTGAAGATGAGTTCATGATGATGACCATACGTAGTCACGACCAGTTTAATACCACCATCTATGGCATGAACGACCGTTACCGCGGCGTAAATAATGAACGCAGGGTGATATTCATGAACCAGGCTGATGTTGACAAACATGGATTTAAGGCCGGCGATGTTGTGGACCTGTTTAATAATACAGATGGCGTAGAGCGTGTGGCCCGCAAGTTCATCATAATTCCTTATAGTATTCCGGAGCAGTGTACTGCTACTTATTTCCCTGAAACCAATGTACTGGTGCCTATCAGTTCCGTTGCGGAGAAGAGTAATACCCCGGTATCAAAATTGGTGGTCATTAAAATCAAGAAGCATACCTGATATGGAAGTGCGTGAACCCGCCATAGCATTCGGCAAGCAAAAGCTAACAATCGAGGAATATCTCCAATTTGAGAATGCCGCTGACGCGAAACATGAATATTATGAGGGCGAAATATTTGCTATGTCGGGCGCAAAGCTGGCACACAATATCATAACCAGAAATTTGTTTGGCGCTCTCCTAGCCCAATTAAAGGGGAAGGCCTGTCAGCCCTTCGGCAGCGACCTTAGGATACATATACCCCAGAATACACTTTTCACATACCCTGACATATCGATATTTTGTGGCGAGGTGGAGACGCTGAACAACGACGAGTATGATGCCTTGAACCCGACTATCATAATAGAAGTTCTCTCCCCATCCACTAAATGCTATGACCGTGGCGATAAATTCAAGCTGTACCGGGATATTTCCACATTGAAGGAGTACATCCTCGTTGATTCGCAGACAGGGAGCACTGAGGCATTTAAGATAAACGGGCAAGGACATTGGGAACTCCGCGAGTATAAAGACCTTGGCGATACACTGAGCCTGGGCGCTGTTCAAATAAATATTGACCTTGCCGATATCTACCAAAGTGTGAAATCGTAAAGTGTGAGTTTACCTTAAAAAATGAAGCCTCCAAAGGGAGGCTCGCAACTCTAAATCGTTGGCAGCACTACTGCAAAACGCAGGTACCGCTGAATTCTGCTGAAAAATATTTGTCTTCAAGATCGCTGCATTGACCAAACGCGTCAACGCTGTATTTATCGCTTACTTTCGTGTCCTCTGACTTAGTTTGCCCTGCTGTAGGATATCCGCTCCAACCAACATAATCACAATGACAATTCTGCGTTTTCTTAACGCAAGACGTCAGGCCAAAGATTAAGATTGTAGTAGTAAATAGTACCATTTTCTTCATACTGGATGTTTTAATAAAGTTTAGGAATAACCCGAAATTAATAATGACTATCATATTATCCAAACCGAATTATTTAATGTCGTTCGATTCATTAAAGAATGCGGCTAAACGCCGTATCGTCTGATTATTTCTAACAGTTAATAATGTGGATATCTTCTCTTGGAATGGCGTGGGTTGCTGTCGTAACTTGCAGAGATGCTAGATCTTTTTTTGAAGGTATATCCGATGAGTGATAAATACCGGAACAGCCACTTTATTTCCCGCTTCAGGTAATAGCAGGAAATAACCCAAAATAATAATACGGTTTGACTATCAAACATTTAAGGCTACGAGACAGGCAAAGACAGGAAATAACTCCAGCCTAACGAAAAGGGGAAATTGCCTGTCTATCAATGGGTCTGACACAGGTTTTACAATCGCATAGCAGCCGGCAATATATTTTTATAAAACACGTTTTTTAAGAAGCGGAATATGAGTCGTTCATTCGCAGATATGCCACTACATTATGGACAGGTACCACCCTGGCTGTACACACGTATGGGCCTGCTGGGCGGTGCCATAACGGAGGCTATCGTTACAGAATACGGCCGGGCGGCATTCCTGCAGCGCATGAGCGATCCGTTCTGGTTCCAGGCGCTGGGATGTGTGCTGGGTATGGACTGGCATTCATCAGGTATTACAACCTCGGTGATGGGGGCGCTCAAGGGGGCTATCAATAAGCGCTCGCAGGATCTGGGTCTCTATATATGCGGCGGCAAGGGCAGGCACAGTAAAGAAACACCTGCTGAACTACTGAAAATAGCCGGGAAGACAGGGCTTGATGGCGACCTGCTGGTACGCAGCAGCAAACTTTCGGCTAAGGTAGATAATACTGCCATCCAGGACGGTTACCAATTGTATATCCATTCTTTTATTCTTAGTATAGACGGTGATTGGAGCGTAATACAGCAGGGCATGAACGACGCTAACGGCATGGCCCGGCGTTACCACTGGCACTCCCCTACCCTTAGTTCCTTTGTTAATGAACCTCACACCTTCATTTACGGTCACAACGAAGGACAGATCATTAACGTAACTGATAAAAATGCCGCTGCTACACGAGACCGCATTGTGCAGATCGCCAGGGAAAAACCAGATACAACGCTAGCCGAAGCGAGAAAGCTTTTTATGCCGATGCACCACGATGTGAAGGCAAAAGATGTGGACCTTAAACGCCTGGGATCGGTACTGGCAGTGGCCTATGAGAAGGAAGGGCTGGATATGGAATCGCTCTTATTACTCGAAGGCCTTGGGCCGCGTACTTTGCAATCTTTGGTACTCGTGAGTGAGGTTATACATGGCACACCATCTCGATTTGAGGACCCGGCGAGGTTTTCATTTGCACACGGCGGTAAAGATGGTCATCCCTTCCCCGTGCCAACTAAGGTCTATGATGAAACGATACAAACCTTGCAACGGTCTGTAGAGCGTGCGAAGCTGGGTATCAGCGACAAAAATGAAGCGATCAAAAACCTTAGCAAGGCAGCACAAAGGCTGGAGGAGAATTTTGTGCCTAACAATAATTTTGAGCAACTTATTGAGCGCGAGCGTAATGACTCGTGGAAGTATGGCGGCCGCACAGTGTTTGGTAAAGCACAGCCTCCCAAAAGAACCAAATCTGAACAATTAAAACTATTTTGATAATAAATTCATCTAAACACAAGATCATCTTATGAAGAAATATCTATCTGCTCTATGTATGGTGACCAGCCTGGTGGCACATGGACGCGACACGAAAAACACACTTAACAAGTCGGTATATGCAGTATATGCGAGTCTGCCGGCGAACAAAGCCGCAACTGAAGCCACCGTTCAGAACGTTGCAAAGTCGTTTCCCGGTTGGACGGCTTTCACAAATAAGCTTAACGGAACCTTCACGGACCTGGTAGGACCGGCAATAAAGCTGCCGGGTGCCGCCCTGCAGGATAAGGCCGCCAATTGCATCACGCAAAAGCTGAACAGGCTTGGTGTAAAAGCAACCGAATGGGCTGAAGTGAAAGGGAAATTAACTTCCGACAATTATGTCCGCTACAGGCAATCGATCCACGGACATAACGTTTTCATGACGTCATTGGTGTTCCGCTTTACTGAAGATGCTAAACTGGTAAAAATTCGCATGCAGAACTACGGCAACAATTGTGCGGCAGAGCAGCCATCGATAGGTGCAGCTAGCGCTAAAGAGTATGCGGTAAATGACCTTACCGGCGTTAAAGTAACTTCTGCAGCTGTAAGCGCGAACTGGGACTGGTTCCCCGTACCAACTAAAAACGGCTACGAGCTGCATCCTGCCTGGGCCTATAAAATAATTGGCAAGTCGGATAAAATGCCTGTAATACTTCATGGTTATGTAGATGGAATTACGGGTGAAGTATTGATGCGCAGTAATGATGTGAAAGATGACTTTAATCTTACTGTCAAAGGGAATGTCTATAAGAACGGTACGTTACAGCCCGCAACGCTTGAACCGCTTGCCAACCTGCAAATGAGTGTGGGCGCCAATAACTACTTTACGAATGACACAGGTTATTTACACGATCCTTCGCTCATCCTGCCACTAAGCCCTAATATCTTCCTGGCAGGTAAATGGTCGACTGTTGTCGATGTCAATAGCTTTACCACGCCAATGTTTGTGGATGCTGTAAACGTCAATAACACCATCTACACTTACCCAACTTTGGCCCCTTCCAGCAGCAGGCATATTAACGCCTACTACCATACCAATAAGGTGCATGACTATATGAAGTCGCACTTCCCGACATTTACCAGCCTGGATTTTTCGCTGCCGACGAATGTAGATGACAATACCGGAGACTGTAATGCTTTTTACGATGGGTCGGCCATTAATTTCTTTGCTGAAGACGCTATTTGCTACTCTTTTGCCGAAATAGGAGACATTATATATCATGAATATGGGCACGGTATCAGCGATCATATGTATACCGACATCAATGGCATTACGATGCAGAACGGCGCTATGAACGAAGGTAACTCGGACGTTTGGGCATTGTGCATTTTCAGAAACCCCATTCTGGGCCAAAATTGCTTTGTGGGTTCCGGTGGTTTCATCCGCAGGTACGATATTACACCGCAACTCTATCCCCAAGACTGGCAACCCCCTTTTACTGATCCGCATTATATCGGGCAGATACTGGTGGGTAGCTGGTGGGATGTTGCTACTAACCTTGGCAACATCGATAGCATGGCGAAATTGTTCACAGACGTGTATTGGGATGCTCCCGATGATTTTGACGGTAATGAAGCCGCATTATATCGGTCCATATTAATTGATGCGCTCGTTGCAGACGATAATGATGCTAACATTAACAACGGAACACCGCACTACAAAAAGATCGTTGCTGCGTTCGCTAAGCACGGTATATATCTATCAGGCGATATGACCTTTAGCTTTGCACACCAGGAATTAAACAATCAACCACCGAACGTTGCGATTCCTGTTACAGCTTCGCTTAGTGCTGGCATTCCACCATTCTTTAGTAAGCTGAGACTCTACTATAAAAAAGACTACGTAAACACATGGGATTCGGTTACACTTACGACCGCGAATAACCAGGACTTTACAGGCAATATACCAGCTATGCAGCCAGGTACTGTGGTAAACTACTACCTGGCCATTGTAGATGCGCTGGGCGTGCCAAATGCTTACTTCCCATCCGGTTACAATCCTGTTACTGCAAGTTCTCAGACATCTATACCCTACCAGTTTGCCGTCGGAGTGGTTGCAAAAGACAGCCAGAATTTCGAACAGCCGGCTACCGGTTGGCATATTGGCAACCAGCCTGGAGATAATGCGTTCTCAGGGCAGTGGACTCAGACCACATTGACTGCTGTGGGAAACCCCTGGCCGAGCGGTGACCATACCACTACTTTTGGCAGTTCATTGTTTACAGGATCGCCACAATCGAACGAGGACGTAAGCGGGGGTGCCACTACTGCTTTGTCGCCTGTGTTTGACGTAACAGGTTATACAAAGCCGGTGATCGAATATTACCGCTGGTTCTCCAACGATATGGGTGAGAACTTCAAAAGCGATCCGTTCAAGGTGCTGATACGCGACGCTAATAACAATAACTGGATTGCGGTAGAAAATACTTATCAATCGGACCTTAACTGGAGGAAAAGGATATTTGCCGTGAGCCAATATCTGCCACAGGGCACTAACCATATACAGATGAAGCTCCAGGTTTCAGACTCCTCTCTAACAGACTGGTTTGATAATGGCCAGAGCCTAACGATAGCGGGTATGGATGACTTTTACCTCTATGACGCTGCAGGCCCTAACGACGTTAAGAACGTAACTCAGGTAAAAGCAAGTATATATCCCAACCCGGCTGACGGGCAGCTCATCATTTCTTTCAGCCAGGCGGATAACAACGGTTACATCAGCCTGCAGGATATCAAAGGACGTGAGGTCTACAAAGCTACACTTAGTCCTGGATCCGTAAAATATGAGGTTAATATCAGCAATTTAGCAGCCGGCATTTACAACCTGGTGATACAGAATAACAAGTCGCTGCAGTCGCAGAAGGTGACGATCAGGCATAATTAAAACAATAAGCCGGAGCGAATCCGCTCCGGCTTATTTTGTTTCGGGCAATCGTCAACAATTTATCGTATCAAGCGAACGTTAGTAGCGTTCATGCCATTTCTTCCTTGCTGTAATTCAAATTCCACGCGGTCGTTTTGCTTAACAGGCTCTTTGAGCCCGCTGACATGCACGAATGTTTCCTGTCCGTCGCCGTCGTGCTTAATGAAGCCGAATCCTTTGGTTTCATTGAAGAACTTTACGGTTCCGGTTAGTTTTTCGTTTTCCACTGTAAAAAATTTAATTGATAAAAGATGTTATAAAGATAACATTTGAAAAACAAAAAACACCATTAGGCGGGTGGTAATATCAGGCAGTACCAAGTGCCTTGAGCATCTTGCCGTGGGAAACGAGTGCCGTAAAAAACGTTGGCTGTACCTGGTAAGGAAGACCATGAGATTCAGCGGCGCTTTTCACAATATGCTCGATCTTATTGTAGTGAATATGGCAGATATGCGGGAAGAGATGGTGTTCTATCTGGCGGTTAAGCCCGCCTATGAACCATGACATGACCCGACTGCGAGGAGCGAAATTAACCGTATTGAGAAGCTGGTGTACCGCCCAGTTATTATCCATTTTACGCTCGTCAGAAGGTTGCGGATATTCAGCCTCTTCCATCACGTGCGCTAACTGGAATATGGTGGATAGCGCAAAGCCTGCAACGGCATGAAGTATAAAGAAACCCGCGACAATCAAACCGGCCGACATGCCCGAGAAGACAATAGGCAATACAAGTATGTAACCGAAGTACAGCACTTTGTAAAGACTCAGTTTTATCAATTCACGGCCTAAAGTGGTCTTTTCTTTACGGAGCAGACCGAGCTTATTATAATGGAATAGTAGCTTGTAATCTTTATAAGTAACCCACTGCACGGTAAGAAGGCAATACAAAAACCATGCATAGATATGTTGGAAACGGTGCAATCTATATCGCTTGGCGTGCGGAGAGAAACGAAGCAGGAAGCCTGCGTCAATATCCTCGTCCAGGCCTTCAATGTTTGTATAAGTATGATGCAGAATGTTGTGCTGTATTCTCCAGGTAACATCGTAGCCGCCAACAATGTTGACGATGCCGCCCAATAATTTATTGACAATCTTGTTTTGGGAATAGGCGCCGTGATTGGAGTCATGCATTACCGAGCAACCGATACCGGTCATTCCAAGGCCCATAAGGAACCACATGCCGAGAAACACGAAAGTGTTGGAGGCAATGCCGGTAACAATGAAAATATAAGGAACAAAAAACAGGGATATCATGATCACTGTTTTCAATTTCATCTTTGTATTGCTGTATGGGCTGAGATTATTTTCTGCGAAATATTTTTCGATACCTTTCTTAGCCGTGTCGTAAAATCCTTCGCCATTCCTGGGCGCAAAACGCACTATATTGAGCTTATTAACCTGTGTTGACAACGTCAAAATTTTTGCAAAGGTATTTCAAAAATCGTAATGATAGAAATAAATGTTTTAATAATGGTTATAAAAAAGCCCTGCATTGCGCAGGGCTTTTTTACGGCTAAGCGACGGACTATTTCATCGCTTCCAATTTCTTCTTCATCTCGTCAGACTTAGCTGTTTTGCCTTGCCGGAAATATACCTCTTTCAATACCCTGAGCGTGGATACATAAGTATCTTTATCATCACCATTGAGCGATGCTATCTTAGGATCGAGCGTGTTGTATGTCTTTTCGAAGTACGGCACCGACTTTGCAAAAAAGTCATCGCGCACCTTCTTGAAATCCTCGATCTGTTTCAGTTCGTTAGCATCGTTGCCAGGTATGTCGTTCATCTGTTTGTTTACATACACGCCCTCGTTGTAATACAAAACTGCAAGGCCGAAATTGCCATCGATATTGTCCGGCTTTGACTTAAGAGCCGCTGCGTACGCGCCCTCTGCTTTTCGAACTTTGTCGGAATAGTCAGCCGGTTTAGCAAGGTCTTTGCCTTTATCATCTTTAGGGAAAGCCAGGCCTGCATAAGCCTTTGCGAGGTTGATCTGCAGATCAGCATTGTTCGGGTCCTTGTCGGCAGCCTCTTGTAATTTCTTTACCAGCTCGTCCTGGTTGCCGCTGCTGATGTACGAATTGAGCACTTGTGTGCGGATGTTAGGCTCGTCGGGATAAAGCTTCTGTGCTTCGTCAAGGACGCTCTTCAAGGCTGCATCATTCTTCTTCTTATAGCCATAGATATCTATCAAAGCAAGGTAAACGTTAGGATCGCGCGCGATGGGATTATCTTTTAACTTCATAAACAGATCGGCTGCATCGTCGTAACGATTAGCGTTGTAAGCCGCAAATGCCCTGAGCCTCTCAGCCTCAGTAGCCACGGTATCGAACTTTTTGTTAGACACAAACCTTTTGCCTCCCTGTGCATTGTGAATGTCGATCACATCCTGCAGCAACTGATAGGCTGTATCGTAGGCCTTCATTTTGTAAGCAGCCTGGCCCATCATGTAGCCGGTAAAAGCACAGGCGATCAGCTTGCTATTCAGTTCCTCTTTTTCGTAAGACGGATCCAACTCAACAGCTTTGAGATAAGACCTTGTTGCCTGCCTGTAAGGCAGGTCTGACAAACCTGCAGGCATGTTCTTGCGCAGATAGGCAGTGTCCTGATTCATCTGCATAAAAATGTCGCCCTGCATGGCCCATGTTTTGGGTTTATCTTTGGTGCTTGGATCTTTAAGCGCCATCTGTATATACTCTCTGGCATGGCTATAATCGCCCTCTCTTAAATAGTTGTTCGCCGATTCGATATTCTGCTTCTGCGCCCATCCTACTACATACGTGCAAACCAGCGTTGCAACAAGGATAATCTTTTTCATGTATTGTATTTTATAAAGCGTCCAATATTTATTCGGTTACGTCGGGAGTTACCTCATCAGTGCCATTCGCCTGTTCGCCGGCAATATTCTCATCGCTGTTCTCTCCTTCAGTGATGATCTCTTCTTCTTCCTGCTCTTGTATGCGGGCTATAGCTGCTATCTCGTCACCTTCGTCGAGATTGATGAGCTTAACACCCTGTGTGGCGCGGCCTGCTTCGCGAATAGCCTCCACCTTCATACGAATGGTGATCCCCGACTTACAGGTAATCATCAGGTCCTCTTTATCGGATACGGCAAGCAGTCCTACCAGGCCGCCGGTCTTATCAGTGATGTTGATGGTCTTTACCCCTTTACCGCCACGGTTGGTGACGCGATAAGTGGTTTCAAGCGAACCGCTCTCCTCATTTTTTTCGAAGAAAGGCGTGCGCTTACCGAGACCTTTTTCGGATACCACCAGTATCTGCCTAGTCATATCATCCCTGTGCACACAAACCATCCCTATCACTTCATCATTATGCTCATCCAACTCTATGCCAAACACACCAATGGCGCCCCTGCCTGTCGGCCTTACCTTGTCTTCGGGGAAGCAAATGGCGCGGCCTGAACGAACGGCCATCATGATATAACTCTCGTCTCTTACAGCCAGGCAAACATCCAGCAACTGATCACCCTCTTCGATGGTTATTGCATTAACACCGTTAGCACGGGGGCGACTGAAGTCTTCAAGTTTCGTTTTCTTAATAATTCCGCGCTTGGTGCAAAGAACAAGGAAATGTTTTTCGAGATATTCTTCGTTATCCAGTTGCGGCACGTCGATGATGGTACGTATCTTATCATCGGGCGGTATCTGCACCATGTTCTGTATCGCCCTGCCTTTTGCATTCCTGTCGGCTTCCGGTATTTCATACACCTTAAGCCAGTAGCAACGGCCCTTTTCGGTAAAGAACATGAGGGTATGATGTGTAGAAGCTATGAACAGATGCTCGATATAGTCTTCATCACGTGTTTTGCCACCCATAGCGCCACGACCACCCCTGCGCTGAGCGCGGAACTCAACAGCCGACGTACGTTTGATATAGCCCAGGTGTGACACCGTGATCACCACATCTTCCTCTTCGATCAGGTCTTCGATGCGCATTTCATCGGCCATGTAATGTATCTCGCTCCTGCGGTCATCGCCAAACTTTTTCTGTACGTCGATCAATTCGTCTTTAATGATCTGGTAGCGCAGGCCTTCGTCGCCGAGTATTGCCTCGAGGTGCGCAATCAGCTTCATCAGTTCGGCGTGCTCCTCGCGGATCTTGTCGCGCTCCATGCCAGTGAGCCTTTGGAGGCGCAACTCCAGTACCGCCTTGGCCTGTATCTCCGTCATACCAAACTTCTCCATCAGGCCCGTTTTCGCTTCATCGGGATTGACCGAAGCGCGTATCAAAGCGATCACCTCATCAAGATGATCGAGTGCGATGAGGTAACCTTCTAAAATGTGAGCACGCTTCTTAGCTTCACGAAGTTCGTACTGTGTTCGGCGCACTACCACCTCGTGACGGAAGCTGACGAACTCAGAGATCAGGTCTTTAAGATTGAGCGTGCGCGGACGACCTCCAACCAAGGCAACGTTATTAATGCCGTATGAGGTTTGCAGCTCACTGTATTTGTAGAGCTGGTTGATGATAACCTGCGCCACTACATCGCGGCGCAACTCTATTACGATACGTGTACCTTCTTTGTTCGATTCGTTGGCAACATGTGTGATGCCCTCGATGATCTTATTGTTTACGAGAGAACCAATTTTCTCGGCCAGTGCGTCACGACTTACCTGGTAGGGTACTTCGGTGATGATGATCTGCTCTTTACCACTTTTCATCGTCTCAACAGTCACTTTACCACGCAGCACTACCCTGCCACGGCCTGTGTGCATGCCCTGCTTAATGCCCTCAATGCCGTAAATGATGCCGCCTGTCGGGAAGTCGGGGGCCTTTACGTGCTTCATGAGTTCATCTATCGTGATCTCTCTATTGTCGATATAAGCAATGCAACCATTCACCACTTCGGTAAGGTTGTGCGGCATCATGTTAGTAGCCATACCAACCGCAATACCTGAAGAACCGTTCACGAGCAACTGCGGTATGCGTGTAGGCAGTACCGTTGGCTCCTGAAGCGAATCATCAAAGTTGAGTGAAAAGTCTACTGTTTCTTTTTCAATATCCTCGAGCATGGCCTCACCCAGGCGTTGCATACGCGCCTCTGTATAACGCATTGCCGCAGGGCCGTCACCATCCTGCGAGCCATAGTTACCCTGGCCATCCACCATCATGTACCGCATGCTCCATGGCTGCGCCATACGAACCATAGCGTCGTAAACGGCAGTATCGCCGTGCGGGTGGTACTTACCCAGCACCTCGCCCACGATACGGGCGCACTTCTTATATGGTTTATTGAAAGTATTTCCCAGCTCGTGCATTGCAAATAATACACGGCGGTGAACCGGTTTAAGGCCATCGCGCACATCAGGCAGGGCACGACCAACGATCACCGACATCGAGTAATCGATGTAGGCAGTTTTCATTTGCTCCTCTATGTTAACCTGGACAATTTTATTGTTCTCCTCTGACGGGTTTTGGGCGCCTAAATCCTGGTTGTTTTGATCCATAAGCTGGTATTGAAAATAAGTGTGCAAATATAGCGAAAATAGACGGGTCTGCCTCTATATTTTGCGCTAAAAATGCGTCATTATCCACAGTTTTTAACAAGTTATACAGCGGCTTACAAATAAGCAGCTAAATATATTTTACAAACCACTATTTAGGCCGAATGTAAGCGGTTTTTTGGAGGAAAAAACTCATTGAAATGTCACTTTTGGGAGGATGAACAGACAATGCCGCTATTTGCTATCGGGAAAGGCTTCTTTCATCAAATCATTGTCCCTTTTCTTGTTGTCAGTATCTTTCTCTGCATCGATGATCTGTTGGACAGAACGTTTTATAAGTGCTATCCGTTTTTGGTTTTGCGGGTTGTCTTTCTTTTGTTTAAAGCTTTTCGCAAGTTCGGTCATATAGTAGACCATGTAATACCGATAATTTTTCGACGGTTCGGTAGTCGCTGTTTGCTGCATCAGTGTAAGCCCCCGTTCGAAAATGCTAGCACTTTTCACATGCTCCAGGTATGTCGCAAAGCTGGAAAACAGCGATAGTTTTTTACTGCCATACAGGTACGCAAATCTCTGTTCGTAAACGGCAAAGTCAGCCGTATCCGCATGTTCACCAATCACGTCCCATATTGCCTCTTGCAGTTCTGCCTTAGGATACGTATTCAGCATTTTTTTCGCCAATATGTAGGCATTATCCTCGTCAACCTTATACAACGCTTTTAGGGCATTGCCGGCCACGTTGTATGAGCTATCACCAACTGCACGTATCATATCGTCCTTTACAGTGCCGTCCTTCCACTCGGCCAGAACGCTAAAAGCAGTAGCCCTAACCTCCTTATCTTCATCATTAGCGGCCAGGAACTCGACCTGTGAATGCCAGTGACGTTGCAATTGATCATCGGTAACTTTCAGTAGCGGCCGAAGCGCATATGTGCGCACATAAGAGAGCCGCTCCGCCAGCGCCCTGTCGATAATTGAAATGGCCGTATCGTTGCTGATCTTATTGTAAGCCGCATCGATAGCGAGGCGACGGGTGATATAGTCACTACCGATATCATATTGTGTTCGCCATTGTGCCAGGGGCTTGCCGCTTTCGTGAATCTCGGCAGGTACCCAATGCAGTACGTCAGGAATTACGGTAGGGCGCTCGTTATTGCGATAAGGGTAAGTGAACGTCTGCCTTGTAGCGGTGATGTTCCAGTCTACGACCTGCTTGTCGTCAGGGTATAATATTGCGGTTTTGAAAGGCAGGATATACTTGCCGCTGTCCTGCTTTTGTATCACGGTTACCGTCAGTTTTGCGGCTGCATCATCGTAATCGTATTTTATATCCAAAACGGGATGCCCGCCCCTTTTATACCACTGGTTGAAGAACCATGTCCAGTCCTTGCCGGTAGCCTCTTCTAGCGCCAGGCGCCATTGCGCTACTTCTGCCGAGTTAAATGCATTTTTCGATAGATAGAGTTGCATGGCTTTGTTAAAGGGATCGTCGCCGGTAAGGCAATGCAGGTAGTGAAGTATCACACTACCCTTTTCGTAAGACACCCTGTCGAACATATCCTCGCGATCGGCATAGAAGAAGCGCTGTAGCGGCGGATCATTTCGTTTAGCCTGGTCGAGGTACTTCAACAAATTAAAATAATGCAGGCGATCAGCAGAATTCTTGCCGTATTTATAGTTTCTCCAGAGGTACTCCCCATAGGTGGCGAAGGATTCATTTAAGGTAAGATTCGACCAGGACTCGCAAGTGACATAATCACCAAACCACATATGGAATAGCTCATGCGATACAATATCTTCATGGTCGTGATCGGCTATTTCTCTTGCATCCTGGTTCATAAATTCGCCAAAAAGCGAGGCTGAGGTATTTTCCATGGCACCCGATACATAGTCGCGCACCACGACCTGGTCGTATTTGTTCCAGGGATAGGGAACTCCAGTGACATTCGAGAAGTAATCGATCATCTCAGGTGTGTTGCGGAACATGAGCTTTGCATAGTGTTCATACTCCTTTTCTACATAGTAGTTCACGTCCTTCCCTTGCCAGCTATCCTTCACGATAGAAAATTTGCCGATCGCGAACATGGCAACATAAGCCTGTATCGGCTTGTCCATGATCCAGATATCCTTCCTGAACCCCGGCTTGCGGGGCTCGGCAAAGGACGAAGCAAGGTAGCCGTTCCCCAGAGTTTGCATTGTGTCGGGCGCCTCCAGCTCCAATTGAAGCGTAAAGCGCGTGGTGGGCTTATCAATGGTAGGCAGCCAATGGGAATTAGCCTCCGTTTCGCCCTGCGTCCAAATCTGGCGGGGCTTATTGGGAATAGCTCCATCGGTATTGATGAAGTAAAGGCCCCTGTCTTCGGTTATAGCCGCACTGCCCCCGGCAGTCTCGGCATAGGGCATGGCCGTGTAGACGATGTACAGTTGGATGGCGTCTATATTACTATAGCTTTTATTGAATTTGATCTTTATTTGATCGTCCCTGCACGTATATGTAAGACCGGAGCCACCCATCCCTTCCAGTCGTATGGAATCGATCTTGATGCTTTTTGCGTCAAGTACCAGGCTATCGGTAATGTAGCAATAAGGATGCAGGCTTATCCACTCCTGCCCACGCGCGGTCTTCTCTTTCCAGTCGAACGATAAAGCCACGCGCGTATGCGTGATCTCCCATTCGCGCTGTGGTGTGGCCCGGTAAATATCAATAGGATTATTAGCTGCATTAACCTGTATTGCGTCAAGTGTTACATGCCTGTTCCCCTTTGTGCCCTTGCGGCCGGGGCCACAAGACAGGAGAAACAAAGGGCTGAAAACCAATAAAAATGCGATGCTATATCTCCCTGTTATCCGGATGACTGTCATTGAACTTGTTTCGGAGGCTAAAAATAAGCCTAAAGATGCCAAAAAATATCACCTGTAGGAGGTTACAGGTGTTATAAAAGCTATCTAAAATGCTTTAGCGCATCGTTATTTGACTATTTTTGCAAGCATTAAATCAAACAGGCAAGCATGCTCCAGGCAAAGGTCAACGATAAAAATACCTTTTCGATAACAAAAGACGGCGATCAGCTGTGCATTAACGAGCAGGCTGTGAACTGGGACGAGCAATGGCAGCCGAACGGCATGATAAGCATACTGTATAACAACAAGAGCTATACTGCGGTTATCGAAGGCGTTGACAAGAAAAATAAAGAAGTAAGCCTGGCAATAAAGGGAAGAACGTATAAAGTAGCTATTAAGGAGCCCATCGACCAATTGCTATCGAGCATGGGCATGGACCTGAAGGCTATGCAAAAGGCTGAGCCTGTAAAAGCGCCTATGCCCGGATTGGTATTGAGAGTGCTGGTAGAGCCGGGCCAACAGATCAACAAAGGCGATGGCCTGTTGATACTGGAAGCTATGAAAATGGAAAATATCTTAAAGGCGGGTAACAGCGCCACCGTAAAAGCTATAAAAGTGGCTGAACGCACAGCAGTAGAGAAGGGAGCAATACTGATAGAACTTGAATAGTATGCGCTTTAAACATATCATCTTATTTTTCCTTTTGCTGTTCAGCGCGCTGGCCTCGTACCCTGCCCTATCGCAACAATTCTCGTACGTCTATATACAGGGCGACAAACAGACACCCTTCTATGTGAAACTGGAAGGCCAGATGCAGCCACGCTATGGCAAAAACTACAGTATCATCTCACAGTTGGCACCGGGAATTGTCAATATTGAAATATTATTTCAGCAGAATATCTATCCGCCACAACACTTTGCCATTAAGGTGCCCGAAAACGGCTCAAGGGCGTTTTTACTGAACAAAAAAGGAAACAGCTTTTCGCTATACGACCTGCAACAGCAGTTTTATATAGGCGCAGGGAACAGTGCGGATGACGATCATATACCCACCTACAACCCGGGTGATAACTACGTGGCTACTAATACACAGCCTATGTCAAATGCCCAGTCGACGGTGAATAGTAATTACGGCAACACTTATAACAACAATGTAAACAATAGCCAAACGAATACAAACGCACTGTCGGCAAATGACCAATATGGTGATCCACCGGCGCAACACAGTCAGCCACAATCGAATGAGCCACAGTTTATAGACAACGTAGAGCTGAATAACGACCGAACCGTTCAGAACAGTACACCGGCTGAAGTGCAGAACAATAGTACTGCGGGTAATAACGGGGGGAATTATACCGCCACTACAGGTGTTGAAGACAATGATAATAACTATAACTACACTGCGCCGAACAAGGAGACCGAGACAAGAAGAAACAGCACGGCAAGAAATAATTATACGGTGAACAGCAACTGTCCGCAATCTATGCCAGATAATTCCTTCCAGGACCTATATGGCAGAATGAATGGCAAAAGCGAAGGTGCCCGCCTGAAGTTTTTGCTGGGCAGGCTTGACAACTGTTATAGCACATCACAGATCCGTATGCTGACAAAGGGTTTGAGCAATGACCCGGAACGATATGCCTTCCTGAAACAAGCCTACCCGCGCGTTACCGACCAGGGTAATTTTGCATCACTTGAAAATTTATTAACCACAAGGGAGTGGAAAGACTACTTCCGCCTGATAATGCCTTAATATCTAAGTAAATGAAAAAAGTGATCGCTGTACTGCTGCTTAGTACCTGTTTTATCGCCTGCAAAAGGAAGAAAGAAGACATCATCATAAAACATTGGCAAGGTGTCGCCTTTGAGAACCCTGATATGGACTCGATGATACGCGAGCAGGAGCATTTTATTGATACTGTAGGAAAAAGCACCGATGCTGCTGCTAATAAGGCGGCCTACGGCACAGATAATATGGATTCGTTCAAAAGGGACCTGCAAACACAACTGGACAGCTTCAAGGTGATGCAGATGGCAGCGGTAACAGGTACTGAGTTCGACTTTAAGAAAGGTGGTAAAGCGGTGGTCAATTTCGGTAATGGATATATAGACTCCTGCAAATGGTATTTTGACGATGAGGGCGCGCTAATGCTGGACGAAATGAAAATGAAGGGCGCCGGGGACAAGATCAAGATGGAAGTGATCATGCTCACGGATACGATGATGAAGCTGCGGCTGAACGAACAAGGGTCAAAAAGCACGGTAACATTTAAGCCTAAAACGAAGTAAACCTGAAATACTATCTTTGGGCGAATTTTCGGCTAAACAATATAAAATTATACAATAGACATATGCGTAGCATTCCGTTAAGACAGGCATTGCGTGAGGCCATGGAAGAGGAAATGAGGAAGGATGAGAACGTTTTCCTGATGGGTGAAGAAGTGGCGCAATATAATGGCGCTTATAAAGTAAGCCAGGGCATGCTGGACGAATTTGGCGCAAAGAGGGTAATAGATACTCCTATAGCTGAGTTGGGTTTTACAGCGATAGCTGTGGGCGCTGCTATGAACAATACCCGCCCGATAGTGGAATTCATGACCTGGAACTTTGCCGAGCTGGCGATAGACCAGATAGTGAACCACGCAGCAAAGATGGTATCGATGAGTGGTGGGCAGTTTACTTGTCCGATAGTGTTCCGCGGACCTAATGGGTCGGCTGGCCAGCTAGCCGCGCAACACTCGCAGGCCTTTGAGAACTGGTATGCCAACGTACCGGGCCTGAAGGTGATCTCTACGATCAATCCTTACGATGCGAAAGGTTTGCTCAAGTCGGCCATACGCGATAATGACCCGGTAGTATTCATGGAGAGTGAGGTGGCTTATGGTGAGACCGGCGACGTGCCTGAAGAAGAATACCTGATCCCCATAGGTAAGGCTGATGTTAAGCGCAGTGGCAATGATGTAACAATCGTGTCGTATAATAAGATGATGAAAGTTGCGATGGGTGCTGCAGAGGAACTGGAGAAAGACGGGGTAAGCGCTGAAGTGATCGACCTGCGTACTATCCGTCCGCTTGATTGGCAAACTATTGTGGAATCTGTTAAGAAAACCAACAGACTGGTAATAGTGGAAGAACAGTGGCCGTTTGCAAGCATCTCATCGGAGATCAGCTACAGGGTACAGAAGGAAGCTTTTGACTACCTGGATGCTCCGATACGCCGCATATGCTCAGCTGATGCCAACATGCACTACGCTCCTAACCTCGTGGCTGCTTACCTGCCGGACGTACCACGCACAGTGAACATGGTGAAAGAAGTGATGTACGTGAAGAAGTAAAAAAAGAACCTGCTAATACTAAGAGCCCCGCAAACGCGGGGCTTTTGTTTATTAGGTGTTGGTGTAGGAGCGGCGGTGCCTGCACGCAACGTTTTTTGTCGGGCATGAGTAAGTCACGTTGGTATTGAGAGACATTTCTCCGCGAACAGTTTGTGACAATGCCTGCAGGGGAAAGACTATAGACAGATCCATTAAAAAGTGTAAACATACTGCACTGCAGTGTTTCGTGGCGCCTCGATCTTTAAGGGCCGTAACGAATAATCAGTGTTCAGCAGATTGTTGCAAACCACGGATATCTTATGGTGGTCATTGAACTTGTAGCCTACCCTTACGTCCCAGATCTGGAAATTCTTGTGCGACTTCCAGTAATCGATCACTTTGATCTGCTGTATATCAGCAACGGTTGACAATAACTTAGTGGCATCTTCTATTTGCTGGAACGCTTTGTCAATGTTCTGCATTTTACTATAGAACCTATAACTCACACCGGCAAGGAATTTACTGATTCTCACCTCCACATCTCCTTTAACCATTTGTTTGAACCTGTACTTAAGTACATTGCCTGTGGTATCCATGCTGCTGTTCTTGTAAGACAACATCGTATCACCACTGCTACCGCCCGGAAGCAATTTCGTGATACCATAAACTTTATCGGGTGTGAGCGTTTGGGGATTAATATATGTGTATCCGGCAAGAGCAGTAATGCCAAATTTCTTAGACTCCGGTGTTGTTAGCATTAGCGAAATATCGGTACCGCGGACTCTCGAATCGCCGGTATTCAGGAACTTAAAGCCAACAAGGGAAAATGAAGGATCCCAGGTACCAAAGAGATACTCTATAGTATTCTCGTAACGCTCATAAAATCCGGCGAGGTCAAGAAAACCCATGACACTGCCCAGTTTGAAACCCTGCTTTACACCTAGTTCTATATTCTTACTTGTTTCAGGACTTAAATTGGGATTAGGTAACACGCCAAAGAGGCCTGCTTTTGTCTGTATATATCGCTCGGTAATGGTAGGATACCTGAAGCCCTGTCCGTAAGACGCACGCACAAAGGTGCCTTTCAACACCTGCAAATTGGCGCCGGCACGGAAAATAGGTGCTACGACACTTTGTTGATTATTGACTTGGAAATATTCGTACCGAAAGCCGCCAGATAGATTCAAGAGATGCCAGAATTTCTTGTCAACCTGTATGTACCCTGCAGCGTTATCGACCTGGTTGTCAGGCGACCCGGTGGATGCGTAGAGACCTGAGTGCGATGTAGCGACACTGCCTACCACGCCGCCAGTAAAGGTGAAATCGTAATCTTTAAAAGCACGCTGCAGCTGGTACTCGCCATAATACAGCGTGCCGCTGTTAGACAAGTTGTTAGTGATGGTATTGCTTGAATAGAATATCCTGGTAACAAGGCTGTGGCTGACGCCGTTGCCTTTGTTGAACTTAATGAAGGGATCAATATTAAATAATACCTGATTTTCGAGGAACACAGCACCCGGGTAACCTTTATACAGCCCGGCAGAGTCGTCATTCCATGCAAGCGCCATATTGGTCTTTGCCAACATTCCATTACCATTAATCCCATAGCTGAGACCGGTTATTTTTTTCGAACGGTACCTGAGATTAAAATTAAGCCTACCCCTTATTTTCAACATATCGCTATTCGAATAAACCGGTAAGCTGTCGGTGAGTGACAGCGCCTTTTTCAAGTCATCAGGCAATGGCTTTGTTTGCCTGGGAGGACCAATATAACCCTGGTCAACATTAATATTACCACCGATCACCAGGTCGATGTTATCGTGAATGATGCGTGAATGTAAAAAGTTAAGGTTGGTGAACATCGGCAGGGACTTCCCATACCAACTTTCGGCAGGTTTAGGAGGGTCGCTATAATAACCAACCGAATAATTGATTATAGTTTTCGGTTTTCTTCTTGGATATGCGGTGCGGATATTGATAACACCGCTGAGTGCCGAAGAACCATATAACACCGATGACGCACCTTTAATTATCTCCACCTGCTCAATATTCTCCACCGGTATGTAACTCCATTCGGGCCTGCCTGCGTCACCGCTTAAAAGCGGTATTCCATCAACCACTATCGCTACCCTGCTGCCCACACCGAAGGTAAAGCCGCTACCGCCCCGAATCTGAGGATCGTTATCTATTATTGTTAAACCGGGAGTTTGCTCGAGTGCACTTTCTATACTGGTAGTGTTTTTGTTGTTGATAAGCGATGGCTTAAGTACTTCCATCGATACAGTTAATTCCTCCAACTTCTGATCGAACTTTCCCGACGATACCACAACTGTTTCCAACAATTTTGCAGCTGGAGAAAGTATTACGTCCTTTGTTGTTATTGCGTTTGCATCGACGTGCACAGTCTCGGTGTCACTAGTAAGACTACTGTAGCTATAGACAATTAAATAACTACCGGTATCCAGCACTATAGAATAAACACCATCAACATCTGTTACGGTACCTTTACCCGGGTTGTTTGCTACTTGCACCGAAACCGAGACCAACGGGTCTTTTGAAGTTGAGTGGGTTACTGTTCCTTTCAATACGCCTGTTTGCGCTTGTGCAAAACAAACGGGAACAACAAACATTAAGCAACAAAGAATAGTTATCCTATACAACATAAAAAAATAAAAACCCCGGCAAGTCAACCAGGGTTTTAAAAAAAAGCATTGATGTTATTCCACGTAAAACTTACCTGTCTTAGCTTCGCCATTGCAGTATACACGATAGACGTATATACCAGACTGGCAAGCAGACATATTGAACGAGTGTAGGTTATTGTTCCTTACCGTTTCAGAAAATATTGTCCGGCCCATAAGGTCGTATACACTAACCGTTGACATATCCTCGTTACGTTGCAGGTAGTCAACGTAGAAAGTCTTATCGTAGGCATAGGCATGTACATTGTTTTGCAAATTGGCCAGGTTGCCAACGTACTGTGGTGGTGGATTGTAAATCATTGTTAGGTCATCTACCCATAGCTTGCTGCCCGCAACATTTGTAAGCTGGTCTGCCGAAGAGGTAATGTTCACCATAACGTAGGCCGGGCTGTCGGTCCTGGCGTAGTTGAAAGGCACGCTGAAGCGAGTCCACGAGCTAACGTTGCTTGCCGGAGTAAGAAAAACTGCATCGCCGATCTTGTTTATAGATGAATCAGGGTGATTGCCATTTACCGGCATTTCAGGGTCATAGTAATTCCCTACGTGCAAAATGGCCCTAACCTTGCCTTGCTCAGTGGCAGCACCCTGTGTATATTGATACCATCCAACAAGACTATCCGGGCGACCGGTAAAAGCCATGCGCCTGATATCGCTGGGGGTACTGAGGTTCTTAGTACCTATATAGCCTTCCGCCTTGTTTGTCGATGGCGCGTTGATAACGCCTGTTGTCAAATTACCATTGACATACACCGTAGTAGTTATGACAACCTGGGACTTTGTTTCCACGCGTACGGATGTAGCGCCTCCGTGGAATATTGTATTGTCCTTAAAAGCTGTCTGCGGACCTAATTTCGCCAATGTAGAGCCTGTTTCGTTAGAGTACCAGTTGGTGGGCTCGTTGCTGTTACCAGGGCTTGGATTGCCCCAGTTCTCAAAGCCTCCGTTTGAAAGTTGTGTCTGTCCAAATGCCAGGCCACCGCTCAATAGTAATAATGAGGTAAAGATCGCTTTCATGTTACTTTTTTGTTGTTTTTCGATTAAAGTGGTTATAAAATTAGACAAATTTCGTTCAAAGTATAGTTTACGACAGCTTTTGTCCTGCTGTTATTTTATCCAGGCTCTCCTGCGCCAGTGGGTGATAATTGCTTCTATATTTCTTATACCATTCCTTTGCCAGCGCCGGATTACGCTTCATCAGTGCAGTATACAATGGCTCTATGAACTTTCTTCGGCCTACGGTACTAAGGAAACCTTCCATTGCAGTCATCGCCGGCATATAATCATCTTTGCATTTCAGGGCCACCACAAACCAAGCAAACAGTATTTCGCTATTACCGGAGGAAGAAAAACGAAAATCCTCATCCAGTTTCTTAACCATATCTATTGAAATATTATCAGGCATTTTGTGGAGGAACTCAAGCCATTCGAAAGTACTCCAGTTCCGGGTTTCAATGTCCTTTCCGTAAATACCATGCCCGTATATTGCTGCGATTGAGTCCGCTGCTTTAAACCGTTCGGGGTTGCTTCGTGGGTAATTGGGGGGTATCCCCGGACCGTACACCCAGGCTTTTACATTGATCTGGTTATACAGGGTGCTGTCGCCATGCAGGAGGTTAGCGTCCATGTAAGACAGGAATTGTTCCGTCGTTATCGTTTTAAAGGCATGTTCGTCGAAATATTTCCGCAGGAAGGCGTCAAACTTCTGACGCCCAACCGTATTCTCTATCAGCTTCAGGAAATGGCTGCCTTTCTCGTAAGGAATATCCGTCAGTCCGTCGTCCGGATCGCGACCCTTCAAGTCCAGTTTAAGCCAGGTATCCTTACTATCTTTCCCAAGTTCGGCTACATTGGCAACAAGGGTTTGATAACCCAACTCCCATGACATATCCGAAAAACTTTTTCCGAGCATTGCCTCTGTTATACGCCGCTCGAAATAATTGGTGAACCCTTCATTGAGCCAGAAATCATTCCATGTGGCGTTCGTAACAAGGTTACCGCTCCAGCTATGTGCCAGTTCATGCGCTACAAGATCGACAAGTGAACGGTCGCCAGCAATAATGGTGGGGGTGGCAAATGTGAGCCTGGGGTTTTCCATGCCACCTATAGGGAAGCCGGGTGGTAATACGATCACGTCATACCTGCCCCACCTGTATGGCCCATATAGATTTTCAGCAGTTGCGACCATCTTGCCTACATCTGCAAACTCATACCTTGCCTTGTCTATCATCGTGGGTTCTGCATAGACACCAGTGCGGCTGTCTATGCTCCTGAAACGAATATCGCCTACTGCCAGCGCCATTAAGTAAGCAGGCACCGGGATATCCATCTTAAAATGATATATGCCGCTATCGTTCAGCTGCTGAGGATTCTCGGCACTCATCAACGCCATGGCATCTTTAGGAACAGCCACCTTGGCCGTATATGTGTACCTGATTCCGGGTCCGTCGGCACAAGGTATCCAGGAACGTGCGTAAATAGATTCCGATTGAGTATATAAAAATGGATATTTTTTACCACCGGTCTGGTGTGGTTCCAGCCATTGCAATGCCCGCGCATTTTTTCCTGTCTTGTACCAGATCACTACCTCTTTACTATTATCCTGTATCGGTATGTTCAGCCTGCTTCCGAGGAATTGTATCATACTATCAAGCGTATGAACGACTTTTTTACCATCGACGAATACACTGTCAATGGTAAGATCGTAAGTATCAAGGTGTAGGGTCTTTACTTTTCCCCTGTTATCGATTGCCCAAGCTGCGCTACCGCTGATAGTCTTAGTACCAAAGTCAACTTTGATATCAAGATCAAGATGTTGCATCTTCACACTATCAGCATTTGATAATGTATGTTCATCCCTAGCGGAAGCGGTTGTGTCAGTTGTGGCTTTGCCACCCTCTCCTGCAGGCTGGCTGCAGGAAGCAAATACAAATAGTAAAACAGCGGTAATGCAAAAATTTTTCAGCATTTCATTGAGGTTTATTTATTCATCGGCCACTGCCATATCAGCCCAGCTGGTATTGGCATAGCTATCCCACACCAGCCAAAGCAATATACAACTCAGAGCCATGAAGACATAGAGCAACCATGGAAGCGTTGTGGATGCAAAATAGTGTGCCGCTCCTAACAGGCCAATCGTAAAAAAGGTAAGGAACACGCGTATCATCGTTCTGCCACCCGCGTTATTGATCTGCTCGCTTTTTGAAAACGGGAAGCAACGATACGCGATGCGCATGATAAGCAGCGAAAATAAGCTTACGTTCAAAAGCGACAATATAAGATCCGGTATCACAGCAATTCCCCAGAAGTAAAGTGCAAATACAACGATAGCTGTGTAGAATGGCAGAAAATACTTGATCCAGATAGCCTTAAATGCGCCTATCATTATGTTGCCCGGTTTACCTACCGGTGAGGCATAATAGACCCATGCCGCTTTGTATTGATCGGATATCGTGACATATGTAATTGCCTGGGATAGCACAAAAGTGCTCATGTACAACAGCACGAAGAGCTTATTTTTCTTTTCGGGCAGGTGCTGTAGCGCGGCGCTTACTGACTGACCATTTAAGAGGAACATGTAGATAAAATAGATGGGGATGTAAGCAAAGGCAGGGTATATCCGCATCTTAAATGTCCTGCTGCGCGAGGTCTGTAACCAGGTCATCAGGAAGCCCGCCTTCACTGTATCGTTGCGGTTGACCATGTCAGCAACACGGCTGTAAAACCGTTTGCCTTTTTGTGTTCGCTTTGCTGCAACCGGCATCACTGCATCCGAGGCATCGATAGCACCGATCCTTGCCGCAAATGTAGGAGCAAGCCACCTCACGGTGATCCAAAGACATAACACAGGGAATAGCACCGCGGCCAGACTATACCATCTGAAAGCAGTTGCAGCACCTGGGAGTATCCAGAGCCAGGACGATGCCAACCAATAAGATGGAAGCAGCCTGAACAGCGGGTTGGCACTTATATTCAGTTGCTCTGACATGTTATTCTCCATCAGGCGGGGCAACATGTAATACATGGCAAAGAGCAGAATAGAAAATACGATCTGGAAATAACTAAGGGCTTCCTTGAACTTCTCCGGCTTCACAAACCTAAGCAGCAGCAGGTAACAGGCATTCACCAGGAACAGTGCAATGAAGACCATTAATACCAGCACGAAGGGAAACAGAACAGCCGATTGCCACCCATACTGAATCCCCAACGCGACCCAACCCGGCAGCGACATAGGCACCACTATCCGAAATAGATATATAAAGCTATGTAAGGTACGGGCGAGGAATATGGTCTTGTCGTTCACCGGTCTTGGCAAGAGTACATACTTTTCCTTGGGATCAAAGAGCACATTTGAAAAATCTGTGATCAGCGTAAAGGTCAGCATGAACAAGAAGATCGTAAAGTACATGAACAAGGAGCTGACCGGATCTTTGATGCCAAAAAGGAAAAAAAGATAAAAGAACCCAGTCAGTAAGGAGAAGACCACACTCAACCATGTAGCATACTTAATGTCCTTCTTCTGTTTCCGCTGACGCCCGAAACTCATTGGCTTGCGGTCGTCCATCACCAGCTTAATAGCAAGGATATTCGCTAGCTGGGCGGTATCTGCGCCCATTCCCGTCCATATCCCCCTGAACAGCATCACCAACCTTAACAAGAGTTTGTTCAGCATACCTATTCAGTTGGTGCGTTAGTATTAAATACAGATGCAAAAGCATCTGCCTTACTGCCAATATGCTCATTACCGGTAAGTCGGGCAAATATCTGCTCCAGCGTCTCGTTTTCCTGCTGTTTCAGTTCCCTCACAGTCCCGTCGGCGATTATATTGCCGTTATTGATGAGTACGATCCTGTCCGACACCTTCTCCACCACATCCATCATATGCGAGCAGTAAAATATGGTCTTACCTTCCTGCTTCAATACCTGTAGTAGCTCTTTCACCATTATTACCGCATTTGCATCAAGGCCCGAAAGTGGCTCGTCCAGTATCACGATCGAAGGATTATGAAGCAGTCCCGATGTCAGTAAGACTTTTTGACGCATACCTTTAGAGAAACTGTCCATACGCTGGTGCTGATTTGCCAGCAAGCCAAAAGAATCCAGCATTCGCTGCGAGCGCTCTTCTATCACATGATCGGGAAGATGGTATAGCTTACCAATAAAGCCGAGGTATTCGTAGGGGGTCAACAGGTCATATAGCTCTGCCGTTTCCGGAACATAGCCTATCATTTTTTTCACTTCAAGCAAATCCTCATGCAGATTCTTTCCAGCCACGGTAACATCCCCTATGTAGTCGGCAATAATGCCTGTAAGTATTTTTACCGTCGTCGACTTACCTGCACCGTTCGGACCGATATAGCCGATGATACTCCCGGGATACACATCCAGGTTGATATTGTTCAATACTGTTTTGCCGCTATACTGCTTACTAAGATTCTTAATCGTGATGATCGGTTCCATACAAAAAAATAATTCTTGCCGCTATACGGCAACTATTGAAATTCTTTGATCTATTACACACCTAGTTTACCGCGTATAGAAGAGGGGATGCCGCGCTTATTTAGCAGAAATGCTGTGGTCTTGTACCTCACGTAATTCTTACTCACGTAGATATAGCCTTTATAATCGTTCTTAGTACCCCAAGAGTTTTTCACTATGTAGTATTCAGTTCCCGCCTGGTCTTTTGCAAGACCCACTATATGCATACCGTGATCGTCGGTGGTCTCATAATTATCGAAAGCCTCCTGGCGCACCTCTGGTGTGATAACGCGTTCTGTTTTCGGGCCATCAAACAGCGCCTTCTGTTCATCCTCTTCCATGTCTTCCCAATCCTTTTCAGGGACAAAAGCCACACCATTCTTCCAACTGAAATATTTTTCACTTACGTCTGCAGCCCATGCTATCGTATAACCTTCGCGCAAAGCGTTGTCAATGATGTTGGTCATATCCTTCAGCTTCACGTTGTACACTTTGTCAAAGCTCCAGTTGTCGGGCACCATGAACATTGTCTTTTCGTAGTATGGCTTATCAGTGAAGGATGATAACTCTACATAGTCGGCGGGGTTCAGTCGCACCACTTCTTTTGCGAAACTCTTAGGCGTGTATCTCTGACCTTTGTAGGTAAATGATTCGGGCACAGGGCCGAGGTATGCATCCAGTACTGCGTCAAACGCTTTCTTCCAGCTCGTTGTTAATTTACCGTTGGGATTCCGCACAATAGCATCCAGCATTCCTTTCAACACTGCCTGTAATTCACCAAATTTGTTCTTCTTGGTTCCGTAGTGTAGACCGCTATACGCTTCCTGCGGCATTGCACCGTATTTAGCATACATGTTCACCACATCGTGACACTCGCCCCCATCGCCCCAGGAAAGTGCACCGTGCATACGCACATAGTTGTCGGCCTTCTCTTCATACACCATGCGGGCGCTATATATTTCGGCCAGGTCCACCTTTGGCCTGCCGGCCCGTATCATTTCACTTTCAAGGAACGAATTAGTCGAGTAGCTCCAGCAGGTGCCTGAGCTAGCCTGGTTTTTCACGCTCGTCCTTTCAAGGTTAATGATATCGGTAAAGACAAACTTTTGTCTGGCATCATCGCTTTTATTCGCATCCAGTTTTTTGATCAGGTCATCCTGGGCCGTAGCGACAAAAGGCAATACAGCAGCCCAAAGCATTAATACTTTTTTCATTTTACTTTATGAGAGTTGGAAACAATAAAAGTAGCAAATAAATTGCTTACGGAGCCATAATTAGGGGTTAGCTCGCGGGGGATTCTGCACGATCGCAACCTTGCCATCCGATCAGTGTAAATTCAAGGTGTAAAGTAGCGTACGCTCTCCGCCCTTTATCGCAAACAGTTTTGCGGCAAACACCTCAAAGGAGTCGAATTTTTCAATGAGTTGTTCGGCCAGGCGAAGATCGCGCTCTTCAGTATACAGTTCAGCTCTGTCATCTGCATCCGTCAGTTCGCTGTAGTATTGTTTATACGCCGCGTTTCCCTCCAATTCTTTCTCTATCTCCACCACCATACTATTGATGAGCGGCGACGGCTCACCTATCCCGAAGTCAAACAACATCTCCAGTAGCGTCTCTTCGTCCTTGAATTTCTGGTTTTTTACGTGCATTATGCAAAGCTAGTTTTTATCGCCGCCAAAACGAAGTTAGGCTATCAGGCCCGCTCCGTCGCAGATATTAGCATTTTTACCCCTACTGTTTATTTTGTTTATGAAAAAATATTTTCTTTAGACATTAATAGGAAAATGTCCAGATTTTGCATTAAATTAACATCCCTGGTCATGCGAAACCCAAATCTATGAATGGAAGATCTTTTGAATACCCCAAAAAATCAAACATGGAGAAACTTTACCAAACACTGGACGACATTCTTACTTTTTTTACTACAGATGCGAAAACAGGGCTTCCCGGTGAGATAGGTAATTTCACTTGTGTGCCGTTAACTACCGGTCACGATCATGCAGGCTATATGCTTGTCAAAGGAGGTGAAATACATTTTTTCCCCTCAAGAGAGGCCTGTAATGCATTCGCGATGCTCGGTAGCAAAGAAAATGTTGATTGCAACTACGCAGGCAACATGAACTAGGCACCTTCTGTTGCGGCTGCAAGCACGAATGACTACCTTTAGGCATGTCATCACGTTTACATATAAGAATAGCTGAAGACAATGATCTCCCTGCTATTACAGCTATTCACAACCAGGCTATTTTAGAGCCTTATACAAATGCATATACTGAAATATTTAAGGCCGGTGAACGTGATAAGTGGTTCGCTGAGCACAAGGACAACTGTCCTATTTACGTTGCAACCGAGAACAACGAAGTAGTGGCCTGGTTATCGATCAGCCCGTATCGTTCAGGGAGGGCTGCCTTAAGCCATACAAAAGAGGTAAGTTATTATGTTCACAACGACCACCGTGGCAAAGGTGTAGCCTCTGCACTTTTGCAATATGCAAAAGCCAATATTAATGAGCTTGGAAGCAGCGTTTATATAGCAGTAGTGCTCGATAAGAACGCGGCAAGTATCAAGCTCCTTGAAAAGAATGGTTTCAGCCTTTGGGGCCACCTCCCGAATGTCGCCTGCTTTAACCCGAATGACATATGCGGGCATTATTATTTTGGCTGGCAAGCCGGACAATAAAAAAAGCCCGGGAGTATGCCGGACTTTTTTTACTACCTCACTAGCGTGACATTACCCTGCTTAATGAATTTCTGACCTGTGGTTGTAACGGCCTCTACCATGTAGACATATACACCAAATGGCTGCGGCTTGCCTTTATAAGTGCCGTCCCAGCCTTCATTGATGTCTTTACTCTCATACACAAGCACACCCCAGCGGTCGTAGATGCGGAAGTAGTTCAGTGCTGCCAGGCCACGTTTTAAAATCTTAAACTTCTTATTTTCCCCGCTTTGGCTGCCCGGCGCAAAAGCATTGGGCAGGTATAGCACTGAAGAAGGATCAACAAAAATGTCAATAGAATCGGTCACCTTGCATCCCCAGTCTGTGCTGGCATGCACGGTATATCGCGTGCTCACCTCAGGCGAAGCAACAGGATCAGATATCGTATCTGCACTCAGCCCGAGCGGGGGGAACCAACTGAAGTAAAGGCAGTTTCCTTCGGGACTTATCTGGTAGCTTTCACCGGGGTACAGGGTCACACTGTCAGGCAGCGAAATGATCGCGTTCGATGCCATTGTGACACGCACCGTACCGGTATGTATGCAGCCGTTCGTGTCCAGGGCAGAGGCTGTGTAGACCAGGTTATTTTGTGGTTTTACTACTGGGTCTGCCGTGTTGCTTCCGCTCATCCACCAGTCAGGTGACCAGGAGTATACATAGCTCGGATCGCCATAGGCATGCAGTTGGGTGCTATCGCCCGGACAAATGGTTACTCCCGCCGAAACATCCAACGGTAATTGATTTTGCACAAAGGCATACACGTTCTTCGTCAAAGAATCTGAGCAGAAGCCATTGGTGACCACCAGCTTCACCGGGTAGGTACCAGTGAAGTAATACAGGTGCCGAGGATTGGTCTCAAAAGTTTCGAATGGAGACCCATCACCGAAGTCCCATGTTACACTCTCGGTGCCATTTACGGTCGAGCTATCATGAAGGTTCAGCGTATCCCTGCCGCAACCCAAAACAAGATCAAAATTAAATCCTGCGATCACACCGGGGTTAACACGTACCACCTGTGGTGCACGGTCGCTTTCGCAGCCGTTTACCGTCTGCGTTACATACCAGACTATTATTCCAGCAGTATCCACAGTGGGCAAAGGCGCGATGAAGCTGCCGATGCCTCCGGTCGACGTATTGTACCACTGTACCGAGTCGCCCTGGGCCTCCAGGTGAATGACATTTGAGTTAAAATACTGGCAATAGGTATAAGACGTCACAACCGGGTATAACGGTTTGGGCTTAATAACGGCTGTAATGGGTACTCTAACACTTTCACAACCTATGGGCGTTACGTCCGACACATACCAGGTAAAGGTGCCGGTATTATCAGTAAGCGGTGTCGGAGGTGTTAATGAGAAATTACCGCCTGTCGCCTGGTCCCACCATCTTACCACATCGCCCGGTGTTGATGGATCGGCCACAAGGGGAGACGATGGGCCAAATTGACAAAATGCCACATCGTGCGGAGTCGGCGGTGGTGTGGGTGCAGGCTGTGTTATTGTTACGATATTGCTATTGATACAATGGTTCGCATCGGTAACCGCAACTGTATAAGTACCTGCACACAGGTTATTTACATTTGGACCATTGCCTGCATTAGGTGTCCATGCGTATGTGAAGGGCGCTGTACCGCCTGTGACAGTCAGGTTAATATTCCCATCACAATAGCCGTTGCATTCAGGGTTGGTCTGCGAGCTGGCAATGCTGAAGCCGCCGGGACCCTGGACAATATGCACAATAGCGGTGCCTGACCCGCAACTTGACGTTACGGTTACCGTGTAGGTGCCGGGGCACAGGTTAGTCGCAGTGGAGTCCGTACCGCCGGATGGCGCCCATGAATAAGTGTAGGGCGGTGTGCCTCCTGTTGCATGCACTGTGGCGGTACCATTGCACGAGTCGCAGGTTGTTTTTGTGCTGTCCGTAGTTATTGAAATCGTCGTTGGGGGAATGCAAACTGCACAGGTAGTGGTTTGGTAGTAAAGGCCCGTGAAAAGAATATTGAAGCAATCTGCCGGAGTATTATTTGAAAATGTAGAGGTGACCTGGGCTGCGGTAATTGTTGTATTTATTTCAAAGTAGTTATACCAGTTATACGTATAGGTGCCATAATTTGTGCCGTTCAGCACTACTTGCGAGTTATTATCCTGGATATCACCGATAGCCATAAAAGCTTTCGCATTTGATGGAGCGCCACAGGGAGCTGCCATATTCATTGTATGGGTTTCAAGTTGTGGATTACCGGACCCTCCCGTTTGCGCGCCATCATCTATTATCAATGTTCCGCGCCAGGTTTGAGAAGGGTCGCTGTATATCACGAGAAGTGTAGCACCATCCATATCGTCCAGATGCTGGGCTTGGGTACTGGTGGGCAATCCACTAACATTATAAGTAGCGTTTCCTGTAACGATGCTGGTAACATCGGCACGATAAGAATGCGTGCCACTTGTGGCGGGGTAACCCCAGCACTTATCATTATCTACACCTATTTCCGTCATCACAAAGCTCTGGGTACCCGTTGGCCCCTGTATGGTAGCAGTAATGGTTATATTACCCGCTCCCGATCCTTCCGTATAAAGAAACGCCTTTTCAATATTCGCACAATTTGGTATTCCTGCAATGGTGAACGGTGCCGGCTGGGCGATGCCGGCAGGTACAAATCGCTGACCTAAGCGTTGTGACGTGGCCACATAATTTAAGCCACAAGCTGTTTGCGTATAGGAGTTATTCAAAGCATGATTGCCATTAGCAAACAATAGAGAAGGAGCGCATACGAATATTATCAAAAGTAGGATTTGCTTCATTTAAAGGTCTTTCTTTTATAGTATCTAAAATTTGCTTACAAGAAACAAAAATTTGAAAGGCATTCTTTTCTTCACATGGTCAATAAGTCAATGCGAAGATATCATATATCAGCTGTATAAAAAAGACGGCTATTAATATAATAACGTTGGGAATACAAAAATGAAATAGCCGCAGATATGTATATCTGCGGCTATTGTAGAGATTTTCTTTAATTTATCTCAATAAGGTCACGTTTCCTTGTTTAGAGAATTTTTGACCTGTACTTGTAACAGCCTCTATCATGTAGACATATACGTCGAAGGGCTGTGGTTTACCTTTATAAGTTCCGTCCCATCCGTGATCTATGTCTTTGCCTTCATACACCAGCACACCCCAGCGGTCATAAATCCGGAAATCCTTAAGTGTCGCTATACCACGCTTGATGATCCTGAATTCCCTGTTCTCAGGATTAGTGCTACCTGGCGCAAAGGCATTAGGCAAATAAAGTAAAGTACCCGGATCCACGAACACGTCAATGGAATCGGTTGCTTTACAACCCCATTCTGTAGTAGCATGCACTATATAACGTGTAGAAACTTCGGGGCTCGCGATCGGGTTAGAAATGGTGTCTGCACTCAGTCCCAGTGGAGGGAACCAACTATAATAAAGGCAATTGCCTTGAGGGTTTATCTGGTAAGATTCACCAGGGTATAATCTTACGCTATCGGGTATGTCGAGTACCGCATTCGAGGCGAGCATTACCCTAACGGACGCAATGTGTTTGCAGCCCAGTGTGTCGGTGGCAGTAGCAGTATAAACTATATTTTCTTGTGGCGCCACAACTACGTCAGCACTGTTAGCGCCCGTTACCCACAGGTTAGGTGTCCAGTCAAATGTATAGGTAGGGTCTCCTATAGCATGCAACTGTGCCGTATCGCCCGGACATATGCTCACCTGTACCGGAGACACTACTAGTGGCAACAATTCGTTCACCACTGCCAATACTGGTTTAGTCATAGAGTCTGTACAGAAACCATTCGTTACGGTGAGTGTAACCGGATATGTTCCGGTAACGTAGTACAAGTGTCTCGGCGACCGGTCAAAGGTCTCAAAGGGCGAACCATCTCCGAAATTCCATATCACACTTTCGGTCCCGTTTACTATTGAGCTATCAGTCAATCTCAATGTATCTCTGCCGCAGCCCTGTTTCACATCGAAGCCGAAATTGGCTATCACACCTGGTTTTACCTTCACCACCTGTGGTGCACGGTCACTCTCACAGCCGTTCTGCGTCTGTGTCACATACCAGATAAAAGTACCGGGCGAGTCGATCGACGGCTGAGGTGGTGTTAACGTTCCTACCCCACCCGCTGGTGTGGTATACCACTGCACTGAGTCACCCTGGGCATTCAACGGTAACACTGTAACATTGGTATACTGGCAATATTCATATGAAGTGACGCCGGGAAACAGCGGCTTTGGTTTGATGAGCACATTTATGGGTACTCTCACACTCTCGCAGCCTATAGGCGTTACATCCGAGACATACCATGTAAAGGTGCCTGTATTGGTTGTAACCGGTGTAGGGGGCGTGAGGGAGAAGTTGCCCCCTGTCGGCACATCCCACCACCTTACTACATCACCGGGTGTCGACGGGTCGGCCACCAGCGGACTCGACGGCCCCTCCTGGCAGAATGCTACGTCATGAGGTGTGGGGGGCGGTGTAGGAGCAGGCTCTGTTATGACTACCGTATCCTTATTAATGCAGCCGATACCATCTGTCACGGTCAGGACGTAGGTACCAGCACAAAGGTTATTTGCAGTTGCAGCTGTGCCGCCAGTTGGCGACCACGCGTATGTAAACGGTGGCGTACCGCCAGATACACTTACAGTAGCTATGCCGTCACAATATGCGTTACATTCCGGATCGGTTTGGGTATGTGTTAACGTTGCCGGACCTGAACCGATCGGCACAGTTACAACCGCAGAGTCCGAAGCGCAGAGTGTGGTAACATAAACGGTATACGTGCCTGCACACAGACCGGTGGCGGTGGCCTGGGTGCCCCCGGTGGGCGCCCACTGGTAGCTATATCCATACGGGCTGCCGGTTGCAACAACAGTGGCCGAGCCGTTACAAAGCCCGCAGGTAGTGGCAGTGCTGCTTGTGGTTAGGGTCAAGGCCGGTGGAGTGCATACTACGCAAGTGGTGGTTTGATAATACAAACCTGCAAAAGCAAGGTTAAAACAATCGCCGCCTGCTGTAACGGTAAAATCGGCGGTAGTTTGTGCCGCAGTAACTGTCGTACTAACCTGGAAATAATTCCACCAGTTGTATGTATAAGTAGCAGGTGTCGCATTAAGTACCACGGTTTCGCCGTCGAACTGCATATCGCCCACGCCCATTATAGCCTGGGCGTTCTGCGGTGTGCCGCAAGGAGCAGTAAAGTTCATGGTATGCGTAGCTGTGCCACCCGATCTTTCAATCGCCCCATCATCTAACTGCATAGTTCCCTGGTAGGTCTGCATCGGGTCGCTGTAAATAACGATGAGGGTAGCCCCGTCCATATCGTTGCCCGCGTTAGGGGGATTTGTCAGTATGCCGCTGATGAGGTAATTGAAGTTGCCTGTTACAACCGGCGTCACATCTGCACGGTAGGTAACCGAGCTTTGATAACCCCAGCATTTATCACCCTGGGTACCAATAACTGTCATCGGGAAGCTTTGCGTGCCCGCGGGACCGACGATTGTCGCGGTCTGGGCAGCACCATTACCTGATCCCTCAACGTACAAAAATGCCTTTTCAATGGTTGCACAAGCCGGTATCCCGCTAATAGCAAAAGTGGCCGGTTGCGCCGGTCCCGGCGGCGTGAACCTTTGCCCCAGGCGCTGGGAAGCCGTAGTAAAGTTGAGCCCACACTTCGAAAAAGAATAGCTCATACTAAAGGTGCCGTTGCCGTCGGCATAAACGAAGATGGGCGTCAGAAGTAGAAAAAGAGGTAATAATAATTTTCTCATGATGCTTTAATGTATAAATAAAAACATGTCCTGATCTGTCAGTAGCTGAAGCCTCAATAGGGAGCAAAAATCAAACTACAATAACTAAGACTCTAATTTGCGCCATTTGGTTTGGTACACTGGCCTAAGACTCTGGATTATTAACCTTTACAAACCATAAAATTAATTTCTAATTAAAGCCTTCACAATTTAGACTTTATTTTTCGTAATCAATACCGATTTGGCAGAAAATAATCAAAAAGTAAAACCCCGCAATTGCGGGGTTTTAAAAATTGTTGTATCGTAAAACATTAATAATCGTAGTTATAGCCGCGGTCAACGATATATTGCTTCTGCACGTCCTGCACCTGGCTTTTTATCTCATAAGCGTCCCATTTCCTCAGCGGTCCGAACATCAGCGGTGCATCACCGTCAAGCTGCAGTTTCACAGACTTCACAGTATGGAAAGAAAGCATCTGTAGCGCCTCATCAGACAAGGGGAAGTATGCATAGTTGTAGTAGTAAAAATCACCACGTTTTTGATGCATTGGTTCCGCTGCCGCGGTCATTTTACATTTCAAAACCAGTTCATTATCACCGGACAGTTTCAGAACAAGCTTTTGCTTCGACGTTACATAGAACGGATCGGCATAATACACTTTCAATACCATTCCTGCATGATTCTGATGAGCGGCAATGCCCACTTTTAATTTCCTGTCCTGGCTACTGTAGATCGTTGATTTCGCCGTCTCATAATACGTAGGCGGCCAGCATTTATCGCCCTCACGCTTTTGCGCAAATGAAAACAATGGCAATAAAACCAACAATAGAATTATTCTCCTCATGATTTTTTGTGCGTTTTAAAATATCGGCTTGTAAGTTTACAACAAATATTGTGATTTTTAGGTAAAATCCATAAAAGAACCGAAGAATTTTTAGCGCATTGCCTTCATTCTTCTTTATTGATACTATCTGACCATCGTTAGTGTATCTTGGCTACCTTAAGCGTCGATTGCATAGGTTTTGTTAAAATTCACAATTTGTGCAAAAAAGAATTCTGCCATCTGGCTCATCAGGATAAGCAATTATTATATTTGTCTTATGACAGCCGGGAATCCAAATAATATTCCATCTGCCGCCGAGGATGCTTTGTTCGAACAAATCGAAGTGGATCAATCCGGCAGCCCTTCTGTCAGCCATGCCGGTTATCTAAAAGAACTTAGTCCGGACGACACCGAGATCAGAAAGAAAGTTGATGCCCGAACAGAATATCTGAATTCGATCAAGCTGCTATTATCCTGAGCCCCGGGAGCTTATCCTCCTCTATACCAATTTTTTACTCCCCATTTCTTTTATCGGTAAAGAATGCACTAAATTTGCACGCTATATTTTATTATTACCTGTGGGTAAAAATCTGAACAGAGTTTCTTTAGCCGGTCTTCTTATCGCGCTAGGCATCATTTACGGTGATATCGGTACCTCTCCCCTATACGTTTTCAATGAAATCTGTAATGGTAAAGTTGTCAGCGATCTTCTTATAACCGGTGGTCTCTCATGTATTATCTGGACGCTTACCTTACAGACCACAGTCAAATATGTAATACTTACGCTCAAGGCGGATAACAAAGGCGAGGGCGGCATATTCTCGCTGTTCGCTTTGGTAAGAAGACACGGCAAATGGACCGTATTTCCCGCTATGATAGGCGGGGCTGCCCTACTTGCTGATGGCATGATCACCCCTCCCATCTCCGTTGCCGCGGCCATCGAAGGTCTTAGAGGCATTCCCGCCTTCAGTGGCATGCCCGATTGGACGATCATCAATATTATACTAGCCATCCTTACAGGCCTCTTCTTCTTCCAGCAATTCGGCACCATGTCTATAGGCAAGATGTTTGGCCCCATCATGTTCATCTGGTTTATGATGCTCGCCGTGCTGGGCCTATACCATATCAACGACGACTGGAGCATATTTAAAGCCTTTAATCCGTACTATGCCATCAAGCTGCTGACGATATATCCCAAAGGATTCTGGATTCTGGGTTCTGTATTCCTTTGCACTACGGGCGCCGAGGCACTCTACTCCGATCTCGGGCACTGCGGCAGAGGCAATATCCGCATATCGTGGATATATGTAAAAAGCTGCCTGATACTAAATTACCTGGGACAGGGGGCTTACCTTCTAAACCATAAAGGCTTGTTATGGAACGCATCCTCAAGCAACCCGTTTTACGCCTTGATGCCGCAATGGTTCGTATTGATCGGCATCATAATAGCCACTATGGCAGCCATTATCGCTAGCCAGGCATTAATATCAGGTTCGTTCACACTCATCAGCGAGGCCATTAAGCTCAATCTCTGGCCCAAAATGAAGATCCAATACCCTACTATGGAGCGGGGACAATTATTCATCCCCGGCATCAACTTTCTTCTTTTCGCAGGCTGCGTAGCCATAGTACTTATATTCGGGCAATCGTCAAAAATGGGCGCAGCCTATGGTCTGGCCATAACCATTTGCATGATCATGACCTCTTGCCTGTTCTCTTATTTCATGTTCATCAAACGGGTACCGCTGATCGGCATTGTCACCTATCTGGCAGTATTTCTCACTATCGAGATCAGTTTCCTTTTCGCCAACCTGGAGAAGTTCAGGCACGGCGGCTATGTAACACTGATCATGGGTGGTTTGCTATTCCTGGTAATGCTCACCTGGTTCAAGGCACGGAAGATCAAAAACCGCTATGTCGAATTCGTGCGGGTTGAGGATTATGTTCCTATTATACAGGAATTGAGCAACGACCGGACTATCCCCAAATACGCTACACATCTTGTATACCTCACCAGCGCAAATAATCCCAAAGAGATTGAACATAAGGTCATCTATTCCATACTATATCGCAAGCCCAAGCGGGCCGACATTTACTGGTTCGTTCACGTTGACGTATTGGATGATCCTTACACGATGGAATATTCCGTTCAGACCATTGTACCGAACGAGATAATCCGGGTAGAATTCAGGCTTGGTTTCCGTATCGAACATAAGATACAACTCATGTTCCGGAAAGTGGTGGAAGAGATGGTGCAGAATAAGGAAGTAAATGTGGTAAGCCGTTATGAATCACTCAGCAAAAACAATGTAATGGGCGATTTCAGGTTTATAATCCTCGAGAAATTTCTTTCCCGCGATAACGCCCTACCCCTGTGGGAACGCCTCATGATGCGCGGGTACTTCATATTGAAACGCTTCAGTCTTTCCGAGGAAAGAGGTTTCGGACTTGATCCCTCGGACGTGACCCTGGAAAAATACCCGATTATCGTTTCCGCAGTTCCCGACGTGCAGTTGAAGCGTATCGACGAATTTTGATCAGTTCCGACGTACTGTTTATGCTACCTTTATGCTAAAACAAGGCTATGTCGGGCAAGGTTCTTGCGATCATTATCGGAACAATAACGGGCATGTTGTGCATCGTCTTTATGCAGATGGCCATCTATCGCGCTTATCCCTTGCCTGCCGGCACCGATCTTTACTATGCCGATTCGGTAGCAAATGCAGTCAAGACAATGCCGAAGCCGGTTTTCCATTGGCTGCTCGTCAGCTATGCGATCGCCGCATTTATCGCCGGCTCTTTATCTACGATCATCTCCGGCCGCAGCAGTGCATACCCGGCATTAATTAGCGCCGCTGTTATGACTATTGCAGGAGCCATTAATGCTTTTTCGGTCCATATGCCGGGGTGGTTTATTATTACGCTGCTATTTTGTTATTTACCAACGGCCTTCAGCGCCTGGCTCCTTTTCAGGAAAAAGACACAGCCTTTTTAGCAACTGCAGCGAACTATTTCACATCTGTGTCTTTTTCGCTGTTTGGATATTATTAGATGAAAATTGAGTAATTTGTTCTTCGTTTCACTCATTTACCGGAGATATTTTGAAGTATTTATTACTAATACTATGTTTTTTTACCGTTCAATTTGCGTTTGCCGCCGCGGCCAACGATACGATTCATATTTACTTTGAGCGTAATGTAGACAAGCTTAATTCACCTTCAAGGGCAAAGATCGATTCCATCATGGCCGCCGGTTTCATATCGCGACACGATTACCTGTACATAATAGGCTATGCCGATTACCTTGGCAATGAAGAACACAACCAGCAATTATCCGAAGCGCGTGCAAACAACGTGGCCGAGTTCCTCGCTGAATATGGTATCGCTAAAACCAATATCAGGCTCTGCGCCGGCAAGGGACAAGTGGAACGTTTTGTGCAGAGAAATCCTGATGGATTCCCTGCTGACAGGCGTGTTGACATTGTGGTGGTGAATACTTATGTCCCTCCACCGATCGACACTACTCCACGGGTTGGCAAAACAGCAAAAAAAACCGGCCGTATTCTCGTCTACGAACCGGGTAATGACAGGCAGAAAACTGACAATACCGACCAGGCTGACCGCGAGCCTAGTCGCATACTCGAGGGTGACCCAGACAACCAGAATATCGTTGTTAAGCCCGGCGCACCCAAACACGTACCCGATGAGTTTAAAAGGAACCCCAAAGAGAAAAAGACGATCGCGGACATCTCCAAATATAAAAAAGGAGAGACCATCGTCCTCGAAAACATTTACTTCTACCCCGAATCGCATATGGTAAGAGAGCAATCGGCCGACGAGCTCCAAAAGCTCTATAAGATGTTGGTAGTCAATTCAAAATTGAAAATACGCATCGAAGGCCACGTTTGCTGTGTAACTGAGGTAGAAGATGCCTTTGATATCGACTCTCAAGACAATCACCTGTCACTCAACAGGGCAAAGTACATTTACGACTACCTATTAGGAAAGGGAATATCGGCCGATAGGCTGGAGTATACGGGCTTTGGCCGGTCGCGCCCGGTAGTTGCGGTAGAGCTTAATGAAGCTGATGCAAACAAGAACCGGCGCGTCGAGATCAGGATAATGGATAAATAGCTGAACCACCCACTATTTATCTTCTCACGCTATTGGAACACTTTTTTTATAACTGTTTAAGCGTATATTAGTCGGGTAAATCAACACCAAAACGTACATTTTTTATGAGATCAACAATAGGGGTCTACGACAGTCACGATAAAGCTGTGGAGGCCGTAATTGAATTGAAAAATGCAGGATTCCCTGTAAAACAACTCTCCATCATCGGAAAGGCACAAACCGAAGTAGTGGACGATCAGCTCCATGTGTTGCCCAAGGACCCCATCAACGTTGCAGGGGTGGGTGCAGGCACAGCCCTGGGTGCCACGCTTGGGATATTAACGGGTGTTGGCCTGTTTGCTATTCCCGGCCTTGGCTTTCTCTACGGAGCAGGTGCATTGGTTGGCGCCATAGCGGGCTTCGATGCGGGCTTGATAGGTGGCGGCATCGCCTCTGTTCTTACCACGGTGGGCGTAAAAGACGACAATGTGAAAAAATACCATGACGACCTCGAAGCAGGTAAATTTATCGTGGTTGCACACGGTACCGAGGCCGAAGTGAATCATGCTAAGGATGTGCTGCACGAGCACGATACCCACGAAGACCTGGGTCAGCATTGATCTGCTGCTAAGATCATAAAAAAAGGAGCCTTAAAAAGGCTCCTTTTTTTATCTGTATTTATACAACTACAAGTGTAATTTCTCTTTTTTCCCCAACAGCTCATCCACCGTCTCGCGATACATTTCGTCGGGCACACAGCAGTCCACGGGACACACAGCAGCACATTGCGGCTCTTCATGAAAACCCTGGCATTCGGTGCATTTATTTGGCGTTATATAATAAGTATCCACTGCTATCGGCGCATGACGAGAGGCAGCGTCAACATGACTACCATCCATCAACACGAAGTCACCTTTTACCGAAGTACCGTCTGCTATTGCCCATTCTACTCCACCCTCATATATTGCATTGTTGGGGCATTCAGGTTCGCAGGCCCCACAGTTGATACATTCATCCGTTATTTTGATTGCCATATATGCTTTTAGTTTTTATTTAGTTTATATGCCCGCAAAGTTACAATTTCGCATACAGAAATAATAGAAAAACCATGCTTTCTTTAGACTCGAGGATAGAACTTGCCGCCAGGCTGGGACAGTACATGCTTTCAGGAGATGAGGCATGGCTGGCAGCTCAGCAGCGCGCGATCCAGGCAAATCCATGGTTTACTCCCGGAGATATCAGCATAGCCATTAACAGCATTGCGGCTCAATACCTCGACCCGGGCAATTTGCGGCAATGGACTGCCCGATATCCCGCGCCTGCACATCTGGTAACCGTGGGCATTGTAATGGCAGGCAACATACCACTCGTAGGCTTCCACGATCTGCTGTGCGGCTTCATGAGCGGCCACAAACTGGCGCTGAAGTTATCATCAAAAGACCGCGTGCTGATACTGCACCTGATCGATAAGCTGATCGAATGGGACCTGGAAGTGAAAGAGCAAATAACAGTATCGGAAGTATTAAAGGGCTGCGACGCGTATATAGCTACCGGCAGCAACAATACTGCACGCTATTTCGAACAGTATTTCGGTAAATATCCGCACATCATCCGCAAAAACCGCACGTCCGTAGCGGTGATCGACGGCTCCGAAACTGAAGATGAGCTTCGCAGGCTGGCACAGGATGTATTTACTTATTATGGCCTGGGGTGCCGCAATGTTAGCCAGCTCTGTGTCCCGCAAGGTTATGATTTTACTACACTTCTTAATGTGTTCGAAGAGCATGACAACCTTATGCTGCATCACAAATACAAAAACAACTACGACTACTACCTTGCCATTTACCTGCTTAACAAAGTGCCCTACCTCACCAATGGCTCTGTATTGCTCATACAAAACGATATACCCTTTTCGGCCGTATCGGTCCTTCATTATCGCTTTTACGGCGAAAAACAAGAGCTTTTGTCGGCACTCACAGCAAGTGAGGATATACAATGTATAGTTGGTAAAGATGCTGTGCCCTTTGGAATGGCACAAAAGCCGTCACTTAGCGACTACGCTGACGGAGTGGACACCATGGCTTTTTTGTCTGCACTGTAATGCACAAATACCATGCAGCTTCGTAAATTCACATCCTGCACCATATGGAAAAGCGGATCCTCATCATCATACCCTGTTACAACGAAGAAGCTTCCCTGCCTTCACTCGTTCGGGAGTTGCGCGCTGTAACCGGCTACCACATTTCCATCCTGGCAGTCAACGATTGCTCTGTAGATAATACCGCCGAAGTAATAGCACAATGTAGCGTCAACGCCTTACACCTTCCTGTCAATCTCGGCATAGGCGGCGCTATGCAGTCAGGTTTTTTATACGCACGCGAAAATGGTTTCGATATAGCTATACAGGTAGATGGCGACGGACAACATCCGCCCTCAGAATTGCACAAGCTGATCGAACATCACCTTGCAAATGGCACAAATGTAGTTATCGGTTCGCGCTTCCTCTCCGCCTCTGCCTTTCGTTCCACGCCCATGCGACGTATTGGAATAAGATATTTACATTTTCTCAGCCGTCTGCTCACCGGCAAAAAGATCTATGACGGTACGTCCGGCTTCAGGCTTTTTGATAGAAAGGCTATCGAAGTAGCTGCTGAATTATACCCCGACGAATACCCGGAACCTGAGTCGCTCGTCATGTTCTCAAAAGCAGGATTAAGCATCGAAGAGGTCGCGGTCGATATGCGCCCCCGCCAGGGAGGCATCTCTTCCATTCGCAACTTCGCCTCTTTTTACTACATTGTTAAAGTGAGCATTGCCATGTGTTACTCCTTCATCCGCCACTCAAAAAAATAAGATATGGCCCGTATTCAGATCCTTGCTATCATCGTCAGCCTGCTGTTTCTCGCATACATTTCCTACCTTATCATTAAGGGCAAGCTGCGCGAAGAGTATGCAATTACGTGGATAATTTGCACAGTAGTGCTCATAGTATTTTCCTTCTGGCGCAATGGCCTTGAAGTGATGTCACATCTCTTTGGCGTTTACGAGGCGCCCAATCTTGTATTTACTGCCGCCATTTTTGTCATTCTCATTTACCTGCTTCACTTATCAGTCGTCAACTCAAAGCTCCACACTAACAATAAAAAGCTGGCGCAGGAGATTGCCTTGCTGAAAGAAAAAATAGACACATTAACTAAAGACAAAAAATAAGGGCAGCTTATAGCTGCCCCTGATTAAAGATTTTTTCAACTATTTTATTCGCTTCTTTTTATCTAAATGCTCCTGCGACACTGGTTTGATTAGCTTTCGGTCGGTCTTATTAGCGCCAATCACCGATTTATTTACATTTTCAGGTGTCACTTTATTATCTGGCGAGACCAACTTTACGTCCGTTGACAATTCACTTGGGGCGAGTGTAACGTTTGCTGCTGGAGCGGTTGCGTTAACATCTGCAACCACCACCCTATTCGGATTAGCTGTCATTACGTTTTGCGCTCGCGAAACATAAATACCGTGTAGCAAACAACAAATAGCAAATGCTCGTTTTAATACTATCATTTTTGTAGCATTGGTTTTTTTATGGTAATGGATAATACGTTATCTGGATACCAGCAAGTGCAAGCAGACCGCCTGCCCCTAACACACCATTGATACTTAGCAAGTCCCCGTCAGCAAATGCCACACTACCGGTACCGATAACCGGTGTATATGTAGCTGTCGGCAAGGTCACAGTCAACGCAGTAGCAACTGCATTCTTCCTTACGATGAAAGTAGTACCGGCGCAAGTGTTAGCGCCGGGATACGCCAGCACACGTATACGAGTAATAACGCACTTTGGCATCGCTATTTGAAAAAATAATTCATTCGCCGGAATGTTGTTTAATGCTCCTGTCAGCGGCCCATATATCAGGTTGCTACCACCTGCATATGCCAAGGCACCGCCGTTGCCGTTATAAAAAGGCGCATAAATCACCATTGTTGTTCCGCCCAAACTCCCCCACTGCGGCGTGCCGCCGGCGGTGGGTGTATACAATACCTGGTTGGCAGCAGTACTCGCCGATGTAAATGCAGACGAGGCGCCCGTACCATACAGTACGCCGCCTGATGTACCGGCTACGTCAACACCCGCATTGGTTGCGCCCACAAGCTGACCTACGCCATTTGTAACTGTTATCACACCGTTGCCGGCATTCGTCAGGTTTTTTGTGGTCAGCGCGCTGTTGGCATTTACCCATGTCGGTGTGCTGGCACCGTTCGACTGCAATATCTGCCCTGTAGTGCCTGCAGCGGTAAATGTCGACGAGGCCCCCGTACCATAAAGCACGGCGCCTGAGGTTCCGGCTACGCTTATCGTTGGGTTGCCGGTACCTATTGTTTGAGCAGTACCATTGGTCACGACTACGGGACCGCTACCTGTAATATTTGTCGTTGTCAAAGTGGAATTGGCATTCACCCAGCTTGGAGCCGCAGCGCCATTCGATTTCAACACCTGCCCCGATGCACCCGCAGCACTGAATCCCGATGAACTGCCGGTGCCATACATTACACCACCATTGGTGCCTGCCACATCAATATTCATGTTAACACCGCCGACCACCTGGTTAGCGCCATTTGTAATATTCACCACTGAACCTCCCGTTACATTATTAGTAGCCAGCGTTGCATTGGGCGATGCCCATACCGGCGCACCTGCACCTGTCGATCGCAATACCTGGCCCGCTGTACCTGCAGGAGTAAATGCCGAAGATGTGCCTGTACCATACATGACACCGCCATTCGTACCAACTACATCCAGGTTCACATTACCTCCGTTAATCGCTTTATTCGTACCGTTTATAACGTTTACTACCGAACTACCAACGATATCAGATGTCACAAGAGCTGCATTGGGGTTCACCCAACTGGGAGCAGCCGACCCATTCGATTGGAGTAAATAACCGGTTGTACCTTGAGGAGTAAATTGCGATGACGCACCCGTGCCGTACAGCACTCCTCCCGACGTACCGGTTACATCTATGCCGATAGTTCCACTACCAACACCCTGTGCTGTGCCATTGGTCACAGTCACCACAGTGCTGCCGTTGATATCATTACCCGTCGTCCATGCCGGTGAGCCTGTGCCTTGCGAGCGAAGATACTGCCCCACAATACCTGCTGAAGTAAAAGCCGATGAAGTTCCGCTTCCATACAGCACACCGCCGGCAGTACCCACCACATCCAGGTCGGCCCCGGTATTACCAGTCAGCACGTTTGTACCGTTAGTGATGCTTATTACACCGCCACTCTTTAGATCGCTGGTGGTGATACCAATATTCGGGTCTCTCGCTGTGCCGGTATTCACAATAGGCGCGGTCACGCTCACCGTTGATACCACAGGCAGATTGGTTGAGAAGATACGCTCCCATTTCGACCCGTTCCAGTAATAATAACCGGGCGTTACATTGGCAACAGTATTGGTATTAAATACCATCAGGCCCGTTGCAGGGCTGGTAACAGGGGCAGCCTGGTTTGTATCAGTGAGCGACACTTTCGGTATTAATATACCGGCATTGTTGGTATTACTAAGATCTAGTATTGCCGACGCATCGGGACTTGTATTACCTATTCCAACATTCCCTCCGCTGGCTGTACTAGAAAAAGTAAGCTTATAGCCCGCCAAAGGAATGTCGGTATTCTGCAACAACGCGCCGCCCAGTTGCACATCGGTCCGGCCGTTTACTATCGCAATATGTGCACCATTACTCGCCGTGCCGGGATGGCAAAGCGACACCCATTGAAAGTTGTTATAGTAAAAATAGCACGCCGAATCCAGGTTGTAGACCATCAGGCCTTCCGGCGGTGTACTGATTGCAGCTAACTGGGCGGAAGTTAGCCTGGGTATCAGCACACCCTTATCTGTCGACGAGATATCCAGGATAGCCGCAGGGTTGGGATTGCTGGTTCCAATACCGATGTTTTTGTTTTGTGCTCTTGCTAAAGCCGGTAGCGCTAAAAAAATGGCCAATAGCAATAGCCGCAGCTGGGCGTTTGTATTCATATGGAGGAGTTTTAAAAAAGCTATAATTGCTTACGCATACTACCAGCGTATCAACATCACATCTCTTTAATGACCCTTTCCTTTCTGATCATGTGCATTGCCTGCGCATACTGCTAGCGTATCAACGTCACGTCACCCTTAATGACCCTTTCCTTTCCGTTCATGTCTTTTACCTTCAGCAGATACATATATGTATCCATATCAAGGCCGTTCCCAGCCCAGTCGTTTCTGTAGTTGGCGGCGGTATACACCATACGTCCCCATCGGTTAAATATCTTCAGCTCGTTCGACTTGTAATTTTCTAATCCTTTAATTACGAAATAATCGTTTTTCCCGTCACCGTTCGGTGTAAACCCTGTTACCACAAATATGTCATCGTGTGCAATAGTATCGGTAAGCGCCAGTCTTTGCGTGCCGCCTGTTTGCATATGGTAATGCATAGCCATATCGCACCCGTCAGGACCGGCTTCGCTACCCTGGTAATGGTACAAAGCATCTGTCCAGTGTTTATTATCATCCCATTTGGCCAGCCCGTTAAAGCTGCCGTCCTTCTGCGTGCTGTAGGGTATCTTGATGTCAGCGCTGCCTATGCCCGACACCTGCGTTACAGAATGATAAAATTTGTCGTTGATCACATTAAAGTTTGTGGCTACGGAACTGCTCCGCATGTACCCGTCATTATTAGGATCATAATTCTGGAATTGGGCCGCCAGCACTCCGTCATTCGCAGCCACCGCGTTAACAGGCCTGTATCTGAAGTCGGTGCCGCCACCCATCGGGTAATAATAAGAACTGTTTGCAGTTACGTTGCGCACCAGCCGCCCTTCCGGATGATTACTGGTATTCACATAGCCGCTCGTGCGTGTTATCGCATCCGTCGCAGGATTGGTCACCCACATATCATTGCCACGCACGTCCAGTTGCAGATCATTAAGGTTCAGTTTGCCTGTCACCTTGGTGTTGATCAACAGACGCTTCGTGTCCCAGCCTTCCAGGCTCAATGTCGGGAACGCAGTAGTGCTAAAACCCTGTATCTCCTGCAAGCCTGTGATAAGCTTCACATCACCACTGGATGAAGGATCAAAGGCTTCATTATTGTTCTGGTTCGTGTTCGACCAGTTACCGGTTATTTCCATCACGCCGTTATGTTCCAGCTTACCATCTGTGAAGCTTACGTCACCATTCACGTGCATCAGCGAATTAGGCTCCGTATGCATATTAGCGCCTTGTATATTCAAAATGGCTTGCGCACGTATCGAACCAACCGGCAAACACAAAAAGCCGAGCAACAAAGCAGCGGGGAACTGCTTTACCATACTATGTATATTTTTAGTCTCTAGAGGTTTCATCAACAGGAGATGGTTTGTGTTAATTAATAGGATGTTTTTTATATTCTTAAATTAAAACGACCCGTTATACAGGCTGATATCTCTAGCGTTGCACAGTTCCTTCTTTTGATGTTGGACCGCTTACAGTCATTTCCGACAATGGCTCTGCTTTTACAGTTCCCGTGGGTTCTGGGTCTGCTGCTACCTCAAACCTTGCATCCGCATTATGCGATATTCTACCGCCTGGTAATTCCTCGTCAGCCCTGTTACAAGTAATATTCCATTGGAAAGGGACATTAGAGGTTCCTCCGCCAAGCTCTACTACATCGAAGCCCGTAGCAGTCTTATTGGTCACATATACGCCTTTACAATCACCCTCCAGTTGCACAAATACGCGCATCGGGTGCTTTTCACTAACCACTACATTCTTCGCGAATGTCGGATCTATCTCTACATGCACCCTGCCATTCACCAGTTGCGATGAACCATAATCCTGGAAATATATTTCCGGTGTTTCAGGACAGTGCAGGGTTACGGTTTGGCCATCAACATCCTTGGCTAACGTGGATACTGTTCCGCTACCGTTGATTTTGTACTGGATGCCTGAATAATAGTTTACCCTGCATATCACACCGCCATTATTGGTATATATGGCCTGGGACACACCCAAAGATGTGTTATATGCATAGACGCCCGTTGTTAAGCCTGTAAATGCACCTCCCTGCCCCGCAGCTAAATAAGATCCGCCTACATTATTTCCCCAGCCCAAAACCCCTGTGCCACTTCCATGGGTATTTGCACCATAAACGCCAAATCCCTGCGATTGGGCCGTCTGCCCATACACACCATTTCCGGTGCCGGTTCCTGTGGCAGCCAGGTTCAATCCCAAAGTTGCATATCCCGTAGATGCAGCAGTCTGACCCAATACACCTTCACTATTGCCAGTGGTAGCGTTGTTATTGCCCACCACTCCAACCGCGCCTGCTACGCTGGTAGAAAAGTAACCACCATGCCAGACGGATGAAGCGCCAGCTATTGCAGATGTAGTTGAAGTCCCCGAGGTCATGGCAAGAAGACCTTGTGAGCTTGTATTACTCGCGGTAAAATAGCCAAGCGGGTTTGTCGAAGAAACTCCGGCTACGGTAGGTGTTGTTCCCACGTAGGCCAGGTATGCATCGTCGCTGGTGGCACTGTTACCATGCACACCATACCTTCCCGCAATTGCGCTGGTAGTTGTTCCATTTACCCCGCTAAATGTACTTCCGCCGGCAACGCTTAGCTTCTCAGTAGCAGTAGGTGAAATGCCTATACCTACGGCATTTCCACTTACTATTTCCGTATTATTCGTTCCGATATTCACAGCTCCCGTACTTGCGGCAGCATTCGCGATATTCACAGTGCCTGTGTTTGTGCCCGTATTGATATTGGTAGTCTGGCTATTATTGTTATTTATGTTCACAGCGCCGCTACCTGAGTTGATATTAGTAGTGCTGGTACTGTTTGTGCTCCCTAACGTAACGGTCTTAACAGCCGCACCATTACCGATATTAACACTTTGGTTCGCACCGGTGCCTGCTCCTATATTCACCGTTCCTGCCGACGACGTTGAGTTGATATTCGTCGTTTGCGAATTGGCATCGTTAATATTCACTGCGCCGCTGCCGGAATTGATATTGGTACTGCTTGTAGTATTAGTACTACCCAGGTTCAGTGTCTTAGCACCTGCGCCATTCGCAATACTAACCGTTTGCGTTGATGCGCCGGTACCTACACTTACAGTACCTGTAGACGAATTGGTCGCAATATTCACGGGACTGTTCGTTGCGTCATTAATGTTTACCGCACCGCTACCCGATAATATATTTGTAGTACTTGTAGTGTTCGAGCTACCGAGGTTTACCGTCTTAGCACCAGCACCGTTACCAATGTTTAGCGTCTGTGTGCTTGCACCGCTACCTATACCTACCGTGCCTGTCGATGAATTGGTCGCAATATTTACCGGATTGTTCGATGCATCGTTAAGATTGATAGTGCCACCAGCCGCTGAAAAATTAAAACCCGCCTGAGTGATCGTAGTATTTTCTACCAGTGGGTTCGTACCCAGCCTTAATGTCTGCGAAACCCCATTATAGTATATCCCATTGTCTACATTCACAAGGCTTGCAGCCCCAACCCATGTTGGTGCAGCGGCGCCGTTCGATTTTAATATCTGGCCGCTCGTTCCCGCTGCACTGAAGTTCGATGATGCACCTGTGCCATACAGCACACCGCCATTGGTACCCGCCACATCAAATGTTGCATTAGATGCGCCAACTATTTGGTTAGTACCGTTCGTTACTGTTATTACGCCATTACCGGCGTTTGTCATGTTTTTAGTAGTCAGCGTATTGTTAGCATTCACCCATGTCGGTGCAGCCGCGCCATTCGATTGTAACACTTGCCCTGTTGTACCCACTGCTGTAAAGTTCGACGATGCACCTGTACCGTAAAGCACACCACCGTTAGTACCGGCCACATCCACCGTTGCATTCGTCGCGCCAACGATCTGGTTTGTACCATTGCTCACCGTCACCACGCCATTACCCGCATTGGTCAGGTTCTTTGTTGTTAAGGTCGTGTTCGGGTTAACCCATGTGGGTGCCGCTGCACCATTCGATTGCAGCACCTGTCCTGTGGTACCCACTGCCGAAAATGCTGCAGCGTTGCCAGCACCCTTACCGTAAAACACACCGCCACTCGTTCCTTGCACATCTACGGTCATATTTGTACCACCCACTACTTGTCCCGTGCCATTGCCTATTACCACAGCCGATGAGGCCGCAGGCACCACGTCGTTAGTGGTCAGCGTCGCGTTTGGCGACGACCACACCGGTGCACCTGCCCCTGTCGATTTCAGCACCTGCCCTGCAGTACCGGCCGGTGTGAAGGCAGAAGAGCTACCGGTGCCATACAACACGCCACCATTAGTACCCTTAACGTCTATACCCATATTTGTCGAACCGAGTATCCGGTCACTTCCATTGGTCACACTCACCACTGTGCCGCCTACTACATCAGCACCATCCGCCCATGTGGGTGCGCCTGCACCATTCGACTTTAAAAATTGTCCCGCGCTGCCGGGTGCTGTGAACGTTGACGAACTGCCGGTGCCATATAGTATGCCACCGCTCACACCTTTCACATCCACATTTGCACCGCCGGTACCTACAACTTTGCCCGTACCGTTGGTGATATTCACTACACTGCCGCCCGTAAGGTCGGATGAAACCAACGCTGCATTAGGCGACACCCACGAAGGAGCACCCGTACCGTTCGATTGCAATATTTCTCCCGCTGTGCCTTGTGCTGTGAAATCCGAGGATGTGCCAGTTCCGTACAATAAAGTACCGGATGGCCCGCTGACATCTATGTTCATATTTGACGAACCCATTACCTGGTTGCTGCCGTTCGATACATTTACTACTGTGCTACCGGTTACAGCAGACGGACTTGACCACACCGGTGCTGTTACGCCGGTCGATTTCAGGTATTGCCCGTTACTGCCTGCAGGTGTAAAGCCCGACGATGCGCCCGTACCATACATTACACCACCTTGCGTTCCGGTTACATCAATGGTTACGTTACCCGTACCAACCACTTGGCCTGAACCGTTACTTACATTGACAACCGCGCTACCTCCTATGTCGGTTTTCGCCAGCGACGCGTTCGGGTCCACCCATGTTGGTGCAGCAGCTCCGTTCGATTTCAGTATTTCACCATTATTTCCTGCAGGTGTAAATCCGGATGAAGTACCTGTACCATACAGCACACCACCATTCGCACCTACAACATCAAGTGTCGCACCGCCGCTGCCGGCCAGTTTATTCGTACCGCCACTCACGGCTATTACACCGGCGCTGGTAAGATCACTCGTCGTGATGCCGATGTTCGGGTCTCTCGCAGTGCCTGTGTTCACTATTGGTGCAGTCACGCTTACGGTTGACACCACCGGCAGGTTGGTTGAGAATATCCGCATCCACTTCGTACCCTCCCAGAAATAATAACCGGGTATTACATTGTTTTGAGTATTGGTATTAAATACCATCAGGCCTGTTGCCGGGCTGCTCACAGGCGCTGCAACATTTGTATCTGTCAGCGCAACTTTCGGCACCAGCATACCTTTGTTGTTACCATTGCTCATGTCTAGTATAGCCGATGGATCCGGGCTGTTATTCCCCATGCCCACATTGCCACCGCTGTTTGTAGTTGAGAAGGTCAGCGTATGACCGGCAAGTGGCACATCGGTATTCTGCGTCAATGGTCCCCCAAGTTCATAGTCGGCCTGGCCATTCACGATAGCTATATGAACGCCATTGCTGGCCGTGCCCACGTGGCAGAGAGACACCCAAACAAAATTGTTGTAGTAATAATAGCAGCTTGAATCAAGGTTATACACCATTAAGCCCTCTGTGGGTGTATTAATGGCGGCGATCTGTGTTGCCGTAAGTCGTGGTATCAATATTCCCTTGTCGGTGGATGAGATGTCCAGTATTGCCGAAGGATCAGGGTTACTGGTACCAATACCGATATTCTTGTTGTTTTGCGCACGCAGCAGCAGGGGTAGCAACATGCAGAGGAGGAGGAGCAGGCCTTTTGAGTTCATAAATATTTAGTTATTAGATTTCGTTACATTTCTATTAATTATCAGTTAAACATTACGACGTTTTCTTCTTCGTAATTTTCTATTAACAAGCAACTTTTACAGTTGCAATTATGATAAACTTAACGAAAAATCAATTAATCACCAAAAATATTTTTTTCCATAACCTTCTGATAACATATACACCAGTGTAATTAACTTCTACTTAGAAGGAACTGGCACCTATCTGACGGGATGGTGAATAGCTTTAGCTGACCGACGATACTACTATTGAATTTTCCCCAGACTGGAACAACTAATTGTTGATTGAAGCAAAAAAAACCGGGAGGCTTAAGCCTCCCGGTTCACTTCACTTGAATATTATTTTGCTGTTACCTTATCAAAGTCACATCACCTTTTATCAGGTGCTCTTTATTTTGCAGGTCTTTTACCTTTAGCACATACATGTAAGTGTCCATGTCCAGGTTATTGCCCGCCCAGTCATTACGATAGTTCGCTGCAGTGTACACCATCTTGCCCCAGCGGTCGAATATCTTGATCTCGTTCGACTTGTAATTCTCCAGGCCTTTGATCACAAAATAGTCGTTCTTGCCGTCGCCGTTAGGCGTAAAGCCGCTTACCACAAAGATCGTCGGGTTGCGCTCCACCGTATCTATGAGCGCCAGCACGTGGCTGCCGCTGTCGTCGAAGTGGTAATGCATTGCCCTGTCAGTTCCCTCTCCCGCTTCAGCAGCGTCGAAGTAGTTCCCGGGGTCTATCCAGTGCTTATCTGTCATTATCCACCTGGCCAGGCCGGTGTAAGTGCCCCCGTCTTCCGTAGCGTTATACGGTATCTTGATGTCAGCACCATTAACGCCCGACACAGCATTCACCGTATGGTAAAACTGGTCGTTGATCTTGTTGTAGTTCGTAGCTATGATGCGCCTGCGGTCAAAGCCGTCATTGTCTGCATTGTAGTTCTGGAATTGCGATGCGAGCACGCCGTTCTCGTTGGGCTGTGCGGTTATCGGCCTGTACCTGTACGGCGTACCGCCACCCAGCGGGTATTGATATGTTGTGCCGCCATTTACGGTCCATACCAGCCTGCCTTCTGCAGCTTTGCTCGTGTTCACATAGCCTGTGCCGCGGGTCACCGCATTTTGTGCGCTGTTCATCACCCACATGTCGTTACCGTTCACATCCAGCTCCAGGTTGTTCAGGTTCAGCCCGCGTGTTGCTTTAGTGTTCACACGCAGCACCTTCCTGTCCCAGCCCTCTATGCTCAGCGTCGGGAAGGCCGTAGTGGCATAGCCCTGTATCTCCTGCAGCCCGGTGGTCAGCTTCACTTCGCCGTTCGATGCCGGGTCGAATGCCTCATTTTTGTCCATGTTGTCATTCGCCCAGTTGCCGGTCACCTGCATCAGGCCGTTGTGAAGGATGTTGCCATCCATAAAGTTCACATCGCCGTTCACCTGTATCACTGCTCCCTGGTCGCTGAAAATTTCAGCACCGTTGATGCTCAGTATAGCGGCTGTATTATTGACCACTTGCTGTTGCGCATAGCCTATTCCCGATATACAAGCCATCACGAGGCTCAGCGCCAGCGGCTTGTACCCGGAATACATTCTTCTATTTATCTTCATAAGAATAGTCTTTTGTTGTTTATAAACTGTTAGAGCGTTCGGATAGCTTTTGCAAGCTATCCGAACAGACTATTCAAATTACCATGACAAATAAATTTCGCCATTGCCACCTGTAGTATATGAGCCGGAATAGTATGTAGAAGCTGGACCAATACCTACACCGCTCACATAGTTGGGATCAGTGTTGTTCGGCGCATTATTATTGCCGGCATATGCAGAGCTCCAGTTACCTGTTGTAGTTGTTGCCCCGGTCATATTCACGTTGGAGATGTAAGACGACCCGCCACCGCCGCCGCCATAACCTGGCTGGCAACAGCCACCGTTACCTGCGCCGCCACCGCCGCCAAAATAGCCACCACCGCCGCCGCCGCCGGTATAGCAACCATTACCACCATTGCCGCCGGTATATTGTGAACCGGCTGTGCCATTCGGGGAACCAGTACCAGCTGCCCCGCCTGCCAATTGTGTGCCACCTTTGCCTGATCCAAGACCACTTGGGCCCGAATAGCCATCGACACCATCGACGCCGGTATTACCGCCACCGGCACCACCGCCACCCAGGTAAGAGTAATAGTAGGCGCCGCCGCCGCCACCACCGCCAACGGTCACAATGTCAGTGCCGGCAACAAACTGTATGGCACTACGGCCACCGCCGCCACCAGAAATATAACAGTTGCTTTGTCCTGAACCGCCACCACCAAACGCCGTACCTATTGGGTTTGATCGGCCACCCTGACCCACCACTAACGTAAGTACTTGGTTAGGAGTCACGGCTAACGTACCGGTCACATATCCGCCCGATCCACCGGAGCCCCAATAACCGCTGCCGCCACCGGCACCCCACATTTTAACAGTTAAGGAATACACTCCGCAGGGCACTGTAAAGGTTTGGTTAGCACCTGTGTAGGTAAAAGTTTGGTTTCCCGAAGTATGCGGTGCCGCAGCAGTAACGTTAGAGTTATCGCCGGGACCTGAGCAGAATACAGCACGCACCCTGTAGTAATAAGTAACACAGTTTGTCAGACCACTAATAACTTGCGAAGTAGCCAGGTTAGCATTAAAGTTATTATAGCCAGCAACAAAATTGGTAAAGGCAGCATCTGTAGCAACATCAAGACGATAGCCTGTAGCGCCGGACACCGATGTCCAGTTGGCCTGGAAAGAGGATGTCGTTACGTTAGTACCTGGCAATGTTGTCGGAGTACCTTTTGAAACAATACTCCTCCAATATCCCAGGTTGCTATAATAGTTGATCTCATCACAAGTGCTGTTATAGATCACCAGGCCCGCCGCAGGTGCAGCGATGGCATCACGCTGTGTTGTGGTCATGCGCGGAGGGGCAAATGCTTTATCAGTCGAGGTCAGGTCCAGTATCGCGCTCGATAACGGTGTACTTGTACCGATGCCCACATTACCTGTATTGCCCGAGAAGGTCATCTTCTTGCCGCTCAGCGGTATATCTGTATCAAAGGTCAGCGCGCCGCCCAGCTGCACGTTAGGCGTAGTTACGTGTACGCCGTTGTTAGCGCCAATGTTGCCCCATGAGGGTGCACCCGCACCGTTCGACATCAGCACCTGGCCTGAAAGGCCTGCTGTTGTAAAGTTCGATGATGTGCCTGTGCCATACATTACACCGCCGTTAGTACCTGCTACGTCGATGCTCATGTTGCTGCTGCCCATTCCCTGGCCTGTACCGTTTGTTACAGTGACAACCGTGCTACCCGTAACGTTCGAACCGTTCGACCATGTAGGTGCTGCTGCACCGTTCGATTTCAGGTATTGGCCTGAAGTACCGGCACCTGTAAACGCTGAAGAGGCGCCTGTACCATACAGTACAGAACCTATTGTTGTGCCCACTACATCTACACTGGCGCCGCCAAGGCCCACTACCCTGTTGTTACCATTACTAACCTGCACCACAGAGCTACCTGTCAGGTTCGACGATGCTACTACTGCGCTTGGCATTACCCATGTTGGCGGAGCTGCACCGTTCGATTGAAGTATATAACCGGGTTGCCCTTGAGGCGTAAAGTCGGATGACGTACCTGTACCATACAGTACAGTACCTGCCGGGCCTACCACGTCGATACCCATATTGGTTCCGCCCACTACCTGGCCGGTACCGTTAGTTACGTTAACTGTTGTGCTGCCGTTCACTGCCGAGCTGCTTGTCCACAATGGTGAACCCGCGCCGTTGGCTTGCAGGAATTGTCCTGGCAGGCCGGGAGAGGTGAAGGCAGACGAAATACCGGTACCATACATGATACCGCCCGAAGTACCTTTCACATCAACGCTCGCGTTGGTGATACCGTTTACCTTGCCTATACCGTTTGTTACGCTCACCACGCTGCTGCCGGTAAGGTCAGCAGTTGGGTTGCTTATGGATGCCCATGTTGGTGCGCCTGTGCCGTTCGATTGGAGGAACTGGCCTGGAGCGCCTACTGATGTAAATGATGATGACGTACCATTACCGTATAATACTGTACCGGCAGGGCCTGTCACATCCAGGTTGGCGCCGCCAAGGCCTATAACCTTGTTCGCACCATTGTTTACAGTTATAACGCTGCTACCTGTAAGATCAGATGTTGTAATAAGAGAAGCCGGGTTGATCCACGATGGCGGGTTGCTGCCGTTTGATTGCAGCAGGTCGCCTGGATTACCGGGCACTGAAAATGCTGATGAAGTGCCAGTACCGTAGAGCACGCTGCCGGATGCACCCACCACATCTACTTTGGCGTCACCGCCTAATGTCCTGCCAACACCATTTGTAACGCTCACTGCAGTGCCCCCTAACAGGTCGCCTGTAGTAATGCCCAGTATCGGATTAGTGATGGTACCGTGGTTAACGATCGGCGCAGTAACATTGATAGTTGACACTGCAGGGAGGTTTGCAGAAAGCAAACGTACCCACCTGTTACCGTCCCAGAAGTAAAATCCGGGGAACACATCATTAACGATATTGGTGTTGAACACCAGCAAGCCAACTGTTGGGTTGGTAACCGGTGCTGCTATGGCGGTATTCGTCAGTGTCATCTTAGGCACCAGGAAACCTTTACCGTTATCGTTATTGAGGTCTAATATTGCAGATGCGTGCGGATGAGCATTGCCTATACCAACATTGCCACCGGTGGTAGTGGTGGAGAAGGTTAGCGAGTTGCCGGCCAGCGGTATGTCTGTATACCGGTTCAGCGGGCTGCCCAGTTCATAGTCGTTCTTGCCGTTTATTTTTACTTTGGTTACACCATTGCTCGCTGTGTTGGGGTCGCACAGTGAGGTCCATACGAACTTGTTGTAATAAAACAAGCAAAATGAATCCGTATCATACACCATAAGGCCCGGGGCCGGTGTGTTGATAGCCATTCGTTGAGCCGCACTCATTCGGGGTATCAGCACGCCTTTATCTGTGGCGGTGACATCTAACACGGCTGAGGGGTCGGGGTTAGTTGTTCCGATACCTACATTCTTATTCTGCGCCTGCAGCACTAAGGGGGTAAGTAACAAAACACCAGTAAGAATACGGTTCGTAATTAACTTTCGCATACACTATGTGATTTTTTTGTTAAGGTAACATTGAAGTAAATTTATAAATCTTTTGTTAAAACTTCCAAAATTAATTTTAACAATTTTCTTTTTGCTAATGCACAATCGCATGTAGATCTTCTCTCTTTACATCGCTACTAATTATTGCAAAATATTAATAATTTGGATATTGATATTGATTTTAAAGGCTTTGGCGTCAAATAATCTATAAATATCATATACGACTTGGGCGCATGGGTTTCCACATATTTTTTTTAGGAAACCGCTTATACATACGTACAGCCACGATACCGGCAAAAACGGGAATATTTAGTTGTCTTAAATATCTAAGAATCGGTTAACGAGGAGAAGGAAATTGTATAGTTTTTAGTTAAACAGGACATTATACCCCGTAGCGGTATTTTCCCGAGGCAACTTCTTCCCCGGCCGTTTTTGCAAAGCACTTTTGTAAAACAAAACGCGGGCTTATATCCCGGAAAAAATTGTTTTTCCTAATTTTCCCTGCTCAAACAGACTATGGCATTATCATCCCACAAAGCGGTCAGGCTGGGCCTGGTATTATTAGCATTATTAACCACGGTGGTTTACGGCAACCACTTTCACAATACCTTTCATTTCGATGATTCGCATACCATTGTGAATAACCTAAGCATCCGTGATATACATAATGTCCCCGTTTTTTTTGCCGACGGCCGTACCATGAGCTCCCTCCCTTCCAATCAGGATTACCGCCCTGGACTGACCACCCTTAATGCTATTGACTTCTACCTATCAGGTAAGCCCACTCCGGACCCTTTCGTGTTCCATATATCCATTTTCATCAGCTTCATTGTTACAGGGCTTCTGTTTTTTATGCTCTTACGTCACATTCTTTCCATCACAAGTGCATCTCCTTACAATGATTGGATTGCTTTGCTCATTACAGCCTTCTTCTGGCTGCATCCTGCCAATGCAGAGACTGTCAACTACATCATAGCGCGCGGCGATTCCTTTTCAACTTTATGTATCGTTCTGTCCTTTGTGCTTTACATAAAGCTTCCATCGTTACAGAAATATTATCTGTACCTCCTCCCAATGATCATTGGCTTCTTCGTCAAGGAACCGGCCATCATGTTCGTGCCGCTGCTGTTCTTTTACAAACTCCTCTTCGAGCGGGAGATGTCTTTACGCGAAGCGATTGTCAGGCCCGGAAAAGCGATCAGATCGCTTCTCCCTGTTCTGATACCGCTACTGATCGCCGCCGGTCTTTTCATCTTTTCGCGTCGTATGGCTCCGGACACCTGGGTTCCAGGCGGCTACGATCGCTGGCGCTACCTCTTCACGCAGCCTTACGTAATACTGCACTACTTCAACAATTTCCTGCTGCCGCTCAACCTCGTTGTCGATACCGACTGGACACTTGTACCCTCCTACACCGACGAAAAAGTAATTATCGGTCTGGTTTTCGTAACAGTACTTTTGGTTCTTGCATTCATCACATCAGCGAAAAAGGAATGGCAGCCTGTAGCATTTGGTATTCTCTGGTTTTTCATAGCACTCATACCTACCTCCAGTATATTTCCCTTTGCAGAAGTATTGAACGACCACCGCACCTTTTTCCCTTATTTAGGCCTTTTCATAGCCACCGCTGCAACCGTTCGCAATTTGCTTCAAAGCAAAATACCTGTCATGAAGCCGGCTTTGCGCACCACACTACTCATATGCTGTACTACCGTTCTGGCCGGCTACGCCTACGGTACACATAAGCGCAACGAGGTTTGGCATACCGAAGAAAGCCTTTGGAAAGATGCCACCATCAAAGCACCGGGCAACTCGAGAGCCTGGATGAATTATGGTAACACGCAAATGGCTATCGGCAATTTCCCGGTCGCAGAACAATGCTTTGAAAAAGCGATTTCCTTATCTCCTGACTACTCTTATGTACATGTGAACCTGGGCGTGCTCAAAGCTGCACAAGGTAAAATTGCGGAGGCAGAACCCTACTTCAGGCGTGCCATCGATCTGGACCCCGGCAACCCCGAATGTTATTCCTATTATGCTGACTATCTGCTAAAGAACGGGAGAATAAACGAGGCTTCCGAAATAATAAGCAAAGGCCTAAAGATCAGCCCGGCGCACGAGCATATGAACCAACTCTCGAAGCAACTTGCATCAACACCCCAAAACAATGCAGTTACGGTTACCATTCCTGAAAGCAACGATAAGTTAGTACAGATAGCTAAATGGACCGATGCGAATCCCACACCCGAGAACTACATCTCCCTCAGCCTCGACTACTACAATGCCGGGCAGTACGAAAACTGTATCAAGGCCTCTGAACGTGCACTCCAATTACATCCCGGGTATGATATAGCTTACAACAATATCTGCGCTTCATACAACGAACTGCATCAATGGGATAAAGCTATAGAAGCCGGTAAAAAAGGCCTTGAGTTCAACCCCACCAATCCTAATCTAAAGGCAAACCTCGACGCTTCCTACAAAGGGAAAGGACAGAAGTAGTTGGGATGTATCTTATGGAGTCCTCCTGAAAAACACAAAACCATTCTTGCTGCCAAGGTCTACCAGTTGTGGCATTTTCCGGTATTCATCGGCGTTCTGCACCTTGCAAATAAAATAAACCGGCTTGTCGATCTTACCGGTCAGCAGCCAGTCTTCCTTATACGATTCCGGATTCGTTGGCTGCACCTTTTTGGTGTAGAACAGGTCCGCATAGCTCTTGTAACCCAGCACATGCACATAAACATTTTTTCCCTGTAGTGATTTGAAATATTCTATCGCTGCACGCTGCGAATATGCCTCGATCTTGGGTGTAAAATGCGACACGGCCACCTGTATGATGAATATATGCACCACGCAAAGCGTCACCAGTCCGCGCATAAAATGCTTCCGCATCATTACAACGGCCGCCACAATTCCTGCGAAATAGATGATGCCCCATACACATTCTCCAATACTCCACGGCACATTCGCCTGCAGGTTACCGACAGCGAACGGATCGTTGATATAAGGTATCAATTGCTCTTTATAAATACCCACCAGCGGGAAAGCGGTGATAACAATAGCGAGCAATAGCCCGGTTATTAGCAGCGCCACCACCACCCTTCCCTTGATCTTCGCTTCTCCCTCTGCCAGCCGATATAGTTGCAGGGCCGCGAGATAAGTAAGCGGGAAGTAACATAGCGACGAATAATGTACGATCTTCGTCTTCACGATCGAGAACAGGATCAGCACCACCCAAAACAGTATCCACATCCAGCGCGTAAAAGCTCTCGCAGCTTCGTTGTCCGTTGTCCGCTTCCTGGTGTACTGCAGCAAGAACATCGACGCGGGAAAACAACCAAAGAACAGCACCACAAAATGGTAAATGAATGGTCCGCCATGATCTGCATCCTCGGTGCTGAACAGCCGCACCTGGTACACTAAAAACTCCTTTACAAACCCAAAACCATGATTGATGATCTCTACACCGAACCAAAGCGAAGTCGTAGCGACCGAGACCAGGGCCAATAGCAGGAGATTTCCCAGCTTATAGCCCCACAAGCCTTTATTCACCACCACGTACACAATAAAGGCCAGCAAAGCTATCAATATCGCCACCGGCCCCTTGGTTAGTACCGCCAGGCCCAGGAATAGGCCGGCGAGTACCGTATGCAGTATCTTTTTCTCGTTATAGCGCAGCAAATGCACCTGGAAGAAAGCCAGGAATATGAACAGGTTGAACGTGGGATCGATAATGCCCGACTTAAAGTAAAAATGCGGCAACCACGAGGCAGCATATATCAGCGCCCATATAGCACCCATCTTCTCGCTGATCACCCTTTTACCGGCATAATATACCGTGCATAGCGTCACGATACCCACTATCGCATTAGGGAAACGCGCCGCAAACTCATTGATGCCAAACAACTGCATCGACAGCACCTGCATCCATATGAACAGCGGTGGCTTCTGGTAAAACGGCAGGTAGTCGATCTGCATCCTGAGATATTCTTTCGTAGCGATCATTTCTCGTGCGCACTCCGCAAAGTTGATCTCGTCCCAGTCGAACAGGTGCACATGACCCAGCATGGGTATGAACAGTAGTCCACCCAGCACGATAATTATTGTATAACGGATGAGATTATGCATTCTCTTCTAATACTACTTCCTCTTTCTTATAATACTTGTCAGTAATAAAAATCATCAGGGCCAGCATGGCCATGGTAAAGAGAGTACCGAGGATACTTCCGACATAAACGTCGAGAAAAAAGTGCGCAGCGAGGTACATGCGCGAGTATCCGATGAGCAAAGCTACAACGAATAACAATACGCTCCAGCCTCTGTATTTAGGTGGTAATAGAAAAGATATGAACGAACACAAGGCAAAAGCTGCACAGGTATGCCCGGACGGAAAACTGCGCGAGTATAACCTTGGCCAGTCGGGCAATATATGCACCCAGGCCGCATTGTGGAAGTAATTGAGCGGCCTGGGTGCATTCACCAGGGTCTTTACCCCTTGTGTTAATATCGCCGACAGCGCATTGGTAAGCAGTGCTGCTATAAAATACCACCAATTGCGCAGCTTCCTCAGGCCCAGCATGGTCAGCAGCACCAGGGCGCTGAAGGGCCCCTCACCCAGCATCGACGTATAATACATGAACTCGTCGCCGAAGGCGCTGTGATGTATGTTAAAAAGCGAGAAAAGCTGCTCCTTATTGAAAAATATCAGGGCCAGCCCCCCTACTACAGCCCACACCAGGAATGGCCATAGAAAATAACGGGTAAACGTGACGTTGGGCCTTTCTATCATCCTGCCTGTTTTTTGATCGACAAGAGCCTTAACAAACCATACCAGCGGCGGGTATACCACTCCTTCGAGAATATCTGCGAGTCATTCCTTGCCTGCTGTATCAGCAGGAAGGCGATAGGCAGCAGCATCCCCGTCGACATCCACATGCCCGCCCACGCGGGCAGCGAGCCTCCCTTGGCCAACTTCTCCCCTATCACCGAGGTGATGTGGAACACTACGAAGAATATCACCGCTATCACCAGCGGCATACCCAGCCCTCCCTTCCGGATGATAGCCCCCAGCGGCGCCCCTATCAGGAAGAGCAGGATGCAGGCAAAGGACAGCGTCAGCTTTCTATGCCACTCCGCCTGATACTTCCTGTAGTTTTCCAGTTGTATGTTATTGTCGAAGGAAGGAAAATCCAGCTGGCTTTTAATGTTGCGTACGTTCGTGGTCGCCAGCTCCACAGCCTTCTTCTTAAGGCTATCGTTCATCAGCTCGAAGAACGAGTTCTTGTATTTCCTTACGCCGGTCTTCGTCAGCTCCATGCGCTTCAGCAACATACCCCGCTCCCTTTCATTGCCGGCGTACGTTACATAAGGCGCTATAAAGTTGCTGATGGACACCGGCAACTTCTTTTGCGTCCTCTTAATGCTATCTATGGCCAGTCCCAGTTGCCCAAGGCTCATCATCTGGTAGGCCCCTTTGAACAGGTCCTCGTTCGTCCGCATCACCCTGAAAGCCGAGAGGTCGAACACCTTGTCCCACTTTTTAAAGTGCATTCGCGTCAGCGAGTTGGTGGGTTTGCCACCATTGTGGGCATCATCCCCCTCCTCGTAGCGCCAGCCATCCTCAAGGCTAAAGATGAGGAACTGCTTATCCGGCGTCGACTTCATTTCGCCCTTCTTCGCCAGCACAATGTTGTCATTACCCCTGCCCGAGGTCTGGTTATAGATAATGATATCATAGATCGTCTTGCCGTTAGGATCCTTGCTGCCCACCCTTATCGAGTAGTCTTTAATATCGTTGTTGAACTGCCCGGCGCGTATGTTAAAGGTCGGCTTCGAGTTCCTCAGGTCATACAGCAGCGACAGCGCCTTCAGGTTGGCTACCGGGATGATGTTGTTGTTGAAGAAGAAGGCCAGCCCGCCTATGCCTATTATGAAGATCAGCAGCGGCCTCATGAACCTCAGCAGCGATATCCCCGATGCCTTGATCGCCACCAGCTCGAAGTTCTCACCCATGTTGCCAAAGGTCATGATGCTGGCCAGCAATATGCCCAGTGGCAGCGCCATGGGCACCAGCGTGGCGCTCATGTAAACCAGCAACTGTAATATCATCAGTATCCCCAGCCCCTTGCCCAGCAGCTCGTCCATATACAGCCAGAAAAACTGCATAACCAGCACAAAAAGCGTCACGAAAAAAGTAATGATGAACGGCCCTATGAAACTCCTGAGGATAAGTATGTCCAGTTTCTTGGTCAAAATGCCTGGGGGAATGAATTAGGCTGTAAAGTTACTTGATAATGTGCAATTTCCTAAAATGCAAAGCTCCCGCCATAGGCGGGGCTTTGGTATAGAAATGCCTTTCGACATATTAACTTATCAACCGGTCAACTTAGTCAACCTATTTAACTAACTCCCTATCCTATGCTTCAGGTCGCTTACCTGTGTGTTCCACAGCTGCTCCTGGTCTTTGATCTCGTTCTTATCGGCAAAGTCGGTTATCTTAAGGATGGTCTCGTTGGTTATCGGGCTCTGCTCTATGCCAAACTCAAAGAACTCATCGGGGCTTGAGTAATCCCAGCGGTAGCGGATGAATTCGTTTTCCACATGTTCCAGCATCTCTGCGGTATCCGTGCTGCCGTTCCAGCTGAAGAAGAAGGTTTCGTCGCGCTGGTCCACCTTATCGGCAAACCATTCCTGCAGGCCCACGGGCGTTGATAAAAATTCGTATAGTATAGCGGGGGAGCATCGTACAGGAAATTCCAGCGAATACATTTGCTTTTTCTTACTCATCGTAGATTGACTCAATTTGATCTCTTTGTTTTGTCCAATAATAGCGCAATAATAAAAAAATGCCTGAATAATCAAAATTTTTTAAAAAGATGGAAGCCCTTTCCCCGCGCATTATCCGCTGTAATTATTGTCCAGCCGCTGTTAATGCTTTCATAATTTTTTTTGGGTCGAATTAGTTGAACCCTTAGATTTGCTAATACAAATGTCACTACTATGTCATTTGCCCGTTACAAACATTCATCCTCTTTTTTAACTATTCAATGCTTTGCCTATGTCCATGCGTCAGCTTAAAATCACGAAGTCCATTACCAATCGTGAAAGCCAGTCTCTTGAGAAGTACCTGCAGGAGATCGGTAAAGTAGATCTGATCACACCCGAAGAAGAAGTGCAGCTCGCCATCCGCATCAAGCAGGGCGACCAGCGCGCGCTCGAGAAGCTTACCAAAGCCAACCTCCGCTTCGTAGTGTCCGTTGCCAAGCAGTACCAGAACCAGGGCCTGTCTTTGAGCGACCTGATCAACGAGGGCAACCTCGGCCTCATTAAAGCAGCACAGCGTTTCGACGAAACCCGCGGCTTTAAATTCATCTCTTACGCCGTGTGGTGGATCCGTCAGTCGATCCTCCAGGCACTTGCCGAGCAATCGCGTATCGTGAGGCTGCCGCTCAACAAAGTGGGCCTCTCGAACAAGATCAGCAAGGCATACAGCCAACTGGAGCAGGAGTATGAGCGCGAACCCTCGACCGAAGAGCTGGCAGAGCTCCTTGACATCGGCACCGAAGAGGTGGAAACAACCCTTGGTGTGGCAGCCCGCCACGTATCTGTGGACGCCCCCTTTGTGGACAGCGAAGACAATACCCTGCTCGATGTGCTGGAAAATCCCAACTCAGAGTCAGCCGACTCGGAGCTGGAGCACTACGACTCGCTGCGTTGCGAAATAGAGCGCTCGCTGAGCACCCTTACCGACCGCCAACGCGACGTGATCAAGCTGTACTTCGGCATCGGCGTAGAGCACCCCATGAGCCTCGAGGACATCGGCGAAAAATTCAGCCTCACCCGTGAGCGCGTTCGCCAGATCAAGGACAAAGCTATTACCAAACTGCGCACCGCTACGCGCTGTAACCTTTTAAAATCGTACTTAGGCAATTAGAACTTTTACACTTGTCTGCCGACAGGCAGGTTAATCATACACCGAACGTCCTGCATTTTTGCGGGACGTTTTTTTTATTCCCCCACTCTCGTCCTTGCGAGGAGCCAGCTAAGCCCCTGTGCCCAGCGCGACGTGGCAACCTCGTAATAACACCAACAGAAGCCCAGCCACCCCCGTCCTTGCGAGGCACGAAGCAATCTCGTCATAACACGAACAGAAGCCCAGCTCGTGCAGCCCAGCTGTTATCACCCCGTCTCGCCGTTTCAATGGAAGCATATCTGTTTGGCGATCCACCCCTCTTTGCAATAAAGAGGGGAGCTTTTGGCCGTGCCTTGGACCGATTTTATTAGCAGCCATAGCGATATGCGCTACATATACCTCATATCGCTCACCCTCATCCTCCTCTCCTGCAGGCGCAATGCGCCGCTGCCCGGCCGGGTGGAAAACATCGACTGCCTCTATGCTGATGTGGACCCTACCCCACGCGCCGACACCGTATCGCCCGACAGCCTGGTGGCCTTTGCCAAAACACTGCTGGGCAAGCCTTACAGTTTTGGCTGCTCCTCGCCCTCCACGGGTTTCGACTGCTCGGGCTTCATCGGCTATGTGTTTGGCCACTTCGGCATCAAAGTGCCCCGCTCCTCTGTGGACTTCACCAATGAGGGCACGGAGATAGCCCTTAAAGAGGCCCGCCCCGGCGACCTGATCCTCTTTACAGGCACCGCCAGCCATATCCGCACGGTGGGCCATATCGGCATGATAGTGGCCAACGACAGTACGGGCATCCGCTTCATCCATTCCTCCTCGGGCCGGGAAGAGGCCGTTATCATCACTCTCCTTAACGACCGTTATATGGAACGTTTTGTGAAGGTTATCAGGATACTTGAGGATAATGATTCCGATAAGTAGGTCGATTAACAAAACCGGAAGTGAAAATTGGCGAAAATTCGGCTTAAGTAACTGATTATCTATTTATTGAGTGCAATCATCTAATGTGGATCGCACCTGCCTGACCGGCAGGCAGGCTTCCGATTTACTTCCGGTTTCTGCTGATTGCTTCCGATTTTCTGCAAAAAGCAGAAATGGTAAAAAATAATAATTTCTGATTACCGATACAATTCATAATTGCCGGTTTTTCGTGGCGAAATTCTACAATCGTTTGATAAACAACTCATAGCACAAAAATGATAATTTCTGGTTGTTACCGATTATGGATTCAATGGCAACCAGGAGAAAAGTTCCGATTATCACCGATACGGAAATTATGGTTCGTAGCTATGCGAATAGCATAAGGCTTACAGTATGTCAAAGAACCTATGCTGATGCACAGGGCATCGGCAACTTAGCAAGGTACAATCGTTAACAAGGCGAATCCAAGAAAAGATATCCACATTTTTTTTGTAGCATTACGTCCCTAGACAATGAACTATTCTTATGGCAACCTCACTTTGGACAAGGGATGAATTGATCTTGGCGTTTAACCTGTATTTAAAACTGCCCTTTGGAAAGATGCATAAAGGGAATCCGGAAATAATACATCTTTCAAGTATCATCGGCAGAAGTGCTGATGCCGTCGCCATCCGGCTTACGAACTTTGCTAGTCTTGATCCGTACCATCAACAGAGAGGAGTAAAAGGAATGACGGGAGGAAAAAAACAATGTCAACCTATTTGGGATGAGTTTATTAACAACCGTGAAAACCTTCTTTTTGAAAGTGAAAGGATATACGCAGAAAAAGAGGACACAACTATTGAAAAGAAGTACGCCGATATTCTTATTGGCACGGAAGGGATGAAGGGCGAAACAAAAATAAGAGAAGTTAAAACCAGAGTAAACCAAAATGTATTCCGTGAAATAGTTATTTCAAATTACACTTGCAAATGTGCAATTAGCGGAATTGATATACCAGATTTACTTACTGCCAGCCACATTATTCCTTGGTCAAAAAATGAAGCAGAAAGATTAAATCCTGAGAACGGGATATGCTTATCAGCTTTATACGATAAGGCTTATGATAAAGGCCTAATTGGAATTGATCAGACTTTTCGAGTACTGCTATCACCCGAACTAAAAAAGAAAACGAAAAAAGAGTATTTCTCAAATTTCTTCGCAAATATTGACGGAGTAAAAATAATCTTACCTAAAAAGTATAACCCTCACAAAGATTTTTTACAATATCATTTAGACTCCATTTTTAGAAGTTAACATCGCCGCTTTTATCTCTTCCGCAATTCTGTACGCTAATAATGGCGGGACGGCATTACCTATTTGTCTATACGCAGCCGTCCTATTCCTGCCCTCATTCTCCCCTTCGAAATAGTAATTATCGGGAAAGGACTGCAAACGGGCAGCCTCCCTTACAGATAATGATCTGTTTTGGCTTATGTCCGGGTGAATATAGTAATGTCCATCCTTTGCGATATGTGCCACGATAGTCTGCGAATATGGCAATTCTTTTGCCACTATTTTAAATCTGTCAAAGAATGACGTCCTATTGGAGTGGGTTTGTAATTGTTCCGGCAGATTGTTATAGTTAAGTCGCTCTTTATTTTTGTTCCATTTCTCAACCGCTATTCGGTATATCTTTTTATCCTGTTCGGAACTTGATCTGCTAACATGTTGTGTTAGTATCTTGACCTCATCCCTAATACCTGTTCTAGCTAAATAGTCATTAGTATCAGCGCTATAATGCAGATACTTATCTATACCTTCTCCCGCTTGTATCTTTGGCAAGTCATATAAAACATGCTCAACAATATGATTCTGATGGATTGAAGGAGCAGGGGTTTTAATATTGAGTCCTTTTTTGTGTCCTATTATTATAATCCGCTTTCTATCTTGCAAAACGTCATAGTCTTTAGCTGTCACGGCGAAATCTTTTACCTCATAACCTAGGATGTTCTTAAAAGTTAGAAACATGCGTCTTAAATATTTTCCCCCATCCGCTGAACGCAGGCCCATGACATTTTCAAATACAAAAACCTTTGGATCGTAGCGTTTCAAAAACCTCGCATATTCCATAAACAGATAATTACGGTGATCGCTTTTCATATTGTTAATCGACCTGGCTCTACCTACTAGCGAATATGCCTGACATGGTGGTCCACCGATGATTAAGTCCACCTTTTTTTTGTTCAGGAGTTTATCTAACCTTCGGAATATGCCTTGATTATTTGCTTTGCTAATAGTGTGTTCAATTACTGTATCAAGCAACTGTTGCGGAATTAAATTATAAAGCTGCTTTCTGGTAATATCTCCTTTTAAGTAGGCTATATATTTATCTATTTTTCCATTTTCTTTGAGGTAGTGATATGCCACTCGGGTCTGCAAGGTATAGCAAGCCGCTTTGTCCATTTCAATATGGGCGATTGGATTAAATCCGGCCATTACAAATCCTTCAGAAAGGCCTCCAGCACCCGCGAAAAGGTCAATAAAGTTCAGTGTATTGTTTGTCATAAGTAGAATGTTGCTGGCAAAATAATCTTTTGCCTAACTTTTACATTCGCTTATAAGTCACGTTTGAAAAATGTGGATACAACTAGCAGTTCACACCCACCTATTTCACATCCTTCACCAGAGTTATTTCAAAACGCATGGTGTTCTTTTCTCTGCTGTTCTCTATAGTATCTGTACGTAGCCGACAGGCTTTTATTTTAATGGCGAGGGCTATTAATTGATATTCATCGTCGCTTAGCTGTCCACGACGGTGTAGTTGCTGTATGTTGGCCGGTACTATTTTCGCATCCATAGGACTACCAAAGTTATAACAGCGACTTGCAGTAGTGATGAACAGCGATAAAAATGTGGATATCTTGGTTCCTTGCGCCGGGAGTTAGGCAATTCATTGAACAAAAAAGGTGCGCTTTCGCGCACCAAATTAAGACCGCATCAATGCTATCTATTTCTTAGGTTTTGTCGTTCCATCCCCGCCATTACCATTGGGACTCTCGCCCTTCCCAGTAAGACCTAAAAAGCCGAGTACCCCGTCCACGCTGAGATTCACACCGGCGTAAGCGGCATATTGAGGGTCGTACCTTGGCAGCAAGCCTCTGATATCCGTGCCCAGCACTATTTGTGTATTCTCGTTCAATGCCTGGGTAAAATAGGCCCGTATCAGGTAAAAGCCGCGCCAGCCATGGTTTTTACCCGGATCGATAACTACAGGCACATAATTGTTCATCACCCTCGGGTAATCGGTGGTGACACCCATAGTGGGCTGAAAAAAGAACAGGCTCTTAGGCCAGGGGTGCAACGCAAAAGTGAGCCCTAAGCCGAAATATCCGTCGAGTTTGGTCGCCGAGCTTGAACTCTGCAGTTCGGAGCGGTGTATAAAGCTGTCCTGTGGGATATCATTATGGTATATCATAGTATCGGTACTAAGGTTGGTAATGGTAGTGGATGCGGTCCATTTACTCACGAGCAGTTCCATGTGACCATGCAGGTAGATGAAGTTGCTATCAGGATCGCGACTGCCATAAAGAAGGAAGTTGGGCTGTGCATATAAGCTCCAAACTGTAGAGCCTGTGATGGTTTTATACTTATTTGCCTGGCGCAGATAAGCCGAGCCGCTATCGACGTTTTGTAAGGGGTTCCTCACGACGTTTTCGTAACGCACCTGTTCATGCAGGGTATCTATTATACCATAGTTGAGTTTCATCATCCCAACGTTAAACCCGAAAGGACGTGCTGTGTCTCGCGAAGGAGCAAAAATGTTTACATGCCCCACATAGCTTACATCCACTTTGCCTGTGAAATCGAAATTGACGGCGTTTAAAAACATCAGCTTTTTATTTAGTGCGTAGCCGTCTTTCTTCGCAGTATCGGCTGTTGCAGTGCCATCGCTATTTTTCCTCATATGGTCTTTGCGACGCACTGATGTAGCTTTTTGCGTCTCATCGTCATTATCTTCATCGAGTTGCGAATATTCTGACAAGCGCTCACGACCGGCGGGGGTCGCTTTTTTCGGCGATCTGGCCTTTTGAGCTTCTGCGATGGTGCTGATGAGCAAGAGGAAAGTAAACAGTAGCAATATTTTTTTCATTGTTTTGGATTTGCGCCTACTCTGAATACGTTTTCGGCTTCCCGTTTTAGCTGAAAATTATATTGCATACAATCGCCAGTCAACGTGAAAAACACGGTTTTTTATTGGAAAACATTTTTGTATATGGAATATTATTTTGAGGAGGATGGGCGGGGAGGTACGCTGCTGTCAATAAAAAAAGGTGCGCTTTCGCGCACCCCATTTTTAAGACAACTCTACTTTTATTTCGGCCAGCGTTCTCGCTACCCGTTCAGTGATAATGTGTGGTTCTTTAGGCTTCGTAGGTTGTTGCTTCGGGCTTTTCGCAGCCCCCTTCTTAGAAGGCTTTCTCTTGCCCATGTGTATGAGACATAAATTCCTGTGCCAGTGTTTATTCCGTTAAGAGAATTGTAACAGATACTTTTTTCGTGCAAGGGTTCGGTTTTTATGCAAGGCGGCTATATGGAATATGAGATAAGCCCGGCGAAAAGGCAGAACGCAAGCGACCACCTGGCCAATGAGCGCACGCTGCTGGCGTGGCTGCGCACGGGCATCGGCATCATGGCGTTCGGCTTCGTGGTGGTGAAGTTCTCGCTTTTTGTGCGGCAACTGAGCGTGGCGCTGGGCAGGCCGGCGGCGGTGGTGCATTATGGCTATTCGGGGCCGATAGGCATTGTGCTGGTGGCCTTCGGGGCACTGAGCCTGCTGCTGAGCTTACTGCGCTATGAGAAGACCAAGCGGCAGTTGCTGAGCGGCGACTACCGGCACAGCTCGGGTTTCCTCTATGTGCTTGTTGGGGTGGTGATCGCTATGAGCGGGGTGCTGATCGTTTACCTCGTGAAGACGATGTAGGTTGATAGGGTTGATTGGGTTGATTTGAGTTGATTGAGTGGTTAAAAATATTGTTAAGTGTCATACTATTTTTTGAAAAAATTGCAGGGGGACTGAAAATTTTTCAAGGTGGTTTGTCAATATTTCAGTTGCATGGTTTGGCACAGCGGTTGAGAATAGTTTTTTAAAAAAAGGAGGACGTTATGACCACTCTAATGAAAAAAAGCAATGGAAACGGCAATGTGCCGGCAACAACTTTCAGCGGCCTGGTAGACACTTTCTTTAACAACAAGCTGGACCGCCTGTTCGATGACAACTTCTGGGGCTTCCGCGGCCTGGACCGCAGCACCAGCGTGCCTGTGAACATCAAAGACACGGGCAAGAGCTATGAGCTGCAACTGGTGGCGCCGGGCCTGCAGAAGCAGGACTTTAAGGTGAACCTGAACGGCGACACGCTGACTGTGAGCTATGAGCACAAAGAGCAGCAGCAGGACCAAAACAATGAAGAGGGCTGGCTGCGCAATGAGTACAGGGTACAATCGTTCAGCCGCAGCTTTACGCTGGACGACAGCCTGGAGCCTAACAAGATAAGCGCGCGCTACAGTGATGGCATACTGCACCTGAGCATACCGAAAAAAGAGGGTGCGCAAAAGATCTCGAGGAACATAGAGATATCGTAAAAAAAGCAAATGATCTTAAAAGGCAGGAAGGGCGGCGCGTGCAGCGCCGCCTCAATGCTTGCCTAAAAGTGTGAACCAATAAACGAGCGAAACTATGAGCAATACTTTCGATAATTTTCAGCCGAACAACCGTGTCTTTGCCTACCTGCTGTTTTCGATACTGAGCGTGATAGGGCTGCTGCAATATGTGCTGATGCGGGAGGTGGCGAGGGTGCATATAGATCCCTTTGGACGGGTAATACCCTGGGGGCTGGCGGGGGTGGCGGGCTACTTTATTTACAAGTTGGTCAGGCATGGGGACAGGTTGAGGAGATGAGTTTGGTAGTTGAATTTAAGATCAGGTATCTTTTGCAATTAGTTAATAGTCAAAGATTTATCTTCCATTACACATTGCCTATGGCGAGTATGTGGCCGAAATAAATCCGGCAGGACGAGTGTGTAAAATTAGTCCGGCGAGAGCGACGTGCTGAAATATATTCAGCATGACGGCGGGTAAGATTTTAAATGTTAAAATTCGTACACTTTCCCTCATTTAATACCGCTTCCACACAATAATGTTTTACATTTGCAAGAGAGGATTATTCATCATTTAAATGTTTCACATGTTATTATTAAGCATTAAGCCGCAACTTCTTCTTTCCATGCCCAGCGGTGGCGAATGGCTGTGGGTTATCATAGCGATCATCGTTCTCTTCGGCGGTAAGAAGATCCCTGAGCTGGCCAAAGGCATTGGTAAGGGTATCCGCGAGTTCAACGACGCCAAAGACGGCATCAAGAACGAGATAGAAAGTAACATGAAGAAAGAGGAGCCAACCACCAAGGCATAAGCATCATTTCTACCCCTTATTTATAGTTTTTTACCCCTATCGGTTAGCATTTATCGGAAGAAACTGCTATTTTAGAATTTTGCTGCCCCCATTACAGAGAGGGTTGCATGGCATTAACCACGTTAGAACCGGAGATTAAACATGCAGATCAAAGCTATTGCCATAGCATCAATGATATTTTTGCCCCTGGCTGCCCTGAAAGCACAGCCGGACAGAGGAAATACAGAGGATACAGTGACCGTATTACCTAAGGGTGTGAAGTCGGTTAGCGAGCCGATCGCTTCCAATGCCATTACCACTACTACCGTTGCCACAGTAAAGATGCCGGGTACTGCTGCCCCCATGGCGGAGCCTGCCGCTGCGCCCCTGAGCGAACGCGAGCTGGAGGACCAGGACCTGCTGCTGCACGGTGTGGCTGCCAAGAAATACAAGCCTGTGCCGCTGGCCGGCCAGAAGGGCTACTATGGCGAGAAGAACGAGTATGTGATGGACTTCGTTAAGAAATATTTCGAGGCGCATAACGGTACCTTCAGCGCACTGCAGGAGCGCAGCGCGCAGCCCTTCTCGCTGATGGACAATGCCCTGAAGCGCAATAACATCCCTAAGGAGCTGAAATACCTGGCCGTGATAGAATCCGCCCTTAACAATAATGCATTGAGCCCGGTGGGCGCTGTGGGTCCCTGGCAGTTCATGAGCGGGACCGCCCGCAACATGGGCCTGACCGTGAGTGGCCGCCACGACGACCGTAAAGACTGGCTGAAGAGTACTAATGCGGCAGCCCGTTACATCAGCCTGCTCTATGGCAAGTTCCAGGACTGGCTGCTGGTGGTAGCTGCGTACAACTGCGGCCCCGTACCCGTGCAGCGCGCCATCGACAGATATGGCAGCCGCTCTTTCTGGGATATCAAAGAGCACCTGCCACTGGAAACGCAGGGCCATGTGATGAAATTTATAGCCACAGCTACCGTATTCGAGCAACTGCAGCGTTTCATAGGCATCGGCGCCATGCCGCAGGACTTCAAGTTTGGCGAGGATACCGGTCCGCAGGCCGAGGTACTGGCTGCGAAGGCGGCTGCAGCAAAGAAAAAGGCTGCCAATGCAGCTAATGAGAAGAAAAATGCGGCTAACCCTACGCCACAGTTTACTGCGGATGAGCTGCAGAATATGGCCATCGTGCGGATAACGGACCCGCTGAGTATGGAGATCGTATCGAAGGAGCTGACCATAGACAAAAAGTTACTTGCCCGCTGGAACCCGGACTACGACCTCTTCCTGATGAAGGCCTACCCGACGGAATACTACAAGCTGAGAATACCTAAGGACAAGGTGGACAACTTCGTGGTGAAGAAGGAGATGCTTACGAAGCGTTCGGCTGAGATGTTCAGCGCCCTGGTGATGTAGGGTTTATTTAGCAAAAATATTTTTTGTTCCATATTTTTTCGTTACCTTTGCAGTCCTTAAAATCAAAAAGAAGAGATTAAATGGCAAATCATAAAGCTACCAAAAAGGATGTCCGCCAGAGTGAAAAGCGCCGCGACCGTAACCGTTATTATGGCAAAACCACCCGTAACGCCATCCGTAAGCTCCTGGCCTCTACCGATAAGGCAGTAGTAGCTGCTGAGCTTCCTAAGGTGATATCTATGATCGATAAGCTTGCAAAGCGTAATGTGATCCACAAGAACAAGGCAAGCAACCTGAAATCGGGTATCGTGAAGAAAGTGAACGCACTGGCTTAATTCTTACCTAATTTATATAATGACAACGTCCCGCGAAAACCGCGGGACGTTAGTCTTTTTAAGGTCCTCTCCTCCCCTATATGATACAAATGTATAGCGGGTCGCCTTATTAAGTATCTTTTACTGTGTTAAAAAAACTATAAAATGATAATCCATTGTTGGGATTTACGAAAACATTCGTACGTTTGTTTACGAAACAATTCGTACAAGACTAGACAGTAAAATTAGAAACCCTATCATTTTTTTTAGAACCACAAGGACTTACAATATATGAAGCAACTAAAGCCAACTGAGAGCGAACTGGAGATACTGAATATACTATGGCAAAAGGGGCCGAGCACAGTGCGCGAGGTGCACGAGGTGCTGGAGAAGAGCAAAGACGCCGGCTACACCACCACCCTGAAGCTGATGCAGATAATGCATGAGAAGGGCCTGCTGGAGCGCAATACGGACAGCAAGACGCATATATATAAGGCCTCAGTATCGCAAAAGCAGACACAGGGGCAGATACTGCAGCGGCTGATCGACACGGCCTTCAACGGATCGGCCAGCCAACTGGTGATGCAGGCGCTGGGCAACCACAAGGCCACCAAGGAAGAACTGGAGCAGATAAAGCAGTACCTGGAGAAAATGGAAGGCAAAAAAGACCAGTAGTCGCATATTTCATTCAAAGCAAACCATTATACACATGAACAACTTTCTTCCTCAAACATCGGTAGCCGTGCAGGCCCTGGGATGGGCATTATTACAATCGTTGTGGCAATGCCTTCTTATCTATGCGACACTGCGCTTAATACTCGCTTTCGTACCCAAGCAACATGCGGCGCTGCGCTATAAACTTTCGCTGCTCTCTATGGCGGCTATGTTCCTCTGGTTTATGGATACTTGCGTTGAACAGGTATTAAGATCCAGCAGCACGGTGCTGATCAGCCAGGATGCGGGAACGACGGCTGTGCATGAAGTACCCATCGTCCGAACATCACAATTTGTGCCTGACAGCAGCATTTTCAGCAGGCTATTGGGGGAACTGCAGCCCTACCTGCCGCTGGCTGTGGCTATATATGTAATGGGTCTGGCTGTGATGGTGTCGCGGTTGGGAGTTAATATATACCAGTTGAGGCGTTTGCGCCGTAGCGGTTTCAGCAGCCCGGCCAGGCAATGGGAAGAATGGATAGAGGCACGCAGGGAGCTATTGAGGATCAGCAGACCGGTGCAATTGCTATACAGTCTGTATGCCAAGGTACCAATGACCATAGGCACAGTGAAGCCCATCATATTGCTGCCTGTGGCGATGGCGAATAACATGAGTACCGAGCAACTCGAGCCGATATTGCTGCACGAGCTAGCTCACATCAGGCGGAACGACTACCTGTTCAATATTCTGCAGGCAATCGTGGAGACGATATTGTTTTTTAATCCTTTCATATGGCTGGTATCGTCGATCGTGCGCCGGGAGCGTGAGCACTGCTGCGACGATATGGTACTCGCCCACTCCGAGGGGCCGATGCCCTATGCTAAAGCGCTAGCAGCGCTGGAAAGCTACCGCCTGCAAAACGAGATTATGGCGCTGGCAGCCACAGGCAACAAAAACAGATTATTTAACCGTATAAAACGCATCATGGAAATGAAACAAGAAAAGAACAATTACACCCGCTCAGCCATAGCCACAATGGTAATCGCTGCATTGCTTATCTGCTTTGTATGGTTGTCGCCATCTTTTGCACAGTCGCATAAAGCCAAATCGAAGACCACAAGCAGTAGCAATACGACTAATAAAGCAGTTCCGAAAGCGGCTGTTACACCCAAGCCGCCCAAGGCAGTGACTGAAGATGACGCCGCTGAAGCGCCGGATGCGCCCGAGGCTTCCGAACCTGCGGAAGCACCTGAGCCAGCAGAAAGTGCCATGAACAATGTGAATTGGGACGAGATCAATAAAGAGATAGAGAAAGCGAACAAGGAAATGGCGCGCGCAGGCAAAGAAATGGCGAATGTAGACTGGATGCAGGTTGGCAAAGAAATGGACCAGGCAGGCAAAGAAGCAGATGCAGCAGCGCGTGAAATGGCCAATATAGACTGGTCGTCGATAGACAGGGACCTGGCACAGGCTAAAAAGGAACTTGATGAAGTGAACTGGGATAAAGTGAATGCAGAAATAAATAAAGGGATGAAAGAGGTGCGTGAATCGATAAAGGACCCGAAGGTGAGGAAGCAAGTGGAAGCTAGCCTGGCCCTGGCGCGTCGGGAAAGTGAGAAAGCACTCGCACAGGCCAGTCGCTCGGTAAGGGAGGCCCAGGCAAACCTTGCGCAATCCCATACCATAAGCAACTCGGTAGTGGTAAGCAATGGCGGACGATCAAACAGTTATGTTTATAGCAACGGAGGTAACGGCTATAGCAGTGCTTACTCCTATAGCGGCGGCAGTACAAATGCGCATACCAGTGGCGAGCATGAAACTATGCTGCGCAAAATGGAAGCTGAAGGATTGATCAATCGTTCCAAATCATATAAGGTAGAAAAGTACGGCGACCGCCTCTATATAAACGGCGTATTACAGCCCGAAGATGTACTCCGCAGGTATAGCAAGTATATAGACGCCGAGCATCTGACGATAAAAGGGAACAAGAATTCCATCGCAATCAGCAGCAGCAACTAAGACCTGCACATATCCTCAACCAAAGAGGCATTTTCCCCTGCTATTTAGCAGGGGATTTTGTTTTTTATGGCTATAGAAGGGTTGTTAATCGTTTGTTAGCCAGTTACAAACGCGGGGTTAAGAGGCGCCAAAAATTTCTCTATGGCTGAATGCCGCCGCATCTTTGTGTCATCAAAGCAAACAATAAAAAAACAAACACAAACAAGAGTCTTTAATCGCCAAAGAATCAAAAATGAAAAAGATCATCATTATCGCCATCACACTTATCGCAGGTTTCGCTGCACAAGCGCAAACAAGCACTACCGCTTCGCAGACCGTTAACCTGGTACTGACGAATGCTATCGACATGACATTTACTGCTAACGGTAATGCAACCGGTCCGCTGGTGAGCATGCCATTTAATACTACTAATGATTATGCAAGCGGTGTTACCTCATCTGCACAGCAGTTGAAAGTAAGGTCGAACAAGAACTTTAATGTAACCGTGAAATCGAGCGCTACTAACTTCAGCTATACCGGCACCACTACCCCGGCACCAACCATGCCCGTGGCAAGCGTACTGGATGTGAAAGTGAGTGCAAACGGCACAGGCGGCGCTATCGCAGGCACCTTTGCCAACTATACAGACATCTCTACCACAGCCCAGAACATGATAACCGGCGGTACTTACGGAGGCAACCAAACCTTCTCGGTAATGTACCAGGCTACACCGGGCTGGTCGTACCCCGCAGGTACCTATGCAGTAGACGTGGTGTACACAGCTACACAGCAATAATCCGCTCTCTCTTATCCTCTATATGTGAAGGGCCCTTTCCAGGGCCTTTTTTTCATTTTTTAGGGAATTTTTATACCTATTAGGCTTATATTTGCGTGACATGCAATAGGTTTTACCGTTATTGCGATCCCTCAACAATCTTTGCTTGCGAAATGATGAAAAAGAAACTGTTCTACGGTTTGTGCCTGCTAATAGCAATATGCTCTGTTGTATCTGCCAAGGCACAAGATGATGTGCAGGCTTTCCGCAATTTTCAATTATCGTTCACACGCGTATCAACAGCATGGAGTAAGTATAACGACAGCCTAAGGGGTATGTTTGAAAGGCAGGGTGTTACTTATCCCGCACATGATATTTACCTACGTGTTTTCAAATCGCAAAATGAGATGGAACTGTGGGCGCGCAATAACGCCAACGAGGAATATAAGCTTATCAAGAACTATCGCATTTGCGCACTGTCGGGCATCTTGGGTCCTAAGCGCTATGAAGGCGACCACCAGGTTCCGGAGGGATATTACTTCATAGAGGATTTCAACCCCAAGAGCGACTTTTATCTTTCGATGCTGCTGAACTACCCCAACTACTCAGACATTGTGCTGGGTGACAAGCAAAAGCCCGGCGGTGATATCTACATACATGGTGGCTGCGTGACCATCGGCTGTATGCCAATGACTGACGATGTGATACAGGAACTCTATGTATTATGCCTGAACGCCAAGCTGAATGGAGAGACCTATATACCGGTACATATTTTCCCGGTGCGCTTTACCAAGAACGGCCTGAACTTCTTGGGCAGGGAATATGCAAAAGAGGAAGCAAAGCAAAAATTCTGGGTGAACCTTAAGCAGGGCTACGATTATTTTGAAAAAAATCATAAAGTATTGCCCGTAATGTACACACCCGAGGGTGAATATGTGAATTAACAGAAGACGCTATAGAAACAAGGCTATGTTACGCAATTTTATAAAAGGCAATGCACTGTTAATAAGTGGCATTGCATTTTTTATGCTTACCCTCTTCACCTCCTGCGAAAAGGAGGTGAAGATCAAACTCAGCGATGGCAATAGCAGCCTGGTGGTGGAAGGTGCAGTAGAGACAGATGTACCACCCTACCTCGTATTAACCAAATCGATCGGTTTCTTTTCGACGATAGATCTCAATACTCTTCAAGGTAGCTTTATTCATGGCGCGAATATTACAGTGTCGGACGGAATTAAGACAGTGACGCTGAAAGAATACACTATCGATACCGGTGGGGTAAACAAATTTTATTTCTATAGCGTAGATACTGCACTCGCTGCCGATCATATGGTTGGTGTGGATGGACGCAATTATCACCTGAAGATAACGTACGAAGGCAAAACTTACGAGGCTGATACCAAGGTGCCCTTTGTGCAGCCCATGGATACGATGTGGGCAGGAGACCCGGTGAAGTTTGGTAAGGTGGCCGATGGCGCAATGAGTGTATATGTGAATTATAATGATCCCGACACGCCAGGTAATTACGGTATCTACTATACCCAGATCAACAGTCAGCCTTACTTTATGAGCCAGGACCTGTACACCGATGAGTTTACCAATGGTTCATTGCAGACAAAATACCCATTAACCCTGGGAACGGACCCTACCCAAAAACGCGACCAGCAGAATGATTCAACCGGTTATGTTTTCAAGGGCGATACCCTAAGGTTAAAATGGTGTTCCATTGACAAAAAAGTATATGATTTCTGGAGAAGTTATGTGTATGCCTCGAATGTAACGGGCAATCCCTTCTCCACGCCGATTAACCTAAAGACCAATATCAGCGGTGGCGCACTAGGCGTATGGGCGGGCTACGGCACCGTTTACAGGACCCTTATCGTGCAATAAAAACACTTTTCCACAGGTTGTTCCACTATATTTATTTTCAATGGCATAGTTGAAAATAATTGCCCTCTAAATAGGATTCTTTTTTGCATTTTTACACCTCATTATGGCGGAAACAGAAAAAGTACATTGTCTAATAATAGGTTCAGGACCTGCAGGCTATACTGCAGCAATTTATGCATCGCGGGCCAACTTAAAACCTGTATTATATCAAGGGTTGCAACCGGGCGGGCAGCTTACTATAACTACAGAAGTGGAGAACTACCCCGGCTATCCCAATGGTATCATGGGCCCGCAGATGATGATCGATTTTGAGCAACAGGCACAGCGTATGGGCGCCGATATACGCTGGGGACTGGCAACCCAGGTAGACCTTAGCAACAGACCTTATAAAGTGCAGATAGATGACGAGAAATGGATAGAGACCGATGCGCTGATCATTGCCACCGGCGCCTCGGCTAAATGGCTGGGGCTGGAATCGGAACAGCGACTGAACGGACATGGCGTGTCTGCGTGTGCGGTGTGTGACGGCTTTTTCTTCAAGGGACAGGAAGTGGCCATAGTGGGTGCAGGTGATACTGCCTGTGAGGAAGCTTTATACTTATCAAAGCTCTGCAGTACCGTGCATATGCTAATACGCAAGGGCGAAATGAGGGCAAGCAAGGTAATGCAGGAGCGCGTATTGAAGACGTCCAACATTAAGGTGTACTGGAACACTGAGACCGTGGAAGTGCAGGGTGAACACAAGGTGGACGCGATGAAAGTATTGAACAACAAAACCGGTGAGACAAGCGTTATACCGATAAAGGCATTTTTTGTTGCGATAGGCCATGAGCCCAACTCGCAACTGTTCAAAGGCTGGCTGGATATGGACGAACAGGGCTACCTGATAACACAAGCCGGCTCATCGAAAACGAATATAGAGGGGGTATTTGCATGCGGGGACGTACAGGACAAAACATACAGGCAGGCTGTAACAGCGGCAGGCAGCGGCTGCATGGCGGCACTGGACGCCGAGCGCTACCTTGGGGCCATGGAGCTTCATTAATAAAGGCCGGGTTACTATCATTTTTGCTGTTACTTTCTGCCTTTGCACAAGCGCAGGACAACGATAACGATACTAATGTGATCGAATGGAGTGCTGCACGCAAGCTGGCCTGGGACGATTTTCAAGGCCGTGTGCCGGCAGTAGCGCTGGAGGCTGCACTATCGCAATGCGGCTTTGGGTATGCCACTAATAGTGTAACAAAACGGGAAACTCTCATCGTCACAGTATCAGCAAGATTTTACCGTAATGAATCATGGTCGCGGGCGGACAAGAGAAGCATACGCTTACTGCAACATGAGCAGCGCCACTTTGATCTTTGTGAGCTTTATGCAAGGAAATTAAGACAACAGCTGGCCAGCGAGCACTATACCGGCACTGACATGAAAAAAGTGGATAAGCTATATGATACGCTCATGGGAGCGCTTAACAAAGCGCAACAGGAATACGACGATGAAACCACCCATGGGCTAAACACAGACAAGCAGAATGAATGGAACGATAGAATAGCCAAGGAGCTAAATGCGCTCAGCGCATATTCGGCGCCTGCGCCCTAACATTTTGCGAGTTGCAACGGGTGACATCCTGGTGACAATCAGTGGTTAAATAAAAGTGAATTTGAGGGTACCTCGTTATTAGACGGGAAATTTTTGCTATTTTTATATAGAGAGATTTTTGCCCGCGCGGGCTTTAACACATTTACAGACTGGCTTGAAATGAATGGATGGGAGGGTATCCGAAGAACCAGCACATTAGCAAGCAATATTGAGGGAGTGATCTTAATGCGCACACGTACAGGACAAACTATGCCGACAGGCCCAAGGGAATGCCGAATGCCTTCGCGCGCCATTGCAGGATGGCGAGCATCAGATGGCCGTAATGAGGCCTCTTTAATGCGATCAGCATTATTTTTTTTATTGCTTCTTATTCCGGCGCTCGCACTGGCCAGGGTGACCCGTGGCGTGGAAGCGGTGGAATGGAACAGCAGCCGGAAACTGGATTGGAATGATTTTCAAGCCAAAGCGCCGGCCAGCGCTTACGAGGCTGCATTGTCACAATGCGGTATCGGGTATGCTACTACGACGGCGCCTACAAACCAAGCGCTAAATGTAAAGGTGTCTGCAAAATTTTATCTTGGCGAATCATGGTCGCGCGGGAGTGAAAGAAGCAGCCGCCTGCTGCAACATGAACAAACACACTTCGATCTTTGCGAGGTCTATGCCCGTAAGCTACGGCAAAATATTGCCAGTAATCACTACACGGGTGCGGACATAAAAAAGATGGATAAGGCATATGGCGAGCTTACAGCTGAGCTCAACAAAGTAGAATTGCAGTATGACGAAGAGACCATACACGGACTCAACACTGCAAAACAGGATGAGTGGAACGCCAGGATAGCAAAACAGCTAGAAGCGCTTAATTCATTTACAAACTAGCGAGCGCACGCTGGTCTCTAGTTCCTGTATTTTGTTTGACGATCACCTTCATCTCGCTGACCTCTGACGGCGGGCTATAGATCACATTGATCCTTCTTAATTCCTCGGCAATGAGGTTTTGCAGCGATGGCGTTTCTTTCTTTTCTCTCATTGGTTTCGATATTTAGTCTCTGCTGGATATTTAATAAATTAAAACAGCGGTAGCTGCCCATTCTTTATTCTTCTAAAATCTTTCGTGTTCATTTCAAAAACTTCCTGGTTGAGGCCGAACTTGCGGCAATAGAGCTGGAACTGCGCCCTGATCACTTCTGCAAATTTTCCGTCGCCGGATATTCGGTTGCCCCAACGGCTGTCGTTGACGTGGCCATCATGGCAAGCGCAGATAAGGTTCCAAACTTTTTCAGCACGGTCAGGGAAAGCTTTTTGCAGCCAATCATGAAAGATGGTCCCGATAGTTCCGTTGAGCCGAACGACCGTGTAGCCTGCCCATTTGGCGCCCGCTTCAGACGCAGCCTTTAAAACATCGTGCATATGCGTATCATTCAGTCCGGGGATGAGCGGCGCATTCATTATGCCGGTCGGGACACCACTCTTCGACAATGTTTCGACTACTTTAAGACGCGAACGATACGATGCCGTGCGGGGCTCCATTACTTTTCGCAGGTCTTCATCGAGGGAGGTAATGGAGCTGAATACACGCACCAGTCTGTGCTTCGCGAGTTCCTGGATAATATCCAGGTCGCGAAGCACAAGTGCGTTCTTGCTGAGCACGCCAACAGGATTACGGTATTCAAGGCATATCTCGAGCAACTTACGGGTGATGCGCATTTTGCGCTCAATGGGCTGGTAACAGTCTGTGTTTCCGGATAAGGATATGGGGGCCGGTTGCCAGTTTTTATTTTCAAAAAATTTTCTGAGTAGTTGCGGTGCGTTCTTTTTGACAACGATCCGGCTCTCGAAGTCGACGCCGGCGCTGTAGCCCCAATACTCGTGCGAATTGCGCGCATAGCAATAGATACAACCGTGCTCACAACCCTGGTAAGGGTTGGCCGACCACATCATGCCGACATCGGGACTTTTCACCTCGTTGACCAATGTGCGGCTTTCGTCGAAAATGTACTCTGTCTTACGGTTCTCTTGTTCCCAATCGTCGATAGCTTCGGGATGCTCTAATACATACTCGCCCTTCAGATACTTATTCTTAGGATTGAACTGCGCTCCCCTGCCCTTTTCGAAGCGATCGTAGGCTTTTTGGTTGATCATCGTTGTAAATTATTTAACCGCAAAGACGCAAAGACGCAAAGCGGCATTCACTATATTTATTACCAGTCTTCGTCTTCAAGTAAATATGGGTTCCTTACCGATGTCTCGCCATCGTCGTGAACCATGAACATATCTTTTACAGAGCCGAAGCCGATGGCGTCTCTCATAGCATGCGGATCAAACAGTTCACATCCTTTGCGGACGGTGTTCTTACCGTACTTGTCTTTTATGTTGTACATCACCTTGCGCACCTTGTCTTTCAGGATGCGGTTATCGAAAAGGCTATATTGCATGACACTACCCAGCATAAATCCTTGCACACCGACACCCATGCTAAGCGTATTATTATTGAACATGATTTTGTTATTGCTCTTTTCAAAATCATGGATTCGCTCCAGGATATAGCTGCGCAGTTCCATAGCATCCTGTATCGGCTGTGCAAATTTTATTTTAGTATCCCAGCCTGTATTGTTGCGGTAGCGGATAAAGAAAGAAGCCTCTTTGCAAAACAGGTCCATCTTCACCATGCGCTGCTCGAGCCGGGTGCACAGTGATATCAATAAGGAGTCGAGCGCTTGTTTTGACTCGCGCTGCTCGCGCGACACCGTGCGGGTAGCGCTCATGGTGCGGTTGAGGCCATTGCTGTACTGATCGACCTCCGCAAAGTTGAGCCTGCGATGCCAGTAGTTGCCCACCACACCACCGAATGCTTTGCGCAATAATGCCTCAGAAGCATGGCGCATCTCCAGCGGGCTTTTGATACCGATCATGAGTAAGCGCCGTTCGTTGCGGCTGGCGATGCCGGGGAGATCGGTGAGCCTTAGCCCGGCCAGGTAGCCATCGATATTATCAGGGGTTATCTGTATCAAGCCATCAGGCTTTTGCAGTTCCGTGCCCAGCTTGGCGAGGAAGGTATTAGGGGCTATGCCTATGGAGCAACGCAGGTAATCGTATTTCTCCGCGATATCCTGCTTGATCTGTTTAGCGACCGCGATAAAATCTTTATAGACCAGTCGATAGGAGGTAAAATTAGCCACCGCCTCATCGATACTTTTGGCCAGCACATCGTCGCAATAACGATGAAGGATCTCCATAATATCGACATGGATGCGGCGATAATAAGGAGGGTGTGTCTGGACCGGAATGATCTCCGGACAAAGCTCCCGGCATTCATTAAGCCTCATACCCGTTTTAACTCCAAATTTCTTGGCTTCGATAGACGGTGCAATAACGGTTGAGAACGGACTATTATGGGTAGTGACACCGATGGGCTTGCCTCTCAGCTCCGGATTTGCCTGCTGCTCGCAGGTGGCGAAGAAGCTGTTCATGTCGAGATACATGAGCACCGCCCCGGTGTCGGTAGCCACATTGTTCTGCCGATAGCTCTTAAAGGCCGATGTTTCTTTAACCTTCGGAGCAATGCCTGTGCCAATGATATTTTGAGCTGCAAATGCCATTTACAGCACTAAGATAATGGCATTTTGTCAAATAATTGCACATTTTGTTGAATTATTTGGAAAATTGTCTGCCTTAAAACTTGACAAGCTTGATTCTTAGGCTATTAGTGACTACAGAGACAGAGCTTAGGGCCATGGCCGCACCTGCGATCATGGGGTTGAGCAGGAAGCCGTTTATGGGATAGAGTGCGCCCGCGGCTATGGGGATGCCAATGACGTTATATATGAAAGCCCAGAACAGATTTTGCCGGATAAGTTGAACTGTCTTCGCTGAGAGTTTCATGGCTTTGGGGAGCGCTAAGAGATCAGACGAGAGTAGTGTCATTTTTGCTATGTCCATAGCGATATCCGCACCTCGGCCCATGGCGATACTTACATCGGCCTGGGCAAGGGCCTGGCTGTCGTTGATGCCATCTCCCGCCATGGCCACAACTCTGCCGGAGGCCTGTAGCTGCTTTACAAAATCTGCTTTCGCTGATGGAGACATAGCAGCCTTATAGTTGCTGATACCCGCCTTTGATGCAATCGCTTTAGCGGTCTGATCGTTATCGCCGGTGAGCATATAGACATCGATGCCCATCTCCTGTAGTTGAGAAACAGCAGCCGGTGAGCTTTCTTTTATTTTATCACTGATTGCTATCGCTGCCAGGGCCGTCAACTCATCGGCAAACCAAATGACGGTGTTTGCATCAGCTAACCATGTATCGGCTTGCTGCTGAAGCTTAGCCGGTATGGATACCTTCTGTTCATTGATAAAGGTGTAGCTCCCGACAAAGTATTTTTTGCTCCCGTATATTGCAGTGATGCCTTTGCCTGTTATGCTTTCGAAGCTATCGGACTGCATCGCTTCGATTTCCTTCGTATGCAGGTATTGAACGATAGCATCGGCTAAAGGATGCTCTGAGCGAGACTCTATGCCACGTAACACTGCAGCGAGGCTTTTGCTGTCTGCCTCGTCCTTCCACGCAATATTCAGTACTTCGGGTTTGCCAACGGTAATAGTACCTGTTTTATCCAATACCATTGCATTGACTCTGTAAGCAAGCTCGAGGCTTTCAGCGTCCTTGATCAGAATGCCATTATCGGCGCCCTTGCCGACACCTACCATTATTGCTGTAGGTGTGGCTAAGCCCAATGCACAAGGACAAGCCACGACCAATACCGATATCATAGCCAGCAGGCCATGAGAGAAACCATTTTCACCACCCCATACTGACCAGGCGATAAGGCTCACTATCGCTATCGCGATGACCGCGGGAACAAAAACTGCAGCTATCTTATCGACCAGGTTTTGCACAGGCGCTTTGCTGCCCTGGGCTTCCTCCACCATTTTGATGATGCGGGCTAACATTGTATCGCTACCGACACCTTGTGCCTCGAACTGGAAACTACCTTTTTGATTGATAGTACCGGCTATTACTTTGTCGCCCTTCTCTTTCAACACGGGGACGGGCTCCCCAGAGATCATGCTTTCATCGACATAGGAACTACCTTCGGTCAAAGCTCCGTCAACGGGAATTCTTTCACCGGGTTTTACCAGCAATATGTCGCCAACTTTTACCTGTGCTAAAGGCATTTTAAGGTTGTAACCTCCATATACACAGGTGACAGAGTCGGGCTGCAGGCCCATTAGCTTTTTAATAGCGGACGAAGTGTTGGCTTTGGCGCGTTCTTCCAAAACCTTGCCTATGAGAATGAATGTGATAATGAGCGCTGAAGCTTCGAAATAGACGTCGGCATGCAAACCACGGCTGTGCCAGTATTGGGGATACAGCACATTAAAAACACTGAAGAGATAAGCTACCCCTGTGCCCATAGCTATGAGCGTATCCATATTGGCAGTACCATGCCGGGCCTGCTTCCACGCTCCCTGGAAAAACTGCCTGCCGAACACAAAAACGACAGGCGTCGCCAATATCCACATGATGTAATTGACCAAAGGAAGGTGCATGAAGAACATCCCAAGGATAAAAAGCGGTGCACTAAAAATAACCGACAAGAGTGTTCGGCGCTTCAACGACCGATAGTTTACCTGCTGATGATGCTCCAGGTGGTGTTTCGCCTCAGCAGCATCAGCGGTGACCATATTGTAGCCAATGGACTGCACGGCTTTCTTCAGACCGGTCGGGTCTATGAGCGCGGGATCGTATTCGACGGTTGCACTGTTATTGGCGAGGTTTACCACGGCATTGGCGACTCCCTTTTGTGCCTTAAGTGTCTTTTCGACGCTTGCCACGCAAGAAGCGCAGGTCATGCCTGTAACGGGGAATATCTTTTTAATGGTCTTTGTTTCCATTGCGAATACAAAGTTCCGCTATTGACCGGAAAGCGCTCTTATAGAATTGTGGTAAAAACTTATATCAGGCTATTCCGTCGAGCGGTTTGCGCATTTTGCTGCCAATGCTTTTAAAATGGCTGGGACGCAAGCCCGTTACCTTTTTGAACTGTGATGAGAGATGGGCTACACTGCTATAACCCATCTGGTCGGCTATCTGGGTAAGGGAAAGCTCATCGTAAACAAGTAGTTCTTTTACTTTCTCAATTTTCTGATTGATAATGTATTGTTCGATCGTAGTGCCTTCCACGTCAGAGAAGAGCTTACTGAGATAGGAGTAATCGTGATGCAACTCGGAGGCTATCAAAGCACTGAATTTCAGTCGTAGCTCGTCGCTGCTATGATGTACGTGATTAATAATAACGTTCTTGATCTTCTCTATGATGCGGCTGTTGCGATCGTTGATTAATTCAAAGCCGGCTTGTTGCAAGGCCTTTTCAAGATCCGCTTGCTGTATCGCCGACAACTGCGCTTCCTTTAACAAGACCTCGCCCAGCGTCACCTGCTCCGGATGCAGTCCGAGTTTTTCCATTTCGGACTTCACCACCATAATGCAGCGATTGCAGACCATGTTCTTGATATAGAGGTGCACGACTGCAAGTTACACAATAGCTAATAAGTATGGGTTATGGCTCTATTTCGTAGAGATAATAAGGATGTTCGTAACCGGCTTTCTGGAGGATATGTCTGGCTACGTTGAAGACCTTTACACCGCCCGCTGTCTGACCCTCTAACGTGCCGGCGTGCGCATGGCCGTGGAAGGCTGCGACAACGCTCCGACCATGCAAAGGCTCAGCCAACCGCGAGGAGCCGAGAAACGGGTATATCTCTTCGGGCTCGCCCACAACTGTTGCCTTTATGGGAGAATAGTGCATGATGGCGATCTTCTTGATATTTGCGTTCTCCTGTTCAAGACGGGCCAGGGCGCGGTCGAGATGCAAGGCTTCATCTACTGCCTCCTGCACAAATGCCTTCATGGCTCCCTCGCCGAACATGGAGAGCATACGTTTATCGAAACCACCGCCAAAGCCTTTTACCCCGGCGAACCCAATGCCTGCTATTGTAATACACTCACCATCCAATATGTGCACGTTGGGGCTTTGCAACATCTGGCGCACCAGCTTGTGACGGTTTTTTTCGTAGTCATGGTTGCCCAAAACACCAACAACGGGAATAGCGCATGCTTTAAACTCCTCGGCCAGCACCTGCGCTTCAAATTCATCTCCTGTATTGGTGAGATCACCACACACCAGCATAACATCCGCGTTTTGCGATATCTCTTTGAACAGCGGCGCCCACTTGCCTTTGTCGCCTTCTGTAACGTGCAAATCGGCGAGGGCGGCTATGCGTACCTTTTTTGTTGCTTCAGCCATACTATATAGTTATGATAGTGTACGACTTATAATCCCATTGCTTGATATCCACGCTATACTGAGTATTATCGATCATAGGGCCACGGCAAACGCGCTGCATTGGCGGCGGCAATTCGTATTGCATTTGTGCGCGCTTCATTAGCTCGTCAAACAGCCAGCGAGGTATCAGGTCGTGATAGTCATAAGGGTAAACAAACTGGAAATTGATGATCTCGGCCAACAACAAGTGCCAGTGCCTGTCGAGGCGGTGGAGGATGCGGTGCCAGTCGAGCTGCTTGCCATAACGGAGAATGACGTGATTGACGTCGGCCCCATCGAAACGCTCACGGTTTTGCACATACGTCTTGCACCATACCAATTCTTCGGCGGCCATGTATTTTACGGGCAGTCCTTCGTATTCGCCATCCTGCGCATGCTCGAACCAAGTATCATCGACTGTGCAAACATTATTCACGGAATCAAAGATGATGTCGATGAAATGTTCGCCCTTAAATATCTTAGCAAGCCAACGTACGTCGTATTGCACCACCTCGAAGCCCTTGTCGTTGAAGAACTTCAGTATTAAAGGATAATCTACCGCTTTGCAAAATATATCGAGGTCTTTTGTATCCCTTATTATGCCTGTGTATTGCCTCACTGCGAAGCCTCCCCCCAAAAGATACGGAACCCCACTTTCGTTCAGTAGCTTTATGGCTTCCTTGTAAAAGGCGTTCGCTTCAGCTTTCTTATCGTTGACGGGCGTCAAAGTTTCTGCTGCTTGTAATGCTTTCTTTTTCATCGTTATGCCTCAACGAAACAAAAAGAAAAGATTATGCCAACAGAAGTGTTAAAAGGGCTTCTGCTGGCATATTTTTGTAGCGTACGGGCTGAACCTTAAATGTTTATGTTATGGCAAGGAATAGCAAAGGCCACAATGATGACAAGACGTCAAGAAGGGCCAAAAGCAATCAGTGAGCAATGATGACATGCGCAACGACCAATCGCTGGACGAATTGGGACGCGAGGCCGAACAGGAAAGGACACGCAAGCCTGGTAGCCAAAGCAACTCTTCGAACCGGGCTAACAGTGGCCGTGGCGGAGGTAAGTAAGGCTAACCAATAGTCTTAGCGAAGGAGCGTAACATCACTGGTGATGATACGCTCCTTTTGTTTTAGCCTGTCACTTTGCATTTGTTGCTGCAACTGCCACTATTCCTGCAAATGACGCATCAGTTCTTATAGATGCAAGAGCCTGATCGGTTTTCAACTGTCCTACGTCGTTATAACCCAATCTCACTGCTTCGCGGAGCGATTTCAGGGCGTCATCTTTATCACCCATCGACAGCTCATAAACCGCCTGCAGATAAGCACCGTCAGGATTTTTGGGATCAGCTAAACGAAATATATGGATGGCTTTCGACGAATTATTTAAGTCTGCGGCTTTTAAGGCATTATTAGCATTCATATAGGCCACAAAACCGAGATATGCGAGGAGCCTGCCATTCATTTGCGATTCTTGTAGCGGTCTTACTGCCTTTAGCGTGGCAATCTTCGCTGTCCAATACATTTCATCTTTCGATGCAAATGTACCGCCGAACTCCCGCTGCTGCGTTTGTTCCTCCAGTTGTAATTGTGATTGCTTTTGCACGGCCTGTTTGTATGCCGCGTTATTTTGGAGGTCTGTTAATTCCTTTTTCCAGGCCGTTATATTATTTAGCCCATCCAGCGCTTCCACTATGCCACTGAGTAATTCATGCAGCTTTATCCAGTCGCCTGCTTGTTTCATTGCTGCAATACGCCTTTTGTATTCGCTCTGTATTGCCATTAGCAAGCTGTCATTCCGCGGCTGCTTCTGGTTTTTCATTGCCCTTGCCTGTATCCATAACATGGCCATCTCCATATCATCGGCAGAGGCCCAGCCATGTGTGGCGCCTGATGTCAGCAGTTGATGCGCCATTCCATTTTGGTCCAGTGAGGCATCCCACTGCCGCATTTCGTTAAGGTTGAAATCACGATCACCTACCATTCCGAAGTAGTCAAATTTGCTTTGTGTGCCTTGCTCTGCCGGGTAAGCTGCCGCGATACCCAGCACGGCGGCGACACCACCATCCTGCATAGCCAGTGCACATGCCACCCGGGAGCCACCGGAGAAGCCGGCTGTATAAATACGATAAGGATCAATATTTATGCGGCTCCGGCTATCGTCCATCATTGCCTTAGCTATTTCGTGCGCCTCCGGCCATTGTAATCCATTTTTCGAATTGTTGGAGCCGATGAGCACAAAGCCATATTTTTCTGCGATCCGTTTGTACATGTTAATAGGCAGCCCGCCGCGCCTGTGTGCATCGAAAAAATAAATGCATGGGTAACTTTTGTCTGAAGCGTATGACGACGGCAGGTAGAGCGCATAGGTCTGATCGGCTGCTTTTTTGCAGGCAAGGCTATCTATTAACTTGCCCTTGGGCAGTGAACTATCGAAGACCGGGGCTGCATTTGCAGCGCTTGAATCCGGCTTATTTCCGGTGCCATCTTCACCTGCTGAACTGCATGAAGAAATGCAAATAGAAAGCAATAAAAAGAAACAGAAAACACTGCGCATGCCGTAAATATAAAAAGAATGGAGGCTTGGCGGACCTGTGGAATATGCTGGCAGAACCCGACCTGGCGCTTATAACAGTAAAAGATAGATATTTCGCCAATGATAACACTGAAAGAACTATCCGAACGATGTTCTTAACATTTTTTAGAGAATAGTTCTCCTTTTCCGCCAAAAAACATACCTTTGCCCACCATTTTTGGCGAGGTAGCTCAGGCGGTTAGAGCGCAGGATTCATAACCCTGAGGTCTCGGGTTCAACTCCCGATCTCGCTACAAGGAAAAACCGCGGCCATGCCCGCGGTTTTTGTTTTCAACGGATCTATCCCAATATCCTCGATATAAAATCCGAATGCAGGCTGATCTTCAGAAAGGCAGTAAAGCCTAAAACCATTCCAAGTATACTCAACCCGCCAGCGAAAAACAATAACCACCGCTTCTTTGTCAATGCGGTGATGCCAAAAAGGGCGATAGCGATAGAAAGGAAAGCCTCGGTCTCGTCGAACTGGTCATCGAAGACATTAATATCGTTGTACTCTTTTTCGTAGCCCTCAGCTTGCTTTTTGATATCTGCCTTTTCTATCTCGTAACGGGCTATCTGCTCTTCGTCTTTTTTGATCAGGTCTTCGGAACCGGCGCCTTCTGGAACTTTAACTGCTCCACGGTGTTTTGAAGGATGGCCTCCTTGGTGCTCTTTGCCTGGAAGTAGGTCCACGCATCAATACCATGTGCCTGCGCCTGGGACATCGCCTGCACCACATTACCATCCTTCACATTACACAAAGCCATAAAAGTTGCCGTGATGGCTACCCAAATTGCCACGATCGCATTCAGCCTGCTCTCGCGGCCATGTTCCGACGCTTCCTGTATTGTATCGCTTAGTTCCGTCATTGTTTTTAGATTAAAATTAAGCTGAAGCCCAACACCAATACGTTAATTTTCAGCACATAATGCAATATTTGCCAGGGTGAAACATGAAAAAACCTCACTTGTAACTCTTTTTGTAACTTGGGCGCCGTCTCCTGATAATCCATGAGCATCGTCAGCAATATTAAAACCACCGCCAGGCGCATCTATTACCACTTCGATACGCCACCCGAGGCCGTTCAATTGGTGAACCTCAGGTTCTACATGCTATCGAACCTGGCACAAACCCTCGCCTGGACTACTCACACCTGCTGGATGGTCATCTTCTTTGTACTTAAAGTTTATCCGCTCGCAGTCATACAAATTATCAGTATACTGATCTATGTTATCGCGATAAGGCTAAACCGTAAGGCCCATCACATGCTCAGCATGACGATCGCCTTGTCGGAGCTTTGGGTGCACCAGGTACTCGCAACGAGGATATTGGGGTGGGACGCGGGTTTCCAATACTTCATCCCGGTTGCCGCTATCTTTCCCTTTCTTATACCTAAAGCCAACCTGGTATGGAAATGGCTGCTGGTAGCGCTCTCTGCATCGAGCTATTTATATATCGAGCTATTTATCCGGAAGACCACACCGCTCTATCCTATCAATACTACGGTACTCCACTTTTTCGATATTTTCAATATCCTGCTGGCATTCGGCTTTTTTACTATGTGGGCTTTTTATTTCACCATTTCAGTGAATCGTTCACAGATAATAATAGAAAGACAGACCCGCGAACTGGCCGAAGCGGAACATGCAATAGAACAAGCAAAGATACAGCAGCGGCTCGAAATGCAGGAGCATGAGACAAGGATCGTTACAAAAGAGAAAGAACGTTACCAGGAGCTGCTGCTCAACATCCTGCCCTACGAGGTGGCCCAGGAACTGAAAGAGCATGGCCGCAGCGAAGCGCGCATGTATCAGCATGTTACCGTTATGTTCACCGACTTCAAGGGCTTCACCAAAATTTCCGAAAAGCTGTCTCCTGAAGAATTGGTACACGAGATAGATGTCTGTTTCAAGGCCTTCGACCATATCATCAGCAAATACGAAATCGAAAAGATCAAGACCATTGGCGACAGTTACATGGCCGTGAGCGGTCTCCCGGTTGTGAATGACAACCATGCCGAACAGATCGTAAAGGCAGCGCTGGAGATACAGGAGTTCATGTGCAGGCACAACCGCGAACTGGCTGCAGCGGGCAAAGAAGTATTCGAGACAAGGGTGGGTATACATACAGGCTCGGTGGTAGCGGGAATCGTTGGTGTGAAGAAATTTGCTTACGACATCTGGGGAGATACAGTGAACATTGCCTCAAGAATGGAAAGCGGTTGCCTCGAGGGCAAGGTGAATATCAGCGGCGCTACGTACGAGCTGGTGAAGGACAAGTTCAACTGTACCTATCGCGGCAAGATACAGGCCAAGAACAAAGGAGAGATCGACATGTACTTTGTTGAGCGAGACGACTAAGCGCTTGTCGTCTCTTTACTAATTTCCAATAAGCAGTTTCGGCACAGGCAGTCAGTGTACTGCTCCGCGATCGACTGCCTCGCAGCATCGCTCAGTTCGATCGCGTAACATTGGCATTTGGTTATATTCTTAGGCCTGCATCCAAAATGCTGGCTACAGCGTTCACATTGTTTTGCCTCCTGCTCCATATTATATTCCGGTTAACTTAGTTCTCAAGCCCTCGCCCATCGGCGCTATTTTCCGTGTGCCGTAGTCAAAACAGATCATGCCCGTTTTCGCATGTGCTATTTCAATCGTTTTCTCCTTCCGTTCGGTAGTTATCCGGTATAGCAGATCGAAGGATTGATTCGTTAGCTCTTCCGCATAAAGCTTAACATCCAGTATATCACCATAAAATGCTTCGCCACGGTAGGCTATCATCACATCGGCCATTATCAGTGCCGATCCCCCGGCATTCAGTTCATCGTAGCCCCATTGCGACAGCAGTTGCATGCGGCTTTCATGTATCAGGGAGAGCAATGCGTCATTGCCCAGGTGGTTGCCATAGTTGATATCTGTTATCCTTACAGGAATACTTGCAGTATACAAGGGTTTTTGCTCAGGAAACTTTATTTTTACACGACCCATTTGAACTTCTTTATCGCTTATGATCAATTACCGCTTATGAAGATAATCTGTATCGGCCGAAATTACAGCGAACATGCTAAAGAACTCAACAATGAGGTGCCCGAAGAGCCTGTTCTTTTCATGAAACCTAAAAATGCCCTGCTGCTGCCGGAGAAGCCGCTGTATTACCCTGAGTTTACCGACGATCTGCATTACGAGTGTGAAGTGGTGGTGCGCATATGCAAGAACGGCAAATACATACAGGAGAAATTTGCAAAGAAGTATTACAACGAAGTAACTGTAGGCCTCGACTTTACCGCCCGCGACCTGCAGCAAAAACAAAAAAGCAAGGGTCTGCCATGGGAAGTAGCGAAAGCATTTGACTCCAGCGCCGCAGTTGGCCGCTTTGTCCCTATTACCCCCGAAATGGATTTGCAAAAACTCGACTTCGAACTAAAGCTGAATGAGAGCACGGTACAACATGGCAATACAAAAGACATGATCTTCAGTATCAATAAGCTCATAGAATACGCTTCGCGATACTTTACCCTCAACATCGGCGACCTGGTTTTCACCGGCACCCCCGCAGGCGTAGGTCCGGTCAGTGTTTACGACCATCTCGATGGCTACCTGCAGGGCGAAAAGCTGCTGGACCTCGATATCCGCTAGCCCTTAATTAGGTTAAACATACGTTAATCAACACCTTGAATTCTACTACTCTGACTTTTCGCTCTATCTTCGTATTTATAAATTTTCATATAATGAGGTTTGTCGCCATTATTTCTCTTTTCATGCTGATCTTTTCCGACGCAGCATTTGCTCAACCTGCCAGCATTGGCTGCGTAGATAAGTATGTGCGTCTGCAAGCCGAAGAGCTGAAGCTGGGTTTCACCAAGCATGGCATGGAGGTATATAAAGATGCTAATGTTAGTATGCATGCCGATGAGCCCTACCCTATAGCCGTACAGCTTAACAAAGGCGTCATGTACCAGATGATATTTGTGGGCAACATGGCAGCGAAGGAAGTCCGCCTTGAGCTTTTCGACGGCGAAGACAAAAAGATGGGAATGAAGGAAACCAAAAAGGATGACCCGAACTACATCATCTACTCATTCATTCCCGAAAAGACCGATATGTACCTGGTAGTACTCTCGCAAAGGGCTAAAAACAAGGAGATGTGCAGCAGCTTCACCATTTTGCGGCCGGCCGCAGCACAACAGGAACAGCAAGGTATCGTACCATCCGAAAACAGGTATAACAACCCCAGGTACGTCAACCCTAACGGGCAGCCTAAAAACACAAACAACATGCAACCCCAGAATACCAATCCACGTTACGTGCCCCAAAACAAACAGCAGCAAAATACCAATACAAACACCAATTCCAATCCCCGCTACGTACCGCAAAACAAGCAGCAGCAAAGCACCAATACCAACAACACTAACACGAACTACAACAACCCGCGCTACAAGTCGCAGAGCAAATAGTGGACAAAACGGTTCACTTGCTTTTATAAAAGCGATATTTTTACAGCTTCCATGGATGTAAAGATCGAAGCAAGCTGGAAGGCAGAGCTCAAGGACGAGTTCAGCAAGCCTTATTTCGAAGATATCGTCAACTTCCTGAAGGCCGAAAAGGCAGCGGGTAAGGTGGTGTACCCGCCCGGTCCTTACATTTTCAATGCATTTAACAAAACTCCTTTCGACGATGTTAAGGTCGTTATCCTGGGCCAGGACCCTTATCATGGTCCCGGCCAGGCACATGGGCTTAGTTTTTCGGTGCCGCCCGGCGTGCCCCCGCCGCCATCGCTGGTCAATATTTTTAAGGAGCTTCATACCGACCTAAACCTGCCTATTCCCAACAACGGCTTTCTTGAAAGATGGGCAAACCAAGGCGTTTTAATGCTTAATGCATCACTTACGGTAGAATCCAATAAACCCATGTCTCACAGCAAGATAGGATGGCATATCTTTACAGACGCGGTAATTCATACGCTTTCTAAAGACAGGGACCACATCGTGTTCCTCCTTTGGGGTAGCTTTGCTAAATCCAAAGCGGAATTGATAGATACGAAAAAGCACTTGGTGCTCACGGCTGCACACCCCTCACCCTTGTCAGCGCACAATGGCTTCTTCGGCTGCCGGCATTTCAGTAAGGCCAATTTCTGGCTTCAGCAAAAAGGCATTAAACCAATAGACTGGACTTTAGTTTAAGAATACGATGAAAGCGATCAAAAACCTGCTCGGTCATATCTACTTCATTTACGGGATGATAATCTTCGTCATCACTATGCTTATTGTCTTCATCCCCATCTGGCTCATATCCCTGCTGCCCGAACCGGCCTGTACTAAAGCCCTGCATGTGGTTTTCCGTGGCTGGATGGGCGTATTCATGCCCCTGGTGTTCTGCCCCGTCATCCGCCGTGGTAAGAAAAATTTTAAAAAGGGAGAAAACTACGTGGTGGTCACAAATCATAATTCATTGGTCGATGTACCCGTTTCATCACCCTGGATCCCCGGCCCTAATAAAACCTTGGCCAAGGTGGAAATGGCGCGCATACCCATATTCGGCGTCATCTACAAAACGGGTTCTGTGTTAGTCAACCGCAAAAGCGAGAATAGTCGCCGCGAGAGTTTCGCTAAAATGCAGGAAATGCTCAGCATCGGTCTCCATCTTTGTTTGTATCCTGAAGGCACCCGCAACAAGACCGGCAAGCCACTGCAGCCTTTCTACGATGGCGCCTTTATTACCGCCATCAAAGCCCAAAAAGATATTATCCCCGGCATCATCTTCAACACCGGGCGCATACTGCCGCACAACAAGAAGTTCTGGGCACGGCCACTACCCATCTACTTCGACTTCCTCGAGCCCGTTAGTACCAAAAATTTAACACTGGATAACCTGCCTGAACTTAAAGAAAAAGTGCATAATATTATGGAGCAATACTACGTTGAACATCTCCGTAATAAGTAGCTAAATGTTATATAGCATCATCGGTACCGGCAATATGGCATGGTTTCTGGCCCAGAAGCTTACCTCTGCCGGCCACCACTGCACAGGCATCTGGGGTCGCAATCCCGAGGCCGCCGATGTACTCGCTACCGACATACGTATCAGGCCCTATACAGACCTCAATCAAATCAAAGACGGCGATATGGATATATGCTTTCTCGCCCTGTCCGATGTATCTATCGAAACCATTGCCAAAAAGCTGAGCTTCGAGAAAACAGTTCTGGTACATACCGCTGGCTCAGTGTCCATTAATGTGCTGACCCCTCACGCCCGCGACTGCGCCGTGCTCTGGCCTGTATACTCCATACTCAAGAACAACCTGCCGCGCCATCGCAATGTACCCTGCGCATGGGAAGGCACTACCGACAAGGCAAAACGTTACGTTCAGTCCATTGCCCACGGTCTTACCGATATCCTCTTCGAGGCCCGTGGCGACCAACGCCGCTGGCTGCACCTGTCGGCAGTTATCGGGAATAATTTCATCAATCACCTGATGGCGGTATGCCAGCAGATATGCCTCGAGCAGCAACTGCCCTTCGACGTGATGCAACCAATTATCAGGCAAACATTCGAGCGCATCGCCGATCACAAGCCCTACGACCTGCAAACCGGGCCAGCAAGGCGCCATGACACCATCACCATCGGCAACCAAGCCGACCTCCTCAAGCACCACCCTGACTGGCAGGCCGTTTACAAGGCCATCACTGCCTCTATAGATAACATGTATAAGAAGAAAGGCTGAGATAAAAGCCCGAAGTCTTACCTTTGCGCCAAATTTAGGAGCACGCCCGCATGTACACCATCAAGTTTAAGTTTGAGCAGAAAGGACTGGAGCCCGTTACACTGGACAATATTGAACCCGGTCAGAGTATACTGGAAGTGGCACTGGACAATAATATAGAATTACACCATAACTGCGGCATGGTTTGCGCATGCAGCACCTGCCACATATACCTTGAGAAAGGAGAAGAATACGTACCGGAAATAAGCGATAAGGAAGAAGATTTCATCGACCGCGCCCGCAACCCTAAGCTCAATTCAAGACTTGGCTGCCAATGTGTGCTCGAGGACGGTAATGGTCAAATAGAGGTTACCATCCCGGATCAGTCATTAATACACGGCGAATAGAAATACCTTTGCGTCTTAGCGCCTTTGCGGTTAAAAAAACATAATACAGGAAAATGGGACACTACGAACCACCGATACATTGGAAAGATTACGAAGACATCGCCATGAAGCTCTACGAGCGCTTTGGGGATGAATTCACCGAAAGTAAGATCTACCGTATACGCTTCACCGAGCTCATGGAATGGGTGCTCGAGATCCCGAACTTCGAAGGCAAACGTGAAGAATGCAACGAAGGCCACCTGGAGATGATACAAAGCAACTGGGTTTACGAATGGAGAGACAACCAGTCGAGCTAGATCAATGCGTCCTTTCCTTCTGCAATTCCGTCAGCATGTTGTAATAATACCCTGCCTTTTGCATATCTCCCTTGCGCCGGTAATACTGCGTTAAAAAAGACAAAGCATATACGCTACCCGGACTTAGGTCTGCCGCTTGTTCAAAATAGCCCACAGCATTCCCGGTGTCCTTTTGATGCAGCGCAATATCGCCCAGGTCCACATAGGGCGCAATGGGATTAAGTATATTTCTCGTAGCCGTCTTTAATGTAGCGATTGCCTCGCTGGTATCATGTTGCAGTAATTGAACATCACTCAGGCTTTGATAAGCAATAGCAAAACTGCTGTCGGCAGCAAGCGCTCTTTTCAGCATATATGCCGATGAATCCATCATTCCGGCCTTAAAATAGACGACCCCAAGGTTACAGTTTAACCGGGCGTCATTGGGACGCACCTTTATAGCCCTGCAAAAATACTCCCTGGCCTGCGCCTGGCTGTCTGCAGCAAAATAGGCCAGCGCCAGGTTGCTCAGGGCGGATGGCAGGTTGGGCGTAATATTAAGCGCTTGCTTAAAGTTTGCTATAGCTGTATCACTGAACTTCCGCGCACTGTCCGCATAGGCTTTGGCCAGGGCAGGATCCTGTTGGCGAAGCTGTATTGCAATATTGCGGTACTTCGCTGCAAGGTTCATCAGCAGGTCACCACGCAATATATTCGCTTTCGCCGAACTACGCAGGTAGGGCATATCATGCGTATACAGGCTATATTTATTTTTCCAGTCGTCATTACGCGCCACGGTCCGTGCAGCATACAAAACAGCGATCGCCGACATGCAAAGTAAAAGTTGTTTAGGCCTTACTGCTTTCCATGCCTGGTTCTCCCCGGCTACATCCAGGAGTATGTAGATTCCCGAGCACAGTGCAATGCAAAAGCCTAAAGAGGCTATGTAGGCATAGCGCTCAGCCATAAGACCCGGCATCGCCAGTATTAAGTTGGAGCCCGCAACGGTACAAACAACATATACCGCTAGACCAAACCCCAGGGTACGCTGCTTGCGAAAATGCTTCAGGGTGATTATTGCCAGTAATATAAAAAACAGTAGCGCTGCTATTGCACGTAAGTCATTCCAGCCAACAACAGGCACATAGTTCTGACCATAGTAATATGCCAGCCGGTAAGGGAACAGCTCCAGCAATGTGTATCTTCCCATCACATAAAATGCAGTGGCCGATCTGTGCAAAAGATCTACTGCGCCCATGTACATCGGGTTCTCGTGCTCAAAGTAGGTTCTATGTACCGGCGGCAATTGCCTGCTGGTAAGCGAAAAGATCCGGGTAGCTATTAACAACACTAACGTATACACAACTATACGTTTCCGGTTCAGCTCACTGAAAAAGTAATACGCTAAAGGAACAATAAGTAACGCCGGCACCACCGTGAGTTTGCAAAGCATCGCAAAGAAAAACAATAGGCAGGCCGGCACCAGGTACCAGGCACGCCGCACGGCTGTCCATGCTGCTATGCAGCCCGGTATTACAAACAAAAACCCCAGTAGCTCATCCCGGTTCTTAATACTGGCCACTACTTCGCTGTGGAGGGGGTGCAATGCAAATAACAGGCTGACAAAAAATGCAAGCCAGTGCCGCTCCTCGCCAAACCACATCAGCAACAATAAGAAGAGCAGGAAACAACTCAATGCATACAGTAGCAAGTTGATTAAGTGGCTGACGTGAGGATTGGCGCCGATCAGTTCATACTGTATCACGAAGCTTGCCAGCGCTATCGGCCTGTACTGGTACTGGTCCTCCCCTTCCATAAAAGTCCGTTCTGTAAATGCCCTGCTTATTCCATGCCAGCCGTCTTCGGCCAGCTTCATCGCACGGGTACTATACAATTCATCGTCGAGGTTGAAATCGTTAGGTATGCTGTTAGCATACACCAAAAACGCTGTAACGAAAATGAATAGCTTTTGAAACAGCAGCAAACGGCGCACCTTACCGTCCCTGGCAGCGATCGATACTTTGTTATTGTCTATCGGCGGCATGCTATTTCTTTACCCGGATAAAGTAATAAAAAAACTGCCTTGTCTGAAGGCAGTTTTTCAATATTCATAATTAATATTTTATCGTATTAGTGTTACATCTCCTTTCAGGTACACTTCCTTGCCGTCGCAGAGATATTTTACCTGGTAGAAGTAAACGCCCATTTCCTGTGCCACGCCGTTAAGCGCACCGTTCCACCCGTCATTTTCATTTGCAGTTTCAAAAACCACTTCACCGTAGCGATTCAGTACCCTGAAGCTGACCAGTTTATGCCTGCCGGGGTTCAGTATACGGAACAGGTCATTCTTACTGTCTCCGTTGGGCGAGAATGCATTGGGTAGCAATAGTTCGCAGCAGGGTTTGGTGTCGATCATTATGCTGTCCATGCTCTGGCAGCCATACTCGTTTGTCACCTTCAGCGAAATGTGTTGACTCTTATCGGCATGGGCTGTCACTACCGGGCTGTTGTAGTCGTAGTCAAAGAATTCCCTCGGTGCCCATTGGTAGGTATACTTACTATTATTTACGCTTGCCGTTAACACGATATCTTGCCCTGCGCACAATCCTTCCGTCGCAGAGGCGTTGATCTTTGCTTCAGGGTAAGGATGCACTTCTACTGTGTCGCTTGCCATCGCACCACAACCGTCCTTTGCACTTATATTCAGTTTTACGGTGTACTTACCCTCATTGTTCCATGTCACATAATAAGGACCTTCGCCGTTGGCCATGTTGTCACCATTGATAATGTGGCCACCACCAAAATCCCATAGGTAGCTCTGCACTTCCATGTTCACCCAGGCAATGTCCAGGTAGCTCATGTCCCCAACGCAGACAATGTTGTTGCGGAGGTTAATAGCCAACTCCGGTGTCTGTTTCACTTTCACCGTGTCAACTGCCTCTGGGCTGGAGCATATGCTGTCGGTTGCTATCAGCGATACAGTAAATACTCCCATATTGTTGAAACGCACTACATACGGGCCGGGGCCTGTTCCGCTCAGCACGGTGCTGCCCGTTGGCCACGTCCATGCATAGGTCGTAGTGGGCTGTGCATTGCCGCTGTAGGTAAAGGTCAGGCTGTCTTGCTGACATACCTCATTGCCCGAGGCAATGATACTGGCAGTCGGCCGGTATAATACAGTAACTGTGAGCGGTGCCCTGTCGCTCTCACAGAAGTTTGCTGTCTGGCTCACATACCATGTCTTCCCAGAAGGTGTATCTGTAGAAGGTACCGGTGCTGTGCTCAGAGGCACGCCACCGGTTGGCACGTCATACCAGTTCAGCGAAAATTGAGCTGTGGCTGTGAGCGGTGTGGCAGCATCGCCCAGGCAGTAAGTAACCGGGGTAGTAACAGGTACCGGAGGTTTTGCATTCACTTTGATCGTTACCGGTTCCCTATCGCTTTCGCAGCCGTTCACGGTCTGGGTTACGTACCATGTAAAGTTACCGGGGGTGTCTGTCGACGGGGTTGGCGCGGTATACGACCCGACCCCGCCGGTAGGTGCCGTATACCACCTCACCGAATCTCCTGTAGCTACAAACGCACTCACATTACTATCTGCTTCGCAATAGTGCTGTGCGGTCACAACCACCGGTGTGGCCGGCTTTTGCTTTATGGTCACCATCTGTGGCACGCGCAGCCCTTCACATCCTGCAGCAGTCTCCTGGCTCACATACCATGTGTAAGTTCCGGGGGTTGATGTCGCAGGCACAGGGGCCGTAACAGTACCTGTGCCACCTGTCGGCACGGTGTACCATTTTATCACATCACTGGCATTGCCTGAGGGTGTTGCGGTCAGCGCATTGGCCGTTTCGCCTTGACAATAAGCGACATCCTGCACGGTTGGCACGCCTGGCGTCTGGTTCACCACCACGTTTATCGTCGCGGGCGTGAGTAAGCCACAATTATTGTTCGTAGTGACTGCGAGTGTATATGTACCTGCATTTATTGTTTGCGCGTCCGTAATGGTAACATTCTGTTGATGCACCGACAGTCCGTTCGGTCCCGTCCAGTGATAATCAACAGCGCCGGGTATTGTATTTACCATAAGCAACAGGTCGCTGTCTGAGCACACCGGGCTGTTCGATGACATTACCGGCGTAGCCGGTGCGGGGCTCACAGTTACGTTTGTAGTAGCCGGTTGCGAGCTGCAATTGGCATACGTTGCCACCACCGTATAAGTACCACTGTATGATGGAACGGCATTAGCCACCGTTGGGTTTTGCTGTGCATTGGGTGTTACAAAAGCCGGGCCTGTCCAGCTGATGCTGCTGGGCGGCACAGGATTACCATTGAAAGTTACGGTTGAGAATAAGTTAAGTGTTTGCCCTTCGCATATCGGCGAATTATTGCTTGCCATTACCACCGGGGCCGCAGGGTCCACCAGAACAAATGGCCCCACTGCGGTCGACGTACAGTTGTTGAGCGCAACGGTAACATTGCTGTAGGTGCCGGCCGCGAGACCCGTTATAATGACCTGGCCTGCAAAGTTCGAGATAATGCTTGTAGTCTGCAGAACGGCATTATAATAATAGTTCACAATGTAGGCAGTGTTGGGTAGCAGTCCCGAAAGCGTTATAGTTCCCTGCGTGCCGTTACATGTCGTGGGCGATGAGCTTGACGTGCTGGTTATCTGCGGCGGAGCAGGGTCCGTCAGCGTCACAGGGCCTAAAGTATTCGACGGACAATTATTCTGGGTCACATAGATATTACTGTAGGTACCCGCCGGCAGCCCTGTAATATTATACTGCCCTGCGCCATTTGCCGTAATTGAAGTAATTACTGCCGTGGGTGTCGAATAATGCAAGGTATAGCTGCCGTTGGGTGTCAGTCCGCCGATAACGATCGCACCCTGGTTGCCTCCGCATGTTGTTGGGTTGGTGGTGCTGGCAATTGTTATCGCAGGTGTTTGGTAGATCACCACCGTGGTCGTCCCTGTTACAGAGCAGCCATTCGCATCGGTAGCTGTTACTGTATAGGTGCCGGCATCCCCGATGGGCGCATTGTTGACTACGGGATTCTGCGTCGCGTTGGGAACGCCGAATGCAGGTCCTGTCCAGCTATAGCCCGTGCTTGCAGGCACGGTCGATGCGAACAGGTCCAGCGTATTACCGGAACAGATAGGGCCGTTATTGGACGGCATACCCGCGCTGAACACCGGCAGTGGGTTCACCGTTACCGTAACCGATCCGCTCACCGTAGCCATGCATGAAGCAAGCTGTATGCTTACCAATGTGTAGGTAATATTTCCGGTCAGCGCGCCCGTATTGATGCTGGCGGTACCCGCGCCATTAAGTGTTATCGTCTGGTTCGGTCCGCCGGTATTGTAGGTAACAGTAGCATTAGGCGTGCCACTGAAGTTAATGGTCGTTCCCTGGCCGTAACATACCGATGTTTTGACAGCAGAAATAGATGCGGTCAGTTGTGGTGGTTGTGTAATGGTAAATGTCTTTGTTCCAGTGCAGCCGTTCGCCGATGTCACCGTACAGGTATAGTTACCGGCACATAGGCCTGTTGCGGTCGGTCCGTTGCCGCCGCTGGGCGCCCACGAGTACGTGTAGGGCAAAGTACCGCCCGTTGCACTCACAGTTGCGCTGCCATTACACTGCCCGTAGCAGCTCGCATTGGTCTGCGTGCCGGTCACGCTCACGCTGCCCGTAGTGTTTACCGTCACCGTGGCTGTGCCGGTCAGGCAGCCGTTCGATACGGTAACTGTATAAGTGCCGGCGCATAGTCCCGTTGCAGTAGCATTCGTTCCGCCACTCGGCGCCCACGAATAGGTAAATGTATTAGGCCCATACCCCGCCGTGGCCGACGTCACCGAAGCCGTACCATTACAACTGCTGCAGGTAGCATCCGTACCGCTTGTGGTAATGGCGATCGTCGGTGAAGTACAGGTAGCGCAGCTCGTGGTTTGGAAATAAACGCCCGCCAGCGCATAGTTGAAGCAATCACCGCCTGAATTAAGATTGAAGTTCGATGAGGTCTGCCCGTTCGTGATCGTGGTACTGGTTTGCGCATAGTTCCACCAGTTCCATGTCTGCGATACAGCAGTGCCATTCAGGCTCCACGAGGCAGGGTTCATCTGCAGGTCGCCCACAGCCGAAAATGCAGAGGCATTGGTCGTGTTTCCGCACACGGCCGGATAAGTCAAATTGATGTTTGCTGTTCCGCCGCCCACCACTATCGATCCGTCCGCTATCACTATCCTTCCCTGGTAGCTAGCCGTCGGGTCGCTGTACACTATCATCAGCGTCGCGCCGTCCATGTCGTTCGATGTATTGGGCGGATTCGTCAGCAAGCCCGAAATATTGTAAGTACCATTCCCCGTCACTACCGATGTAACATCGGCCCGGTAAGTGTAAGAGCCGGCATAGCCCCAGCACTTATCAGCCCCCTGCCCTATTATCGACATCAGGAAGTTTTGCGTACCGCTAGGTCCTGCTATAGTAGCTGTTTGTGCAGTTCCGTCGCCCGACCCTTCAGCCCACAGGTACGCCTTTTCGATACTGGCACATGCGGGAATGCCGCTTATCACAAAGCCCGCCGGCTGCGCTACCCCCGCAGGCGAAAACCGCTGCCCCAGCCTTTGCGATGCCGACGTATAGTTCAGCCCGCATTTTATCATGTCCATGATACCGCCAAGCGTACCATTGCCGTCAGCGTAACAACTTATAGAAGAAAAAAAGATGGTAATAAAGAAAAGAAACTTGTAAATTTTATTCATGAGTGACGTCTTACAGGGCACGAAAATAATATACAATTCAAGCTTTTCTAAACTGAAATATTCCGATGCTTAAGCGGCTAGTTCTCAGCACAGTCAGGCATTGATTTTACACCCATATCGACTTATTCATAAATTGGCGCACCTATCGCACTCCGAACATCTCGCACCATACTTTGATCAGGTGCCCTTCCCCATTTACAAAAGCAGTGTCCAGGTAAGGATTATGGGCAAGTACTTTCACGTTTTGCCCCTCAATAAAATCACTGTAGAAATAATGAAGATTGTTATGGCCAAGTACCCTGTCCACATTCGGGTTGCAGAAAAACACCTCCGGGTAAGCCGTGATCACGATCAGCTTACTACAAGGATAATACTTTTTTATGGCTTTACATACTGCCGTGGCAGCAATACTCTTGCCGATACCACCATCAATCTGGAAAATAATGTTCATAATGATTGATCGTTTTGCGGTTGTGATGAAAATTGTTTCTAAGATTGTATCTGCGATGCAAATTTATTGTCTTGTATAACCTGGTTAAAAGGCTGTATGATCCTTATGTTATATTTGCCTGACCGGTTGTAGTTGTAGCTCATATGCTGTAATATCTTGGCGTAAAAATTGTCAATCTCCATACCGGATGCTTCAGCCATATAGATTATATTGTCGAACAGGCTGCTCTTCACTGCGTAGGCATGCGTGCAAACGATCTGGTTTCTGAAATGTGGTTCTATTTGCCCGCCGTAATAAAGCATGTCCCATTCGTTCAGCACCTGATTATTATCTCTTAAAAGCGCGTTGGGATCCTGTAGGAGTAGTGCATCGTCTTCCAGTATCAGTATTTTGTCATAGCTCCTATCTTTTGCCAGTTTCATCAGCTTCACATGCATTGCCCTGCACGATAGCTGGCCAAGGACATACTTACGGTCATGCTTATTGAAATTTCGGTATAGCTCAAAGCCTGGTATTTCGGTAAAGCGCACTGCCTCCACACGTTCATAATTACTAATGCCGTATTGTTTCAACTGCCTTATCATCTGCTCATTACGAAGGTTATCCTCGGGCAGGTTGATATAAAACACCTTGTCAAAATAGGAATCCACATTTAAAGTCAAACTTGATGCTATCATCAGGTACCCGCTTTTTTATCGCTTTCATTGAGCCATTGGGTATTGCGCCATTCAGCAAATAATTAGTTACTCCTTAACAAACCGCTTCGTCACCACATTCCCGTTCTTATCGCTCACTCTTATAAAATATACTCCTGCAGCCAGGCTGCTTACGTTTACTATCGCTTTGTTGCTGTTGTAGTTCTTTTGCGCTATCAGCACCTGGCCTATGGCATTCATTACAGCTATGGCCATTAGGCTTGTACCTGTTATTGTTAGTTGCTCTTTGGCCGGGTTGGGGTAGATTACTATATCGTTTCCAGTCCTCACCTCATTTACGCTTTCAGGGAAGCAGTTGGGGTGGAAGGTTACTTTTCTAACACGCTTATTTTGAACCTCTGAAATATACAAGTTGTCACATCTGTCGAGAGTTAACCCCTCGGGTAAATATATTTCAGCCGAATCAGCAGGTCCGTTATCTCCGCTAAAACCATGAACCCCGGTACCAGCTGTTGTGGAAATTAACCCATTTGAAGAACTTATTTTTCGAATGCGAGAGTTGCCTGCATCTGCAATGTAAATATCGTTTTGCTGATCAAGTACGATGGAGTATGGGGCCGCCAGTTCGGCACTAGTGGCAGGTATCCCGTCTCCATTATAAGAAACTCCGCCATTACCAGCGATAGTGGTGATTATCCCCGAATCATTAATTGTTCTTATTCTGTTATTTTCCCAATCTGCGATGTAAATAACATCCGCAGCATCCACCACTACTGACGATGGATGATATAGTTGCGCATTAATAGCTAACCCATTGTCACCGCTATAGCCAATAGTACCAATACCTGCTATCGTCGTGATGATACCATTAGTGTCAATTTTCCTAATCCTGTTATTTACATGATCGGCAATAAACAAATTATCATGTCTGTCAAAACTTAGCCCCCAGGGCGCATATAATGAGGCCAGCGTTGCTGGGCCATTGTCTCCACCAAAGCCGCCAGTACCGTTGCCAGCAAAAGTAGTAATGACACCATTAGTGTCAATTTTTCTAATTCTATGGTTACTTGCATCAGAAACATATACATTGTCCTTAGAATCTACAGCTACATACAAAGGATAATTCAACTGGGCTGATATAGCAGGGCCATTATCTCCACTGAAACCGTTGACGCCGGTTCCGGCAAAAGTTGTGATAATTCCGTTTACATCAACTTTCCTAACCTTTGGAATAGCCGGCGATGTAACAATATATAAATTCCCCTTGCTATCGAAAGCAAGTCCCCCTGGATTTGCCACACTGGCTGAAAGCGCGGAACCATTATCGCCCCCATTTCCATCAGTCCCGTTGCCAGCAAAAGTATTTATTGTACCAGTTTGACCGAACGACCAACTCGAGCACATGGCTAGAAAAGTGATAATAAGTATTCCCCAGTTGTTCCGGATGTTCTGCAAGGCATCCGGTACACGAAATAAAACTCCTTTTGCAAAGGCATTCATTGATATGTTGTTTAATGATGATTGACGTAGTTAAATAGCTACACGGCCTCAAGACAAAACTGTATTTTACACGCAATTCAAATATACTTAATTTAACCAAAACTGCATTATGGGCTTCGCTTATAAGATAGACGACCAGCAAGGCTTATACTTTATCACTTGCACTGTTAACCAGTGGGCCGACGTGTTCACTCGAAAAGAATATGCAGATATTGTGGTCAACAGCCTGAAACATTGCTAGCAGCACAAAGGCCTGTTGATATACGGTTGGGTCATCATGACCAATCACCTGCACATGATAGCGGCCTGCAGCGAAGGCCACGAACTCAGCGACACCCTGCGCGATTTCAAAAAGTACACTGCAACTAAGGTAGTTGACGCTATAGAAAACAATAAGTACGAGAGCCGCAAAAACTGGCTGCTGTGGCTGCTTAAAAGGGATGGCGACATCACCTTCTGGCAGCCCGGCAACCACCCTGAACTGATACACAGCCGGCCATTCTTTCAGCAAAAGCTGAAATACATCCATGAAAATCCCGTCCGCACCGGCCTTTGGGACCGCGAGGAAGCATACATCTACAGCAGCGCCCGCGATTTTTACGGGCTTAAAGGCCTGATCGGGCTGTCGTATTTTTATTAGGCTTTGCGGGCTTTGAATACCGTTTGCAAAACGGCTTTCTATGCGTGTTCCGGATGCCTTCGGAACATCCGGAATAACCCCGGGGATCACCTATCAAACATATCAACCTATCAACCAACCCCCCGTTCGGCGAAGTCTTCCGACTTCGTCGTCCCGGCAGGCAATCTTCAGATTGCTTTAATCGTGTCAATGGCTAAGCGGTAGTAAATTGATTTACCCAGTTGTTCCGGATGTTCCGCAGGGCATCCGGTACACGAAATAAAACTCCATTTGTAATGCCTGCCCGTCCGGTAGGCGGGGCATTCATTGATATGTTGTTTAATGATGATTGACATAGTAAAATAGCTACGGAAACTTCAGTTTACTCTTTCAAAAACCGCTCGGTAACCTTCGCTCCTGTTGTGCTGTCCTTTACAGTT
>JAFDXN010000057.1 GCA_018267915.1 Bacteroidota bacterium | reverse complement strand
GAAACAGGTGACCAAGTACCAAAAAAATTTCCTTTTTTGGAAAGAGGACTTGATAGGGCGGAAAAAATCGGTCAAAAAGTTCGTCGGTGTCATACACGAGTACCCCTATACAATTCCTCGCCAATAGTGACAGATAGCTTTTTGCCTTTTTGCAGTGAAGTGTGAACAGAAGAAAAACACCACCATAACACACTGGTATCAATTATGGCTGTCTAAAGTTGGTAAATACTATTAATCGTCTAAGCGAACAAAACAACATTCAAACGTTTTCCATTCATTACATTAACTGTATGCGATATTCTCTGTGGAAATGCAATTTTATCGGTTTTTATGATAAGAAGTAAATGAACTCTGCTTTTCATCATAGTCTCCTTCTGTATTGCATATTATGGATTTTGATTCGGATTTCAAGACATCCAAAACTGCAACAAATGCAGGCACTCACATTTGGCGCATTTTGATCACTTTAATGGTCGCCTATTTATTGGCTAGTAGTTTCTACCAGTATGCAGTTTCCGACGGAACTAGCACGTCGTACAGCAACCACAATCTGCTTTCCAGATTAAACACTCTGGAGCACAACTTCAAGGCACTGAATCGTTCGTTCTACAAACTGACGAATTGCATCTCCTGCACGGACGAAGTGTTGTACGTGACGAACATCAACAGCAGCGGAGCAATCACAGTGTACAATAGCACTGGCGGATTCTACTTTAACATAGTGAACTACACCATCGACCTTGGTGTGGATTTTGCAGTCCAGCAGGCGCAAATCGACGCGTTGCAAGAAGAGGTTGCCAATATCACCGCACAATCTTTGATCCCTCCACACAGCATCAGGCTGTCGGCCAACGATCTGGAGCTCATTTCTGGAACCTTACCCAACTCGTCCATTATTCAATTCGAAAACGGAGGAGACTACTCTTTCGATTACGACAACGAAGTCGTTTTCGACACGTCCAACGCTTCATTTGTGGGGATGAAGAAACGTGCATTGGTACGCGTTACTGCAGGAATTTACTTTGCTGGTAATGGTACAGAGCCGCAGATCCTGTGTATGCTGATGGTGAATTTTTCATCTGCATTCTTCACTGTTCCAGTGCCCATGGCTTTTACACTGGACAGCGTGAACGTTACGTCGATAGGATTTCCGTTTGAAGAACTCGGAGCATCAGAATCGCCCACGATGTTTGTTGCCGAGCCTGGCTGGCAGCTTAACATTCAATGCAGCATCGCTCAACCATCACCCATGATCATTGTACCCACCAGTTTCTTGTTGGTCGAAGCAGTGCATGTGTTTTGATTCGTTTGGAGCTCGACAGAAGTGTGGGAAAGATCCGTCATGTAACGGATAGACATGGCAATAAAACCAACAACATAAACATCAAAAACATAAGATCGTCTGTATCTATGGTACAATGGTCGAGTCACTAACAACAACAACATGCAGGTCGCTGGATCACGTCCAGTCTCTGGCTCTGGTAGCTCAGTCGGTAGAGCGTGGTGCTTATAGCGTTACAACAGGCGCTATGCTTCTCATGGCGGATTCAATGCCGCCGCGACGCACCCAGTCCTGTGCCGAGTTACGCCAAGGTCGTGAGTTCGATCCTCACCCAGAGCATCCTTTTTAAAAAATTGACCCACCAAAACAGGTAAGCGGCACGCGTGTGTAGAAGCTGTTACTTGAAATTCATATGGCTTCGGCTCCATTTCATACCATTTATTATGTATCCAGAAACCCCGATGCTTCCATGCTGGAGAGTCTCAAGAACGCTGTTTTATCGCATTACAACAATGCTGATGATGTAACAGACAAGTTTGTCATCACTGGAACTCCCATAGACGTTGGAAGTCTCGTGTTTTCAAGACGGGTTGAGACAGCGAGGGGAATGGCACTATTCAAAACGTACGGAAAGCATCCGTACTTTTTCTACAGTGATCTCCCTGTCGGGCTGTTTTTCTACGTTGGAATGAGACTTCCAAATCCAACAACAATGGTACTCATTGACGTCGGACGTCTGGGCCGTTTGGCAACTATAGACATTTCCATAACCATGAAATCACGCGAGACGCCGAACCCCACAGAATCAGATACCTTCTTCGAGTTGTCGAAGTTGATCTCCACGGAACAACGATGCCGGCGCGCCACTGACATTATCGTCATATCAACTACACACAAATCCCAAGAACCCCTGATGACCAACGTACTTTTATTAGAAACGGTCAAATGTGCAGTTTCTTCGATGGATGTCTATTGCACCGGAGATATGTATTTCATTACGATCAAAGATGAAGAAGGCCTTAAATTCCTGGACGATCCAGCGGAAAACACAGAATTAACGTATCGCACCACGCTGGAACTGATACACACACTACAGAAGATACCGAGTCTGAATAAGCATCTCGGAGCAAGCTCCAATACAGTGCTCGTTTTTTCATCGTGTTACAGATGCATCGGTATGACCATGGGCGCTCTGTGGCCACAGTACAATTTTGGCCTGCCCGCGGTAATTAGCATCGACGAAGAGCAGGCGGTGATGATCGAATTCGGTTTCGGCGCTCTACAGATGGAATTGGCCACGTACGTCGGAAAGTCGTACGATTGATTCATCTTAAAAAGGAAATACTGTAAAAGCCGTTTTAAAATAAATGATATGCGTGGAATATGGAAACAGTGTATTTTGAAAAATTATACCGGCGAGCACACCGAATTCATGTTGCGAAAAAGAGCGACTCGTCCGTCGGAAGATTGCCCAGAGGCCAAAAAATCTGTGATAAGTGTTTCGAGTGCCTATGAAAGATGGTATGCTCAGCACGGATATAGAATGCATGGGAGAAAGTACGATCCGAAATTGTCGCAAATTTACGACCAAGCTGTAGAAATCGCAAAAAAAGACGATTGGACCGCGTTTTACGATTATGTATATTGCAACGGTATATTTTACAAATGTGTCATCGAGTTCGAAAATAACGACTATCCATTTTTGTACTCTATTTGGAAGGTGAATGCATTCAGTATATTGGAACATATAAAAGATTACTTGAATCTCGAGTACAGCCACGATGAAACATCGATGTCTATGGTTATGATGACTCATCTTAAACGGGCGTTTGTTGATGTTTTTTCTGCGGACGATCTACAGAAATTCATCAGGTTGCGGGGACTTATGTGTATAACTGATGAAATCCTACTGTTTAGAAAATGGTCTGTTCTCGAATCTTATTCGGAATTGCTTATGTTCATCAGGAAACAAATGTTGTTAAAAAACAGTATAAAATGTCTCCAGTCGGTTGTTACAGACGTTCTAGACCTCACCACAATAGGACTGAAATATGCTTCTGGCGATGGATGGAGCGACGCAATGCAAATAGCATCTGATTCCGGCATGAGCTTTGAGATAGCATCTTTTGCTATGATAGCTGATGGAGAAAAGCCATGCCAATCTTACGTAAGGACTTCTTATGCAAGCGATAATCAGATGTTAATCAACAATTGCACTCCAGAACAGTCGAAGAACGTGTTTAGAACAGTTGGTTTCCAATGCCTAACTTTTTGGCAAACGTTAAATCCCATAAGATACACCGACTATAACCTTACTGGGACAGGTCATCTACTGAAAATGAAAAGGTATCTGATTCAGCCAGAACGCTGGGTGCGAACCGACGATCGGTTAATCAGTCTTAAAAACATCAGCCGCGCCTTTGAGAGAGCTGTTGAGACGATGTTTATGTCCTCCGATTACAGAATAATCAATTGGATGATTTTCAATCGGTATTTTTTTCCCTTGAAACTTCTTTTTAGATTAGTACACTACAATTTCCACGCCAATTCCTGTTGTCGATTTTGGAGATTCTTCAATCATTGGAGTCAATTTAAGGGTAATGGCTCCATTTTTTTCCACAGATGTGGTCTGCCTTTGATTCGATCATGGATCGCAGTGCAATCTCCTCATGAATGTAGTGTATACCACAGAAGATACAGCACCTTCTGTGTCAGAATCGATGAGGACGTTCAGTGTCTTTCGTGTGATTGGTGCGAAGTCTTGGAGCCATACACGGAGCAATTGCGTAAAATTCACGCAATAAACCACGAAATATGCATGTCTCCTCTTTGGCCCAGAACCATTTACAGATACGGCGAATCGCTGTTTGACCAAGATACTACTGGGTTCGATAACATAAGAATCGCGGTTTTCACCTTACTCATAAGAAATATGACGCTGGGGATTGACGAAAAAATTCCTCTCGAGATTATAATGTACATTATACAGAGTGTATGGCTGCTTTTGTTGAAAGACTGTTGTTGTATTGCCACCTATCCGCTAAAATACCAAGCAGCCGAGGATTACATCGACAATTTGTGGACGGAAATGACAGCGAATTGATACCATCCTGGCAATTTCGGTTGTAATATCGTTCGTTTTGTATAGATGTAAAGTTTCCTAATTTAGAAATATACAAAAACAGAAATCCAAAAAATTTACACATCCGATCAATTTAATCCACCAACGAATCGTATATGTACGATGCCCTGATTTTAGGTTATGACCGATAAACGCGGTAAATACGTAGACAAGCTGATTTCCACGAGTCAGTCGATTCTTGGACAGAAGCGCAGTATAGAAGAATACGATGAAACTAGCAAAAGGATTAGGTATAGCGACGGAACAGAAAAGCGATTGAAAGTTTCCTCTTCAGACATTCTGACCGCGTTTACCATTATCGTGAGAACGGACGATGACGAAAGATTGAAGAAATTGATTGAGGAGCACAAAGCGGCTGTTTTTCATTTAGCGAAGAAACATCGACAGATTCTCATGAGTCGATGTGGAGACAAATTGGCCGTGAAATGTTTTACCGTATTATGTCTACAGGTTTTTCCTTATTGTATTGAGGAAGCGCCTTATGCACCAGACTTGGGGGAATATTCAAATGCACAGGTGGAGCCTGTCAGTGGGACGTTTTTATTGCCGGAGAACAAGACCGAACATTGGCATGTATCCTACAGGTCGTTATGTGCTGCTATTTTCGCCATAGGCAAGCAGGACGATGTTATCAAGTTACAGAAGTTCATTCACGAATTTTTCATACCCTCTAAACATTACGTACAGCTGTTTCAGACTATGATCCGCGTATTTTGGACGCTGAAGTCCTCGGAATGTTTCAGATTCTGCCTCACGCGATTCAGTGAGATGCAAAAAAGAGGCATATCTGTTTTCAACAGACATGTCATGAATGGATTACGGAAGGAGATAGAGCATTTAACGAGTCGAGGAAAACACCCCGAAACTGATGTCGATCAATTACTTCTACTTCGAGACTTCATTCCGCAACTACTCTTCATGAGCTGTGATTTCGAGGAACGCAATTACATCGTCAATTCCACTGTGGGAATGAGGCTCATTAAGACGGATAACGTTGAGCTACTAGAACGACTGATCAGACCATTCGATGATTTCTCGGTGTTTGATCAGGCGAGACGGTGTGTTCCATACAGAGAAACGATTAAGGTGTCTCTGAGAATGTTTGAGCTTTTATTACCGAGAGGTTTATCGGTAAGTCGATTTGAGTGTATCGATACGCCGGAGGAAAATCCAAGGGCCGTCCAACTGCATACAAAATTACGTATGGAAAAAGAAAGCAGGAGAAAAATTCTGGACTACTTCGTTCCAGAGGGCAAGTACAAATGTTCTGGACATAATGGAAAGTTTCTTCCTCCGGGACATTGTGCTCAATGCATGATGAAAAAACTTTTAATCCGTGCAAAACCAAATGAGCCTGATATTATCAAGGAGTGGGAGAATTTGGATCAGTCTAAAAAATTTTACCTTAGAACCGTCCACAAAGCGGTTGTTTCGTCGTTCATTCTTGCTAGCCCTCCGTTGTTCTATTGGATCAATCGCAGAAGATATGACTACGTGGCCAGATCGCTTTTCTGTGATATTGTACATTACAACAATTTTACTGAAAACAGATATAAGAAAACGTTCCCACTGAAATCCCACTGCAAACTGGTCAATTCAGTCATGTTGCTCAGGAACCATGGTTTGTTTGTGTACTACAGTTGGGTCGCTACTAGACCCGTGAGTTCAGTAGAATGTGGGCGGCGGGTGCTAGCTGGAAAGAATGATAGCGTTATGGAGTTTGTGAATTTATGCAGTTCCATATGCTGCGACGATATCGAATGGGTTCGTATTTTCGAGACGTACGAACGTGAGCTGATATTCACTGGATTCTGTAGTAAATTCAGAAAAGCGTTGAAGAATCGATACAGCGTGCCGGAGGAACTGGCTAATACGATCATTTATTTTCTGTGGCTGGAAATTCTGAGCACTTGTGAATGTGTTGGTAAGATGTTCATGAATGTTTTCAGCAAGTGATGATGCTGAGGAATGGTCCGTTCTCGAAAAAGACGTGTAATAAATTTCCTTAAATGGAAATGTATATTTCTATTCTGAACAATTAAAACAATAAAATATCGTGAACCATCCGAATTACCAGACTTCCTTACGCCTCCACCATAGACATGGCTGTGTATGATCCGAATGAACGTGCTTTGATTTACGATTCCCTACGAAATGACCTTCAAATGCTAAACAAGAGAAAAATCAAAAGTTTTGATCCCAAGTCAAAACGTTTCTGTGCAGAATCGGGCCCAGACATTTTGCCTGTGTTCGAGGAATCACACATGCTCATCATCATGCACATGTTAGCCAAGACGGACGACCACGAAAACTTCAGTAAAATCGCGGAGAATCAGATAGAGCGGGGGGTTATAGTCAAAGATAACGTATCTTACGTGATCAATCTCTTGTGGAATCATAACGCCATGGGGTGTATGTTGATTTTCAGAGTATTGTGTAAAAAACACGGTTTGTGTTCTGAACCCACCGAACAGACCATGTACAAGAGTTTTGACATACACACTCTAACATTGGTCGATCGCACCGACAAGACCGTCTCCTGCCATATTAAGAATTCAGACCTTTTTTGCATTTATTCATGTATGGCCACAAAGGATGACATAAAGTCATTCATAGAATTCAAGAGCACTCATACCAATGACTCCACTCTTGCAACAGCATGTATGATATTCATGCACGCAAAGGCTTACCGGTGTTTCTCCTATGCAATGGCGCGTTTGCGGATTTCCTGTGGAAATTTGTACGAGGCTCATAACGCTGTCGCGAAAATGATCGGTCCGTGGTTGCTAAAGTCCATGCGAAATCCGGAAAGTGACGGCCTTATAGAACAACTATTGGAACTCATGCCTTTGTTACTTCACATGCCAGTCGATATACCCATCGTGAACAACAACAGGCGTGTGATTATGTCTGTGTTGGAATTTCTAGTACAAGTCAAAAAATACGATTTTTTGCTAAAGTACATGAATGTATTCCACGATTTCGGTTCATGGAAAGACTACGAAAATGAAAATTTAACTCCCTTTCGCCTGGCAATACCGATTAGCATATACAAAAGACTGGCATACCATGGTCTGTATCTGAAAAAGACCAGCATCATTCAAGAACCAAACGTCGCTGAAGAAGACGCCCAGAAAGAACTTGTTGCGTATCGCACCCATCCTGCAACTATGCGCCAACGTACCGTCCAATACTTTTCTTGGCAAATCATAAATTCTGGATTCAGACCGGAATGTATTTTGTGTACTGAACGTCTCAAGACCAAAACTTATGCTTTTTGTTTTTATTGCTTTCTGAAACTTTTACAATTGAAAACTCCATGGAATAGAAAAAAGATTTCTAGGATGTTGAGACATTCCACAACTGGAAGCGTTCAAATACAGAAACTCACAGCCAGCGCGTTCGTACTGGATGATAAAACTATTTTTGCGTTAATGGAAAGCATGAATGTCTTGTACGTCGCAAAAACGTTCTTTTGTGACGCAGTGCATACGTCCAGCGAGGTGTACAAAGCAGATTCGTTTGGACAGAAAAAAATGGATTGCGATTGCAAACTGAGAAACAGCGGACCATTGATGCAATGTAGAGGTTGGTTTGTGTTCAGGAGCTGGCTGGCATTGAGATCGCCGAAAATCAGGCCCAAAAACGCCCCTGCATTCGATCCTGCTACTCAGGAAATTTTCGATAAGTACAGAGATGAGTGGTTCGCGATATGCTTTGATGAAATGGAGTGGATGAAAACACTACACTTATTCGAGGAGTGTGTTTTTGAACGTGGGTTTATGGTTCAATTTCGATATTTGGTGAAGTTGCAGTACGGCTGTCCCATTGAAATAGCCGATATGATACTGTTCCAACTTTGGCTACAAATTCTGGGCAGCTGTAACTGTGTGGCAGATGGTGTGGCGTCGACCTGTGAAATGCTACGCCCACCGAAGGATAGCAAAAAGAAAAACAAACCGGTTTTGTAATTTATACCATATATAGAAATCTGTCCACAACAATCGTTTTCCTATAAAATTTTCCAAAAAAGGAATATGTAGACAAAAATCTGAGAAAAATGTCTACAGTTTGGTGATTATATACATTGGACATTATTGCATTGAATGTATCGTAGTATTTCTCAAAATGCTTTACTTGGAAAACACTTTCTTTGTTGTCAAACGAGCCCACAACCCTCCGGTGCCACTCAGCAGCGTCAAGTCATTGATCTTCCATGGCGACGGGCTCACTATTACGCTTTTCGACGACACCATGCATTCACTGAATTGCGCCGATACCTTAGAGACATTTATGGACTGGATGGAAAATCACGATCTTTTTTCAGAGGAGTCTCAGCAGTGCTACCAGTTCATCAGGATAGGCCCCCTGCGTGTGGATGTGGAACTGGCAAAAATGATCTACAACAAGATCAATGTCTACTACAGCAGTTGCTAGCTGGTCTGTATTTCTGTACCAAAATCAATGTACAATATAAAAAGTGTATTCTACAGAGCTAAGAACGAGCATGACGAGGATCGAAGTGTTGCAGCGGATCTTCGTCTGAAAAATCATCAAACCCATCAACATCAGATACTATCTTGCCGTCTGGTTCTTCTACGTTCTCCACTTCTTCTATTCCTCTTTTTCCTAACACAGAATCATCGCTTTCGTCATCGATGCTGTACACAGAAATTTCGCTGCTCTCTTCTTCGTCCGACAACGTGACAGAACTGGCCTCGCTAGTAGAAGATACATATATGTAATCGACCTGATCATCGAAGACGGAGCTATCCGCGCTACCTATATCGCTAGAACTATCGCTTTCGTATTCGCTGGATGAGTTGAGTGAGCTGCTGCTACACATATCATAAAGCAGTATACAAAAAATAGTGAGTACACGTTATCAACTACAGCCACACACGCACTAAACGTGATCCAAATGCCATACCTATCTTCGATCAGAGGGCCGCTGGCGTACCGCGATGTTGTGACAACATCTTTTTTAGAGAATAATTCGTCATCGTCATCATCAACCGGAACGAAATACTTGATGGTTTTCTGGTAGATTTTTTCATAGCATTTGAGTCGACATGCTACCAATCCCTGATTGAAATCTACAATAACTCCGGCAGACGGACAATCATATAGTTCTACGACACTAGAACAGATACAACAGACTGACTTGTAGATTATCATTTTGCAAGTGCCAAAACGACTCGCGTACACAACTATTGTTTTGTCACAGGTCCGGCTGATTCATCAAACAGAACACTGCAAAAAAATTTATCAAATGCTTTGTTATGCTATATTTTGCATGATTATAATATTGAACATAAAGAACCGTCGCCCAAAACGGAAAAATGGCCTCCAAACAAAAAAAGGGTCCTTATCACAAAATATCTCCAGCCATCTATGGAGACCTGTTGCGCATTGTATTTAACGACAATACGCAAGACTGGCAAAAGGAAGCCATAGACAAAGTCATGGCGGAAACTGTACCGATTAGTCACGGCAATGGCGTGGTTCTCACCAACAGTCTTGTGCATCTCATGATTCGCCACAATATGTTGTATCTTCCAACTAGATCCAGAGAGAATCCGCTGGATGCCAAGGTCTCGTTGGTGAAGATCAAACAGGACAAATCCAAGTCGAACTCCGTCAAGTTGACATCTGTTTCGGTCGACGTTGCAGAGGATTCAATCACCACAACGCATGAAACTACGGTGAAAGTTCACGATATTTTTTCTTCTTCCATTGATGTCGATAGCGACGATCAGCTGCATGTGCTTATTTTGGATCCAGAAAAACGCTACGGCGAAAGCATTCGAAACAGGCCTGATGTCATCCATACGAGCGCCGGAGTGGCCTACAGACTGTTGGGTGCTCTGAAAGCAACGATTGTCCGAGACGAGTCTATTTCTACCCAAAGCTCTCCCGTTTCTGAATTTGGGGAGGTATTTGGAAGTGCGTCGGTCCGCGTACGATCTCTGAAAATCAGGTTTTACACCCCGTTCTATATGCTTATACGATTGTATTTCTTGCTCATCGGTACTACAAGCGCTACCATATTCAATCGCATGAAGTGGCTGACTTCATCCCAGACGGTGCTCAAGAATTACCTACAAAACAGCACCATATACCAGGAACCTCTTACGTACGACAGGAACTTCACCGAAGAATTTCTGGGGCTTGTATGTCTCGCGTCCAAGTACTACTTCAAGAAAAAGAAGGACGTTACACAAAAGACATTTGCAGAGCGAGTGGTCCCGTATCTCGCCTGGAGTTTTGATGTCGTTATGTGCAGGGATTCGTCCAATGGCGCCATTCATGACATCATGAGCAACCACCAGGCCCTGTGCCTCAAAGAACTGGTGGCGTGGGTTACGACAGAGCGAAAGGAAATCATTCCAGCACTTCGTCTACTGAGCATCGAATTGCGAACCAAATATCCTCCGGAGAAACTGGGAAGTTTTTTCCGTCTACGTCTGTTTAATTTCGACGTGTACGAATTCATGTTGATGGTGTACAAGGAAGTGCGTGGCAATTCGTACCTGGAAGTGTTCCGCAAGACGGATCTGAGCATCTACGACCTGGACAACGGACAAATGGTGTTGTTCGAAATCCCAGACTATTCTTCTAGATTGTACGAGAACATGCAATCGCGAGACATCCACGAAGCTGAAGAATATTGTGAACGAATGTTCGATGCTGCATCACAGGACTATCTACTGGATGTAGAAATGTGAGACTGGGTTTTCTCTTGAGAATAAATTGAAGTATCCTTATTTGACCCGCTGGTCATAAAACCGGTTTTAATATTTCCAAATATAGATTTTATTCCAGTAAAAATGTCTACAAAAAACAAAACTTAACGCTCGGAAGTACAGTTGGATAATAGATCCTGACAATGTCCGAGCCTGCTGAATCGAATGGAGTATACGATGTCGAAAAGACCAAGTCGATCTGTGGTCAGCCTTGCGAGTTGGTCATAGTTGGAGCAATTCTTCGTTCACGCAACATTTGCGAGTCCAACTCGATTGGATTATACGACGTTGAAACGTATCACTCTACCTACACTCAGTCTGTCGATGCGGCTGTATTGAGAACATTTTTCCGTTTGCGCGTCGTTCATGAAAGTATAATGTACAATTGTCCAGTCGAACTGATATGGCTTATTTTAGAGCAGTACGGTTTTACTGGTTTGTTGATCCATTATTCCGAAATTCAGCGTAGAACACAACGCCCTCCGAAACAGTTCATTGGTGATGTGTATATCATGTACATGAAGATCGATGGCGGGACTTTGCTTGATGGTGTACTGAAGCTCCACTTTAGAGTGGAGACCCTGCCATCCGAAAAGTCATCAGCAATTATTAATTTCATGGACACGGATGCTGGTTTGCATGGTCGGTGGATTATGTCGTTCGATTCAGAGTTGAAGAAATGGCGTCGCAGCGATTTGAACATGCAGAACATTTATTGGATTTTCTATAACAATTTCAGCAAGTTGAGGACGTCCCTTTCTGTCCACGAGCATGTACTAAGGACGATCGACAAGTTTTTATATCATCCGCTTTCTGAACCTTTTTTGCTGGAATGTCGCAAATGTACTTAATATAACAGTTTTCTGGTATATTTCATTACAAAATACAGAGTATTCATCAACCCCACATATCCGTTCCAACGTCATCTGGAACCTTGAATGGTATGGGTGCGGTTTTCCTTCTTTTTCCACGCATGTTCTTCGCACTTGGGTTTCCATGCACGACATGTTCACAGTCTGTCGTTTTTCTCTTGTAAGGCAAGATATCCACCTCCTGGATGTTGTTGAGAGCTGGAGCGACAGGAGATGATGGGTATTGAAAACGTTCATAAAACGAAAGTCCAATACCGCACGAAAAATCTGTATGCGTAGGCCGTTTTAGAGGCGCTGGTTCCGCCAATTTCCTGTCGGGTGTTAATGCTTCCATACAGCAATGGATCTCAAGAATAATAGAATGTACTGTATTGTCATAGATAATTTACAGTGATATTGTCATTTTCCAAGCCGTTCCGTGAATTTTAAATAGCATTTCCAATTTAGGAAAACTTTCCAAATAAGGAAGTTTTTGTTCTCGAATTCCGCGAATACCAGAACCATATTTTATAAAATTTTGTTTATTTTCAGTTCGTTTTGTTTTTCTTTCCAACTTGAAGATCGAAGCGTGAACATCAATGGACGCAATGGCTGTTTCGACGGACATGAAAACACGCACACCGCCGACCTCTATGAAACCGATGATCACACTCGGAGAAATGGACGTCGTCCGCTTGCACGACCAAGTCTACCAAATCCGCATGCCCACAGACGAGGATCCTGCGCCTCGTCTGGTTCCGATCGGCAGCAAGCGGCCGCTGGAGCGCGACTTGCCCGAAGCCAAGCAGCTGAAGAAACCAGACGCGTCGTTCCTGATGGCGGGTAATGGGAAAGCCGTACACCCGGAGAGTCGCAGAATATCGGAGGATCGACCGAGTGCGGTTTGCCAAACGCCAACAGCACGGCACAGCGCCAAACCGGTCGCTTCTGACGAGTCCGATACTGCGATGATACTCAGTGTCTCTGGTGCTAAAAGCTCCGGACGTCTGAATTTTTATGCGAATATGTGCAGAGCCATCATGGCTAGCAACGGAAAGGAGATCACTATTAACGTTTTTAAAGTGTATCCGTCCGACAGCAGTTGCTGTCAATCTTCTTCGGTTGACGCATCAGAAAAAAAGCTGCCTGTCTCGTTAGATAGGTCGATGCGAGAGGAAAAAATATCGCCCGATCCTACCCTCTCTCCCTGAAGAGTGTATGTTGTTGTTTATAAAGTGTATATATTCGCGGCACACATGCATACTGTGCAATGTTTTTGTATAGTCCAAATTAGGAAACTATCCAAATTAGGAAACAAGAGACCAACGACCAAAAAAATTTCCTTTTTTGGAAAGAGGACTTGATAGGGCAGAAAAAATCGGTCAAAAAGTTCGTCGGTGTTATATATGTGTACCCCTGTACATTTCCTCACCAATGGTGACAGATAGCTTTTCTGCCTTTTTGCAGTGAAGTGTGAACAAGAATGAAAACACCTAAAAACTACAGAATTCAGTGATGAGGTTGTGGTGGTATGTTTTCAGAGATATATCTAACATATACTCAATAAAGATTTTCATGAACTTTTATTATATTTTCTACAGAACCAGATTCTATTGTATATTGTTTTATATACTATACCCAATACTGAATTCTGTAGTTTTTAGGTGTTTTCATTCTTGTTCACACTTCACTGCAAAAGGCAAAAAAGCTATCTGTCACCATTGGCGAGGAAATGTACAGGGGTACACATGTATAACACCGACGAACTTTTTGACCG